>NZ_FONH01000006.1 GCF_900112865.1 Dyella marensis | reverse complement strand
GCGACACGCACAAACGCTGCGACTGCGTCCTCAACCTCCAGGGTGGAACCCTTCTCCCTCCGGGAGAAGGTGGCGGCAGCCGGATGAGGGTCCGGGCGGAGCAGTGCACACCACCCTGGCCCTCGCCCGCCCCTAGACGCGCTAAGCGTCTCAGCCTCAACGATCCCGCTAACATAGAGCTTTCCCCCCACCCACCCGCCATGCGCACCATCCGCATCCACGTCCCCCACCCCCTCGCCACCGCAACCGAATTCGCCCTACCCACCCAGGCCGGCGAACACGTCGCCCGCGTACTGCGCATGACCGTCGGCGATGCCTTGGTGTTGTTCAACGGCGACGGCAACGACTACGCCGCCACCATCACCGCGGTTGGCAAACGCGAAGTGAGCGTGCGCGTCGACAGCAGCGAGCGCGTCAACAACGAATCCCCGTTGCGCCTGACCCTGGCCCAGGGCATCGCGCGCGGCGAAAAGATGGACCTGATCGTGCAGAAGGCCACCGAGCTGGGCGTCGCGCGCATCGTGCCGCTGCATACCGAGCGCTCGGAAGTGAAGCTCGATGCTGCGCGCGCTGAGAAGCGCCTGGCGCATTGGCGTGCCGTGGCCGAGAGCGCGTGCGAACAGAGCGGGCGATCTGTCGTGCCGGAAATCACGCCGGCGTTGCCGTTGGAAGCCTGGCTGCGCGATCTTCCGGCCGACGATGGCGCACTACGGTTGGCGTTGCTGCCTGAGGGCACAGTGCAGGCACGTGCGCTGAGCTTTCCGCCGAGCGGAGGCCTACTGGTGGTCGGGCCGGAAGGAGGGCTGGGTGAGCGTGACGTCAGCGCGCTCAGCGCGGCGGCATTTCAAGGATTGCGGTTGGGACCGCGCATCTTGCGTACTGAGACCGCAGGGTTAGCCGCGCTGGCGGCATTGCAGGCACTGCACGGCGACATCTGAAGCCTCGACTCACGAATCGGCTGATCTGTAGCTGCTCAACGCAACCGGAATGCCAAAGTCCGCCAGCTCACGGAGCAAATCAGACGAGAGCCGCGGACCTCCATCGAAAGAGTCCTGAAAATGCCCGCACCACCAGCAGGCATCGAAGCGCTTCGCAAACCCGGAAATAAGGTCACGCTTCGGAAGAAGCTCTCGTATGAGGCTATTCAATCCAACTTCGAGTGAAGTCCACTCCTCGCCAGCCGCACCTTCGTACGACCAAGTTGCCTGATCGAAACTGCTTGATGCGGTCCGGCGCTCGCCCACCTGGAGCACGCGCGTGGGCTGAATGCCCATCGCCTCGGTGATTTCCGCAGGCGAAAGATCCTTTCCGGAGATGCGGAACTCTACCGTGTAGAAATCTGCCATCCAGCCATCCTTTGTTCGGGCAATGGAAAGGAACTAATAGAGCTTCTCCAGAAGTTCCAGCGCGTCCTCGTCGCCTAGTTTCTCAGCGACAAGCAGCCAATAGCGCGCCCATCTGGAGTTGTCCCGATTCAAATAGCTCACGGCCAGGTTATAGGCCGCTTCCGAGCTTCCCCTGTCAATTGCGCGTCTGTACCAGTAGCGCGCTGCCTGGAAGTCGCTTCTGACGCCATCCCCGGCATCGTAGATATTCGCCAGGTTGACCTGCGCTTCGATCACGCCGGCCGCCGCCGCTTGCTTGAAGAGCTTTGCGGCGCGGCTGCGCTGACCTGCCTCATAAAGATCGCAAGCCGCTTCCAGTACCGTCCGTGGGTCACGGTGCCGCGATGCTTCCGTATTTGACCTCGCCATAACGCCCACCTTTGGATCAATACCGTCGTACGCGCGACTCAACTCGAACAGGGAAAGCCCACCACCTCCAGAGCCAAGCCAGCATCGGCGAGCAGCTTGATGACCTCCCGTGGAAGTGAAACCACAAAGGCAGCCACTTCGTCCGGACTGAAGTAGACGGCAACGCGAAGTTCCCCGCCCTTTGGCAGATCGGTGACAGCAGAACGGAGAGAGCTAACAAAATAGACAATCGCTTGCTCGATAAGAGTTATGGATACGCCATCCATCAACTCAATCGAGATTCCTGCATTGGCCAGGGACTCCATTCTAAAGGGCGCCCCCAAAGCGGACAGGTTTTCGTGTTTTCCGAGAAATGAAGCAACGACTTTGATTTCCATATGATCGCCGGCTGTTTTCTGAACTGCGTGACACGAGACCGAATCGCAGTACTGACTAGCGAAGCACCCGGATAGCGGCAGGCTCATAAAAGCCATCCACACGCAGGATGTAATAGACGGAACCTACCTTCGCCCCCATCTCGCAACCCTCTGCGAGAATCTTCAGCTGCTCCGTCCCCCACCAGTGCTCGACCCGCCAATTCTCATAGTCCTTGGCACAGGCACTTTCGTCCGGCTTGCCAAGCATGGCGTATACATCGGCCCGTGTCCTGACCGACGAAGCCCTCGTCCACGATGCCGATGGCGCAACCAACGCGGTGATAGCCACCGGATAGGCATACCGCCAAAGCATCAGACCCAAGACCGCCAGCAACGAGAAGCCGCCAACCCAGCGCCCGACCTTTCTGCGATCCACCGCTTTCTCCCAGGCCACTAGCGCCGAAGCCTCACCTACATGCGCAGCACCTTAGCGCCACATGTCCATCAGCTTTACCTGACAGACATCCCCTTTCCGTTTGATTAGTTTTGTTGCGTCGTCCGCACATCGCGACGACCACGGCACCGACGCCGCGCAGCGCGGGCCGGATGGGTTGCACCCCACCCGACCCGCTGACCACAACCAACTGGATAGAGTTGACCATGGCTACCATCGATCATAAGTCAGACCTGCACTCGCTTCCCACCGAGCCTTATCCCACCAGCCCACTGGCTCGCCCCTACGACGTCCCCGACGACATGGAAGATTCTCACCAGCGCCTGCTCACTCGCCTCGCCGGCATCAGCATGGCAGTGAACGTACTCACCGGCCTGCTCGCCAACAGCGAAGCCTTCCGCGACCAGCAAACCAGCACCGAGCCACCCGCCTCCGGCGAATGGCCGTTGCCACCCAGCTGTGTGGAAGGAATCTTCTTAGCGATCTTTCACCTGAGCCACTACGCCGAATCGCTCAGCCTCAGCCAGGCCTACGAGCCCGTGTAATCGATGCAAGCCCAAGGCACGCCGCACCGCGGCGTGCCTTGACTGAATCCGACCGACACGGGGGGACTTACCTGACGTGGTAAAGCACCGCCGCACCCGGCTTCGCCTCGAATGCCGGCACCGTTTGCTGTTTAAGCACGTTCCCATTCGCATCCCACACCAACGTGTCCTGCGGATACTCGTCCTTGCGCGTCATCGCGTCGACCTGCTTCACGATCACAGTCGAGGCCTCCTTGATCTGAGGATTCCACGCGAAAACACCCACCCGACCATAGAACACCGCAGGCGTATCGGCACCGAGACGACGATCAGGACACAGCACCAAGCCACGCTCCAGCATCACGCGCAATGCGCCGACAGGGACGGTCTTCAAGGTCGGCTTCGTGAGGTCGGTGCTATGCCCTGGGCAGACATTAGCGGAACGGGTGACCATGTCTTCAACGACTTCGCGATCCGATTGAGCGAAAGCCGGCATGGCTGCGACGGCAAGAACGAACAGGCCTACAGGTGCAATCCTCGACATGCGTGTCACTCCTTTGCTGGGGTGACCGAGGGTAGCAAGAAGGCGTTAATCCTAAGTGATGCGCTCGAAGGCAAGGATCATCTGGTTCTTTTGGATACTCAGGCCGCCCTGTTGACCAGGCACGCCCCACGCCCCTTACATGCAGCACTCATCCATCGCATCGCGACTCACTCCACTCGAATTCGTGGACGCGAATATGCAATACGCACCACTCTATCGTTAGCGAAATAGACAACATAAGACGCGCCCGCGGGCTTTACGTGGCTCACTTCAAATGACCATATGTCATAACTGATGGGCGTGCCCTGAACTTTCCCCTCAGGGGCATCCAAGTCAAACCAAACCCCATTAGCCGAAGCCACCACTTCTCGGACAGACAGAGCGTGATTTGTCGCGAGCAGACGCCTGAGAGCCAGCAGGAATTCATGCGGGCGCTCATCCGAGTAGGCACTCAATGGATCCTTGTCCGCCCCCTCTGAAGCCAAGAACCCGCGTTGGCTTAGCGTGTACACGACACGCACGCGATCATTGTCGAACAAAGCCAGAGCGTGGCCACTCTTCGGCAATACCAGGGAATCAGAATTACTAAAATTGACGGAAGGCTCTTGGTACAGCACAGGCTTAATGGCATGCACCGCCTCCTGCCTTGCGATCGAAAGCACTTGCTCTTTCGTCATGCCGACAGAGAATTCCCCTGCACTACCCGACACAACGTCCCTGGACTCTACAAATGCATCGTTGGCACAGCCCACAACGAGCGTCATGTGGAGCAGCAAGCCGATCCACATCGGGACAGCGAAAATATCAAATTTGTGCCTTTCTTTGCCCTGGCTTCTCATCGCTCGCATCTGGTGGAAATTAGGGGATCGTGTCGCTTCATGGGGCTCACCTTTGAAGATCTTGCAACCAAAGCCCGGGTTGCCGCCACGGCGTCGCGCACCAAGCATCACCGCTTAACATTCCACTGATCAACGCTCCAATCTAGTCGGGCGACTACAAAGCCGACGATGCAACGATCAGTTGAACGGGCCGATGTCCGTTATAGCTCGGGTCAGCGAGCGTCTCCGAAATATCGCGGAGCACCGCTAGTGCCATTTGATAGCCAGCCCGATCATTGCGCTCCATGCATACAACCCCGGGCCAGACAATGGCCACCTTCGGATTGCCGCTTGAATACAACCCGGAACAAAGCGAATCGGAAAGAGCGTCCCAGTTCCAGGAGGTACTCACGGGTGGGTCCAGCGGGAGCACAGCTCTCACCGCCTCAAAGAAGTCAGCTGTGCCGCTGATATCTGCCGGCAGGTGAAAGAGCACCCATCCATCGGTAGCCAATAGACACGCCATCGTCTGCAACGAAGCGTGGTCTTCAAAGATGCGAAGACCGTGCTCGCTGTCCATCGCTGATATCTCCAATACCTTACGCGGCCAAGCCTAGGCTTGGCTCCTGGCTATTTTTGCAATCCTGATTTTTTGAGCAAAAAGCTCAATTCCCTCTAGCAGAATCTCTCGCACCACTTCTATGTCGCGTGCCGACAATTGAACCCGTTGTACGTCAACCCACGACGCAACCTCACTTTGGGAGAACAACCGCGAGTAAACCTCCCGGTGAGACTCAAGGAACATCGTTCCTCCACCACCAAATGTGTGGTGGAGATCGGTCAACAGATTCCATATGTCCAGGGCGAGATCGCCTTCAAGAACAACTTCTCTTCCCGCCCCTTCAACAGCGGAGTCAAGATCAAAGAAGCTCTCAATCTCCACTTGAGCATTGGGAAATATCGCCCCCACTTCCCGCATCAATTCATCTTTACCATGGCAAGAAAAAATTAAACACCCGTTATTCGTCAAGAATAGGTCGCATCCGTTCTCTGGGGAAACCCAGCCAAGCCAAATGACCTCGCCTTTTAGCGCAATCTTGACTGGAAATACTTCCATTTTTTGCTCGCCCTACGATATAGAGCCAGAGGTAATTGAGATACCAACACTAGATTGGGAATAGACGCAGCTAGCCCCCTGATGACCCGAAAAATTAGCCGGCGGCTCACGGGAAAACCAGATCACTTTACGTCTCCCGCTCCCTTTGATTCGAAATCCCTTCGGCTAAACGGGAAATGGTTCACTTCCCTCCATCCATAAGTGAATCCGACCCCGTTCTTGGCCCTCGGTGAACGGTGGCCATCGTGTCCTGCGGATACTCATCCTTGCGCGTCATTGCATCGACCTTATTCACCGCCACCGCAACTGCGCCTTCCTACACCAGTGAGTCTTCAGCCATTCGCTTATTTATGTATCTCTGCCTCAACATCATAGTTGATCCGGTCCACTTTATAGACCACCGCACCCTTTACGCCCCCCCTCTCATACGGCCTAGGAGAGAAGGTGAAAATGTATGACCTTGAATCGCCAGACAACGCCACTCGATAATTAGAAGGAGATTTTATGAATGCTGCAAACTCCTTGTCCGGTGATTCTTGATTAGCTAGCGAGCGGAGGAAGACCTCATATGCGAGCCCACCCGCCTTGAGTAGTTGCGCATCAACAATTACTCCGGAGCGACTCACGACAGCAGTACGTGCGCCATCGCCATTCTTGCCATACATGTAGCCGGCAACAGTTGCCGCGCTCAGACTCGCCGCCCCCAGCGCAATCGCAAAGACCCTCTTCATAGGCACCTGCCGTACGGCGGTGTCTTAGGGGAACTCAAGAGCACCGTGTCGCCGCGATAGTACATTTTCGTTTCCCCATGAGTAGTGCCAAGAAAGCCGTAGATTGGGCCTCCGTTTTCACCACCATTGTCGTTGGAATTCGTATCCTGCTCCGTAAAGTCATCGTCCCATGGGGATCCGGATGGCGCGCCATGCGTGTGATAGTCACCTACTTTTGCGTGGAATAGAGGCGCGGTACCGGTGTCTACATATGTAGCCGTACCAATATTTGGCTCCGTATATGAGTAACCACCATCCCAAGTGCGATAGATCGTTCCACCATATTCCAAGTTAGAGCTTATTGAGGCATTGATAACATCGCCAACTGCCGCCATGCCGGCCGCGGAAATAGATGGATACCAATCTCCTGGGGCAAGCCCGAGCGGGTCTATCGCCTTCAAGGGCGAATTACCCACGTACACATATACGCCCAGACCTCCGGCCAAACCAATTGGATCGCCCTGCAAATAGCGACCAGACGCAGATTCATAATCGCGATGGGTGTTATTGTGCAGACCAGACTCGATGTCGTAATACTGGCCTCGGAAACGCAAGTTAAGGCCCATCCCGACCGTTGAGGCAGCCTTCTCGCCAAACGGGTTCGCTTGATAACTCCACTGCCAAACGACAGCTCCCGTACCTTCCGTGACCACTCGCGGCGTGCCCAGAGCGTCTGCGTGCACATAGCTCACGGTGCTAGTGCCACCAGTCGTATCCACCACCGACACCGGCAAATTATCCAGCCAGACATAGCTACGGCTACTCGCACCGTACTCGCCGATAAGCTGACTGCCTTCATCGTAGGCGAAGCGCTGATTGGCCGTAGCCGCCTTGGCCACGCGCTCGCCCATCGCGTTGTAGGTGTAGTTGGCAACGGTCTGTCCGTTCCGCTGCACCACCGCCATGCGATTGCGATCGTTGTAGCCGTAGCCGAAGGTGTCGCCGCCGCTGGAGGTTCCCGTCGTATTGCCATTGGCGTCGTAGGTGCGGGCACTACTGCCAATGCTCGTCAGCCAGTGCGTACCCGCCTGATAGCCATACGTGCCGGTCGCTAGCCCATTGCTCGTCTTGCTGAGACGGTCACCCGTCTTGTTGTAGGTGTAAGCCTCGATGGCTTGCCCCTGAGCGTCCTTGAGACCAGTCAGGCGATACAGCGGATCGTAGCTGTAGGTCTCGATCGCCGGATTGGCGCCCGACGCATTGCCCAGCGCCGTGATGTTGCCCATCGCGTCGCGGGCGAAGTGCAGGTTCAGGGCCGGGCTGACGACGTCCATCACCGCGTAGTTGGCATCGTAGGTGCGCGTGATGGTCTGGCCGTTGCCCAGGGTGTAGCTGAGGATCGGGCCGAATGGCAGGTAGCTCACGTTGGTGACGACGTTGCCGGCACCGGCACCGCCGGCGCCGGGCGTCAGTACCGTGACGGCGTTGATACGGCCCGCCCCATCCCTTCCGTACTGCGTAGCTGTGCCATCCGGCGCACCGATGCTCGCCAGGCGATCGGCCACGGTGTAGGTGTAGCTGACCGTGTCGACGTTCGTGCCCTGGCTTTGGCGCTTCGTTACCACGTTACCGCGAGCGTCGTAGCAATAGACCGTCGTGACGGCGGTTTCCACGACGCTGGTCAGGCGACCGACCGGATAGGAGCCTACGCAACCAGTGACGCTGTCGGCCTCGTCGTAGCGGTAGCTGACGTTCTCGGCGCTGGTCTGGTAGGTGGTGGCGGTGAGGCGGTTCAGGGCGTCGTAGGTGCTGTGGCTGACGACGTTGCGCGCATCCGTGGCCTGGATCCGGTTGCCGGCGGCGTCATAGACAAAGCTCGACGTCCCCGTATCCGGACTGTGCACCGCCGTGGCATTACCCAAGCCGTCGTAGTCGTAGGTCGTGTTAAGACCATCCGGATCGCTCACGCCCTGCAGCTCATCGCGTGGGCCATAGGCGAACACACTCTGCGTGTTCTGCGTGGCGGTGTCAGTGCCGTTGTAGTTGTCGAGGGTGCTGACCAGGCGATTGAGGGCGTCGTAGCCCTGCTTGCGCTGGACGCCCAGCGCGTCGGCACTGCGCACCAGGTTGCCGTTGGCGTCATAGCTGTCGGTGAAGCTGGCGTCGAACACCGTCCGGTTGAGGCCGTCCTTGATGCCGGTCAGCTGGCCCAGGGTGTTGTAGCTGCGGGCCAGGGAACGGCGCAGGGTATTGCTCGCGTCGAAGGTCTCTTCCTTGGTCTTATTGCCGGCGCCGTCCAGCGTGTAGTGAATCCGATTGCCCAGAGCATCGGTGATGTCGGTGAGGCGATGGGCGGCATCGTAGGTGTAGGTGACCTGGACGCCATCCGGGTCTGTCACCGAGGCGACAGCACCATACGGCGTGTAGCCGATCTGGGTGGTGGCGTCGTTAGATGAGGGCGCGCCGTTGGCGTTGGCGCGGACGGTACGGGTCAGCAGCCAGCCGCGCGCATGGTAGGTCGAATCGGTCACGACGCCGTTGGCATCGCGCACGCGGACCACACGACCGTTCTTGTCGTAGGCCACTATCGTACTGACATGGCCCAAAGCATCGGTGACTTGATAGAGATCGCCGGCGCGATGGCAGACACCGCCGACCATGCCACAGCCGGACTCGTCAATGCTCAAGTAATAGCTGTAATGCGTCGTGCTGGTTAGATCGGTTCGCGGCCCGGTCACATTCAATAGCAAACCTACCAACGGGCACTGCGTGCTATCCACGGCATCGCAGTAGGCATACGTCCAGCGGCG
This sequence comes from Dyella marensis, assembly GCF_900112865.1. Lineage (GTDB taxonomy): Bacteria > Pseudomonadota > Gammaproteobacteria > Xanthomonadales > Rhodanobacteraceae > Dyella_D > Dyella_D marensis_A. The sequence continues at coordinate 191,029 of NZ_FONH01000006.1, read as the reverse complement.
CACCCCCGCGGGCACCACCCCCGTGACAGCACAGACATAGGCAGCAGCTCCAGCTATCGCAGGATCGACCTCGCAACGAGCCAACGCCTGACCGATCGCGTTATAGACCCAACCCGTCTTCGTCACCGGGTTACCGTTGCCATCCAACATGGAACGGCTCAGCGGTACCCTCAGCGCGGTATCCCAGGTCGTATTGATCGTGCGCTGGCTCGACTGTCCCTGCGCATCCACCTGCTGGGCTCGAAGGTTCGCGCTGTTGTAAACGGTTATGGTTGTGTTGCCATTGAAATCGACATATTTGGCGGGATTGGCATTGGCATCGTATTCCCGCGTTTTCCACCACTGACCGCAATCACTACCGCAAGGCTGGTCCAGACTCGCGACACGAGCAAGTCCACTGGCGGCAGCAAATCCGAGTGAAGACACACCGCCCAACGGATACGTCACTGAGGAAGTGCCATCGCTATTGTAGGCAATCTGCACGGATCCAATGCCATTGGAGAATGCCGAACCCGTCGCCCTTCCGGAAGCATCGAAGGTTGAGTTCTCGTAGCGCGTCGCCGCCTCATCAATCACGCCCGTCATCGCACTGGGAAGATTGGCACCTCCCGTGAGCGAGGACTCGTTATAGACGTACTGCCGCATTTTTGTGTCAGGGTATTTAACAGACGTGAGGTTGCCGATCGTGTCGTAGGCGTATGCCCAGCTCGAACCGTCTGGCGACGTGAACTGTACGAGCTGCCCCTTCCCGTTATAGGTAAATCCAAGCTCCCGCCCTGCAGAATCCGCAACCGAAAGAAGGAAGCCGGCACCCGGGGCAACAGCGGCGGAGGTCTGGGCTGTGCTGTACGTCAATGTGACTCCTCGACCCGTAATGTCCTTTACGGATTGGAGGCGCCCCATTGAGTCATATACTTCGGTATGCCGTAGCGCAGCGACAAACAAAGAGAAGCTCGAAGGCTGACCTTGTGTGTCATCAGTTTCGAAGAGTCGGTCATTGATATCAGAGTCAGTCGTCCATGCTCCATTGCCGACCTTCTTGAACGTTTCACGCTTTCCATCCGGCCGCGACACGATGGCGACAGACGCAGTATCCCCAGGGAAGTACTGCACCGTCCGATCAAAGCTATGCCGCCAGTTGGCGCCCATGGCATTGGAAGTCGCGGCGGTCGAACTGTTGTAGAAGCGGCGGAACGTCAGCCAGCTCCCATCCGAGAAGTCCTCGGCCTCCTCGTATTTATTACCGGTAGCCGTATTGATCGGGTCGCCGGCCATCACCGGCGGCAATGGAGCTTGAGGCGCGCCATTGGCCTTGCTGCAATCGCCCTGCCCCTCTCCACCGTCGCAGCCAGCGCCGTTCCCTAGATTCTTCGGAGGGCTATACGGCCCAGCGGAAAGGCACTGATGCGTGGTGTCGTCCCAGATGGCGTCCTGATTGCACTGATACTCTACGATTTCATTACCAATCGTAGTGTGGGGGCTGTAGTAGTAGCCATAAGCAAGTGTATAGCCATTCGGAATCGCCCCTTTATTTACGTTCCCTATAAAGGAGACCGTATAGTCATAAACGGCGACCCAATTATTAATGCAATCGACGGCCTCGGCCTTCGAATTGAACCACGCGTTGTAGCATGGGCCGTTGCTATCTGGCGCCCGCCAATTCTGAGCAGCGCGAGATTCTCCTGGTGCGAACAGAAGGACCAAGGCCAGGAAGCCCAGGAACATCGCCGCCAACGATGAGCGTGCGAATCCGAACATAGAAGATCCCGTTGCCACACGCATGCTCCCTGCTTGACCTTGGCCGTTGCTCGATGTCGTCATTTGCGCCGCTCCTTTAGCCAATGCCAGGACACAAAAAAACCGAGTCCGCCTTCGCGCCCTCGGTTCCGGCCATCTGTACTCAGAATTCTCGTTATCACTGCATCCATCCTTGGATCGATAGCTGCCTAGAATCTAACCCCTCGAGTTCAGCATCTCCGTTAACTGTTCCTCAGTTCCTTGACGGGTCGGAATTGCCGCATGCACTCCCGCATCAATACCTTAAACCCGGGGACAATTCCATTCTATCGAGTGCGGGAATGATCTGTCCGCATTGAGCCGCCTCTCGTTCCCCTTGACTCGAAATCCTTTCAGCTGAACGGAATCTGGTTCACTTCCCGCCATCCATAATTGAATCTGACCTCATTCTTGGTCCATGGCCGATATCTCCAATACTTACGTTGCCTAGGCTTGGCTCCGAGCTGTTTTTGCAGTCCTGATTTTTTGAGCAAAAAGCTCAATGCCCTCCAACAGAACCTCTCGCACCACTTCTATATCGCGTACCGACAGTTGGGCCCTTTTGAATGTCATTCCCTTGCGACTCATACTGACGGTGAGGCCGGCCTCTTGAAGCTGGTGCTGATAGGCCTTGCTGGTGTACTGCGTTCCCTGATCGCTGAGATGAATCGTGCCGCGTGGCGGTTGACGATGAGCCACGGCCATTCTCGACGCGTCGCTAGCCAATGCCTGGCCTGGGCACTGACTCATGGCCCAACCGACGATGCGTCGGCTGTGTAGGTCCAGAATGGTGGCCAGGCAGAGCCACCCCTGCCGGGTAAACACCTAGGTGATATCGGTCACCCAGATCCGGTTGATTCCTTCCCTACCGAACGGCCAAGTCAGACGATTGGGAGCAACCGGCGCACGCTGATAGGCACCCCGCTGCCGTAGGGAGCGACGTCGTCGACGGTTCTGAATAGCGTGGACTTGACGCAGTCGGCGCACACGATGCCGACCATATGTTTCGCCGTGCTGGCGTAGCGCTCGCCAAATGCGATCGGTGCCATAGGCCTCGTGGGCTCTCCATCGAACACCTCCATGCGAGGATTGTCCTCGCTTTAGGGTGTCCGTGAAATCAGGGGCGACTCAAGAGTAGTTAATTCAAGGCACGCCCAACAGTTAGCCGACTACCTTCTACTCCAGTTAACTCCGTTCATCCTCTTAACGCGAAGAAAGGAGACGGCGCTCAAGTAGAACGCCGAGCTCCAACTGCGACGTACTTGAACTCACTTGTTCAACAACAGCGACTTACTAGCCATCCATAACGTACCAACAGATGAATCGCTCAAAACCTTGACCGACACCATCTGATCATCATTTGGTTCGACGCTAGGTTCGATGCTAAGAATCTTTACGGCGTCAGGATCCTGGAAGACAAGGTAGTGCTCGTTTAGATAGGCAAGTGCCGCTTGCTTGTCACCTTGTTTCGCAATTTCTTGGGACTGATGCAGATCAGTCTTTGAACGACAGGCCACGGATGGATGCTTTGCATAAGCGACCATCCCCTCCTTGAGGAGCCCACCATCGGCAGATGGTGCCGTGGGGCCGTGATGACAGGCAGCCATAACTGCCGTCAAGACAGCGACGAGCCAAGCGCGGTGCGGACTTTTCATAAAGCTCTTTCCATTGGAGAAACCAGGTAAAATGGGCAAGTTCATTTCTCGTATAGCAGATGAACCCGCCCCCACTTCTGCAGACCAGCCGCCATCAACGTCCGACCCATCCAGATCGCGTCGGCAGCGGCGCAGCCAGCACTATGTTTGAACTGTCATCGTTCGACTTGGACTGATACGCGCATTCATTGAAGTCCACTCAAATCAAAGAACACCCAAGACGCCCTGAAAGATGTGCGCGGTTACTTCTCTGCCTCCAGCTTTCCAAGCGATTCAAGAGTGAACGAATCCGATGGGATCTTGCAGTTATTGACATCCCTCAGCACCAGCCTGAACTCCTGCGTTCGACCGACTCCGCTGCTGACCAGCTCGTCCAGAGCATAGAAGAACTGCCATTCCTCACCTCTCGGGACGACAACTTTTTTGTCAGGCCCGGCATATTCGGACAGCGTCCAAACGACGTCCTTCCACGAGTCGCCCTCCTTCCGCTGAAGCGAGAGATAGTTGGGATGAACCATCCAGTACTTCTGCTTGTATATGTCAGCAAGTACTGCGATGGATTTACCCGACCCGTTGGATAGAACAAAAACGCCGTAAGGAAGCATCTTCCCGTCGAAGTCCGCGTCTCGTCGCCCAGAAGGCCTGATGCTGACCTGCGATGCGCGAGCAGCACAATCAGTCCCCCAGGGCGAGGCCGCCGCCGGCTGGCCGCAGGTGAAGATCACCAAAGCCGCAACGAAAATTAGCAAGATTGCTCTCATTTATCTCGACCTCACGACCTTACGTAGCTAGGCTCTTGGCCGCCTTTGCAGCTCCGACTCTTTGAGCAAAAAGCTCAACCCCCTCCAAAAGAACCTCTCGCACCACCTCCATGTCGTGTGTCGACAACCGAACTCTCCGGACACCAACGATCGGCGCCGATTCGCTTTGAGAGAACAAGCGTCGATAGACGTCCACGTGACGCTCAGAGAAAGTCGTGTCCGCCCCACCAAAGGTGTGGTAGAGATCGGTCAACAAGTTCCATACATTCAACGCGAAATCGCCTTCAAGGATCAAGTTTTTACTAAATTTGCCAACGATGGAATCGAGATCAAAAAAACTCGCAACACCGAACTGAGCACCGGGAAACATCCTCATCACTTCCCACATCAGATTGTCGCTGCCGTTACACGAAAAAATCAGGCGATCTTCTTTCGTCAAGAAAGAGGCACCCCCATCCTCTGGGGAAACCCAGCCGAGCCAGACAGCTTCTCTGTTTAATGCAATCTCGACTGGAAACACTTCCATTTTCTTTCTCTCTACGGCATGGTGCCTAAGTTGGTTGAACCGAGCTTTCGCGGTGCCATTTGATGCGAAGCGCCTATCATCACACTGATCGCCGCCTCGTCAGCCGAATCCTTCTCGCGGAATCGCCATCCCCTTAGACGCCCCCTGAACTCCGTACGCCGATTGAGTTCCTTTTACTTACTCGTAGATCTTCGAAGCCGATAGCATTGCCTCCACAAACCTCCGTGATGGCTTACCCTTAATGCGAGGACCCATGGCCTCAAGCCAAGCTCGCATTGCCTCCAGAAATTCTATAAGTGTAGGATTTTCCCAGCCTTCTGCTCCCCCTCTTCCAACTCTTTGCGAAGCCGTTCAGTAGTCTGCAAAGCGGATTCGATTGAGCCGGGGTCTTCCGACAAAATTTCCAGCAGGGCCTTCTGCCTCATAGGCGCACCGTTAGAAAAAAGAAGGAATACTCGCACGAAGAGCGATTAACGTCAGACGCACCTTTATCTCGACCCAATATCGCCTATCGCTTATCGCCAGCGGAGATAACAATTCCTTCAAGTGCGGCCACCGCTTCACCAAGCACCTCTTCCATACAGCCGGCGCCCAAGAAAGCATCTCGAATCTCGCCGCCATCCTCCCAAACCAAGTGCTCCCGACCATCCTTATCCTTGACCAGAAGTAAGGCGACATTATCGAATGAAGACATCCCAATGTGAGCCACATGGAAGCGCTCGTATGTCTGCTGATACATCTCCTTTGCGAAGCCAGTCGGGTCACCTCCATACAAAATAGGAGAGGCAAGCCTCAAATAGATCTGGCGCTTATCCATTTCATATAAACCAGGCTCAAATCGGTCCATTGGATTCTCAATGAAATCCCTCATCCAATGCCAGCAGCCTTTAAGGTCAACAGAAAGATCTGACATATCGCCAACTTTCATACCGTCAATCCAAAAAATGAAGCTGCCATAGACCCAGCCATCGATAACCATGGCAACGTCGATCTCCACCGCAAATCGCTCTCGTTGTCCGACGATCATTTAGAGCCCGTCCAATCTTGCCTTAGCATACGGGGTGATGTTTTTAATCCCATCACCCACGCCATCCATACCGCTAAAGTGAGCGGTGCCGTCATTGCCTGCCGAGTAACGATAGATCGTTCCATTCTCATTGCGACCGAACCAAGCCCTAGGATTAGTAGGTGAGCTAGGCACCGCTCTTTCGAAGACGCGTTCTGCATCATTTGGAAGGGGGGTCTTTGCAGGATTGAAGCCCCTCTTACCGGGCACATGCGCCTCGTTGATACTGTATGTCGGCTTAGCCCCTTGATATCGAGGTAACTTTGCTCTTCCAAGGCGCGCGATTGAAGCGACCATCGCCATCTTGCCAGCAGTCTCACTCAGACTGGCAACCGCATCCCAGTACTCCTGAGCACACGGATTCCCAAGCTTCGCCTGAATAGCTCCTTGCGAACGTGCAAGTGTCCCAAACAGCTCCGCACAGAACTGCGGATCATGCATGCACATTGCGTCGACGGTCGTCAGGAATAACCCAAGCGGATCGACATTGCTGGCCGGATTCTGAGCTACATAGCCATACGTTGACAGGCCAGCCCCAATGCCCAAGGGATCGCTTTGGACATAACGTCCACCAGCCGGGTCGTAATGCCGCTGAACGTTGTAGTACAACCCCGACTCTGCATCGTAGTACTGCCCCGGAAAACGCAGGTTGAAAGTCATCCCGGCCGTTGAGGGAGCCTTCTCACCAAACGCATTGGCCTGATAGCTCTACTGCCAAACGGTAGCCCCAGCGCCATCCGTGACCGCACGCGGCGTACCCAGCGCATCCGCGTGCACGTAGCTCACGGTGCTGGTGGTGCCATTCGTGTCCACCACCGCCACCGGCAAGTTGCCCAGCCAGACGTAGCTGCGGCTGGTCGCGCCGTACTCACCAATGAGCTGGCTGCCTTCGTCGTAGGCGAAGCGCTGGGTGGCCGCGGCCGTCTTGGCCACGCGCTCGCCCATGGCGTTGTAGACATAGCTGGCAACGGTCTGCCCGTTCCGCTGCACCACCGAGATGCGATTGCGGTCGTTATAGCCGTAGCCGAATGCGTCGCCACCCGAGGTGCTGCCTGTCGTGTTGCCGTTGGCGTCACAGGTGCGGGCGCTGCTGCCGATGCTCGTCAGCCAGTGCGTACCCGCCTGATAGCCATAGGCACCGGTCGCCAGTCCATTGCTGGCCTTGCTGAGGCGGTCGCCCGTCTTGTTGTAGGTGTAGGCCTCGATAGCCTGCCCCTGGGCGTCCTTCAGGCCCGTCAGGCGATGCAGAGGGTCGTAGCTGTATGTCTCGATCGCCGGATCGGCGCCCGAGACATTGCCCAGCGCCGTGATGTTGCCCATCGCGTCGCGAGCGAAATGCAAGTTCAGCGCCGGGCTGACGACATCCGTCACGGCATAGTTGGCGTCGTAAGTGCGCGTGATCGTCTGGCCGTTGCCCAAGGTGTAGCTGAGGATCGGGCCGAACGGCAGGTAGCTCACGTTGGTGACGACGTTGCAAGCCCCAGCGCCGCCGGCATTAGGCGTCAGCACGGTCACGGCATTGATGCGCCCTGCTCCGTCACGACCGTACTGGGTGGCCGTGCCATCCGGCGTACGGCTGCTCACCAGGCGATCGGCCAGGGTGTAGGTGTAGCTGACCGTGTCGACGTTCGTGCCCTGGGTCTGTCGCTTCGTCACCACGTTGCCGCGGGCGTCGTAGCAATAGACTGTCGTCAGGGTCGCTTCCACCACGCGGGTCAGACGGCCGATCGGATAGGAACCGACGCAACCGGTAACGCTGTCGGCCTCGTCGTAGCGGTAGCTGATGTTCTCTGCGCTGGTCGGATAAGTGATGGCGGTGACGCGGTTCAGGACGTCATAGGTGCTGTGAGTGACGACGTTGCGCGCATCCGTCGCTTGGATGCGGTTGCCTGCCGCGTCATACACAAAGCTCGACGTCCCCGTATCCGGGCTATGCACCGCGATGGCGTTGCCTAAGCCATCGTAGTCGTAGGTGGTATTGAGGCCGTCCGGATCGCTGACGCCCTGTAGCTGGTCCTTGGCGTCGTAGGCGAACACGCTCTGGGTGTTCTGTGTGGACGTGTCGGTGTCGGTGCCGTTGTAGTTGTCGATGGTGCTGACCAGGCGATTGAGCGCGTCGTAACCCTGCTTGCGCTGGACACCGAGCGCGTCGGCACTGCGCACCAGGTTGCCGTTACCGTCGTAGCTATCCCCGAAGCTGGCATCGAACACCGTGCGGTTGAGGCCGTCCTTGATGCCGGTCAGCTGACCCAGCGTGTTGTAGCTGCGGGCCAGCGAGCGGCGCAGCGTGTTGCCGGCGTCGAAGGTCTCTTCCTTGGTCTTGTTGCCAGCGGCATCCAGCGTGTAGTGGATGCGGTTACCCAGGGCATCAGTGATGTCGGTGAGGCGATGAGCGGCATCGTAGGCATAGGTGACCTGCACGCCATCTGGGTCCGTCACCGAGGCGACCGCGCCGTAGGGTGTGTAGCCGATCCGGGTTGCGGCGTCGTTGGCCGAGGGCGTACCGTCGGCGTTGGCGCGGACGGTGCTGGTCAGCAGCCAGCCGCGCACGTGATAGGTCGAATCGGTGATGACGCCGTTGGCATCGCGCTGGCGCACCACCCGGCCATTCTTGTCGTAAGCCAGATTCGTGATGACATGACCCGCGGCGCCAGTGACCTGGTACAGGTCGCCGGCGCGATGGCAGACGCCGCCGGCCGTACCGCAGCCCGATTCGTCGGTGCTGAGGTAGTAGCTGTAGCGGATCGTGCTGGTGACGTCGGTGCGCGGCCCCGTCACGCTCAGCAGCAAGCCCGTGAGCGGGCATTGCGTGCCGTCAACAGTGTCGCAATACGTATAGGTCCAACGCCGCACGCCGGCTGGAGGCGTTCCGGTGGACGCGCAGGCGTACCCGCTGGCCACCGCCACGTCGACTTCGCAGCGGGCAAACACCTGGCCGGCGCCGTTGTAGAGCCAGCTGGTACTGGCCACCACGTTGGCCGCAACGTCCCTGACCGTGCGGGTCAGCGGTACGCGCAGCGCGGCATTCCAGGTGATGGTGGTGGAACGTTGCGCCGCCGTGCCCTGGCCATCGATGCGCTGCAGGAGCAGCCCCGTGGGATCGAAGCTGTAGCTCGTCGTCGCCCCGTTCCAATCCTGGGATGTCTTCAGGAAGCCATTGGCGTCATAGGTCATGTTCCGACCTGTGCAATCGCTGCAGGTGGGCCCCGGAGACCGACAGCAGGCGGCTGCCGCGCGCCACGCCCTGGAAGGTATAGGTGCGCGCCGTACCGAGATTGTCGGTCAGCGTGGTGGTATTGCCGCTGTAGCTGAGCGTGCTGGTATCGACGTTGCCGGCCAGGGCGCTGGCCGTGGCCATGCCGGTGGTGTTGTCGTAAGCCCAGGTGGCGTAGGTGCCGCCGCTCTCGTCGACCCAGGCGGTCATGGCCTGGGGAAACGCGGTGTTCTCGTACTTGTAGCCGATGCTGCTGCCATCGGCGTAGGTCACGGAGGTCAGGCGGCCGTCCGCTTCGTAACCGTACTGCACCGCCGTGCCATCCGGCAGCGTGAGCTGGCTGAGCGATCCAAAGACATTGTAGGCAAAGGCCAGCGTCCGGCCGGAGCTGTCGGTGACCGACTGGATCGTGGCGACGTCGGTGTTGCTGCTGGTGTTGTAGGTCAGCGTCTGCATATAGCCGTCGCGGCTGACGATCTTCTGCAGGTTGCCGTTGAAGTCGTAGCTTTCGACGTCGCCGTTTTCCGCGGTGAGCGTATAGCCGGCCGACGACGTGACCAGGGTGATCTTGCTCTGGCCGAACGAGGTGCATACGCCCTGGCGGCAGGAGAACTGATAGTAGTTGCCGTCCGGACGGAACACCGTCGCGCCGACGCTTGCGTCCAAGATGATGCCGACGAAGAGATCCGCTGTGCCTGTATTGAGTACCGGGACGGAGCCGCCATTGGACAGCTGGCACCGCCCGTCGACATAGCTGCCGGTCACACCCGCATAGGCCGGGTTGGCGGCATTGGCGCCCCGGTCGTTGGCGAGGTCGGCCACACCCAGCACGCAGGCCTGTTCGGCGGAAGCGTAGACGCCGGACGACGCCGCATAGTGGATCGCCGAGCGGGATGACTTGCGCCCCGCATCGAGGCTGGTGATGTGCCTGGCGCTATAGGCGTTCCACCACCCGGAGGCACGCCGGTCCGGATTCAGTGGGTTGCTGTTGTAGTAGCGATCGAAGCGCAGGCGACCATCGCCGCTGACGAAATCCGTGGCGGATTCCGACATGTTGCCGGTGCCGATCTCGATGGGATGCGCGGTAGCTTGCCGGCCCTGGTCGCAGGTGCACTCGCCGTTGCCGGCCGGGTCTTCGGGGACGGCGACGTAGTAGCCGCGGGCACAATCCCAGGTGTTGTAATCCTTGAGGTAGGACCATTTCGCGGCATTGTCGCAGCTGTAGACCAAATACGAGGCGACGATAAATGCACCCAGCATATGGCAGTCGGAATAGGCCACCATCTGGCGCTGATACCTGTGCGCCGCCGGATTGTAGGCGGTGTTCGGGGCGGACATGGTCTGCCAACCCGTCGGACTGCACTTGTCCCGACCGTACGGATATCCGCTGTAGACCGCACCGAAGTCATAGGTCATTGCAGCCCCCTCGGACCACATGACACGGTTATCGGGGTCGATAACGTTGTTGCCGAGGTGAACTGCATTCCAATCCTGCGCCGACACCGAACCGAGCAGGCTCAGGAGCAGCAGGAGCGCAACGGTTATCCCATACTTCATGGTTTGATTCCTTCGACACTCACGATTGCGCGGTCGGCGATCACAGCGGTTCAACAGCGCGGCACACAGCGGCACCGGATGCGAGAAAGCCCGCACCCAGTCTTGAAGACGGCATTAAAGAAAATCGATACGACGCCCATCCCTGGCTTCATCCCCACAACCTGCGCATTCCTAGGCGCTACGCCATGGTAGACGCCGGAACAGCCACTTCAGTTACAGCGCACGGTGAATCCCCGCGCAACCGTAAGTTGCTACGTTAGCAAACTGCACTGAGGGTGTGGGTGGCCTCGACTCCCATTCGGAGTAAGCGCCATGTTCCATGGCGGGCGGCCAGCCAATAGCCGCGAAGCCCGATACGATGGGCCAGAAGCTAGCAGCAGAAAAACTTAGGCAGTCGAGCGGGAGCGGCGAATCAGCTCGCCAACTCCAACATCTCCGTCAACTGCTCTTCAATCCCTTCCAGATCCGGAATCACCGCCACGTCGTCGCGCACCAGCACCTGCGCCTTCACGCCAGGCGGCAGCTCGGTGCCGTCATGCGTCGGAATAATCAACTCCGCATTAAGCGTAGTCAGTCGCGGAAAACCCTGCGTAACCACAGCAACAAACGGCAACTTCGGATTCCCACCCAACGCCTTCAGCACCGCCACACGCATCGCCAACGACGGATCGCCCTCCTCCGCCCCGGCAAGCTTGGTAAACGACACCAGCGGCACTCGCCAGCCACGCCACGCGATACGTCCAAGCAACCACTCCGGCGCGTTCTCCACCGTCTCCGGCGTCGGCAGGGTGATCACTTCGGCTACGGTGGCGTTGGGCAGCAGCAGGCGCAGGTGGCCGACGGGCACCAGTACGCAACGGATTTCGCGCGGCAACGGCTGCTCGCTCATCGCTGGACTTCCTCTTCGATCAAACGTGCCGCCAGTTCGAACGGCGTTCCGGTGAAACTTGCCAGGCGTTCGGCTTCGACGCCATGCACCATGTCGGCGTAGTGGTCGCCGGAGGCCTGCTCAACCCACACCTTGCCACCGCGATCGTGCACGGCTTGCGCGCCGGCGACGGCGTCGGTGCCGGGGCCGGCGAAGACGATGGCGACGGCGTCGCGGCCGAAGACACTGGCGGCGGTGGTGAAGGCGCTGTCGATGGACGGGTTCTGCAGCGAGGCCAGTTCCACGGCCTCGGATTCGATGCGGCCGTCGCGCAGCAAGCGCACCTGGCAGTTGGCAGGCACCAGCAGCACTTCGCCGGCGCGCGCACGATGACCATGGCTGGCAATGCGCACGGGCAGCGCGGAATGCTTGGACAGTCGCTCGGACAATGCATCCACCGACGCTACACCCTGATGCTGCGTCAGCAGCACGGCCATGCGCAGGCTGGACGGCAAGGCGGCCAGGAACGCGCAGACCGAATCGGTGCTGTCCACCGTCGCGCCGAGCAGCAGCACGCGACCGAGCGCGCTGTTCAATTCGCCGAGGTGCACTTCGTGGGAGTACTCCTCCCGCGGCGCGATGGCCTCCTCGATGGAAACCAGTTCGAGCGTCATGGTCGGCTCGGCCATGGGCGCCTCTTCCAGCTCCACGTCGGGGGCGAGGAAATCGGCGGCGTCCATCTTCTCGATGCCGAAGTCGACGGTGGCCTCTTCGGCCAGCGGCGCATCGTCGTCGACCAGCGACCAGCCGCTGTGCAGCGCCTCGGCGGTGGACATCTTCTCCACCTTGATCGGCGCGTCGGCAGGGATGAAGTCGTCGTCCAGCGGCGTCAGCGCGAGATGGTCGAGCTGGAACGACGGACGCGGCGCGCTCGGCGGCGCGCCCAGCGGCTCGGTCGGCACGCTGGCGGTGAGTTCTTCGCGCTGCGGCAGCGGCGGCGGCAACTGGGCGAGCAGTTCGTCGTGCACCGGCGGCATCGGCGCGGGGCCGTGCGTGTCGGCGAGGAAGTCGGCGCCGAACATGCCGTCGTGCAGCGGCGGCGCGTCTTCGGCAATCTGTTTCAGGCCGCTGCCGAAATCGTCTTCCGCCGGCTCGTCGGTGTCGGCGGCGAGCAGCGCTTCGAGTTCGGCGGCGAGCGATTCGGAGACATCGGCGGCTTCGCCGACCACCGGGGACAGCAGGATTTCAGGCGATTCGTCGATCAGCGCGATATCGGCCACCGGCTCGATCTCGGCCAGCGTGGTCGCTTCGGGCTCGGCTGCCGGCTCTTCATCGGCTTCAGCCAAAGCCACCGCGGCTATCGCAGCCACCGGCGCGGCGGCAACCGCCACCGCCTCATGCATCACCGGCGTCTCCACCGCCAGCGCATCGGCCGGACGCGGCGGATCGACGTCGCCATCCGCCAGCACCTTCACCGCCAGATGCCGCGCCCAGCGCGCGCGATCCCAGCCGTCCAGGCCGCGACTGGCCTGGGCGTCGTTGAACACCACGCGCGGATGATCGCCGTCGATCACGTCGTAGAGGCGGTCGAGCTCGTCGGCCGCCTCATCGTCCAGGTTCACCACCACCACCTGGGCGCCGGTGCCATGGATCACTTCGCGGCTCAGCGTGCCGAGCGCGCCTTCGTGCACGATGCGAGCACCGCGTTCACGCAAGGCTTCGCGCAGATGGGCCCCGAGTTCCGCGTCGTCGAACAGCAGAGCGACTGCCGGGGCTTCAGCCATGGGCGGACTCCGTCGCACGCTGCTCCAGCACTTCGCTGATCTGCGCCAGCAGCTCGACTTCCTGGTACGGCTTGCCGAGGTAGCGGTCCACGCCAATGTCGAATGCGCGCTGGCGATGCTTATCGCCGGTACGCGAGGTGATCATGATGATCGGCACGTTGCGCAGGCGCGGATCGGCCTTCATCGCCTCGGCCAGTTCGAAGCCGTCCATGCGCGGCATCTCGATATCGAGCAGCATCAGGTCGGGCACGCGCTCGTGCAGTTTCTCCAGCGCATCCAGGCCGTCCTTCGCGGTGTGCACTTCGTATTCGTGGCGTTCCAGCACGCGGCCGGTGACCTTGCGCATGGTGATGGAGTCGTCGACCACCATCACCAGCGGACGCACGCGCTCTTCCTCGACCACCGGCATTTCGACCGCGGTGAGGCCTTCGGCCAGGCGCTCCTGGCGGCGCACGATGCCGTGACGCACCAGCGGCGGCAGATCCAGAATGATCAGCACCGAGCCGTCGCCCATGATGGTCGCGCCGAGGATGCCCGGCACCGAGCTCACCTGCGGGCCGACCGACTTCACCACGATCTCGCGCGAGCCGATCACGGCGTCGATGCGGATCGCGGCGCGCAGGTCGCCGGCGCGGGTCAGCAGCAGCGGCAGCTGTTCGTCGCCCGGATGGCCCGGGGGAATGCCCAGCAGTTCGGCCAGGTCGTGGATGCCGAATTCTTCGCCGCCATACGGGAAGGTCGGCTCGTACTCGGCAAGGCGCGTGGTGAGGTCGGCCGGGTTGATGCGCGCCACGCCCTGCACCGAGGTCATCGGGATGGCGAACGTGCCCTCGCCGATGCGCACCAGGATGGCCTGGGTCACCGCGAGGGTGAACGGCAGGCGCAGCACGAAGGTCGTGCCCTGGCCGGCCTGCGATTCCACCGCGATGGAGCCGCCGAGCTGCTTGATCTCGTTGGCCACCACGTCCATGCCCACGCCGCGGCCGGCCAGCTGCGTCACCGTGCCGGCCGTGGAGAAGCCCGGCTGGGTGATCAGGGCCAGCAGCTGGTCGTCGCTCGGCTTGGCGTCGGCGCGCAGCAGGCCGCGCTCGATGCCGCGCTTGCGCACGGCCTCGCGGTCCAGGCCGCGGCCGTCGTCGGTCACGCGCACCACCACCTCGGTGGCTTCGCGCGCCACGCGGATGCGCACCGCGCCTTCGGCTGGCTTGCCTGCCTTGCGGCGTTCTTCCGGCGACTCGATGCCGTGCGCGACGGCGTTGCGCAGCATGTGCTCGAACGGCGCCTTGAGGCGGTCGAGCAGGGTGCGGTCCATTTCGCCGTGCGCACCTTCCACGAACAGCTGGGCGCTCTTGCCCTGCTCGGTCGCGGCCTGGCGCAGCGTGCGGCGCAGGTTCGGCACCATGGTGTCGAACGGCAGCATGCGCGTGCGCAGCAGGCCGTCCTGCAGTTCCGAGCTCACGCGCGACTGCTGGATCAGCAGCGTCTCGGCCTGGCGGGTCAGCTCGTCCAGCATGCTCTGGATCGACACCAGGTCGGATACCGACTCGGCCAGTGCACGCGAGTACTGCTGCAGCTGCGAATAGCGGTCGAGCTCGAGCGGATCGAACACGCTCATGCCCGCTTCGCGATGCTCGCGCTGGAAGCGCGCGATGATCTGCGCCTCGGTTTCGATTTCCAGCATGCGCAGCTGGCTGCGCAGGCGCTGCACGGTCGAGTCCAGCTCGACCAGGTTGAAGCGGTAGCCGGCGACCTGCTGTTCGAGGCGCGAACGGTAGATCGCCACCTCGCCGGCATGGTTGACGAGGGTGTCGAGCAGTTCGGAACGGACGCGGATCTGTTCCTGCGGACCGCGTGCCTCGTCGAACTGGCCTTCTTCCGGCAGCAGCTCGGGCAGGCCGGCGCGATCGGCCGGTTCGGCGGCGACGTCGTCGTGCCCGGCGGCAGGCGCGGTATCGCCGGCCAGGCCCAGGAAGCGGTCGATCATCGCCTGCGGGTATTCGACGCCGCGGCCCTGCGACACGCGCTGCACCAGTCCGTGCAGGGTGTCGAAGCCGGCTTCGAGGGCGCGGATCAGTTCGCCCAGGCGCGCCGGATCGCGGCCCACCGGGCTTTCCAGCAGGGTTTCGATGGCGTGGGTGAGGTCGCCCACCGGCACCATGCCGGCGATGCGCGCGCCGCCCTTCAGCGTATGCAGGTCGCGCTGCAGGCTGGCCAGGTGTTCCGGCTCGGCAGGCTCGGCACGCCATTGCGCCAGCACGCTGTCGGAGTGGTCGAGGATCTCGCGCGCTTCCTCGGTGAAGATCTCCAGCAGGTCCGGATCGATCTGGTCGTTGGTCCAGCTGCCGGCGTATTCGGAGGTGAGGTCGTGGACCGGGGCCTTGGGCGGCTCGATACGAGCTTCCTCGACCTGCGCCGCCTCGGCTTCCCCGGCCATGAACGGCACGGGTTCGGGCTGCCCGGTTTCGACGTGCACGGTTTCGATGTGCTCCGGTTCGACGACCGGCGCCGCCTCTTCGGCATGCAGCGGCTCGAGCACGGGCTCGTCGACCAGGCCCGAGACCGGCTCGGCCAGTTCGGCGATCGGCTCGTCCGCACCGAGGAACTCGGCCAGCTCGCTCTCCGACACCGGGCCGACTTCGATCTCTTCGATCGCTGCTTCGCCATCGGCGAGCGCCGGCTCCAGCGACACATGCGTCGCAGCCACTTCGGCCGGCTGCTCCGTGCCGACCAGTGCATGCGCGTCGACCAGCTGCGCTTCCGCCGGCTCGACGGCATCGAGCGAGAACTCGATGTGCCCGGCTTCGCCGGCGCCCAGGTGGGCCTCGGAAAGCTCGATCGGTTCGATCGACAGGTTATCGAAGGACAACGTGTTTTCGACCACGATCTCGGCGGGATCCGCCGCGGCTTCCGCGTGCTGCGGCTCGTCGCCGGTCAGGTCGCCGTACAGCGCGGCGAAATCGTCTTCTTCTGCGGTGACGGGCGCGACCGCGTGATGGGTCACGTCCGCGTCCTGCGCGGGCCGCTCGGCCTCGAAGCTGCCCAGCGCGGCCATCAGCTCGGCGGTGAAATCGTCCACCGGCGCGGCGGCCTTCGCGGTTTCCTCCGCATGCGGCTCGCCCGGCTGCGCCGGCATGGCGGCGTCCAGCGCGGCGGCAAGCGCGCCCTCGTCGGCTTCGTTATCCGCAGCCAGATCGTCGGCCAGCGGCTCGAACAGCACGTGCGCCACCTGCGGCTCGGGCTGCGCGTCGCGCAGTTCGACCAGGCGCTGGATCAGCGCGTCGAGCTCCGGCAGCTGCGGATGCTCGGCGTCGAACTGGCCCATGATGTAGTCGACCGCGTCGGCGCTCTTGCCCAGCAGGTTCACGCCCTCGGCGGAGAGCGGATGGCCGGCGGCGCGCAGGCGCTTGAGCAGGCTTTCCAGCGGCGACAGCAGCTGGGTCAGCAGCGGGATGTCGACCATCGCGATGGCGCCGTGCAGGGTATGCACGGCACGCAGCAGGCTGTCGTCCACGCGCAGCTCGCCGTCGACGCGGTTGATCGCGTGGCGGATGGTCTGCAGGTATTGGGCGACTTCGCTGCGCAGGATCTCCAGCAGCACCGGATCGACCGGCGGCAGCACCGGCGGCGCGATCATGTCGTGCGCATGCAGCGGCGGCGCCACGGGTTCCGGGGCGGGCTCGACGTGCGCGAGCGTGGCGGCCGGGATCGCCTCGGCGGCGATCTGCGAACGCAGCACGCGGCGGCGCACGACGCGGCGCACCGTCTCGGTGGCGGCGGGCGCGAAGTCTTCGACGCGGGCGCTCTCGCTGCCGCCGGCGAGGCGGTCGGCCGTCTCCATGATCGCGGCCAGTGGCGCGGTCGGTGCGCCCTCGCCCATCAGCGCGGCGCGCAGCTGCGGCAGCGCTTCGATGGCGTGGTGGATCAGCGCCTGCGCATTCGCGTTGGCGGGAATCGACTGATCGAGCACGCGATTGAGCATGTTCTCGATCTTCCACGCGTACTCGCCCAGCGCGGTGGCGCCGACCAGGCGGCCCGAGCCCTTGAGCGTGTGGAAGGAGCGGCGGATCGGGGTAAGCGCTTCGAGGCGCTCCGGATCGGCCAGCCACTTCTGTTCGGCGTCGCGCAGGTTGTCGATCTCTTCCTGCATTTCTTCCAGGAAGATCTCGCGGATGTCGTCGTCGATGCCTTCCACGCTGACCTGGAAGCCGGCGTGGGCATTGATGGCGTTGCCGACCGGCACCTGCTCGAGCACTTCTTCTTCGATCTCGACCCAGTCGTCGTCGTCGTTGGCGCCGGAGGCGACCGGCGCGGGCACCTGCTCGGTATCGACCAGGCGCAGGCCGGCCAGTTCGTGCGCGGACGGCATCGGCGTGACGGCTTCGCCGATCACCAGGCTGCCCAGGTCGTGGCCGGTGGCCAGGCTGACGCTTTCGGTGAGTTCGTGCTCGGTAGTGAATTCCGGCGCGAACGCGGCAGGCGCGGACGCCGGTGCCGGTGCCGGTACAGCGGCGGCTTCCGGCTCGGCGTCGGCCAGCACGGTGCGCATCGGCGGCGGCGGCCAGTAGCCGAGCGTGCTGAGGCTGTGCTCGGCCACGTCCAGGATGTGTTCGAGGCCGCCGCGATGTTCGCGCGCGGCTTCCAGGTAGTACTCCAGCGCGGCCAGCGCGTCGGCCAGGTGATCCATCTGCGCGCTGGTCGGCACGCGGCGGTCGCTGAGCAGCTCGTTGCCGACGAAGCGGCCGATGCCTTCGGCCAGTTCGGCCGGGCGCGGCGCGGTGAGCATGCGCATGGCGCCGGACACTTCGTCCATCAGGCCGGGAACGTCGGTCAGTTCCTGGTGGCGCCAGCCGGATTCGATGAAGGCCACGATGGCGTCCTTCACCTTGCCGGTGTTGGCGGTGGCCTCCTGCATGAGCGTGGAGAGGATGTGCCGCGCCTCGCTGCGCGGGAGCATGCTCACCGGCGCTTCCTGGGCGGTTTCCTCTTCGGCGCCGAGGCTCTCGATGTGATCGTCCAGCGAGGCTTCGACGTAGAGCAGCGCACCGGCGACGTCGAGCAGCAGCTCTTCGTCCGGGGCGCGCAGGCGGTTGGCGATGTCTTCCAGCACGCGGCGCTGCTCGGTCACCACGCGGCGCGGCACGCCGAGCGCCAGCATGCCGAGGGTGTCGCCGACGCGCTCGAGCACGCCGGTCTGTTCGCTGAGCTGGGCGGGATCGGCGTCGGCCTGGCGCAGGAACAGGTCCAGCGCTTCCTTCACGCGCAGCAGGTCTTCCTTGATGGCCTTGGCCACCGAGTCCAGCAGGGCGCGGTTGTGGCCGGACATCGAACCGCGGGCATGTTCCAGCTCGCCCTCGTCGGGCAGCAGGCGGTCCAGGCCGTAGGTGCGCACCAGCAGGTCCATGCGCGCACTGCGCTGCTTGGACTGCGCGACGACGTAGAGCAGCTTGCGCGCCAGCTCGTCGGCATCGCCGCCGCGCATCGACGCTTCGCCCTGTTCGATCAGCTGGCGGATGCTGCGATCGACCTTGCCGATCAGCTGGCGCACTTCCGCCGCCTGGTTCTTCAGCAGGCCCTGCTGCAGGCCTTCCAGCACGCCGGCGGTGATCCACCACAGGCGGCGGCCCGGAACGCTGTAGCAGCGCGCGGCGATCGCATCGAGGGTCTGCACCATGGCGCCGAGCTGCTGCTCGGCGGCCTGGCCGCGGAACCACGCCAGCAGCTGCTGCTGGAAACGCAGGCGCAGCTCGGCGATGCGGCCGTGCATGCGCTCGGCTTCTTCCTGGTTGAGCGCGGCCGGCGCGCTGTCCGGCAGCGCGGCTTCGAGATTGGGCGCGAACAGCGCCGATTCGTGCAGCGCCTGCTGGCCGCGGCTGGCACGCAGCTCGTTGAGCAGCGGCAGCAGCACCACCGGCACGTCGCGATGGCCGCCGGACAGGCGTTCCAGATAGTCCGGCAGCTGCATCAGGCCGCGCATCATCGCGGCGTAGGCTTCCTCGCGCTGGGTGACGTGGCCTTCGAGCAGGGCGACGGCGAGGTTTTCCATTTCCTCGGCCACCAGCGCGGCGCCGTACAGCTCCACCATGCGCAGGGTGCCCTGGACCTGGTGCAGGCTGTCCGCGCACGAGCGCATGACGGCGCGGTCGCCCGGATTTTCGACGTAGGATTCCAGCGCCTCACGGGCGATGGCCAGCGTCTCGTCAAGCTCGGGCTTGACCCACTGCAGGGTGGTGAAATCGATGTGGTCTTGAAGTCTCATGCGCCCCTCTCAGCGGCCACGCAACGCGTGTCACGCAACCGTCGAGGTTGCCCCCCTGTCCTCGGACGCGCCCGCTTTGGATGCTGCGGTCGCGCCCGTACCTGTTGCTTTTCTAATCAGCCCGGCAGCTTGAAGTGCGCCACCGAACGCCGCAGATCGCTGGCCAGCTGGGCCAGGTAGCCGATCGACTCGGCCGTCTGGCTCGCGCCCTGCGAGGTCTGCGAAGTGATTTCCTGGATCGCGTTCATCGACTGCGAGATGTCCGTCGCGGCGATGGACTGCTCGCGCGCCGCGGCCGAGATGTTCTGAATCAGCGCGGACAGGTCGTGCGACACGCGTTCGATGTCGCCCAGCGCGCTGCCCGCGTCCTCGGCCTTGCGGGCGCCGGCCACCACTTCGGCGGTGGTCTGCTCCATGGAGTTGACCGCCTCGTTGGTGTCGGACTGAATCGCCTGCACCAGCGTTTCGATTCGCTTGGTCGCGCTGGCGGAGCGTTCCGCCAGGCGCTGCACTTCGTCCGCCACCACCGCGAAGCCGCGGCCCGCCTCGCCCGCCGAGGCCGCCTGGATGGCGGCGTTCAGCGCGAGGATGTTGGTCTGCTCGGCGATGTCGTTGATCAGTTCCACGATCGAGCCGATTTCCTGGGAAGACTCGCCCAGGCGCTTGATGCGCTTGGAGGTTTCCTGGATCTGGTCGCGGATCGAGTCCATCCCCGAGATGGTTTCGCGCACCACTTCGGCGCCGCGCGAGGCGATCCGCACCGAGCGTTCGGCCACGTCGGCCGATTCGGCGGAATCCTTCGACACGTTGTCCATCAGGCTGGCGATCTGGTTGATCGCCGAGGTGGCGGTGCTGATCCGCGCCGCCTGGCTCTGCGCCGCGTCGGCCAGATGGCGCGCGGTGGTCTGGGTTTCCTGCGCCGAGGACGAGACCTGCTCGGAGGTCTCGTTAATCGTCGTCACCAGGGTGCGCAGCTCGTCGATGGCGTAGTTCACCGAGTCGGCGATGGCGCCGGTGATGTCCTCGGTCACGGTGGTCTTCACCGTCAGGTCGCCTTCGGCCAGCGAGCCCATTTCGTCCAGCAGGCGCATGATCGCCTCCTGGTTACGCTGGTTCAGCTCGGCCGATTCCTGGAAGCGGCGGCGCTGGTCGCGGATCAGGGTAAACACCAGCAGCACGGCGAAGGCGGCGGCGCCGCCGGCGCCCAGCACGCCCCACCACACGTTCGGGAACAGGCGGCGCAGCGGCAGCTTGCCGATCTGCTCGGACAGTTCGTTCGCGCGCAGCAGCACGTTCTGCGAATCCAGCGAGGCCTGGTTGCCGGCGCGCTTCACCTCGGAGAGGTTGCCGGCCGCGCCGACCAGCTTGGAGACCGGGTCCTGCAGGCTGTCCCACTTGGTCTGCATGTCGCCGAGGATCTTGCGGGCGTTGGAGTCGTTCATCGACCGCACGCCGACCTCGGTGTTGCCTTCCTGCAGGCCCTTGAGCACGCCGCCGTAGAGCTGGCCGTCGCGGGCCAGGCCGTCGGCCGCGGGCTGCGAGGCGTCGCCGCCCTGCAGGATTTCCTGCACGCGGCGGATCATGCGGTCGGCCAGCAGCATCTGGCGCGCCGAGGTGTAGGTCTGCTCCGCGCTGCCGCCGCGCTGCTGCAGGATGTTCACCACCTGCTCCATGCTGGAGTTCAGCACGGGAAGTTCGCGCGACAGGGTGCCGGCACGCTGCGCCGAATCCAGCACCAGCGCCTTGTTGGACAGGATCTTGCCGATGTCGGCATCCAGCTGCTTCCAGGCGTTGCTCAGCGCGGCCACGCCGCGGCCGGCCGGGGAGGCGCTGTTGTCGGCATAGGCCTGCATGCCGCTCTTGGTGTCGCCGGAATTCAGGCGCTGGACCGCGGAATCGATCGCATTGCGGTTGGTTTCCAGCTCCTTGAAGGAGTCGACGTTGCCGTCCGACGCCTCCAGCGCGTACTTGGCGGTCTGCTGCGACAACACCTGGATCTGCGTGGTCAGGCCGATGGCCTGGCGATCCTCGCCGTTCTTCGCGTTAAGCATGAAGAAGTCCAGCGCCGCGAAGCCGATCGCGACCACCAGCAAGACGATGAGGCCGGTATAGCCCCGCTCCTTGCCGACGCCCCCTGTAGTGCTCATGTGCGTTACCTCACCCGTCTACGCCACGCCGTCGTTGCGGCATCGGCTGGGATTTCAAAGCCTGTCAATCCGGCCGCGATCCGGCACCGGTCCTACTTATAGATTTGCCGGTTCCCGCTTCAGGCCGCGGCCTGGCGGAAGTCCGGGGCACGCACCAGGCGTCCCATGCTGAATACCGCCAGCCGGGGCTCTCCCACCCTTTCCTCGACGAAACGCGACAGGCGCGGATCGTCTTCCTGCTCGGCCGCCCGGCGCGCCTCGGTATCCACCGTGCGCTGGCCGAACACCTCATCCACCAGCAGCGCCACGCTGCCGGCGCCCTGGCGCACCACCAGCAGGCGGCTGCGCTCGGTGTGCAGCGTGCGCTCGCCGAACAGGAAGCGGCTCAGGTCCACCACCGGCACCAGGTTGCCGCGCACGTTGGCCACGCCCAGCAACCAGGCCTGGGTGCCCGGCACGGGCGTGAGCAGGGGCACGGCGAGCAGTTCGCTGATCTCGTCGATGCCGCTGACGAACAGGCGTGAACCCACGCGGTAGCCGATGCCGCGCCACAATCCCGGCGCCTCCAGCTTCTCGGGCGTATCCGAAGCATGGGTCAGCGACAGGCGCTCGTAGCGCGCGAGAATCTCGAACGGGGACAAGGTCTGGCTCATCGAGTAGACCTCAGGCCGCGTTGGGCAGCAGATCGTTGATGCACGCCAGCAGCTCCTTCTCGTTCACCGGCTTGGTGATGAAGGCGCGGGCGCCCTGGCGCAAACCCCAGACGCGGTCGGTCTCCATGGACTTGGTCGTGATCATCACGATCGGCACGTCCTTGGTCACCGGGTCGCGCGTCAGCGTGCGCGTGGCCTGGAAACCGTTCATGCCGGGCATGATCACGTCCATGATGACCAGGGCGGGCAGCTCGGCGCGCACGCGCTCGATGCCCTCCTCGGCGTTGTTGACCGAACCGACCGTATGCCCGGCGCGCTCAAGCAGCGTGGTGAACACGCGCACGTCGGTCGGCGAGTCGTCGATGATGAGAATATTGGCCACAGGTCCCCCTCAGCCCCTGTAGTCGATGGTGGTCTTACACCGTGACATGGCGATGGATGGCTCCAAGCAGTTCGTCGCGCGTGAACGGCTTGGTCAGATACTGCTCGGCGCCCACGATGCGGCCACGTGCCTTGTCGAACAGGCCGTCCTTCGAGCTGAGCATGATCACCGGCGTCGACCGGAACTGCGGATTGTTCTTGATGAGCGCGCAGGTTTGGTAACCGTCGAGGCGCGGCATCATGATGTCGACGAAAATGATGGCGGGCTTCTGGTCAGAGATCTTGGCGAGCGCCTCGAATCCGTCGACCGCCGTGAGCACGTCGCAACCTTCCTTCTTGAGCAAGGTCTCCGCCGTGCGACGGATGGTTTTGGAATCGTCGATCACCATGACCTTCAGACCGGCCAGGCCATTTCCACTTATGTTCAAGTTCACACACCCCCCTGTGACCCGCCCCAGGCTCAGGTAAGACACGAAGCCGACAGCCCTGGGCCGCCAGCTCCATGTGGACGAAAAGAATCCCGCAAGATTGCCCACCGATTCATCCGCTCGTGGGCGGACGATTGTCCGTGCTGTTTACCGCCTGCCCGTCGTGGCGTCAAGCCAAATTCCTCGCTGTTGCGCTGTGCGGCACGCCTTCACATACCTTGCCGCCCGTCGTGCGCGTCGGCGAACATGCGCGGCATCCCACCTCGTCGACCGACGCCCGCCGATCCGGCAAGAGCGCGCCAGCCTACGGGGCACCCACTACCGGAGAATGACGATGGCCCTCTCGGTCGCCGTGCTGATGGACCCCATCGGCGCCATCAAGATCGCCAAGGACACCACTTTCGCCATGCTGCTGGAAGCCCAGCGGCGCGGCCATGCGCTGCTGTACATGGAGCACGGCGACCTGGCCGTGCGCGACGGCCGCGCCTGGGCCCGCCTGCGGCCGCTGAGCGTGAAGGACGACCCCGCCGGCTGGTTCAGCCTGGGCGAGGCGCGCTGGCAGGAGCTGGCCGAGGTCGACGTGGTGCTGCTGCGCAAGGACCCGCCGGTCGATTCCCAGTTCATCTACGACACCATGGTGCTGTCGCTGGCCCAGCGGGCCGGCGTGACCGTGGTCAACGACCCGCAGGCCCTGCGCGACTGCAACGAGAAGATGTACGCGCTGGACTTCGGCCAGTGCATGGCCCCCACCCTGCTGTCCCGCGACAAGGCCGACCTGCGCCGCTTCGTGGCCGAGCACGGCGAGGTGGTGCTCAAGCCCCTGGACGGCATGGGCGGGCGCGGCATCTTCCGCGTGCGGGCCGGCGACAGCAACCTCAATTCGATGCTGGAAACCCTGCTCAGCGGCGGCCTGCTCAGCGGCCAGGCGCAGTTCGTGATGGCGCAGAAGTTCATCCCGCAGATCAGCGCCGGCGACAAGCGCATCCTGGTGGTGGACGGCGAGGCGGTGCCCTATGCGCTGGCGCGCATTCCCCAGGGCGACGAATTCCGCGGCAACCTGGCCGCCGGCGGCCGCGGCGAGGGCGTGCCGCTGACCGAGCGCGATCGCTGGATCGTGGCCCAGGTGGCGCCCGAGCTGCGCCGGCGCGGGCTGTGGTTCGTGGGGCTCGACGTGATCGGCGACTACCTCACTGAGATCAACGTCACATCGCCGACCTGCGCGCGCGAACTGGACAAGCAGTTCGGGCTTAATATCTGCGGCCAGCTGTTCGACGTCATCGAGCACCACATCCACGGAAAGCGTTCCGCGTGAGTCAACCCGCACCCCGGGGCGCCGACCTGATCGGCGCCACCCTGCTGTTCTCGCTCTTGCTGCACGGCGTGCTGCTGCTGGGCATCACCTTCGGCTACGTGAAGCCCAAGCCCAGCCTGCCCACGCTGGACGTGACCCTGGTCGACGTGGCCAACCGCGAGAAGCCCGAGCAGGCCGACTTCCTGGCCCAGGCCAGCAACCGCGGCGGCGGCGAGCAGGACAAGGCCGCCCGCCCGTCCCAGCCGTTCTCCGGCCCGCTGCCCAAGCCCGATCCGGGCATGGCCGAGCACGCCCAGGAAGCCACCGCGGCGCGCCCGCAGGACGCCACCCCGGACCGCCTGCTGACCACCATCGGCAACAGCCGCTTCAGCGTCAGCTCCGACAGCGCGCAGCCGCAGCGCAGCGACAGCACCCTGCCCGCCGCCGATGCCGACCGCGTGCGCCTGGAAGCCGCTCAGCTGGCGGCCGAGAAGCGGCGCATCCAGGAGGCCTACGCCAAGCGCCCCAAGAAGAAATTCATCTCCTCCAACACCAGCGAGTACGCCTACGCCGGCTACATGCGCAACTGGGTGGACCGGATCGAGCGCGTCGGCAACCTCAACTACCCCGACGCCGCCCGCCGCCAGAAGCTGCACGGCGACGTGCTGCTCACCGTCACCCTGGACCGCGACGGCAAGGTGATCGGCATCGAGATCATCGGCAGCTCCGGCCACGAGCTGCTGGACAAGGCCGCCGAGCGCATCGTGCGCCTGGCCGCGCCGTTCCCGCCGCTGCCGCAGACCGGCGAGCGGGTCGACGAACTGCACATCACCCGCACCTGGCAGTTCCAGGAAAACAACGTGCTGCATACGCGCTGAGGGCAGCCCGGACGGCCACGGCCGCAGGTTCCGCCAACCTCGTCCTAACCCCAGCTGCACCCCCTGCGCTTACAATGCGGGCCATGAGCGCTTCCCGCCCCTCCTCCCTCGCCGGTCATTTCCTGATCGCCATGCCCAGCCTGGCCGAGCCGCCGTTTTCGCGCGGTGTGGCCTTCCTCTGCCAGCACGACGAAGACGGCGCGGTGGGCCTGCTGGTCAACCAGCTTTCCGAATACCGCCTGGGCGACGTGCTCAGGCAGATGAAGCTGGAATGCGACGATCCGGAGGTCGCTGACCTGCCCGTGCTGATCGGTGGCCCGGTGCAGCAGGAGCGCGGCTTCGTGCTGCACCGCGAGGAAGGCCACTGGGAATCCAGCTATCGCATCAACGACCACTGGTCGGTGACCACCTCGCGCGACATCCTGATCGCCATGGCCGCCGGCACCGGTCCGCGCCAGGCCATGATGGCGCTGGGCTACGCCGGCTGGAGCGCCGGCCAGCTGGAGCAGGAACTGAAGGACAACAGCTGGCTCACCGTGGAAGCGAGCGAGCGCGTCGTGTTCGACACCCCGCTGGAGGAGCGCTGGAGCGCCGCCGCCGGCCTGGTCGGGGTCAACCCGCTGCAGTTGCCGGGCTACGTAGGTCACGCATGAGCTGTGTGTTCGGTTTCGACTACGGCAGCCGGCTGCTCGGCGTCGCGGTCGGCAACCGCTTCACCGGCCTGGCCCGCGCGCTGGCGGTGGTGCCGATGCGCGACGGCGAGCCGGACTGGACCAGGCTGGACGCCCTGCGCCGCGAATGGCAGCCCGACACCCTGGTGATCGGCCTGCCGCTCACCCTGGAGGGCGACGAACAGAAAGCCAGCCGCGGCGCCCGCCGCCTGGCCGAGCGCCTGCAGCAGCGCTATGACCTGCCGGTCGCGCTGATCGACGAACGCCACAGCTCGCAGGAAGCGGCCCGCCGTTTCGCCGGTGCGCGTGCGGCAGGCCTGAAGAAGCGCAGCGACGCCGCCACCATCGACGCCGAAGCCGCCGCCGTGATCCTGGAACGCTGGCTGGCCCAGCCGGCCGGCACCCCGTCCACCCTCGCCGACCCGCCCTGACGACACGCCCATGACCCCACGCCTGCGCCACCTCACCACGCTCGAAAACATGCCGCGCGCCACCATCGAGCGCCTGCTCGACCGCGCCGTCGCCATGCGCGACGCCTGCGCCCACGGCACGCGCAAGCTCGACCTGCTGGCGGGGCGCACCATCCTCAACCTGTTCTTCGAGCCGTCGACGCGCACGCGCACCTCGTTCGAACTGGCCGCGCGCCGGCTCGGCGCCGACGTGATCAATTTCGACATCGGCTTCTCCTCCACCAGCAAGGGCGAGGAGCTGTACGACACGCTGCACACGCTCGAAGCGATGCACCTGGACGCGATCGTGGTGCGCCACAAGATCTCCGGCACGCCCGACGAGCTGGTGCGCCACGCCATGAGCGGCGTGTCGGTGATCAATGCCGGCGACGGCAACCGCGCCCACCCCACCCAGGGCCTGCTGGATGCGCTGACCATCCGCCAGCACCGGCCGAATTTCGAGCAGCTGGGCGTGGTGATCTGCGGCGACGTGAAGCACTCGCGCGTGGCGCGCTCGGACGTGCACGCGCTGGCCGCGCTGGGTGTGCGCGACATCCGCCTGTGCGCGCCGGCGGCGCTGATGCCCGGCGAGCACGAGCTGCCGCATTGCCAGCGCTTCACCGACTTCGACGAGGCGGTCACCGGCGCCGACGCGGTGATCATGCTGCGCCTGCAGAAGGAGCGCATGGCCGCCACCGACCTGCAGGACGAGGCCGACTACTTCAGGCACTACGGCCTGGACACGCGCCGCCTGGCGCTGGCGGCGCGCAGCGCGCTGGTGATGCACCCGGGCCCGCTCAACCGCGGCATCGAGATCAGCTCCGAGGTGGCCGACGGGGCGCAGTCGCGCATCCTCGAGCAGGTCGGCAACGGGGTGTTCGTGCGCATGGCGGTGCTGGCCGAGATGCTGGCCCGGCCGTAATAACCTCACCCGCCCACAGCGCGCGCCCCCCCCCCCGGCGACCCGAACCAACGCTGCGGTATCCCTCAATCTTGAAGGTGGAATCCTTCTCCCTCCGGGAGAAGGTGGCGGCAGCCGGATGAGGGTACGGGCGGAGCGGTGCACATCGCTTCCGCGCTCCGCCCGTACCCTCACCCCACCCCCTCTCCCGGAGGGAGAGGGCTATCGCGATCCCGGCCGCTTCGGCCACTCGGAAGCCTTATCTTTGCCCGCAAGTCCGGGGCGAAACGGGCATAATGCGCGGCGCAACACCTTCTTCTATCTATCTCAGGGAATCGACATGCGAGTGAGTAAGCGCTATTTGGCGCTGGCTGTCGCCGGCGTGCTGCTGGCGGCCTGCGGCCACAAGGACAAGGATGCCCCCCTGGCTTTCGTGCCGGCGGATACGCCGTACGTGGTCGCCAACCTGGACGTGCTGGATGACGACACGCGCAAGGCGCTGATCGCCCAGGCCGACGCCCAGCTGCCGAGCCAGTTGGCGCAGCTGAAGGCCGCCGCGGAGGACATGAAGGAGAAGGACGCCGATACGGCCAACCTGCTCAAGGCCTTCATCGCCGAACTCGACGGCAAGAGCATCGAGGCCTTCGCGCAGAACATCGGCCTGGACATGAAGGGCCATTCGGCCGTCTACGGCCTGGGCCTGGCGCCGGTGGTGCGCTTCGAGCTGGCCGACCCGAAGGCCTTCGACGCCTTCGTCGGCCGCCTGGAAACCGCCTACGGCAAGAAGCTCGATACCGCCACCGAAGGCGGTGTCACTTATCGCAAGCACGCCTCCGCCGAAGCCGGCACCCAGGTGATCCTGGCCGTGGTCGGCAAGCAGATGGTCGCCACCGTGCTGCCGGCCGACGCGCCGCAGCCGCTGCTGCGCCAGGCGCTTGGCCTGGACCGCCCGGCCAAGAGCCTGCAGGACGATGGCCGCCTGGAACAGCTGGCCAAGGACAAGGGCTACAAGCCGTGGGCCGTCGGCCACGTCGACCTGGTGCGCCTGCTGCCGCTGGCCGCCAGCGGCAAGGACCCGCTGTTCGCCGCCATGTACAAGGCGCACCAGCACGCCGAGGCAGCCAAGACCGGCGAGCCGGTGACGACCCAGCCGGGCGTCTCCCCGGCCTGCGAAGCCGATGCCACGCGCATCGCCGGCCGCGTGCCGTCGATGAGCTTCGGCTACACCAAGCTCGATCCCAAGCACCAGGACCTGCGCTGGGACGTGGCCCTGGCCGACGACGTGGCCAAGGCCTTCGCCGGCGTCAAGGTCGAGCTGCCGGGCCTGGGCGTCGACGGCGACGCGCCGATGGACATGACCCTGGCCTTGCCGGTGGCGCAGTTGCGCACGTTCTGGGCCGCGCAGGCCGAGGCGGTGGCCGCCAAGCCGTTCGGCTGCCCCACGCTGACCAATCTCAACGAAGGCTTCGCCAAGCTGGGCCAGGTGGCGCAGCAGGCGGCGATGCCGCCGTTCGGCGACCTGCTGGGCCTGCGCGTGTCGCTGGACAGCTTCGACCCGAGCAGCACCACGCCGAAGTTCACCGGCCGCGTGCTGGTCGGCAGCACCAACCCGGCCGGCCTGGCCGCGATGGGCAGCATGGCTTCGCCGGCGCTGGCCCAGATCAAGCTCACGCCTGACGGCAAGCCGGTGGCGCTGCCGGCGGAAATGACCGCCGCGCTGGGCCAGCCGGTGTGGCTGGCGATGGGCGAGAAGGCGCTGGCCATCGCCGTCGGCCAGGGCGAGGACGCCAAGCTGGGCGACATGCTCAAGGCTCCCACCGGCGACGCCGGCCGCATGGGCCGCGTGCACCTCAGCGGCGATATGTACGTGTCGTGGATCAAGGCCATGGAGGAGAAGTCCGACCATCTCAAGCAGCTGACCGAATCCATGGGCAGCGACGAGAACGGCGAGGACGCCGACAAGGACCAGGCCACCAAGGCCCAGGCCGCGGCCGAGCGCGCCAAGTCGCAGTTCGAGACCATGCGCCAGCAGGCCGAGCGGATCAAGGCGATCAGCGGCGAAGTGCACGTCGAGAACGGCGGCATGGTGATGACCACGCAGACCGAGCTGAAGTAATTCCTCGCCATCGGCGGGAACGAAACGGGGCGCCGCTGGCGCCCCGTTTCGTTTCTCGAATCCTTCATGCGCCGCCGCCGAAAAATTCATTACTATCCGCCACGGCCCGCCAGGGTCGCCGCTGTCCTTGCCGCATCGCTGTCGCGCAGTTCGTGTCCCGATCCATTGCACAGGAGGTGTCATATGGTCATCGCCCCGTGGAACGACGCTCCGCCCCGCCGCATCTCGCCGCACCAGGCAGCACCGGCTGACCTCAGCCCCCCTTTGACGCGCTAACGCGCGACCTGCACGTCCGGAGCTCATAGGAGAGCCCCGTCAACACGCAGTACAGCCGCCCGGCACCGGCTAACTTCAGGGGTTAAAACATGAATCGCATTTACCGGCTCGTCTGGAACCGCGCGCTGCGCGTGCTTCAAGTTGCGTCCGAACTGGCGGATGCACGCGGCGCGGGAACTCCGCCGGGAGGAGCGCGCCGGCTGCCGGCCCGCCGCCTGCTCGCGCTGTGCTGCCTGGCCGCCTGCGCTGCCCTGCCGCTGCAATCGGCCATGGCCGCCTGCAGTCCGATCAACCCGGCCAATGGCGCCACGGTGACCTGCTCCGGCGCCGCCAATCCGCTGGCGCCCTCGTATGCGAGCGCCGCCAACAACCTCACCGTCAATGTCGTCGCCGGCGGCTCCACCGGCGTGCTGCTGGGCCTGGGCGGCACGGCGATGTCGCTCACCGGCAACGGCACCACGCTCAACAATGCCGGCACCATCGACCCGTCCCTGCTCGGCCTGCTCAGCCTGCTGTCCTCCGGCACGGTGATCGGCAACCCCAATCTCGGCACCGCCATCCCGGGCAGCACGGTCACCGTCAACAACCAGGCCAGCGGCGTGATGAAGGGCACCACCGGCCTGCTCGGCCTGAATCTCGCCGACTTCACCGGCATGGCACTGTCCGTGCGCAACGGCAGCGGCGGCACCACCACGATCAACAATGCCGGCACCATCGGCTCGTCCGCCCTGCTCGGCGTCTCGCTGCTGGGATCCGATGCCCCGGTGATCGCGGCCTACGGCGGTGCGCAGGTCAACATCACCAATACCGGCACCATCACCGGCCGCACCGCCATGGAGGCTTCCGCCACCGGCAACACCTTCATCAACGCCGGCACCATCAGCGGCAGCGTGTCGATGGGCGCCAACAGCACCAATACCTTCACCGCGGTGTCCGGCTCCAACGTCAACAACGGCGGCAGCCTCGGGCTGAACCTGCTCGGCGTGCTCGGCGTCAACCTGAACTTCGCGCCCACCGGACAGATCGACGGCGGCGCGGGCGGCAACAACACGCTGGTGCTGCAGAACGTGGTGGCCGGCCCCGGCTCGGGCACCGGCGGCACGGTGACCAATGCCTCGTCCGCCACCTACATCAACTTCCAGCACCTGACCGTCAACAGCGGCACCTGGAACCTGCAGGGCGCGCTGGTCAGCACCGACGCCACGCTCAACGGCGGCCTGGCCAACTTCGACAACGGCGCCGCCTTCGGCAGCAATCCGATCACCGCCAACGGCGGCGCGATCGGCGCCAGCAGCAGCGGCCTGACCCTGGGCAATGCGATCACCGTCAATGCGGGCGGCCTCACCGCGTCGGGCGCCAACAACTTCACCTTGTCGGGCCTGCTGTCGGGCAGCGGCGCGCTGACCAAGAACGGCGCCGGCACGCTGACCCTGGGTGCCGCCAACACCTACAGCGGCGGTACCGTCATCGACGCCGGCACCATCGCGCTGGGCGCCAGCGGCTCGCTGGCATCGACCGGCATGGTCAACCTGACTGGCCCTGGCGCCACGTTGGACATCTCCGGCGCCGGCGCCAACCAGACCATCGGCGCGCTGGCCGGCGCCGCCGGCACCACGCTCGCGCTGGGTGCGCGCACGCTCACCCTGGGCGACAGCGTCAACACCACGTTCTCCGGCGGCATCAGCGGCACCGGCGGCATCGTCAAGCAAGGCAGCGGCACGCTGACCCTGGGCGGCGCCAGCACGTATACCGGCGGCACCACGATCAATGCCGGCACCCTGGCACTCGGCGCGGGCGGCAGTCTCGCGGCCGGCGGTGCGGTGACGCTCAACGCCGCCGGCACCTCGTTCGACATTTCGGCGGCCGGCGGCAACCCGACCATCGGCGCGCTGTCCGGCGTCGCCGGCAGCCAGGTGGCGCTGGGCACGCGGTCGCTCATCGTCGGCAATGCCAGCAGCACGACCTACGCGGGGACCATCGGCGGCACCGGCGGCCTCGTCAAGCAAGGCAGCGGCACGCTCACGCTCAGCGGCGCCAGCACGTATACCGGCGGCACCACCATCAATGCCGGCGCACTGGCGCTGGGCAGCGGCGGTTCGCTCGCCGCGAACGGCCTGGTCACGCTGGCCGCGGGCGGCACCTTCGATCTCTCGGCCGCCAGCGCGCAGAGCCTCGGCGGACTTGCCGGCGCCGGCGGCACGGTGAACATCGGCGCGAACGCGCTGACCCTCGCACCGAACGGCGTCGGCTCCAGCTTCGGCGGCGTCATCAGCGGCAGCGGCGGCGTGACCATCAACGGCACGGCCACGCAGACATTCACCGGCGCCAATACCTATACCGGCGCCACCAGCATCCAGGCCGGCACGCTGGCGCTGGGCGCCGGCGGCAGCCTCGCCGCGAGCAGTGCGCTGACACTGGGCAACAGCGGCATCCTCGACATCTCCGCGGGCGGCAACCAGACCATCGGCGCACTCGCCGGCACCGGCGGCACCGTCAACCTGGGCGCCAACGTGCTCAGCGTGAGCGGCAGCGGCGGCGGCAGCTTCGACGGCGTCATCCAGGGCACCGGCGGCGTGACCAATACCGCCAGCGCACTCGTGCTCAACGGCGTAAACACCTACACCGGCCTGACCACGGTGCAGGCGGGCAGTCTTACCGTGGGCGATGCGACGCATGCCGCGGCCAGCATCGGCGGCAACGTCACCGTCGCCAGCGGCGCCGCGCTGGGCGGTTTCGGCACCGTCGGCGGCAGCGTCTCGGTGTTGAACGGCGGCCATCTCGCGCCGGGCAATCCCACCGGCACGCTCACCGTCAACGGCGATGTCACCCTGGCGCAGGGCAGCGTGCTGGACTTCTCGTTCGGCGCACCGGGACCGAACTTCAGCACGCCCGGCACCGGCCACAACGTGGCGGTCAACGGCAACCTGACCATCAACGGCGCCACGATCAATCCGATCGATGCCGGCGGCTTCGGTCCCGGCCTGTACAACCTGTTCACCTACGGCGGCGCGCTCTCCGAAACCAATGGCGGCATCGCGCCGCCGGCCGGCTTCACCATCCAGAACCTCACCGCCAGCAAGCAGATCAACCTGATCAACACCAACAGCCTGGCGCTGAATTTCTGGAACGCGAACGGCCTGGCCAACAGCACGCGCATGGGCGGCGGCAGCGGCACCTGGTCGGCAGCGCAGGCGAACTGGACGGATGCAACGGGCTCGGTGACCTCCACTCGCCAACCCGCCGATGCGTTCGCCATCTTCGGCGGCGATGCAGGCACGGTGACCGTCGACGGCAACGGCGGCGCGCAGCCGGTCACCGCGCTCGGCATGCAGTTCGCCAATGACGGTTTCCACCTGGTCGGCGACGCGCTCGGCCTGGTCGCGCCTTCGCCAGGCGCGCTCAGCGAGATCCGCGTCGGCGACGGCAGCGCGGCCAGCGCGGGCTGGGTCGCCACGGTCGACAACACGCTCACCGGCCTGGGCTTCAACAAGACCGGTGCGGGCACGCTGATCCTCGGCGGCGCCAACACCTATACGCAGGGCACCATGCTCAGCGCCGGCACCTTGTCGGTCAGCGCCGATACGAACCTGGGTGCGGCCAGCGCCGGCCTGGATTTCGAAGGCGGCATCCTGCAGGTGACGGGCACCAGCTTCCAGTCCACGCCGCGCGCGATCACCTTCGGCGCCACCGGCGGCGGCTTCGATATCGCCGACGCCGCCAACGTGTTCACCGTCAGCCAGCCCCTGAGCGGCACCGGCAGCCTGACCAAGCTCGGCGCGGGCACGCTGGTTCTTTCCGGCGCCAACAGCTACAGCGGCGGCACCACCATCAGCGCGGGCACGCTGCAAGGCGATGCCAGCAGCCTGCAGGGCAATATCACCGACAATGCCTTGCTGGTCTTCAACCAGGGCACCGATGGCAGCTTCGCCGGCGTGGTCAGCGGTACCGGCGCGTTGACCAAGCTCGGCGCCGGCACGCTCACGCTGAGCGGCGCGAACAGCTACAGCGGCGGCACCACGATCAGCGCGGGCACGTTGCAAGGCGATGCGAGCAGCCTGCAGGGCTCTATCGTCGACAACGCCGCGCTGGTCATCAACCAGGGCAGCGATGCCACGTTCAATGGCTCGATCTCCGGCAGCGGCACGCTGCTGAAGTCGGGCGCCGGCACGCTCACCCTCGACACCGCCAATCCGCTGACCGGCGCGACGACGGTCGCGGCGGGCACGCTGATCGTCGGGGACAACAGCCATCCGGGCGCCACGCTCGGCGGCGCGGTGACGGTCAACGGCGGCGCCACGCTGGGTGGCATCGGCACCATCGGCGCACTGGACCTGTCCGGCACCGTCGTACCCGGCAACACCACCGGCACGCTGACGGTGACCGGCAATGCGGTGTTCCACAACGGCTCCAGCTACCAGGTCGGCGCGACGCCGCAAGGCCAGAGCAGCCGCATCGTCGTCGGCGGCACGGCGTCGATCCTCGGCGGCAGCGTGCTGGTGCTGGGACAGCCGGGCAACTACGCGCCACGCACCGACTACACCATCCTCACCGCGGCGCAGGGCCTGAGCGGACAATTCGGCGCGGTCAGCGCCAACCTGACCTTCCTCACGCCGGTGCTCAGCTACACCGCCAACGCGGTGAACCTGTCGCTGCAGCGCAACGACGTCAGCTTCGAGAGCGTGGCGAACACCAGCAACCAGAAGAACACCGCCGGCGCGCTCGAGCACCTGGATCCGAACTCGCCGCTCTACGACGCCCTGCTCACCCTCGACCCCGCCACCGCGCGGCATGCCTTCGACCAGCTCTCCGGCGAGATGCACGGCAGCATCGGCACCGCGCTGTTCGACGACAGCCACTACGTGCGCGACGCCATCAACAACCATCTGCTCGGCGCCAGCTACGGCGGGCAGAATGCCGAAGGCGCCACCGGCAGCGGCAACATCGTGTGGAGTTCGCTGTGGGGCCACTGGGGCGACCACGACAGCGACGGCAACGCGCACGACATGAACGCCAACGGCAGCGGCGTGCTGGTCGGCGCGGATACGGCGATCGACGACCTGCGCGTCGGCGGCCTGGTCGGCCACGGCCAGAACAGCCTCAACGTGCGCGAACTCGGTTCCACCGCACATGCCAAGGCCAACTATGCCGGCCTGTACGCCAGCTGGAATCTCGGCAACATCCGCCTGCGCGGCGGCGCGGCGTATGCGTGGCAGAAAATCGACACCACCCGCCGCATCGCCTTCGGCACCTACTCCGGCGTGGCCCAGGCCAATTACGACGCCAACACCGCGCAGGCCTATATCGACGGCAGCTACGTGTTCCAGCTCGACCGCGCCACCGTCGAGCCCTACCTCAACCTCAGCCAGGTGCACGTGCGCACCGATGCCTTCACCGAGCACGGCAGCGACGCCGCGCTCGCCGTCGACGGCAGCTCGTCCAACCTCACCGTGGCCACCGCCGGCGTGCGCGGTTCGCTGCAGTTGGGTCCGGGCGGACTGCATGCCTACGCCGGCGTCGGCTATCAGCATGCCTCCGGCGATCGCGTGCCGGAACGCCGGCAGCGCTTCGCCGCGGGCGCGGACGACTTCACCGTGTACGGCCTGCCGGTGGCGGACAACGCCGGCGTGCTCGACCTCGGCCTGCGCTTCCCGGTCGGCCATGCAGTGACGATCGATCTTGGTTATCACGGGCAGTTCGCCAGTGATGCGCACGATCAGTCGGCACGGTTGACGGTGAACGTGGCGTTCTAGCCGCGGCGTTTGGGAGTGTCGCGACCTAAGCCCCTCTCCCTTCGGGAGAGGGGTTGGGGTGAGGGTACGGGCGGAGCGTAACGCTGCGCTCCGCCCGTACCCTCATCCGGCTGCCGCCACCTTCCTCGCTCCTCAGAGCCGCGCACATCCATGTGCGCTCTCCGCGTGCTCTCCCACGGGGACTACCTTCGGGTCGCCGGGGGAGAAGGGTTCCAACTTGAAGGTCGGGGAAGGTAGTCGCAGCGTTTGTGCGCCCCTTACCACTACGCAATAGAAAGAAAAAAACCACCGGCATGACGCCGGTGGTTTTCATGACTTTGCCGGGTCGAACCGGCGCCGCGAGGCGCCGGTCCGGCCTGCCCGCTTAGAAGTCGTAGCGGGCGGTCACGCGGAAGTAGCGCGGATCGGTGTAGTTCAGCTCACGACCGTACAGCGGGTTCACCGTGGTGCGGTTCAGCGCGTAGCGGTAGTTGTACATCGTCGCCGTCTGGCGATTCAGCGCGTTGATCACGTCCACCTGCAGGGTCAGCTTGTTGTCCAGCCAGCCCGGCGTGTAGGCCGCATTGAGGTTCAGCTGGTAGGTCCACGGCGTGGTGCCGTGCGAACCGCGCGGCGACACCGTGTAGCCGGTCTGGCCCGGCAGGCCGCAGAACCAGTACGTGGAGCTGTTGTACAGGCCGGCGTCGGCGGTCGGGTAGAAGCTGGTGCAGTTCTTCGGACGGCCCGAGGCGGCGATCAGGGTGGCGCCGAAACGCCACTCGGTGTTCAGCTGGTAATAGCCGAACGCCTTGACCTGGTGCGCGCGATGGTTAGGCAGCGTGCCGTTGGAGCCCACCATCAGCTGCGGCAGGTCCCAGTCCTGGGTGCGCGACACGTCGGTCTGGCCGCCCGCGCCGGTATCCAGGTCGGAGGCCAGCTGGCCTTCGGTGTTGCCGTAGTTGCGCGAGAAGGTGTACTCGACCTTGCCGTACCAGCTGTCGGCGAACGGATGCTCGACGAACAGATCCACCGCGTAGTACTTGCGCTTCAGATCCGGCAGGTTCAGGTCCTTCTGGCTCAGGTGCACTTCCTTCAGGCTGCCGTCCGCCTGCGGCACCATGAAGGTGTTGCCGCGGCCCGGGTTGAAGGTGAGGCACTTGTTGCCGAGCGACTGGATGCAGGTGTCGTCGATCGCGCTCATCAGCTTGCGGTAGGTCAGCTTCGCGCCCCAGTTGAACGTCGGGGTGAGCTGCTGCTCCATGCCCAGGATGTACTCGTCCTGGAAGTGCGCACGCAGGCCCTTGGCCGCGACGGTGCGCGGATCCGGCGCCTGGCCGCATTCCTTGTTGGACGACACGCCGCCGGTGCTGGCGCAGATGAACGGGCTGGCCGGGTTCACCGCGATCGGGTTCAGGCCCAGCGGCGCGCCGCTGACCGGATCCACGCCGGTGTAGGTGAAGTACTGGTTGCTGATCAGCGAACCGGACACGCTGCGCACGGCGGCGTTGTTCGGCACGGCCAGGTGGTAGCGGCCCGCGTTGGCGAACACCTTGAGGGTGGAGTCGCCGAACACGTCCCACGACGCGCCCAGGCGCGGCGCCAGCTGGTGGCGCTGCTTGATGTAGGCGTCGCCGTTCTTGTTGTAGTTGGTGAACTGCTCGTTGCGCAGGCCCACCGACAGCAGCCAGCGATCGTTGACCTGCCAGCGGTCTTCGATGAACTGCGCCGCCTGGTCGGTTTCCACGCCGGCGCGCTGGGTGTTGTACGCCTTGTAGACGTAGTAGCCCTGCGCGCCCAGGCCGCCCGCCGAAGCCGGCGAACCGGTCACGCCCAGGCCCGGGTCGATCGCGGTGGCCGGGTTGGTCTGCTTGCCGTACACCCAGGCGTAGCCGCCGGCGTATTCCTTGCCGGTGAACGACTTGGCGTTCTGCGCGTCGTAGCCGAAGCGGATGTCGTGGTCACCGAGGCGGTACTCGATGTCCAGGCGCCAGCCCTTGGTCTTGTCGTTGGCGCCGTCCAGCGGCAGGGTCGAGGTGGTCGCGGTCTGGCAGGTGTTGTAGATGATGCCCGGCGCCTGCGCGTTCGAACCGACCGAGATATACGGGCAGGCCGGATTGAAGCCGTAGTTGGTCTGGACGTGGTTGATCTTCTGCGTGCCGTACAGCGCCGACACGGTCAGGTCGTCGGTGATGTAGCCGGTGTACTTGGCAATGTAGAGGTCGCCACCGTCCTTGTTGTACACGCCGCCCGTCTGAGTACTGCCGTGGGTCTGCGTCTTGTAGTCGTAGGTGTAGCGGTCGGAAGTGAATTCGGTCTTGTCCGACACACCCGTGAATTCCAGGATGTGGTTGTCGGTGATGTTCCAGTCGATCTTCGCCGTCCAGCGCGGAATCTTGTTCTGGAATTCGTTGTAGCCGATTTTCGAAGCCGACGCCGCCGAATTGGAGAACGACATGACGCTGGCGCCTTCCTGGCGGTTCACTTCGGCGTCGATGTAGTAGAACAGGCGGTCCTTGATCAGCGCGCCGCTGATGTACGCGCCGACGGTGGACTTCCAGTACTGGTTGCGGTTGCGGTACTGGTACAGCGTGCCGTCGGTGGCGGCGTTGGTGGCCGCGCCGGTGTGCGGGAAGTAGTTGTTGCGCGGGCTGGCGCGCAGCGCTTCCGGTTCCCAGATGGTGTAGATGCCACCCTTGGTCTGGTTCGAACCGCGCTTGGTGACGATGTTGATCACACCGCCGGTGGAACGGCCGAACTCGGCGCCGTAGCCGCCGGTCAGCACCTGCTGCTGGTCGATCGCGTCGAACGGCAGCTTGGTGAAGCCGATCGAGGTCAGCGGGTTGGTCACGGCGTAGCCGTTGATGAAGTACGCGTTCTCCGACGAGGCGGCGCCGCCGAAGCTGGGCACGCCGTAGCTGGAGTTGGCAACCACGCTCGGCGCCAGCATGGCGGCGGCGGCGATGTCGCGGTCGATCGGCAGCTTGGCCAGCTGCTCGGAGGTCAGCACGGTGCGGGTGTCGACCGAGGACACGTCGATCGCCGGCAGGGCCGAGGCCACCACCGAGACGCCGTCGAGGTTCTTCGCGTCGGTCGCGGCCGCGGCGGACGCGCCGAAGGACACTTCCGTGCCGCCGGCGATGCTCAGCTCGACGTTGTCGCGGGTGCTGACGGCGGCGCCGTTGTTCTTCAGCGTGACGGTGTAGCGGCCGGTCGGCAGCGAGCTGAAACGGTAGCGGCCCTGCTCGTCGACGTTGGCCGAACGGGTCAGGCCGGTGTCGACGCTCTTGATCTCGACGGTGTTGCCCGACTGCGGGGCCACCTGGCCGAAGATCGAGCCGGTGATGTTGGACTGGGCCATGGCGGCAGTGCCGGCCAGCGCGAGGGCGACGGCCAGGGCCAGGGACGAACGTCCCTTAGGCCGCTTGGTGAAAGCAGCGAGGTAACTCACAGGTTGTACTCCCATCAACTTGTTAGCAACGCAAGATCCGCAGTGGGTGCGGACCGGGGATGTGGGTCTTGCGGGCCCGGGGAAGGGCCTTGCTCCGAGGAAGAAACGTGCCCCCGGATGGCTAACCAGATGCGGCTCGACGAGCCCCCCTCTCGTATCCATCCAGCCCAAAGAGCAGCGGGCTGTATAACGCAACATCGTGCGATTCACAACGAATTTGTAACGCGATTTTTTTCACCCGGTCACTAATTCCGCCACCGGTGCAGGGCGAAAAAACGCGTAACGTGCTGTAGAAAATGAAAAGATGCGCATGCTGCGACACGGCATGCAAGCTTCGCGAAAGCTTGCGATCTTTCCATCGGAAGCGCACGAAATCTTCGCTTAGGCCAGCGCGCCCTGAACGCCTGCACGCGCTTTCGAAGCCTTGTTCACACCCGACCTGTTGCTATCCGGAACGGACGGCCGACATGCGTTCCGGCTGTCTCCCCCCGGACAGCGTCCCATCCCCAGGAGAGTTGCCATGAAGACTTCGTCCCTGCTCCGCAAGACCCTGCCTGCCGCCGCCCTCGTCGCGCTGCTCGCCGCCGCGCCGCTGGCGCAGGTCGCCGCGCAGGACGCGGGCGCCATGCAGAAACCCACCAGCAACCAGACCGTGCCGGACAAGGCCGCCGACGGCTGGATCACCACCAAGGTGAAATCGGAGCTGGCCACCACCAAGGGCATCAAGAGCGGCGACCTGTCGGTCAACACCACCGACGGCGTCGTCACCATCACCGGCACCGCCGCCACCAGTGGCGAGAAGGCGAAGATCGAAGCGATCGCCAAGAAGGTCAAAGGCGTGAAGAGTGTGGACGCCGGCGGCGTCACCGTCAGCGACAACGCCAAGTGACCGTCGCGCCCTCAAGCGCGTAGAAACGAGAAAGGAGCCCGCGAGGGCTCCTTTCTTTTTGCATCGGCGATGAGCGTGCAGCGTCAGCGATACAGCATGCCGCCGCCGAACTGGTTGGTGTCGCGCGACTCTTCCAGCTCCACGCCTTCCAGCCCCTGCGACAGCGTATGCGCGTCGCCGCCCTGGGCCAGCTTGATGCGCAGGCGCACTTCGTTGGAGCTGTCGGCGTGGCGCAGCGCGTCCTCGTAGGAGATCTCGCCGGCGTGGTAGAGCTCGACCAGGCTCTGGTCGAAGGTCTTCATGCCGAGGTTGGTCGATTCCTTCATCACTTCCTTGAGCTTGTGGATCTCGCCCTGGCGGATGTAGTCCTGCACCAGCGGCGTGCCCAGCAGGATCTCCACCGCCACGCGGCGCGCCTTGCCGTCCGGGGTGGGAATCAGCTGCTGCGCGACCACGCCCTTGAGGTTCAGCGACAAGTCCATGAACAGCTGCGAGCGGCGGTCTTCCGGGAAGAAGTGCAGGATGCGGTCCATCGCCTGGTTGGCGTTGTTGGCGTGCAGGGTGCACAGGCACAGGTGGCCCGTCTCGGAGAAGTTGATGGCGTGTTCCATCGTCTCGCGCGTACGCACCTCGCCGATCATGATCACGTCCGGCGCCTGGCGCAGGGTGTTCTTCAGCGCGTTGTCCCAGCTGTCCGTGTCGATGCCCAGCTCGCGCTGGGTGATGATGCAGCCCTCGTGCTTGTGCACGTATTCGATCGGGTCCTCGATGGTGATGATGTGCCCGGTCGAGTTGGCGTTGCGGTAGCCGATCATCGAGGCCAGCGAGGTCGACTTACCGGTGCCGGTGCCGCCGACGAAGATGATGATGCCGCGCTTGGTCATCGCCAGCTGCTTGATCACCGCCGGCAGGCTCAGCTCCTCGATGGTGGGGATCTTCGACTCGATCCGGCGCAGCACCATGCCCACGCAGTTGCGCTGGTAGAAGCACGACACGCGGAAGCGGCCCACGCCCTGCGCCGAGATGGCGAACTGGCATTCGTGGGTCTTCTCGAACTCCTCGCGCTGCGAGGGCGTCATGACGTTGAGCACCATGTCGCGCGACTGCTGGGCCGACAGCGGGCTCTGCGTGATGGGCACGATGCGGCCCTGCACCTTCATCGACGGCGCGACGCCGGCCGTGATGAAAAGGTCCGAGGCCTTCTTGTGGACCATCAGCTTGAGGAACGAGGTGAAATCGAAATCGCTCATGGGCGGTCTCCTGCGGAGACGTAGGTGTGGATCACTTGAACACTTCCTTGTTCCTGGCGTACGCCGACGCCTGCTGGCGCGTCACCAGGCCGCGCTTGACCAGGTCCTGCAGGTTCTGGTCGAGGGTCTGCATGCCGTACTGCTGGCCGGTCTGGATGGCCGAATACATCTGCGCCACCTTGTCCTCGCGGATCAGGTTGCGGATGGCCGGAATGCCGACCATGATCTCGTGCGCCGCCAGGCGTCCGCCGCCGACCTTCTTCAGCAGCGACTGCGAAATCACCGCGCGCAGCGATTCGGACAGCATCGAGCGCACCATCGGCTTCTCGCCGGCGGGGAACACGTCGATGATGCGGTCGATGGTCTTGGCCGCCGAGCTGGTGTGCAGGGTGCCGAACACCAGGTGGCCGGTTTCCGCGGCGGTGAGCGCCAGGCGGATGGTTTCCAGGTCGCGCAGCTCGCCCACCAGGATGAAGTCCGGGTCTTCGCGCAGCGCTGAGCGCAGCGCCTCGTTGAAGCCGTGGGTGTCGCGATGCACCTCGCGCTGGTTGACCAGGCACTTCTGCGAGGTGTGCACGAATTCGATCGGGTCCTCGATGGTGAGGATGTGGCCGTATTCGTTCTTGTTGATATGGTCGACCATCGCCGCCAGCGTGGTGGACTTGCCCGAACCGGTCGGGCCGGTGACCAGGATCAGGCCCTGCGGCTGCTCGATCAGGTCGCGGAAGATGCGCGGCGCGCCCAGGTCCTCCAGGGTCAGCACTTCGGAGGGAATGGTACGGAACACGCTGCCGGAGCCGCGGTTCTGGTTGAACGCGTTGACGCGGAAGCGGGCCAGGCCGGGGATCTCGAAGGAGAAGTCGACCTCGAGGAATTCCTCGTAGTCGCGGCGCTGCTTGTCCGACATGATGTCGTAGATCAGCGCGTGCACCTGCTTGTGTTCCAGCGCCGGGATGTTGATGCGCCTGACGTCGCCGTCCACGCGGATCATCGGCGGCAGGCCGGCGGACAGGTGCAAGTCCGACGCCTTGTTCTTCACCGAGAAGGCCAGTAGTTCGGCGATATCCATGCATTCCCCTTTGGACGTTCAGCTTTGGGCGGTGCGGCGTGGGGAATGGTCGCGAAAGGCTTGCTCGGCCTCGCTGCTGCCACCCTTCTCAGGTCCCCCTCGCAGCGGCCCGATACTACTCGCGGCGCGGCGACAGGGGCCAGTCTTTCAGGTGGCCGATGTTTGAAAGTGATAACCGCGTAATGGGCCGTAGGTTGGGGTGAGCCAAAGGCGAACCCCAACGGACCCGGCAATCCGAGCGCCCGGATCGATGAATCGGCCGGTAGGCAACAGCATGGCGTCCGTTGGGGTTCGCTGCGCTCACCCCAACCTACGGTTAAGGTATGCCCCCACCGTCCCCCAAGGAGTCCGCATGACCCGCATCGCTTTCATCGGCGGAGGCAACATGGCGCGCAGCCTGATCGGCGGCCTGCTCAAGACCGGGATCGCGGCCTCGTCCGTCAGCGTGGCCGAGCCGCGCGCCGAGGCGCGCCAGGAGCTGGGCCGCGAGTTCGGCGTGGCCTGCTATGCCGAAGCCCGGCCGGCCGTCGCCGAAGCCGAGGTGGTGGTGCTGGCGGTGAAGCCGCAGGTGCTGCCGGCGCTGCGCAACGAGCTGCAGGACGTGCTGCGCCAGCGTCGCCCGATGCTGATCTCGATCGCCGCCGGCGTGCGCATCGACCAGCTCGAGCGCTGGCTCGGCGGCCAGCTGCCGATCGTGCGCTGCATGCCCAATACCCCCGCATTGATCGGCGCCGGCGCCACCGGCCTGTGCGCCAACGGCCGGGTCAGCCCGCCGCAGCGCGCGCTGGCGCAGCGCATCCTGGACGCCGCGGGGCTGACCCGCTGGATCGACGACGAGGCTCTGATGGACACGGTGACCGCGCTGTCCGGCTCCGGCCCGGCCTATTTCTTCGCCCTGGTCGAGGCGCTGGAAGACGCCGCCGTGGCGCAGGGCATGCCGCGCGAGACCGCTCGCGCGCTGGCCGCGCAGACCTGCCTGGGCGCCGGCCGCATGCTGGCCGAGAGCGGCGAGGCGCCGGCCGAGCTGCGCCGCCGGGTGACCTCGCCCAACGGC
Organism: Dyella marensis; assembly: GCF_900112865.1. Lineage (GTDB taxonomy): Bacteria > Pseudomonadota > Gammaproteobacteria > Xanthomonadales > Rhodanobacteraceae > Dyella_D > Dyella_D marensis_A. The sequence goes on along the minus strand of NZ_FONH01000006.1, from coordinate 147,936 downwards.
ACCACCCAGGCCGCGCTGGAAAGCTTTGCCGCCGACGGCCTGCCGCGTATCGTCGCGCGCGCCGTCGCCGCCGCCACCCGCCGCGGCGAGGCCCTGGCCGCTGCCCTGGATGACGCCCCGTGAGCTATCTGCTGAATGCCCTGACCTTCCTGGTCGACCTCGTCTTCGGCGCGGTCGCCACGCTGTTCCTGCTGCGCCTGCTGGCCGAGGCGACGCGCGCGGACTTCAACAATCCGCTGAGCCAGTTCCTCTACCGCTATACCAATCCGGTGCTGGCGCCGCTGCGCCGCGTGCTGCCCAACTGGCGGCGCATCAACCTGTCCTGCGTGTTGCTGCTGTGGGTGCTGATGCTGCTGCAGCGGGTGGTGATCTTCGCGCTGTACGGCCAGCTGCCGGACCTGCTCGGCCTGCTGGTGCTGGCGCTGGCCGACCTGCTGGACTTCGTACTGCTGACCTACCTGGTGCTGATCTTCATCTGGTCGCTGCTGAGCCTGTTCCCGGTCGACCAGCGCCATCCCGCGCTGCGCCTGGTCGGCAGCCTGGTCGCGCCGGTGCTGCGTCCGCTGCGCGGCAAGCTGGTGGCCGGCGGGCTGGATTTCTCGCCGTGGATCGTGGTGATCGTGTTGGTGCTGGTGCGCATCCTGGTGGCCGCGCCGCTCACCGCGCTGGGCGTGCAGCTCGCCCTGGGCCACTGAGCAACACGCCGGCGTAGGTTGGGGTGAGCGCAGCGAACCCCAACGAACCTTTCATCCCGAACGCCACGTTGGGGTTCGCTGCGCTCACCCCAACCTACGCCGGTGCGCTGTCATCTGGCGGCCCACGCGGCGATATGCCGATGCAATTCGCTGAGTCCGTCGAACAGCGCCGCCGGACCGGGCTGCAGGATGATCGGTGACTTGATCTCGAGCACATCGCCCGTGCGCACCGCCGGGATCGCGTCCCAGCCGGGCCGCGCGGCGACGTGCTCGGGGCGGAAGCGCTTGCCGCACCACGAGCCGAAGATCACCTCCGGCGCGGCGTGTACCACGTCGGCGGGATCGGCCAGAATGCGGTGCTTCGCCAGCGACTCGCCGGACTGGCGCGGGAACACATCCTCGCCGCCGGCGATGCGCACCAGTTCGGCCACCCACTGGATGCCGGTGATCAGCGGCTCGTCCCATTCCTCGAAATAGACCCGCGGATGCTTCGGCAGCGCTGCGGCGGCCGCGCGGATCTGTGCGATATGGCGCTCGGCGGTCTGCGCATAGGCCTCGGCCTTGGCGCCCGCGCCGACCATCGCGCCGAGCCGGCGGATGTAGGCGAGGATGCCGTCCACGCTGCGATGGTTGCTGATCCATACCTCGACGCCGGCCCTGATCAGATCGCGTGCGATGTCGGCCTGCATGTCGGAGAAGCCGATCACCAGGTCCGGCTGCAGCTTGAGGATCTCGCCGATCTTCGCGCTGGTGAACGCCGACACCTTCGGCTTCTCTTTTCGTGCCCGTGCCGGCCGCACGGTAAAGCCGGAGATACCGACGATGCGGTGTTCCTCGCCGAGCGCGTAGAGGACTTCGGTGGGTTCTTCGGTGAGGCAGACGATGCGTTGCGGAAAAGCGTCGGTGGACATGGCTTCGAATGAGGTCAGTGGCCCAGCACGGTGACGGTCACCTTGCGCTGGTGCGGATCGAGCCGGTGCTCCCACAGGTACACGCCCTGCCACGTCCCCAGCAGCAGCTTGCCGCCGTGCACCGGCAGGGTGAGGCTGACGCCGGTGAGGATGGAGCGCACGTGCGCGGGCATGTCGTCGGGGCCTTCGGCATCGTGCTGGAAGATCGCATCGCCATCGGGCACCGCGCGGCCGAACCAGCGCTCGAGATCGTCGCGCACGGCGGGATCGGCGTTCTCGCTGATCAGCAGCGAGCAGCTGGTATGCGTGGTGAAGACATGGGCGATGCCGGTGTGCACACCGCTCGCCATGACGGCCTCGGTCACCTTGTCGGTGATCTCGCTGAAGCCGCGGCCGCGCGTATGCACGGTGAAGCCTTGTTGGGCGACGTGTCCGGCGGGCGCGGCTCGGGTCATGGCGGCAGTCCTCTACGGATGGAGCATGCGGTGCGGCTACGGATAAAGCATGCGGTGCGTCCAGGTCTGGCCGTGGCGGCTCCAGCGGACGCGTTCGTGCAGGCGGAACTGCGCGCCGTACCAGAATTCGATCATGTCCGGTTCGACCACATAGCCGCCCCAGTGTGGCGGGCGCGTGACGTCGCGGCCGTCGAACTCCTGCTCGTAGCGCGCCACGCGCTGCTCGAAGGTGTCGCGGTCGGGCAGTGTCTGCGACTGCAGCGAGGCCCAGGCGCCGATCTGGCTCATGCGCGGGCGGCTGGCGAAGTAGGCGTCCGACTCCTCGTCCATCAGCTTGCGCGCGGCGCCCTCGATGCGCACCTGCACGCCGTCGCGCAGCTGCTTCCAGTGGAAGCACAGCGCCACCTGCGGGTGGATCTCCAGCTCCGAACCCTTGTCGCTCTGGTAATTGGTGAAGAAACGGAAGCCGCGTTCGTCGGCGCCCTTGAGCAGCACGATCCGCGCGCTGACCCGCCCGCCGGCGTCGGCGGTGGACAGGGTCATGGCGGTGGGCTCGGGGTCGCCGCTCGCCCGCGCACCCTCCAGCAGCTGTTGGAAGGTCTCGAGGATTTCGGGTTTCAGCATGGGTCTTGAATCGTGGCCGGCGCGCGTCATCATGCGCGGATGGTTAACGATGCTAGCACGCAGAATTCGACCCTGGCGGGACTCCTGCTGGATCAGTACGCCGGCCGTATCGCCCGCTCGCGGCGGCCGTACCTGCTGGGCATCTCCGGCCTGCAGGGCAGCGGCAAGAGCACCCTGGCGCGGGAAGTGAAGACCCAGGCCGAAGCGCGCGGCCTGCCCACCGAAGTGCTGGCCCTCGACGATTTCTACTACAGCCGCAGCGAGCGCGAGTCCCTCGCCCACCAGGTGCATCCGCTGCTGCGCACCCGCGGCGTGCCGGGCACGCACGAGATCGAACTGCTGATGTCGGTGCTGGCGGCCCTGCCGCATGCCTCGGACAAGCTGCCGGTCACCTACCCGCGCTTCGACAAGGGCCGCGACACGCGCATGCCGCCGTCGCGCTGGCCGAAGATCACGCGGCCGCCCAAGCTGATCATCCTGGAAGGCTGGGCGCTGGGCATCAAGCCGCAGCTGCAGTCGGCGCTGGACGAACCGGTCAACGCACTGGAACGCCGCGAAGATCCGGAAGGCGCGTGGCGCCACTGGGTCAACAAGCAGTTGCGCGGCTACCAGCCGCTGTGGCGCAAGCTCGACGCACTGGTGGTGCTGCAGGCGCCCAACTGGGAAGTGGTGCGCCAATGGCGCAGCGAACAGGAAGAAGAACTGCTGGCGCGGCATGCGCCGCTGGCGATGGACGCCGCCGCGATGGAGCACTTCCTCGCCCACTTCGAACGGCTGAGCCGCCACGCCCTGGCCACGCTGCCGGCGCTGGCCGACACCTGCGTCGAATACGACACGCAGCGCCACGTCACCGGCCTCAGCCACTTTTGAGCAAGCCAGGGCGCGGTCCGCGCCCCGGCCCATCGATCAGCCCTGCGGTTCGACCAGCACGGCCGTGCCGTAGGCCAGCACCTCGGTAACGCCCTCGGCCACATCGTTGGCGTCGTAGCGCATCGCCACCACCGCATTGGCGCCATGCTGGCCGGCGTGCTGCAGCATCAGCTCGAACGCTTCCTCGCGCGCCTTCTCGCACAGCTCGGTATAGATCGAGATATTGCCGCCGACCAGGGTCTGCAGCGCCGCGCCGAGGTTGCCGATGACGCTGCGCGAACGCACGGTGATGCCGCGCACGATGCCCATCGGGCGGACGATGCGGTAGCCCGGCAGTTCGTTGCCGGTGGTGACCATGTTGGGGGAGATGCGGGACACGGGGGCTCCTCGGCAGTGAAGTACGCGGGGGATGATCCCATACCCGGCGGGCAGCGAAATGTGCCGGCCACGAAGACGTTGCGGCCCTTGATATCGACCGCCGGCAAGACCACCGGGCCGTACGCCAATAGCGATTAATCCGCCCGAGGCATCGGAATAATCCCGTTCTTGAGTACGACGCAAGAGCCCCGCCAATAGCCAGGGATATATTCACCGGACCATGACGCTTCGATGGAGCGCCTTTCGCGTTCGCGCAAAGGCCAGCCCTTCGACCGCGCATTTCGGCCATCCGAATCACCCGCAGGCGCCACCGATGCGACCTGTGCAAAAAAAACAATGGGATCTCCTGATGAAACATCTCCTCCCCATCACCCTGTTCGTGTCCGTCGCCGCCGCGTGTGCGCCACTGGCATACGCGGCATCCTCCGGCAACCAGCCTGCCTCGAGCACGTCCAGCCCCCCTGCGGCGGCGCGAGCGGCGGCTGAAGTCGGCCTCTACACCTGGGCAAACAATTTCATCAAGGACAATGTTCAGCCGGACGACGACTTCGTGCTGGATGTACAGACGCTGCAAGAACTGGAGTCGGTCCGCATCGGCCGCGGCTTCGCCATGAAACTTGTCGACCCCGATCAGCTCATGGCCGGCGGACGCCTCAGCGAAGCGATACACGCCAACGGCGAATGGCGTTTCGTGGTCATGGCCGGCGAAAGCCCCGTGGGCCTGGTGAACGTGCGTCGGGTGGCGGGGAAGTACAAGATGGTCGGCCTGGGCGGAAAAGGCCTGGCCAAGGATGTCGAGGCAGCGCTGGCGGCCTACCCTGGACGAGATGCGAGCCTGGTCCGCAGCTATCAGGCGCGCACCGATTACATGGAGATCCCTGCGAACAGCGCCACCCAGGCGCGCTATGCCCCGCTCAAGGCGGCCCGCGTCAGTCATGCGTCCGGCCCTGATGCGCGGGGTTTCGCCATGCGCAATCGCTCATTGGAAACATCGAGCTTGATCGGGGAAGACGCGCTGGCCACGGAACTGCGCGATGCCATTTCCCACGATGCCCGTACGGAGGAGCGCTGACCATGAACAAGGCAACGATCTTCGTCGAACTTGCCGCACTCGCCCTGCTTTCGACGTCGGCGCTCGCGGTGACCACCACCAGCCCACAAAATAACAAGGAACAAGTGCACAGCATGTGGTGCTGGAACGCCAGCGTCCGAAACCTCATCTATACGGAGAGCAATGGCAAGCGCGACCTGTGGCAATGCGACATCGGGAACTTTGTATTTGGGGTCAACTACGCCTGCCGATTCAACAACACCTTCTCATGGAAAGATCGAGCCAATGGCGGAAACTGGCTGAAGAAGGACGGCACCAGGGATATTTATTCCATATTGAATAAATATGGATTCAATCGGCTCCGCCATTACCCCGCAGCTCTTTCGTTTTTCCATATGCAGCAATCGATAAACCATAATCACGGCGTGCTTACGGCGTGGCTTTGGAAGAAGGGCGGCGGGCATATCGTCGTCGCCTACGGCTATAACGCGCTGGCGGACGGATCGAAGTGGGTCAAGATATCCGACCCATGGCCAGGCGAGGGGGAGTACTGGCGTACCTATGAGGAATACGTCGGAGGAAAGGATGCGGACCATACGACAGCGGGTACGTTGCGAGTGATCGACTAGCCGCTCTTTAAAGCATTCGCCTTCGACCTTTCAATTTCCTCCACCAAAAGGGTGCCCCGTCCAGGGCACCCTTTCTATTGGGCCGGCGCACCAAGACGATGGCCGGCTTCCAGGACATCAGGAATCGCTTGGGGCAATGCCTTCCGCGTAACCCGGCAAGCATCCCGGCAACTTACGGTGCACGCGTTAGCGCGCGATAACCTTCCCGCGCGTCCGGCCACAAGAAATCGAACCCGCTCGCGCGCAGGCGCGCATTGCTCAAGCGCTTGCTGCCGATCCCCGGCGGCGGCGTCCCTTCTCCCGGACTCGGGGCGTCGATCAATCCCGCGAGGTGTTCATACAGCACGTGGATCGGCAATGGCGTGTCATCGACACCCACATAAAGACGATTCGGCGCCGGCAATCCGAGCAGGTGCACGATCGCCGCCGCGGCATCGTCGGCGTGGATGCGGTTGGACCAGTGCGGAGGATCGCGCGGCACCTTCGCTTCGCCGGCGCGCAGGCGGTCGAGCAGTTGCAGGCGGCCCGGGCCGTAGATGCCGGCCAGGCGCAGGCTGGTCGACGGTACCGCTTGCGCCGCGAGCCACCGCTCCGCCTCCAGCAGCACGCGCCCGTTGAAGCCGGGCGGAGCGGGCGGCGTCTCCTCGTCCACCCATCCGTCGCCATGCTCGCCATAGACCGCGCTGGAAGAAACGAACAGCACACGCTGCAGCGGCGCAGCGGCGAGCGCATCGAGCAGATGCTGCAGGCCGTCGACGAAGATCGCGCGATACGCCGCTTCGTCCCGCGCGCCGGGCGTCGGCGCATACACCACGCGGGTGATGCCTGCGGGCAGTTCGCGCAAGCTCTCCGGACGGATCAGGTCGCCGCGCAGCCAGCGCAGGCCGTCTCCTGCGTCACGGACCGGTGAGCGCCGCAGCGCCCACACCTCGTCGCCGCGCGCCAGCAGGCGTTGTGCCACGCGCATCCCAAGATCGCCGCATCCGGCCAGCAAGACCCGTTCGGTCATGCGGAGCCTGCTGTTAAAGTCGGCATATGAATCCCTCGTGCAACCTGTTCATCGTCGGTCCGACCGGCGCCGGCAAGACGTCGATCGGCCGGCGGCTGGCCGCGCATTATGAGCTGGAGTTCCTGGATCTGGACCAGGAGATCGAGCGCCATTGCGGCGCCACGGTGAGCACGGTGTTCGAACTGGAAGGCGAGGCCGGCTTCCGCCGCCGCGAAAGCACCCTGCTCGACGCCTGCACCGCCCGCAGCGGCGTGCTGCTGGCCACCGGCGCCGGCGCGGTGCTCGACCCGGACAACCGCCGTCTGCTGGCCGGACGCGGCTATGTGCTGTGGCTGCAGGCCACGCTGGAACAGCAACTCGAGCGGCTGGCGCGCGACCGCAGCCGCCCGCTGCTGGCCGGCGAGGACCGCAGCGCGAAACTCCAGGCCATGGCGGGCATCCGCACGCCGCTCTATGCCGATGTCGCCGACCTGGTCATCCCGGGCGAGCACGAGCTCGTCCAGGCCGCCAGCGAACGCAGCATCGCCCTGATCGACCAGCACTGGCAGCGCCAGCAGGCCGCATGACATGACCGACACGCCCACTCTCCGCAGCATCGACGTCGCCCTCGGCCAGCGCAGCTATCCCGTATGGATCGGCCCCGGCCTGCTCGACGACCGCGCCCGCTGGCGCGCCATGCTGCGCGGCCGCCATGCGCTGGTGATCAGCAACACCACGGTGGCGCCACTGTACCTGGAGCGCGTCGCCGCGGGCCTGGAAGGCCTGCAATGGTCGGCCTTCCTGCTCGACGACGGCGAGGCGCACAAGACCTTCGACAACGTCGGCCGCGCGCTGGACGCACTCGCGCAGCTGGGCGCCACCCGCGACGCCTGCGTGGTCGCGCTGGGCGGCGGCGTGGTGGGCGACCTGGCCGGCTTCAGCGCGGCGTGCTGGATGCGCGGCATCGACTTCATCCAGATGCCGACCACCCTGCTGGCGATGGTCGATTCCTCCGTCGGCGGCAAGACCGGCGTGAACCTGCCGGCCGGCAAGAACCTGGTCGGCGCCTTCCACCAGCCGCGCGCGGTGATTGCCGACATCGACACCTTGGCCACGCTGCCGCAGCGCGAATACCGCGCCGGCCTGGCCGAGGTGGTCAAGGGCGCGGCGATCGGCGACCTGCCGTTCTTCGCATGGCTGGAGCAACATGCCGACGCGCTGGCCGCGCGCGACACCGCGCCGCTGATCGAAGCGATCGCGCGCAAGGTGCAGTACAAGGCCGGCGTGGTCGCCCGCGACGAGACCGAACAGGGCGAACGCGCCCTGCTCAACCTGGGTCACACCTTCGGCCATGCGCTGGAAACCGCCGGCAAGTACACCACCCTGCTGCACGGCGAAGGCGTCGCGGTCGGCATGCTGCTGGCGGCGCGGCTGTCGGAGCGGCTGGGCATGAGCGCCGCCGCCGACACCGCACGCCTGCAGCGCCTGCTGGAACGGCTGGGCCTGCCGGTGGCGATTCCCCCCGGCATGGACCCGCAGGCCCTGCTGGCGCTGATGCGCCTGGACAAGAAGAACACCGCCGGCACGCTGCGCCTGATCCTGTGGCGCGGCATCGGGCGCGCGGAGATCGTCGGCGGGGTGGACGAGCGCGAGGTGCTGGCGACGCTGCACGAAGCGACCGCGGCCTGAGCGCGACAACGGCGCACTCGCCGCGGGCCGGCGCCGCCCCCTAGAATGCGGGCCTCGCGGCCTGCCGCCACCCATCCACCATGCAGCCATCCATGCGCCTCTACCTGCAAACCGCGCCCAGCTCCGGCGAAGCGCCACGCTACGTCCAGATCGTGCTGGAGCAGGATCTGCTCGGCGGCTGGACGCTCTACCGCGAAAGCGGGGTGCAGGGCGGCAAGGCCACGCTCAAGCGCGAGCAGTTCCTGGAGCGCGACGATGCCATGGCTGCGTTCGAGAAGGCGCGCGACGCGCAGCTCAAGCGCGGCTTCCGCCTGATGTTCAGCCAGGGCATGGATGGCCCGTACGGACGTTGACATGACCGAAGTTCTGCAGAACGACCGCTTCCTGCGCGCCCTGCGCCGGGAGCCCACCGACACCACGCCGATCTGGGTGATGCGCCAGGCCGGCCGCTACCTGCCGGAATACCGCGCCACGCGTGCCCGCGCGGGCAGCTTCATGGCACTGGCGCAGTCGCCGGAGCTGGCCTGCGAAGTGACGCTGCAGCCGCTGCAGCGCTTCGACCTGGATGCGGCGATCCTGTTCTCCGACATCCTCACCATTCCCGATGCGATGGGCCTGGGGCTGAGCTTCGCGCAGGGCGAGGGTCCGCAGTTCGCGCATCCGGTGCGCACCCGCGCCGACGTCGACAAGCTCGGCGTGCCCGACATGGAAGGCGAGCTGCGCTACGTGATGGATGCGGTACGCACGATCCGCCGCGAGCTGCACGGCCGCGTGCCGCTGATCGGCTTCTCCGGCAGCCCGTGGACGCTGGCCTGCTACATGGTCGAAGGCGAAGGCTCGCGCGATTTCGCCACGCTCAAGGCGATGTGCTGGAACGAGCCGAAGCTCGCGCACCAGCTGCTCGACACGCTGGCCCGCTCGGTGGCCGCTTATCTTTCCGCGCAGGCCGCGGCCGGCGCACAGGCGCTGATGGTGTTCGATACCTGGGGCGGCATGCTGGGACCGGCGGCATACCGCGAATTCTCGCTGCGCTACATGGCCCAGGTCGTCGATGCCTTGAAGGCCGACGCGCACGCCCGCGAACTGCCGGTGATCCTGTTCTCCAAGGGCGCCAACCGCCATCTCTCCGCCATGGCCGATACCGGCTGCGCGGCGCTCGGCGTGGACTGGACCATCGACCTGGCCGACGCCCGCGCCGCCGTCGGCGGCCGCGTGGCGCTGCAGGGCAATCTCGATCCGGCCGTGCTGCGCTCCAATCCCGAGACCATCCGCCGCGAGGCGCGTGCCGTGCTGGACAGCTACGGGAACCATCCCGGGCATGTGTTCAACCTCGGCCATGGCATCACGCCGGAAGTGGATCCGGAGCATGTGAAGGTGCTGGTGGACGAAGTGCACGCCTACGGCCGGGCGCTGCGCGACGCGGCCTGAAACGCCTGACTGGCCAACGTAGGTTGGGGTGAGCGCAGCGAACCCCAACATGGCGCCACCGTGAAAGGTCCGTTGGGGTTCGCTGCGCTCACCCCAACCTACGCCAGGGCCGGAGTCTGCCATGCACACCAACCGCTCGATCCCAACCTGCACCGTCATCCCCGAACTGCCCTACCCGGACGTCCGCGAAGCCGCCGCCTGGCTCGTCCGCGCCTTCGGCTTCCGCGAGCGCCTGCGCATCGGCGGGCATCGCATCCAGATGCATGCCGGGGACGGCGCCATCGTGGTCACCGAAGGCGGCGGCAAGGATGCCGCGGCCGGACATGCGGTGATGATGCGGGTGACCGGCATCGACGCCCATTACGCCCGTGCCCGCGAGGCTGGCGCCGTGGTGATCCGGCCGCCGGCGACCTATCCCTACGGCGAACGGCAATACACGGTGGCCGACCTGGGCGGCCACGCCTGGACCTTCTCGGAGTCCGTGGCGGACGTGGATCCCACCGACTGGGGCGGCGAGCTGGTCGAGCCGTAAGCCCTCCTGGACGGGCCGTGCCGCCTGTTTTTTGGCAGCTCCGAGCCCCCACCCTTACAATCCAGGGTCTTTACGCCCCGTTTCCACCCACGCGCCCACCCCGGCGTGCCATGACGAGCCCCCGATGGACAAGAGTTTCGAGCCCCGCCAGATCGAGTCGAAGTGGTATGCGCGCTGGGAAGCCAGCGGCGACTTCCAGCCGTCGGGGCGCGGCGAGCCCTACTGCATCCTGCTGCCGCCGCCGAACGTGACCGGTACCCTGCACATGGGCCATGCGTTCCAGCAGACCGTGATGGACATGCTGATCCGCTACCAGCGCATGCGCGGCATGAACACACTGTGGCAGGTCGGCACCGACCACGCCGGCATCGCCACGCAGAAGATCGTGGAGAACCAGCTCGCCGTCGACGGCAAGACCCGCCACGACCTGGGCCGGGAGGCCTTCGTCGAGCGCGTGTGGCAGTGGAAGGAGGAATCCGGCTCCACCATCACCAACCAGATGCGCCGCCTGGGCGTCGCCGCGGACTGGTCGCGCGAGCGCTTCACCATGGACGAGGGGCTGTCGTCCGCGGTGCGCAAGGTGTTCGTGGAGTGGTATCGCGCGGGGCTGATCTATCGCGGCAACCGGCTGGTGAACTGGGATCCGGCACTGGGTACCGCGGTGTCGGATCTGGAAGTGAACAATGTCGAGCGCGACGGCCACCTGTGGTCGATCCGCTACTACACCGTCGATAACAGCGACAGCGTCGTGGTCGCCACCACGCGTCCGGAAACCATGCTGGGCGACGTCGCCGTCGCCGTGCATCCGGAAGACGAGCGCTATGCGCACCTGGTGGGCAAGCTGCTGCGCCTGCCGCTGTCGAACCGCGAGATCCCGGTGATTGCCGACGACTACGTCGATCGCGAGTTCGGCACCGGCTTCGTCAAGATCACTCCGGCGCACGACTTCAACGACTACGCGATCGGCCAGCGCCACGGCCTTGCGCCGATCAACATCTTCACCCTGGAGGCGAAGGTCAACGAGAACGCGCCGGAAAAATACCGCGGCCTCGATCGCTTCGAGGCGCGCAAGCGCGTGCTCGCCGACCTGGAAGCCGAAGGCCTGCTGGTCGAGACCAAGCCGCACAAGCTGCAGGTGCCGGTAAGCCAGCGCTCGGACGCGGTGATCGAGCCGATGCTCACCGACCAGTGGTTCGTCGACCTCACCAGCGACGCGCAGCAGGACGGCCGCCCCGGCGGCCGCAAGGCGATCACCGAACCGGCGCTGGAAGCCGTGCGTTCGGGCGAGATCAAGTTCGTGCCGGAGAACTGGTCGACCACCTATACGCAGTGGCTGGAGAACATCCAGGACTGGTGCATCAGCCGCCAGCTGTGGTGGGGCCATCGCATTCCGGCCTGGTACGACGAGGCCGGCAATATCTTCGTGGGCGAGGACGAGGCCGATGCGCGCGCGCATGCCACGGTGGCGCCGGTCGGCGCGCTGCGCCAGGACGAAGACGTGCTGGACACCTGGTTCAGCTCGGCGCTGTGGCCGTTCTCCACGCTCGGCTGGCCGGGCGACGGCCCGGTGAAGAATGAGCGCGGGCAGATCGTCGCCGACTGGCAGGCGGACAAGATCTTCCTGCCCAGCGCGGTGCTGGTCACCGGCTTCGACATCATCTTCTTCTGGGTCGCGCGCATGGTGATGGCGACCAAGTACTTCACCGGCCAGGTGCCGTTCCGCGAGGTGTACATCAACGCCATCGTGCGCGACGCCGAAGGCCAGAAGATGTCCAAGTCCAAGGGCAATACGCTGGACCCGCTGGACCTGATCGACGGCATCGAGCTGGAGCCGCTGGTCGAGAAATCGACCAGATCGCTGCTGATCCCGCAGGTGCGCGAGAAAGTGGAAAAGCGCATCCGCAAGGATTACCCGGCCGGCATTCCCGCGATCGGCACCGATGCGCTGCGCTTCACCTTCGCCGCGCTGGCCAGCTACAGCCGCACGATCAATTTCGATATCAAGCGCGCCGAGGGCTACAAGGCGTTCTGCAACAAGCTGTGGAACGCCGCGCGCTTCGTGCTGATGAACGTGGAGAGCGGCGAGATCGCCGCCGCCGGCGCACCGCCGGCGACGGAAGCCGAGCGCTGGATCCTCACGCGCCTGCAGCGGACGCTGCTGGATGTCGAGCAGCACTTCGCCACCTACCGCTTCGACCTGCTCGCGCAGGAGCTGTACGAGTTCGTGTGGAATGAGTACTGCGACTGGTTCCTGGAGCTGTCCAAGCCGGCGCTCAACGGCGACGACGCGGCCGCTGCCGCGTCCACGCGCCGCACGCTGCTGGTGGTGCTGGAGACGGTGCTGCGTGCGCTGCATCCGATCGTGCCGTTCCTCACCGAGGAAATCTGGCAGTCGGTGGCGCCCATGCTCGGGCTGACCGAGGAAGCGATCCTGCGCCGGCCGTGGCCGCAGGCGGCGGAGATCGCCGCCGACGATGCCGCCACTGCCGAGATCGAATGGTTCAAGAACGTGCTGAGCGGCATCCGCCGCATCCGCTCGGAAATGAACATCGCACCGGGCAAGACCATCCCGCTGCTGCTGGCCGACGGCGACACGGCCGATCGCGCGCGCGCCGCCAAATTCGCCGCGCAGATCGCCTTCCTCGCGCGTGTGGAGGCGCCGCAGTGGATCGATGCCGGCGCGGACGAGCCGGCGGCCGCGGCCGCGGTGGTCGGCTCGATGCGCGTGCTGATCCCGCTGGCGGGGTTGATCGACCTGGGTGCGGAGAAGACGCGCCTGGGCAAGGAGATCGGCCGCATCGAAGGCGAGATCAAGAAGTGCGAGGGCAAGCTGGGCAATGCCAACTTCGTGGCGAATGCGCCGGCAGAAGTGGTGGCGCAGGAGCGGCAGCGGATTGCGGACTGGGGGACGCAGCTGGGTGCGTTGAGGGAGCAGTTGCAGAAGCTGGGCTGAGCCAAACGCCCGGCCGCCAACCGCCCGGCGTAGGTTGGGGTGAGCGCAAGCGAACCCCAACATGCCTCACCCGTTGCCGTGGCGTTGGGGTTCGCTTGCGCTCACCCCAACCTACGGCGCAGCTGCGCTACGGCGCGACCAGGTCCAGCGCCATCACGATCGCGTCTTCCCTGCCCTGCTTCGCCGGGTAGTAATTCGGACGCCTGCCGATCTCCTCGAAGCCGATCGACCGGTACAAGGTCTGCGCCACCGGATTCGACGGGCGCACTTCCAGGAACACCCGTTCGGCGCCGTTCCAGCGCGCCACGTCCAGCAGCCGACGCAGCAGGTGCCGCCCCAGGCCCAGCCCGCGATGGTTCTGGCCGATGCACAGATTGAGCACGTGCGCCTCGCCCGCGGCGACGGACAGCACGCCATAGCCGGCCATCTCGCCTTCCACCCACAGCACCCAGCTCGGGTGCCCGGCCTTCAGGCAATCGCCGAAGATGCCTTCGCTCCAGGGAAAGTCATAAGCGGCGCGTTCCAGCGCGGCGACGCCGGGCAGGTCCTCGCGGCGCATGGCGCGGACTTCGGCATGGGGCCGTGCGACCGCGACCATGAGCTCAGCCCGCGGTCTCGGCCAGCGCGCGGCGCAGACTGCGCAGCGCGTTCCACAGGCGCCGCTTGCCGGCGCCGGAGCTGTGCACCGCGCCGGGCTCGTCCGCCAGCACGATATGCGCCTGCTGCAGCATGGCGGCCGGCAGCTCGCGGCCCAGCGCATGCGCCTGGGCTTCGCCGAACACCAGGTAGGCCCTGGCCAACGGCGCGGCGGCGAGCTTGCCGTCGCGCACTTCAATGCGCGCGGCGCGCGCCAGTGCGGGGCCGAAGGCGATCAGCGCGCGGCCGAGCAGGTCCAGCGTGCGCGGCTCGCAGCCGGCGGGAAGCAGCACCACGCAATGCCCGTTGGCCACTTCAGCGGTGGCGGCCGTTTCGGCCATCGGCGCAGCCTGCAGCGACGGCTGCGCACGCTGCACCCATGGCGTGACGCCGAGCGCGCGCAGCACGCGGGCGCGATGCGAGGGAACCGACGGCCGCGCCATCGCGCTCATGCCGCTCCGCGGCGGCGGCGGGTGGCGCGGCCCCACAGCGTGAGGGCCGGCCCGGACAGCAGGTACAGGGTGAACACCACGAACAGCACGCGCGGCGGATCGACCACGAAGGGGATCAGGATCAGCACGCCAACGATGATCCACAGGAACGGCACACGGTCGCGCTCGCCCATCGGCAGCGACTTGAAGCTGTAGTAGCGGAAGCGGCTGACCATCAGCAGGCCCACGACCACCGCCAGGAACGGGGTGAAGAAGCACAGCTCGTCGCCGCCGATGCCGAACTTGTCCATGCTCCACACGAAGGACATGCACACCGCGGCGGCGGCCGGACTGGCCAGGCCCTGGAAATAGCGCTTGTCGGCCACGCCCACCTGGGTGTTGAAGCGCGCCAGGCGCAGCGCCGCGCAGGCGGCGTAGATAAACGCGGCGGCCCAGCCCAGCTTGCCCCACAGCGGGCCATAGGCTTTGAGCATGGACAGCGACCAGGTGTACATCACCAGCGACGGCGCCAGGCCGAAGCTGACCAGGTCGGACAGCGAGTCGTACTGCACGCCGAACTCGCTCTGCGTGCCGGTCAGGCGCGCCACGCGCCCGTCCATGCCGTCCAGCACGGCGGCCACGAACACGGCGATGGCCGCGTCGCTGTAGCTGCCGCCGATGCTCGCCACGATGGCGTAGAAGCCGGCGAACATGGCTCCCGTGGTGAACAGATTGGGCAGCAGGTAGATGCCCCGGTGGCGCGGCGGGCGGACGGGCGTGCTCTCGCTCATGGATCAATCCGTGACGGAATGCGCGCAGTGTAAACCATCGCTTGAGTCCTATCCGTGCGGGTGCTAACAAGGGCGCCGAACCTTTTTCCGCCTCTTTAGCTTCCCCGGAGAAGACCATGCGTCGCCCGCTGATCGCCGCCGCCCTGCTGCTCGCCCCCCTGGCCTTCGCCTTGCCGGCCGCGGCCCAGCAGGTCTACAAATGGACCGACGCCAGCGGCTCCGTGCACTACTCCGACACCCCGCCGCCCAAGGGCAGCACCTCCAAGAAGATCACCCTCACCGGCGGCACCCAGGCAAGCGCCGAGGCGCCCCAGCCGGCCAGGTCCGGCAGCGCGCGCGAGCAGACCACCGGCTCCGCCGAGGCGCCGGCCCAGGCACCGGTGGCCGATACGCCGGAAAACCGCAAGAAGCTCTGCGGCACGCTCAAGGGCAACCTGGACATCCTGCGCGACAAGAAGCCGGTGGTGGTGCAGGAAGGCAACCAGGCCAAGGTGCTCGACGACGCGCAGCGCAAGCAGCAGCAGAGCACCGCCGAGGCGCAGTACAAGCAGTATTGCCCGAACGAGTAAGCCGCCCGGCCACCATAACGTGAAGCCCCTCTCCCGTCGGCGACCCGAAGGTAGTCCCTGCGGGAGAGAGGGGTTGGGGTGAGGGTCCGGGCGGAGCGCGCAAGTGACGCGCACCGCTCCGCCCGCATCCTCATCCGGCTGCCGCCACCTTCTCCCGAAGGGAGAAGGACTCGCCTCGGAGGGTCGAGGAAACCACACGCTACCGACCGACGGATCGGCGCTAATCGGGAATCGCTATACTCGGCTTCTTTACCCCGCCGGAACGCCCCCCGCATGCGCCTCAGCCAATACCACCTGGCCACCGTCAAGGAAGTGCCCGCCGACGCCGAGATCGCCAGCCATCAGCTGATGCTGCGCACCGGCATGATCCGCAAGCTCGCCGCCGGCCTGTACACCTGGGCGCCGCTGGGCCTGCGCGTGATGCGCAAGGTGGAACAGGTGGTGCGCGAGGAAATGGACCGCGCCGGCGCGATCGAAATGCTGATGCCGACCATCCAGCCGCGCGAGCTGTGGGAAGAGACCACCCGCTGGCAGAAATTCGGCGGCCAGCTGCTGAAGATCAAGGACCGCAAGGAGCAGGAGTTCTGCTACGCGCCCACCGCGGAGGAAGTCGTCACCGATTTCGCACGCAACGAGCTGAAGAGCTACAAGCAGCTGCCGGTCAACTTCTATCAGATCCAGACCAAGTTCCGCGACGAGATCCGCCCGCGCTTCGGCGTGATGCGCGCGCGCGAGTTCGTGATGAAGGACGCCTACTCCTTCCATCTCGGCCAGGACTCGCTGGGCCAGACCTACCAGGCGATGTACGACGCCTACACGCGCATCTTCAGCCGCCTGGGCCTGAAGTTCCGCGCGGTGCAGGCCGACACCGGCGCGATCGGCGGCAATGCCAGCCACGAGTTCCAGGTGCTGGCCGATGCCGGCGAGGACGCGCTGGTGTTTTCCGACGGTTCCGATTACGCCGCCAATATCGAGAAGGCCGAGGCACTGGCGCCGACCACCTCGCGTCCCGCGCCGGCCGCCGAGCTCGAGCGCGTCGACACGCCCACGCAGAAGACCATCGAAGACGTCGCCGCCTTCCTCAAGGTCGAGCCCAGCCAGTGCGTCAAGACCATCCTGGTCCAGGGCAGCAAGGGCCTGGTCGCGCTGTGCGTGCGCGGCGACCACGAGGTCAACGAAGTGAAGGCCGGCAAGCTGGCCGAGATGCCCGGCGAATCGGCGCTCGCCACCGAGGCGGAGATCCTCGCCGTCACCGGCACCCGCCCCGGCTTCATCGGCCCGGTCGGCCTGCCCGCCGAGATCCCCGTGATCGTCGACCGCAGCGCCGCCGTGCTGGCGGACTTCATCTGCGGCGGCAACCAGGACGGCACCCACTACAGCGGCGCCAACTGGGAGCGCGACGCCCGCGTCACCCGCGTCGAGGACATCCGCAAGGTGGTCGAGGGCGACCCTTCGCCGGACGGCAAGGGCAGCCTGCGCATGGGCCGCGGCATCGAGGTGGGCCACGTGTTCCAGCTCGGCGGCAAGTACGCCGAGGCGCTGAAGGCCACCGTGCTGGACGAGAGCGGCAAGGCCCAGGTGATGCTGATGGGCTGCTACGGCATCGGCGTCAGCCGCATCGTCGCCGCCGCCATCGAGCAGTGCCACGACGAGGCCGGCATCCTCTGGCCGGAGGCGATGGCGCCCTGGCGCGTGGCCGTGTGCATGATCAATCCCAAGGGCCTGCCCGAGGTGACCCAGGCCGCCGAGACGCTCTACGCCCAGTTGCAGGAGCGCGGCATCGAGGTGGTGCTGGACGATCGCGGCCTGCGCCCCGGCGCGATGTTCGCCGACATGGAACTGATCGGCATCCCGCACCGCGTGGTGGTCAGCGAACGCGGCGTCGCCGCCGGCACGCTGGAATACCGGGCGCGCAACGCCGCGGAAAGCCGCAATATCGACAGCGCGGAGCTGTTCGCCCTGCTCGGCTGAAAGCCCACGCTGTCCATCCGATGAAGAACGGCCGCCCTGCGCGGCCGTTTTTTTGCGAAACAGTTCGCAGGATTCGGGCCAGATTCGGGATGGGGTAAGCCATTCCCTACCGTATTGCCGGTTAATTACCCCCTTTCTTAATAGGAATCCGCTGAATAATGGCCACGAAAGCTTTCGCTGGCGTATTACCGGGAATTAACCGGCGGATTTTGCAATTCGCGATCGAATCATCCAGAATCCCCGGCGCAATACGCCTAAGCTGCGTTGCACCTAAAACAACATAATGCCTTTAATGGCTCGTCACCCGGGAGTAGTCATGGCTGTCGATATCAAGAATCTCAACCATAACCAGCTCAACGACCTGATCGCGAAGGCGCAGTCGCGCCAGACCGAACTGCGCAAGGATAAAGTCGTCAAGCTGCGTGAAAAGATCCATGCCCTGATCAAGGCCGAAGGCTTCGCCTTCGACGACGTATTCGGCCAGGGCCGCGCGGTCAAGGGCCCGCGCAAGAGCGGCGGTATCGTCCCGCCGAAATACCGCAACCCCGCCGACCCGGAACAGACCTGGTCCGGCCGCGGCAAGCGCCCGCGCTGGTTCAACGACGCGCTGAAGGCCGGCAAGAAGGAAAAGGATCTGGCGATCTGAATCCTTCGGCTCAGTCGAATGGAAAACGCCGGCCTTGTGCCGGCGTTTCTTTTTCTCGGCGCGGTGATTGGCAGTGCGTCGTTTATGCAACACCAAACATCACGACCGCATTAAGACCCGCTCACTCCATTCCATTAATAGCGACTCGACGCTAATGAATAGCCCGCGGCAAAGCCGCGGCGTTCCGCTTGTGCGCTTTGCTCTGGCTCTGGCTTCTGATGTTGCTCTTGATCTCCCCCCTTGGCGCGGCGGTGAGGGCTGGACGATCAGGCCCCGAAGGGGGCGAGGACAGGAGTCCTCGCTTTTTGACGGGACATGGATGTCCCGTCAAAAAGCCCGGCCAGCCCTCACGTACCCGCAGCAGCTTCAGCTGCGGAGGGCGCCGTGCAGGGTGCCCTTCTCTTTGGTTACTTTCTCTTGGGCAAGCAAGAGAAAGTAACTCGGGCGCGGCAGCGGCACGAAACCCTCGCCATAGGCGAGACAAGCTCCGCGCAACGCGACCATCGAGCGTGGTCGTTACTGGATGACTCGCTTCGCTCGCCCCTTCGGGGCCGCCCTTCGGGCGTTCTTCGCGCTACGCGCTCGTCCGGCCTGCGCCGGGATGACGAGTGAAGAGCGCCGGTTGCACCACTAAAGCAGAAACGGTTGGGCGAGCCCCGGCCCCTCACCCCGACCCTCTCCCCGAAGGGAGAGGGAGCAAAGCAGCGAAGCGCCGCGAAGAGACGGCGCTACAGCGAGCGCCTCGGCGCCACCAGCAGATCGCCGAACAGCAACCCCGCCACCAGCGAAATCAACAACGTCACCAGCAATACGCCAGTATCGAAACCCAGCACCGTATCGCGCTCCAGCAGATACGACACACTGCGGAAACTCACACTGCCCGGCACCAGCAAAATAATCCCCGGCTCGCGCACCACCGCGCCCGGCCGATGCGCAAACCGAGCATACGCATTCGACAGCGCACCGAGCAGGAAACCGCCCAGGAACACCCCGAACGGCGCCGCCGGCAGATGACCCGCAACCAGGCCGCCCCAGCGCGTGGACACATAACCCACCACCACAGCGCCCATCACCACCGGCCAGTCGCGCCGCGCCGCGCGGAACGCCATGGCGAACGCGATCGCGGCCACCAGCAGCGCGGGCAGCTCGGTCCAGGCCGGCAGCGGCGGCAAGGAGAAATCACGCGGGTAGATGCCAACCGCCGCGCAGAGCTGTGCTCCGGCCACGGTGCCGAAGGTGAGCTTGAGCAAGGTGGCCAGCGCGCCGCCCATTCTCGCCATGCCCGCGACCAGATGCTGGCTGGAAATCTCGCGCACGGCGGTGGTCAACGCCATGCCGGGCATCAGCATGATCAGGCCGGCCAGGATCACCGACTTGATCGCCAGCGGCACCACCAGCGCGCTGACCAGGATCGCGAAGATGGTGCCGACCAGCGCGCAGATCGCCTCGCTCGCCACCGCCAGGCGCGGACGCGTGGCGGACAGCACGCTGATCGTGCCGATCATCAGGCCGATCACCGCGGTGGTCAGCAGGTCGGCCCAGGAGCTGTGCAGCAGCAGCGCCACGATGCTGGCCGCGGCCAGTCCGTAACTGGCGATCACGCCGGCCTGGGCGCGGCGCGTATCCGGCCGGCCGAGTTCGCGCAGCAGGCGAAAGCCTTCGCGCAGCTCGATCTGCCCGGCGATCACCTGGTCGGCGATCAGGTCGGCCTGGCACAGGCGCGCGAGATGGACGTCGCCCGGCGGCAGGCGCATCACCTGGGTGACCTGGGCCACGCCGTCGTCGCCCTGCGCCTGGTCGGAAAAGGAAATGATGATCGCGGTCGGGCTGGACCACACTTCGGCGGCCAGCCCCAGGCGCGTGGCCGAACCGGCGATCGCCGTCTCCAGGCGCGGCGCCGAGGTACCGTACTGATGCAGCCGCCGCGCCAGCTCGACCAGGAAGGCGATGCGCGTATTCAACGCCGCGGTGGCGAACTGGTTCGGCGCCGGCTGCGTCGGCGAGGCGAAACCGGTCGGGGAAGAAGGCGGGAAGCTCATCCGCGCATTCTTACCCGGAAGCGGCAGGCTTGAATACGTTTGGCCGTCCGAATGCGTGCGCGGACCGGCGCTGCGTCACGCCGCCGGCTTCACCAGCAGCGTATTGCCCTCCACCGCCACCACCTCGACCGTCGTGCCCGCCGGCAGGTCCGGCCCGTTCACCAGCCACAGGCCATCGCCCACGCGGGCCTTGCCGCGGCCGTTGACGATGGCCTCGGCCAGCACGTACTGCCGGCCGATGTTCTGCTCGCCGCGGCGGTTGAGCCGCGACTCGCTCTGCTCGGTGCGCCGCATGCGCGGACGCAGCGCATACCAGTAGATCGCGCAGGAGAGGAAGGCGAACACCACGAAGGCGATCGCCTGCGCCAGCATCGACAGCGGCGCCACCAGCGCCAGCAGGCCGGTGGCCGCCGCGCCGATGCCGATCCACAGCAGGAAATAACCCGGCAGCAGCACCTCGGCGCCGATCAGCACCAGGGCGACGATCCACCACAGATAATGCGTTGCGACATCAGGAAACATGGCTGACCCCTTTCAGAAGATCCGCAGCATCAGACCGGCGGCGGCGTGCGGCGCGGCATGTTTTTCTCCTGCTGCTGGCCGAGCGACTCCCTGGCCAGTTCCGCAATGCCGGCCAGCGAACCGATGATGCCCGTGGCTTCCACCGGCAGCAGCAGCATCTTCTGGTTGGGCGAATGCGCCATTTCCTTCAGCGCCTCGACGTACTTGTTGGCGACGAAGTAGTTCAGCGCATTGACGTCGCCGCTGGCGATCGCGTCGGAGACCAGCTTGGTCGCCTGCGCCTCGGCCTCGGCCAGGCGGATGCGCGCCTCGGCCTCGCGGAACGCCGCTTCCTTCTTGCCGTCTGCGGCGAGGATCATCGACTGCTTCTCGCCGTCCGCCTTGAGGATGGCCGACTGGCGCAGGCCTTCGGCTTCCAGGATCTGCGCGCGCTTCTCGCGCTCGGCCTTCATCTGGCGCGCCATCGAATCGACCAGATCGCGCGGCGGCGCGATGTCCTTGATCTCGATGCGGTTGACCTTGACGCCCCACGGATGCGTGGCCTCGTCGACCACGCGCAGCAGCTGCGCATTGATCGCATCGCGCTGGCTCAGCGATTCGTCCAGGTCCATCGAACCGAGCACGGTGCGGATATTGGTCATCACCAGCGCCAGCGCGGCCTGTTCCAGATTGGACACTTCATAGGCCGCCTTGGCTGCGTCCAGCACCTGATAGAACACCACGCCGTCCACGCGCACCACCGCGTTGTCCTTGGTGATCACGTCCTGCGAAGGCACGTCCAGCACCTGTTCCATCATGTTCACCTTGCGGCCGACGCCGTACATGACGGGTATCAGGAAATGCAGGCCCGGCGTGAGCGTATGCGTGTACTTGCCGAACTGCTCCACCGTCCATTCGTAGCCCTGCGGCACGATGCGCACCAGCTTGGCGATCATGATGATCGCAACCACCACGACCACCAGCGCTAAAAGCGATCCCATGGTCCAACCTCCTGTCCGTGACGATGGCGCGGAGTATAGGGGAGGACTGCGCAGGGGACGGTTACGTTATGACGTCACCCGGTATCAGGAGAGCTTGAGCGGCAGCAGCAGGCTGACGCGCAGGCCGCCCTGTTCGCGGTTGGCCAGCGTGATGCGGCCGCCGTGCGCCTCGACGATCTCGCGTGCCAGGGCCAGGCCCAGGCCCGTGCCGGAGCGCTTGGTCGAATAGAACGGCAGCAGCGCCTGCGCCAGCACGGTCTCGCTCATGCCGGGGCCGCGATCGGCCACTTCGATGCGCACGTCGCGGCCGATGATCGCCAGCGACAGTGTCACGCCGTCTTCCGCGCTGCCGGATTCGTGCGCGTTCTTCACCAGGTTGATCAGCACCTGCTCGATCTGCGCCGCGTCGAACCAGCCCGGCTGCTCCGGCAGGCTGCCCTGCAGGCCGAACTGGCAGTGCAGGGCCAGGCTGTCCAGGAACGGGCGCCACTGGATCGGCACCGGCTGCGGCGCCGGCAGCTTGGCGAAGTTGGCATAGCCGGCGATGAAGCCATGCAGGTGCCGCGCGCGCTCGCCGATGGTGGCGAACACGCCGGGCAAGCGCTCGGTCTGGCCGCGGCGCGCCAGCTCCGCGCCGGAATGGGCCAGCGAGGAGATCGGCGCCAGCGAGTTGTTCAATTCGTGGCTGATCACGCGGATCACGCGCTTCCAGGTCGCCACTTCCTGCCGCGACAGTTCGCGCGTCATGCGGCGGAACAGCTGCAGGCGATGCGGCCGTCCCTGCAGGCGGAAGCTGCGCTGCGAGAGATGGAAGGTCTCCTCGCTGCCGTCCATTTCCACCGTCAGCAAGGCGTCCTCGCCGCCTTCCACCGCACGGCGCAGCGCATCGGGCGCATCCGCCAGCAGTTCGAGGAAATCCAAGCCGTGCAGGGTGCGCCCTTCGTTGAACAGATGGCGCGCGGCGATATTGGCGTAGGTGACGCGGCCGCTGGCGTCGGTGAGCACCAGCGCCACCGGCGTGTTCTGCACCACCGTGTCCAGCAGCAGCTCGCGCTGCGCCAGGTTCTGGCGCTGCTCGCGCAAGGTCTGGCCCAGCGCGTTGTGCATGCGGATCAGCTCGCCCAGTTCGTCATTGCGCCGGGCCGCGATCGAAAAGCTGAAGTCGCCATCGCGATAACTGGCTACCGCGCCCTCCAGCGCGCGCAGCAGGCGGCTGAGCGGATGCATTACCTGCCCGGCCAGCCAGATCGACAGCGGAATCGCCACGCCCGCGCTCACCGCCAGCCCGCCCCACACGCCCAGCCGCGACGGCGCCTGCACGGTCACGCCGAGGTCGTGCTTCATCCATTGCAGCAGCTGCGGCAAGGGCCACAGCGTGATGCCGATATAGATCAGCGCGCCCAGCATGTAGGCCACGCACAGCAGCAGCGCCAGGCGCGCCTGCAGGCTGTTGAGGCGTCGCAGCACTCAGGAACCCTGGCCGGGACGCGTCTGCGCCTGCCGGCAGGCGGCGTTGGCAGGGTCGCAGTTCGCCTGCGGACGGCCACTGCCGCGCTGCGTCGTCCCGCCGACACGGAAGCGCGGCTCGGCGGTCTTGTCGTCGCCCTTGAAGCGGAACGCGCTGTGGCCGTCGCGCGAGGTCGTGGCAGGACTGCTGCCGTAGCTGGCACTGGATGCAGCCGCGGGGCGCTCCCAGCTGTCGCTGGCCTGCTGGGCGGATTGCGCATGGGCCGTTGCCGTCGCGAAGGCGGCCGTGATTCCCAACATCATCCATCGACGCATGATCGTTTCCCCGGGGAGCCTGGATCGCGGCATCTTGATATGCGGCAGGCACGGCGGGCAACCATCTTTAGGCATGGCCTCGCCGCGTAGGTTGGGGTGAGCCGCAGGCGAACCCCAACATCGGCACGGTCATGCACTTCGCCACGTTGGGGTTCGCCTGCGGCTCACCCCAACCTACGCCAAGCTGTGCGGGCTCAACTTGCCTGCGTCGCCAACCCGTACCGCTCCATTCGCCGATACAACGCCTGCCGCGACAAGCCCAGCGCCTGCGCAGCGCGGCTGACCACGCCATCCGCCTTGTCCAGCGCCGCCTCCACCGCCTCGCGGCTCGGCTCGTCCAGGTTGCGGTTCGCGGCCGGCGCGGTCTGCGGCAGGTTCAGCAGCTCGGGCTGCACGCGGCCGTCGGCTGCCAGCAGCGCGGCGCGCTCGATCGCGTTCTTCAACTCGCGCACATTGCCCGGCCACGGATACGACAGCAGCGCCTCGCGCGCCGCGTCGGTCAGCTCCGCGCGGCCATCGAGGAAATACTCGGCCAGCGGCAGGATGTCGTCGATGCGTTCGGCCAGCGGCGGCAGGTTCACCTCGATCACGTTGAGGCGGTAGTAAAGGTCTTCGCGAAAGCTGCCGGCGCGGATCATCGCCTTCAGGTCCGCATTGGTCGCGCTCAGCACGCGTACCTTCACCTGGCGCGTACGGCCCGACCCCAGGCGCTCGAACTGCCCGGTCTCCAGCACGCGCAGCAGCTTCACCTGGCCGGACAACGGCAGGTTGCCGATCTCGTCCAGGAACAGCGTGCCGCCGTCGGCCAGCTCGAAACGGCCCTCGCGCGCCTTGTTCGCGCCGGTGTAGGCGCCGGCCTCGGCGCCGAACAGCTCGGCTTCGATCAGCTCGCCCGGCAGCGCGCCGCAGTTGACCGCGACGAAGGCGCCGCGCTTGACCGCCGAATTGGCATGCACGATCGCCGCGATGCGCTCCTTGCCCGCGCCGTTGGGGCCGGTGATCAGCACCGGCACTTCCGATCGGGCCACCTGGCAGGCCAGTTCCAGTGTGCGGGCCATCGCCTCGGAAGAGAACACCAGGCCGGTGAGGTCGTAGCGGCGCTCCAGGTCCTCGCGGCGGCGGCGGCGCTCGTTGCGGGCCCGGTTCACCTCGCGGGTGGATTCGGACAGCTCCAGCAGGTTCTCCACCGTGGCCAGCAGCTTGGCGTCGTCCCAGGGCTTGGCGAGATAGTCGGCGGCGCCGGCCTTGACCAGCTCCACCGCGGTTTCCAGGTGGGTCCAGGCGGTCAGCAGGATCACCGGCAGGTCGGTGTGGCGCTGGCGGATCGCGCGGAACAGCGCGATGCCTTCCTCGCCCGAGGTGGTATCCGCGGTGAAGTTCATGTCCTGGATGACCACGTCGATGCGCTCGCGCTCGAGCAGCTCCAGGCCGTGCTCCGGCGTCAGCGCGGTCAGCGGACGGATTTCGTGCAGGGACAGCGCCAGCGAGAGCGCCTCCCCCACGGCGGGGTTGTCGTCGATGATCAGGACGGTACGCATGTGGCTCTTGGGCATGCCGGAACAGATGCATCCTGCCGGCAAAACGTTGTAATGACCATTGGCCTATTCAGCCGTTACGGGGCGGCAACGACGGGATGCGCCGGCGCCTTGCCGGCCTTCACGTCGGCGATCCAGGCGTCGGTGCGCGCCTCCAGCACGTCCAGCGGCAGCGCGCCGCCGCCGAGGATCCGGTCGTGGAAGGCACGGATATCGAAGCGCTCGCCGAGTTCCTTCCTGGCCCGCTCGCGCAGCTCCAGGATCTTCAGCTGGCCCATCTTGTAGCCCAGCGCCTGGCCCGGCCAGGTGATGTAGCGGTCGGTCTCGGCCTGGATATCGGGCTCGTCCTGGCTGGAATGGGCGTGGAAGAAATCGACCATCTGCTGGCGCGTCCAGTGCTTGTAGTGCACGCCGGTATCCAGCACCAGGCGATCGGCGCGCAGCAGCTCGTCGGACAGGCGGCCGTAATCGGACAGCGGATCCTTGTAGAAACCGATGTCCTTGCCCAGCCGCTCGGCGTACAGCGCCCAGCCCTCGACATAGGCGTTGTAGCCGGCCTGCTGGCGGAACGGCGGCAGGCCGGGCAGCGCCTGCGCGATCGAGATCTGCATGTGATGGCCGGGAATCGCCTCGTGGTACGCGGTCGATTCGATGGTCAGCGTGGTGCGGTCGGCATAGTCGCCGGTGTTCACGTAGACCTGGCCGGGACGCGAGCCGTCCGGCGTGCCCTGGTGGTATTCGGCGCCGGGAGCTTCCTTCTCGCGGTAGGCCTCGACCGGCATCACCTGCACCTTAGTTCTCGGCAGCAGGCCGAACAGCTTGGGCAGCTCCGGCTGCATCTGCGCGATGAAGCCGCGGTAGCGGTTGAGGATGTCCTCGCGCGAGGTCGGATTGAGCTTGGCATCGTGCTTGAGCGCCTCGCGGAAGCTGGCCAGGTCCTGGTAGCCCTGCCCCTTGGCGATCACCGTCATCTCGTCCTCGATGCGCTTCACCTCGGCCAGGCCGATCTCGTGGATGCGCTGCGGGGTCTCCCTGGTGGTGGTCATCTGCTCGACGTCGAAGCGGTAGATCGCATCGCCGTTGGCCAGCTGCCACACACCCGGCTCGCTGCGGCCGTGCGGCGCGTAATCCTTGGCGACGAACTGGCCGAGCTTGCGATAAGCCGGGCGCACCTCGTTGTCGATGGCCGCGACGATGGCATCGTGCAGCCGCTTCTGCTCGGCGGCCGGGATCGACTTGGGAAAATGCTTCAGCGGCTCGGCGAAGGAGTTCTCCTCGCCCGCCGGCCTGGCGATGCTGTCGATCTGCCCGACCACTTTCTCCAGCAGATAGCGCGGCGGCATCATGCCGTCCTTCAGGCCCTGGCGAGCCACTTCGGAGACCTGTTCCAGCACGCGCGGCACGGCGTGCAGGCGCGCGAGGTAGTCCTCGTATTGCCTGGCGCTGTCGAACGGGATCGAGCTGACGAAGCCCGGCAGTTGCAGGTGCATGCCGTTCATCTGGTCCAGCGGCATCTCGTTGAGCTTCAGGTCGTAGCTCTTCAGCGCTTCCTTGAGCTGGCGCACCATCAGCTGCTGGTTGAGCTTGTCCTCGTCGGCGAAGCCGGTGGTGTCGATCGCCTCGAAGCGCTTGAGGAATTCCGCATTGACCTTGCGCTCGGCCGCCTGGTGCGCGAGCGAGACGTCGCTCCAGCGCTCGTTGTAGCGCAGGTCGCCCAGGATGGTGGCGAACTCCGGCGAGTTCTGCAGGTTGTGCTGCCACTGCTCGGCCAGCAGCGCATTGAGCGTCTTGACCCGCGCGGCGACGCCGGCGGCCGGCGCGGCGGGGGGCGCCGCGGCCACCGGCCCGGCCACGGTGACCGAGCCGAGCAGGCTCGCGCAGATCATCCAGGACACCAACTTCATTGCCGACCTCCGGGTACTAAAGCGATCCGCGCACTGTAGCTGGCTTGAGCCTCGCTTTGCAGCCATCGCTGACGGCGCCACGCCACGATCGCGACGCCGCGCCCGGAAAATTCGAGTTCACTGCCACGGCCATGATCCATATCGTCGGCGGTCGCCTCCTGCGAGCCGACGCAGCGTTCAGACCTCATCGACCGCCGATAAACCAAACCTCCGGCCGCCCTCTTTGAGCGCCGGGAAACCAAGGATTCGCCGATGTCCGGATATACAGCCATCCTCATAGCCAAGCGCACGGCCTGCGTCGCGGCATGCCTGGTCGCATCGCCCTGCTTTGCATCATTGGAGTCTGCGAATGACGCGCTGATGGCGCTCAAATTTCAGGCCTCCTGCCGGGTCAACGCCGACCTGAGCAAAGACTGCATCGGTACAGCACGCCAAGACATCCTGACACCCGCCGGCAGGGACCGGCTCTCCCAGCTCAGCCTTCCCTCATCTGCCAACGAGACGATGTCCGTCACGGCGGCCCACGTCATCAAACGTGATGGCACACGCGTTCGGCTACCGGAAAGCCAGATCGTCCGGAGGGCCGGCTCGGGTACCGATCAAGGGATTGACAACGGCACGACCACTACATTGCTGTTCCAGGGGCTGGAGGTGGGTGGAGGCATCGAATACAGCACCAAGGAACATATCAAGGCCTTGAAAGGCGTCGCCGAATTTCATGAGTCGATGAGTTTCGAGCCCGCGCCGCAGCGCTATGACAGTCTTCATATCGAATATGCTGCGGACAGACCGATCGAATGGCGCGGCGAAAACCTGGATGCATTCGCCGTGAAGACATCGGAAGATGGGAAAAAAATCACCATCGATCTCATCAAGCCCTATTACTTCAATGTCGTGAATGAAGACGGCTTCACGGTCCGCAAGATTCCGCGCATCGAGCTGTACGCCAGCGACAAGGTGGAAGACCACTACGGGAAGCTCGTCGGCATCTATAACAAGATTCTGTCTTCGCCATTGCCTCCCCGGGCGCGCATGGAGGTCGAGAAGCTGAAGGGCAAGCCGCGCGACGAACAGGTCAAATCGCTGGTCAGGTTCGTAGGAGAGCATTATCGCTACCTGGCCGACTATCGCCTGGACAGCCGTGAATTCATCCCCCTGGATCTCGCCCAGGTCGAGCAGAACGGCTACGGCGACTGCAAGGACCTGACCATGCTGCTCACGGCGATGATCCGCCGTCTTGGCATGGACGCCGAACCAGCCTTTGTCGTGCGCGGCGACTATGCCCCCAAGCTGCTCATACCGAGCCTGCGCGCACCGAATCACGCGATCGTGCGCGCAGTCGTCGAGGGCAAGGTCTGGTGGATCGACGCGACGAGCCCGGTTTTGCTGCCTGGATATACGCCCGCGGACCTGCAGGATCGCTGGGCAATCGTGGCCGGCAATGACGGGAAACCGAGGCTGGACACCATTCCTCCGGCGGAAACCGCGATGGCGCAAAACATTTCGCAGACCACGCGATTCAACTTCGATGGAACTTCGGAAATGGACGCCAGCACATGGCTCGACGGCGAAAAACTACTGGGACTCATGAGATACGAGCACAGCAACGGCAGGAATGCTGCCGATCGCCTCATCTGCGAGGACGATCAAAAATGCAGCGTGAGCCGGCTTGCCATGGAGCAGATGAAGCCGCCATATCTGTTGCAAGTCCGTACCTCAGACCTGCCCGCTGCCCCTAAGTATGAGGGATATTACAAAGGTGAGCTCGGGAGCTTCCTCCTGCCCGCCCTGAATGCACTCAAGAACTATCGAAAAACCGGCGGCATAGGCGACTACAACACCGGCATTCCCACGAGCCGCCAGTTGTCCGGCAAGGTCAGCGGCATCAAGCTGCGGCAGCCGCTGAAGGCCTGCCATGTAAGTTCCCGCTGGTTCGATTACAACGCCGAGTTTCGCCATGAGTCGAACGATATCTCGTATACGCTTCGCGCTGTCGAGAAAGTAGCCTGGATTCCCCACGACGAACTGAGCAGCGCGGCGTTCGGAAAATTTCTGGCCGATGCCGAGGCTTGTTTCGAAGGTCTCGGGTATTCCTACACCACCGAGTTACCTGCGCAGCCGGCCGGCCATTGATTGTCGCCCAACCAGCTCGTCGCGCGCGCGGCGCAACACCGGCTGCGCGATCGCAGCAAAGAGCCTGCCTTGCGCAGGCTCTTTGCTTTTCGCCTCAGCCGGAGCGCGTCGCCACCACCGGCGGCACCGCCGCGGCGCGCAGCGCAGGGCCCAGCACGGCCAGCTGGCCGAGCGCCCACAGCGCGATGGCGCCTACCGGCAGGTAGTACAGCGGCAGGTGCGGCAGCTCGTAGAACTTCATCAGGGCCAGATTGAGCGCGAAGGCCATCACCATGCCCAGCGCGATGCCGCCGCTGACGATCAGGAAGTTCTCGGTCTGGAAGTAGCGCAGGATGTCGCCGCGCGTTGCGCCGATGGCGCGGCGGATGCCGATCTGCTTGCGCCGCTGCTGCACCCAGAAGCTGGCCAGGCCCACGATGCCCAGCGCGGTGACCAGCAGCAGGGCGACGATCACGCCGACCAGCATGAAGGCCATGATGCGATCCTGCTGGAAGAACTGATTGCGCAGGTCGCTGATGGTCTGCGAGCCTTCCTGGTCGAGCACCGCGTCGGGCGCGACCTTGGCCACCATCTCGCGCGCATCGCGCAGTACGCGGCCGATATCCGCCGGCGCGGCCTTGATCAGGTAGCTGCCGGCCATCATCGGCCCAGGCTGCGCCGGCACGAACGCCGACCAGCCCGGCGCGCTGCGCCCGGCATAGCTTGGGTAGGGCGTGACCAGGTAATCGACAATGCCGACCACCCGGTACGACCACTTGTCCACCCAGAAGGTCTTGCCCAACGGATCGGCGCCCGGCCACAGGTGATCGGAGAGCTCCCGCGCCATCAGCACCGAGGCGGAGGTGGGGAACACACCCTCGAACGGCTGGTAATCGTCCGCTTGCAGGGGCCGCCCCGCCACCACGTGCAGCCCCAGCGCTTCCAGGCTGCCCGGCCCGCCCATATAGAGCTCGACCACGCCGCCGAAATGCTTGCCTTCGGCGTCGGTCATGATGCCTACGCGGCCGCGGTGCTCGCCGAAGGGAATCGAGTTGAGCACGCTGGCCGACTGCACGCCGGAAATGGCGCGCAGGCCGGCGAGGATGCGCGCGTTGATGTCGTTGGCCTGGCTGTTCTCGAAGCCGCTGATCTGCAAGGTCGCCAGCGCGGCCTCGTCCACGCCGCTGCGCACCTGCATGGCCTGCAGGCGGTTGGCGATCAGGAAGCAGGCGTTGCACAGCACCGCGCAGGCCAGCGCGATCTCCAGTGCGATCAGCAAGGTGGCCAGACGATGTTTGCGCAGCGCCGCCAGGATGGGTTGGATTTCCATGCACACCTCAGAGCGTCTTCAATTGGAGGCCGGGTGCCACCCGGCTCGCCCGCAGCGCCGGCAGGAAACCGGCCAGCAGGCTGGTCACGATCGCCAGCACGAAGGTCAAGGCGAACATGCGCGCATCCAGGTGCACCATGTCGGCGAATGCGACCGGCTGCCTCCGCACCAGGCCCAGCCCCAGCAGGGTCAGCAGCAGGCCGCCGAGGCCGCCGACCAGGCCGATCATCCCGGCTTCGACCAGGCACTGGCAGAAGATCGCGCCGCGGCTGGCGCCGAGCGCGCGGCGCACGCCGATCTCGCCGCCGCGCCGCAGGAACTTCGCCAGCAGCAGGCCGATCGTGTTGAACAGGCAGATCGCCAGGAAGCCGAACGCCAGCCAGGTCTGCAGGCGTACGTCGCTGGGCACCACGCCCTGGAAATCCAGCCACTCCATCAGGCTGCGCAGCCGCGTGTTCTGCGGGCGCAGGATGCGCCCCTGCTGCTGCGCCGCGTAGCCATCCAGAAAGCGCTTGTATGCCGCGGCCCTGTCCGGGCTGTTCAACTGCACCCACAGGCCCAGCCACGCGCACGGCGCGTTCTGCAGATGGCCTGGCGTCGCCGGCGGCTGCGAGCAGGTGTATTGGTAGAAGTTGCCGTCGTTGAATTCCAGCGCGCTGGAGAACGGCGTGAAGATGTCCTGCGGCTTGCTGTAGAAGTCGGCGGTCTTGCCGGCCGCGAAGCGGCCACCGGCCACGGTGTAGAACTGCGGCGACGGCCGCCAGCGCCCCAGCACGCCGACGATGCGCACGTCGGTATCGCGCAAGCGCAGCGTGCGGCCGACGCTGTCGGCGCCGCCGAACAGCTTGTCGTTGAGGTCGGACGAAATCACCGCGACGCGTGCGCGCGACGCGTCGTCCTCGGCGCGCCAGGGAGCGCCATAGCGGAACGGCACGTCGAACATCGGGAAGAAATCCGCCGTGGTGGACAGCATCGACAGCATCAGCGGCGGCAGCGTGGTCTGCGGTGCGCGCAGCTTCACCGGGCTTTCCACCACGATCGCCTGGCGATCGGCCTGGCGGGCGTTCCACAGGTCGATGGTGGACTGATAGCCCTGCTTGTCCAGCGGCTCCTTGTAGTCGCCGGCGGAGAGGTTGTCGTCCACCTGTGCGTAGAACAGCTTGTCGCTGCGCCCCGGCAGCGGGTCGCCCGACAGCAGGTGCATCACCGTCAGCGTGGTCATGCTGGCGCCGATGCCCACGGCGATGGCCAGCACCATCAGCGCCGTCAGCACCATGTTGCGCCTGAGGCTGCGCAGGGCGAGATCGAGGTAGTAGCCGAACATCCGTTTTCTCCTGAAAAACGCTTACACCGAGCGCGTCGCCACCACCGGCGGCACCGCCGCCGCGCGCATCGCCGGCCCCAGCACCGCGGCCTGACCGATCAGCCACAGCGCCAGCGCGCCGACCGGAAAATAGATCGCCGGCAGGCGCGGCAATTCGTAATGCACCATCAGGAACAGGTTGATGCCGTAGGCCAGCACCATGCCGATCGCGATGCCGATGGTGGCGAGCAGGAAATTCTCGGTCTGGAAGTAGCGCAGGATGTGCCCGCGGGTGGCGCCCAGCGCGCGGCGCACACCGATCTGCCGGCGCCGCTGCGCCACCCAGAAACTGCCCAGGCCGACGATGCCCAGCGCGGTGACCACCAGCAGCGCCACGCACACGCCGATCAGCAGGCCGGTCATGGAGCGGTCGCTGTCGAAGAACTTCTGGCGCACCTCGTCCCAGGTGCGCTTCTGCCAGAAGATGCGATGCGGGTTGTTCTTCTTCAGCACCTCGATCGCGGCGGCCAGCACGCGCTCGCGCTGGCCCGGCGCGGTGCGGATCAGGTACTGGTTATCCTCCACCCGCATCGGCAGCATCATGCTGTACTGCGCCTCGGCGTCGTTCCAGATCGACGGGCGTACCAGGTTCTTCACCACGCCGACCACCTGCAACGGCACTTCCGAACCCAGCCAGATCGTCTTGCCCAGCGCCGACTGGCCCGGGAACAGGCGCTCCGCCATCGGCTGGGTGATCACCACGATGCGCGGCAATCCCTCGGTCTTGCCTTCCTTGAAGGCCTGGCCCGCCTCCTTGAGGCTGACATGGTCCTCCGGCTGCAGCAGGCGCCCGGCGACCAGCTGCACGCCCAGGGTCTGGCCGATGTTCTCGCCGTAATAGTTGGTGGCGTTGACGGTGGGCTTGTTCTGCTTGGGATCGAGCTTGATGCCGCTATTGTTCGACGAACGGCCGAAAGGTATCTGGTTCACCGAGGCCACTTCCGTCACGCCAGGGATGGCGCGCAGTGCGGCCAGGTCGGTCAGCGTGCGGGCATGCTCGTCGGGCGTCTTGCCGATGTCGGCCAGGCCGATCTGGATCAGCTCGTGCTCGGCCACGCCGCTGGGCATGTGGATGCGGTCGATGCGCTGGGTGACCAGAAACACCGCGTTGCACACGATGGCGCAGGTCAGCGCGATCTCCAGCACCACCAGCAAGGCCGTGGTCTTGTGGCGGCGCAGGGTGGACAGAATGGGACGGATGGCCATGGTGTCTCCCTTATTGGCTCTTCAGTTGCAGCGCGGGCGCGACCTGGCAGGCGCGCCAGGCGGGCAGCAGGCCTGCCGCGATGCTGGAGCCGACCGCGAGCGCGAAGGTGGCGCCGAGCATGACCAGGTCCAGCCGCGCCAGCGAGGCGTAGTCCGCCGGTTGCTGGCGCACCAGCCACAGGCCGATGAAGGCCAGCAGCAGGCCGCATACCCCGCCGGCCAGGCCGACCACGCCGGCCTCGATCAGCAGCTGCTTGAAGATCTCGCGCTTGGACGCGCCCAGCGCGCGGCGCACGCCGAGCTCGCCGGCGCGGCGCAGGAACTTGGCCAGCATCAGGCCGACGGTGTTGACCAGGCATACGATCAGGAAGCCGATCGCCAGCCAGCTCTGCAGGCGCACGTCGCTGGGCACCACTTTTTCCTGGTCCAGCCATTGCATCACGTTGCGCAGGCGCACGTTCACCGGGCGCTCGAAGCGACCCAGCGCCTTCTGCTCGCGCGAGTAGTTCTCCAGGAACGTCTTGTACGCCGCGGCGTCCGCCGGGCTCGCCAGCTCCACCCAGAACTGCATCCACACGCAGGTGGCGTTCTCCACCTGATCGCCGTCGTTGCCGCCGCCCCTGCCCCAGCAGTTGGTGCTGCCGTTGCGTGGCAGGACCAGGTCGCGCGAGGTGGAGAGCGGCAAGAACACTTCCTCCGACTCGGAGTAGTTGCCCATGTTGAGATCGTAGAAATGCGGATTCGGCCGCCAGTCATCGAGTACACCGACCACGCGGAAGGCGGTGTCCTTCAGCCGCACGATCTGGCCGCGGCTGTCCTTGCCGCCGAACAGCTTGTCGTTGAGCTTGCGCGTGATCACCGCCACGCGTGCCTTGGCGTCGTCGTCGCCGCCGCTCCAGCCCTGGCCGTACAGGAACGGCACCTCGAACATCGGGAAGAAATCCGCGGTGGTGTAGCGCGCGTCACTGAAGAACGGCTCGACGTCGGCCTGCGCCGGCTGCACCGGCACCGCGCCGCCGGTCATCAGCGCCTGGCGCTGGGCGCGCCTGGCCTTGAGCAGGTTCTGGCCGTCGATCCAGGTCACCTGCTCCGGCGGCTCCTCGCCCTCCCGGTAGCCGTCCATGTCCTGCGGGTCGAGCTGCGGATAGAACAGCCGCGCGCTCTTGGCCGGGATCGGGTCGCCCGACAGCACGTGCAGCACGGTCAGCGTGGTCATGCAGGCGCCGATGCCCAGCGCGATGGCCACCACCATCAGTCCGGTGAGCACCTTGTTGCGCCGGAGGCTGCGCAGCGCGAGCTCCAGGTAATACGTGAACATGCCCTCTCCCCTCTTTTGTCCCTGATGAGCGATGCGCGCGGTCACACCGAGCGCGTCGCCTCCACCGGCGATACCTTCGACGCGCGGATCGCTGGCGCCAGCACCGCCCCTTGACCCAGCAGCAACAGCATCAGCACGCCCGCCAGCACGTAGAACAGCGACAGCCGGTGCATCTCGAAGCGCGTGACCAGCCAGAGATTCATGGCGATCGCCAGCACCGCGCCGGCGACGGCGCCGCCCACGCTGATCAACAGGTTCTCGGTCATGAAATAGCTGAGGATGTCGCCGCGCGTGGCGCCCAGCGCGCGGCGCACGCCGATCTGCCGGCGCCGCTGGCCCACCCAGAAGCTGGTCAGGCCGACGATGCCCGCGGCGGTGATCGCCAGCAGCACCAGGCTGATGACGCCCATCAGCACGGCCATGCCGCGGTCGCTTTCGTAGGCCATCGAGCGCACCTCGGCGAAGCTGAGGATGCCCTCCTTGTCGTCCCACACCCGTCGCGGGTTGTCCGCGAACAACGCCTTGCGCGCGGCGATCATGGCCGGCTCCAGCTGGCCGGGCTGGGTGCGCACGATGTAGAAGGCGCCTTCCGCGATCGCCATGCGGCGCGGCACGATCACCGATCGATACGCGAAGTTCGACGCCCAGCGCGCGACGCTCTGCGCCTGCAGCAGGTCCACCACGCCGACGATGGTGGCCGGGCCGCCGACCAGGTACACCGTTTTGCCCAGGGCGCTGCCGCCGGGAAACAGTTTCTCGGCCAGCGCCCGCGTGACCATGATCACCGGCGGCGCCAGGCGGTCGCGCATGCTCATGGGCTGGATCTCGTCGGCGCGGAAATTGCGGCCGCCGACCAGCTTCAGGTCCAGCGTGTCGAGGAAGTGCTCGTCGGCGAAATAGATCGTCGCGTCGGAGCTGTCCTCGATCTGTTCGGCGCTCAGCCGCACGCCATCGTCCCAGCCGCCGCCGCGCAGCGGATACGAGTTGCTGGTGGTGACATCTTTCACGCCGGGCACGCGACGCAGCACGTCCAGGTCGCTGCGCAGCTTCGCATCCGCCTGGGCGCTGCTGGTCTGGCCGATCCATTCGTTCTGGATCACGAAGATGTTCGGCTCGTCGATGCCGGTGGGCTCCGACAGATGCGCCACGCGCTGTTGGATGATGAACAGGGCGTTGCATACGATCGCCAGGGTCAGCGCGATCTGCATGGCGATCAGGATGGTGCCGGCCTTGTGCTGGCGCAGCGCGGCGAGAATGGGCTTGATTTCCATGGCCTTGATCTCCTCGCCTCAGTTGGACTTGAGCTGCCAGGCGGGCTGCACCTGCGCCGCCCGCCAGGTCGGATAGAACGCCGCCAGCACCGTCGCGGCGATCGCCACCAGCAGGGCCAGCGACACCAGCGACAGGTCCAGCCGTGCCAGGTGCGCGATCTCCGGCTCGAACACCAGGCCCACGCCGAGCATGCCGACGCCGGTCAGCACCACGCCCAGCAGGCCGCCGGCCAGGCCGACCATGCCCGCCTCGGCGAGGAACTGGCGGTAGATGTCCGCGCGCGATGCGCCCAGCGCGCGGCGCACGCCGATCTCCGATGCGCGGCGCATGAACTTCGCCAGCAGCAGGCCGATGGTGTTGACCAGGCAGATCACGAAGAAGCCCACCGCCACCACCAGCGCGATGCGGCTTTCCGGCGGCACCGCGTGCTTGTATTCGAGCCAGCCGGGCACATCGCGCAGACGGACGTTCGGCGCCCAGTTGAAGCGGCCGGCGCGGCGCTGGTCATCCGCATAGGAGGCCAGGAACTGCCGGTAGCGCTCCACCTCGGTCGCGCTGCTCAGCTCGACCCAGGGACTGATCCACACGCACTGGCCGCGCAGCCAGCTTTCGCGGTCGTCGCCGCGCTTGCCGCCACCGCCGCAGTTGTTGTTGCCCGCCGTCTCGATCTTCAGATCCATCGCGCGGTTGAACGGGATGTAGACCTGCGAGGGCTCGGAGTAGGCGTGGCCGCTGAACATGTCGAAGAAGCGCGGCTTCGGATCCCAGGTCTCGGTGACGCCGACGACGCGGTACTGCTGGTCGTCCAGCACGATCTCCTTGCCCACGCTGTTGGCGCCGCCGAACAGTTTCTGGTTGAGGCTGCGGCTGATCACGATGACCGGGGCGTGCGCGTCGTCGTCCGCGGCGCTCCAGCCGGAACCGTACTGGAACGGCACGTCGAACATCGGGAAGAAATCGCCGGTCGCCGCATAGCCCGGCACCTTGAATGGCGCCTTCCGCGCGTCCTCCGGCAGCACCGACAGGCGCACCGCGAACAGCACGGTCTGGCGCCTGGCCTGGTGCGCCTTCATCAAGGCGACGGCGTCGGTGTAGTTCAGCGCGTCCGGCGGCTCGCCGCCGTTGTTGTACTGCGGCCCGCGGTTGTCGATCTGCGGCACGAACAGCTGCGAGGACTTCTGCGGGATCGGATCGCCCGACACCGCGCGGAACACCGCGTAGGTAATCATCGACGCCGCCACGCCGAAGCCGATCGCCATCACCATCAGCGCGGTCAGCACCGGGTTCTTGCGCAGGCTGCGCGCGCCGAGCCGCAGGTTGTGGACAAACATTCCGCTCATGATTCTCTCTGGTTGGAAGGGGATCGCCGCACGCTCACACCGAGCGCGTGGCTTCCACCGGAGGCACTTTCGCCGCGCGCATGGCCGGCGCCAGCACCGCCGCCTGGCCGAGCAGGAGCAGCGCCACCACGCCGACCACCACGTAGACGATCGACAGGCGGGCCATCTCGAACTGCGAGACCATCCACAGGTTCATGCCGATCGCCAGGCCCACGCCGATCACCACGCCGGCCACGCCGATCATCAGGTTCTCGGTAAGGAAATAGCTGAGGATGTCGCGCTTGGTCGCGCCCAGCGCGCGGCGCACGCCGATCTGCTTGCGGCGCTGGCCGACCCAGAAGCTGGTCAGGCCGACGATGCCGGCAGCGGTAATGGCCAGCAGGATCACGCAGATCACGCCCATCAGGATGGCCATGCCGCGGTCGTTCTTGTAGGCGTCGCCGCGCACTTGCTCATAGGTGCGCACCGCGCGGTCGCCGGAGATCACGCGCATGCGGCTGGTCTTGAGCAGAGCCGCCGGCGCGCTATTGACCACGTCGGCCAGCTGGCCCGGTTTGGCGCGGATCAGGTAGATCGTGTAGTTGCTGGTCAGCTGCACCGGCAACAGCATGGCGTTGTCGTTGAAGTTGTCCGACCAGGTGCCGTTCCACGGCACCTGCAGCCGCGCGACGATGCCGATGATAGTGCTCGGCGGGATGTCCTTGCCGCCCAGGTACAGCTGCTTGCCCAGCGCGTCGCCCTTCGGATACAGCTTGTCGGCCAGCGCCTTGGTGACGATCACCTGCGCGGTGGACTTGATGTCCTTCGGGTCGGCGGTGATCACCTCGTCCGCGGTGAAGTTGCGGCCGGCGATGAGCTGGGCGCCGTATACGGCCAGCGCATGGTCGTCGACGAAGTACAGCGTGGTCTGCGCGGTCGACTTGCCTTCGTTCTTCGGCACCAGGTTGACGCCGGTCGACCAGCCGCCGCCGCGCAGCGGGAACGAGTTGGTGGCGAAGGCGTCCTGCACGCCGGGTGTCTGGCGCAGCGCCTGCACGTCGGCCTTGATCAGCGGGGCGGTGTCCTTGCCGTCCACCGAGACCCAGCGGTTCTGGATCGCCAGCACGTTGTTCTCGTCCATGCCGGTGGGCCGCGACAGGCGGTCCACGCGCTGCTGGATGATGAACAGCGCGTTGCACACGATCGCCAGGGTCAGCGCGATCTGCATCGCGATCAGGATAGTGCCGGCCTTGTGGCGCTTGAGGGCGGCGAGAATGGGCTTGATCTGCAGCATGGTCGTCGCCTCGGGTTAATTGGACTTGAGCTGCCAGGCCGGCTGCACCTGAGCGGCGCGCCAGGTCGGGTAGAACGCCGCGATCACCGTGGCCAGGATCGCCACCAGCAAGGTCAGCAGCACCAGCGGAACGTCGAGCTTGGCCAGGCGCGCCACCTGCGGATCGAAGATCAGCGAGATGCCGTATACGCCCACGCCGGTCAGCAGCAGGCCGAGCAGGCCGCCGGCCAGGCCGACCGCGCTCGCCTCGATCAGGAACTGCGTGTAGATCTCCCTGCGCGAGGCGCCCAGGGCGCGGCGCACGCCGATCTCGGAGGAGCGGCGCATGAACTTGGCCAGCAGCAGGCCGATGGTGTTGACCAGGCAGATCACCAGGAAGCCCAGTGCGACCAGCAGCGAGATCTTCGCCTCCGGCGGCACCACCTTCTGGTAGTCCAGCCACTCGACCACATTGCGCAGGCGGGTATTCGGCGCCCACTTGAAGCGGCCGGCGCGCTGTTGTTCGGCCGCATAGCCGTTGAGATAGCTGCGGTAGGCGTCGGCTTCGGCCTTGCTCGGCAGCTCGGCCCAGAAGCCCAGCCACACGCATTCCGAATGCAGCCAGTTGTCCCAGCCGGTGCCGGGATCCTTGTTGCAGTTGTTGTTGCCGTTGGTCGACACCTTCAGCTCGATCATGCGGGTGAACGGCACGAACAGCTGGGTCGGATCGTCGAAACCGCCGGTATTCACCGCGTCGAAGAACAGCGGCTGCGGGTCCCAGTGGTCCATCACGCCGACGATGCGGTAGCTGCGGCCGTCCAGGTTGATCTCGCGGCCGACGCTGTTCTCGCCGCGGAACAGCTTCTCGTTGAGCTGCTGGCCGATCACGGCGACCTGGGCGTGCGCGTCGTCGTCCGCCTGGGTCCAGCCGCGGCCGTACTTGAACGGGATGTCGAACATCGGGAACGCATCGGCGTACACGCCGTAGGTGTTCTCGCGGAACGGCAGCTGGCTGGCGTCCGCCGGCACGATGGACAGGCCGGCCGGATACAGCGCGGTCTGGCGCTTCGCCTTGTGGTCGCGCATCAGGCCGATCGCGTCGGTGTAGCTCATCGCGCGCGGCGGCTCACCCTGGTTCTGCTGCGCGTCTTCCGGGCCCCAGTTGTCGATCTGCGGCACGAACAGCTGCGAGGACTTCTGCGGGATCGGGTTGTTGGAGGTGGCGCGGAACACCGAATAGGTAGTCATCGACGCCGCCACGCCGAAGCCGATCGCCATCACCATCAAGGCGGTGAGCAACGGATTCTTGCGGAGACTGCGCAGGCCGAGCTGGAAGTAGTAGGCGAACATGGAGGCGTCCGATGAGTAGATCAGTTCCCAATTCCGAATCCTTCTCCCCGTTCACAAATTTTGTGTACGGGGAGAAGGTGGCGGCAGCCGGATGAGGGTTCGGGTGAAGCGCAACGCTCCACTCCGCCCGTACCCTCACCCCAACCCCTCTCCCGGTGGGAGAGGGGCTTTAAAGCTTTATGCAGGCGCGCCGGCGCGCGCCTGCTGCTGGTGAAAGCGCGGGTCTTCCGCCAGGTCGACCACCTGGCCGTCGATGACGTGCACGTTGCGCTGCGCGCGCGTGGCCAGTTCCGGATCGTGGGTGACCATCACGATGGTGGCGCCCTCGCGGTGGATCTCCTCCAGCAGCTCCATCACGCCGCGGGCCATCTGGGTGTCCAGGTTGCCGGTCGGTTCGTCGGCGAGCAGCAGGCGCGGCGAGCCGGCCAGTGCGCGGGCGATCGCCACGCGCTGCTGCTGGCCGCCGGACAGTTCCGCCGGGTAGTGCTTGGCGCGCGAGGCCAGGCCCACGCGCTCCAGCGCGTCCATGATGCGCTGCTTGCGCTCCAGCGCCTTCATGCCGCGATAGCGCAGCGGCACTTCGACGTTGTCGTACACGTTGAGATCGGGGATCAGGTTGAAGGCCTGGAAGATGAAGCCGATCTTCTCGTTGCGGATCTTGGAGCGGGCGTTGTCGTTGAGGTTGCTCACCTCCACGCCGTCCAGGTGGTATTCGCCGCCGGTGAAGGTTTCCAGCAGGCCCGCGATGGTGAGGAAGGTGGTCTTGCCGGAGCCGGACGGGCCGGTCACGGCGACGAACTCGCCTTCCTTCACGTCGATGTTGAAATCGCGCAGCGCGTAGGTCTCCACCACTTCGGTGCGGTAGACCTTGGACAGGTGGGTCATCTTGAGCATGGTTGTGTCGTCCTTCGGTAAGGGTGCAGTGGTGGTAGGTCAGCGGCTGATGGCGACGCGCGCCGCATTCTTGAAGCTGTCGGTGCCGGAGATCACGATGCGGTCGCCTTCCTTCAGGCCGTCCAGGATCTCCACCTTGTCGATGCTGCTGGCGCCGACGCGGATCGGGTGCTTCTCGGCGATGCCGTCGCGCACGATGTAGGCGTAGGCGCCGCCGGATTCGTCGACGAAGGAACCGCGCTGCACGGCCAGCACGTTGTCGCGACGGTCCAGCAGGATGCGCACGGACAGGCGCTGGTTCTGGCGCAGCTGCTTGGGCGTGTCGCCCTCGAAGCGCAGGCGGGCGGCCACTTCGCCGTTCACCACTTCGGG
The DNA here is from genome assembly GCF_900112865.1 of Dyella marensis. Taxonomy (GTDB): domain Bacteria; phylum Pseudomonadota; class Gammaproteobacteria; order Xanthomonadales; family Rhodanobacteraceae; genus Dyella_D; species Dyella_D marensis_A. The sequence continues at coordinate 107,118 of NZ_FONH01000006.1, read as the reverse complement.
CGAGATGGCGCTGACCAGGCCCTTCCAGGTATTGCCGTTGCCGCTGATCTCGCCGCCCATGCCGATGCCCAGGTCGCGGGCGAAGCTTTCCGGCACCTTCATTTCCACTTCGAGCTTGCTCAGGTCGATCACGCTGAGCAGCTGTGCATCCTTGGCCACGGTGGCGCGTTCGGCGATGAACAGCTGGCCGACCTGGCCGTCCACCGGCGACTTCACGTCGAGTTCGTCGACCTGTCGCTGCAGGTCCTTTACCAGCAGCACCTGGCGGTCGTGGGCGAGCTTCTTCGACTTGATGTCGAAGTCGAGGCTGGCGCCGTCGTTGGAGAGATCGGCCTTGGCATGCTCCAGGGTGATGCGCGCCTTCTCGACGTCGTCCTTGGCCTTGTCCACGTTCATGCTGGGCACGGCGCCCTGGCCGAAGGCCTTCTGGTAGCGCTGCAGGTCGCGCTGCGCGCTGGTCTGGTCGATCTGCGCGTTGTCGTAGGACTTCTGCAGTTCGCCGCGCTTCTTCTTGGCGTCGATCTGCGAGCGCAGGTAGTCGACTTCCATCGCGTCGGCGGCGCTCTGCTCCTGCGCCAGCTTGTTCATCAGCTCGGGGCTGTCGATGCTGGCCAGCACCTGGCCCTTCTTGACCACGTCGCCGGCGTGCACCTTCAGCGTGACCGCGCCGCCGTAGGTGGCGTACAGGGTCGGGCTGACCGCCGCGACCACCTTGCCCTCGGCGGCGATGTCGCGCACGAACAGGCCGCGCTCGACCGTGCCGAAGGCAAGACGCGAGCCGCTGACCGAGGCATCGGCGGAGAACAGGCGGCTGGCCTGCGGCAGCACGAGCGCCAGCACGGCCACCGCGGCAACGCCGGCTCCAATGAAGATGAGCTTGCGCTTGCGGCTGGGCTTGACCTCGACCAGGCGGTCTTGAGCAGAAGTATCGCGAATCATGATCGGTCCCTGGCCACGGACATGTGTGGCCCCTGGACCGGTATCAGCAAGCGCTGTGCCAACCGCCAGGACGATCGATTCGGCTTGTTTTTCAGCGAGTTGGCGTGGGCACCCGGGAGGGGCGCGCTGTCCGCGGACAGACCGACGGACAGGCGGACAAGTGTCCGGACACGCTTACGCGAGGCGGCCGATCTCCAACGCCTCGGCGCGCACCACTTCGCGCGCGATGCCTTCTCCCAGCACCGAAAGATGTGCGGCGTCCCTGCCGCCGAGCACGTCCATATTGCCCAGGCGCCGCTGGGTGAAATGCAGCAGGCGCGCGTCGGCGGCGCGGAACGGCCGCTGCACGCGGCGGAAGGCGGGCGCGCCGGCAAGGGTGCCGGCGCTGAGCAGCACGTCCCAGGCCAGGTAGTCGGTGTCCGGCAGCAGATGCAGCCGCGCGCGCAGGCGGCCGCTCGCGTCCACGCATTCCAGCCATTCGCGCGGGCCGTCCGCGCCGATCAGGCAGGACGCCAGCAGCCATTCGGTGTGCAGCAGCGGCGCCAGGTCCTCGCTTTCGGCGAGCCAGCCGCGCGCGGGATGCTCCGGCGAGGCTTCGCCGCGCATCGGCAGGTACAGCACCGTGCCGAGCAATGGCAGCCGCGCGGCGAGCGCGGACGGCGCCACGCGCAGCCAGCGCGGCTCGCAGGAGGGTGCACGGGAATGCGGACAGACCGCGGCGAGGGTATGGGCCAGCCAGCCGAACATGGCGCGCTCCTTGGCGGAGGAGACCCGGCTGGCGCGATGCGGGAGGGCAGCGCGGTGCTGGCGATAGGCCTGGATTGAGAACGATGCCGGCGCGGGGCCGGACGACGACGGACTTACTTGGTCAGGATCAGCTTGTCGTTGCGGGTCAGCCGCAGGTGGTACTCGCTGCCCTGGTGGGTGATCACCAGTTCGCGCTCGCCGGCGAGCAGGGACTGGCTGGAGATGCGGCGCGCACCGGGCTCGTCGGCGGCCTGGGCTTTCAGGCGCAGCAGGCCGAGGGGTCGCGACAGCAGGTCGGCCGGGGTGGAAAGGACGGCAGGGTTGGACATGAGCAGGCTCCGCTGTGGTCAGAGGCGGAGTTGATGATAATCGTTCTCATTTACCTGTCAACGGCCAGATCGTGAACATGCCGGGGCAGAACGCCGCGCCCTGCCCCGGCGCCGTCGAACGGTCAGGCGACGGCCTGCTCCACCCGCGCCAGCACGTCCGGCGTCAAGCGGGGCAGCAGGCGCAGCACGTCGAGGTTGTGTTCCAGCTGCTCCAGGCGACTGGCGCCCAGCATCACCGTGGACACATGCGGGTTGACCAGGCACCAGGCGATCGCCAGCTGCGCCTGGCTCACGCCGAGCTCGGCCGCGATCGGCGCCAGCCGCCGTACCTTGGCGATGCGTTCGCCGCCCTGCTCCAGCACCGCCTGGCGCAGCCATTCGTAGCCGGGCTGGGCCAGGCGCGCGTCGTTCGGCACGCCGTCGTTGTACTTGCCGGTAAGCAGGCCCGAAGCCAGCGGCGACCAGATCGTGGTGCCCATGCCGTAGTCGCGGTACAGCGGCGCGTATTCCTGCTCGACCCGCTCACGATGCAGCAGGTTGTATTCGGGCTGTTCCATGCTGGGCGCATACAGATGGTTCTCGCGCGCCACGCGATGCGCCTCGCCGATCAGTCCGGCCGGCCATTCGCTGGTACCCCAGTACAGCACCTTGCCCTGGCGCACCAGCAGATCCATCGCCGCGACGGTCTCCTCCACCGGCGTATCCGGATCGGGGCGATGGCAGAAATACAGGTCCAGGTGATCCACGCGCAGGCGCTGCAGCGCCTGGTGGCAGGCCTCGAGCACATGCTTGCGGGACAGGCCGCGCTGGGTCGGCAGCGGATTCGGCCGCGCGCCGAAGAACACCTTGCTCGACACGCAGTAGCTGTCGCGCGGGAAACGCAGGTCGGCCAGCACGTCGCCCATCAGCGTCTCCGCCACGCCGTGGTTGTACACCTCGGCGTTGTCGAAGTAATTCACGCCATGGTCGTGCGCCATGGCCAGCATGTCGCGCGCCAGCGAACGACCCACCTGCTGGCCGAACGTGACCCAGGCGCCGAAGGACAATGCCGAGAGCTGCAGGCCGCTCTTGCCGAGACGACGGTATTGCATGGGGAAGCTCCTTCCAGGATGGCTATCGCGGCGAGCATGCCAACTCGCCGGCGAGGCGTCCAACCCGGCGAAGATCGGCAACGCTAACGCAGCAACGCCAGCCCGACGCCCAGCACCACCGCGGCGAACACGCCCGCCACCACGTCGTCCACCATCACGCCGAGGCCGCCCTTCAGGTGCCGGTCCAGCCAGCCGATCGGCCAGGGCTTGCCGACATCGAACAGGCGAAAGAGCGCGAAGCCGGCCAGCACCGCCCACCACGGCGCCAGCAGCGCCGGCACCAGCGCGATCCACTGGCCGACGAACTCGTCCCAGACCAGGCTGCGGTGATCGTCCACGCCCAGCGCGCGGCCGGCGACGTTGCAGGCCCATACGCCCAGCGCGAAGGCCAGCACCGCCGCCAGCGCATACAACGGCAGCGGCAGCTGGCGCAGCAGCAGCCATGGCAGCAGCGCCGCGAGCGAACCGAAGGTGCCCTGCGCCTTGGGCGCGAGACCGGAACCGAAGCCGCAGGCGATCCAGCCGGCCAGCGATGACGTGAGGCGGCCGCGCTGTTCGGGAGTAAGGATTTTCTTGTCACTCATGCGGCGAAATGATCCCAGCCCTGGCGCGCCGGCTCCAGCCATGCGCCGTCTTCGCCGCGCACCCGCACGCCCTCGCCTTCGACGATGCGGCCGATGCGCGCGGCGCCGCAGCCCAGGCGCGCCAGGTCCGCCTGTACTTCCGCGGCGCGCGCGGCGGGTACGGTGAAGCACAGCTCGTAGTCGTCGCCGCCGCCCAACGCGAAATCGCGCGCCGAGCCATCGTCGAACAGACCCAGCAAGGCCGACGAACGCGGCAGCAGCGCGCTTTCGATCTCCGCGCCGACGCCGCTGGCCGTGCAGATATGGCCGAGATCGGCGACGAGTCCGTCCGACACGTCGAGGCAGGCGCTGGCGCGCTCGCGCAAGGCCAGGCCCGCGGCCACGCGCGGCGTCGGGCGCTGCAGGCGCTCCACCAGATAGTCGGCCAGCATGCCGTCCGCGCCGCCGTGCTGCAGCAGATGCAATCCCGCCGCCGCATCGCCCAGCGTGCCGGTGACCATCACCACATCGCCCGGCTTCGCCCCGGCCCGGCGCAGCGCTTTGCCTGGCGGCACGAAGCCATGCACCGCCACGCTGACGGCGAGCGGACCGCTGGTGGTGTCGCCGCCGACCAGCGCCAGCCGATGCGGCTGCGCCAGCCGCGCGAAGCCTTCGGCAAACTCGTCGACGAAACGCTGCCGCGCCTGCGCGTCGCCGCCGCGCGGCATGGTCAGCGCCAGCAGCGCCCAGGCCGGCGTGGCGCCCATCGCGGCGAGGTCGGACAGGTTCACCGCCAGCGCCTTCCAGCCCAGGTCAGCCGGGGCGGTGTCGCGCAGGAAGTGCACGCCTTCGACCATGGTGTCGATCGCCACCGCCAGCTCCTGCCCTTCCGGCACGGCCAGCAGGGCGGCATCGTCGCCTATACCTAAGCGCACGTCGTCGCGCCCCTGCGCGGTGCGCTCGCGGATGCGGTCGATCAGGCGGAACTCCATGGCGATCCTGCAGCAGCCGGCAACAGCGGCAAGCAGACCATCCGCACCCCGCGCATGCAAGCGCCGACCCTGCCCTTAGTCATGCGGGCGGCTGCCGGGCGCGTCGCTAGAATCGGCCGGACTACCGTCACGGAGGTCCGCCCATGCACGTCCGTCGTTCTTCGCTGCCGCTCGCCGCCTGCGCCGTGCTGGCGATCGCTCCGCTACACGCCGCTACGCCCGAAGACCATGCTTCGGAGAAGCAGGCAGTACTCACCCCGTTCCAGACCCTGCTCGACGGCATCGGCAAGCGCGATCACGAGATGATGCGCTCCGCCCTGCTGCCCGGCGGCATGATCACGCTCACCCGCGCCGACAAGACCCAGCAGCTGCATTACGACGCGTTTATCGAGCACATCCCCGCCACCGGCACGCAGAAGCTGGAAGAACGCATCCACGATCCGCTGGTGAAGATCGACGACAACATCGCGGTGATCTGGGCGCCGTACGAGTTCCTGGTCGACGGCAAGGTCGATCACTGCGGCACGGATATCGCGCATCTGGTGAAGCAGAATGGGAAGTGGTTGATCGCGGGGATTGCCGATAACGGCCGCAAGGACTGCGCACCCGCAAAATAGTCCGGCGCAGGTTGGGGCGAGCCTGCGGCTCACCCCAACCTACCTTGTGAAAACGATGGTCGGCGCGCCGTGATAAACGCTGCGCCGCCACTCGCGGAAACCCGCGCGCTCAGCGACGCGGATCGACGCCAGATTCTCCGGCGCGATAATGCACACCGCGCGCATCTGCGGCAGCTTTTCAGCAGCCCACGCCGTCGCCGCAGCCACCGCCTCGCTCGCATAGCCCTTGCCATGCACGGCCGGCGACAGAATCCAGCCGAACTCCAGCATTCCGGCCAGCGAAGGATCGAGCTCGCGGCGGAAATCGGCGAAGCCGATATCGCCCACATAGCGGCCGCCGTCCTTCTCCTCCACGGCCCAGAAGCCGTAGCCGAGCATGCTCCACAGCCCGCGCCAGGACAGCATCCGGCGCCAGACTTCTTCGCTGGTGAACGCGCGGCCACCGAGGAAGCGTGTGACTTCGGCATCGCCCCACACCGCCGCGCAGGCGGCGTGGTCTTCCGGACGGTGCCCGCGCAACCGCAGCCGCGCGGTTTCCAGCACCGGCACGTCGCTGGCCGGCGCGACGGCCATCAGCCGCGTTTCTCCACCTGGCGCAGCTGCATGGCGAGCTTGTCCAGCACGCCGTTGACGTAGCTGTGGCCGTGGTCGGCGCCGAAGCGCTTGGTGACCTCGATCGCCTCGTTGATGATCACGCGGTACGGCACGTCAGGTCGGTACTTCAGCTCGTAGGCGGCCATGCGCAGCGCGGCGCGCTCGATCGGGTCGATCTGCTCGATCTCGCGATCGACGTAGGGCTTGAGGCTTTCGTCGATGGCGGCGAGGTTCTTCTCCACGCCGTGCAGCAGGTCCTCGAAGTAATCGAGGTCGGCCACTTCCATGTCCTGCTCGTGCTGGAACTGTTCGATCACCGCCTTCATGGCGCTGCCGCCGATCTGCCAGGCGTACAGCGCCTGCAGCGCGCGGCGGCGGGCGCGCGAGCGCGCGGCCAGGTCGATGCCGTCCGGACGCGGGCTCATCACAGCTTCCCGTACAGGTTGACCATCTCCAGCGCGGCGATGGCGGCGTCGGCGCCCTTGTTGCCGGCCTTGGTGCCGGAACGTTCGATCGCCTGCTCGATGCTGTCGGTGGTCAGCACGCCGAACGACACCGGCACGCCGGAGCCATAGGCCGCACCGGCCAGGCCCTTGGCGCATTCGCCGGCGACGAAGTCGAAATGCGGGGTGGAACCGCGGATCACCGCGCCCAGCGCGATGACGGCGGCGTACTTGCCGGAATGGGCCAGCTTGTGGCCGGCCAGCGCGATCTCCCAGGCGCCCGGCACGCGGACCAGGTCGATCGCCTCGTCCTGCACGCCGTGGCGCACCAGGGCGTCGCGCGCGCCGGCCACCAGGGCCTCGACCACGAAGCCGTTGAAGCGGCCGGCGACGATGGCAAAGCGGCCCTTGGGCGTGGAGAAATCGCCTTCGATGATGTTCATGGGTATGCGTTTCCTGGGCGTAAGGCCCGTGTGGGCCAGGTATTTTACGGAATTTGGGGCAGCGTGCCCGGATCGGGCCGGGACTCGGGTCCGGTCAGGTGGGGGTAGCCGCCGAACGACAGCACGGCTTCGCCGCCGGCCACGCGCAGGCGGGCCGCGGCGCCGAACGGCAGGGTGAACTTGTCGGTCTCGTGGCCGAACGGCAGCCCGCGCACCACCGGCACCCGCGCCACCCGGCCGATCTGCTCGAACGCGGCGGGGACGTCGTAGCCGTTGTCGTAGGCGGCCGGCCGGCAATGGCTGAAATGGCCCAGCACCAGCGCGCGCTGGCGGTCCAGCACGCCGGACAGGTGCAGTTGGTACAGCAGCCGCTCGATCCGGTACGGCGGCTCGCCCACGTCCTCGACGAACAGGATGCCGCCGTCGATCCGCGGGAAATACGGCGTGCCGAGCAGGCTGCACAGCACGGCGAGGTTGCCGCCCCACAGCGGACCTTCCACGTCCAGCTCGCCCGGCGTGGGCGTGGTCCAGATCGCGGTGGACTGCGGCGCGGCCACGGTGCGCCAGAAATGCTCCCACATCAGCGGATGCAGTTCCGGCGCGCCGAAATCGGCGCCGAGCATGGGGCCGCCGAAAGTGACCAGCCCGCTCTGCGCGTGCAGGGCCAGCTGGATCGCGGTGAAGTCGCTGTGCCCGACCAGCACGGTGGCGGTGCCGGCCAGGCGCTCGCGCAGCGCGCCGTAGTCGAGCTGCTCCAGCAGGCGCGTGGCGCCATAGCCGCCGCGGATGGCCAGCACGATGTCCGGCAGGTGCTCCGCGCTGGCCAGCGCGTTGAGATCGGCCACGCGCTGCTCGTCCGAACCGGCATAGCGCAGCTCGGTGCGCTCGAGTACGTCCAGGCCTTCCAGCGTGCAGCCGGCGGCCTGCAGCCGCGCCACCGCGCGCTGCATGGCGGCGCGGTCGTGGGGATAGCCGGAGGGAGCGATCAGGCGGATCGAGGTCATGGCGTCAGCGGTCGTTGGCGAAGCGGGCAGTATGCCGCGCGCGCCCTGGCCGCCAGGTGGCGGCGCACGGGCGCGGGCCGGATCACACGTGCTCGACCACCTCCAGGCCGAAGCCGCCCAGGCCGACCAGCTTGCGCGGCGTGCCCAGCACGCGCAGGCGCTGCACGCCCAGGTCCGCCAGCATCTGCGCGCCGAGACCCAGCTGGCGCCATTCCTGCTGCTGCGCTTCTTCCGGCTCCTGCGCGGCGGGCTGGCGGTTGAGGCGGCGCAGCAGTGCTTCGGGCGTGTCCTCGCCGGACAGCACCAGCAGCACGCCGCGGCCTTCGTCGGCGATGCGGCGCAGCGCGGAGGTCACCGTGAGGCCGAGATCCTCGCGCTGCAGATGCAGCACGTCCGACAGCGTGTTGCGCACGTGCACGCGGGTCAGCACCGGCGCGCCATCGTCCACCGCGCCGCGCACCAGGGCGAAATGCAGGCCGCGGCGGATCGCATCGCGGTAGGCCACCAGATGGAACGGACCGAATTCGGTCTCGACCTGTTCTTCGTGCACGCGTTCGACGGTCTTCTCGGTTTCCAGGCGATAGCGGATCAGGTCGGCGATGCTGCCGATCTTCAGTCCATGCTTGCGCGCGAAGATCTCCAGCTCCGGCCGGCGCGCCATCGAGCCGTCCTCGTGCAGGATCTCGATCAGCACCGCCGACGGCTCCAGCCCCGCCAGCGCGGCGAGGTCGCAGCCGGCTTCGGTATGGCCGGCGCGGGTCAGCACGCCGCCCGGCTGCGCGGTGAGCGGGAAGATGTGGCCGGGCTGCGAGAGATCCTGCGGCCTGGCGTCGGACTTGACCGCCACCTGGATGGTGCGCGCGCGGTCGTGCGCGGAGATGCCGGTGGTGACGCCTTCGGCCGCCTCGATCGAGACGGTGAAGTTGGTGTGGTACGGCGAGGTGTTGTCGCTGACCATCGGGCGCAGGCCCAGCTGGCGCGTGCGCTGCTCGGTCAGCGTCAGGCAGACCAGGCCGCGCGCCTCGCGCACCATGAAGTTGATGTCCTCCGGCCGCACCATCTGCGCAGCCATGATCAGATCGCCTTCGTTCTCACGGTCCTCGTCGTCAAGGATCACGACCATGCGGCCGGCGCGGATGTCTTCGAGGATTTCGGGGATGGTGTTGAAAGCCATAGGGGATCTCAGTGAAATTCGTTAGTACGCCAACCTGCAAGGTGGAATCCTTCTCCCTCCGGGAGAAGGTGGCGGCAGCCGGATGAGGGTGCGGGCGGAGCGGTGCACATCACTTCCGCGCTCCGCCCGAACCCTCACCCCAACCCCTCTCCCGGAGGGAGAGGGGCTTTCAAAAGCCTCACGCGAAGCCGTGCTTCTTCAAGAAATCCTCATCCAGCCGCGGCGACCCTTCGCCCCCGCCGATCAGCCGCTCCACATAGCGCGCCACCACATCCACCTCCAGGTTCACCGCATCGCCCGGGCGGCGCGCGTGGAATACCGTGTGTTCCACCGTGTGGGGGATAAGGTTCACGCCGAAGCGCAGGCCGTTGACCTCGTTCACGGTGAGGCTGGTGCCCTCGATGCAGATCGAGCCCTTGGCGGCGATGTAGCGCGCCAGGTTGGCCGGTACCTCGAAGGTCCAGCGCTGCGAGCGGCCGTCCGGCGCGATCGAGACCACCTTGCCGACGCCGTCGACGTGGCCGGATACCAGGTGCCCGCCCAGGCGGTCGGCCAGGCGCAGGGCTTTCTCCAGGTTCACCGGGTCGCCGGCCTTGAGCTTGCCCAGGGTGGTGAGCGCCAGGGTTTCGTTGGAGACGTCGGCGCTGAAGCCGCGCGCTTCCAGCGTCACCGCGGTGAGGCAGACGCCGGAGACGGCGATGCTGTCGCCGAGCTTCACGTCGGCCAGGTCGAGATCGGCGGTATCGACGTACAGACGCACGTCGCCGCCGCGCGGTTCGAGCCGCGCGATGCGGCCCACGCTCTGGATGATTCCGGTGAACATCAGCGCACCTCCTGCACGGAGGCGGCGGTCGGGCTGTCGATGTGTTTCATGAAACGTTTCCCGCATCAAAGGTCAGCGAAAAACGCCCCAAGGCGCATGGCAGGCGCACACCGCGAGGGCGTCCGCCGTACCGTCTTCTCTCATCCGGACTTTCCGGCAACGGGTGAAGGTTGCCGACCGTCGGCTCCGGCATCGGACCGGATCTGCTGACCTTCCGCTCAGAGAGCGAAAGCGCTCGCGGGCTTGTGTCGGAGACCCTTGCGGGCCTCGTCCACCTACCGCCGGTGGGGAATCGCACCCCGCCCTGAAGACGTCGTAGTGGTTGTCGCCGGGTCGCCCCGGCCGCGGGAGTCTAGCACCGGCCGGCGTTTCCCGGGACGGACGCTGCGTGCGCCTTGCAGACGCAACCTAAAGCTCGGAGGAGAGGAAATCGATCAGCGCACGCAGGGCAGGCGCCCGGTCCGCGCCCGGCAGCCAGACCAGCTGGATGGGCGACGTGCTCAGTTCCCACTCCGGCAACACCCGCGCCAGTTGCCCGGCCGCCACCAGCGGATCGGCCATGTAGTCGCCCTGGATGCCGATGCCCACGCCGGCCAGCAGCGCCTCACGCGTGGCCATCGAGTCGTTGCAGCTCAGCACCGGATCGATGCGCACCGAGCGCCGCCGCCGGCCCTGGCTGAACTGCCACAGCGTGCCGGTGCGCAGGCCGCTGAAGGCGACGCAGCGGTGCGCCTTCAGTTCGGCCGGATCGTGCAAGGCCGGCGCCGCGGCGAGATAGGACGGCGCCGCGCACAGATAACGCCGCATGCTGCCCACCTGCCGCGCCACCAGCTGCGAATCGGCCAGCCGGCCCACGCGCAGGGCCAGGTCGATGCGGCCGGCGACCAGGTCGACATAGGCGTCGTCGTATACCGCCTCGATGCGGATCTGCGGGTGCCCGGCCAGGAAGCGCGCCAGCACCGGCGCCACGCACAGGCGCCCGTACGCACCCGGCAGATGCACGCACAGCCGCCCCGCCGGCTCGCCGCCCTGCGGCCGCAGCTCCGCCGCCATCGCCAGCATCACCGCGTCCAGCCGCTCGCAATGCGCCAGCAGCTGCTCGCCGCGCGGCGTCAGCGTCACCCGCCGGGTGGTGCGCAGGAACAGCTTGCCGCCGACGGCTTCCTCCAGCGCGGCGATGCGCCGGCTCAGCACTGATGGCGTGCAGCCGGCTTCGTGCGCCGCGCGCGAGAAATTCAGCAGCCGCGCCGCGATGGCGAAGCCACGCAGCTCGCGCAGGCGATTGGGGGTGAGCTCGAAGGATTGATTCATGGAGCGAATAAAAGATATGCGATGTGGACGGATTATCGCCACATCCTCCCAGAGCCACCATGGCGCCCATCGACCACCCAGGAGCCCGCCATGCGCACCTACCAGCTCACCCAGTTCGGCCCCGAACACCTGTCCCTCGTCGAGCAGCCCGCTCCCCGCCCCGGCCCCGGCCAGGTGCTGGTGAAGATGGAAGCGGCCTCGCTCAACTTCCGCGACCACCTGATGGTCAACGGACAGCTCTATCGCGACGTGCCGCTGCCGATGACGCCGGTGTCCGACGGCGCCGGCACGGTGCTGGAGGTCGGCGAAGGCGTCACCCGCTTCAAGCCCGGCGATCGTGTCAGCACCTTCTACAAGGCGCGCTGGCTGGCCGGCGGCATGCGTCCCGAGTGGGAAGGTGCGGACCTGGGCGGCCCCGGGCCGGGCGCGATGCGCGAGCTGGCCTGCTACGACGCCTATGCGCTGGCCCGTGCGCCCTCGCATATGAACGCGCTGCAGGCGGCGACCCTGCCGATCGCCGCGCTCACCGCATGGACCGCGCTGGAGCAGGCCCATCTCAGCACCGGCCAGAGCGTGCTGTTGCTGGGCACCGGCGGCGTGTCGCTGTTCGCCTTGCAGTTGGCGAAGGCGCGCGGGGCGAAAGCGATCCTGCTGTCGTCCAGCGACGAGAAGCTGGCGCGGGCCAAGGCGCTGGGTGCCGACGTCGGCATTAATTACGCCAAGTTGCCCGAGTGGGGCGCGGCGGTGCGCGAAGCGAACGGCGGGCGCGGCGTCGATGCAGTGATCGAGACGGTGGGCGCGTCAACCTTCGCGCAGTCGGTGGAGGCGGTGGCGATGCACGGCTTTATCGGCATCGTCGGCTTCATGGGCGGCCGCGAAGCCGCGCTGCCGCTGGTGCCGGCCATTCTCAAGCGCGTACGGCTGCAGGGCATCTCGGTCGCCTCGCTGGAAGAGCACGAGCGGATGGTGCGGGCGCTGGAGGCAATCCGGCTGGAGCCGGTGATCGATGCGGTGTACGGATTTGGGGAGTTGCGCGAGGCGTTTGCGGAGATGGCGGGCGGGAAGCAGTTCGGCAAGATTGCGATCGATTTCGGCAAGTAACCCTCAACGCACGACGTGGAATCCTTCTCCCTCCGGCGACCCGAAGGTAGTCCCCGTGGGAGAGCACGCGGGGAGCGCCCATGGATGTGCGCGGCTCTGAGGAGCGAGGAAGGTGGCGGCAGCCGGATGAGGGTACGGCCGGAGCGGTGCACATCACCCTTGCGCTCCGGCCGTACCCTCACCCCAACCCCTCTCTCCCACGGGGACTACCTTCGGGTCGCCGGTGGGAGAGGGGCTTCGGGCTCATGCACCGATCGTCTGCCCCGTCTTGCGCCGATACGCCCGCAACACCTGATCCATCACCCACGTAGTGCGCGCGCCGCTCTCCGCCGTCGACGGACACACACCCTTCTCGCCGCGCAACTCCCGCACGATCGTCTCGATCAACGGCTGTTGGATATGCGCAGGATTGGCCACGCGATGCTCGCGCACGCCCTCCTTCGTCTCCACCACGATCGGCCCATCGCCAAACGTGGCGAAGCGCATGTTGCCCTTGTCGCCGATCACTTCGATGCAGTCGTGATGCCTGTACGCATCGAAATTCCACAACCCCGTCCCCAGCACCCCGCTGTCGAAGGCGAACGACATCGCCACCGTATCCTCCGGCGGATACGCGCCGAGCTGGTTGCCGGCTCGCCCTTCCGCCGAAACGATCGGCCCGAACAGCCAGTCGAGGATATCCAGCGTGTGGCAGCCGATATCCATGAACACGCCGCCGCCGGAGATCTCCGGCAGCACATGCCAGGGCAGCTTCGCGCGATCGTGATAGCGCGGATGATGCGGCTCGTACAGCACCGTGTTGACCACCCGCGGGTTGCCGATCGCCTGCTCGCCGAACAGCAGCTCGCGCACCCGGTGGAAGCGCGGCAGCATGCGCCGGTAATAGGCGACGAACACCGGCACGTTCGCCTCGCGGCCCGCGCGCAGGATCGCCTCGCATTCGGCGTGATCCAGCGCCATCGGCTTTTCCACGTATACCGGCTTGCCGGCGGCGATGCTCATCAGCGCGTACTGCTTGTGCGTCGACGGCGGCGTGGCGACATAGACCGCATCCACCTCGGCATCGGCGATCAAGGCGGCCGCATCGTCATACCAGCGCGGCACACCGTGGCGCTGCGCGTAATCCTTCGCCTTGGCGCCGTCGCGCCGCATCACCGCCACCAGCGCGGAATGCGGGGCCTGCTGGAAGCCGGGGCCGCTCTTCACCTCGGTGACGTTGCCGCAGCCGATGATGCCCCAACGGATCGGTTTCGCTTCGCCGCTCATCGGATCTCGAATTCCTTGCTGATGAATTGCTGGTGCCAGGCGTGGTACTGGTCCACTTCCGGATGGCGCGCGCGCTCGGCGATGTGTTCTTCCAGCGCCGTGCGCACCGCGGGCGCCAGGCTCGCCAGATACTCCGGCGTGTACTCGCGATGGTCCAGCACGCCGAAGTGGCAGGTCGGCGCATGCAGCCGCGAATGGAAGCCCAGGTGGATGGTGATGCGCCGCTGCGCCAGCACGCCGGCATAGCCGCGGTGCACCGCATAGTTGTTGTAGAACACCGCCTGGCCTGGCCTGAGCACCAGCTGGATGCCGTTGGCGAGTTCCGGTTGCGCATCGACCGGCGCGATGCGCGGGTCGGTGCCGAAGATGCGCCGCTCGGCCTCGTCGTACGGACGGCGGTGGCTGCCCGGCACGATCCACAGGCAGGGATCGTCGGTCAGCGGGATGTTCACCTGCACATAGTTGTAGCGATAGTCGTCGCTGAACCAGTGCGGGTCGATCTGCTCGTCCGGCACCTGCATCAGGTCGCGGTGCCAGCCCTGGCGATAGTCCACGCCGGCATCGGCATAGAACAGCGAGGCGCCGTCGATCACGATGCCTTCGCCTAGCAGGTCCGCCGCGATGGCGCGCAGCGCCGGCTGGCAGATCACCTCCTGGATCGTGCGCACGTCCTTGCCCGGCTGCAGGAACTGCAGGTTCATCATGCGGCCGCGCTCGCCGCGCTCGCTGCGTGCACGCTCCACGGCGTCGGCGTAGCGCGCGACCGTGTCCGCGTCCAGCGCATCGCGGATCACATAGCCTTGGGTACGGAACTGTTCGCGCTCCGCCGCGGTAAGCATGCAGCGCACTCCTGGTGTGCCATCGGCGCTGGAACGCCGCATTGGCCGGCGATTCTGGGCGCCGCCTCGCGGGCGGTCAATCTCAGGCGGGACGCAGGATCAGCCGCAGGTCCTGGCCCAGCATGCGCTGGTCGAGCACGCGCAGGTTCCAGCGCGCGCCCATGTCCTGCAACAGCGGCAGCTGCAGCAGCGGCCGCGCGGCATCGCCCAGCAGCAGCGGCGCGACGTAGAGCAGCAGCTCGTCCGCCAGGCCTGCCGCCAGCAGCGCGCCGCACAGGGTGGGGCCGGCTTCGACGTGCAGTTCATTGCAGCCGCGCGCCGCCAGCAGGGTCAGCGTGGCGGCGAGGTCGAGGCCGCCGTCCGCTGCCGGCACGACGGCGCGATCGACGTCCTGCAGATGCGCAGGCACCGCCGCGCCCTCCGCATGCAGCAGCAAGGTCGGCGCGCTGCCATCCAGCACATGGCTGCCGGCCGGCGTGCGCAGCTGGCGGTCGAGCACCACGCGCAGCGGCGGCGCGAACGGCTGGTCGATGCGTGCGGTAAGCCGGGGATCGTCGGCCAGCACCGTGCCGCTGCCGGCCAGGATCGCCGAGCTGCGCGCACGCCAGCGCTGCACATCGGCGCGCGCGGCCTCGCCGGTGATCCACTTGGATTCGCCGTTGGCCAGCGCCGTGCGGCCGTCCAGGCTCATCGCCAGCTTGACGCGCACCCAGGGCCGGTTGCGCTCGATGCGGCTGAAGAAGCCGACGTTCAAGGCGCGCGAGGCCTCGCGCATCAGGCCGATGTCGACGGCGATGCCGGCGTCGCGCAGCTTGCCGAGGCCCCGGCCCGCCACCTGCGGGAACGGATCCTCGGCGGCCACCACCACGCGCGACACGCCCGCGGCCACCAGCGCATCCGCGCAGGGCGGCGTGCGGCCGTGGTGGGCGCAAGGTTCAAGGGTGACGTAGGCGGTGGCGCCGCGGGCGCGTTCGCCGGCCGCGCGCAGCGCGAACACTTCGGCATGCGGTTCGCCGGCGCGGGGGTGGAAGCCTTCGCCTACCACCTCGTCGCCATGCGCGATCACGCAACCGACGCGCGGATTCGGCTGCGTGGTGAACAGGCCGCGCTCGGCCAGGCGCAGGGCCTGCGCCATCAGGACGTGATCGGTCGGAGTGAAACTGGACATGGCGTCCCGTCGATGGATGAGAGCGGCGTGCTGGGACGAAACAGTCTATGCGAAGCGGCGCCGACGCCGCGCCGTTATTTCTTGCCGCGCCGCGCGCCCGCCTCGCCCAGCAGCGACAGCTGCAGGCTCTCCAGGCCCGGCAGGTCGCGTTCGAGCTTTTCGATTTCCTCGCGGAAGGCCTGCACGTCCTCGAACTTGCGGTAGACCGAGGCGAAGCGCACATAGGCGACCTGGTCGAGCTTCTTGAGCTCGCGCATCACCAGCTCGCCGACCTGGCGCGACGGCACTTCACGCTCGCCGCTCTTGCGCAGGTCGTTGACGATGGTGCGCACCGCCACGTCCACCGCGTCGCTGGCCACCGGCCGCTTCTGCAGGGCGCGCTCGAAGCTCACGCGCAGCTTGCGCTCGTCGAAGGTCTCGCGGCGCTCGCCGCTCTTGACGATGGCCGGCAGCTTGAGCTCGGCGGTCTCGAAGGTGTTGAAGCGTTCGCCGCACTGGGGGCATTCGCGTCGCCGGCGCACCGTGGTGCCGTCGTCGGCCAGACGCGAATCGATCACACGGGTGTCTTCATGCTGACAAAAGGGGCAATGCATGGGGCGCCATTAGACGTTCAGTTGGGCCGCCATACAACCCGGCGCCCTTCCGACAGAGCCGGAAGGGGCCAGGATGGCGAGGCTGCGCGCAACGACCGGCCCCTTTTCCGGATCGTCGCGCGACCGCCAGCAGCGGCGATGGATCAGCCGTAGACCGGGAACTTATGGCACTGCGCGGTGACCTGCTCGCGCACCTTGGCCAGCACGGCCTCGTCGTTCGGCGCGTCCAGCACATCGCAGATCCAGCCGGCCAGCGCGACCACGTCGGCCTCCTGGTAGCCTCGCGTGGTGACCGCCGGCGTGCCGATGCGCAGGCCCGAAGTGACAAACGGCTTGCGCGGATCGTTCGGCACGGCGTTCTTGTTGACCGTGATATGCGCCTTGCCCAGCGCCTCTTCCGCGTCCTTGCCGGTGACCTCGCGGCCGATCAGGTCGACCAGCATCAGGTGGTTCTCGGTGCCGCCGGAGACGATCTTGTAGCCGCGCTCGATGAAGGTCTTCGCCATCGCCTTGGCGTTCTTCACCACCTGCTGCTGGTAGCTCTTGAACGACGGGTCCAGCGCCTCCTTGAAGGCCACCGCCTTGGCGGCGATCACGTGCATCAGCGGGCCGCCCTGGATGCCGGGGAACACGATCGACTGCAGCTTCTTTTCGATCTCTTCGCCGGCGTCCTTTGCGACGATGATGCCGCCGCGCGGGCCGCGCAGGGTCTTGTGGGTGGTCGAGGTGACCACGTGCGCGTGCGGCAGCGGGCTGGGATACACGCCCGCGGCAATCAGGCCGGCGACGTGCGCCATGTCGACGAACAGGTAGGCACCGACCTTGTCGGCGATGGCGCGGAAGCGCGCCCAGTCCATCACCTGCGAGTAGGCGCTGAAGCCGGCCACGATCATCTTCGGCTTGTGCTCCAGGGCCATGCGCTCGACTTCGTCGTAGTCGACCAGGCCCTGCTCGTTCACGCCGTACTGCACGGCGTTGAGGATCTTGCCGGAGAGATTGACCTTGGCGCCGTGGGTGAGGTGGCCGCCGTGGGCCAGGCTCATGCCCAGGATGGTGTCGCCCGGATTGAGCAGGGCGAAGTACACCGCCTGGTTGGCCTGCGAGCCGGAATGCGGCTGCACGTTGGCATAGGTGGCCCCGAACAGCTCCTTCAGGCGCTCGATGGCGAGGCGCTCGGCCACGTCCACGTATTCGCAGCCGCCGTAGTAGCGCTTGCCCGGGTAGCCTTCGGCGTACTTGTTGGTCAGCACGCTGCCCTGGGCCTCCAGCACGCGCGGGCTGGCGTAGTTCTCGGAGGCGATCAGCTCGACGTGGTCTTCCTGCCGGCGCGCCTCGTCGGCCATGGCCTGGGCCAGCTCGTCGTCGAAGCCGGCGATCGTCTCGTTCTTGGCAAACATCCTGACCTCTGCGGGTGGCGGCGGGGAGTGGAAGCCGGAAATTGTAGCGCCCGGGGGGTTTGGGGGCCACCTTAGGAAGGGTCGGAAACCGCATACCGGCGCGTGTCCGGGCCTCTGTTCCTGCCCGGGAATCCTTCTCCCGTCGGGAGAAGGTGGCGGCAGCCGGATGAGGGTACGGGCGGAGCGGAGCACATCACTCTTGCGCTCCGCCCGCACCCTCACCCCAACCCCTCTCCCAGGGGGAGAGGGGCTTTACGGCGCGCCACCGCCGACACCATCACGTAGCTGATGATCATCAGCAGCAGCCAGGAGCCGAGCTTGCTCAGCGGGACCACGCTCCAGCCGTCCCGCTGCGCCGGATAGCGCCAGGCCGCGGCGAAGGTGCCCACGTTCTCGGCCAGCCAGATGAAGCTGGCCACCAGCACGAAGCCGAGCAGCAGCGGCATGCGGCGATGCTCGCGGCGCACGCGGAAATGCACCCAGCTGCGCCCGAACAGCACGGCCACCGCGGCAAACAGCAGCCAGCGCGCATCCGCCACGAAGTGATGGGTAAAGAAATTGACGTAGATCGCCAGCGCCAGCCACGCTGTCGCCGCGAACGGGGGATGCCGCACGAAGCGGAACTCGAACAGCCGCCAGGCCCGCGCGATATAGCTGCCGACCGCCGCATACATGAAACCGGTGAACAGCGGCACGCCGCCGATGCGCAGCACCGACGGCTCCGGGTATTCCCATGAGCCCATCGCGGTCTTGAACACCTCCATCGCCGTGCCGGTGAGGTGGAACAGCAGGATCACCATGGCCTCCTCGCGCGTCTCCAGGCGCAGCGCCAGCAGCAGGCATTGCAGGGCGAACGCGGCCAGCACCAGGAAGTCGTAGCGCGCCAGCCAGGCGCCGGACGGGTAGCACGCCCAGGTCAGCAGCAGCAGGGCCAGCATGCAGGCGCCGAACAGGCAGGCCCAGGCCTGCTTGAGACCGAAGCAGACGAACTCGTGCAGCACCAGGGCCCAGCGCCCGCGCGGCGCGGCCCAGCCCTGCGCCCAGGCGTCCAGGCGTCCCAGGCCGCCTGACGTCGATACCGATGCCGGTGCGGCGGAAACCAGGGAATCCATGCGGGCGCGCTCCTTGCCGGTGGTAGTGCGCCAGCCTGGAGGCCGGGCATGGCCCTGGTGCGCCAAGGCATGGCGCAGCCCGGGCGCGGCGCTGGCCGTCACCGGGACGACGCGCCGACCCGCTATAATCTCGGGTTTAACCCAACGCCCTAGCGCCTCCGTCCTCCTTGCGGGCCGGCGGCGCACGCCTCCGGAGGCTCCATGCAGTACATCTACACCATGAACGGGGTCAGCAAGATCGTTCCCCCGAAGCGCCAGATCATCAAGGACATCTCCCTCTCGTTCTTCCCCGGCGCCAAGATCGGCCTGCTGGGCCTCAACGGCGCGGGCAAGTCCACGGTGCTGCGCATCATGGCCGGCGTCGACACCGATTTTCAGGGCGAGGCCCGCCCCCAGCCCGGCATCAAGGTCGGCTACCTGGCGCAGGAGCCGCAGCTGGATGCGGAGAAGACCGTGCGCGAGGCGGTGGAAGAAGGCGTGTCGGTGGTCCTGGACGCGCAGAAGCGCCTGGAAGAGGTGTACGCCGCCTACGCCGAGGAAGGCGCCGACTTCGACAAGCTGGCCGCCGAGCAGCAGGAGCTAGAGAACATCCTGGCGGTGAACGACGCCCACGCGCTGGAACGCCAGCTCGAAGTGGCCGCCGACGCGCTGCGCCTGCCGCCGTGGGACGCCAAGATCGGTCCGCTCTCGGGCGGCGAGAAGCGCCGCGTCGCGCTGTGCCGCCTGCTGCTGTCCAAGCCGGACATGCTGCTGCTGGACGAGCCCACCAACCACCTGGACGCCGAGTCGGTGGACTGGCTGGAGCAGTTCCTGCAGAACTACCCCGGCACCGTGGTGGCGGTCACCCATGACCGCTACTTCCTGGACAACGCCGCCGAGTGGATCCTCGAGCTGGACCGCGGCCGCGGCATCCCGTGGAAGGGCAACTACACCGAGTGGCTGGAGCAGAAGGACGCGCGCCTGAAGCAGGAAGCCAGCCAGGAGAAGTCGCGCCAGAAGGCGATCGAGAAGGAACTGGAGTGGGTGCGCTCGGCCGCCAAGGGCCGCCAGTCCAAGGGCAAGGCGCGCCTGAACCGCTTCGAGGAGCTGAACTCGGTCGAATACCAGCATCGCAACGAGACCAACGAGATCTTCATCCCGCCGGGCGAGCGCCTGGGCCAGGAAGTGATCGAGTTCAAGAACGTGTCCAAGGCCTTCGGCGACCGCCTGCTCATCGACGACCTGTCGTTCAAGGTGCCGCCGGGCGCGATCGTCGGCGTGATCGGCCCGAACGGCGCCGGCAAGTCCACGCTGATGAAGCTGATCACCGGCAAGGAGCAGCCCGATTCCGGCGAGGTGAAGCTGGGCCACACGGTCAAGCTGGCCTATGTCGACCAGTCGCGCGGCATGCTCGATGCGAAGAACAACGTGTGGCAGGAAATCTCCGGCGGCCTGGACATCCTCACCATCGGCAACTTCGAGATCCAGTCGCGCGCCTACATCGGCCGCTTCAACTTCAAGGGCACCGACCAGCAGAAGATCGTCGGCAATCTCTCGGGCGGCGAACGCGGCCGCCTGCACCTGGCCAAGACCCTGCTGCAGGGCGGCAACATGCTGCTGCTCGACGAGCCGTCCAACGACCTGGACGTGGAAACCCTGCGCGCGCTGGAAGACGCGCTGCTGGAATTCCCCGGCTGCGCGATGGTGATCTCGCATGACCGCTGGTTCCTGGACCGCATCGCCACGCACATCCTGGCGTTCGAGGGCGACTCGCATGTGGAGTTCTTCCCCGGCAACTACAACGAGTACGAGGCGGACAAGAAGCGTCGCCTGGGTGATGAGGCGGCGAAGCCGCATCGGGTGAAGTACAAGAAGCTGGCGTAAGCGCTTCGCTTCTAGCCCCTCTCCTTCCGGCGACCCGAAGGTAGTCCCCGTGGGAGAGAGGGGTTGGGGTGAGGGTACGGGCGGAGTGGCGCGTTGCGCTCCGCCCGTACCCTCACCCGCCTGCCGGCACCCTCTCTCCCACGGGGACTACCTTCGGGTCGCCGGAGGGAGAGGGATTGCACATCTGCCGCCCTCATTGATCACGGAGACATCCATGCACTTCATGCAATCCCTGCAAGCCGCATGGCAGCGCCACCACTCCCTGGTCTGCGTCGGCCTCGACCCAGAGCCAGCGAAATTCCCCGCCCATCTGCGCAATGACGCCGACGCCGTCTTCAAGTTCTGCGCCGCCATCGTCGACGCCACCGCCGACCTGGTCTGCGCCTACAAGCCGCAGATCGCGCACTTCGCCGCGCTGCGGGCGGAAGGCGCGCTGGAGCGGCTGATCGCGCACATCCACGAACACCACCCCACCGTGCCGGTGATCCTCGACGCCAAGCGCGGCGATATCGGCAGCACCGCGCAGCACTACGTCACCGAAGCGTTCGAGCGCTACGGCGCCGATGCGGTGACGATCAATCCGTATATGGGCCGCGACTCCGCGCAACCCTTCCTGGACCGCGCCGACAAGGGCGTGATCCTGCTCTGCCATACCTCCAACCCGGGCGCCGCGGATCTGCAGGACCTCGACGTCGGCGGCCGGCCGCTGTACCAGCGCGTGGCCGAGATGATCGCGCGCGACTGGAATACGCACGGCAACTGCGCCCTGGTCACCGGCGCCACCTGGCCGGAGCAGCTGGCCGAAGTGCGTGCGCTGGTCGGCGACGTGCCGCTGCTGGTGCCGGGCATCGGCGCGCAGGGCGGCGACGTGGAGGCGGTGGTCCGCAATGGCCGCACCGCCGACGGCAATGGCCTGATGATCAGCTCCTCCCGCGCCATTCTGTATGCCGGCCAGGGCGAGGATTTCGCCGCAGCGGCGCGCATCGCCGCGCAGGAACTGCGCGACAGCATCAACCGCTACCGCTGAGCGCTTTTCCCGCGGCCCTGGCGCGACGCGGTGGCGCCGCATTCCATGGGTGGACTGGCGATCGGCCGCGACCTGATGGAGCCGTGAGCTATTCGGCAGCCGCCACGGCGATCGCCGGCACCGGCTGCGCACGCTGCAGCCGCGCGCGCAGCCAGCGCTCGCACGGCGCGGACAGATAGCGCTCCACCGTCGCGCCGAGCAACCAGCACAGCAGCACCGCCGGCAGATACCACAACCATCCGTGCGAGATATCGCCGCCGCTGGCGCGGAACAGGCGCACCGCGCCGTACACCACGAACATGTGGGTCAGGTAGATCTCGTAGCTCAGCTGCCCCCAGCGACGCAGCCAGCCGAAGCCGGACAGCGGGCGCGCGCCGCCGGCTGCCTCGCGCTGACGGCAGGCGACCAGCACGCACAGCGTCGAGAAGGTGAGCAGCAGCATCACGCCGTCCTGCAGCAGCGGCCACCACCACGGCATGCCGATGAACACGGCGAACAGGCCGATGGCGCCGGCGATACCCAGCGTCCGCGTGGCCCAGCGCGGCGCGCGCCAATGCGCCACCGCCAGCGCACCGAGCACACCGGTGCCGATCGCCGACATGCCCGGCAGGTAGGCCTTCTCCTTCCAGATCTCGCTGGCGTCGTCGAGCGAGGCCAGCAGCCACGGCAGCGCCATGGCAAAGGCGCACAGCAGCAGCGCCATCAGCGCATCGCGGCGCAGCAGCAGGCAGGCCAGCGGGAAGCCGAGGTAGAACATCTCTTCGATCGACAGCGACCACAGCACGTCCCAGTTGCCCGGCAGGTAGCCGGTCTGGCCTTCGTACCAGTTCAAGTGCAGGCCCAGCGCCGCAATGATCGCGCGCGGCAGCGACTGCCCTTCGCGGCCGATCACGTAGTCCTGCGCGCCGAGCAGGTGCAGCAGGCTCAGCACGCCGACCAGCGCGAGCAGGCAGGGCATGATGCGGGCGAAGCGGCGCGCATAGAAATCGCGCAGGTCGATGCGCTCCAGCGCGCCCCAGCGGCGGATCGCATTGCCGGCGATCAGGAAGCCGGAGATCACGAAGAACACGAACACCGCTTCATAGCCGTTGAAGTTCAGCGCACTCAGCAGGCGCGTCGGCAGCACGTCGGCCAACGCGGTTTTCTTCAGCGGTATGCGCAGGCCCAGATGGTGCAGCACCACCAGCAGGATGGCGATGCCGCGCAGCAGGTCGATGCCGGGATTGCGTTCAACGGGCGAAGGCTTGGACGATGGCATCGACGGGCTTGCGCAGGAGGGATTCGTTGAACGTTAGCATCAGGCGGCCCTCGTGCGGCTCGCCGATCATCACATCGGCCTTGGCCAGCCGCTCCTGCAGGCCTTGCCGCCGGCCTTCGGCAATGTCCAGGAAATGGATATTGGTGCCGTGCTCCACGCGCCGCACCGTATAGCCGTCCAGCTTCGCCAGCCCGTCGAGCAGGCGGCCGCCGGCCCCGCGCACTTTCGCAAAGCGCTCCTCGAAGCCGTTGAGCGTATCCAGCGCCAGCAGTGCCGGCTGCCAGCCGTGGAAGATGGTGCCGCCGAAGATATGCCGCGCATCGCGCGCCTTGGCGATCACGGTCTTGCTGCCGGCGAGGATCGCGCCGAACGGCGCGCCCAGGTATTTGTACAGCGAGACATAGACCGTATCGAACGGCGCCGCGTACGCCGTGGCGGTGAAGCCGTCGGCGCCGCTGTTCAACAGCAGGCGCGCACCATCCAGGTGCATCCCGATGCCCTTCGCGCGAGCACGCTCGGCGATGGCCTGCACGATCTCGAACGGCACCATCGCGCCGTCGGCGCGGCGCACCGGGCTTTCCAGCGAGATCGCGCCGATCGGCAAGGGATAGGCGGCCTTCTCCGACACCACGATCGCCGCATTCACTTCCTCCAGCGTCGGCGCCGCGCGGCCCGGTGCCAGCGGCACCAGGTTGATCGCGCTCAGCGTGGTCACCGCGTCGCTCTCGTCGCAGTAGACGTGGCTTTCCTGCTGCACCAGGGCGCGCTTCTTCTCGCCGCACAGCAGGCGCAGCGCGACGTGGTTGGCGAGCGTGCCGGTGGGCATGAAGGCGGCGTCTTCCTTGCCGAGCAGCTGGGCGAAGCGCTGTTCGAGTTCGTCCACCGCGCCGCGCTTCAGATAGAAATCGCCGGCCTTGTCGCGGGTCTGCAGGATGGCGTCCATCCGCGCCAGCACGTCGCGGCCGTAATGCGGCACGTCGTCGCCCATCAGGATGACGCTGCGGTTGATGTGCTGAGGGTCCTGCGGGCTCCTCGGCGAGGCAGCGGCCCAGGCGGCGGGCGCGACGCCCGCGCCCAGCGCGGCGAGCGAGCCTGCGGCAAACGACGAACGGAGAAAGTCCCGACGGTCCATGACGCGCTCCCCTTGGCTGGTTGTCCGGCGCACCGTAGCACTGGAAGCGGGAGGGCCTATCGGCCGAAGGTCATGCCCGCCATCCAAGCGGCACGTCCGGCGTAGGTTGGGGTGAGCGCAGCGAACCCCAACAATGCGACACGCCTGGAGATGTTGGGGTTCGCTGCGCTCACCCCAACCTACGCCGGCGCGTTATTGGCCAGCCGCCGCCGGCAAATCCGCAATCATCTGCCGCGCCAGCCCTTCATAGTCGTAGTCGAAATGATGGTCGCCGGTCTTGCGATACACCTTGATCCACGCCGGCAAACCCGCCGTCGCGCAGATGGTGTCGTCCTCGTCATCCTTGCCGTAGTAGCACATCACCGGCGGATGGCCGTCCAGGGCCAGCAGCGGGGCGCGGGCGTCGTAGTGCTTCACCGGGTTGAGCGACTGGAACAGGTTCTGCGTCTGCGTCTTGAACCAGCCCTCGACCATGTAACCCTGCATCTCGATCTCGTAGCTGACGTCCTTGCTCGGCGACAGCAGCACCAGTTGGGCCACGCGCGCGCGGTTCTCCGGCTTCAGCTTCTCGATGATCGAAGGCAGCACGTCCGCGCCGAAGGAGAAACCGATCAGCCACACGCGCTGCTTGTGCAGGCGCGCGGTGGACTGCTCGATCAGCGCATCCAGGTCGGCCGCCGAGGCCTCGGCATTGCTCTGCCGCCAGTAGTACTTCAGCAGGCTCACGCCCAGCACCGGCACGCCATGCTGGGCGAGGATGCCGCCGAGCTGCTTGTCCAGGTCGCGCCAGCCGCCGTCGCCGGAATAGAAGATGGCGACCACGTCGCCGCGTCCGGCCAATGGCGTCGCGCCCGGCGCGGCAGGCAGGTCGACCAGCGACTCGGCCATGCTGGCGTGATGCCACGGCTGCCACACGAGCACGCCGATGGCCGCGGCGGCGAGCACGATGCCGCCGATGATCTTGGTGATTCGCTTCATCGACGCACCATACCCGATAGGCCGCCCGAGATCAGGCTGGCGATGTTGGCCAGCACCAGCGGCAAGGCGATGCCCGCGGGAACGGCGAGATAGCGCGGCTCCCACTCGGGATCGAACTTGTCCTTGTATTTGTGCAGGCCGCGGAAGTTGTAGAAGCGCTCGCCGCGGCCGAATACCAGCGCGCCCAGGCGGCTCCACAGCGGCGCGGTGCGCCGGTTCTGCAGACCGGAGAACGGCGCCATGCCAAGGTTGAACCAGACGTAGCCTTCGCCGCGCGCCCACTGCATCAGTTCGATGAACATGAAATCCATCACGCCGGAGGTGCCGTCGGGCAGGTGGCGCATCAGGTCGACCGAGGCCTCTTCCTTGCTGTCGGTGAGGAACAGGTTGGCGAAGGCCACCAGTTCCTCGCCCTTCCACACCAGCGCCATCGGCGTGCGCGCCAGATAGGCCGGATCGAAGGTGCCCAGCGAGAAGCCTTTCTCGCGCACACCCTTGTCGCGCATCCACGCATCCGAGATGGTCTTGAGCTGCGGGATCAAGGCGGGCACGCGGTCGGCCGCCACGATCTCCAGGCGCATGCCGTCGCGGGTGAGTTTGTTGATGGTGTTGCGCAGCACCTTCTTGGACTTGCCGTCGAGATTGAAGCCG
Organism: Dyella marensis; assembly: GCF_900112865.1. Taxonomy (GTDB): domain Bacteria; phylum Pseudomonadota; class Gammaproteobacteria; order Xanthomonadales; family Rhodanobacteraceae; genus Dyella_D; species Dyella_D marensis_A. The sequence goes on along the minus strand of NZ_FONH01000006.1, from coordinate 81,663 downwards.
TCCAGCTTCACGCGCGCTTCCTCGCCGATCTTCAGCAGGTTCATGCCTACTTCCAGATACAGGTCCAGGTCCTGCGGACGCACCTGGTAGAACAGCGGCCAGCCACCGGCGCGCTCGCACTGCTCGCGGAAGGTCCACACCAGCTCGCGGCGCGCATCCTCGTCCTCGCCGACCGGATCGCCCATCGCCACCCAGCTGCGGCCTTCCACGTCATACATGATGAAGGCCTTGCTCTCGCTGTCGAACAGCAAGGTCTTGTCGCTCATCAAGGCGAGGTGCGCCTGCGCCGAGGAATAGTGCTTGATCAGCGGCAACGCGCGCGCCAGTTCTTCTTCGCCGGGCAGCCGCAGCTGCGGGCGCGCCGGACGGATCAGGTTGGCCAGCGCGAACAGCATGCCCACCGCGGTGGCGCCGACCAGGGCGCGCAGCGCGCGCGGCGCGCCGCCGTGGTAGAAGCTGAATTCCCACCACAGGTTGGTGCTGTACTCCACGTGCTTGTAGCTGAAGGAGACCAGCCAGCCCGCGCAGCCGAGCACGGCGAGGATGGCGATGATCCAGCCCACCGAGAAGGTCGCGCTGAACAGCGAGGCGCGGCGATAGAACAATCGATGCGCCGGCGCCAGGCCCAGCGCCAGCAGCGACAGCAGCGTGGCTTCTTCGTAGTCGATGCCCTTGAGCAGCGACAGCACCGCGCCGAGCAGCAGCAGCACCAGGGTCAGCACATAGGCCGCGTCCAGCCGCCGCTGCAGGCCGCGCGCCAGGATCAGCAGCAGCATGCCGACCATGCTGGCGAAGAAGTGCGAGAACTCCAGCACCGGCAGCGGCAGCACGTGGCGCAGGATTTCCATGCGTCCCGGCAGCGCCGACGTCGCACCGGAGAACAGCAGCACCGCGCCGGAGACCAGGGTGAGGCCGGCGAAGAACGGCGGCAGCAGGCCGGTGAACCACGGCGCCAGCGGCACCTTGCCGGCCACGCCGCGCGCCTCGCGCGCCAGCACCACCACGGTGGCCGCGCACAGCGGCAGGAAGTAGTAGATCAGGCGGTACGCCGCCAGCGCGCCGAGGATCGGCGCCTCCAGGCCTTCGTTGCCGGTGGCGCCGAAGCCGGCCAGCATCACCGCCTCGAACACGCCCAGGCCGCCGGGGACATGGCTGACCAGGCCGGCGATCTGCGCCAGCACGAAGATCGCCATGAAATGGCCGAAGCCGGTGTCCACCGCGTTCGGCATCAGCAGGTACAGCACCCACGCCGCCAGGCCCCAATCCACTGCGCCGGTAAGGATCTGCCGCGCCGCCGTGGACGTGGACGGCCAGCTCACGCGCCAGCGCCATAGCCGCAGCGGCTGGCGCAGCACGTGGCTGCCGGCCAGCCACAGCACGGGAATCAGGGTCAGCACGATCGCCACCGGGATGCGCCAGCCGGCGAGCGGCACCGTCGGCGGCACCGGCACCAGCAGCAAGGTGACGCCGGTGAGTGCGAACAGGCCGAGCCAGAAGCTGGCCGTGCAGTACAGCACCACCTTGGCCACCTCGGCGGTGGACAGGCCGGCCTGGATATAGAAGCGGTAGCGGATCGAGCCGGAGATCAGCAGCGCCATGCCCAGCGCATTGCTGAAGGCGTAGCTGATGAAGGAGATCAGGGTGACCTGGGCGCGCGGCAGCTTGCGCCCGATCGAGGCCAGGCCGAACCAGTCGTACAGCGTCATCACGCCGTAGCTGGCCGCGGTGAGCAGCACGGCCAGCACGATGCGGTGGTTTTCCAGGCCGTGCACATAGCGCGCGACCTCGCGGTAGCTCACCTGGCTGGCCAGCGAGCGCAGCGCCCACAGCGCCAGGCAGAGCATGCCGACGGAAAGCAGCGGACCGGCGAGCCGGCGCAGCCACGCCCCGCGAGGGCGCGTCAGGGCTTCTTCCGTCTCCGGAGCGTCCGCCCCTCTCTGCTCCACCACTCGACCCAAGGCCTCCACGAATGATTCAAGGCATGCGCCTGCACGCCGGGTGTTGCTGCAACCGATCCGCGCGCCATGTGCGCCGGGCGGGCGCGAGCACGAGTGCTGGTCCGCCACGGTCGGCAAGCATAGCGTGTCGAACCTGTCTCAGGTCCGTCGTTTCCCGGCTGTCCCCCTGGCCGCCGCGCGGGGCGCAGGCATGGAGAACATGCGGGTGCGCGGCCGCGGGAGCGGTCGCGCCAGTGTAAGACGAACAAGGGAGCGGAAAATGACAACGGCCGGCTAAGGTCGGCCGCTATCGATGGCCGCCGACCTCGCCGGCGGCCATGACAGGAACTTACGCTCCGCGACGCGCCAGGCGGGCGATCCAGCGGTACAGCACCGCGACCACGGCCACAAAGACCAGGCCGCCCAGGACTTCGGCGATATTGGCGAACGCCGGCGGCACCAGGGCCAGCGGGGAACCGCCGAAAACTGCCACGACCGCCGCGACCAGCACGCCGACGATGCTCTCGCCGACGATCAGGCCGGAGGCCAGCAGCACACCGAGCTGCTTGGTGGCTTCCGGCTTCGGGCCGCGATCCGCGCGGCGGTCGAACAACCAGCCGACCACCGAGCCCACCACCACCATCAGCGTGCTGGCCGTCGGCAGGTAGATGCCCAGGCCCACCGCCAGCGGCGGAATGCGCATCCTGGTCGTGCGCGCGAGGATCGCGTCGACCACGATCACGCCGACGCCGATCCAGATGCCGGTGATGATCAGGCCCCAGTCGATGTTGTTGGTGATCACGCCCTGCGCCAGCGCCGAGATCAGGCCGGCCTGCGGCGCGGGCAGCGCGGCGGGACCGGCGCCCGGCACGCCGGCGAAGCCATAAGCCTTGTTGAGCAGGTCCAGCACCGGCGGGATCACCGCGGCACCGGCGATCACGCCGATCACCAGGGCCACCTGCTGGCGCCACGGCGTGGCGTCGACCAGCTGGCCGGTCTTGAGATCCTGCAGGTTGTTGTTGGCGATGGCGGCCACGGTGAAGATCACCGCCGTGGTGAACAGCGCAAACGCTACCAACGCCTTGCCGGCCTCGGCCGGCACATAGGGCTTCACGCCCGCCACCAGCAGCAGCGCGGCGCCGATCACCACCAGGATGCCCACGCCCGACAGCGGGCTGTTGGACGAACCGATCAGGCCGGCCATGTAGCCGCACACGGTGGAGACGAAGAAGCCCATCAGCACCACATAGGCCACGCCGCCCACCGCCAGCACGGCGAGGTGGTCGCCCAGGCCGCTGCTGTTGGCGAAGTAGCCGAGCAGCCAGGCGATCGGCACGAAGCAGACCAGGGTGATCAGGCCGACGATGCCGATCGGGATGTCCTGCTCGGTGCGCGGCAGCGTGGCGGCGTTGCCGGCCTTGCGCACGCGCGAGGCGGCCATCGCCGAAGTGAGGCCGCTGATCACCGGCCTGACCAGCTTGGCCAGGGTCCAGATGGCGGAGACGCCGATGGCGCCGGCGCCGACGAAGCGCACCTTGTGGCTCCAGGTGGCCTGGGCCAGCTCGGCGACGCCGCCGGTGCTGTGCTCGACCAGCGAATAGAACGGCACGCCCCAGCCCCAGCCGATCAGCGCGCCGACCAGCATGGCGATGCCGACCGAGAGACCGACCAGGTGGCCGATCGCGAACAGCGCGAAGGAAAGATTGAAGTCGAAGCCGCTGACCGAGCCCTTGCTGCCGACGCGGAAATAGCTGATCACGTCCGAGGCGAACACCTGGGTGGCCACCACCACGGCGAACACCGCCGAGGTGATCGAACCCCACATCACCGCGGCCAGCCCGGCCTTGCCCTCTTCCACGCTGCCGCCTTCCTCGTGCTCGCCGCTGCCGACCTTGAGCACTTCGGCGCAGGCGATGCCTTCCGGATACGGCAGGTCGGAATTGGTGACCAGCGCGCGGCGCAACGGGATCGAATACATCACGCCGAGCACGCCGCCGAGCGCGCACACGGCGAACGAGGTCCAGAACGGGAAGCCGGTCCACCAGCCGATCATGATCATGCCGGGCAGCACGAAGATGATCGAGGACAAGGTGCCGGCCGCCGAGGCGATGGTCTGCACCACGTTGTTTTCCTGGATGGTGGATCCGCGCATCGCGCGCAGGATCGCCATCGAGATCACCGCCGCCGGAATCGAGGTGGCGAAGGTGAGGCCGGCCTTGAGGCCGAAGAACACGTTGGCGGCGGTGAACACCAGCGTGATCAGCACGCCCAGGATCACGCCGCGTAAGGTCAGTTCCTTGCGCACGTCGGCGCCGGACGCGGGTTGCGCGCTCACGAGTGCATTCCTTTCATGATTGAAGCTCTCCCCATTGGCTTAGGTTCCAGGCGGCATTGGAATGAAACGGCGGCCGCTCGCCGATCGATGACCTGAATCGTCCTAGATTTGCCACATTTTCGCCCAGGAGCAAAGAGCGTGTGCGGCAAAGGGCTGCGGCGTCCCGCGCTGCGGCCCCGGCGAAAAGCCCGATCGTGCGGAAAATTCGGAAGCTGCCTGCCGGAAAACTTGATTCTCCCTTGGCAGGCGCCGCTCCATACTCGCGGCTCCCCACCGACCCGAGCCTCCCATGTCCGCCTCGCTCCCTGAAGCCATCGACGGCCTCGACACGCATTTCGCGCCGGGGCATCCGCTCGCCGCGTTGAGCGGCTTCTACCGCGCCTTCAACCAGCGCGACCTGGAGGCGATGGCGCGCAACTGGTCGCACGACGAAGGGGCATCGATGAGCAATCCGCTGGGCGGGATCGAGCGCGGCTGGACGCGGATCCGCGCGGTCTATGCGCGCATCTTCCTCGGCGAGGCGCGGGTGAGCGTGGCGTTCCACGCCTACACCCTGCACGAATTCGGCGATGCCTTCCTGGCCGTCGGGCGCGAACGCGGCGTGCTGGAACGCGGCAACACCAAGCTGGAACTGGCGATCCGCACCTCGCGCCTGTACCGGCGCATCGAGGGGCAATGGCGGCAGTTCCACCACCATGGCTCGTTCGAGGATCCGGCGCTGCTGGAGGCCTATCACGAGGCGGTGCGCTGACGCGCCGCTGCATCATCAGCCATCCGGATACTCGCCCTTCGCCCGGCTCTCCCTGGCCCAGCTGTGCGCATGCAGCCGGGCCAGCCGTGGGTAGGCCATGTAGCGCGCCGCGAACTCGGCCAGGTGGCGCCAGCGGTGCGCATCCCGCCGCAACTGCATCATGTGCTCGCGCAACAGCCGCCCCGCCGGCGTGCCCAGCCACCCCGCACCCGCCCATTCGCGGATGAACTGACGCAGCGTCACCGCCGCGCTCCAGGCGGCCGCCGCCTGCGCCAGCGCGTTGGCGCGGATTTCGCGCAGCCGGGCCGGATGAAATCGCGCCAGGCCTTCGTCTTCCAGCATCAGCAAGCTATTGCCCTGCAGGTCGTTCAACAGACGGTCGAGCTGGGTATTCGGATAGATCCAGGTGGCCGCCGCCTCAGGACTGCTCTCCAGTCCGAAAAAGTCCGCTTCGGTCTTGCATTTCTTGTAATCTCTCATTAGCGAAAAAATCCAATAAAGACAAAGAAATGCAACCATATGTTGCCTTTATAAACAATTAGAAATTGCCTAATCAACGGATCAGATCATCAACAATGCGGACTCGACGTTTCGTAGTTCGATTCCATTGTTTTTGACCTAAGCGGCGGGCGGCCCAGTCGTCCGCCGCGCAGCGAGAAGGAGTCTCCCTTTGGCAATAAACGGGTTTTCCCAGCGACTACACCTGGCCATGGACCTGATCGGCATGACCAAGGGCCGCGGCCGCACCACCCGGCTGGCCGACATGTTCGGCGTATCGCGCGAAACGGCGCGCAAATGGCTCAGCGACATGGCGCGGCCGGAAACCAAGCGCCTGACCGAGATCGCCGGGCGCTTCGGCGTCAGCTTCGAATGGCTGGCCACCGGGCGCGGCGAGCCGAAAGGCTTCATGAAAGTGCAGGATGCGGCGGCGCCATACCGGGTGGACCATCGCGAACAGGCACGTTTATTCGGACTGATCGGACGCCTGACGCGGGATCAGCGCCGCGCGCTGCTGGTGATCCTGGAGCAGATGGTGAAGAAGGATTGAAAGCCGGATGCCTCCGCCAACAAAAAGCCCGCTCCTTGGAGCGGGCTTTTTGTTGGCGGGAGCGGAAATGTCAGTGGCCGTTGACCACGATGTCCACGATCAGGCCCGTGGCAACCGCGGTGAGAAAGATCTGCCCCTCGTCGTCGCGAACATAGCGGTAGCCCCGCTCGGGGCGGCGCAGGTGGTAACGCTCGTAGTCGGTGACGTAATAGGTGTGCGTGTAGTAGCGATCCGGCAGGCGTTCGCCGCGGCGATACGCATGCTTTTCCCAGCCGCGATGCCGGCCATTGTCGTGGCGCCCCTCGTCCTTGGGATTGTGGCCGCGGTCGTTGCCTCGGTCATGATCCCAGTCGTGGTCCTGCGGTGCAGCCCAGGAAGCGGCGCTCATGGCGAGCAGCACGATGCTGACGGTCAGACTCAGTAGACGTTTCATGGCGACTCCATCCCCGAAGGGCATTGATGGATGCGGCTGCCGCGTGGGCAGCCGGAAACGATGCTAATGCCCGCAAGCTGAATTCCCCGGCGGAAAAGCGGCCGCCGCGCGCAATGGCGGCTGAACCGGTACGCCCGTTGGCAAAAAATAAGGACCCGCGTCGCCGCGGGTCCTTCGATTGGTGGGCCGTGACAGATTCGAACTGTCGACCAACGGATTAAAAGTCCGCTGCTCTACCGGCTGAGCTAACGGCCCGTATCGTTCAAGCATGGCGCAAGCCAAGCGGGCGATTTTAAGGTCAGCGCGCCTGAGGCACAAGCAAACAGCTCAGGCGTAGCGCGTGGGATCGGCCAGGCCGGCGTCGCGGAAACCCTGCGCGCGCAGGCGGCAGGCATCGCAATGGCCGCAGGCGCGGCCCTGCGCATCGGCCTGGTAGCAGCTCACCGTTTCCGAGAAATCCACGCCCAGGCGCGCGCCTTCGCGTGCGATGTCCGCCTTGCTCATGCGCATCAGCGGCGCATGCACGCGGATGCCCGCGCCTTCCACGCCGGCCTTGGTGGCGACGTTGGCCAGGCTCTCGAAGGCTTCGATAAAGGCCGGGCGGCAATCCGGATAGCCCGAATAATCGACCGCGTTGACACCGCACCAGATATCGCTGGAGCCGAGCACTTCGGCCCAGCCCAGCGCGATCGACAGCATGATGGTGTTGCGCGCCGGCACATAGGTGATCGGGATGCCGCCGGAGTCGCCATGCAGGTCGGCGTCGAGCGGCACGTCGATGTCGGCGGTGAGCGCCGAGCCGCCGATCGAGCGCAGGTCGACCTGCACCGTCTTGTGCTCCACCGCACCGAGCAGGCGCGACACGCGCGCCGACGCTTCCAGCTCGGAACTGTGGCGCTGGCCGTAGGCCACGCTCAGCGCATGCACCTGATAGCCCTGCTCGCGCGCGATGGCGATGGTGACGGCGGAGTCCATGCCGCCGGAAACGAGCACGACGGCCCTGGGGAGAGAGGTTTGAGACATGGGTGACATCCACTTCCTGGGTCAGGCCGGTCACCGGCCGGAAAGCGCCACCGGCGACACAGGCCGGCGCGCGGAAACCGCTACACACGGGCGACGCCGCGCGCCGCCGCTCAATGGCCCGGCGCGTCGTTCCACAGCAGCTTGTGCAGCTGCAGCTGGAAGCGCACCGGCAGCTTGTCCTCGATGATCCATTCGGCGAGTTCGCGCGGATTCACCTTGCCGTGCACCGGCGAGAACAGCACCATGCAGCGCCGGTCGATGGCGTGCCCGGCAACTGCCTCGCGCGCCCATTCGTAGTCGGCGCGGCTGGCCAGAACGAACTTCACCTGGTCGTGCGGCAGCAGGTGCTGCAGGTTGGACCACAGGTTGCGCGCGCTCTCGCCGGAGCCGGGCGCCTTCAGGTCCATCACCTTGCGCACGCGCGGATCGACCGCCGCCACATCGAGTGCGCCGGAGGTCTCCAGCGACACGTCGTAGCCGGCGTCGCACAGGCGCTGCAGCAGGATCAGGCAGCGCTTCTGCGCCAGCGGCTCGCCGCCGGTCACGCAGACATGCCGCGCGCCATGCGAAGCGACTTCGGCGAGGATGTCGTCGATGTCGCGCCAGCCGCCGCCGTAGAACGAATACTCGGTATCGCACCACACGCAGCGCAGCGGGCAGCCGGTGAGGCGCACGAACACGGTGCGCCAGCCGATCGCGTCGGCCTCGCCCTGGATCGAATGGAAGATCTCGGTGATGCGCAGGCGCTCGGCGGTGGCCGGCGCCGACGTGGTGGACGCCACGGTCGCGTTGCCCTCGCTCACCGCCGGAACCTCAGTTGGCCGGCTGCGATTGCAGGCGGCGCAGGCGCTCCTGGGCCAGGCCGGCGGCCTTGGAGCCCGGATACTTGGTGGTCACCGACTTCAGCGTGGCCTTGCCCTGGTCGGCCTGCTTGAGCTCCAGCTGGCTGTAGCCGAGCTTGAGCATCGCATCGGCCGCCTTGTCGCTCTGCGGATACTGCGCGAGCAGCCGCTGGAAGGCCTCGGCCGCGACCGGGTAGTTCATGGTCACGTAGTAGGACTCGCCCAGCCAGTAATAGGCGTTGGGCGTGAGCGGGCTGTCCGGGTACTGCTGGATGAACGTGCGGAAGCCGCGCGAGGCCTGCACGTAGTCGCCGCCGCGCAGCGCCTTGAAGGCCGTGTCGTAGGAGGTCTGCGCCGCGGCCTGGTCGCCCGGCGCGGCGGCCGGCGCCTTGGCGTCGCCGTTCCTGCCCTTGCCGTCCGCGGGATTCGCGACAGCGGGGTTCTTCGTTTCCGTCGCGGCGGCGGACGCGGCCGCGCCATGCGCACTGCCGGCGCTCGCCGGAGCGGCGTTCGCATTGCCGGCGCCGGCATTGCCGCCCGCGCCGTTTTCAAGGCGGCCGATACGCGAATCGAGATCCACGTACTGCGCCTTGCTGGAATCCTTGGCTTCCTGCAGCTGGTGCTGCAGCTCTTCGATCTGGCCCTGCATCTGCCGCAGCTGCGCCTGCATGGCCTGCATCTGGTTGACCATGCCGACGCCGCCCTGGTCCTGGTTCTGCGCCTGCTGCTCGAGCCGCGTGACGCGGTCGGCAAGGCTGAGGCGGGAATCCTGCGCCAGTGCGGGAACGGCAAAAAGCATGGCGGACGCGATCGCGCCCGCCATGCCTAGCCTGGCCGTGAAGCTGTTAGCCAGTCGCTTCATGCTTACTTCGCCGTGTAGACGATCTCGACGCGGCGGTTCTTGCCCCAGCAGTCTTCGTTGTGCTCGCGGCACACCGGCTTTTCCTTGCCGTAGCTGATCACGTTCAGCTGGCTGGCCGAACCGCCGGCGGCGGTCAGGGCGCCGGAAACGGCGTTGCCGCGGCGCTCGCCGAGGCCCAGGTTGTACTCGCGGGTGCCGCGCTCGTCGGTGTTGCCTTCCAGACGGATCTGGGCGGTCGGGCGATCCTGCAGGTACTTGGCGTGGCACGCCATGATCTGCTGGAACTCCGGCTTGATCTCATCCTTGTCGAAGTCGAAGTACACGACGCGCTGACGCAGGCAAGCGTCACGGTCGAGATCTTCCGGGGTGTACTTGCCCGAGGTCTGCGGCTGGCTGGTGGCCACCTGGTTGTTGTCAACCGGCTGCTGCGGCTTCACTTCAGCCTTCTTCGAGCATGCGGCCGCGCCAACGCAGAGCAGGGCGACCAGGGCGACGCGAACGGTCTTATTCATGGTGAACGTTCCTTCAAACGGGTTTGAGTTCCGACAGTCAATAGCGATTGCGGTTACAGGACAGTGATCGCCGGTGGACCGGCTGTTGTTGTGACACCTTGGTACCGGCGCCGCGGCTGGCCGCTGCGCCGGCCACCCATCCGGGCGCGGGCCCGGCGGGCGACCGGGCCGGCGGCAGGACTCGCGTCCCACCACCACCCCTGATCCTCCAGGCCGCAGCACCCTTGGGCGCGCGGCCGCTCATTCAACGCTGCCGGTACGGTCCCCAGGACGGTTCGCGCACGTCGCCATCGGCAAGCACGAGGCGCTGGCGAACCTGACCATCGGCCGAAACGGCATAAAGCACGCCGCGCCGTCCTTCGGTAGCGGCATACAGCAGCATGCTGGCGTTGGGCGCGAAGCTCGGGGACTCATCGATCGGGCCCGGCGAGAGAGGACGCACCTGCCCACCCAGACTGCGGTCCATGACCGCAATACGATACACGTTCCCGTTGCCCTGCACCATGGCGACCTGCTTGCCGTCGTAGCTGACGTCGGCGCTCAGGTTGTTCTGCCCCTGGAAGCTGATGCGGTTGGCGCCGCCGCCGGAGGCGGGCATCTGGTAGATCTGCGGCCGGCCCGAGCGGTCCGAGGTGAAGTAGATGCTCTGGCCGTCCGGCGACCACACCGGCTCGGTATTGATGGCCAGGGTCTTGGTCAGGCGGGTCTCCTGGCGGCTGGCCACGTCCATCACGTAGATCTCGGGGTTGCCCGAGTAGGACAGCGACACCGCCAGCTTGCTGCCGTCCGGCGACCAGGCCGGGGCGCTGTTGATGCCGCGGGGACGGGCCGAGACCAGCTGGCGCTGGCCGGTGGTGATGTCCTGCACGTAGATGGCCGAGTTGCCGCTCTCGAAGGACACGTAGGCGATCTTCTTGCCGTCCGGCGACCAGTGCGGCGACAGCAGCGATTCGCGCGAGCGCGCCACCACCTGCGGATTGAAGCCATCCGAATCGGCCACGATCAGCGAATACGTGGTGTTGTTGCCCAGGCCCACGGCAGTGATGTAGGCGATGCGGGTCCAGAACGCGCCGCGCACGCCGGTGATCTTTTCGTAGATCTGGTCGGCGATCTGGTGGGCCACGCCGCGCAGGTCGCCGGCCGGGGCGGTGAAGGCCTGGGCCAGCAGGCTCTGCTGCTTGTTGACGTCCCACAGCTCGTACTCGACGCGCAGCATGCCGCCGCCGGCATCGCTGATGCGGCCGATGGTGATGAAGTCCTGCTTGAGCAGGCGCCAGGTCGGGAACTTGATGTCCGCGCCCTTGGACGGCGTCTCGACGATTTCGCTCTTGGCCAGCGAGCGGAACTTGCCCGAGCGGTTGAAATCGTTGCGGATCACGTCGGCCACGTCGGTCGGCAGCGGCGCGCCGCCGGCCTGGGCGAACGGCACCACGGCGATCGGCGTGGCGGTCTTGATGCCCTGCACGATGTCGACGTTGAGTGACTGCTGGGCTGCCGCCGAACCGGCGAACAACGCCGCGACGGACAGCAGGGCGGATGCGAAGGCGATACTCAATGTGCGCATAGGGCTGGTCACTGCTGCGGCCTGAAGGTAAAGGTTAGGTTGCGCTGGAACACGGTCTCGAAGCCCTGGTAGGGCAAGGGCTGCGCTCGCAGCACGGCGTTCTCGACCGAGCGCTTGCCGGCGTCGTCGTACGGGCAGCTGGGGTCGACCTTGGCGCTCATGACGTTTCCGCCCGGCAGCTGCACGATGTGCACGACACAAGGAACGTTCGGCATGTTATCGGGACGTAGCCAATTCTGCGTGACCGCGTTCTGAACTGCGGCCAGATACTGGCCCAGCAGGCCGGTGTCCGGCCCGTTGTTGCCGGTCTGGCGCTGGTCGGCCTTGGGCACGTCGGCCAGGCCGTTGTCCTTGGCGTCCTTGATGTCCTGGAGCTGCTGGTTGGCCTGCTTGGCCCGGTCTTCGGCCTTCTTGCGCGTCTGGTCGGCCTTGTCCATCTGGGCGAACAGCTCGTCCAGCTTCTTCTTTTCTTCCTTCTGCTTGGCCGCCTGTGCGTCCAGCTCGGACTGCCGCTGGCGCTCGCGCTGCTCCTGCTCGCGCTTGGCGTCCTCGGCCTTCTGCAGGGCATCGGCGACCACTTTTTCCTGGTCCTTGATGTCCGGGCGCTGGGGCGGCGGCGGCAGGGTCTTCACCACCGGGGCCTGTTCCTGCGGGACCGGCGGCGTCACCGTGGGCGGCGGCGGCGTGGAGTCCGGCACCGGCTTGGTCTTCACTGACTTCGGCGGCGGCGCGCCGGTGGGGCCGACCAGGGTGGCCTCGATGATCTGGCCCGGCAGGTCGATCGGCTTGGCGCAGGCGATCGGGTTCCAGCCCGGCGGCAGGTGCAGGGTCTCGAACACGCTTTCGTAAAACGAGCAGGGCACGATCGCCAGGGCCAGGAAGCCGACGATGCCCACATGCAGGATGGCGGAAAGGATGACCGCCTTCGGCGTGCCTTTACGGTCGTCCATGCTTCCCGCTCGACTCGGGCTGGCTCATCAGGCCGATCTTGGACACGCCCGCTTCCTGCAGCACCGGCAGGATCAGGTAGACCTTGCCGTAGTTGGCGCGCTCGTCGCCGGCCACCAGCACCTGCAGCTCGGGGTTTTCCTTCTGGAAGGCCGTGATCTTGGCCTTGAACTCCTCGGCGCTGACCGGCTCGCGCTTGGAGCCCTGGGAGCTGAGGTAGATCTGGCCGTTCTCGTCGACCGAGACCACCACCGGGTCCTTCTTGTCCTGCAGCGACTTGGCCTGGGTCTGCGGCAGCTGGATGTCCACGCCGAGATTCATCATCGGCGCGGTGACCATGAAGATGATCAGCAGCACCAGCATCACGTCGATATACGGCACGACGTTGATCTCGGACTTGAGCTTGAAGCGCTTGTGGCGCGCGGAACTACGCATGAGGAAGTCCTCCGCTCAGGCCGCGTCGTCGGTCTGGATCTGGCGCTGCAGGACCGAGGAGAACTCCTCCTGGAACACCTCGTAGCGCGAAGCCACGCGATCGACCTTGTTGGCGTAGCGGTTGTAGGCCCACACCGCGGGGATCGCCGCGAACAGGCCCATGGCGGTGGCGATCAGCGCCTCGGAGATGTGCGGCGCAACCACGGCGATGGTCACGTCCTTCATTTCGCCCAGGCCCTGGAACGCGCCCATGATGCCGATCACCGTGCCGAACAGGCCGACGTAGGGGCTGATCGAGCCGACATTGGCGAGGAATTCCAGGTTGCGCTCCAGGCGGCCGATCTCGCGGGTACCGGTCACGCGCATCGCGCGCTCGGTGCCCTCGATCACGATGCGCAGGTCATGCGTGCGGCGCTGGCGCTGGCGGGCGAATTCGCGGAAGCCCGATTCGAACACCGTCTCCAGGCCGCCGTTGCCGGCGCCGCGGCCGTTCACTTCGCGGAACAGCTGGGCCAGGTCGGCGCCGGACCAGAAGCGCTCCTCGAAGGTCTCCGCCTCGTCCATCGCGGCCTTCAGCTGCTGGTGCTTGCGGATGATGATCACCCACGAGAGGAAGGAGAACACCAGCAAGACCAGCATCACGGCCTGCACCAGGATGCTCGCTTCCGCGACGAGCTTGAAAATGTTCAATCCACCGTTCATTGCTTGAGCGTTCTCCGCCGCGGGTTACTTGATTGGGGGTAGGCCGGGGATCAGGCCGGAAGGAATCTGCGCCGGGCGCATGCGTTCGAGGTCCACGCAGGCCACGCGCACCTGCGCGCGGATCAACGCCATGCCGTCCGCCCGGCTGATGGTCTGGCCGAAAAGGATACTGGCAGCGCGCCGTTCTTTGACTTCGACCGTTACGCTCAGTTCATCGTCCAGCATGGCGGCCTTGAGGAACTCGATGCTCAGGTCCCGCACCAGGAAGGCCAGGCCGGTGGCCGCCCGCACCGCCGACTGGTCCACGCCCTGCCCGCGCAGCCATTCGGTGCGGGCGCGCTCCATGAAGCGCAGGTAGCTGGCGTGGTACACCACGCCGCCGGCGTCGGTGTCTTCCCAATAGACGCGGACCGGCCAGCGAAAGCTGTCCGGGGCGGGATGCGGCGCGGTATCAGACATCGGGTTCGCCCGGGAACAGGTCGGCCGGCTGCGGCTGGCGCGGCGGCGGGTTCAGGCCCAGGTGGCGCCAGCCCTTGGCGCTGGCCATGCGGCCGCGCGCGGTGCGCACCAGGAAGCCCTGCTGGATCAGGTAAGGCTCGACCACGTCCTCGAGGGTGCCGCGGTCCTCGCTGAGCGCGGCGGCCAGGGACTCGACCCCGACCGGGCCGCCGTCGAAGTTCTCGATGATGGTGGCCAGCAGGCGCCGGTCCAGCTCGTCGAAGCCCTCGGCGTCGACCTTGAGCATGTCCATCGCGGCCTGCGCCGCGGCGCAGGTGATCTGGCCGCCTGCGCGCACTTCGGCATAGTCGCGCACGCGGCGCAGCAGGCGGTTGGCGATGCGCGGGGTGCCGCGCGAACGGCGGGCGATTTCCTGCGCGCCTTCCACTTCGCAGGGGATGCCCATGATGCGCGCCGAGCGGCGCACGATCGCGGTGAGCTCCTCCGGCGAATAGAACTCCAGGCGCTGCACGATGCCGAAGCGGTCGCGCAGCGGCGCGGTCAGCAGGCCGGCGCGGGTGGTGGCGCCGATCAGGGTGAACGGCGGCAGGTCCAGCTTGATCGAGCGGGCCGCGGGGCCTTCGCCGATCATGATGTCGATCTGGAAGTCTTCCATCGCCGGATACAGCACCTCCTCCACCACGGGCGAGAGGCGATGGATCTCGTCGACGAACAGCACGTCGTGCGGCTCGAGGTTGGTCAGCAACGCGGCCAGGTCGCCGGCGCGCTCCAGCACCGGGCCGGAGGTGGAACGCAGGTTGACGCCCAGCTCGTTGGCGATCACGTGCGACAAGGTGGTCTTGCCCAGGCCCGGCGGGCCGAAGATCAGCACATGGTCCAGTGCGCCGCCACGTTTGCGGGCGGCCTCGATATAGATCGAGAGCTGCTCGCGCACCGCCTGCTGGCCGAGGTATTCCGCCAGGCGCTTGGGGCGGATCGAGGCTTCCAGGGCCTCGTCGTCCAGCTGCGCGGCGGACGTGATGATGCGGTGATCGGCCATGGGGTGGGAATAGGTCCGGGAACAGGCGGCGTGCGCGATTCGCCGGGCATTCTACCGGACGTAGGTTGGGGTGAGCGAAGCGAACCCCAACAGGGCGGCCATGGGGCGAGGCCTGTTGGGGTTCGCCTGCAGCTCACCCCAACCTACGCCCTACGCCGAGGGGCTCAGATCTCGACCTGCGCGCCCAGCTCGATCAGCCGGTTGCCCGGGATCTGGAAGAACGCGGTGGCCGGCAGCGCGTTGCGGGCCATGAAGGCGAACAGCTTGTCGCGCCACAGCGCCATGCCCGGACGGCGCTCGTCGGCGATGATGGTTTCGCGCGACAGGAAGAACGTGGTGTCCATCATGTCGAACGGCAGGCCGGCCTTCGAGCAGCGCAGCAGGGCCTGCGGGATGTTCGGGTCCTCGGCGAAGCCGAAGCGCAGGGCCAGGCCGTAGAAGTCGCCGCCCAGCGGCGTGATCTGGATGCGCTCGTCGGCCTCGGCCACCGGCGTCTCCAGCATTTCCACCGTCAGCAGCACGTTGCGCTCGTGCAGCACCTTGTTGTGCTTGAGGTTGTGCAGCAGCGCATGCGGCACGGCGTGCTGGTTGGCGGTGAGGAACACCGCCGTGCCGGGCACGCGCAGCGGCGGATGCTCGCCGACGTTCTCGATGAACGGTTCCAGCGCCAGGCCGGACTGCTTGATCTCGCGCACCACCAGCTCGCGCCCGCGGCGCCAGGTGGTCATCACCACGAAGACCGCCACGCCCAGCACCAGCGGGAACCAGCCGCCGTACTCGATCTTGATCACGTTGGCGCTGAGGAAGGACAGGTCGATGGTCAGCAGCAGCACGCCGGCGAAGATCACCGTCGGCCGGCTCCAGTGCCACTGGTAGCGCGCCACCACCAGGGCCAGGATGGTGGTCACCGTCATGGTGCCGGTCACCGCGATGCCGTAGGCCGCGCTCAGGTTCTCGGAGCTGCGGAAGCCCAGCACCGCGATCAGCACCATCACCAGCAGGAAGGTGTTGACCCACGGCACGAAGATCTGGCCGGACATCTCGCGCGAGGTGTGCACGATCGGCATGCGCATCGAATAACCCAGCGACATCGCCTCGCGGGTCATCGAGAACGCGCCGGAGATCACCGCCTGCGAGGCGATCACGGTGGCGATGGTGGCCAGGCCGATCATCGGGTACAGCAGGACCTTGGGCACCAGCTTGAAGAACGGGTTGTCGATCGCTTCCGGATGGTTGAGCAGCAGCGCGCCCTGGCCGAAATAATTGAGCACCAGCGCCGGCAGCACGAAGCCGAACCAGGCCAGGCGGATCGGCTTCTTGCCGAAGTGGCCCATGTCCGCGTACAGCGCCTCGGCGCCGGTCAGCGCCAGCACCACGCCGCCCAGGGCGATGAAGGCCTGCATGCCGTGACTCATGAAGAACTTCACGCCGTACATCGGGTTCAGCGCCAGCAGCACGTGCGGGTTCTGCGCAATCATCTGCACGCCCAGCGCGGCGATCACGATGAACCAGATCACCATCACCGGGCCGAACAGCCTGCCCACCCGCTCGGTGCCGTGCCGCTGCAGGGCGAACAGGAAGAACAGGATCACCACCGAGGTCACCGGCACCACCCAGTGCGGCAGGTCGGGCACGGCCACTTTCATGCCCTCCACCGCCGACAGCACCGAAATGGCCGGGGTGATCACGCCGTCGCCGTAGAACAGCGCCGCGCCGAAAATGCCGAGGATGGCCAGGATCCAGCGCATGCGCGCGTCGCCGCGCGCGCTGCGCAGGGCCAGCGCGAGCAGGGCCATGATGCCGCCCTCGCCCTTGTTGTCCGCGCGCATGATGAAGACCACGTACTTCAGCGAGACCACGATGATCTGCGCCCAGAAGATCAGCGACAGCACGCCGAAGATGCTCTCCGGCGTGGGCTTCATGCCGTCATGGCTCAAGGTGGTCTGCAGCGTGTACAGCGGGCTGGTGCCGATGTCGCCGTAGACCACGCCGATCGCGCCCAGCGCGAGCGCGGCGAGGCGGCGCTTGGTGTCGGCATCGGCGCCGTGCAGGTTGTCCTGGCTCACGGGCTCAAGCTCCTAATGCGGCGCGCAGCGCCTTGCGGATGATGGCTTCGGCGCTGTCGCCGTCGGCGGCGACTTTCTGCACCAGGCGCGTCACTTCGGCGGGTTTGTAGCCGAGCTGCTGCAGGGCCACGGTGGCTTCGCCGGCGGGATCCAGCGGCGCGCCCTTGCCGGCGGCGCCGGGCAGGCTCACCGCCAGGCCGTCCACGCGGTCGCGCAGCTCCACCACCATGCGCTCGGCGGTCTTCTTGCCGATGCCGGGAATCTTGGTCAGCGCGACCACGTCGCCGGCCTGCACCAGACGCGCGAAATCGTTGGTCGACACGCCGGACAGCACCGACAGCGCGATCTTCGCGCCGATGCCGCTGACTTTCTGCAGATTGCGGAACAGCGCGCGCTCCGCCTCGTGCAGGAAGCCGTACAGCGCGACGCTGTCTTCTTTCACGGCATAGTGCGTGAGCAGGATCACTTCCTTGCCGGTCGGCGGCAGGTCGTAGATGGTCGACATCGGCGCCTCGAGCTCGTAGCCGACGCCGCCGACCTCCACCAGCAGCCACGGCGGCTGCTTGGAAACCAGGATTCCGCGCAGGCGGCCGATCATCGGCGCCTCCAGGCGGTGCGCGGAATGCCCACGCGGGCAAGGCTGGCGCGCGTGTGCGCGTGGGTCACGGCGATCGCCAGCGCGTCGGCCGCATCCGCCTGCAGGGGGCCCTTCAGGCCGAGCAATACGCCGATCATGTGCTGCACCTGGGTCTTGTCGCCACGGCCGCTGCCGACCACCGATTGCTTCACTTCCGTCGCCGCATATTCGTGCACCGCGATTCCCCGGCTGACCACCGCGCAGATCGCGGCACCCCTTGCCTGCCCAAGCTTCAGCGCCGAATCGGCGTTGCGCGCCATGAATACGCGTTCGATGCCGCATTCCTCCGGCCGATGCTCGGCGATGATGTCACACAGCTCGTCAAAGATGCGTTTCAGGCGCAACGGGAAACTGGCCTCGCCGGCCACTGCCAGCGCGCCGTGGAAAACATGCGCAAGCTTGCCCGTGCCATCCACGTCGATGATGCCTATGCCGGTGCGCTGGCTGCCGGGATCGATGCCGATGATGCGTGTCATGACCGCGGCGCTACCGAAGCAAGGCGTGGTTGCATAAAGCCCGGATGGGCCTTACGCATCCCCGGCCGGCAGCACGGCGTTGTGATAGACCTCGTCGACGTCGTCCAGGCCGTTCAGGCGCTCCAGCAGTTTCTCGAACTGCTCCAGCGCTTCGCCGGACGGGGTGACCAGCGGGCCGTTCGGGCGCATCACCACGTCGGAACCGTCGACCTCGAAGCCGGCCGCGACCAGCGCCTTGCGCATGGCTTCCACCGCGATCGGGTCGGCCGCCAGCAGCACGCTGCCGATGCCGTTCTCGATCACGATGTCCTCGGCGTTGTGCTCGATCGCCGATTCCTCCAGCTTCGCCTCGACCTCGGCGTCGCCGCCGGTATGCACCAGCACCTGGCCCACGCGGGTGAACTGGAACGCCACCGAGTTGGAGGTGCCCATGTTGCCGCCGTTCTTGTTGAGCGCGGCGCGCACGTCGGCGACGGTGCGGGTCTGGTTGTCGGTGACGCAGTCGATGATCAGCGCGGTGCCGGCGGGGCCGTAGCCTTCATAGCGCACCTCGTGCATGTCGGCGCCGCCCTCGGCACCGGAGCCGCGCTTGATCGCGCGCTCGATGGTGTCCTTGGTCATGTTGGCCGCCAGCGCCTTGTCGACCGCCGCGCGCAGGCGCGGATTGGCCGCCGGGTCGGGCGCGCCGCCGCGGGTGGCGATGGTGATCTCGCGGATCAGCTTGGTGAACACCTTGGCGCGCTTGGCGTCTTCGGCGTTCTTGCGACCTTCGATGGACGGGCCTCTACCCATGGCGTGTTCCCTGGCGTGCTGCGTGCGGAAAGCGCGAATTTTATCCCTTCCGCATGGCGGACTGGCAACCGGGCGTCCCGCGATGCCGCGCAAAGCCCGCCGTGGCGCGGCTTCTCAGGCCGTTTCGCGACCCGCCATGTCGCGTCCGAAGCGCCCCTCGCGCAGGAAGCCGGCGATCAGGCGCCCGGTCTCCACCGAAAACAGCAGGCCGGTGTGGTTGGCTTCCACCACGCAATGATCGGCAATGCCGGGCAGGCGCGTCTCGTCGACCGCCACGGTGCCGTCGTGCTCGCCGTCCAGCTGGCCCAGCACGTGGCCCAGGCCGAACGGGGTGCGGCCGGCGATCACGCCCACCTCACGCGTGCCGGTCCACTGCTCGAAGCCGTTTTCCAGCAAGGCGCGGTTATGCCCCAGCAGCACGCCGCCGCCGCGCCCGCCCAGGCTGGCGAAGGAGCGCGCCGTCGCGCTGCCCTTGAGCGGGGAGCCCAGGCAGACGATGCGTCCCGCCGGCAGGTCGCGGTCGTCCAGGCAGGCGCGCAGGGCGAGCAGGCCGCCCAGGCTGTGGCCGACCAGGTGCACCGCCCCGCCCTCCGGCGCCGCCTCGCGCATGCGCGCGTGCAGGCGGGCAACGGTCTGCTCCTGCGTCGCCGCCACGCTCATGTAGTCGAAGCGATGCACGCGGAAACCCGCTTCCATCAGGCGGCGATGCAGCATCAGCAGCGCGAAGCCGCGCATCCACAGGCCGTGCAGCAGGATTACGTGATCGGTCATCGGCGACAGCGCGGGTCCGGAACAAAGCAAGCAACGATAGGACGGATCGGCGCGGCTGCGCTGACCCGTCCATCACACATCCACTGTGGGACCGCGCGAACGCTCAACCGTTCGACGGCTCCGCCGCCACCTTCACGTGCAGCTCTTTCAGCTGTGCGTCCGGCACCAGCGAGGGCGCATCGGTCATCAGGTCCTGCGCGCTGGTGGTCTTGGGGAAGGCGATCACGTCGCGGATCGACTCCGTGCCGGCCATCAGCGCCGCGATGCGGTCGATGCCGAAGGCCAGGCCGCCGTGCGGCGGCGCGCCGAACTTCAGCGCCTTGAGCAGGAAGCCGAACTTCGCCTCGGCCTCTTCCGCGCCGATGCCGAGCAGCTCGAACACCGCGCTCTGCATGTCCGGACGATGGATACGGATCGAGCCGCCGCCGATCTCGGCGCCGTTGAGCACCATGTCGTAGCCGCGGCTCACCGCGATCGCCGCATTGGCGCGCAGGTCGGCGATATCGTCCACCTTCGGCGCGGTGAACGGATGGTGGAGCGCGACGAAGCGTTGCGCTTCCTCGTCGTACTCGAACATCGGGAAGTCGGTGACCCACAGCGGCTTCCAGCTGTTTTCCACCAGGCCGCGGTCCTTGCCGAGCTTCAGGCGCAGCGCGCCCATGAAGTCAGTGACGGTCTTCCACTTGCCGGCGCCGACGAAGACCATGTCGCCGCTCTGCGCGCCGGTGGCCTTGAGCAGCGCATCGAGCGCCGCATCGTCGAGGAACTTCGCCACCGGCGAATTGACGCCCTCGCGACCCTTGGCCAGGTCGTCCACCTTCAGCCAGGCCAGGCCCTTGGCGCCGTACCTGGCCACGTATTCGGTGAGCTGGTCGATCTCCTTGCGGCTCAGCGTGGCGCCGTCCGGCAGGCGCAGCGCGGCGACGCGGCCGGCCGGATCGTTGGCCGGCTCGGCGAACACCTTGAATTCGACGTGCTTGAGCGCGTCGGCCACATCGACCAGTTCCAGCGCGATGCGCAGGTCCGGCTTGTCCGAGCCGAAGCGGCGCATGGCCTCGGCCCAGGTCATGCGCGGGAAGGCGGCGTCCAGCTCGACGCCCTGCACTTCCTTGAACACGTGGCGGATCAGTGCTTCCACGAAGTCCTGCACGTCCGGTTCTTCGACGAAGGCGAATTCCAGGTCGAGCTGGGTGAATTCCGGCTGGCGGTCGGCGCGCAGGTCTTCGTCGCGGAAGCAGCGGGCGATCTGGTAGTAGCGGTCGAAGCCGGCCATCATCAGGATCTGCTTGAACAGCTGCGGCGACTGCGGCAGCGCGTAGAACTGGCCCGGATGCACGCGGCTGGGCACCAGGTAATCGCGCGCGCCTTCCGGCGTGGCCTTGGTCAGGATCGGCGTCTCGATGTCCTGGAAGCCGCGCGCGTCGAGGTAACGGCGCAGCGCCTGCACCAGCTTGATGCGGGTGCGCATCATGCGCTGCATCTCGGGGCGGCGCAGGTCGAGGTAGCGGTAGGTCATCCGCATGTCCTCGTTCGGGTTCTCGTGCAGCGCGAACGGCAGGTCACGGGCGGCGTTGAGAATCTCCACCTTGTCGGCGAGCAGCTCGACCGTGCCGGTCTTGAGCTTGTCGTTGGCCGCCAGGCGCTTGCGCACGGTGCCGGTGACGCGCAGGCAGTACTCGTAGCCGATCTCGCCGGCCACCGCGAACGCATCGGCGTTGTCCTTCTCCACCACCACCTGGGCGATGCCCTCGTGGTCGCGCAGGTCCACGAAGGCGACGTGGCTCTGCAGGCGGATGGTGTTGACCCAGCCGCACAGGGTGACAGTCTGGCCGACCAGGGCCTCGTCGATGAGGCCGCAGTAATGCGTGCGCATGCGCTTGGAACTCCGGGCCGCCTTGGCGGCGTGAGACGTGAAAAGGACCCGGAATGGTAGCAGCCCCTCAACGAGGGGCGTAGGTTGGGGTGAGCCGAAGGCGAACCCCAACGGGCGTTACGGTGCAGCGGGACGCTTGTTGGGGTTCGCTGCGCTCACCCCAACCTACGCCGACCGACGCCGCCGGCTTACCAGCGGCGGTCGATCTGGAAGATCGCGCGGCAGCCTTCGTCCACCCACACGCCGCGGCGATCCCAGCCCCAGGTGTCGCCTTCGCGGCAGGGCGAATCGGACAGGCGGCGCACCAGGCGGACCCGGCCGCCGCGCCCCAGGTCGATCGGGCAGTACTGGCGGCGGTTGCCATTGCTGTCGCAGCGCACCTGGGCCGAATCGTCGCCCCAGCCCGGGCGATCGTCACCCCAGCCGGGACGGTCGCCACCCCAGCCGCCGCCCCAGCCACCGCCGCGCGCCGGCTCGAAATTGGCGCGGCAACCGCGGTCGACCCAGACGCTGCCGCGGTCGTTGCCCCAGGTCTGGCCATAGACACAGCGCGTATCCGAGAGCTGCCTGGACAGCTGCGAGGCCGGCCACGGCGTGCGGCAGCGGACGAAGCGCCCGTCGTTGCTGGAGCAATTGATCGAACCCTGGTCCCATTGGGCGTGCGCGGTCGGCGCCGCCATGGAAGCCATTCCCGCGGCGATCGCGATCGCCGCCCACATCCCCTTGCCGATAGCGCTCATTGGATACCGCCCAGTGTTGAAGGTGGCGCCACGCTATCGCAGGGAAGGCAACCGCGCTTGAATATTTTGCGATTCGAGCGCCGGAAATTTCGAGCCATTGCCGCCGGTTCAGTCGCCGCTGGCGGGAGCCGGCGCGGGGGCCGGCGCCGGAGCCGCCGCCGGAGCCGGAGCTGGCGCGGCGGCGTTGTCGCCGGCCAGGTTGCGCTTCTTGTCGCCGTCCTTCTTGAAGTCGGTCTCGTACCAGCCGCCGCCGGCCAGGCGGAACTGGGGCGCGCTCAGGCGGCGCTGGACGGTGCCGTCCGCCGCGCACTGGGGGCAGGCGCTGGGGTCGGCGTCGGACATCTTCTGCAGGCGGTCGAAACGATGGCCGCAGCCGCCGCATTCGAATTCATAGATAGGCATGGTGGCTCCGTGTTCCGGGCCGGCGCGAGGACCGGCAGCTCGCCATTATCGAGTCGGATCGCGGGATTTCAATGTCCGGCCCGCACGGGCATGCTGGCCGGCAGGGGGGAGGCGACGACGCCTTTCCGCCGCCCCGCCACGAGGAGCGCGCGGAGAGATGGACGTCTAGACGGCTATTGACGAAGCGTCGACGCGGGGTCTAGCCTGCATTGACGCATCGCAACAAATCATGACGAAGAGGGAAGTTCAGATGCATCTGCGCTACCGCACGCTCGCCTCCGCCCTGCTGCTGGCCCTGTCCGCCGGCGCCGCCGCCCAGGACAGCGGCCAGAACGCCACGCCCACACCGGCCCCCGACAAGGCCAAGAACCTGAGCACGGTGATCGTCACCGGCACGCGCGCCGACAACCGCACGGAGAGCAGCTCGCTCACGCCGATCGACGTGGTCTCGGCCAAGGTCCTGCAGCAGAGCGGCACCACCGAGCTGTCCACCGCGCTGTCGCGCATCATTCCCTCGCTCACCTTCCCGCGCCCGGCCGCGGCCGACACCGCCGATTCGCAGCGCCCCGCCCAGTTGCGCGGCCTTTCGCCCGACCAGGTGCTGGTGCTGGTGAACGGCAAGCGCTGGCATCCCGGCGCGATCCTGCTGACCAACGGCGTGCTGGGCCGCGGCTCGCAGGCGGTGGACCTCAACACCATCCCGATGGCGGCGATCGACCACATCGAAGTGCTGCGCGACGGCGCCTCGGCGCAGTACGGCTCCGATGCCATCGCCGGCGTGATCAACATCGTGCTCAAGGGCGGCGCCGACGGCGGCGCGGTGGAACTGAGCGGCGGCCAGTACTCGGCCGGCGACGGCCGGCAATGGAAGGGTTCGGCCAGCTTCGGCCTGCCGCTGAACAACGACCAGGGCTGGCTGCGCTTCACCCTGCAGGACGGCCACCAGGACTACAGCAACCGCGCCGGCCCCAACCGCACCCGCGCCTGGGAAGGTACCACCCAGCGCTACGGCGATCCGGAAGTGGGCGATCACAACCTGTTCCTCAACGGCCAGTACAAGCTCGGCGAATCGGCGGAGCTGTACGCGTTCGGCCATATCGGCAAGCGCGACAGCACCTCGCCGGCGTTCTTCCGCAACCTGGCCAACAGCAACTCGGTGCCGTCGATCTATCCCAACGGCTACCTGCCGCTGGAGAACTCCGATTCGCTGGACCAGTCGCTGGTGGTCGGCATACGCGGCAAGACCGGCGGCGGCTGGCGCTGGGACGTCAGCGCCAACTACGGCGGCAACCGCGTGTCCTATGCCACCAACAACAGCGTCAACCGCGCCTACCTGCACGACTTCGGCTCCAGCCCCACCAGCTTCCACGACGGCATCCTGTCCGCTTCGCAGCAGGCGCTCGACGTGGACATCGCCAAGGAGTTCTCCACCAGCTGGCTGCCTAATCCGGTGACGCTGGCGTTCGGCGCCGAATACCTGCGGCAGACCTACAAGATCGATGCCGGCGACGTGGCCTCGTACTACACCGGCACCTCGGGCACGTCCGGCGGCGCGCAGGGCTTCGGCGGCTTCCAGCCGGCGAATGCCGGCTCGCATTCGCGCCATGACGTGGCCGAGTACGTGAGCCTGGAAACCAACCTCACCGACAAGCTCGGCACCTCGCTGGCCGTGCGCCACGAGGACTACAACGACTTCGGCACCACCACGTCGGGCGCGCTGGCGCTGCGCTACGACTTCACCGACCGCTTCGCCCTGCGCGGCAGCGCCTCCACCGGCTTCCGCGCGCCCTCGCTGGCGCAGCAGAACTACTCGTACATCTCCTCGCTGTTCTTCGGCGCGGGCAATTCGCTGGGCCTGCCGCAGGGCATCTACAACACCGGCATCGTGCCTTCCACCAGCAAGGTCGCCACCTTGCTGGGCGGCGAGCCGCTGAAGCCTGAGAAGTCGCGCAACTTCACCGCCGGCGCGGTGTGGAACCCGATCGACCCGCTCAACCTCAGCATCGACGTGTACCAGATCACCATCGACAACCGCATCGTGCTGTCCAGCAACCTGGCCACCAACTCGGCGGCGGTGCACAACTACCTGGTCGCCAATGGCGTCACCGATCTCAACTACAGCGGCATCGCCTACTTCACCAATGCGGTGAACACGCGCACGCGCGGCGTGGACCTGGTCGGCAGCTATCTGTTCGACCTGGGGCAAGCCGGCACGCTGCAGGCCACGCTGAGCTACAACTACAACAAGAACAAGGTCACCGACGTCAAGACCAATCCCGCCGCGCTCAACGCGCTGGGCCTGAACCTCAAGCGCATCGACCGCCGCGACCAGTACGGCCTGCTCGCCGACACCACCCCGCGCAGCAAGCTGATTCTCAGCGGCCTGTACAGCGTCGACCGCTGGAGCGTCAGCGGCGCGCTCACCCGCTACGGCAGCTTCGTCTCCTACAACTCGACGACCGCGGCGCTGGACCAGACCTTCTCCAGCAAGTGGCTGCTCGACCTGGCGGTGAACTACAACCTCGACCGCTGGACCTTCACCCTGGGCGCGGACAACGTGTTCAACACCTATCCGGACCGGGTGATCCCCGCCAACGACAACAACGGCACCCTGCCCTATTCGGTGTTCTCGCCGTTCGGGTTCAACGGTGCGTACGTGTACGGCAAGCTGGCGTATCGCTGGTAAAGGATCGGCGTAGGTTGGGGTGAGCGCAGCGAACCCCAACAGGCGTATCGCCATGCCCTAGCGCCCGTTGGGGTTCGCTGCGCTCACCCCAACCTACGCCGTTGCCGCGGCGATCAGTACCGCGGCTTCGGTCAGCTCCGCCAGTGCGCCGCAGGTGTCGCCGGTCATGCCGCCGAGGCGCTGCAGACAGGCGCGCCGCCATGCGACGAACAGCGCCATCGCGACCATCAGCGATGCCGCGCCCCGCAGCCCCGCAAACAGGCAACCGACGGCGACCGTCGCCAGCACGGCCGTATTCACCGCGCGCGACGAAGCGGCCAGGCCTTCGCCCATGCCGCCCGCACGCACGTAAGGCACGAACAGAAACGCCGCCACCAACGCGGCACGTCCCAGCAGCGGCGCCAGCCATACGCCCGGCCACGCCGGCGCGCTCGCCAGCGCGGCGAACTTCAACAGCAAGGTCAGCACCACCGCGGTCACGCCCATCGGGCCGCAGTTCGGATCCTTCATGATCGCCAGCGTGCGCACGCGATCGCCGATGCCGCCCACCCAGGCATCGGCGCTGTCGGCCAGGCCATCCAGATGCAACGCGCCGGTCAGCGCCACCCAGGCTGCGAGCGTCAGCGCGGCGGACAGCAGCGGTGGCCAGCCATGGATCGCCCAGGCCAGCAGGTAAAGCAAGCCGCCGAGCATCCATCCCACCAGCGGATACCAGGGCAGCGAACGCATGCGCGCACCCGCATCGTCGAACACCGCCGCAGGCACCGGAATGCGCGTGAGAAAGCCGATCGCCACCAGCAGGCCGCGCATCACGCGCCGACCTTCGCCTGCCACCGCAATCGATGCAGCGAGGCATGCGGCACTTCGATATTGGCCATGTCGCCGTAGCCGCGTCCTTCCGCCCGGCAGCGCAGGAGCCGGATCGCGCCGCCGTGCGTCACCACCAGCACGTCGCGCCCGCGCGCCTCGGCCGCGACATCGTCCAGCGCCGCGCCGAGCCGCACATGGAACTGCGCGAACGTCTCCGCTTCCGGCGGCGGATGCGCCACCGGATCCGCCCAGAAATTCGCCAGCGCCTCGCCTTGGGTCTCGGCCAGCGTTTCGATCGGCACACCCTGCCACGCGCCGAAGTGATATTCGGCCAGGCGCGGATCGATGCGCAGCGGCAGCCCGCGCGCCGCCGCCAGCTCGCGCGCGAAGTCCGCGCAGCGGCGCAGCGAGGAAGACACGACCAGGTCCCAGCGGCGTTCCGCCACCGCCGCGCGCAGTTGGGCCCAGCCCAGCGCGCTCAGCGGATCGTCCAGCTGGCCGCGATAACTGCGCTGCCCGGTATCGCCATGGCGCAGCAGGTCGATCGCCGCGCTCATGCCGCCGACACTCCCGCTTCGGCGAACGTCGCCATGCCCGCGTGCAGCGCGCAGGCCAGGCGCAGCAGCGGTACCGCGACCGCGGCGCCGCTGGCTTCGCCCAGGCGCAGTTGCAGGTCGAGCAGCGGCTCGGCACCCAGTGCCTCGAGCAGCCGCGCGTGGCCTTGCTCCTGTGAGCGGTGCGAGAACAGCATCCAGGCGCGGCAGTCCGGCTGCAGCCGCACCGCCGCCAAGGCGGCCGCGCTGGCGATAAAACCATCCACCAGGACGGGCAGCCCGCGCTGCGCCGCGGCGATATAGGCACCGACCAGGGCGGCAAGCTCGAAGCCGCCGATGCAGCGCAGCCAGGCCAGCGGCGAGTCCGCCGCACCATGCAGCGCCAGCGCCTGCGCCACCGTCGCGGCCTTGCGCGCGATACCGCTGCCGTCCAGTCCGGTGCCCGCACCGGCCAGCGCCTCGGGCGCCGCGCCGAGCAGTGCGCAGGCCAGCGCCGTGGCGGCGGTGGTATTGCCGATGCCCATCTCGCCGCCGATGAAGAGCTGCGCACCGGCGCCGTCGGCGCAGCGCGCACTCTCCGCTCCCGCGCGCAAGGCGAGCGCGAGCTGCGACGGCGTCATCGCCTCGCCGCGTGCGAAGTTCGCGGTCTGCGCGGCGATCCACTCGCGC
This sequence comes from Dyella marensis, assembly GCF_900112865.1. GTDB lineage: Bacteria > Pseudomonadota > Gammaproteobacteria > Xanthomonadales > Rhodanobacteraceae > Dyella_D > Dyella_D marensis_A. The sequence goes on along the minus strand of NZ_FONH01000006.1, from coordinate 54,297 downwards.
CGCACGCCCGGCAGTTCGCCCGGGTCGTTGACAGTGCCCAGATGCACCACTTCGAGCGAAGCGCCCAGTTCGCGCGCCAGTACGCTGATCGCCGCGCCGCCACGCGCGAAGTTGCGCACCATCTCGCCGGTCACCGCCTGCGGGAAAGCCGAGATGCCCTCGGCGGCAACGCCATGATCGGCGGCGAACACGCTGATCCATACCCGTTCCAGCGACGGCTTGAGCACTCCCTGCAGGCCGGCCAGTCGCACCGCCGCCGCTTCGAGCGCACCCAGCGAACCGGGCGGCTTGGTCAGCTGCGCCTGCCGCTCGCGCGCGGCCGCGGCGAGATCCGCACGCGGCGTACGGCACGGCGCATGTACCCAGTCGATCGTAGCCACACTCATGCAAGCTTTCCTTTGAGGGCCAGCGGCAGGCCGGCCGCGACGAACAGCACGCGCTCGCACACGCCGGCGAGCGCTTGATGCAGACGGCCGGCTTCATCGACGAAGCGGCGGCTCAGTTCGCCCATCGGCACCACGCCGAGGCCGACTTCATTACTGACCAGCAGGATCGTGCCGGGCAGGCCGGGCAAGACCTCCAGCAGCGCCTGGCGTTCGCGCGCGAAGCGCTCGCCGTCGGCGTCGCCCAGCAGATTGCTCAGCCACAGCGTGAGGCAATCCACCAGCAGGCAGCGCTCGGCGCGCGCATGGGCGCGCAGCGCATCGGCCAGCGCCAGCGGCTCTTCCACCTCATGCCAGCGCGCCGGGCGGCGCGCGCGGTGATGGGCGATGCGCGCCGCCATCTCGGCATCCCGTGCCTGCGCGGTGGCGAGATAGACCACCTCCAGCCCGGATTCGGCGGCCAGGCGCTCGGCCAGCGCGCTCTTGCCCGAACGGGCGCCACCGAGGATCAGGCTGCGCATGCGCGATCCACTCCCAGCAGCTGTGCGAGGCGCGCGGTATCCAGATGCGCTTCCACCATGTCCGCCAGGCGCTCCAGGCTCGCTTCGCGCAAGGCGCGCACATCGACCGCCGCCGGCTCGCGCAGGCCCGCCCAGCGCAGCAGCGCCTGCAGTGCGGCGGGCTGGTCGAACACGCCGTGCAGGTAGGTGCCGAGTACTTGTCCGTCCGCGGAAATCGCGCCGTCCAGGCGATCGCCGTCGAGCAGGCAGGCCGGCACGGCGAGCGCCGGGCCGGAGCTGCGTCCGCAATGGATCTCGTAGCCGGCGACGTCCGCCTGCTCCAGCGCAAGCCGGCCGCGCACGCGACGCAGCTGCTTCTCCGGTTCCAGCACGGTTTCCATCGCCAGCCAGCCCAGGCCCGTGCTGGAGCCCGGCTCGCCTTCGATGCCCAGCGGATCGTGGACCGCGCGACCGAGCATCTGGAAGCCGCCGCAGATGCCGATCAGCTTGCCGCCATAACGCAGGTGCCGCGCGATGGCTTCCGCCCACCCCTGCTCGCGCAGCCAGGCCAGGTCGGCACGCGTGGCCTTGGAGCCCGGCAGCACGATCAGGTCGCACGGCGGCGGCGCCTCGCCCGGTCCCACCAGGCGCACGTCCAGTTGCGGATGCGCACGCAGCGCGTCGAAATCGGTGTGGTTGCTGATCCGCGGCAGCGCCGGCACGGCGACGCGCAGCAGCGCGTCCTCACGGCGGCCGGCGTCGCGCGGCAATGCGTCTTCGGCCTCCAGATGCAAGCCGTGCAGATACGGCAGCACGCCGAGCACCGGCTTGCCGGTCTCGCGCTGCAGCCAGTCCAGGCCCGGCTGCAGCAAGGCGATGTCGCCGCGGAAGCGATTGATCACGAAGCCGGCCACGCGTGCCCGTTCGCCGGGCGACAGCAGGGCCAGCGTGCCGACCAGATGCGCGAACACCCCGCCGCGGTCGATGTCGGCGACCAGCAGCACCGGGCAGTCCACCGCCTCGGCGTAGCCCATGTTGGCGATGTCGCGGTCGCGCAGGTTGATCTCGGCGGGGCTGCCGGCGCCTTCCACCACCACCGCGCGATAGCGCTCGACCAGGCGCGCATGCGAGACCAGCACGGCGTCCATCGCCACCCGCTTGTACGCGTGGTAGTCGCGCGCATCCATGTTGCCGACGGCGTGACCGTGCACGATCACCTGAGCGCCGATATCGCTCTGCGGCTTCAACAGCACCGGATTGAAATCGGTATGCGGCGGCACGCCGGCGGCCTGCGCCTGTACTGCCTGGGCACGACCGATCTCGCCGCCGTCTTCGGTGACGGCCGAGTTCAACGCCATGTTCTGTGGCTTGAACGGCGCCACCGCCACGCCGTGGCGATGCAGCCAGCGGCACAGCGCGGCGACCAGCGTGCTCTTGCCGGCGTCGGAAGTGCAGCCCTGCACCATCAGCACCCGTGCGCTCATGGCGTTGTCTCCCGCTTCGTCTCGACTGTGCGCCAGCTTGCCAGCGCCGCGTCCAGTCGCGCGAATGCCGCCTCGTCGCCGGGCAGGCCGAAGCGGATGCTGTGGGGCTGCTCGAAGCGGCGCACCAGCACGCCCTGGCGGGCCAGCGCGCGCTGCATCGCCGTGGCGCGTTCGTCGCGGCGCCATTGGAAGAAGGCGCAACCGGCAGCGGGCGCCAGCCCGTGCCGTGCGAGCAGCGCGGACAGGCGCGCGCTCGTCGCGTGCAGGCGCTCGCGCTGGGCGGCCTGCCAGGCGGTGTCGGCGAGCGCCAGCTTCAGCACCTGGCGTGTCGGACCGCTCAAGGTCCACGGTCCCAGGCGCTCGCGCAGCGCTACCAGCAAGGCGGGTTCGGCGCAGACGAAACCGGCGCGCGCACCGGCCAGGCCGAAGAACTTGCCCACCGAACGCAGCACGATCAGGCCGGGCAGCGCATGCGCCTCGCACAGGCTGTCGCCGGGTGTGGCATCGATAAAGGCCTCGTCCACCACCAGCCAGCCGCCGCGGCGGGCCAGCGAGGCGTGCAGCGCCAGCAGGGCGTCGAGTTCGAATCGTTCGCCGCCAGGGTTATTGGGATGGATGAGCACGATCACGTCGTAACGGGCCGCGCGAGAGAACAAGGCATCGGCGGCGGCGCGCTCGACTTTGTGTCCGGCGCGTTGCCACGCCTGCGGATGTTCGGCGTAGCCCGGATCGAGCACGCCCACGCGCGCGCGATGGCGCAATGCGGGCAAGGCCTGGATGGCGGCCTGCGAACCGGCCACCGGCAGCAGCGAGGCATGTCTGTAGTAGGCACGCGCCACCTCGATCAGGCCATCGTCGTCCTCCGGCAACCGATGCCACGCCGCCGCCGGCAACGGCGGCACGGGCCAGGCGAACGGGCTCACTCCAGTGGAGAGATCGAGCCAAGCCTCGGGAGGCATGCCGTACTCGTGCGCCGCGCGCAGCAGGCGTCCGCCGTGTTCAAGCATGACGATATCCCTCGATCAACCAGATCGCCGCCAGCCACACGACCGCGCCCCGTCGCACCAGACGCATGGCACGGCGGATCGACCCGGCATCCGGCGCATCGCCCTCGCCCAGGACCGGACGCTCCTCCCACACGCCGTCGTAAGGTGCGGCGCCGCCAAGCTGCACACCGAGCGCGCCGGCACCGGCAGCCATCACCGGCCCGGCATTCGGGCTGTCCCACGCCGGCGCCTGCCGGCGCCAGCAACGCCACGCGCGCTGCGCATCGCCCAACAGCGCATACGTCGCCGCCGTCAGCCGCGCCGGCACGAAGTTCAACGCATCGTCGATGCGCGCCGCCGCCCAGCCGAAGCGTCCATAGCGTGCGCTGCGATAACCCCACATCGCATCCAGCGTATTGGCCAGGCGATACAAGACCGCGCCCGGCGCACCGAGCAGCAGGAACCAGAACAGCGCGCCGAACACGGCATCGCTGCCGTTCTCCAGCACCGACTCGGTAGCGGCCGCGGCGACCTGGCCTTCGTCCAGCATGGCGGTATCGCGGCTCACCATGCGTCCCACCGCGCTGCGTGCCGCATCGAGCTCGCCGTGCTCCAGCGCATCCGCCACCGGCAAGGCGTGCTCGCCCAGGCTGCGCAGGCCTACCGCGAGATAGAGCATCAGCGCACCGAACACGACACCCCACCGCGCCGGAAGCAGCCACCCCGCGCCCCATGCAACCGCCACCGGCGGCAACACTGCCGCGCACCACGCCACCGCACCGGCATCGCGCGCATCCCGATACCACCGCTGTTCGATCGCCCGCGCCCATGCTCCGAACGCCACCAGCGGATGCGCGCGGCGCGGCTCGCCGAGCAGCGCATCCAGCAGCAACGCCAGGGTGAACGCGAACGCGGTCATGGCAGGAACAGGCGCAAGGCCGCCTCCGGCGCGGACGGGAAATAGAAGTGCACGAAGCTCGCAGTCAGGCGAGCGCGCCGGTACACCGCTTCGTTCGCGGGACCGCCATCCGGATTGGCGGCGCGCACCAGCGGCGGCTGCGCCACTTCGGCGTGCGCGTAGTGGAAGGTGTGACCGCGCAGCCGGCCCTCGGGCAGCTCGACCGACTGCATGCCCAGCCCGGCCAACCGCTCGCGCACCACCGCCCAGCCCGGCAGCAGTCCGGCCATCGTGTATGCATCGCCTTCGCGCGTGGCCAGCGCGTCGAGCAGGCTGAGCATGCCGCCGCATTCGGCCAGCAGCGGCTTGCCGGCGTCGACGTGCGCGCGCAGCGCGGCGTGCAGATCGGTGCGCGCGGCCAGGCGCGGCAGATGCAGTTCGGGATAACCGCCCGGCAGCCACGCGGCATCGCACTCCGGCAAGGCCTCGCCGGCCAGCGGCGAGAACCAGCGCAGTTCCGCGCCGGCCTGCCGCAGCAGGTCCAGGTTCGCCGGATACAGGAAGCAGAAGGCGTCGTCGCGCGCGATGGCGATGCGCCGGCCCTGCAGCATGCGCGGCACCACCGGCGCATCCGCCGCACTGAACGCGACCGGCGGCGGCAAAGCCAGTTCCGCGTGTTTTTCCAGCGCATCGGCCAGCGCGTCGAGGCGCTGCTCCAGATCGGCCAGTTCGCCCGCCGCCACCAGGCCCAGATGCCGTTCCGGCAAGGCCAGCGCCGGATCGCGCGGCAACGCACCGAACCAGCGCAGCCCCGTCGGCAAGCTCTCCGCCAGCAGCTTCGCGTGATACGCGCCGCCGATGCGATTGGCCGCCACGCCATGCACGCGCAAGCCTTCGCGATACCGCGCCAAGCCCATCGCCACCGCACCGAAGGTCTGCGCCATCGCCGAACCGTCGATCACCGCCAGCACCGGCAGGCCCAGGCGCTGCGCCAGGTCGGCGCTGGAGGTGCCGCCGTCGAACAGCCCCATTACGCCTTCGATCAGGATCAGCTCCGCCTCGCCCGCCGCCTCGTACAGTCGGGCGCGGACATCGGCTTCGCCGTTCATCCACAGGTCGAGCTGGTACACCGGCGCGCCGCTGGCGCGCGCCAGCACCATCGGATCGAGAAAGTCCGGCCCGGTCTTGAACACCCGCACGCGCCGGCCCTGCCGCGCATGCGCCCGCGCCAGCGCGGCGGTGAACGAAGTCTTGCCCTGGCCGGACGCAGGTGCGGATACCAGCAGCGCCGGCGCATGCCGCACGCCGCTCACAGCTCGATCCCCTGCTGCGCGCGGATGCCCGCCTCGAATGCGTGCTTGACCACGCGCATCTCGGTCACCGTATCGGCCATCGCCACCAGCGCATCGGGCGCGCCACGGCCAGTCACCACCACGTGCTGGTCCGCCGGGCGCGCGGCCAGCGCGGGCAGCACCTGCTCCAGCATGACGTACTGCTTGACCAGGGCGATGTTGAGCTCGTCCAGCAGCACCAGGCGATAGCGCGCGTCGGTCAGCATCCGCGCGGCGATATGCCAGGCGGCCTGCGCCGCCGCGATATCGCGCGCCTTGTCCTGCGTCTCCCAGGTGAAACCCTCGCCCATCACGTGGTAATCGACCTGCTCGGGAAAGCGGCGGAAGAACGCCTCCTCGCCGGTGGAAAAACTACCCTTGATGAACTGCACCACGCCGCAGTGGAAGCCGTGACCGAGCGAACGCGCCAGCATGCCGAAGCCCGACGAGCTCTTGCCCTTGCCGTTGCCGGTGTTCACCACCAGCACGCCGCGGTCGACGGTGGCGCGGGCGATCTTGCGGTCGACCAGCGCCTTCTTGCGCTGCATGCGTTCGCGGTGGCGCAGTTCTTCCGGCGTCGGCGTCTGCTCGCTCATGCCTTCGCTCCCGCGCGGCGCGTAGCCGCCGCGCGCAACAACACGGCATAGGCGACCAAGGCCACCGCCACATAGGTCAGCGTGGTACGCACGAACAACGGCCCCCACTGCCACAGGCGCGCGACGTACTCGGCCAGGTGCGGATTCGCGTAGCGCCCGCCCAGCCAGTAGAACGCGCCATTGGAGATGGCGAAGGACAGCGTCGACGCCAGCAGGGCCAGCGCGAACGCGCCGGTCAGGGCCGCCGGCGTCGGCGCCATCCGCGCGGACCACAGCCTTCCCGCGTACCACAGCACCGCATAGGCCGGCAGCAGGAACGAGTAAGCCGGCGTCACGCAGAAAGCGCTGACGCCCGCATACGACACCGAGATCCAGTCCAGCAGCACCGCCAGCGCCATGGACGCGGCGAAGGCCAGATGCCGCCGAAGCCACAGCCCGCCCAGGAAGAACAGCGCCATCGAGGCATCGGGCAGATGCAGCGCGGTGCCGAAGTGATGGAAGCGCGTGGCGATCATCGCCGCGGCGAACACGATGGCGAGCGGTACGGGGAAGCCTGGCTTGACGGCGGACATGGTGCGGTCCTCTGGGCGGAAGGGATTCACTGCGCGGGCCGGTAGCTCACGCTGAGCATCGCGGTGCGGCCGGGCTGGTTGTAATAGGCCGCGGTCTCGTAGTGCTTGTCGAAGGCGTTGCGCAGGCTCAGCTGCAGCTTCCAGTCGCGGTCGAGCGCGTAGGCCAGGCGCAGGTCGGTCAGCGCATAGCCGCCGAGGCGGTAGCCGTTGGCCAGGTCGTCGTAGCGATGGCCGGCGGCATACACGCTGGCGCCGATGCTGAAGTCGCCGAAGCCGCGATCGGCATCGAGACGCGCGCTGCGCGGAGCACGGCGCGGCAGCAGTTTGTCGCGATAGGTCTCGCTGCGGTTGCGCGGGTCCAGCCAGGTGGCGGTGCCGCGCAGGATCCAGCCGTCCAGCGTGGTCGAGGCCACCGCTTCCGCGCCGCGGATGCGCGCGCGGTCGACATTGCCGGGCAGGCCGAGCGAGGCGTCATAGGCGATCAGGTCGCGGATGCGGTTCTCGAAGGCGTTGAGCGACCATAGGCCCCACGACGGCGTGCCGCGCAGGCCCAGCTCGTAGCTGCGCGAGCTTTCCGGACGCAGTGCGGTATTGCCGTAGCCGGGGTAGTACAGCTCGTTGAAGGTCGGCGCCTTGTAGGCGGAGCCGGCGCTGGCGGTCAGGCGCATGGCGGGCGCGAAATCCCAGCCCCACAGCAGGCTGCCGGTGGTCTTGCCGCCGAACTGCTGGTTGTCGTCGTGGCGCAGGCTGGCCTGCAGCGACTGCGTGCCGAAACTCTGCTGCCATTGCGCGAACACGCCGCGGTTGAGGCGCTGGTCGCGGGCGTAGCTGGTGTTGCTGTCCACGCGGTCGCGCTGCCAGTCATAGCCCAGGCTCCACAGGCCGCCACCGACATTCAGGTCGCCCTGCACCGAGCCCAGGTCGCGATGCGTATTGAAGGTGCTGGTGTAGCGGCCGTTGAGGTAGTTGTCGCTGAGGTCGGCGCTCTGGCCAGCGCTCACGGTCAGGGTGAAGGTCTGGCTCGGCCGCCAATGGGCGCGGGCGCCGTAGACCTGCTGCACCACATCGGACTGGTTGCTGGTCGAGCCGTCGTAAGCGTTGTAGCCCCAGCTGCGCAGCCACTGCGCGTCGGCATCCCAGGCGTCGTTGAAGCGGTAGCCGCCCTTCAGCGCGACGGAGCTGTCGCGGAAACCGTCGCGGTCCGGCTCGTTGACGAAGCAGCCCGCGCCGCGCGGCGACGGCTTGCCGCGGCAGGCATTGATGCCGTCGGTGTCTTCGTGTGTGGCCTGCACCGCGTACCAGCCCTCGCCGACCTTGCCGGCCAGGCCGGCGGCGCCGCGGAAGCTGTCGTTGCTGCCATAGCCCAGTTCCAGGCTCGGTTCGAAGGCGCCGCTCGGGCGCCGCGTAAAGATCTGGATCACGCCGCCCAGCGCTTCCGAACCATAGAGGCTGGAGAACGGGCCGCGCACGATCTCGATGCGCTCGATCTGCTCTACCGGGATGTTCTGGATCGACGGCTGGCCGAGCGTGGCCGAGCCGATCTTCACCCCGTCCACCAGCACCAGCACGTGATCGGCCTCGGTGCCGCGCAGGAACAGCGAGGTGGACTTGCCGGGGCCGCCGTTGTTGGCCATCGACAGGCCGGGCGTGCCTTGCAGCAGGTCCGTCACCGACTGCGGCTGCAGGCGCTCGATCTCGGCACGGTCGATCACGGTGACGGCGGCGAGCGTCCCGGCCTCGGTCTGTTCGGTACGCGTGGCGGTGACCACCACGTTCTTCAGGTCCTGCGCGGGCTCGTCGGCCAGCGCGGCGGTGGAAGCAAACACGAGGAACAACGCGGCCGCGAACGCGGACCGGCGCAAGGACGGGACATGCAATGACACGGGTGGCTCCTGGCCCGCGCCTGCCCGCGCGGGATCGCTTGAATGCAGGACAAGCGGCAAGGAGCTCTGGACGGACGCATGGAGGCGCGCTCGCCAGGAGCACGCCCACCGCATGTCCGGTTCACCTCGAGGCCGGTCTCCGGGCTCGCGAGCGAAGGCTGGAAGCCTTCCCGACCGGCGCCTTCCCATGCTTCGCAGCACAGTGGCTTGTCGCCGGTCGTGTCTCGCCTACCGTTGCGGGGGCAGCTCCGGAATAGCCGCGAAGGCGGCGCACCGGATTCCCGTTTCAACCGCCGGCCGAGCCGGCGGTCACCTCAGGCCGGGGCATCTTAGCAGCAGCGCGCAAAGGGACCAGCCGCCCGCGTATGGGTGCGCATCACCACGCTTTCACGCGGTGTCGCCGCACTGACGCATGAATGGCAAGGGCCTGCAACACGGCTGCGTTCTGCTATGCGCAGCCTGCCCCAGGCGCGACAAGCCAAGCCCCGACATGAGCGACATCGACCGCCGACGCCGCCGCTTTCTGCAGATGGCCACCGCCTCCGCCGGTGGCCTGGCCGCCATCTCCCTGCTTCCCGAACCGCTGCGCCAGGCGCTGGCGGCGCCTGCCACGGGCGGGGCCGGCGATCTCACCGACGTCAAGCACGTGGTGATCTTCATGCAGGAGAACCGCTCCTTCGATCACTACTACGGCGGCCTGCGCGGCGTGCGCGGTTTCGGCGACCGCGTGCCGGCACCGCTGCCCGGCGGGGCGCGCAACGTGTGGCAGCAACCGTATAGCGGCAACGCGGACGGCTATCTGCTGCCGTTCCGCATGAACACCACGACCACCAGCGCGATCTGCGCCAGCGCGCCGGCGATGAATTACCCGGTGGACACGGCGATCTTCAACAAGGGCCGCTTCGACGCGTGGAACACCGCACGCGAGGCGGGCCTGGGCATGGGCCATTTCGAGCGCGCCGACCTGCCGTTCTATTACGCGCTGGCCGACGCCTTCACCATCTGCGACCACTATTTCGCCGCCACGCTGACCCAGACCAACCCCAACCGGCTGCATGCGATGAGCGGCAGCAACGGCTTGTCGGTCGGCCAGGCGGCGGTGCTGGACAATACCGAGCCGGGCGGCGGTTTTACCTGGACCACCTATGCCGAGCGCCTGGAACAGGCCGGCGTGAGCTGGAAGGTCTACCAGGAAAGCAACAACTTCGACGACAACGCGCTGGCCTGGTTCAAGCCGTTCAAGCAGGCCAGGCCCGGCACGCCGCTGCACGACAAGGGCATGGCCACCGTGCCGGACATGGTCGCCGCCTTCGCCCAGGACATCGCCAACGACACGCTGCCGCAGGTGTCGTGGATCGTCGCCGCCGACTATCTGTCCGAGCACGCCAGCTTCAAGCCGGCCTACGGCGAGGACCTGAGCGCGCGCCTGCTCGCCGCGCTGGCCGCCAACCCGGCGGTGTGGGCCAAGACCGTCTTCATCCTCAACTACGACGAGAACGGCGGCTTCTTCGACCACGTGCCGCCGCCGACGCCGCCGGCCTCGGCCAACGACGGCCTGTCCACGGTGAGCGTGACCGGCGAGATCAGCAACGGCCTGCCGATCGGCCTGGGTTTCCGCGTGCCGCTGCTGGTGGTGTCACCGTGGACGCGCGGCGGCTGGGTGTGCTCGGAGGTGTTCGACCACACCTCGGTACTGCGTTTCCTGGAAAAGCGCTTCGGCGTGATGGAGCCGAACATCAGCGCCTGGCGCCGCGCGGTATGCGGCGACCTGCTCAGCGCGTTCGATTTCAGCGGCAGCAACCACGGCTGGCCGGGCCTGCCCTCCACCACCGGCTATACCGCCGCCGCGGACCTGCAGTGCAAGAGCCTGCCGGCGCCGGGCATTCCCGCGCTGCAGGCGATGCCGGTGCAGGAAGCCGGCACGCGGCCGGCGCGCGCGCTGCCGTACACGCTGCGTGCGGATGGCCGTGTCGATGCGACGACAGGGCGGTATTGGATCGACTTCCATAACGACGGCGCGGCCGGCGCGGTGTTCCAGGTGTATGCGGCCAATCGCAGCGACGGGCCGTGGCGCTATACGGTGGAAGCGGGCAAGCAGTTGTCCGATTACTGGAGTGCGGCGCGCTATACGCAGGGTGTGTATGACCTGGAGGCGCATGGGCCGAACGGATTCCTGCGCCAGTGGCGCGGCAGCGTGGCGACGGGAATGGGGGCGGCGCCGGAGGTGACGGCGACGTACGACGGCGCTCTTCGCCGCTTGCATCTGGCCATCGCCAATACAGGTGGCGCGGGCTGCACGGTCACGGTCAGCAATGCATATGTGAGCGGCGATGTGCGGATCTATTCGGTGGCCGCGGGCGCGACGGTCCATGACACGTGGGCGCTGGATAGGAATGCCAACTGGTATGACTTGAGCGTGACGGTGGCGGAGCTGGGCGGATTCTGGCGGCGGTTGGCGGGGCATGTGGAGGATGGGTTGCCGAGTCAGAGCGAGCCGCGGTGACGTAGGTTGGGGTGGGCCACAGGCGAACCCCAACATCGTGCCGCCAAACGCATCGCATGGTTGGGGTTATGGGCTGCATCAGCAGCCCACCCTTCGGGCCATCCGCTACGCGGATGTTCGCTACGGCGTCCTGCCTTCGCAGTCGCCTGCGGCTCACCCCAACCTACGTTCGTCATTGCTTCTTGCGAAACACCAGCTGCCCGCCTTCTGCATCCACCGCGATGGTATCCCCGGCCGCGAACCGCCCCTCCAGGATCTCGCGCGCCAGCGGATTCTCCAGTTGCTGCTGCACCGCGCGCTTCAGCGGCCGGGCGCCATACACCGGGTCGAAGCCGACGTTGCCGAGCAGGTCCAGCGCATGCTCGCCGATGTCCAGCGCCAGCTGCCGCTCGGCCAGGCGCTTCTCCAGATAGGCCAGCTGGATGCGCGCGATCGCGCGGATCTGGCGCTTCTCCAGCGGACGGAATACCACCAGCTCGTCCAGGCGGTTGATGAATTCCGGACGGAAGTGCGCCTGCACCACGCCCAGCACCGCCGCCTTCATCTTGGTATAGCCCTCCTCGCCATCGTCGCCGTCCAGCTCCTGGATCAGCTGCGAGCCGAGGTTGGAGGTCATCACGATCACCGTGTTGCGAAAATCCACGGTGCGGCCCTGGCCGTCGGTGAGGCGGCCATCGTCCAGCACCTGCAGCAGGATGTTGAACACGTCCGGATGCGCCTTCTCCACTTCGTCCAGCAGGATCACGCTGTACGGACGGCGGCGCACCGCCTCGGTGAGGTAACCGCCCTCCTCGTAGCCGACATAGCCGGGAGGCGCGCCGATTAGGCGGCTGACCGCGTGCTTCTCCATGAACTCGCTCATGTCGATGCGCACCATCGCGTCCTGCGTATCGAACAGGAACTCGGCCAGCGCCTTGCACAGCTCGGTCTTGCCCACGCCGGTGGGGCCCAGGAACAGGAAGGAGCCATAGGGGCGGTTCGGATCGGACAGGCCGGCGCGGGCGCGGCGGATCGCGTCGGACACCGCGCGCACCGCTTCGTCCTGGCCGACCACGCGATGGTGCAGCGCCTCTTCCATGTGCAGCAGCTTCTCGCGCTCGCCTTCGAGCATCTTGCTGACCGGGATGCCGGTCCAGCGCGAGACCACTTCGGCGATCTCCTCGTCGGTGACGCGATCCTGCACCAGCTTGAACTCGTGCTGCTCGGCGGTCTGCGCCGCGGCGAGCTGTTTTTCCAGTTCGGGCAGGCGGCCGTACTGGATCTCGCTCATCCTGGCGTAGTCCTGGCGGCGCTGCGCGGCTTCGAGCTGCACGCGGGCCTGCTCGATCTGTTCCTTGATCTTGGTCGCGCCCTGCAGCAGCGCCTTCTCCGACTTCCACACTTCGTCGAGGTCGGAGAACTCGCGCTCGAGCTTCTCGATATCGCTTTCCAGGTCGGCCAGGCGCTTCTTCGAGGCCTCGTCGGTTTCCTTGCGCAGCATCTCGCGCTGGATCTTCAGCTGGATCAGGCGGCGTTCCAGGCGGTCCAGTTCCTCCGGCTTGGAATCGATCTCCATGCGGATGCGGCTGGCCGCCTCGTCCATCAGGTCGATCGCCTTGTCCGGCAGCTGGCGGTCGGTGATGTAGCGGTTGGACAGCGTGGCGGCGGCGACGATGGCGGGGTCGGTGATCTCCACGCCGTGGTGCACCGAATAACGCTCTTTCAGGCCGCGCAGGATGGCGATGGTGTCTTCCACGCTGGGCTCGCCGACGAATACCTTCTGGAAGCGGCGCTCCAGCGCGGCGTCCTTCTCGATGTACTTGCGGTATTCGTCCAGCGTGGTGGCGCCGATGCAGTGCAGCTCGCCGCGCGCCAGCGCTGGCTTGAGCATGTTGCCGGCGTCCATGGCGCCTTCGGCCTTGCCCGCGCCGACCATGGTGTGCAGCTCGTCGATGAACAGGATCACCCGCCCTTCCTGCTTGGACAGGTCGTTGAGCACGGCCTTCAGGCGTTCCTCGAACTCGCCGCGGAACTTGGCGCCGGCGATCAGCGCACCCATGTCCAGCGCCAGCACGCGGCGGTCGCGCAGGCCCTCGGGCACCTCACCCTTGACGATGCGCTGGGCCAGGCCTTCGACGATCGCGGTCTTGCCCACGCCGGGTTCGCCGATCAGCACGGGGTTGTTCTTGGTCCGGCGCTGCAGCACCTGGATGGTGCGGCGGATTTCCTCGTCGCGGCCGATCACCGGGTCGAGCTTGCCGCTTTCGGCGCGCGAGGTCAGGTCCACGCAATATTTTTCCAGCGCCTGGCGCTGGTCTTCGGCGTTCTCGCTCTGCACCTTTTCGCCTCCGCGAATCTTGTCGATCGCCTGTTCCAGGTTGGCTTTGCTGGCGCCCGCGGCTTTCAACGCCGCGCCGAGATCGCCCTTGTCGTCCAGCGCGGCGAGCACGAACAGTTCGCTGGCGATGAACTGGTCGCCGCGCTGCTGCGCGAGTTTATCGGTGAGATTGAGCAGACGCGTGAGATCGTTGCTCACGTGCACATTGCCTTCCTCGCCCTTCACGCGCGGCAGGCGGTCCACCGCTTCGGCCACGCGCTGGCGCAGCGTCGGCACGTTGACCTGGGCCTGCGTGAGCATGGGCGCCGTGGTGCCGCCCTGCTGGTCGAGCAACGCGGCCATCACATGCACCGGTTCGAGCATGTTGTTGTCGCGACCGACCGCCATCGATTGCGCATCGGCCAGCGCCTGCTGGAAGCGCGATGTGAGTTTGTCCATCCGCATAAATATGTCCCCGCAAGATTTTCTGACGGCCCCCGAGGCCGCTCACTGCCGGTGAGATGCGGTCCACGCCGAGCGATTCAAGTAGGTCGGCGTGAGCGCAGCGAACCCCAACGTTGCCGCGGTGTTGGGGTTCGCTGCGCTCACCCCAACCTACGACGGGCGCTGCGGACTCATCCAAAGCTGATCTTCACATTCGCCCTGTTAGGCTCGATCTGATGTCTTTTTCCCCTGCCTTCCCCCGCATGTCCGCCATCACGCCACTTCCGGCACCGCCCTTGCCCGGTACCGGCGATCGCTGGGCTCTGTTCCTCGATGTCGATGGCACCCTGCTCGAGTTCGCCGATCGCCCCGACGACGTGCGCGTCGAGCCCGAGCTGTACGCACTGCTGGCCGAACTCTACGCCCATCTGGAAGGCGCGCTCGCGCTGGTCAGTGGACGCAGCCTGGCCGGACTCGATGCGCTGTTCGGCGCGCCGCCGTGGGCGATGGCCGGCCTGCACGGGCTGCAGCTGCGCCATGCCGACGGCGAGCAGCGCGAGACGCGCATCAGCGCCAGCCGCCGCGCCCTGGTGCTGCACGCGGCCGAATCGATCGCACGCGAACATCCCGGCGTGCTGGTGGAGAACAAGAGCCTCGCCGTCGCCCTGCATTGCCGTGCGGCGCCAGTCCACTATGAAGCGCTGCGCGAGGCCGTGCTGGCGCTGCTGCCGGGCCTGCCCGGCTACGAGCTGCAGGCCGGCAACCTGGTGCTGGAGCTCAAGCCCGCCGGCATGGACAAGGGCAAGGCGGTGACCGAGCTGCTCGAACGCGCGCCGTTCGCCGGCCGCCTGCCGGTGTACCTGGGCGACGACCTCACCGACGAACACGGCTTCGCCGCCACCAACCTGGAAAACGGGATCAGCGTGCGCGTCGGCGAACGCGAACCCACGCTCGCCCAATACACCCTGCCGGGCCCGTCCTCCGCACAGGCCTGGCTGCAACGTGTCTTGAACGTGCTGAAACAAGGAGTCGAACCCTATGCCCATGCCCTTGGAGGGAATGCCTGAATCACGCGCCAGGCCCGACGACACCGGGCCTGGCGACAGCAACACCCGGGCCAATGCGCAGACCCTGGCCCTGGGAGTGATCGGCAACGGCAGCATTGCCGCGCTGATCGACGGCATGGCGCGCATCGTCTGGTGCTGCCTGCCGCGCTTCGACAGCGACGCCAGCTTCTGCGCCCTGCTCTCGCCGCAGCGCGAGGGCGGCGACTGGATCATCGAGCTGGAACATGTCGAGCGCGCCGAGCAGGAATACCTGCCCAACACCGCGGTGCTGGTCACGCGCCTGTACGACCGCCACGACAATGCCATCGAGATCACCGATTTCGCGCCGCGCCACCGCTCGCGCGGGCGCTTCTACCATCCGGTGATGCTGGCCCGGCGCATCCGGCCGATCCAGGGCAAGCCGCGCATCCGCATCCTGCTGCGCCCCTTGTGCGACTACGGCGCACGCGCGCCCGAGACCACCTCCGGCAGCAATCACCTGCGCTTCCTGCTCAGCGACGTGATCCAGCGCCTGACCACCGACGTGGCGGTGCCGCTGATCGAGCGCGGGCTGTTCTTCCATCTCGACCGGCCCGCGCACCTGGTGTTCGGCCCGGACGAGACGCTGGTCACCAGCCCCGCCGACTTCATCCACAGTTCGCTGGAATACACCATCGCCTACTGGCGCGACTGGGTGCGCTACCTGTCCATTCCCTATGAATGGCAGGAGCCGGTGATCCGCGCGGCGATCACGCTCAAGCTATGCCAGTACGAAGCCACCGGCGCCATCATCGCCGCGCTGACCACCTCGATTCCGGAGGCGCCGGGCACCCGCCGCAACTGGGACTACCGCTATTGCTGGCTGCGCGACGCCGCCTTCGTGGTGCGCGCGCTCAACCGGCTGGGCGCGACGCGCAGCATGGAGGAATACATCCGCTACGTGTTCAATATTTTCTCCGCCGAAGGCGACCACGAGGTCGGCCCGGTGTTCGGCATCACCTTCGAGCGCGAACTGCCCGAGCGCGAGGCGGCGGGGCTGGACGGCTACCGCGGGATGGGGCCGGTGCGCATCGGCAACGACGCCTGGCGCCAGCGCCAGAACGACGTGTACGGCTCGGTGGTGCTGGCCTCGGCGCAGCTGTTCTTCGACCAGCGCCTGGAGAACCGCGGCGACGCGCGCACCTTCCAGCGCCTGGAAAGCATGGGCCGGATGGCGCTGCGCATGGCCGAGGAACCGGATGCCGGCCTGTGGGAATTCCGCGGCCGCGCCGCCGTGCACACCTATTCGGCGGCAATGTGCTGGGCCGCCTGCGACCGTCTGGCGCATATCGCCACCGAGCTGGGCCTGAAGGACCGCGCGCGTTACTGGCACGACGAGGCGGTGGCGCTGCACGAGCGCATCTCCAAGCGCATCTGGAACGAGCGGCTGGGGCATTTCGTCGACGCCTACGACGGCGAGCACCTGGACGCCAGCCTGCTGTTGCTGGCCGACATCGGCTTCGTGCGCGGGCGCGATCCGCGCTTCATCGCCACCGTGGATGCGATCGGCAAGGCGCTCGGCCGCGGCGACTACCTGTTTCGCTATATCGCGCCGGACGACTTCGGCGCGCCGGAGACCAGCTTCAACATCTGCACTTTCTGGTACATCGAGGCACTCGCCGCCACCGGCCGCAAGCGGCGCGCGCGACTGATGTTCGAGCACATGCTGGCGCAGCGGAACCCGCTGGGCCTGCTGTCGGAGGACATCGCGCCGGGCACCGGCGAGCACTGGGGCAATTTCCCGCAGACCTATTCGCTGGTCGGGTTGATCCAGACCGCGATGCGCCTGTCGCGCCGCTGGGAGGACGAGCTGTGAGCGTGGTACCGCTACGCACCGGACGCCTCATCGTCGTTTCCAACCGCGTCGCCCTGCCCAGGCAGACCGCTACTGGCGGCCTCGCCTCGGCCATGCGCGCGGCGCTGCAGGAGGCCGGCGGCGTGTGGTTCGGCTGGAGCGGCAAGATCGCCGCCGAGACCGCGGCCACTGTGCATCACCTGTACGACGGCCCGGTGCACTACGCCACCATCGACCTCTCGCGCGGCGACCACGACCATTTCTACGATGGTTTCGCCAATCGCACGCTATGGCCGCTGCTGCACTACCGGCCCGACCTGGTCGACTACAACCGCGGCCATCTGGACGGCTATCTGCGCGTCAACGGCATTTTTGCCGACCGCCTCGCCGCCGTGGTCGAGCCGGACGATGTGATCTGGGTGAACGATTACCACCTGATCCCGCTGGCCTCGATGCTGCGCGAGCGCGGCGTGCGCAATCGCATCGGTTTCTTCCTGCATACCCCGCTGCCGGCGGCAGGGCTGCTGATCGCCCTGCCGCGCCATCGCGAACTGCTGGAAACGCTGGCCTCCTACGACCTGGTCGGCCTGCATACGGCGCGCGACCTGCGCGCGCTGGAGGAGTACTTCGTGCACGAGACCGGCGCGCGCCTGCGCGGCGGCCATCGCCTGCGCCTGGGCCATCGCCGCTTCCGCGCCGGCGTGTTTCCGATCGGCATCGATACTCAGCACGTGGCCGATGCGGCGGCGCAGGCCGGCACGCTGGATCCGATCGAGGACCTGCGCAGCAGCCTGGAAGGCCGCGCGCTGATCATCGGCGTGGACCGGCTGGACTATTCGAAGGGCCTGCCGCAGCGCTTCGACGCGTACGCGCGGCTGCTCGAGCGAGCACCGCGCCTGCATCGCCGGGTCAGCTTCCTGCAGATCGCGCCGCCTTCGCGCAGCACGGTGCCGGAATACCGGCAGATCCGCCGCGACCTGGAGCGCAAGGCCGGCCATATCAACGGCATGTATGCGGCGCCGGACTGGGTGCCGATCCGCTACGTCAACAAGTCCTTTCCGCACAGCGTGCTGAGCGGGTATTACCGCAACGCCAAGGTGGGGCTGGTGACGCCGATGCGAGACGGCATGAACCTGGTGGCGAAGGAGTACGTGGCGAGCCAGAACCCGGACGATCCGGGGGTGCTGGTGCTGTCGCGCTTCGCCGGTGCGGCGCAGGAGCTGGGCGAGGCCTTGCTGGTGAATCCGGCCGATACCGAAGAGGTGGCCGACGCGCTGGAGCTGGCGCTGGCGATGCCGCTGGAAGAACGGCGGCAGCGCTGGCGGGCGATGATGGACGTGCTGGAGCAGCAGGATATTACGGCGTGGCGGCGGAGCTTCGTCGCTGCCCTGCGCGAGTAACGAACCCAAGCCTAGTGAATCCTTCTCCTCGCGGGAGAAGGTGCCGGCAGGCGGATGAGGGTACGGCCGGAGTCGTGCACATCACTCTTGCGCTCCGCCCGTACCCTCACCCCAACCCCTCTCCCGGAGGGAGAGGGGCTTTATTCGAGCCAGATCAGCGTGGCGAAGCGGCCGCTGCGCGCGGCGTCGCGGCGGTACGAATAGAAGCGCGGGTCGGCCAGCGTGTCGAAACCGCCGCCGTAGATGGCGGGCACGCCGGCCCGTGCCAGCCGCCGCCGCGCCAGGCCGGCCAGGTCGCACAGCCAGTGGCCGGGGCGGGTTAGCGCGAAGCAGGCCTCGTCGCCGGCGTCGTCAGCGACGAAGGCCTCTCGCACTTCCGCGCCGACTTCATACGAGGCGGCGCCAATGCACGGCCCCAGCCATGCCATCGCCGCGCCGGGCGGCGTACGCATATGCCGCAGCGTCGCCTCCAGCACGCCCCCGGCCAGGCCGCGCCAGCCGGCATGCGCCGCCGCCACTTCGCTGCCGTCCGCGGCGCAGAACAGCACCGGCAGGCAATCGGCGGTGAGGATGGCCAGGGGCTCGCCGCGGGTGCGGGTCACCGCGGCATCCGCTTCGGGCTCCGCGCCGTCGCCGCCGCTTTCCGCCACTGCGATCCCATGCACCTGCCGCAGCCAGCGCGGCGTCGCCGGCAGGCCCAGCATCGTCTCCAGCGCCGCCCGATTGGCCGCCACCGCCGCGGGCGCGTCGCCGCAGCGGCTGCCCAGGTTGAAGCGCGCGAACGGCTCGGCCGAGGCGCCCGGCGCCTCGCGCGTGCTCACCGCCGTCCGCACGCCGGCCGGCGCCGGCCAGTCCGGGCGCAGCCAGCCCTCAGTAGTCATCGTAGGGATCGGCCTGGGCGGCATCGGCGCGCAGGATGCGCACCAGTTCGTCCAGGTCGGCCGGCCGCGCCGCGCTGAACGACAGCGGCTCGCCGCTGACCGGGTGGGCGAAGGCCAGCCGCTCCGCATGCAAGGCCTGGCGGCGGAAGCCGCGCAGCGCCGCCACCAGTTCCGGCGTGGCGCCCTTGGGCAGGCGCAGGCCGCCGCCGTACAGCGGGTCGCCGACCAGGGCATGGCCGATATGCGCCATGTGCACGCGGATCTGGTGGGTGCGTCCGGTCTCCAGGTTGCACTGGAGCAGCGCATGGGCGCGGAAGCGTTCGCGCAGGCGGTAGTGGGTGACGGCGTGCTTGCCGTCCTCCTCGTCGCGCACGGCCTGGCGCAGGCGGTCGCCCATGTGGCGGCCGATCGGCGCGTCCACCGTGCCGCCGGCCACCAGCTGGCCCAGCACCACGGCCTCGTACTGCCGCTCCACGTCGTGGCGGGACAGCATCTCGACCAGGGCGGTATGCGCCGGCAGCGAGCGGGCCACCACCATCAGGCCGGAGGTCTCCTTGTCCAGGCGGTGCACGATGCCGCCGCGCGGCAGCTCGGCCAGCTTCGGGTCGTGGTGCAGCAAGGCGTTCAGCATGGTGCCGGCGGGGTTGCCGGCGCCGGGGTGCACCACCAGGCCGGCGGGCTTGTTCAGCACCAGCACGTGCTCGTCCTGGTGGACCACCTCCAGCGCAATATCTTCCGGCTCCAGCTCGACCTCGGCCTCCAGCACGGCCTCCAGCCGCACCTGCTCTCCGCCCCGCAGCAGCTGCCGCGGCGGCGCCACGGCGCCGTCCAGGGTGACCGCGCCGGCCTTGACCCAGGCGGTGAGGCGCGATCGCGAGTATTCCGGGAACATCTCGGCCAAGGCCCGGTCGAAGCGCCACCCCGCTGCCGACAGCGGCACGGTGGCCTCATGGCGGATCGTCGTCATGGCCGGCCGCCCGGGTTTCCGGTGGTTTCGGCTATCATCCCTTTTCGATCAAACATCTGAACCCTTTCCCATGCGCGTAACCAAGCTGCAGCTCTGTAAAGTACTGATCGTGCTCGCCGTCGTCGCCTCGATGAGTGCCTGCTCCATGTTCCGGAGCAAGAAGGACACCATCGACACGATGCCGGTGGACAAGCTGTACACCACCGCGCACGACTCCCTGGTCCATGCGGACTACGCCGCGGCCACCAAGGCCTACCAGCGACTGATCGCGCGCTTCCCGTCCGGCGACTTCAACGAACAGGCCCAGCTTGACCTGGCCTACTCGCAGTACAAGGACAACCAGCCGGACGACGCCTATTCCACGGTCAACCGCTTCATCAAGACGTATCCGACCCACAAGCATGTGGATTATGCCTATTACCTGCGCGGCCTGATCAATTTCGACCGCACCGGCGGCTTCATCGAGCGCGTGTTCCAGCGCACCGAGACCCAGGCCCGCCGCGACCAGGGCTACAACCTGCAGGCCTTCGACGACTTCTCCGAGCTGACCCGCCGCTTCCCGGACAGCGCCTACGCGGCCGACGCCCGCCAGCGCATGATCTACCTGCGCAACGTGCTGGCCCAGTTCGAGATCAACGTGGCCGAGTTCTACCTGCGCCGGAAGGCCTTCATCGCCTCGGCCGACCGCGCCCAGTACGTGATCGAGCATTACCAGCAGGCGCCGCAGACCGGCGACGCGCTGGCCATCCTCACCCGCAGCTACATCGGCCTGGAGCGGCCCCAGCTGGCCGAGCAGACCCGCAAGGTGCTGGCCCTGAACTATCCGGACCACCCCTACCTGACCGACGAGAAGTGGCCGCACGCCCCGTCGACGCTGCGCAAGATGGTGCCGTTCTCCGGACACCATTGACGCAAGGCACTCGCTTCGCATCCGAAAACGCCACGGCCCGCGCCGTGGCGTTTTCGTTTGCACGGCCCATTACCGCGTTACGCCGATCAATTCGCCGAAGCGATGGAACCCGGCCCGCGCGTACACGCGGTTCTCGTTGCCCGATGCCGTCATCAGGAACGGGAAGCACACGCCCTGCACGAAGGCATGATCGGCCAGCAGCGCGGTGACCGCGCCGCCGATGCCGCGGCCGCGCGCATCCTCGCGCACGCCGATCGCCGCGATCTCGGTGACGCCCTCCAGCGGCGGCGAGTACAGGCCGGCGCCGAGCGCGCCGCCGCCGTCGCGGCAGCGAGCCAGGGCGACCACGCCGCCCTGTTCCACCACGCCGGCCAGCCGCTCCACGTCGGCCTCGCAGGTGGCCGGCACGCCGTAGGCGGCGTTCTGCACCTCGGCAGCGGCGTGCAGTTCGTGCTCGCGTTCGGCCAATAGCCACTCCACGCCATCGAGGTCGCCGTCGGCGGCCAGGCTGTCGCGCGTGCAGGTCATCAGGGCCAGCGGCTCCTCGCGGAAGAAGCCAGCTTCGAGCAGGCGCGGCAGCACCTCCGGCGCCAGTTCGTGCAGGTATTCCAGGCGCGGCGTGCGCTGCCTGCGTTCGAACAGATCGACCAGCGCGGCGATGTCGGCGGCGGCCGGCGTCGCATCGTCCACCGGCGTGGCGTAGTTCCAGCCGGGCTCGTTGCTGGCCGCATCGAGGGTGATATGGAATGCATCGAGGCAGCGGTGATCCTTCTGCAGCGCGATGCGGGCGCGCAGATAGGCGGAGACACGGCTCAGCGCCGTGCGGTCATGCATGGTCATGTGTGGGGTACTCAGTCTCGTCCCGACGCGGGCAGCGTCAGGACATGCCGGATCGCCCGAACCTTAGGGCTCGGGTACGGATGCGGGGCCGCAAGCGCGGCCGTCAGAACGGACCAGGTAGACAGTCCAGCGAGAGAAGAAACCGGTGGACCGGCTCAGCAGGCGGCGATCTGCGCTGCAGTGGCGACGGCGGGCTTGCGTGAGGCGATGACATTCATGGCGCACCTCCATTTCCGGAAGGGCGCGGATCGTTCCAAACACGGCGGTGCACTGTCAAGCGCAATGCGCCGAACCGTGACATCAGTTGGGATAAACGCGTCACCGCCACCCGGATGTAATCGGATAACGCCGCTCGCGCCCGAACGCACGCGTGGTCACGCGCGGACCCGGCGCCGACTGCCGGCGCTTGAACTCGTTGAGCAGCACCAGCCGCACCACGCGGCGCACGGTGTCGCAGTGGAAACCCTGCGCGGCGATCTCCGCCTGCGACTGCTCGCCTTCGATGAAGCGCTCCAGGATCGCATCGAGCTCGTCGTACGGCGGCAGCGAATCCTGGTCGGTCTGGTTGTCGCGCAGCTCGGCCGAGGGCGGACGTTCGATCACCGCCGGCGGGATCACCTCGCCGCCGCCGAAGCGCTCCGCATGCGCGTTGCGCCAGCGCGACAGGCGGTACACCACGGTCTTGTAGACGTCCTTCAGCGGCGCATAGGCTCCGCACATGTCGCCGTACAGCGTGGCGTAGCCCACCGCCATCTCGCTCTTGTTGCCGGTGGCCAGCAGCAGGCGGCCGTGCTTGTTGCTCAGCGCCATCAGCATCGCGCCACGGGTGCGCGACTGCAGGTTCTCTTCGGTGAGGTCCGCCGGCTTGCCGGCGAAGGCCGGCGTCAGCGCCTCGATGAAACTCTGGAAGGTCTGCTCGATCGAGATGATGTGGTACTCGACGCCGAGCTGCTCGGCCTGCGCGCGCGCGCCGTCCAGCGACAGCTGCGAGGTGTAGCGCGAGGGCATCATCACCGCGGTGACGCGTTGCGGGCCGAGTGCATCCACCGCCAGGGCCAGGGTCAGCGCGGAATCGATGCCGCCGGACAGGCCCAGCAGCACGCCGCCGAAGCCGTTCTTCTCGATGTAGTCGCGGATGCCGCGCACCAGCGCGGCGTACAGCGTTGCTTCCGGCGCGTCGTCCTGCATGGCGGGCCAGGCGTCCGCGAGCAGCGTGCGCGTGGCGGCGTCGAAATCGGCCCACAGCAGCGCTTCGACGAAGGCCGGCGCACGCGCGGCGACGCTGCCGTCGCCGTTCACCAGCAGGCTGCCGCCGTCGTAGACGACTTCGTCCTGGCCGCCGACCAGGTTGAGATAGATCAGCGCGCAGCCGGTTTCCTGCGCGCGGGCGCGCAGCACGGCTTCGCGCTCGGCCTGCTTGGCGCCGTCCCAGGGCGAGGCATTGATCACCACGATCAGCTCGGCGCCGGCGCGGGCCGCCTGCGCGGCGGGCTCGGGCTGCCAGACGTCCTCGCAGATCAGCAGGCCGACCGTCACGCCTTCGATGGTCGCCACCGCGGTTTCGTGGCCAGGGCGGAAATAGCGCTTGTCGTCGAACACGCCGTAGTTCGGCAGCGCCTGCTTGTGCGCGGTCAGTTCGACGCGTCCCTGGCGCAGCAGGCTGGCGGCGTTGTAGACCTCGCCCTCGCTGTGCGGATGGCCGACCAGCGCGGCCACGCCGTTGGTGGCGGCGGCCAGCGCGCTCAGCTCGCTGTCGCAGGCGGCCAGGAAGCTGGGGCGCAGCAGCAGGTCCTCCGGCGGATAGCCGCTCAGGGTCAGCTCGGGATACACCACCAGGTCCGCGCCGCCGTCGCGCGCCTGCGCCAGCAGGTCGCCCACGCGGGCCGCATTGGCGGCGACCGCCCCTACCGGAAAGTCGAACTGGGCGAGGGCGAGGCGCAGGGTGGTCATGCCTGGGAATCCACGGGGAATGGGCCGCCAATGATACTCGCAGCCCTTTCCCGCAGGAGCGGATCAACCCACGCTGGTCAACCCACGCTGATCAACCCAGTGGCTGCAGCAGCAGCGCGGCCGCCAGGACGAACATGAAAGCGGCGATCAGCACGTCGAACACCCGCCACGCCAGCGGACTGCGGAACACCGGCAGCAAGGCGCGCGCGCCATAGCCCAGCGCGGTAAACCACAGCGCGCTGGCGGTGCAGGCGCCGCTGGCGAAGGACCAGCGGCCCGCGCCTTCGTAATGCGTCGACAGGCTGCCGAGCAGCACCACCGTGTCCAGGTACACGTGCGGATTGAGCAGGGTGAAGGCGAGGCACGCCAGCAGCGCGCGGCGGCGACCCGCCGAGCCCTCTTCCGAAGGTTGCAGCCCACTCTCCCCGTTCCACGCGCGCCGCAGCGCCAGCGCGCCATAGGCGGCCAGGAAGGCCGCGCCCGCATAGCGCAGCACCTGCAGCAGTCCGGGCATCTGCTTCACCAGCAGACCCATGCCGGCCACGCCGAGCAGGATCAGCGCCATGTCGGCCACGATGCACACCAGCACCACCGGCCCGACATGCCGGCGCTGCAGGCCCTGGCGCAGCACGAAGGCGTTCTGCGCGCCGATGGCGATGATCAGGCCCGCGCCGGCGGCGAGGCCGGCAAGGTAAGCGGAAGTCTGCACGGGGTTACCTGCTGGATTTCGATGAAGGGGAAGCGCGCGACGTGCAGCAGCGTGAAGCCCCTCTCCCTCCGGGAGAGGGGTTCCAATTGAAAACGTGAGGTGACCCCCTCTCCCTCCGGGAGAGGGGTAGGGGTGAGGGTACGGGCGGAGCGCAAGCGTGATGTGCTCCGCTCCGCCCGAACCCTCATCCGGCTGCCGCCACCTTCTCCCGGAGGGAGAAGGATTCATGCTCGAAGACTGAGTCCATCCAGGATGCGACACATCCGTCTTTAAGCAAAACTAAATCGACTTATCATGGATAAGATTTTCTTCATCGCGGGCGCCGCCATGACCCTGCTCAACCCCCAGCTCTCCGCCTTCGCCGCCGTGCTCGGCGAAGGCAGCTTCGAAGGCGCCGCGCGGCGCCTGTCGGTGACGCCTTCGGCGATCTCCCAGCGCATCAAAGCGCTGGAGGACCGGCTTGGCCAGGTGCTGATCCTGCGCCAGGCGCCCTGCCGCGCCACCGCGGCAGGCGAGCAACTGCTGCGCAGCGTGCAGCAGATGCAACTGCTGGAAGCGGAAACGCTGCAGGCCTTCGCGGTGGAGCGCGCGGCGGAGCAGGCGCCGACCACGCTGGCGATCGCGGTGAATGCCGACTCGCTGGCCACCTGGTTCCTCGGTGCGCTGGCCATGCTGCACGGCCGGCATGGCCTGCTGTTCGACGTGCGGGTGGAAGACCAGGACCATTCGCTGGACCTGCTGCGCGACGGCAGCGTGCTCGGCGCGATCACCGCCGATGCGCACCCGGTGCAGGGCTGCACGGTGCGCCCGCTCGGTGCGATGCGCTATCTGCCGATCGCCTCGCCGGCCTTCGTCGCGCGGCACTTCGCCCATGGCCTGGACGCCGCCGCGCTGGGTCGCGCGCCGATGGTGGTGTTCAACCGCAAGGACGCGCTGCAGCGGCGCTTCGTGCGCAAGATCACCCGTGCGCGGCTCGATCCGCCGACGCATTACCTGCCCTCCTCCACCGGCTTCGTCGACGCCGCCGGGCTGGACCTGGGCTGGTGCATGGCGCCCGAATCGATGCTGCACAAGCCGCTGCGCGAGGGCATCGTGCAGGCGATCGCGCCGGGGCGCTGGCTGGACGTGCCGCTGTACTGGCAGCACTGGTCGGTGCGTTCGACCACGCTGGAACGCCTGACCGGCGCCCTGCTGGCCGGCGCCGCCAAGGCCTTGCGTCAGCGCGATTAAAGAAAAGCGGCGAGCCGGTCGACTAGGAAGGGGAAGCCCGCCCACTCCCCCGTCGCATGTACCGTCCGCTCCTGCTCGCCGCCCTGCTGCCGCTCACCGCTCACGCCGCCGTCGCCACCGCCCCCCTCGAGGTCAGCCTCACCATCAAGGAGAGCTGCCGCGTCGACCGGCGCGACCGCGAACCGGCGCCGCCGGCCGTCAGCTGCACTTTCGATGCACCGTACCGCGTGCAGCCGAACGACGACCGGCGTCCGCCGGCCGTCAAGTTCAAGCCCCAACCCGCGTACTGGGAAGTGATCTTCTGATCGCGCTCAGAACTCGATCGTCGCCATCACCGTATCGCTGTAATTCCCCGGCATCGGCGTCGCCTGCGACGGCACGCGGCCGTAGACCGTCACCGCCTGCGCCAGGCCGGTGCCCGTGCCGGTGACGCGCGTGGTGCCGCCGCTGCCGTCGCCCCATGGCTGGGAACGCGCGCCGTCGGTGTACAGCTGGTAGCCGACCGAACCTCCTCCGCCGGTGCGCTGCATCACCCGCGCCGCCACGTCGCCGCTGCCGCCGCCGTTGAGCGAGATGCGCCAGGCGTCGCCGTTGGTACAGGTCACGCTGAGGCTGCTCAGCGCATTGATGCCCGCGCCGATCACGCCGGCGGTGCCGAAGCTGAGGTTGGTCGCGCCGATCGTGCAGTTGTTGGTCACCGTCGCGCTGACCGTGAAAGGAAAGCTGCCGGCCGAAGCCAGCGAGGCGCAGCTGGGCGCCACCAGCAGATAGTAGCCATAGGCCAGCACCGTCTCCGCGTTGAAGCTCTGGCTGTACACCGTGCTGGCGTTGCCGCTGGTGGGGATGGTGGTCTGCCCGGCGGTGATCTGCCCGTAGAAGTTCACCGTGGCATTGCCCGTGGTGCCGATCAGCGGCTTGGCGATGGACACCGAGATCGGCGTGTTGCCGCTGCTGGTGGAACCCCAGAGCTGCGTGTTGCCGGCGTCCTGGTAGAGGTTGTACTGGATGGTGTTCGCGCCATTGGCCAGCGCACGCGTCGTGGCGGTGCTCAGGTTAAGGCAGACCTGCGCATTGGGCTGCAGCGAGATCAGCGTCCAGTTGCAGGTGATGTTGATAGTGCCGCTGCGCGCCACGGCGGCGCCGGCGATCGGGTTGACGTTGCCGAAATCGAGATTGCTGGGCGTGGCGGTGCAGGTCTGCGCCTGCGCCGGGCCGCACCAGGCGAGCGCGCCGGCCAACAGCAGCAGGGCGAGCCAGCGGATCATCGCGCCGCCTCCGTGCGCCTGGGGCAAGTCAGCGGGCCGATCCGCGGCAGCGAGCCGTCGGCCGGGCGGCGGTAGTCGAACGCGACGCTGCAATGCCAGCCGTCGCCTTCGAGTTCGAGCCGGTTGTGTTCGCGCAGGCCGCTGACGAAGGTAAGCCCGTCATAGCCCACCACGGTGTCGGCAGCGCCGTCGGCGAGACGCACGCGCGTGCCCGGTGGCAGCGGCTGCCCGGCTTCGTCCGCCAGCGCGATCGAGGCCGCCGCATAACGCGACAGCGGGAAGCGCGCCAGCACGCCCGAGCGCGCCTGCGGCACGACCTCCTGGGCGACGATGTCCACCCGCGTGTCCGCCGGCAGCGCCAGGCTGTCGATCGACAGCTGATTGGACTGATAGGCGTTGAGATCCGGCACCAGCAGGTGGCCGCCCGCATCGGTGCGGCCGATCGGACGGTTTTCGTGCAGCACCGGCACGTCCGCCACGCCGTCGGTCGAGACCAGCGCGAAGCCGTCGTAGATGCGCCGTGCGGGCTGCAGGCTGCCGTCCATCCACACCAGCGCGCCGTAGGCATCCAGCGAAGCGCTGCGATGGCCGTCGGTGTCCTGCACCAGCGCGGTGAGCTGGCCGGCGCTGCCGAGGTATTGCAGCTGCGCCTGGCGGAAGCGCAGGTCGCCGCTGCGCCCGTCCTGCACGCCCCAGCCCCAGCCGCCGCCGTAGTCGGCCGGGCGCAGCGCCTGCAGGTTGCGATACGGCTGGCCGCCCTGGCTGCCGCCGAGCGCGCTGGCGGTGATGCGATCGTCCAGCGCCAGGTTGAGGGTGAGGAAGGCGCCGCTGGCGGAAGACCGCGCGAAGTCGCGGTAGGCGCTGAGGTTGAGCGAGATCCGACGCGTCATCGCGTAGAACCAGGTCAGCGCACCGATGCGCGAAGCGGGCGCCCCGGGCGAACGCAGGCCGATGTAACTCAGCGCGAGGTTATGGCCGGGCGCGAACGGCACCGAGACGGTGAACCGCGCCAGCCGCCGCGGCGCGGGCGCGCCTTCGCGTGCGGCGAGATCGGCATAGCCGCTGCTGCGTTCGGTCAGTTCCGCGTCGAGCGCCAGCTCGGGACGGATCCACTGGTAGCCGAGGCTGGCCTGGCGTCCCGACTCGCGGCCGCCGCTCAGCGCCAGCGAACCGCTCAGCACGCCGGCCTGGCCCAGCCGCACCAGGGCGCCGCCGCCGGCATTGGCCAGGCCGGCGCTGGCCTCGCCGTGCAGCTCCACGGTCAGCGCATCGCCCAGGCCGTGCCGCCAGGAGCCGCTCGCCGACGGATGGCCGGCGTAATCGAACGAGGCCAGCCCATAGCGCCGCCGCACGAAGCCGGCTTCCACGCCATAGCTGTCCAGTCCCGTGGCCAGCATGCGCGCATCGATGTACAGCGGCAGCGCGGTGGTCACCGTGCGACCCAGCGCATCGCGCGTGACCAGGGTGGCCTGGCCGGCGCCGGTGATGCCGGGCGCCTGGTTGAGCACGAACGGGCCGCTGGGCACGTCCACGCTGGCGCGCCGCACGTTGTTGACGTACAGGTCCACCGCCGAGGGCACCGCGGCGGAGCCGCCGAGGGACGGCAGCGGGAAGGTGATCAGGTCCGGGCGCAGGCCGAAATCGCTGCGCCACTGCACGCCGGCGAAGCGCACGGGGCGCGACCAGTTCAGCGCCGAGGTGATGCCGTCGCCGATCTGCAGCACGCGCATGCTGGCCGGGTCCGAGCGCGTCCACGCGGTGTCATAGCGCACATAGCGGTGCTGGCCGTCGCCGTCGTACCAGGTGCCGGTGTGGTCGAACACGCCCGACGGCGCGAAGTAGCGCAGCTGCGACCACAGCGCGAAACGCGAACCGGCACCGCTCTGCGCATAGGCATCGTAGTTGAGCACCAGGCCGCGCCCGCTCTGCGCCGGCGCCGTGCGCGCGAGCTGCCGCGCGTCGGCGAGGAACGGCAGGCGCAGGCTGTCGTCGACGCTAAGCTCCACCCGCTGCGCGGCCGCGTCGTAGCGATAGGACAGGCCGGGCAGCTCGTCCAGGCGCGCCTCGCCGGTACCGCCCAGGCGCGCCGGATCCAGCCCCAGCGTGGCCAGCTCGGCGGCGTCGCAGGCGAGCCGGCCGCCGGTGGCGCGGAAGCGCAGGATCCGTCCGCTGGGCTGGCCGTTGAGGATCACCTCGAGAAAGACCTCCTGCGGCTGCGCCATGTCCAGCGCGGCCGGGATCGCCAGCTCGTCGGCACGTGCCGGCAGCGCCGCGGCCAGCGCGCACAGCAGCAGGCAGCGGCCCAGGCCGGCCCGCCGCTCATCGCCTGGCGCCGTCGCAGCGGGGCAGCGCGCGCGGGCCATGCGTCATGGCCGCGCGGGAACGCTCAGCACCGTCTCGATGGGCTGGGCGTTGAGGTTGGCGCGTAGCTTCAGCGGCCCGTGGGCCGCGATGTCTTCGTCCAGCGCGATCGTCCATTGCCGCGTCCTCCCCGCCAGCGCGTAGCCCAGCAAGCCTCGGTTGATCTCATGGGCGACGCCGTCGGCGCCGATCACCTGCACGGCGGCGAGCTGGGCGCGGCGGTGGCCGGTATTGCTCACGCGCAGCTGCCATTGCGTCCCGGCGCGGCGCAGTTCCCAGCTCAGCTGCGGCAGGCCCGGCGGGCCGGGCGGCTCGACGAACACCGGCACCGAATAGCGCAGGCGGATGTTGACGCCGTTGCCGGACGCCGCATCCAGACTGGGCACCTCGTCGACCAGCACGCGGTAGTTGCGCTCCGCCGTCACCGCGGCGGCGTCGCGGCGCACCAGCCGCACCAGCTGCTCGCCCTGCGGCTCGATGCGGATCAGCGGCGGGCTGGCCACCAGTTCGTCGCTCGGTTCCAGCTGGTCGTTGTCCGCCGACTGGTCCCAGCGGAACACCCGCACCTGGCCGTAGATCGGCTCCTTGCCGGGATTGCGCAGGGTCATCGCCGAGGCGCCCTGCCCCGGCATCAATTCCACCAGCACCGGCGAGATCTGCAACGAGGAGGCGCGCGCCGCCAGCGCGCAGCCCAGAGCCAGCGCGACCGCCGCCAGGCGTCGCATGGCCTCAGAAATAGACCGTGGCGGTGACGGTGGCCTGGTAGGTGTCCGGCTTCGGCGTGGCCTGGACGGGCACCTGGCCGTAGACGTTGATCGACTGGGCCGAGCCGTTGCCGGTGCCCGCGACGGTGTCCGTACCCTGCGTATTGCCCCAGACCGTGCCGTGGCCGGAGTCCTGGTAGAGCTGGAAGCCGACCGTCGTGCCGGTATTGCCGGTGGTGGTGCCGGCCATCAGGCGGGCGGAAACGGTGGACCCGCTCACTCCGCCCGCATCCAGCCCGACGTTGTAGGGCGTGGTGTTGGTGCAGGTCACCGCCACGGTGGTCTGCTGGTTGATCGCCGTGCCCAGCACGCCGGTGGTGCCGAAGGCGAGCGGATTGGCGGTGATGCTGCAATTGGCCTGCAGCGTGAGCGAGACGGTGAAGGTCGCCGTCGCGGTGCCGTTGTTGTAGATGGCGGCGGGCGCCGTGGAAGCGGCCCCGGCGAGGATCAAGGCGGAACACAGCTGCTGCCAACGCTTCATGGCGACCCCCTGAGGTTCGTGAGCGATGCGAGTGCTGTCCGGGCCGTACCGACCGATGCCTGACCGCCGTCCCGGGCGTGCGCGGCGCTATGTGTAGACCCGAACCAAACGTTTAGTCAAATCCTGTCGCGGCCGGGGCTGTCGCGGAATCGTCGCAAGCGCTGTCGCAAAACGAAGAAGGCCGCGGGATCGCCGCGGCCTTCTCCGGACTTCCGGGAACCGGAAGGCTTACTTCTTCAGCAGGCCCGCCAGGGTCTTGCCCAGGTCGGCCGGGGACTTCACCGTGGTGACGCCCGCCTTCTCCAGCGCGGCGAACTTCGCCGCGGCCGTGCCCTTGCCGCCGGAGATGATCGCGCCGGCGTGGCCCATGCGCTTGCCGGCCGGAGCCGAGGCGCCGGCGATGAAGGACACCACCGGCTTGGTCACGTACTCGCCGATGAACTCGGCGGCGTCTTCCTCGGCGCTGCCGCCGATCTCGCCGACCATGATGATGCCTTCGGTCTGCGGGTCGTCCTGGAACAGCTTCAGGCAGTCGATGAAGTTCAGGCCGTTGATCGGGTCGCCGCCGATGCCGATGCAGGTGGACTGGCCCAGGCCTTCGTTGGTGGTCTGGAACACGGCTTCATAGGTCAGCGTGCCGGAGCGCGACACGATGCCGACCTTGCCCGGCTTGTGGATATGGCCCGGCATGATGCCGATCTTGCACTCGCCCGGGGTGATGATGCCGGGGCAGTTCGGGCCGATCAGCACGGTTTCCGGATGCTGCGCCAGCACGTTCTTGACGCGCAGCATGTCCAGCACCGGGATGCCCTCGGTGATCGCCACGATGACCTTGATGCCCGCGTCGATCGCCTCGAGGATCGAGTCGGCCGCGAACGGCGGCGGCACGAAGATCACCGACGCGTCGGCGCCGGTATCGTCGACCGCTTCGGCCACGCTGTTGAAGACCGGCAGGCCGATGTGCTCGCTGCCGCCCTTGCCCGGGGTGACGCCGCCGACGACCTTGGTGCCGTAGTCCAGCGCCTGCTGCGCGTGGAAGGTGCCCTGCTGGCCGGTGAAGCCCTGCACGACCACCTTGGTGTTCTTGTTGACGAGAACGCTCATGCTCGATTGCTCCTCACTTCGCGGCGGCCACGGCTTTCTGCGCCGCGTCGTTGAGATCGTCGGCCGGCGTGATCGCCAGGCCGGAGTTGGCCAGCAGCTCGCGGCCCAGCTCCACGTTGGTGCCTTGCAGGCGCACCACCACGGGGATTTTCAGGCCCACTTCCTTCACGGCCGCGATGATGCCCTCGGCGATCATGTCGCAACGAACGATGCCGCCGAAGATGTTGACCAGGATGGCCTTCACCTTGTCGGAGGAGGTGATCAGCTTGAACGCCTCGGTCACGCGTTCCTTGGTGGCGCCGCCGCCGACGTCGAGGAAGTTGGCCGGCTCGCCGCCCGCCAGCTTGATCACGTCCATGGTGGCCATGGCCAGGCCCGCGCCGTTGACCATGCAGCCGATGGTGCCGTCCATGGTCACGTAGTTGAGGTTGTGCTGCACGGCAGCCGCCTCGGCCGCGTCTTCCTGGCTCAGGTCGCGCATGGCGGCCAGGTCGGCGTGGCGGAACTCGGCGTTGTCGTCGGAATTGACCTTGCCGTCGAGCGCGGCCAGGTTGCCGTCCTCGAGGATGGCGAGCGGGTTGAGCTCGACCAGGGCCAGGTCCTTCTCGTTGAACAGCTGGTACAGGCCCAGCATGATCTTGGTCAGCTGGCCGACCTGCTTGGCGTTGAGGTCCATGGCGAAGCCGAGCTGGCGGCACTGGTACGGCTGCAGGCCCTCGACGAAGTCCACCACGATGGTGTGGATGTCTTCCGGGGTGTCCTTGGCGACCTGCTCGATGTCCACGCCGCCGTGCTTGGAGGCGATGAAGGACACGGACTTGGTGTCGCGGTCCACCAGGATCGACAGGTACAGCTCCTTGGCGATATTGGTGGCGTCGGTGACCAGCACCAGGTTCACCGGCAGCGCACGGCCGGCGGACTGGTAGGTCTCCATGTTGGTGCCCAGCATGCCCTTGGCCGCTGCGCGCACGTCATCGAGGCTCTTGCAGAACTTCACGCCGCCGGCCTTGCCGCGGCCGCCTGCGTGGATCTGAGCTTTGACCATCCACTGCGAACCACCAAGGTGCTTGGCGGCGTCGACAGCGGCATCGGGAGAGTTGGCGACCTTGCCCGGGGGCACGGCGATGCCGTACTTCGCGAACAGTTCTTTGGCCTGGTACTCGTGGAAATTCATTCGATACCTCGAGCGAACGGGGGAAAACATGGCACCCGTGCGGGGAGGACCGGACGGGCTTGAGGGGGACGGACGGCGACGGCGTCGAATGCAGGCGCTGCCAGGATGCAGTGCGCTGCCATGCCTGAGACAAGTCTCGAGATGGCGAAAACCGCGCAATACGGCCCGGTATTTTCGCGGAAGGCGGGCGGGATGGCAATGTAAAGCCCCTCTCCCCTCGGGAGAGGGGTTGGGGTGAGGGTGCGGGCGGAGCGCAAGCGTGATGTGCACCGCTCCGCCCGCACCCTCATCCGGCTGCCGCCACCTTCTCCCGGAGGGAGAAGGACTTAGGCGCGAGAACTGAGGATTGATGCAAGTCGCACCTATACTGCCGGCCGACCCGACCGCCGAGAGTGCCAGGCCCCGTGCCCCATACCGCGCCGCCCGCCTTCGCCCCCTCCCGCGCCGCCACCGAGGCCGTGCGCCACGAGCTGTTCTTCCTCAACTATTTCCGGCTGGCGCAGGCGCTGGTCTATGCCGGCCTGGCCTTCAGCCCGCCCGCGCTGGGCTGGCCGCACCTGAACGACACGGACACCGCGCGCCTGGTCGCGCTGTGCTTCCTGGGCTTCGCCATCGCGGTCGCCGCGCTGACCCGGCGCACCATGCCGTGGACCCGGCTGGTCAC
This sequence comes from Dyella marensis, assembly GCF_900112865.1. Taxonomy (GTDB): domain Bacteria; phylum Pseudomonadota; class Gammaproteobacteria; order Xanthomonadales; family Rhodanobacteraceae; genus Dyella_D; species Dyella_D marensis_A. Next base: position 20,841 of record NZ_FONH01000006.1, on the reverse strand, counting down.
CTCCGCCTCGCTGGTGATCGACATCGTCGCCGCGGTGCTGGCCACCGGCGCCATGCAGGACGCGCGCATCGGCATCGCCATGATGCTGGCGGTGAACCTGGCCGCCGGCGCGCTGCTGCTGCCGCTGCGCCTGGCGCTGTTCTTCGCCGCGCTGGCCACCTTAGGGATGCTCGGGCACTCGCTGCTGAACCCGCAGGGCGATGCCAGCGTGGCCGACCGCCAGCTGCTGGAGGCCGGGCTGTTCGGCCTGGCCTACTTCGCCATCACCATGCTGTGCTACGTGCTGAGCCGCCAGCTGCGCGCCAGCGAGGCGCTGGCCGAGCAGCGCAGCATCGACCTGGCCAACCTGGCCCAGGTCAACGAGCTGATCATCCGCCGCATGAAGACCGGCGTGATGCTGGTCGACGACGCCAACCACATCCACCAGATCAACGAATCGGCGTGGATGCTGCTGGGCAATCCCAGTGCGGACCAGCGCGACCTCGGCCGCGTCGCGCCCGAGCTGTCGCGTCGCCTGTACCACTGGACCACCTCGGGCAAGCTCGACGAAACCGCCACCCAGCTGGCCGACGGCGTGCCGGAAGTGGTCCCGCGCTTCAGCCGCCTGGCGCCGAACGACGACGCCCTGGTGCTGATCTTCCTCGACGACACCTCGCTGGTCTCGCGCCGCGCGGAAGAACTGACGCTCAGCTCGCTGGGCCGCCTGTCCGCCTCGATCGCGCACGAGATCCGCAACCCGCTGGCGGCGATCCGCTACTCGGCCCAGCTGCTGGCCGAATCGCGCGACCTCGGCGGCACCGACCTGCGCATGGTGGAGATCATCAACAACCACTGCGTGCGCCTGAACGACATCATCGAAAACATCCTGCAGCTGTCGCGGCGCGAGCGCTCGCGCCCGGAGACGCTGGACCTGGGTCGCTGGGCCGAGAACTTCGTCGACGAATACCGCCAGGGCAACGACCTGGGCAACGACACCCTGCGGGTGATCAGCAACGGCAGCGAACCGGTCGCCGCGGTGGCCGACCCGCAGCAGCTGCAGCAAGTGGTGTGGAACCTGGTGCAGAACGCGCTGCGCTATGGGCGCATGCCGGGCGAACCGGCGCGGGTGATGGTGGTGGCGCGCCATGGCGAGCATGGCGTGCCGATTCTTGAAGTGATCGATCGCGGCCCGGGCATCGCGCCGAAGGTCGCCGCGCAGATTTTCGAACCGTTCTATACGACGCACGAATACGGCACCGGACTCGGCCTGTACCTGGCGCGCCAGATGGCCGAGGCCAACCAGTCCTCGCTGGAATACGTACGCGTCGCCGGCGGCGGCAGCTGCTTCCGCCTGGTGCTGACGCCGCCCGCGCGGGTGCCGGGCAGCGATGCCATCGCAGCGCCGTAGCGCCGTAGGTTGGGGTGAGCGCAGCGAACCCCAACGGACGTATCCGATTGCCGCACCCTGCATCCAGTCAATCAGCCCATTAAGCGTGAGGTGGCGTGCGAGGTTCGTTGGGGTTCGCTGCGCTCACCCCAACCTACGGCGCTACGTCGCGCGGACGATCAGATTCACCGGCAGCACTTCGGACTGCGCCGCCTCGTCGCGGATCATCGCCAGCATCTTGCGTGCCAGCAGGCTGCCGCCCTCCTGCCAGTCCTGGCGCACTGAGCTGAGCGGCGGCTGGAAGCTGGCCGCCAGTGGCATGTCGTCGTAGCCCACCACCGATACGTCGCGCGGCACGCGGCGGCCCAGTTCCTCCAGCGCGCGCACCGCGCCCATCGCCAGCAGGTCGCTGCAGGCGAACAACGCGTCGAAGCTCACGTGGCGCGCGGCCAGCGACTGCACCGCGTCCATGCCGGAGGCGAGGGTGAATTCGTCGCGGCGGATCAGCAGCGGCTTCACGCCGTGCTCGGCCAGCGCATCCACGAAGCCGCTCAGGCGCTCGAAGATTTCCGGATGCCCGGGGTTGCCGACGAACACCGGATTGCGCCGTCCCAGTCCGATGAAATGAGCGGCCACCGCGCGCCCGCCCTGACGGTTGTCGCTGCCGACGACCACGTGGTCGTCGTGATCGCCCTGCGCGCCCCACACCACCATCGGCAGGCCCAGCTTGTCGAAGCGGCGCACCGCGTCCTGCCGCACGCCCTGGCCGAGCAGGATCATGCCGTCGGCCGCCTGCACCGCCGCGGCGCTGGCGCCCTGGCGGGTGGTCAGCAGCACGCTGTAGCCGGCCGCGGTGAGCTCCTGCGAGATGCCGCCCAGCAGCATCAGCGGATACGGATCGAACATGGTGCGGTCGTTGCTGGGCTTCATCTCCACGATCACCGCCACCGTATGGCTGCGGCGCAGGCGCAGGTTGCGCGCGCTGACGTTGAGCTTGTAGCCCTGCTCGCGCGCCAGGTCCTGGATGCGCTCGCGGGTCTCCTGGTTGACCAGCGGACTGTCGCTGAGCGCGCGCGAGACGGTGATCTTGGATACCCCGGCCAGCTTGGCCAGGTCCGCCATGGTGAGGTTGGCCGGCGCCCCGGGTCGGGCGGGTTTTCGTTTGCGACTCAAGACCGGGCCTCGGCCAGTTCCATTGCTGTGCTCCTGGGGATGCATCCGCAGCAACGCGCAGTGTGTCGATTTGCGCCCCATGCGTCCAACAGATGGCCGAGACGCCGCCCCCGTCAGGCCTGCCCGCTGTAGCGCCGGCGAGCCTGCGGCAGCCCGGCTCAAAGCCGCGTGATTCTGCGCCGCAGCAAATGATATCGATATCTTGATATCGATATCATTTGCTGCGAAGCTCCGCCCCCAATGGACCGGCAGGCGCCCGAGCGCCCCCGCCGAGAACAATCACAAGATTGCCGGGGAATACATGCTCGACCGCCTTGCCTCCGCGCCCGCCGCGGCCGTCGATGTCGTGCCCACCTCCGGGGTGGGCACGGGCATGACCGATCCCTGGACCCTGATCCGCCGCGGCACCGACCCGGCCGGCTTCGCGCAGGACGAAAGCCTGTTCGCCCTGGCCAATGGCGCCCTGGGCGTGCGCGGCGGCCTGGAAGAAGGCGACAGCCCCAGCCAGGCGAGCTTCCTGTCGGCAGCGTGGGAACGCACTCCGATCGAGTACCACGAGCGCTTTCCCGGCTTCGCCGCGCACACCGACACGCGCATCCCGGTGGCCGACGCCACCCGCATCCAGTTGCGCCTGGGCGACGTGCCGGTGCGCCTGGCCGAGGGCGAATGGCTGGATTTCGAGCGCCGGCTCGATCTGCGCGAAGGCTGCTACCGCCGCTTCCTGCGCTGGCGTTCGCCGGCCGGCGAAACGCTGGAGATCGAAGCCGAGCGCATCGTAAGCCTGGACGAACCCGGCCTGCTGGCGCTGCGCTATCGCGTGCGCTCGGTGGACTACACCGGCCCGGTCACCCTGGAATCCGCGATCAGCACCGCGCGCGACGCCGCCGAACAGGGCGACGATCCGCGCATCGGCACGCGCCTGGACGGCGGCCTGCACACCGTCGACGCCGCGGCCGAACCGGACTTCGCCTGGGTGCGCCAGCAGACTACGCACAGCGGCATCCGCCTCGCCTGCGCGCAGGCGCATCGCGCGCAGGACGGCGGCCTCGACTGCCACTTCGCCAACCTCGCCCAGCACGGCGTGGTGCACAGCTACACCGGCATGCTGACGCCGGGCCAGGCGGTGACGTTGGAGAAATACGTCGCCTATGCCTGGACCGAGCCGCACGGCGACGATGCGGACGACGCGCTGCTCGCGCGCACCCGCGGCATCCTCGAGGCCGCCGCCCACTTGCGCTACGCCGGCCTGCTGGAACGCCAGCGCCAGGCACTGGCTCCGCTGTGGGACGGCGCCGACCTCGCCATCGACGGCGACGCCGCCACTGAGCAGGCGCTGCGCTTCAACCTGTTCCACCTGTTCCAGTCCAGCTGCCGCGACGGCCAGGGCAGCGCGGCGGCGAAAGGCCTCACCGGCGAGGGCTACGAAGGCCACTACTTCTGGGATGCCGAGGCCTTCATCCTGCCGGTGCTCGCCACGGTCGCGCCGGAGCTGGCGCGCGGCATGCTGCTGTACCGCCACCGCATCCTCGACCGCTCGCGCCGGCATGCGCGCGAACTCAATCATCCGCGCGGCGCGCTGTACGCCTGGCGCACGATCAGCGGCGACGAGTGCTCGGCCTACTATCCCGGCGGCTCGGCGCAGTACCACATCAATGCGGCGATCGCCTGGGCGATCAGCCTGTACGTGGACGCCAGCGGCGACACCGATTTCCTGCGCGACCACGGCGCCGAGATCCTGTTCGAGACCGCACGCGTGTGGCTGGACATCGGCCACTTCAATGCGCGTCGCGGCGACGCCTTCTGCATCCACGAAGTGACCGGGCCGGACGAATACTCCGCCCTGGTCGACAACAACCACTACACCAACCGCATGGCGCAGCGGCACCTGCGCGACGCGGCCGCCACCGCGCTGTGGATGGCCGGCGCCGCGCCGGTGGAATATGGCGCGCTGTGCGCGCGCATCGGCCTGGGCGAGGACGAAGTCGCGCAATGGCGCCGCGCCGCCGAGGCGATGTACCTGCCGGAAGATCCGCGCCTGGGCGTGTTCCCGCAGGACGACGGCTTCCTCGACCGTCCGCGCCTGCCCGATCACCTCGCGGCCAAGCCCGGCGACGGCAAGCATCCGCTGCTGCTGCGCCTGCATCCGCTGACCATCTATCGCCATCAGGTGTGCAAGCAGGCCGACACCCTGCTCGCCCTGATGCTGGCCGGCGACGGCGTGGAGCGCGCGGCCAAGCGGCGCAACTTCGACTACTACGAAAGCGTCACCGTGCACGACTCCACCCTGTCCGCCTCCACCTTCGGCGTGATCGCCGCGGAAGTGGGCCTGGCCGCCAAGGCCTGGCGCTATTTCCAGGACAGCCTGCGGGTGGACCTGGACGACTCGCACGGCAACGCCGCGCACGGCGTGCACATGGCAGCGATGGCGGGCAGCTGGCTGGGGCTGGTATGGGGCTTCGGCGGTTTCCGCACGATCGATGGCCAGCCGGCGCTGGCGCCGCGCCTGCCCGCCGCGTGGCACGGCTATCGCTTCGGCCTGCGCTGGGGCCGCGCGCAGCTGCGCGTGGAAGTGGATGCATCCGGCGTGCGCTACACGCTGCTGCGCGGCGACACGCTGGCGTTTCGCCACGACGGCCGCGAACACACCATCCATGCCGGCCAGACGCTGCGCCTGCCGCGCGCCGACGCCATTCCCAACCGCCGCGCGCCGCAGCCGGCGCTGCAGGCGGTGATCTTCGATCTCGACGGCGTGATCGCCGACACCGCCGTGGTGCACGACGCCGCGTGGCGGCGCTTGGCACAGGAAACGGGCCTGCCGTTCGATGCCTCGATCGGCGAGCGCCTCAAGGGCGTGGATCGCATGGGTTCGCTGGACATCCTGCTCGAACGCGCCGGCCGCGCGTACAGCGCCGAGGAAAAACTCGCCCTCGGCGAGCGCAAGAACGACTACTACCGCGAACAGATCCAGCGCTTCGGGCCGGACCAGCTGCTGCCCGGCGCGCGCGCGGCGATCGCCGCGGTGCGCGCGGCCGGCCTCAAGGTCGGCCTGGCCTCGGCCAGCCGCAATGCGCCGCTGCTGCTGGAGCGGCTCGGCGTGGCCCATCTGTTCGACTACATCGTGGACGCCGCGCATATCCAGCGCTCCAAGCCCGACCCGGAGATCTTCCTGGCCGCGGCCGCCGGACTGGGCGTAGCGCCCGCCGCCTGCCTGGGCGTGGAAGACGCCGCCGCGGGTGTCGCCAGCATCCACGCCGCCGGCATGGCCGCCGTCGGCATCGGCCAGCCGTCCGCGCTGGCCCAGGCCGAGACCGTGCTGCCCGGACTGAGCGCGTTCCGCATCGAGGATTTCATCAGCAGTGAAGAAGCGTCGCGCGCCGCCTCAGGGGAAGCGGCCAGCGATATCGCCACATAAAAGCCCGACATCATGGGTGGGGAGGTTTGACCATGCATCGCCAAGGCATCACTCGACAGTTGCTCGCCGCGGCCATCGCCACGGCACTTATGCTCGGCACGGCGCAGGCCCAGGACACGACGCAGAACAGCGCGCCGGCCGCCGCGCAGCAGAACCCGGCGCCGCCCGCGCCGCTGCCGCCCGCGCCGCCGCAGGGCAAGAAAGACACCAAGACGCTGGAACAGGTGGTGGTCACCGGTACGCCGACCATCGGCGGCATCCGCAAGATCGACGCGGCCTATTCGATCACCGCGGCCGATGCCGAGGCGATCAAGCAGGCCAACCCGAAGAGCACCGCGGACCTGCTGAAGATCTCGCCCGGCCTGTGGCCGGAATCCACCGGCGGCCAGACCGGCGCCAATATCGAGATCGCCGGCTTCCCGGGCGGCGGCGACGCGCCCTACTTCACCACGCAGATCATGGGCTCGCCGCTGTACGGCATGCCCACGCTGTCGTTCATGGAAACCACCTCGATGTTCCGCCTCGACGACACCGTCGAGCGCGTGGAAATCCTGCAGGGCGGCCCGTCCGTGGTGTTCGGCGACGGCCAGATCGGCGCCACCGCCAACTTCATGCTCAAGCAGGGCACGGCCAAGCCGTCCGGCAGCATCGGCGTCACCTACGGCAACGAAGGCCTGTGGCGCACCGACGGCTTCCTCGGCTTCAAGGTCGCCGACGACTGGTTCGGCAGCGTGGGCGGTTTCTGGCGCAAGTCCGACGGCGTGCGCGATCCGCAGTTCGCCGCCGACAAGGGCGGCCAGTTCACCGCCACCTTGTCGCACACCATGGAGAAAGGCTCGCTGGTGCTGTGGACCCGCGTGCTCAACGACCGCAACCAGTTCATCACGCCGATCCCGCTGCTCCAGCGCGGCAGCGACAATTTCTCGGCGTACCCGGGCTTCGATCCGCTCACCGACACCTACAACAGCAAGTACATCCAGCACGTCAACCTGCCGGGCTATCCGGGCGGCGGCACCAGCGCCAACCTGGCCAACGGCCGCGGCGCGAAGATGCGCTTCTTCGGCGGCAACTTCGACTATGACCTCGACGGCGGCTGGAGCATCTCCGACAAGTTCCTGATCGACCAGGGCGACATGGATACCAATGCCCTGTTCTCCGGCTCCAATCCAGACACGCTCGACAACGTGCTCTATAACAATTCCACCGACCTGGGCGGCCTGAAGCTGACCCCTGGCGCCACCGCCAGCTACATCAACGGCGGCGGCGTGGTCGACCCGAACCAGAGCGTGATCCACCAGGGCTGGTGGTACATCCACAAGCGCCTGAAGAACATCAACAACGACTTCCGCCTCAGCAAGGAACTGTTCGAGGGCAACACGCTTACCGCCGGCCTGTACCTGGCGCACTACACGATGAACGACAAGTGGGCGCTGGGTAACCAGATGCTGATGACCAACACGCCGAACGCGCGCCCGATCAAGGTCGTCGCCGCCAATGGCGACCAGGTCACCGACTACCAGGGCTTCCTCGACTACGGCGCGTACAACATCGCCGAGAACGGCACCTCCACCAACAAGGCGTTCTATCTTTCCGACGTGTGGAAGATCGACCGCTGGATCTTCGACGTGTCGGCCCGCCTGGAGAACCAGGACTCCACCGTGCACGTGTGCAACCTGCACAACGTCAACCTGGACGGCAACAACGCGACGCTCTATGACAACGCCGTGCCGGTGTGCGACGGCACCTTCGCCACCACCAAGTACGACAAGACCCACACCTCCTGGACGGTCGGCGCGAACTACGCGCTGGCCGACAACATGAGCGTGTACGGCCGCGTCAACAAGGGCGTGCACTTCGGCGACTTCGACAACGCGCTGCGCGGCAACACCACCGGCAACACGCCGCCGCTGCAGAAGGTGCAGAACTTCGAGGCCGGCTTCAAATACCAGTCCAAGCTGCTGTACGCCGACATCAGCGTGTATCACCGCCAGTTCAACGGCCTGCCGTACCAGCCGACCAATGCGGCCGGCGCGCCGGTCGGCTCGCCGCTGCTGTACGGCTCCGACTCCAAGGGCATCAACCTCAGCGGCGCGGTGATGCCGATCGACAACCTGAAGCTGGCGGTGGTGGCCAATTATCTCGACGGCCACTACTCGCACTATTCGGCCTGCATCCCCTACGTCAACCAGGTGGCGGGCAACGGTTGCGCGTTCATCAACGGCAAGCAGCTGCAGCGCCAGCCGAAGGTGCGCTACATGTTCACGCCGAGCTACCGCTTCCTGTTCCCGTGGGGCGATGTCACCGCCTTCGTGACCTATACCCACGTCGGCGCGCACACCCAGGACCTGTCCGGCCTGCAGCAGCTGGGTTCCTACGACACGCTCGACTTCGGCGTGGTGGCGAATGTGCAGGACCACTGGGAACTGCGCCTGCAGGGCACCAACATGACCAACGAGCTGGGCCTGACCGAAAGCAACTCGCGTATCTTCGGTTCGGCGGCAGGTTCCAACGGTGTGATCCTGGCCCGTCCGCTGGAAGGGCGCGAGGTCAATTTCCAGGTGAAGTACAACTTCTAAGCAGCAGGTTTTTCCCTAAGGCGGTCCGGGCACGCGACAGCCCGGGCCGCCGGTTTTTTGAACTGCATCGCTGGATGCATCCACCGACCCGCAAGCGAGTGGCCATGAACCGATTCCGCATGATCGCTGCATTGACGCTGATCTATATGATCTTCGCGATCCTGCTCAACAGCGTCGGCACGGTGATCCTGCAGACCATCCACACCTTCGGCATCGACAAACCGCAGGCCAGCCTGCTGGAACTGTTCAAGGACCTGCCGATCGCGGTCACCTCGTTCCTGGTCGCGTCCTTCCTGCCGCTGCTCGGCTATCGCCGGGCGATGATGATCGCGCTGGCCATCGTCGGCTGTGCCTGCGCGCTGATGCCGCTGTATCCCTCTTTTCATACCACCGAGCTGCTGTTCACCTGCGTCGGCATCGCCTTCGCGCTGACCAAGGTCTCGGTGTATTCATCGATCGGCCTGCTGACGCGCAACCGCGCCGAGCACGGCCGCCTCACCAATACGATCGAAGGCCTGTTCATGCTGGGCGTGCTGCTCAGCGGCTGGATCTTCAGCGCCTTCATCGACCATGGCGATCCGGCCAACCCGGTGTGGTTCCGCGTGTACTGGCTGCTGGCCGTGCTGTGCGTGCTGGTGTTCGTGCTGCTGGCCGGCTCGAAGCTGGACGAATCGGCCGCGCATGCCGGCGGCATGGAGTCGCTCGGCGGCTCGGCGGCGGCGATGTTCAAGCTGATGCTGCGACCGCTGGTCAACGTGTTCCTGATCTCGGCCTTCCTGTACGTGCTGATCGAGCAGAGCTTCGGCACCTGGCTGCCGACCTTCAACAACGAGATCCTGCACCTGCCCAATGCGATGAGCATCCAGCTGGCCAGCATCCTGGCCGGCTGCACCGCGCTGGGCCGCATCGCCGCCGGCCAGGTGCTGCGGCGCATGCCCTGGCATACCTTGCTCAATCTTTGCGTGATCGGCATGGGCGTGCTGGTGCTGCTGGTCCTGCCGCTGGCGCAGCACAGCGTGCCGCGCGCCGACGCCGGCTGGTTCGGCGCGCCGCTGGCCGCCTATCTGCTGCCGCTGATCGGCCTGCTGATGGCGCCGATCTATCCGGTGATCAATTCGGTGGCGCTCAGCTCGCTGCCCAAGCCGCTGCATGCGTCGATGACCGGCCTGATCGTGATCTTCTCCGCGCTGGGCGGCACGCTGGGCTCGCGCATCACCGCGGTGGTGTTCGCCAGCTTCGGCGGCATCCATGCGTTCTATTTCTCGCTGGTGCCGATGAGCCTGGTGCTGGTGGCCCTGTTCTTCTTCAAGCGCGAGGCGGATCGCGTGGGCAGCCTGCCCCCGCCCTCCGACCTGGCGCCGGAATGACGCCTGCAAGGAATCGATGATGGGTCCAGCCATGAAAGATCGCTTTCGCCGCGCCGGCCTTGCCGGCCTGCTCCTGCTCGCCATCGCCGGCCCCGCCGCCGCGCAGGATGCCGGGAGCGATCCGAGCTTCGTGCTCACCGGCAGCTCGGCCGACTTCGACAGCTACTTCCCCGGCTATCTCGCCAACGGCTATTTCTCCAACATGACCTCGCCCCGCGGCACCGAGCCGGCGATGGGCTACATGGTCGCCTTCATGGACTACGCCAAGGACGATATCGCGCGCCCCGCGGCTATACCGGGCTGGAGCGAGATCGACTACAACCCCGGCGGCGGCTGGCTCAACGCCACCCGCCTGGGCAAGGAGATCTTCATCGACTACGCACAGACGCTCGACCTGCGCGACGCCACGCTGGCCACGCGCTACCGCTTCGTCTATGCCAACAAGTCCACCGATGTGAAGGTCACCACGTTCGTCAGCCAGGATGCGCACCACCTCGCCGCGACGCGCTTGTCGATCACGCCGCAGTTCGACGGCAGCGTGCAGCTGACCTTTCCGATCCGCCTGTGGTCCGAGCATGCCCCGCGCTTTCCGATCGGCAAGCTCAGCGGCGACCAGATGATCGAGTCGGTGATCGCCAGCGGCCAGAACCTCAACAACAAGCCCGTGCCCACGCCCGACCGCGCCGCCGTGTGGTACCACGGCGTGACGCGCATCGTCGCCAATGACGGCGATGCCAAGGACCTCACGCTGTGGCTGGATGGCCGCGCCGAGCAGGGCCTGGACATGGCCGAGGCCATCGCGGTCAGCCTGCCGGCCGGCTTGAAAGTCGAAGACGTGAAACTGGAGAAGACCCCGTTCCGCATCTCGCTCAATGTCACGGCACGCGTGCAGAAGGGCCGCACCTACGCATTCACCAAGTACGCCGCGCTGTCGCGCCAGGGCTGGGGCGGCGACGCCAAGACCACCCTGGCGCTGGCGAAGCAGGCGCGCGCCACCGGTTTCGACCAGCTGCTGGCGGCGCACAAGGCCGCGTGGCACGAGCTGTGGAAGTCGGACATCGTGGTCGATGGCGACCCGGCCGTGCAGAAGGCCGTGCATTCGGACCTTTATTACCTGCTGGCCAATTCCACTACCGGCACCGCCTGGCCGATGGGCGCCTGCGCGCTGACCCCGGGCTATGCCGGCCATGCGTTCTGGGACAGCGACTCCTGGGTGTTCCCCGCCCTGCTCCTGCTGCATCCGGAGCGCGCCAAGCCGATCGTGATGTTCCGCCACCGCACCATGCAGCCGGCGCGCGAGCGCGCCAGGCAGTACGGCGTCAGCGGCACCATGTATCCGTGGGAAGCGGACCCGGAGACCGGCAAGGACTACACGCCGCACTTCGCCTACGACGTGTACCGCGAGATCCACGTCAACGCCGACGTGGCGATCGCCCAGTGGCAGTACTACCAGGCCACCGGCGACGAGGCCTGGCTGAAGCAGTACGGCTGGCCGGTGATCCGCGAGGTGGCCGGGTTCTGGGTCAGCCGCGTCACCTACGACAAGGCGCACGACCGCTACGAGATCCACCACGTCACCTCGCCCGACGAGGCCTACAACGACGTGCCGAACGACTCCTTCACCAATGCCGCGGCGAGCAAGGCGCTGCGCATCGCACAGGAGGCGGCGAAGCAGGTGGGCGAGGCGGCGGATCCGAAGTGGGGCGAGATCGTCGCCAAGATGTATATCCCGTTCGACGAGGCCAATCAGCGCCATCTCGACTTCGACGCCTCGGTGCCGCACGACAAGATCACCTGGATGGGCTCGTCGCTGATCTGGCTGATGTATCCCAACCTGGACCTGCCGATGACCCCGCAGATCCGCCGCAACAACTTCGACTTCCAGCTGCATGAGCTGAAGGTGCACGGCGACGATCCGAACGAAATGATGATGGTGATGCTTGCGGTGGGCGCCGCCGAGCTTGGCGACGGCAAGACCGCGGGCGAGTGGATCCATCGCAACCTGGCCGGCTTTCTCAAGCCGCCGTTCAATGTGCGTACCGAGACCGTGGCGAACAACGCCGGTTACATCCTCTCCACTTCGGCTGGCTTCGTGCAGAGTTTCGTGTATGGGCTGAGCGGACTGCGCATCGATGACAACGGCTTGAGCGAGGCGTATGCGCCGGTGCTGCCGCCGGCGTGGAAATCGCTGAAGCTGCAGGGTGTGCATTACCGCGGCAAGCAATATGACATCCGCATCGAGCATGGTGCGGATGGCAAGGCGAAGCTCACCCGTACGGAGCGGGCGAACTAGCCCCTCTCCCCTCGGCGACCCGAAGGTAGTCCCTGTGGGAGAGAGGGGTTGGGGTGAGGGTACGGGCGGAGCGCAACAGTGATGTGCACCGCTCCGGCCGTACCCTCATCCGGCTGCCGCCACCTTCTCCCGGAGGGAGAAGGGTTCAAGTTTGAAGACTGAGGACACAGGCAATCTCGAAGCGAGGACCCCACCCATGACCCGCTCTCCCCACTTGCTCCGTGCCGTTCTGTTCGCGGCCATCTTCACAGCCGCGGCCACGCAGGCAGCAACGCCCGACCCCGCCAAAACCCGCGCCTACATCGACCAGGCCTGGACCACGCTGACCCGCTCGCAGGACCAGTGCAACGCCCTCACCGACCCGAAGATCGCCGGTCACCCGGTGCTCTACGTGCCGGCCGAGATGAAGGTGCCATCCACGCTGGCCGACATCGGCAAGCGCTGCGGCGTCGACATCCGCCCGCTCCCGCGCGCGATCCAGCGCCTCGGCGACATCGACGCCACCAAGCTGCCCGCGCAGGGCCTGCTCTACCTCCCCCACCCCTACGTCGTCCCCGGCGGCTTCTTCAACGAAATGTACGGCTGGGACAGCTATTTCATCGTGCTGGGCCTGGCCGCCGACCAGCGCGGCAAGCTGGCGCGCGACATGGTGGACAATGCGCTGTTCGAGGTGGAGCACTACGGCGCCGTGCTCAATGCCAACCGCACCTATTACCTCAGCCGCTCGCAGCCCCCCTTCCTCACCGCGATGATGGCCACCGTGCTCGGCGATCCGGACGCCTTCGCCTCCGACGCCGAACGCAAGGCCTGGCTGGCCGGCGCCTACCCGCTGGCGGTGCGCAACCACGACGTGTGGACGCGCGAGGAACATCGCGCCGGCGACACCGGGCTCGCCCGCTACTACGACCTCGGCGACGGCCCGGTGCTGGAGGCGCAGAACAGCGACGACTTCTACGTGAAGGTGATCAAGTGGCTGCGCGCGCATCCGAAGGACGACCCGGGCTATCTGCTGAAAGGTGCGCAGCAACCGGATGACGCCGAGGCCGCGCGCCTCGCCAAGGACAGCTGCGACGTGCGCGCGTCCAAGGTCTGCCTGGGCAACTGGCACGACGGCTACCGCCTGACCGCCGACTACTATCGCGGCGATCGCGCCATGCGCGAATCGGGCTACGACACCAATTTCCACTTCGGCCCGTTCGGCGGTTCGACGCATCACTACGCCTCGGTAGACCTCAACAGCCTGCTCTATCGCTACGAGCTGGACCTGGCCGATTTCGCCACGAAGCTGGGCAAGAGCGACGAGGCGAAACGCTGGACCGACGCCGCCGCCGCGCGCAAGCAGGCCATGGACAAATACCTGTGGCGCGCCGGCGACGGCATGTATCGCGACTACGACTTCGTCGCCGGCAAGCCCTCGCCCACGCCCTACATCAACACCTTCTATCCGCTGTGGGCCGGCGCCGCCTCGCCGCAGCAGGCGGCGGCGGTGCGCGGCAAGCTGGCGGTGTTCGAGCGTCGCGGCGGCCTGTCGATGGACAACCAGCCCAGCGGCGTGCAGTGGAACGATCCGTTCGGCTGGGCGCCGACCAACTGGCTGGCGATCAAGGGCCTGGAGGACTACGGCTTCCACGACGACGCGCGCCGCCTCGCCGGCAATTTCACCGCCACGGTGGACCGCGGCCTCGCCGACGACGGCACCATCCGCGAGAAGTACAACATGGCCAAGGGCAATGCCGACGTGCGCGTCAGCGCCGGCTACAGCGAGAACGTGATCGGCTTCGGCTGGACCAATGGCGTGTATCTGAAGCTGCAGGAGATCCTGCAGCGGAACAAGGCCGAGCCCGCGCCGACGCCGCGCGTCCCCGAAACCGCGAAATGAGCCCACGCCAAGGACCTCTCGCCATGCGCAGCTTCCGCCTTGCCTGCCTCGCCGCGTCCTTGCTGCTGGGCGCCGCCGGTCTCGCCTGCGCCCAGTCCGCGGCGGGCTTCAGGCCCGACGGCAGCGTGGACCTCGGCAGCGCCAGCGTGCCGTACTCGCATTTCGCCTCGCCGGAATCGCGCGCATTTTTCCCGAAGATGCTCACCGAAGGTGACAAGGCACCGCCGATCACGGCCCCGATCGAGCAGAGCCGCGCGTTCTACGACCGCATGAACAGCGACCGCGCCGCGCGGATGCAGAAGCTCTATCCCGTGAAGATCGCCGCCGACACCATCGCCGGCGTGAAAGTCGACGTGGTGCTGCCGGCGCAGGGCGTCGCGCCGGCGAACCGGCAGCGCGTGCTGATCAACCTGCACGGCGGCGCCTTCCTGTGGGGTGCGCACAGCGGCGGGCTGGTCGAGGCCATTCCCATCGCCGGCGTGGGGCGCGTGAAGGTGATTACCGTCGATTACCGCCAGGGCCCCGAGCAGGTGTTCCCCGCCGCCACCGACGACGTGGTGGCGGTCTATCGCGAGCTGCTCAAGCAGTACAAACCTGCGGACGTAGGCATTTACGGCTGCTCCGCCGGCGGCGTGCTCACCGGCGAAGTGGTGGCCCGGCTGATCCACGACCATGTGCCGGTGCCCGGCGCGATCGGCATGTTCTGCGCGGGGCTGAGCAATCTCGATGGCGACTCGGTGTACCTGGCCGCGCCGCTCAACGGCAAGCCGGTGCCGGGCGCGCCGCTGAAGCTGGACGACCTGCCCTATTTCAAGGGCGCCAGCGCCGCCGACCCGCTGGTGTTTCCGGCCAATGCGCCGGCGCTGCTGGCGAAATTCCCGCCCACCCTGCTGATCTCCGGCACGCGCGACATGGCGATGAGCGCGGTGATCCACAGCCAGACCCTGCTCGACCGGGCCGGCGTGGACACCGAGCTGCGCCTGTGGGAGGGCATGTGGCACTCCTTCTTCTCCGACCCGGAGCTGCCGGAATCGAAGGACGCGTACCGGGTGATCTGGCGCTTCTTCGACCGCCGCCTGGGCCGCTGAAAACGCGTGAAGACGGCAGGCTTTGCCCCTCGGGGAAGCGGCGGGTATCCTAGCCCGCATCTGACGCCCAGCTGGATGACATGAGCCAACAGACCGTCCTCGTCATTGACGACGAGCGCGATATTCGCGAACTGCTGACCATCACCCTGGGTCGCATGGACCTGCAGGTCGATGCGGTGGGTACGGTGGCGGATGCGCGACGCGCCCTGGAAGAGCGTACCTACGACCTCTGCTTCACCGACATGCGCCTGCCCGACGGCAACGGCCACGAGGTGATCGAGCTGATCGCGGCCAAGCACCCGGACACGCCGGTGGCGATGATCACCGCCTACGGCAATGTCGACGCCGCGGTGAGCGCGCTGAAGGCCGGCGCCTTCGATTTCGTCTCCAAGCCGGTGGATATCCAGATGCTGCGCCAGCTGGTGCGCACCGCGCTGCGCCTGGCCGAAGAGAAGCGCGCCGGCGGCGGCGCCGCCAAGGCGCCCAACGCCGCGGACCGCCTGATCGGCGACTCGCCCGCGATGCAGCAGGTGCGCGCCACCATCGGCAAGCTCGCGCGCAACCAGGCGCCGGTGTACATCGCCGGCGAATCCGGCGTGGGCAAGGAGCTGGTCGCGCGCCTGATCCACGAGCAGGGCCCCCGCGCGGCCGGCCCGTTCGTGCCGGTGAACTGCGGCGCGATCCCGTCCGAGCTGATGGAGAGCGAGTTCTTCGGCCACCGCAAGGGCAGCTTCACCGGCGCGGTGAGCGACAAGGAAGGCCTGTTCCAGGCCGCCAACGGCGGCACCCTGTTCCTGGACGAAGTGGCCGAGCTGCCGCTGCACATGCAGGTGAAGCTGCTGCGCGCGATCCAGGAAAAGGCCGTGCGCCCGATCGGCGCGCGCGAGGAAATCCCGGTCGACGTGCGCATTCTTTCGGCCACGCACAAGAATCTCGCGGCGCTGGTCGAGCAGGGCCAGTTCCGCCAGGACCTGTTCTACCGCATCAACGTGATCGAGCTGCGCGTGCCGCCGCTGCGCGAACGCCGCGGCGACGTGCCGCTGCTGGCCAGCTACATCCTGCGCCAGCTCGCCGCCAAGAGCGGCGGCAATCCCGGCCGCCTGCTGCCGGCCGCACAGCAGGCCCTGGACAGCTACGACTTTCCCGGCAATGTGCGCGAACTGGAAAACATCCTCGAGCGCGCCATGGCCATGTGCGAAGGCGAGCAGATCGACCTCGCCGACCTGATGCTGCCCCAGCGCCTGCCGCGCGCCGCGGATGCCACGCCACCCCCACCGGGAATGGCCGCCCCCAGTCCCGCGCCAGCCCAACCCGCAGCCGCACCGACCGCCGACGGCGGCCTGGACGACTACATCAGCAATATCGAGCGCACGGCGATCATCAAGGCGCTGGAAGAGTCGCGGTACAACAAGACCGCCGCGGCGAAGAAGCTGGGGATTACCTTCCGCGCTTTGCGCTACAAGCTGAAGAAGCTGGGGATCGACTGATCCGCGCCATCGCCCGGTAGGTTGGGGTGAGCCATAGGCGAACCCCAACAATGCGATGCGTTCGGATGTAGCCATGTTGGGGTTCGCCTGCGGCTCACCCCAACCTACGCCGGCCGATTTTCAACCCTCGCCTTCCAATGCCTCGCGCAACGTCCCCAACAACTTGAACGTCACCACCGGCTTGTCGACCAGATAAAGCCGCTCCACCTCCGGCATCTCCCCCAGGTCCGGTGGCGCATCCGGCCGCGTCAACAGCACCACCGCGCGCCGGTAGCCGTGCTCGATCAGCGCCGCCAGCGTGCGCACGCCGGTGAACAGATTCATGTCGGCATCCATCACCACCAGATCCGGCACGCCATGCGCCTCGATCCACTGCAGCGCCGCGGTGCCGCTCTGGCTCGCATGCGCCTGGTAACCCCAGGCATCCAGCGTATCGACCAGCAGCGACAGCTGCGCGGCCTCCTCCACCACCACCAGCACGCGTTCGGCATTGCCGAGCAGGCGCTCGTCGTCCTCGCCTTCCGGGATGTCGTCGAACTGCACGCCCAGCGGCAGGTAGAGATGGAAACAGGTGCCCTGCTCCGGCGCACTCTCCACGCGCATCGCGCCGCCATGGCTGGCCACGATGCGCTTGCACGACAGCAGGCCCAGGCCGGTGCCGCCTTCCTTGGTGGTGTAGAACGGCTCGTACAGATGGGCCAGCGTCGCCGCGTCCATGCCGCAGCCGGTATCGGCCACGCTCAGGCGCAGATAGCGGCCTTCGTCCGCGCTTTCGCCGTCGAGGAAAAACTCGCGCGTCAGTGCCTGTTCGGCTGCTTCGATGCGCAGCTCGCCGCCGCCCGGCATGGCCTGGATCGCATTGAGGCTGAGGTTGAGCAGGCATTGCTGCAGCTCGGTGTGATTGCCGGAGAAGCTCAGCTCCGGATCGTCCACCGCCAGGGTCAGCGCGATATTGCGTGGCACGCTGCCCTGCAGCAGCAGGTTGAGCGCATCCAGCAGCGCACCCACCCGCACCTGTTCGGCGCGGCGTGCGCCGCGCGCGAAGGAAAGCATCGACTGCACCATGTCCAGGCCGCGCCGTCCGCAGTCGCGCACCAGCTTGCCCAGGCGCGCCAGGCGCGGATCGTCCTGGTAGTCCTGCAGGCTCTCGCCGGCCAGCAGCAGCGGCTGCAGCAGATTGCGCAGGTCGTGGCTCAGGCCGCCGGCCAGCATGGCCAGGCTTTCGAAGCGCTGCGCGCGGATCAGTTCCGCCTCGGCGCGGCGCTGCGCCTTCTGCGCCTCGTGCTCGCGCAGGGCGCGGCGCACCGCGCTGGCCAGGCGCGCGGGGTTCTGCTTGAGGATGTAGTCGGTGGCGCCGTTGCGCAGCGCGGCGATCGCCGCTTCCTCGCCGAGGGTGGCCGAGACATAGATGAAAGGCAGGTCGCGGTCGCGCTCGCGCAGCAGCTCCAGCGCGCGTTCGCCGGAGAAGCCGGGCATGCTCAGGTCGGACAGCACGATGTGCGGCTTGAAGTCTTCCAGCTCGCGCAGGTAGCCGGTCTCGTCGTCGACCAGACGCACATCGAAGTCGATCGCGTCGGCTTCCAGTTCGGAGATCACCAGCTCGGCGTCGGGCTGGCTGTCCTCGATCTGCAGCACGCGGATGCGCGGGAACGGCAATGGCAAGGGAATGTTGGGTTTCTCTGGCATGAAAGCGATACCTTCGCGGCGCTGCGCCCTCAATCGGGCGCCTGGTTGAGCACCGCCCAGAACTGGCCGAGCGTGCGCACCGCTTCGAAAAACTGTTCCACATCGACCGGCTTGATCACATAGGCATTCACGCCCAGGTCCCAGCTGCGCGCCAGGTCGCTCTCCTCGCGCGAGGACGACAGCACCACCACCGGGATGCGCCGCAGGCGTTCGTCCGCGCGCATCTCGGTGAGCACTTCCAGGCCGTCCACGCGCGGCATCTTGATGTCCAGCAGCACCACCGCCGGATCCTGCGGCGGGCGACCGGCCCAGGCGCCGCGGCCGTGCAGATAGTCCAGGCAGTCCACGCCGTCCTCGACGTGCACGATCGGATTGGCCAGGTGCGCGCTGCGCAGCGCCTCCAGCGCCAGCTCGGCATCGGCGGGACTGTCCTCGGCCAGCAGGATGCTGCGCAGCGAACCCTGCGGCGGCGGCGCGCGGTTGAGCGTACCCAGGCTCACTGCCGTTCCTGCGCGAAGGCGTCGGCCAGGTCGGAGGCCGGCAGGGTGAAGTGGAAGCGCGCGCCCTCGCCCGGGCTGCCCTCGGCCCAGACCTTGCCGCCATGGCGCTGCACGATGCGCCGTACATTGGCCAGGCCGATGCCGTTGCCGGGGAATTCCGAAGCGCGGTGCAGCCGCTGGAACACGCCGAACAGCTTGCCCGAGTACTGCATGTCGAAACCGGCGCCATCGTCGCTGACCACGAACTCGTAGTCGCCGTTGTCGCCGCGGCGCATCTCCACGCCGATATGGGCCACCTCGACCTTGCCGGTGTACTTCACCGCATTGCCGAGCAGGTTCTGCCACACCGTGCGCAGCATGTTCTCGTCGCCGATCACGATCGGCAGCGGCGCGATCGACCACAGGATGCGCCGGCCGTGCACTTCGGATTCGGCCAGCACGCGCGCCTCCTCCGCCAGCGACTGCATGTCCACCGGCTGCAGCCGCAGCGCACCACGGCCCAGGCGCGAGAACACCAGCAGGTCGTCGATCAGCTGGGCCATGCGGCGGGCGGCGTCGCTGATCACGTCGATGTAGTGCTGCGACTTGTCGTCGGCGCCTTCGCCCAGGTGCTGTTCCAGCTTGCTGGCGAAACCGGCGATATGGCGCAGCGGCGCGCGCAGGTCGTGCGAGACCGAATAGCTGAAGGCCTCCAGCTCGCGGTTGACGTCGGAGACCTGGGCCACCTTGCCTTCCAGCTGCCGGTTCAGCTCCTTCACCTGCTGCTCGACCAGGGCGCGCGCGGTGACGTCGCTGACGGTGAGCAGCAGCACCGGCTCGCCGCCGTCGTCCTGCTGCAGGCGGCGGGCGTTGATCACCACGTGGCGGTCGACGCCGTCGACGGTGCGCTGGAGCAGTTCGTAGTCCCACAGCTCGCGGTCCAGCAGCAGCACGTCGTTGAGGCGCTGCTGCAGCGCGCTGTCGCGCCAGGCGCCGTCGCCGATCTCGACCAGCGGCAGCGAATGCCGGTTGGACGGCGGGATGCCGTAAAGCTCGCCGAAGGCCGCGTTGACCAGCAGGGTGCACAGCTTGCTGTCCAGCAGCGCGATCGGTTCGCGCACGGCCTGCACGATCAGCTGCGAGCGCTGCACCGCCTGGCCTTCGCGCTCCTCCGCCTGCAGGCGGCGGCTGATCTGCCGCTCGGACACGATCACCACGATGGCCAGCAGCAGCATCTGCGCGGTGGCGGTAATGGTCAGCGCCAGGCTGCTGTTGGAGGAGGCCGCGCGCGCCTGGCTGCGTCGCGCGAGCAGGGTGTCGTCCTCGCTCTGCACGATGCCGTCGATCAGGTCGTCCATCTTGAACAGTGTGCCGGAGTCGCGCAGCGCCTCGTTGGCGGCGCGCACGTCGCCCTGGCGGTAGTGCAGCATGGCCTGGTCGAGCAGGGCCAGGCGGCCGCTGACCATGCTGCCGAGCGCGCCGATGCGCGCCTGCTGGTCGGCGTTGTCGCGGGTCATGTCGCGCAGCTGCGCGAGCAGGCCGGGAATCTCCTTGCTGGCGCGGCCGGCGCGCACGCGCACCTGCGGGTTGTCGTCGCCATCCAGCAGCCGGTACAGCGCCGCCTCGCCATCGCGGGTGACGTAGGCGATGCGGTAGGTCAGCGACTTGACCTCGGAGGAATGGGTGACCCGGGCGTTGGCTTCCAGCGCGTCGCGCGAGCCGCTGCGGGTCACCATGTAGGGCAGCGCCACGATCACCAGCACCGCGAACAGCAGGCCGCCCAGCCGCCAGCGCATCGCCACGCGATCCCGCATCCGGGGTCGTGTGACCGGCGTAAGTTTCCACGGGGACTGCGGCATAAGCCGATGGTTACAGAATCATCTGATGCCTGCCAGCGGTGGCGTCACGGCGCGGCGATTTGCCCTCGCTTGGCTCCCTCTTCCCGCCGGGAGAGGGGTTGGGGTGAGGGTACGGGCGGAGCGGAACAATGATGCGCACCGCTCCGCCCGTACCCTCATCCGGCTGCCGCCACCTT
>NZ_FONH01000014.1 GCF_900112865.1 Dyella marensis | reverse complement strand
GCTGCCGCGGCCCGAGTTACTTTCTCTTGCTTGCCCAAGAGAAAGTAACCAAAGAGAAGGGCACCCTGCACGGCGCCCTCCGCAGCTTCGCTGCTGCGGGTACGTGAGGGCTGGCCGGGCTTTTTGACGGGACATCCGTGTCCCGTCAAAAAGGCGAGGACTCCTGTCCTCGCCCCCTTCGGGGCCTGATCGTCCAGCCCTCACCGCCGCGCCAAGGGGGTTGAAGATCAAGAGCCAGAGCAAAAGCCAGAGCAAAAGCCAGAGCAAAAGCGCACAAGCGGAACGCCGCGGGCTGCGCCGCGTGCTCTCGTTGGATCTTCGCGAGTGCCTGCATCCCCCTCTCCCCGCCGGGGAGAGGGTCGGGGTGAGGGGTCGGGCGGAGCGCGACATGAAAATTCGCGACGGACCCGAAAGCTCTTCTTCGCCCCAGCTGGCTCCGATCCCAACCCGCGCGGCGGAAGAAACATCGCGCCCCGGCACACATTGAGACACCCGGTCATTGCTTTTCGGCTCAATCCGGTCCTGCGCTGTACACCGCCGCGGCAACAACGGTACACATCGCACACAAGGCCGCTCGCACAGGGGCGACGGTCACTTCACCCTGCCCACGCGGGCACGCACGAGATGATCCCGGGTCGCTGCAGGTCGACGGCGCCGCCGCGCCCGCCGGCTCATCCGCCAGGCCAGGCCTTCGTGCGGCCGGATCTTCACGCGCGCAGCGGGAACCGACATGGACCAGCCTTCCACGGCGAGCGAACGCCATCTGCTGCATTTCGATGCCGCCTCTTCGCTTCAGCGCGATCGCACGCTCACCTACTATGCCGGCCTGGAGCCGCACCGCATCCACGCCCACAGCAAGGCCACGCGCGCCGATGCCCGCGTCGGCAATCCGCTGCTGCAGCGGATGCCCGACGCGCGGCTGAGCCACTATCTTGAAGTGGACCTGCCATCCGACGCGGTCATGGTCACCTATCTGGCGCGCGCCACCGAGGTCGACGGCGCGGCCACCGAGGATTTCCTCTCGCTGGCCGTGCACGTGCCGCGCGAAGGGCGGCGCCAGCTGCGGGAAAACCGTCTGCTGCGCGGCGCTCCGCACGAGCTGCACCCCAAGCTCGCCTGGCTGCTGGAAGACGAGGAGCTGGGACAGGGGCTGCACAGCCTGCTCCGCGGTGACGCCATGCGGCTGGACACCGACCTGCTGCACGACTTGATCGATCCGTTCGAGACCGCCTCCACCCTGCTGTTCCAGCATCCGTCGCTGATCAACCTCAACACCGAGCACGGCGGCGCGATTCCCGCGCTGATCCTGCGCGAATGCGTCGGCCGCGCGCTGCGCAAGCGCAGCCGCCTGGTCGACGAGATCCGCCGCCTCGGCGAGGCATGGTCGCGCCGCGTGCCGCTGCTCGACGAGAACGGCAAGGTGGTCACCGATGCCGAAGGCATCATCTTCACCATCGACGTGCACGAGAACGTGCGCCGCCAGATGAGCGCACCGATGGGCCTGGCGCTGAAGTATTCGCAGCAGATGGAAGAACTGCAGGGCCAGACCTGGCGCATGCAGTACGGCCAGACCGTGGACGAACATCGCCCGGTGCGGGCCACGAACCTGGGCAAGCGCCCGCTGCTGCGCGCCGACCAGACGCGCTGGACGCTGAAGGCGCTGGGCACGATGAATGGCGTAAGTACCGGCGCGGTCAGTTTCGATCCGCCGCGCGAAGGCGGCTGGAGCATCGAGGAGGGCTGGTCAACGGAAGATGCCGTGCCGCTGACCAGGGACGTCATCGATGCCTTGGTGCAAGGCCGCATGTTCGTGCACATCGAGACCGCGGACGACGCCAGGTCCTGGGAGGGCGCGTTCACCGCGCAGCCGCTCAAGGGGGATCGGGAAACCGTGTTCGAAGCCGCCTACACCAGCGGCAGCGGCGGCGGCGAACTGGTCAGGGTGACCGTGCGGCTGGACGAGCTGCTGATGGATCTGTACCTCCACGTGCAGATGCGCTCCACCTCCAGGAAGCTGCTCAAGGCCGCCCACCTGTACGTGCGCGAGCCCAGCGGGGTGGAGCGGCACGCATGGAGCGCCGCGGTCACCGCCAAGGGCAAGTACGGGCAGCTGCGCGTGGACATGAAGAACGAATGGCTGCGGCACCTGGTCGCCTATGCCGAGTTCTTCGACACCGCCGGCCGCGTGATCACGCCGCAGGGCTGGTCCGGACAACTGCCGTCCGTGCTCGCGCCGGAGTTCGACAGCCACGCCACCAAGCGCTACATCGGCCTGATCGGCCCGATCACCACGATCTTCGGCGTACCGCTCCCGGCGGACACGCAGACGCTGAGCATCAACGTTCCGGAATCGGCCTCGTCGGTCAAGCTGTACTGGGGCGGGCTGGGTACCGGCGAATACGACGCAACGGCCTGCCCGCTGGGCATCATCAGCACCGCGGTGCTGGAGATGGCCTTGCCCATCTACCTGCTGATCAAGGGCTCGTCGGAGAAGAACACCGGTTTCATCAGCTCGCTGATGAACGATCCCAAGGTCCGCTTTGCGATCTACTCCCTGGGCATCGGCGTGTTCTCCGGCTATCTGCTCAGGGACGCGCAGGATCCGGGCAAGGCCATCGCCAGGGTTTCGGCGAAGGTACTGCCGGTGCTGGCGAAGCTGGAGGCGAAGAAGTTCTCCCTCTACCTCGCGCGCAAAGCCGGCGAAGCCGTCGCCAAGCGTGCGGTGCCGCTGCTCAATCTGGCCTTCCTGGCGCTGGATACCACCATCACGCTGATGCAGCTGGGGCAGACCACGGCTGCGATCCTGCAATCGCCGTTCTGCTACACCACCGAACTGACCCGCACTTTCGACCTGCGCGGCCGCGTACTGCCGGACCCGGCCTTCCATAAGTTTCCCGATCATCACGACCGCATGGTGGTGCGCGTCCTCTACGACACCGGCAATACCTTGCCGGTGCAGGAGATCCGCCTGCCCGGCGAGACCCTGTCCGAGCCGTTGCCGTTCGAGTTCAACAACATCGCCGCCGGCGGCCGGGTGAAGGTGATGGTGTTCTTCTACGCCGCCAACGGCTGGCAGTCGGCCATGGGCGCGTCGGGCTGGGTGGATGCCAAGGGCGCCAACGGCAGTTCGGTGCTCAACATCGACGTGGTGGTGAAGAACGCGCTGATCCCGCTGTCGCGCCAGTCGGTCTACCAGCACCGGCAGTCGATCGTGTTCGAAGGCGGGCGCCATCGCTGGAAGCAACGTCCCGCGCCCACCGCCACCATCACCACGCCGCCGGCGGACGACGGTCACCGCCTGCTGTCGATGGGTGGCATCAGCGTGACGCAGCGGCCGGCCATGCTTGGCTATTCCTGGCAGGCCAACGGCCTGAACCTGCCGCGCGACCGCCCCGGGCCGCCCTCCGACGGCGTGATGCACGCCATGCAGAACCTCTCGCTGCTGGAAGATCCGGAGGCCTCGTATGCCATCTCGCCGCTGGGCTTCTCCATGCCTTGCGGCGTGGCCTACGACCTGGGATCCGCCGAGGACGGCACCGGCGCGAACTTCTACCTCGATCCCAGCGGCGACGACTACGACGGCACGAACAATCCCGCCGGCGGCTATCACCTGCGCCGTATCGCGCTGTCGCTGCAGGGCAAGCCGCGCTTCGAACCGGGCGCGCGGGAAAGCTGGGGCCGGTTCTCCACGCCGGTGGACCGTTTTGTGGTGCATCCCCAGGGCTACGTGGCCGGTGTCAGCGCCGATACGTCCAAGCTCTATCTGCTGAAGCTGCCGACCGCGCCGAAGAAGAACGAGGAAGCCACCGTCGCCAGCCCCTACTGTGGCGAAGGCGATCGCGTCGGACTGCTGCAGCAACCCTGCGCGATCGCCGTCGCGCTGGACGGGCGCCTGCTGGTGCTGGAGCAGGGCAACCGCCGCATCCAGAGCTTCGACATTTCCGGCAATCCCGTGCCCTACTTCAAGCCGGCCGGCCAGGCGGAGAAGTCCGCGGTGCTGCCGCTGCGCCAGACCGGCGCCGCGGCCACCACGTATCTGGACCTGTCGGTGGAAGCCAAGGGCTATCTGTTCGTGCTGGCCTACGACGACAACGGCAGCCAGCCCGAGCACTACCGCATCGACATCTACGAGCCGGACGGCAGCTTCCTGGTCAGCACGCCACGCGTCGCGGCGGCGCGCATCGCGGTGGACCTGGCGCGCAGCCTCTACACGCTCAACTGGGAAACCTTGAGCGGCCCCGAATGCCGTACCGAACCCTCGCTGAGCATGTGGCTGCCGCCACCGCCCCCGGCGCTGGGCAGGAGGAAAAAATAATGTTCGTCTTCGAAGGCAAGTGCAGGCTGATCACGCCCGGCCAGACCGTGCGCTTCATGTTCCATGTGGACCACAAGGCCGGACAGCTGCGGATTCAGATCGACGAGCGCGAACCGGACACCCACTCCTTCGCGGCATGGGCCGAGCTGTTCAAGGGCCTGTTTCCGTTTCCGGCGCCGCGCGGACTGCTGTCGATGCTTGCCGAAGCGCCACAGGAGCCCGAACCTGGGAACATCGCCCTGCTGGCGAACCTGGCGGGCATCGGGTCGGGCCTGCAGGGCAAGCTCGACTTGCGCACCGACGCCTGGGGCGTGTCGAGCATCCTGCAATCGAAGAGCTGCGAGAAAGCCGATTTCTCCCCGCAGGGCAAGACCGTGATCGACCTGCGCGACACCGATTTCTCGGGCGTACGCTTCGTCGACACCGACTTCTCGCAGGCGATCCTGAGCGGCGTCAATTTCTCCAGGTGCAGCTTCGAGAACTGCACGTTCGCACGCACCCAGCTGTCCCTCCTGCGGCTGATCGGAGCCGATCTCACCAGGCAACCCTTGCGCAATCTCGACCTGAGCGGAGCGAAGCTCGACGAGGCCAGGCTCGACGGCAACTACGTCATGGGCTGCAAGCTGCAGGGCGTCTCGCTCAGGAAGGCCTCGCTCAACCGCACCCAGTTCATGTCCTCGAACATGACCTACACCACGCTCGACGGTGCGACGGGCACGCTGCCGCTGTTCGGCGACTGCGATCTCGCCTTCGCATCCCTGAAGCAGGTGAAGTTCGCCAAGCCGGTCTTCAGCGGCTCCCAGCTGGTGAGTATCGAAGCGGCGGACGCCAGCCTCGCCGATGCGCGGTTCGGCCGCGTCACCCTGGAGGACCTCACCGAACGCCTGGTCCTGAAAGCTGGTGCGGGCAGCAATCCGATCGATAACCCGGCCGCGATTCACCTGGCCGATTTCAGCGGGGCCACGCTCACCGGCGCGCGCTTCGACGGCGCGGGCATCACGCAGAGCAAGTTCGACGGCGCCAGAATGCAGAAGGCCATTCTCGGCGGCGCCAGGATGCGCTGGGTGTCGTTCAAGGACGCCGAGCTGGAAGGCGCGGACTTCGGCGCCAGGGAGGCGGAGTACATGCAAGGCCACCGCATGCGGGACCCCGTGCCGGTGGCCAGCTTCGAGGACGTGGATTTCGACAATGCCAACCTGCATGCCACCAACTTCCGCGACGCGATACTGACCGGCAAGGTGAGGCACACACGCCTGCCGCGCCGCGACACCTCCAAAGCCCAGCGCATGTGCCTGGCCGGCGCCAGGTTCCGCTCGGGCCTGCTGGGGCTGGACTGGTCCCATGTCGATGCCAGCGGCGCGACGATCGCACTGGACCTTCCGGCGGGCGTGGAGATCAAGAACTTCAAGGCCAGGCAGGCGATCCTGCCCCAGGTGGATTTCGCCGGCCTGCGCCTGCCGAACGCGGATTTCGAAGCCGCGGACTTGCGCAACATGCGCTTCGGCAATTGCGAACTGCGCGATGCCCGGTTCAACAAGGCAATCCTCGAAGCCGCCGACTTCACCGGCGCCAACCTGGAGGGTGCGGATTTCAGCCATGCCTCGCTGATGAATGCGAACTTCTCGGGCGCGTGGATGTGGAGTTCGAAGTTCAACGGCGCCGTGCTCACGGAAGCGAATTTCTCTTCGGCCATGCTTGCCGAGGTGGACTTCAAGAGCATCGGCGACAACCGGCTGAGCTACGTGAATTTCTCCGGCGCCTGCCTGGTATCGGCGACCTTCACCAACATCAAGGCACCGCGCTCCGGCAACAAGCAGACGAACTTCTCCTCGGCCTGCCTGGCCGGCGCCGATTTCGTCGGCGCCTCGCTGATGGACGTCGTCCTGACCCGCGCACAGATCTCCTCCAGGAGCGGCACCATCACCGCCCTGCACCGCCTGCGCCCCGAGGGCAAGGAGTTCGACTACACCGCCACCAAGCTCGACCCCCAAAACACCGGCCTCCACACCACCTGCCCCGACGGCAAAGGCGGCCCCTGCAGCCTGGAACAGCTACGCGCCGTCCCGATACCTGCGCAATGGTCGAAGTCCGATTGAAGCAAGCAAAAAGCTTTTTTGCGCTCCCGCAAATCCCACACCACGCTCCACCCGCCTCTCACCCTGCCCTCTCCCCGGAGGGGAGAGGGGTGCAAGGGTGTGGCAAAGGCGCAGCGCTAAAGCTGGCCTCAGTCCCAGCTCTTAGGCCATTTCTTTTTGGTTACTTTTGCTTTGGGCCAGCAAAGAAAAAGTAACTCGGGCGCCGGCAGGCGTCCGAAATGCCCGCTGCATAAGCGGCCAGGTCACCGGATCGCGACCATCAGGCGATACGGAAACTGGATTCCGGCCTGCGCCGGAACGACGAGCAAAAGGAACGCCCGCTGCGTAGCGGCCAGGTCACGGCACCGCGACCATCGAGCGATACCGCTACTGGATTCCTGCCTGCGCAGGAATGACGAGCAAAAGGAACGCCCGCTGCGTAAGCGGCCAGGTCAGCACCCGGCATCAGGCCGCAGCCTCCAACTCCTCCGGCAGGCGGCACAGCCGCCGCACATCCAGCAGCGCGACAAACCCACCCGGACAAGGCGCCACCGCCACCACCGGATCATCCTCGCGCGACGTGCGGCCAGCCGGCGCCGCCAAGGTCTCGCCACTCACGTCGAGCAAATCGCGCACCGCATCCACCCGCAACCCCACCAGATGCCCCTGATGCGACAACACCACGATGCGGCGGCGCGAACCGTCGCCTTCGTCGACAGGCAAACCCAACCGGCGGCAGCCATCCAGCACCGGCACGATACGCCCGCGCAACTGGCGAATCCCCAGCAGATCGCACGCCGCGCCCGGCACCGGCGTGATGTCGCCATCGCGCACCACCTCGCTCACCTGCTTCAGCGGCGCCGCATACGGCTGCCCGGCGAGATGGAAGATCAGCCAGCCGCGTTCGGCGGGCGCAGCGGTGTGGTCCTGACTCATGCGTAAGTCTCTTGGTATGTCATTGGCTCGGCCTGCGCGCGCATCAGCCGTTTTCGGCCGGAGCGATCTGCACGGTGCGCAATTTCGCCGCCACCGGCAGGCTGCCGGTCGGTACCGCGGGCACGGCGACGGCGGGAATCGCTGCCGGCAATGGAGAATGCCCTGCCGGCGGTGCGATCTCATGCGCGGCACGCGCATTCGGCCCGATCGCGGCCGGAGCCGCCTCCGCCATCGCCGGCTCCGCGCGATCCGCATCGCTGTAGAAACGCGCCGGCCCCTGCTGGTCGCCCATCACCACCACCAGCACGCGGCGATTGCGGTTGCGGCCCTCTTCGTTCGCGTTATCGGCAGCGGGACGGTATTGGCCCCAGCCCATGATGCCCATGCGATTCGGATCCACGCCGTTGTCGGCGAACAGGCGCGCCACGCTCGCCGCGCGCGCGGCCGACAGCTCCCAGTTGGACGGAAACACTGCCGTATTGATCGGCTTGTCGTCGGTATAGCCTTCCACGCGCAGCGGATTCGGGAACGGCGCGAGAATGCCTGCGACGCTGCGCAGCGTGGTGTCCGCATCGGGGGACAGCTTCGCCACGCCGCTGGGAAACAGGATGTCGGTGCGGATCTCGATCTCCAGCCAGCTCTGCGTGCGGCGCACCACCACCAGGCTGCGGTCGATCAGCGGCTGCAGCGCCTGCTGCACTTCGTCCTGGATGCGCTGCAGGTTTTCCTGCGCCGCCTCGCGCGTGGTCAGCGAGCCCTGCGTCATCTGCGGCGGCAGCGACTGCGAGGGCAACGCCACGGCCAGGCGCGGGCGCAGCGAAGGCGGCGTGGTCGAGGTCGAGCGCTTGGCCGGCACCGGCGCGGGGGCGGTCGCGCTGTTGGTCTGCACCGGCTGGATCTGCTTGTTGTTGCCGTTGAAGGCCTCGATGATCGACTCGGACATCACGCGGTACTTGCCCTCGTTGACCACCGAGACCGCGTACATCACCACGAAGAACGCGAGCAGCAGCGTCATCAGGTCGGCGTAGGGAATCGCCCAGGCCTCGTGATTGACGTGATCCTCGTGCTTCTTCTTCCTCATGTGAGGTAGCCCTGCAGGCGGCTCTCGATCTGGCGCGGGTTGTCGCCGCGCGCGATCGAGACCAGGCCCTCGATGATGATCTCGCGCATCTTGCCCTGCTTGTGGATCATGCCCTTCAGGCGCGAGGACATCGGCAGCATCAACAGGTTGGCCAGTGCCACGCCGTAGATGGTGGCGACGAAGGCCGCGGCGATGCCGTGGCCGAGCTTGCTCGGATCGGCCAGGTTCTGCATCACCGCCATCAGCCCCATCACGGCGCCGATGATGCCCATGGTCGGCGAGTAGATGCCGGCCTGCTCGAACACTTTCGCGCCGGCCAGGTCCTGGTGTTCGCGCGTGTCCTGCTCCACTTCCAGCACGCCGCGGATCGCCTCCGGCTCGCTGCCGTCGACCAGCAGCTGCAGGCCCTTGCGCACGAACGGGTCCTGCTCGGAATCGATCTGCGGCTCCAGGCCGAGCAGGCCCTGGCGGCGCGAGATCTCGCTCCAGCCGATCACCCGGCTGATCAGGTCGTTGGGCACGTGGCGCGGCGGCTTGTAGATCATCGGCAGCATGCCGATCGCGTGCTTGAGCACCTTGCCCTGGGTCTGCACCAGCAGCGCGGCGATGGTGCCGGCGAACACGATCACGAAGGCGGCCGGGTTCCACAGCGCTTCCACGCTGGAACCCTTGAGGATGGTGCCGAGGATCACGACCACGAAGGCCAGGATCGTGCCGACGATGCTAACCAGATCCATGTCAGACCACCGCTTCTGGAGAGAGGGAAACGCGCGTCGCCAGCTGCCACGGGCCGCCCTCGCCGGCCAGGCCGGCCAGGTCCAGCACCAGGGCCAGGCGGCCGTCGCCGGTGATGGTCGCGCCGGCCACGCCCGCAGTGCCTGCGAACAGCGGGCCCAGCGGCTTGACCATCACGTCCTCGCGGCCGAGCACGTCGTGCACCAGGCAGCCCAGGCGCTGGTGGCCGATGTGCAGCACCACCACGTGACGTCCCGGCGTCGGCGCTGCCGCCGACCATGCAGCGAGATCGCCCAGCGGCAGCGCGCGTTCGCGGTGCGCGGCGATCAGGCAGCCGTCGAGCAGGCGATCCTGCCCCGGCGACAGTTCGAAGACTTCGTCCACATTGCTCAGCGGCATCGCGAACAGGCGCGTACCGACGCGCACCATCAGCACGCGCACGATGGCCAGGGTCAGCGGCACGGTGAGCTCAAGCTCGCTGCCCTGCCCCAGCTTCGAGCGCACCTGCAAGGTGCCGCCGAGCTCGGCCACGCGCGTCTTCACCACGTCCATGCCGACGCCGCGGCCGGAGATGTCGGAGACCTGCGCGGCGGTGCTGAAGCCGGGACGGAAGATCAGTTCCAGGCATTCGGTCTCGGACAGGCGCGCGGCCTGCGCCGCATCGATCACGCCCTTCTCCATCGCCTTGCGGCGCAGGATGTCCGGGTCCATGCCGCGGCCGTCGTCGGCCACCACGATCACGATGCGTTCGCCGCGCTGGCTCGCCGCCAGGCGCACGCGACCCTTGCGCGACTTGCCGCTGCCTTCGCGCACGTCGGGCGTTTCCAGGCCGTGGTCGACCGCGTTGCGCAGCAGGTGAATCAGCGGATCGGCCAGCGCCTCGACCAGGCTGCGATCGAGGTCGGTGTCCTCGCCTTCGAGCACCAGCTCGATCTCCTTGCCGAGCTGGCGGGCGAGATCGCGCACGATGCGCGGAAAGCGCTGGAACAGACGCCCCACCGGCTGCATGCGCATGCCCAGCACGGCGCCCTGCAATTCGTCGGCGACGCGATCGAGCTCGCCGGCGGCGGTGGCGAACGGCTCGTCGCCGCTGCTGGCAGCGAGACTGAGCAGGCGGTTGCGCACCAGCACCAGTTCGCCGGCGCGGTTGACCAGGGCGTCGAGCCGGCCGGTGTCCACGCGCACGGTGGCTTCCGGCGGCGGCGCGGCCTTCGCCGCGGCTTTGGCCGGTGCCGGCGCGGCGGCGGCCTTCGCCGCGGAGCCTGGCGCGGCGCCCTTGCCGTGCAGGCTGTCGAGCAGCGCCTCGAACTCGCTGTCGTCGATCGTGTTGGAAGAGGATGGTGCCGGCGTGCCCGGCGCCTTGCCCTTGCCGTGCAGGTCGTCGAGCAGTTTTTCGAATTCCGTATCGTCGATCATGTCGGACGCGGGCGGCTGGACCGGTGCGCCTGGCGCGCCGCCCATGCCGTAGAGACTGTCGAGCAGCGCCTCGAACTCGCTGTCGTCGATGGTGCCGCTCTCTTCCGCCACCGGCGCGGGTGCCGGTACGGGAGCGGGCGCCGGGGCCGGAGGGCGCACCGCATGCGGCTGCAGGCGCACCAGCAGCGCCGCCGGCGCCACCGGCATCGCCGACGACGATGCCAGCGCGGCCATCATCGCGTTGACCAGGTCCAGCGCTTCCAGCAGCGCATCCATCCGCGCCGCATCGATCAGCACATGGCCTGCGCGCGCTTCATTGAGCAGGTCCTCGGCGTGATGGCACAGCTGCACCATCGGATCGATGCCGAGGAAACCCGCGCCGCCCTTCACCGTGTGGAAGGCGCGGAATACCGCATTGAGCAGTTCGGCGTCGCGCGGCGCTTCTTCCAGCGCCACCAGCTGTTCGCCCAGGCGCTGCACCAGTTCCCCGGCCTCGACCAGGAAATCGTCGCGCAGCTCGCTGTCCAGTGAGGGATCCATCAAGCCCCCGCGCTCAGAAACCGAATTCGCTGAGCAGGCGGTCCGCCTCGTCCTGGCTGTTCACCTTGGCCGCGGCCACCGGCGCTTCGCCGCCGGCCAGCGCGCCGGTCAGGCGCACCAGTTCCAGCAGCGAGGATTCCACGCTGCCGATGAAGGTGGACACTTTCTTGATGCGCTGGCCGGACAGGTCCTGCCAGGACTGCGCCATCACCATGTCGGACAGGCCCTCGCGGCACTGCGCGGCGAACTGGCGCGCTTGCGTCGCCAGCTCGGCGGCTTCGCCGCCGCCGGCCAGCACCGCGTCGGCGCGGTCCTCCAGCGCCGTGGCCTGCGGCCGCATGCGTTCGGCGAAATCGATGCTGCGATGCGCGGCCTTGGCGCTCATCTCCAGCACGTCGTGCAGGTGCTGGCGCGCGTCGGCGACGCTGCCGGGCACGCCTTCCTGCGCCAGCTCGCCGCCGAGGCGGCGCACCGCTTCGTGCAGGTCGCGGGCCAGCAGGCCCAGTGCGCGGAACAGGTGCTGCTCGCGCTGGCGCACCATGGTGTCCAGCGCCAGCTCGAAAGCGGCGCCGTCGGGGCTGGCCAGCAGTTCCTGCACTTCCTGCGGCAGCGCCGCGCTCATGGGGGTAATCATCACGGCGCTCATGCGCTTGCTCCTTGCGCGGCGAGCCGCTCGAAGATCTTGTCCAGCTTTTCCTTCAGCGTAACCGCGGTGAAGGGCTTGACGATGTAACCGTTCACGCCGGCCTGGGCGGCGGCGATGATCTGGTCGCGGTTGTTCTCGGCGGTGACCATCAGCACCGGCAGCCCCTTGAGCGCGGGCTCGGCGCGGATCGCGCGCAGCAGGTCGATGCCGGTCATGTTCGGCATGTTCCAGTCGGTCACGACCATGTCGAACGACTGCTGCTTGAGCACCGTCATCGCGTTGACGCCGTCGTCGGCTTCCTGGATCAGCGCATTGGTGAAGCCCAGCTCCACCAGCAGGTTGCGCACGATGCGCCGCATGGTGGAGAAGTCGTCCACCACGAGGATCTTCATGTTCTTGTCCAAACGCCTCTCTCCAGATCTTAGATTGCGTATTGGTTGAAACGCTGCGCTTTAGCCCCTCTCCCCTCGGGAGAGGGGTTGGGGTGAGGGTTCGGGCGGAGTGGTGCGTTCCACTCCGCCCGAACCCTCATCCGCCTGCCGGCACCTTCTCCCGGAGGGAGAAGGATTCCAGCCTGGAGCGAACGCTTTAACCGGTACTCTTCAACTTCCGTGCCTTGCTGCTATCAGCCGCCGCACCCTGCTCCCGCCATCCCGTCATCCGCGCCCGCAACCGAATCAACGCCTGGCCATGGATCTGGCACACCCGCGATTCCGTCACGCCGAGCACGGCGCCGATCTCCTTCAAATTCAGTTCCTGCTCGTAGTACAGCGACATCACCAGCTGCTCGCGCTCCGGCAGGCCGCCGATCGCCTCGACCAGCGCCCCGCGCATGCCCTCCTGCTCGAAGCGGTCCTGCGGCCCCAGCCCTTCCTGGTCGGCCACGTCGAGCGCGGCGCCGTCTTCGTCGTCCTCCGGCGCGGAGAGACTGAGCAGGCGCGCGCTGGCCGCGTCGGCCAGGATCTGGTGGTACTCCTGCGCGTCGATGCCCAGCCGCCGGATCACCTCGGCGTCGGTGGCGTCGGCGCCCGTCTCGTTCTCGATCTGGCGCACCACCTCGGACACCTCGCGCAACTTGCGGTGCACCGAGCGCGGCGTCCAATCGGTCTTGCGCAGCTCGTCCAGCATGGCACCGCGGATGCGGATGCCCGCATACGTCTCGAAGCTCGCCATGCGGTCGGTCGCATAGTTCCGCGCCGCCTCCAGCAGGCCGATCATGCCGGCCTGCACCAGGTCGTCCACGTCCACGCTGGGCGGCAGCCGGCCCATCAGGTGATAGGCGATGCGCCGCACCAGCGGAGCGTGCCGACGCACCATCTCCTCCGTGCTTTCGCGTTGCAGTTGCAGGTATTCGGAAGCCACGCTCATCTCACATCCCCCCGCCAATCGGGTCCGGCGCCGGGCCGACCTGGCCGCCGAAAAAGGCGATGCGGTCGCGGCCCGTCCGCGGGGGTTCCCCCCATGTATCGACCGCACCCGCCATTTGCTTGAATCCCCGCGCGGACCGGCTGGCCGGCCACAGGTCCACCACCGCGCCCTGGCGCCGGATCGCCTGGCGCAGGTGTTCGTCGTAGGGCACCGTACCCATGAAATCGAGCGCCACATCCAGGAACCGGTCGCATACGCGGGCCAGCTTGTCGTACAGCTGCCGCGCCTCGCCGGCGTGACGCACCATGTTCGCCACCACGTGGAAGCGCCGCACGCGGAAGTCGCGGCTGAGCACCTTGGTCAGCGCGTAGGCGTCGGTGAGCGAGGCCGGTTCGTCGCACACCACCAGCACCACGTCGTCGGCCGCCGCGGCGAACATCACTACGTTGTCGGCGACGCCCGCGGCGGTATCGACGATCAGGAATTCCGGCGGATCCGGCAGCTCGTCGAAGGCGCGAATTACCGCCGCGTGCTCGCGCGTGTCCAGCTGGGCCAGGCGCCGCGCGCCGGAGCCGGCGGGAATCACCTTCAGCCCGTGCGGCGCCGGCAGCATCAGCTCGCGC
This sequence comes from Dyella marensis, assembly GCF_900112865.1. Classification (GTDB taxonomy): domain Bacteria; phylum Pseudomonadota; class Gammaproteobacteria; order Xanthomonadales; family Rhodanobacteraceae; genus Dyella_D; species Dyella_D marensis_A. The sequence continues at coordinate 97,089 of NZ_FONH01000014.1, read as the reverse complement.
AACGTGCAGCTGCCGTCGAGCAGGTGGCCGATGTGCCGCGCCGGCTGCAGGCCCAGCAGCACGTCCAGGTTGGCCATGCCCATGTCGGCATCCAGCAGGGCGACCTCGCGCCCGGCCATCGCCAGCGACATGCCGAGGTTCACCGCCACCGTGGACTTGCCTACGCCGCCCTTGCCGCCGGCGACGGCAATCGCGCGACAGCGGCGCGGCGGCGTGGCCGGCAGCGCACCGCCACCGGACATCGCGGCGGCGGGCCGGCTGTCGTCGCCGCCCGCGGAATGGAAGGCGGAGAAAAGATTGTTCAGGCCCCAGGCCTGGTTCATCGCCAGCGTCGTCATCATGCGCCCGCCATGGCCATGCCGAAGCGCTCGGCCATATAACCCTCGTCCACCGCCGGCGCATTGCTCTTGAGCACCTGCGCGGCGCGGCACACCAGCACGCGCGCGTCGGCGGTCGCCAGGTCTTCCGGCACGCGCTGGCCGTCGGTGGTGTAGTCCAGCGGCAGGCGGTGGCGGATCAGCGCGGACAGCGCGCCGCCGAGGCTGGGCGCTTCATCGAGCTTGGTGAGAATGCAGGCCTGCGGCTGCTGCGGCAGGAAGGCGCGCACCATGTCGTCGATCGCCTGCGCCTGCGCATTGGCCGCCAGCACCAGGCAGGTGCGCAGCTCGCCGGCGGCACGCAGCAACTGCATCTGCTGCTCCAGGCGCGGATCGCTGCCGGCGACGCCGGCGGTATCGACCAGCACCACGCGGCGGCCGCGCAGCACGTCCAGCACCTCGCGCAGGCTCTCGGCGTCGTGCGCCGGGAACACGCGCGTGCCGAGCAGGCGGCCGTAATGCTCCAGCTGCGCGGCGGCGCCGATGCGGTAGTGGTCGGTGCTGACCAGCGCCACCTGCGAGGCGCCATGGCGCAGCACGGCGCGCGCGGCGAGCTTGGCGATGGTGGTGGTCTTGCCCACGCCGGTCGGTCCGACCAGGGCGACCACGCCGCCGCTGGCGGCGACGTCGTAGCCGGTGATGGCGAGCTGGCGGCTGAGCACGCCCAGCGGCAGGTAGCGCGCCTGGTCGGCGCTGAGGCGGTCCGGCAGTTCGTCGGCGAGCCGGCGCGCCACGTCGGGTTCGATGCCGATGCGCGTCATGTCGCGCAGCACGCGGCCACGCAGCGGATGGCGGCGCTGCAGATCGTTCCACGCCAGCGAAGCCATCTGCGATTCCAGCAGTTCGCGCAGGCTGCCCAGCTCGGCGCGCATGCGCGCGGTGTCGAGCGCGGCCTGCTCCACCATCGGATGCAGCGGCGCGGGTTCGGCGGGTGCAGCAGTGATGGGCGGCGCGCTCGCGGGAGTCGGAGCGACCGGCGCCGGCGCAACACGCGCCGCGGCAGCCGGCGCAGGCGCCGGAGCGGCAACCGGTGCCGGCGGCGGCGATGCACGCCGCGCTCTGGCCGGCAGCCGCGGCGGCAGCGGCAGCGGCGCTTCCTCGCGCACGACGCGCACTTCGGTCGGCAGCGGCTCGCCCGAACGGGCGGCCTCGCGCACCAGCGCTTCGTCGTAATCGACGGCGGCAATGATCTCCACGCCCTCGTCCAGGCGGCGCGTGGAAAGAATGACCGCGTCGGGGCCTTGTTCCTCGCGCACTTCGCGCATGGCCTGGCGCATGTCGGGCGCTACGAAACGCTTTATTTTCATGGATGGTTTTTCCTCGCGCCCAGGGAATTGGGAATCGGGAATAGGGAATCGGAAAACCTCGCAAATGGGAGGTAAGACGCGCCTGAAAAGAAGTGTGTCGTCGCCGGCGAGCACAGAGCTCTCCGTGTAAGACAACCCTGCTTTTTCGATTCCCTATTCCCCATTCCCAATTCCCCCACTCACCGTCCCAGCGCCTGCACCAAACGCACCCGACGGTTGTCGGGCACCTCGTTGTAGGCCAGTACGTGCAGGTTCTGTGCCACGTGCCGCGTGAAGCGCGCGAGCCACGGACGCAGCTGCGGCGCGACCAGCAATACCGCCGGTTCGCCGCTCATTTCCTGGCGGCGCGCGGCGTCGGCGACACCGCTCTGCAGGCGGTCGGCCAGGCCAGGTTCCACCGCGGCGCCCGCCACGCCGCCATTGGCCAGCGAGCCGAGCAGGATCTGCTCCAGCTCCGGCGCCAGCGTGATGACCGGGATCTCGGTGCCCAGGCCAGCGATCTCCTGCACGATCTGGCGACCGAGCGCGACGCGCACGGCGGCGGTGAGCGCGCCGGGATCCTGACTCTGGCCCGCATGCTCCGCCAAGGATTCGACGATGGAACGCATGTTGCGCACCGGCACCCGCTCGGCCAGCAGGTTCTGTAGCACCTTCACCACCACGCCCAGCGACATGCGCTTGGGCACCAGGTCTTCGACCAGCTTCGGCGCGACGGCGGCCAGGCGGTCCAGCAGCTGCTGCACGTCCTGGTGGCTGAGCAGCTCGTGCGCATGGCCCTGCAGGATGTGCGACAGATGCGTGGCGACCACGGTGGCCGGATCGACCACGGTGTAGCCCAGCGCCTGCGCGTTGTCGCGCTGGCCGGCCTCGATCCACACCGCTTCCAGGCCGAAGGCCGGATCGCGCGTGGCGATGCCCTGCAGGGTGCCGTGCACGCGGCCGGGATTGATCGCCAGCAGCCGCTCGTTGTGCACCTCGGCCTCGCCCATCGGCACGCCCATCAGGGTGATGCGATAGGTGTTGGGGCCTAAGTCCAGGTTGTCGCGGATATGCACCGGCGGCACCAGGAAGCCCAGCTCCTGCGACAGCTTGCGGCGCACCGACTTGATCCGCCCCATCAGCTCGCCGCCCTGGTTCTTGTCGACCAGCGGGATCAGCCGGTAGCCCACCTCCAGGCCGACCGGATCGACTCCGGCGACGTCTTCCCAGCCCAGCTCCAGGCGCTCGGCCGGCGGGGTGGCGGGCGTGGCTTCGGCGATCGCTTCCTCGGCCAGTTTTTCGCGCGTCTCGCGCTCGCGCTTGACCATCATCCAGGCGGCGCCGCCGCAGATCGCGCCCAGCAGCAGGAAGGCGATGTTCGGCATGCCCGGGACCAGGCCCATCACGCCCAGCACCACGCCGGCCACGGCCAGCGCGCGCGGCTGGCCGAACACCTGGCCGAGCACCTGCTTGCCCATGTCCTGCGCGCGCGACACGCGCGTGACGATCACCGCGGTGGAGATCGACAGCATCAGCGCCGGCACCTGCGCGACCAGGCCATCGCCGATGGTCAGCAGGGTGTAGGTCTTGGCCGCGTCGCCGGCGGACAGGCCGTGCTGCATCACGCCGACGAAGAAGCCGCCGACGATATTGATCACCAGGATCAGGATGCCGGCCGTCGCGTCGCCGCGCACGAACTTGGAGGCACCGTCCATCGAACCGTAGAAGTCCGCTTCCTCGCGCACTTCCTGGCGGCGCTCGCGCGCCTGTTCCTGGGTGAGCAGGCCGGCGTTGAGGTCGGCGTCGATCGCCATCTGCTTGCCGGGCATCGCGTCCAGGGTGAAGCGCGCGGTCACCTCGGACACGCGCGTAGCGCCCTTGGTCACCACCACGAAGTTGATGATGGTGAGGATGGCGAACACCACCAGGCCGACCGCGAAGTTGCCGCCGATGACGAACTCGCCGAAGGCCTCGATCACCTTGCCCGCCGCGCCCGGGCCGTTATGGCCATGCAGCAGCACCACGCGGGTGGAGGCGATGTTCAGCGCCAGGCGCAGCAGCGTGGCCATCAGCACCACGGTAGGAAAGGCGGCGAATTCCAGCGGCCGCATCACGTAGATCACCGCCAGCAGGATCACCAGCGACAGCGCGATGTTGAAGCTGAACAGGATGTCCAGCAGGAACGGCGGCATCGGCAGCATGACCATCGCCAGCGCGGCCAGCATGACGATGGGCGCGCCGGCGCCGCGGCGGCTGATCTGCTTGAAGGTGTCGAACGCGCTTGCGCTTGCGGCAGCCATGGAGCGGTGTCCTGGAAGAAATCAGCGATAGGGGCCGAGCAGGTCCGGATCGACCTGCGGCGAGGGAGGCACGGGCGGCGCGTCGCCATGCGCGACGGCCTGGCGCAGCTGGAACACATAGGCCAGCACCTGCGCCACGGCGACGTACAGCGCGGCGGGGATCTCGCGGCCGAGCTCAGTGGTGGCGTATAGCGCGCGCGCCAGCGGCGGCGCTTCCACCATCGGGATGCGATGGCCGGCGGCGGCCTGGCGGATCTGCATGGCCAGCACGTCCACGCCCTTGGCGATCACGCGCGGCGCGCGCATGCGGTTTTCGTCGTACTTCAGCGCGACGGCGAAGTGGGTGGGATTGGTCACCACCACGTCGGCCTTGGGCAGCTCCTGCATCATGCGGCGGCGCGCGAGCTGGTGCTGCACCTGGCGGATGCGACCCTTGAGCTCGGGATTGCCTTCGCTTTCCTTGTTCTCGTCGCGCACTTCCTGCTTGGTCATGCGCAGGCGCTTGCCGTAGTCGTAGCGCTGGTAGGCGGCGTCGATGCCGCCGATCAGCGCCAGCATGGTGCCGAACAGCAGCGCCGCGTTGCCCAGCTGCGACAGCGACAGCGCGATGCCCGCGCCCACCGTGCCGCGCCCGCTGGCCTGCATCGCCGCCTGCCCGCGCCACAGGAACCAGGCCAGCGCCGCGCCGATGAAGAGCAGCTTGAGCAGCGACTTGACCAGCTCGACCAGGCCACGCATCGAGACCAGCCGGCCCAGCCCGGCAATCGGATCGAGCCGGTCGAACTTCGGCTGCAGCGCCTGCGCGCTGAAGCTCAGGCCGCCCAGCAAGGTCGGCGCGGCGAAGGTGGCCAGCAGGGTGGCCAGCGCCACCGGCGTGATCAGCGCGATCGCCTCGCGCAGCGCGGCGCCGAGCACGCGCGCGGGCAGTTCGCCGGAGAACAGCGCCTCGCGGCTGTAGCCGAAGCCCAGTTCGTAGATGCGCCTTGCATGCACGAAAGCGCGCTCGCTGCCGCTCATCAAGGCGGCCACGCCAGCCAGCACGACAAGCGCGCCGGAAAGATCGCGCGAGCGCGGGACGTCGCCTTTCTCCCGCGCTTCGCGCAGGCGTTTTTCCGATGGTTTTTCGGTGCGTTCCTGGTCATCGCTCTCGGACACGTCAGGCTCCCGTCCTCATTGACCCAGCAGCTCGCGCATCAGCGACCACGCGCTCTCTTCCAGCGAGCCGAAGGCCCCGGGCAATGCGCGCAAGGACAACCACAGGGCGATGAAGCCCAGGCACAAAGTGATCGGAAAACCCACTGCGAACAGATTCATCGACGGGGCCGCGCGGCTGATCGCGCCGAAGCCCATGTTCACCACCAGCAGCGCGGTCATCGCCGGCAAGGCGACGCGTACCGCGCCGGCAAACAGCTGGCCGCCGAACAGGGCGACCGCGTGCAGGCCGTCCGGCGAGATCGCACCGGCACCCGGCGGCAGCGTGCGGAAGCTGTCCGCCAGCAGCTCGATCAGGCGCAGGTGTCCGTCCATCGCCAGGAACAACAGAGTCACCAGCAGCAGATAGAACTGGTTGAGCACCGGCGAACTGCCGCCGCCCTGCGGATTGACCACTTCGGCGAAGCCCAGGCTCATGCTCTGCGCCACCAGCTGGCCGCCGAAGGCGACCGCTTCGAAGGTCAGCCGCAGCACGAAGCCCACGGCGGCGCCGATCAGCACCTGGCCGGCCATGGTCGACACGCCGGTCGAGCTCATCGGGTCGACGCGCGCCGGCGCCAGCGGCGCCAGCACCAGGGTGAGCAGCACGATCAGGCCGACGCGGATGCGCGCCGGCAGCACCGTCGCACCGAACACCGGCGCAACCAGGAACAAGCCGGCGACACGGCCCATCGCCCACAGCACGCTGCCGAGCAGGACCGGCAGCTGGGCGAGGTCGAGCGTATTCACCGCACCGCTCCGGGCAGTCCCTCGATCAGGTGCCGGGTGAACTGCACCAGGGTGCGCAGCATCCACGGGCCGGCGATCAGCGCCACCAGCGCCATCGCGATCAGCTTCGGGATGAAGCTCAGGGTCATTTCGTTGATCTGCGTGGCCGCCTGGATCACGCCGATCAGCACGCCCACCGCCAGCGCGGTGAGCAGCAGCGGCGCGGCGACCAGCATCGCGATGTAGAGGGCGTGCTGGCCGAATTCGATGACGGATTCGGGCGTCATGCCAACCCCAACAATGCGAGGCGCTTGGATACAGCGATGTTGGGGTTCGCCTGCGGCTCACCCCAACCTACGCCGGGGGTTTGACGGATATGGGGATTCACGAAAAAAAACTCCCCGCCAGCGTCCCCAGCAACAACGACCACCCATCCACTAGCACGAACAGCATGATCTTGAACGGCAGCGAGATGATCATCGGCGACACCATCATCATGCCCATCGACATCAGCACGCTGGCCACCACCAGGTCGATGATCAGGAACGGGATGAACAGCAGGAAGCCCATCTGGAACGCGGTCTTCAGCTCGCTGGTGACGAAGGCCGGCATCGCCACGCGGAACGGCACGTCGTCCTTGCCTGCGTACGGCTGCTCCTTGGCCAGGCGGGTGAACAGCTGCAGGTCGGCGTCGCGCGTCTGATCCAGCATGAAGCGCTTGAACGGCGCGGCAGCGGCGGGAATGGCCTGCTCCGCGCTCATCTGGCCGTCCATATAGGGTTTGACGCCGTCGGCATAGGCACGCTCAAGCACCGGCGACATCACGAACAGCGTGATGAACAGCGCCAGGCCCAGCAGCACCTGGTTCGGCGGCGTCGACTGCGTGCCCAGCGCCTGGCGCAGGAAACCGAGCACGATGATGATCCGCGTGAACGAGGTCATCATCAGCAGGATCGCCGGCAGCAGGGTCAGCACCGTCATCAGCGCCAGCATCTGCAGCGACAGTGTCCAGCTCTGGCCGCCGCCGGCGGCATTCTGCACATTCAGCACCGGGACGCCGGTGGCCGGATCGGCCAGCAGCGGCAGCGGCGCGAGCAGGAGGATCAGCAACAGGAAGTACTTCATCACTTGCGCTTCCACAGGCCGAGCAGGTCCGCGAACGCGGGCGCCGGCGGCGATGGCGGGACATCGGCGGCCGGCGCCTCGCCCTCGTAGACATGCAGCGTGCGCAGGCCGCCCTGCCCCACGCCGACCAGCAGGCGCTTGCCATCGGCTTCCAGCAGCAGCACGCGCTCGCGCGCGCCGACCGAGGCCGACTCGATGCAGCGGATGCGCCGCCCGCCCGGATGCACGCGCCCCTGCAGGCGCCGGCCGAACCAGCCGGCGGCGAAGATCAGCAGCATGATCCCGGCCAGGCTCAGGATGACGCGCAGCAGCTCCGGGCCCACGCTGGGATCGGCCGCGGGCGCGGCGGCCATGGCAAGCAGGGTCAACATGTCAGCGCAGCTTCCGCACGCGTTCGGCGGGGCTGATCACGTCGGTCAGGCGGATGCCGAACTTCTCATTGATCACCACCACTTCGCCGTGCGCGACCAGGGTGCCGTTGACGAACACGTCCAGCGGTTCGCCCGCGGCGCGGTCCAGTTCCACCACCGAACCCTGGTTGAGCTGCAGCAGGTTGCGGATGCTGATGCGCGTGCGGCCGACTTCCATCGCCAGCGTGACCGGCACGTCCAGGATCAGGTCGAGGTTGACGTCGCCGTTCTCGCCGGCCACGCCCAGCATGGTCTCGTATTCCGGCCGGCCGGCCGGGTCGAGCAGGGTGGCGGAGTCGTTGGTGGTGCTCATGCGTTGGGATTCCCGGTGGAGAACTCGGCGGACGCGCGCGTTTCGCGGCGGCCGGCGGGGGTCTGGAAACGGACGGCCTTGTGGCCGCCGGTGCGGCCGAGCTGGCCGCGGAAGATCGGTACGTCCTCGGCGAACACCGTGCACAGCTCCGGCAGGTTCACCGGGATCACGTCGCCGGGGCGCAGCTTGAGGAAATCGCCGATCTGCAGGTCGGTCTCCAGCAGCAGCGAGCTGAGCTCGACCTCGGCATCCAGCACTTCCTGGTGCAGGCTCTGCAGCCAGCGTTCGTCGCGCTCGACGCGGTCGCTCTGCACGCCGGCGTCGAGCAGCACGCGGATCGGCTCGACCATGGAGTACGGCAGGGTCAGGTGGATCTCGCCGCCGCCGCCGTCTACTTCCACATGGAAGCGCGACACCACCACCGTCTCGGTGGGGCTGACGATATTGGCGAACTGCGGGTTGATCTCCGAGTTGAGGAACTCGAAGTTCAGCGGCAGCACCGGCGACCAGGCCTCGGTCATCGCGGTGAAGATCTCGGCCAGCACGATCTGGATCACCCGCGTCTCGGTCGGCGTGAAGTCGCGGCCTTCGATGCGTGCGTGGTAGCGGCCGTCGCCGCCGAAGAAGTTGTCGATCACGCTGAAGACCAGGCGCGGCTCCATCACGATCAGCGCGGTGCCGCGCAGCGGTTTCACGCGCACCAGGTTCAAATTGGTCGGCACGGCCAGGCCGTGCACGTATTCGACGAACTTGGACATCTTCACGCCCAGCACGGAGACCTCGCAGGTCTTGCGCAGTACGCCGAAGATGCCCGTGCGGAAGTAGCGCGCGAAGCGGTCGTTGACCATCTCCAGCGTGGGCAGGCGGCCGCGCACGATGCGGTCCTGCTGGGTGAAGTCGTATTGCAGCACCGCGTCCTTCGGCGGCGGTTCGTCGCCGCCGGTGGGCACGTCGCCGCCGTTGACGCCATTGAGCAGGGCGTCGATTTCTTCCTGGGAGAGCAGGTCGCTCACGGCCGCCTCACTGCATCACGAAGCTGGTGAAGTACAGCGCTTCCACGCCGGGATGGCCGGTGCGCTCCTCGACGATCTTCTGCACCGCGGCCAGCGCCTTGGCCTGCAGCTTCTGCTTGCCGGCGGTGTCGGACAGCGCGGTGTAGTCCTGCGCGGAGAACAGCATCACCAGCGCGTTGCGGATCACCGGATCGGCTTCCTTGGCGGCCTGCAGCGCCGCCGGGTCGTGCGACATCAAGGTCACGCCGACCTGCAGGTAGCTCAGGCCGTCGGCCTTCTGGAAATTCACCACGAAGGCCGGCTCCATCGGCAGGTACGCCTCCGGGCCTTCCTTCTTCTTCTCGACCTTGGCTTCGCTGCCGGCGGCGCCCTGCGCGGCGTGACCACGCAGCGTGTACAGCGCGTAGCCGCACACGGCCGACACCATTACCAGGGCCGCGGCAAGAATCAGGACGGTGCCCCGCCCGCCACCCGTTTTCGGGGCGGGTGCGGCGACGGCGGGACTGGGCTCAGCGTTCGACATGCAAGACCTCGGATTGGCACGGTTCCTTGTCGGCATCGCTGGGGAGCGAAGCCTGGCGGAGGTCTTGTAGCAATCGGCATGCCATCGCAAGGAATGGCTCAACGGCGCGGCTTGCGGCCGCTTGAGCGGGCGAGGCGGCGTTTTATTGACGCGCGGCGGGGAGCTGTCGCGACGCCGTCATGGCGGGGCATTTTTCGGATTTAGTGGTACCATGAATCAGTACCATGGGGGCATGAAGAATCAAGCAGGCAAGGACGCTGGGCCTCATCTTCAACCGCCCCGCTTCCGGCAACGTGAAATGGGCAGATGTGGAGGCCCTGTTCAAGTCACTGGGCGCGACGATCACCGAAGCGGAGGGCTCCCGCGTAACGGTCGTCCTGTTCGGCGAAGTGCACGTGTTCCACCGCCCTCATCCGCGCCCCGATACCGACAAAGGCGCGGTCGCCGGCATCCGCAAATGGTTGGAGTCCCTCGGAGTGAAGCCATGATCAACGTCATGACCATCGACGGCCACAAGGCCGTGATCGAGTACGACCCGGACATCGAGATGTTCCGCGGCGAGTTCACCGGCCTGAACGGCGGCGCCGATTTCTACGCCACCGACGTGGCCGGCCTGCTGCGCGAAGGCAGCGCATCGCTGCGCGTCTTCTTCGAGACTTGCCGGACGAACGGCATCGAGCCGTACAAGAACTTCTCCGGCAAGTTCCAGGCGCGCATCCCGCCCAAGCTGCACGAACGTGCCGTGACGGCTGCCGCCGCGCGCGGCGTCAGTCTCAACCAGCTGCTGCAGGCCGCGCTGGAGCATGAAGTGCTCGGCGCCACCTGAGGCCGCGCTTCAGGCAAACGTATCCAGCAGGCCCACCGCAACCCTGGTCGCGCTTATGCCTTCGACCGGATCCGCCTCCGCGGCGAGCGCATCCTGCGGATCACCCGCATGGCCCTGCCCCCGCTCTCCCGTTTCCTGCTGCCCCACCTGCGCCTGGCCCAGCGACAAGCCATGCCCCGCCAGCATCATGTCCAGCTGCCCCAGCGTCTGCTGCACGGCAATGACCGCCGCCGGATGCTGGGCGGTGAAGGCGACATCGACGCGGCCGTGCTCGGCCACGCTGACTTTCACATCGAGCTGGCCCAGTTCTTCCGGGCGCAGGCGGATGCGTGCCTCCTTGATCTCCTGGCCGCCGAGCCAGGCGACCTGCTGGCCGAGCTCCTGCGCGAAGCCGGCGCTGCCGGCGGGCGCGTCCATCTTCAGATTGTGAGCGGCCGCCGGAGCACTGGCGGCCGGCGCTTGCGGCGTCATGGCGGCGGCCAGCGCGTCGATACTGCCGGGCTCGCCGGACTTGTGCGGTTCCGGCGCGGCGGCAGTCGCCGCGGCGACCAGCGCGTTGGCATCCACGTTGATGGAAGGCGCCTGCGTCGTCGTCGCGCCCACGGCGTTCGCGGCATCGGCCACCAGACCCGGCAAGCCGCGCTGCGCGCCGCCCTTGCCGGCATCCGGCGACAGCGCCTGGCCATGTCCCGCACCGGCGGCATGGGCCGGCACGGAAACACCTTGCCCCAGCAAGGCCAGCATCGCGGCGGCCAGCGCGCTGCCGTTCTGCTCGGCCGGATCGGCCTTCGCATCGTCCTTGCCGGCCAGCGGGCTGCCGGTGTCGATCGAGGCCAGCGCGACCTTGGCCGGCAACACCGGCGGCACGGCCTCGGCGGCGAGCAGCGAGGTGCCGGCCTGCTGGCGCATCGCCTGGTCGAACTGGCGATCGAAACCGTTCTGGCCGGTGGCATCGGCCGCGCCTGACGGCGCGGCCTTCCCGGCAGCGGCATGCGCGCCGGCGACGGCGGTTTTCGGTGCGGAAGTGGGCATGGATACGTTGGCGGTCATGGCGGGATTACCTGCTAGCTGCGGCGCCGCGGGTTGCGGTGCTGCATGCGTTCGTCGATGTCGTTCTGTTCGCGGCGCTCTTCGCTCTTGCGCTCCTGCTCGCGCGCCTGGCCGATCACGCTCTCCAGCGCGCGCTCGCGAGCATGCGCGGCGCGCCAGTTGGCGCCGGCCTGCTCGAGCAGGCGGCGCTGCCGCTCCACGTCGAGCAGCTGCTGGCCGATCGCGCGGTCGATACGCTCCACGAATTGCTGCCGGTTGAGCAGCGCGCTGACCGACACCGCGGCCGCGCCGTCCAGCGCGTACTCGGCGCGATAGCGGCGCAGTTCGGACAGCTGGTGTTCGGCCGCGCGCAAGCGCTCCTGCTGCTCGGCCAGGCGCTGCGCGGCGGTTTCGCGTTTTTCCCTGGCGTGATCGGCGGCCGGCGCCAGGCGGACGGAGCGCGGCTTCACGCGGCAGCCTCGGCGGCAATGCCTTCCAGCGCCTCGATCGCCTGCGCCAGCGGCATGGGATCGTCCACCTCTTGCTGCAGGAAGCCGCGCAGCTGCGGCCACATGGCGATCGCCTTGTCCACCTGCGGATCGGAACCCTTCTGGTAGGCGCCCACCGCGATCAGGTCGCGCTGCTGGCGGTACGCCGAATAGACCTGGCGGAACTGCTGCGCCGCGCGCAGGTGCGCACGCTCGACCACGGCCGGCATCACGCGGCTGATCGAGGCCTCGATATCGATGGCCGGATAGTGGCCGGCCTCGGCCAGGTCGCGCGACAGCACGATATGGCCGTCCAGGATCGCGCGCGCCGCATCGGCGATGGGGTCGTGGCGGTAATCGTCGCCTTCGGTCAGCACCGTATAGAAGGCGGTGATCGAGCCGCGTCCTTCGGCATCGTTGCCGGCGCGCTCGACCAGGGCCGGCAGCAGCGCGAAGACCGACGGCGGATAGCCCTTGGTCGCCGGCGGCTCGCCGATGGCCAGGGCGATTTCGCGCTGCGCCTGCGCATAGCGGGTGATCGAGTCCATCAGCAGCAGCACGCGCTGTCCGCGGTCGCGGAACCATTCGGCGATGGCGGTGGCGTACTGCGCGCCGCGCAGGCGCTTGAGCGGCGGCGCGTCGGCCGGCGCGGCGACGATCACCGCGCGGGCACGGCCCTCCTCGCCCAGCGTGTGTTCGACGAACTCCTTCACCTCGCGGCCGCGCTCGCCGATCAAACCGACCACTACCACGTCGGCATCGGTGTAGCGGGTCATCATGCCCAGCAGGGTCGACTTGCCGACGCCGGAGCCGGCGAACAGGCCCAGGCGCTGGCCGCGGCCGACCGTGAGCAATGCATTGATCGCGCGCACGCCGGTATCCAGCGGCGCATCGATCGGCTTGCGCGCCATCGGGTTGATCGGTTCGCGCTTGAGCGAAGCGTGCTCGTCGACATCGAGCGGGCCGGCGCCGTCCAGCGGCACGCCGTCGGCGCCGATCACCCGGCCCAGCAGCGCCGCGCCCACCGGCAGGCCGCCGGTATGCGAGCACGGGCGCACGCGCGCGTTGGGCAGCACGCCATGCATCTCGGTGACCGGCATCAGCAGCAGGCGGTCGTCGGCGAAACCCACCACTTCGGTATCCAGCTGCGCGCCGCCCGCGGCCGCCACCAGGCAGCGTGCGCCCAGCGGCGCCTCGCAGCCTTCCGCTTCCAGGGTGAGCCCGACCACGCGGCGCAGGCGGCCCTCGACTACCAGCGGCGTAGCCGCCTCGGCGCGGCGCGCGCGGCGCGCCAGGCGGTGGCGCCAGCGTTCGCCGGTGGCGGAGCCGTCGCTCATGCCATCTCGTCCTCGGGATCGGCCGCGCCTTCTTCATCGCCGAAGATCGCCTCGGCGATCGCCGCGAGCCGCGTCTCCGCGCGCGCATCCAGGCGTGAGCTCTCGCTTTCCAGCAGGCAATCGCCGCGCTGCAGATCCGGATCCGGCAGCAGTTGCCAGTGCGGCTCGGCCGCTTCCAGTTCGCGCAGCAGCGCAAGATCGTCCGGATGCAGATACACGCGCAATGCGCGCGTCGCCGCCGGCAAAGCCAGCGCGGCCTCGCGCACGGTGCGCACGATCAGCATGGGCGAAGTCTTCAGTTCATGCGCGACGACGCGGCGTGCGATCACCAGCGCCAGTCGCGCCAGCTCCTGTTCGGTGGCGTCGTCCAGCGCGTCCAGCGGGCGCGCGGCCGCATGCAGAATGCCGTCCAGGCGCGCCAGCCGCTCGCGCAGTTCCGCTTCCGCGGCGGCGCGGCCTTCGGCGAGGCCGGCGGCATGGCCGGCTTCGCGCGCTTCGCGTTCCAGGCCTTCGAGGTCGGCCACCGTCGGCAGCACGGCCTGCGCTTCCGCCGCGGCGGCGGCCGGCTTGGGCTCGCCCACCTCGGGCAGCTCCCAGCGACGGAAGTCCTTGAGCTGTTCGCGCGAGAAAAAGGTGGAAGCCATCAGACGAAGTCGTCACCGCCGCCGGTGAGGCTGATCTGCCCCGTGTCGGCCAGCCGGCGCGCGATCTGCAGCACTTCCTTCTGCGCCGCATCGACCTCGCTCAGGCGCACCGGGCCCTTCACTTCCAGGTCGTCGCGCAGCATGTCGGAGGCGCGCTTGGACATATTGGCGAAGATGCGTTCGCGCACACCGGGCTCGGCGCCCTTCAGCGCGGTGACCAGGCGCGCGGACGGCACTTCGCGCAGCAGCATCTGCATGCTGCGGTCGTCCAGTTCGGCCAGGTCCTCGAACACGAACATCAGTTCCTCGATGCGGCCGCCGAGCGCCGCATCGTGGCCGCGGATCGCGGCCATCAGTTCCGTCTCGCGGCTGGTTTCCATCGCATTGAGAATGTCGGCCGCGGCCTTCAGTCCGCCGACGGTGGCGGACTTGAGCTTGTTGGTATTGCCGGAGAACTGGCGTTCCATGATCTCGTCCAGCTCGTTGAGCGCGTGCGGCTGCACGCCGTCGAGCGTGGCGATGCGCATCACCGAATCGCTGCGCACGCGCGGCGGCAGGTAGCCGATCACCTCGGCCGCCTGGTCCGGCTCCAGGTGCGCCAGCACCAGGGCGATGATCTGCGGATGCTCCTGGCCGATCATCTCGGCGATGGCGCGGCTCTCCATCCACTTCAGCGATTCCAGGCCCTTGCTGCTGCGGCCGAGCAGGATGCGGTCGATCAGGCCGCCCGCCTTGCTCTCGCCCAGCGCGTTGACCAGGATCTTGCGGATGTATTCCTCGGTGCCGACCCCCAGCGAGGTGTGGCGGCCCATGTCGTCGGTGAGGCGGCCGAGCACATGCTCGACCTGTTCGCGCGAGACATTGCTGAGGCCGGCCATGGCCTGGCCCACCGCCTGCACGTCGCGCGCGTTGAGGTGCTTGAGCACCTCGGCCGCATCCTGCTCGCCCAGAGTGAGCAACAGGATCGCTGCTCGTTGAGCACCCGTGATTTCGATATTAGCCGCCATCTTCGCTCACCCAGCTCCTGACCACCTGCGCCACCTGCTTGGGGTTCTCGGTGACCATGCGCTTGGCCATCGCCACGCGCGCTTCGTAGTTCATGCCCGGCGGCGGACCGAGCCGCCCCGGCGCCATGTCGTCGTCCGCATCGTCGATGCGCACCGATACCGTCGGTATGCCGGCGCCCGCGGGCAGCGCCTGCAGAGCGGTTCCCGGCGTCCCCTTGAACACGCCGCGCAACAGCGGGCGCAACAGGCCGAAGGCGATGATCAGTGCGACCAGCACGCCGCCGCCCTGCTTGATCAGGTCCATCACACCCGGCCGCTGCCAGAACGGCGTCTCCGGCAGCGGTTCGTTGCCCGGCGCCTTGTGGAACGGCTGATTGATCACCGTGACACTGTCGCCGCGCTGCTGATTGAAGCCGACCGCGTTCTTGGCCAGATCCGTCAGGTGCTCGAGCTCCTGCGCCGTGAACGGCACGCTCTTGTTGTTGCCCTTGTCGTCGGTGGTGGCCTTGTTGTCCACCGCCACCGCCACGGTAAGACGCGCCAGGCGGCCGGCCGGATCGCTGACGTGACTGACCGTGCGGTCCAGCTCGTAGTTGCGCGTGGCGCTGCTGGAGCTTTCGCCGCCACTGTTGGCATTGGCCGTGGTGGCATTGGCGCTGGCATTGGCCGCGCCGGCGTTCGGCTTGGCCGCAGTCGGCTGCGCCACCGTGGTCGGCGGCTGGTTGCTCAGCGCACCCGGCACCGCGCCGTTGGAGGAGCCGTCGCGGCGCTGCTCGCTGCTGACCTGTTCGCTGCGCAAGGCCGGGTTGTCGTGATTGAACGTCTCGGTGGCCTTCTCGGTCTGGCTGAAGTCCAGGTCCGCATAGACCTGCGCGCGCACCTTGCCGGGACCGACCAGCGGCGTGAGCAGTTCCTCGATGCGCTGCGCGTAGGTGTTCTCCATGCGCGTGGCCAGGCGCAGGCGACTGTCGCCCACCGCACTGGGGTTGTCCGGATCGCTGACGGTGAGCAGCTGGCCCTGCTGGTCGACGACGGAAACCTGGCGCGGGTCCAGCTCCGGCACGCTGGAGGCCACCAGGTGCACGATCGCAGCGACTTGCGAGGCGTCGAGCTGGCGCCCCGGGAACAGCGTCACCAGCACCGAGGCGCTGGCCTGCTTGTTATCGCGGATGAAGGCCGAGGGCTTGGGCAGCGCCAGGTGCACGCGCGCGGCGCGCACCGACTGCAGGCCGGCGATGGTGTTGCCCAGATCGGTTTCCAGCATCTGCTGGTAGCGCGTGCGCTCGGCCAGGTCGCTCATGCCGAACGGCGAATCGGCGCCCGGCACGGTTGCGCTGGTGCCGGCACTGCCTTGCGGCAGGCCTTGCGCGGCGAGGCGCAGGCGCACGGCGGGGAGGTCCGCCGCAGGCACCGAGATCGAAGCGCCGTCGGGGCCGAGCTGATAAGGCGTGTTGGAAGCCTGCAGCGCCTGGGTGATCGCAGAAGCGTCCTTGGAATCCAGCCCCGCATACAGCAGCGCGTAATTAGGCCCGCGCGACCACAGCACCACCGCGACGCCGAACGCCACCGCCGCGGCGACGGCAACCAGCAGCAGCAGCTGCCGCGTCGCCGGACTCTGCGCGAGTTGCTTCAGCGGATCCAGGCGCTTGCCGTTCGGGTCGGTCTGCGCGATGGCGTTTTCGGCCATGAAAACTGCTCGTTATCGGTGTGAGAGAAGTGGCGGAAGTGGACGCTGCGCGCCGTCACACCGGCATGTTCATGATGTCTTTGTAGGCATCGACGAGCTTGTTGCGCACTTCGGTCATCGCGCGCAGCGAGAGATCGGCCTTCTGCACGGCGACCATGGTGCGGCCGAGATCGGCGCCGGCATCGCCGCGTTCGAACGAGGCCGCCAATTTTCCGGCTTCCATCTGGGTCTGGCCGACGGCGGCCATCGACTGCTTGAGCAGCGCGCCGAAATCGCCACCCTGCTGGCCCGGCACCACGCTTTGCGCTGCGATTTCGGGCATCGGCATGCGGGTGGACATCTGTCGCATCTGGGACAGCAGACTGTTGACGTCGATCTGGGTCATGACGGAGTTCCGACGCGTGTAGTGGTTACCAGGGGGATGAATGCACAAGCTGTGCCATGGGCAGAAACAGGTGCACTCAGCACATCCTGATGCCCCTTCATTCGTACCCCGGTACCGGTGCTGAAGAGCGATAAGCGCTTGCGCAGCGCCTGCTGTACGACTGGAAATATCAGGTGGGACTGAAGCTTGGCACTCGTATCATGTCCGGTTCGCGATCAGACCGGGCCTCATCATCGGGCAACTTTCCACCTTCCTTGCCGAGCCACTGCGATGACCTTACTCATCAGGAATGCTGTTCTCACCGCCATGCTCGCCTTGGTTGCCCTGGCTATGGCGCTGGTTCCCTGCAAAGCTTTCGCAAAAAGGGGAGACCCCGCCTACTGGTGCACCACGACGATGCCGGCCGCCCTTCCGCTGACGGTTAACCAGCTTGATGTGAGCGTGCTGAGAGATCTTCCTGCAGGCTCGCCGATTCCCGGCACGCGTGTCCAGATTGACCTTACGATGCAGTGCAAAGCCGGGGCTTTCGATACGACAACCAATAACGTCGTCGTTGATCTCTATACCGATACGGTACCCAGCCTGGTGCCGGGGTTCACCAACATATACACCTGGTCAGGCGCACTGCAGGGCGTCGGTCTGCGCATTCTCAATGCCTCGGGCCAGGCATTGCCCATCGGACCAGTACCCGCTGCCGACTGCACGCATCCCAATGCGATACAGGTCAGCACCGGCACGAATTCCACCACCACGTTCAAGTTCACCGGTGCGCTGGAACTGGTCAAAACAGGCAATACCGTGGCCTCGGGCAGCCAAAGCATCACCTTCCGACCGGGTGTCTGCGGACAAGTCTGGGGAAATCAAAGCGGCGAGCAGAGCGACTGGACCATCGCCACCACCATCAGTAAACCGGCAGCCACCACGTGCACCGTTGCCAACAGCAGTATCTCCGTCACCATGCCGACGGTATCCGGCACCGCGATGTCGTCGGTGGGTGATGTCTCGGCACCCACGTCGTTTCAGATCGGCCTCAACTGCAGCGCCGGCGCTACGCTTTTCATGACGCTCACCGACAACAGCGCACCGAGCAATACAAGCGACAAACTGACGGCGACACCCGACTCGACGGCAAAAGGCGTGGCGCTGCAGGTCTTCAGGACGGACGGAACCACCGTGAGCTATGGCCCGGATTCGTCACTGCCCGGCACGACGAATCAGCATCTGATCGGAGCCACGCCAAACGGTGCGCTGCAGATACCTTTCACGGTGAAATACCTTCGCACCGGTGCCGTCAGCGCCGGCTCCTTGAACGGCAAAGCCACTTTCACGCTGTCTTATCAGTAGCGGAAATTGCCGCCGCTTCACCTTGCTCCGTCCAACCCGAACTCTGCATGCGCTGGACCGCACAGGCATCCCGGCCAATCTGCGCTGCGATGTCCGCGACGTAGATAGAACGATCTAAATCCGGCGCGCAGACCACCGCGCCGGATCGGCCAAATTCAAGGCACCTGCAAGCCCGTCTGCAATCCGTACTTGCGTAGCTTCTCCACCAGCGTCGTGCGTTGCATGCGCAGCAGCTTCGCTGCGTGTGCCACGACGCCGCCTGTCGCATCCAGCGCCTGACGGATCAGGCCGACCTCGATATCCGAAAGGTGATCCTTCAGATCCAGCCCGCCTTCCGGAAGGATCGCAGCCGAGGGTTCGTGCACCACCGAAGCGGCGATCGGCGTGGGAGCGACCGGAGCGCGGCCTTCCATCACCGCCAGCAAAGCGGCGCCGGTGACTTCTTCGCCGGCAGGCACGCCACGATATTTTTCCGGCAGATCGCCCGCGCGCACTTCGCACGAGGGATAGAGGATCGCCATCCGCTCGACCAGGTTGCACAGTTCGCGCACGTTGCCGGGCCAGCTATGGCAACGCAGTGCGTTCATCGCGCTGGCACTGAAGCGCACGCCGCCGAGGCCGCGGCGCAGCAGGCGCTGGTTGAATTCGGAGATGAGCTCCGGCAGGTCTTCCAGGTGCTCGCGCAGCGGCGGCATCTCCAGCGGGAACACGCTGAGGCGGTAGTAGAGATCTTCGCGGAAGCGGCCGTCGGCGATGGCCTGCTCCAGGTTGCGGTGCGTGGCGGCGATGATGCGCACGTCGCAGCGCTGGGTGCGGTTGCCGCCGACGCGCTCGAACACGCGCTCCTGCAGCACGCGCAGCAGCTTCACCTGCATCGGCAGGCTCATGTCGCCGATCTCGTCGAGGAACAGCGTGCCGCCCTCGGCCAGTTCGAAGCGGCCTTTACGCGCGCTGATCGCACCGGTGAAGGCGCCCTTCTCGTGGCCGAACAGTTCGCTTTCCAGCAGCTCCGCCGGGATCGCGCCGCAGTTGATCGCGATGAACGGCTTGTCGCGGCGCTGCGAGGATTCATGGATCGCGCGCGCCACCATTTCCTTGCCGGTGCCGGATTCGCCCAGCACCAGCACGGTCGAATCGAACGGCGCGACCTGACGGACCAGCGCATTCACGCGGCCCAGCGCATTGGAGGCGCCCACGATGCGATGCATGCCGGACTGGCCCTGTGCGCCCTTGAAGCCCAGCCGGGCCGGCGCCGAGAGGCGGCGCAGCGCATCGAGCAGCGGCTCATAGCGCAGCGGGAAGGACAGCAGTTCCACCGCACGCGAACGCGAGCCCGGCAGCGCGCCGGGCAGCTGCGCGGCCAACGGCGCATCGTTCGCCACCAGCAGCGGCAGATGCAGCGCCTGCTCGCCCAGCGTGTCGAGCTGGCGCTGGAAATCGTCGAGGTCCACCACGTCGCCGATGTAGATCGCGCACCAGTCGCCCTTGCCGCCGTCTGCCGTCTCTTTGCCGGCGAAGCGCGGGCGATACCCCAGGAACTGCAGCGCCGAGGCGATCGTTTCCGCCCGCGCGGCGTCCGCTTCAATGACCAGAACGTCGATGTCTTGGACTTCGTTTTGCACGCAAACCCCCTGCCCATGGTGGTGACCGGCGTTCCTTTGCCCTGTCACTCGTTTTTTTCTGACCGATGGCGTCAACGCTCCGACGTTGCCGCCGTTGGGCAATACGCAAGATCGGGGCCAACAGGGTGGCGGGTCTATGACGCGGGCTATGGACGGGGTCGGTTTTCCGACTCGGCGCGTGTCCTGAAAACGTATTCGCGGCGTCGACGAGGGCACTTAAACCGTTGAGCGACCGGCGCTAAATGAACGAATGCTGACGCCCCTGGGACTTGTGCCAAAGCACATGCCAACTGTCAGACACGTCAAAAAACTGAACTTCCGAGCCATCGTTTTTGTGATGTCAATCACATTGGACAGGCGAGCTCTTTCACGCCGTGGGCACATGGCCTTGCCGAGTGACTGCCACTCTGCGTCGGTGATGGCGAAAAACCATCCGTTCCAGCCCTTCGCTCAAGTGTTCGGAATGATTCTCAAACGTCGCGAAGACGCGGCCGTCGGGAAAACGGCGCTCCACCCGCACCGGCAGTTCCAGCGGGAAGCTCGGGCAGCCGTCCAGCCGGATGCGCAGCAGCGCGCCCTCGCCGGCCGGCGCCAGTTCGGGTGGCAGCAGCACTCCCAGGGCATTGAAGCGCAGGGCATGATGGGGCCGGGTCAGCGCATCGGGGATCAGCACGCGGTTGATGATGTGGATCAAGGCAGTGAGCTTGGCGTCCATCCGGGCCAGGTCCTGCACCAGCGGGCTGTCCTCGTCGGATACGTCGGCGCTGCGCTCATCGAGCACGTCCAGCATGCCCAGGGCCGACAGGTTGCGCTCGGCGTAGCCGGCCGCCACGCGCTCGTCCAGCGGCAGGGCCAGCGGCTCCAGCTCGGCCAGCCAGTCGCCTTCGCAGGCGAGCAATTGCTGGAATTCATCCCAGGCGCTGGCGTTCATGGCTTCGTTTTCCATGGCGATACCGCCTTATCCCGGCGTAGGTTGGGGTGAGCCGCAGGCGAACCCCAACAGTGCGAAGCGTCGGGGATCGCCATGTTGGGGTTCGCCTGCGGCTTACCCCAACCTACACGTATCGGACTTCAATGACTCGTATAGGCGGCGATGGCCTGCGAGCGCCCGTGCGCTGCCTGCCATTCCTGCGCCACTTTATCGCGCTCGCGCTCCACCACCTCGCACAGGCGGCGGTTGTAGTCGATCAGCGCGCGCAGGGCGGGCTCATCGTTGCGCTCGGCGGGGAGGACCTGCTCGAGCAGGCGCTCGCGTTCGTCCTGGATCGCGGCAAAGCGCTCCCAGTCGCCCTGCTCGGCCATGTCCAGCATGCCGCGGCTCAGCGCCATCACCTGCTCCAGGCCGCCGCTCACGGCGCGGCCTGCGCCGGACGCTGCGGCTGGCGCGCGTCCATCGGAATGCCGGCCCAGGCCCGGCGCAGCTTCTGCATCAGGTCGGAGACCTCGTCCAAGGCGCGCGGGTCGTCATGCAGGTTGGCGTGCAGCAGGCGGCGGCCCATGTAGTCGTAAAGAGCGCCGAGCTGGCCGACCAGCGGGGTCTCCACCTTGGGGTCGAGGCTGCCGCGCAGCTCGCTGATGATGTCCAGGCAGCGCGAGATCAGCTCGCCCTTGGCGGCCACCTCACCGTGCAGCATGTGGCCGCGGGCCTTGGTCAGGCGCTCGATCGCACCGTCCATCAGCATCGCGATGAGGCCGTGCGGGTCGGCGGTCTCCACTGTTCCGTGCGAACGCACCTGCTGGTAGGCGCCGGCGCCGTATCCGAATCCCATGGTATGGCTCCTCGCTTACTTGCTGCTCTTGGTGAGCGCGTCGAACTGCTGGGTGAGATAACTGCTGGTGCTATTGAGCTTGGTCAGCAGGGTGTCCAGCGCGGTGAAGCGCTTGGTGTACTGCGTGGTGAGCGCATCCATGTCGGCGTTGAGGTTGTCCTGGCGCGTGCCCAGGTCCTTCAACTGCTTGTTGAGGTTGTTGGTGCGCGTGGTCAGCACGCCGGTGGAGGCGGTCCAGTCGGTGAGCGGGCTGCTGAGCCTGGTCGCCATGCCGTTGTCGCCGGCGAACAGGCCGCTGACCTTGGTGCCGCCATCGCTCAATGCGGTGGACAAGGCGCCGGTATCCAGCTTGAGCGTGCCGTCCACCTGCAGGGTGATGCCGATGGAGTTGAGCATGGCGCCGTTGCCGCCGGCTCCGCTGACGATCGAGGACAGCGTGCTCTTGATGCTGTTGAGCGTGGCGTCGCCGATCAGCGCGCCGGTGTTGGTGCCGCTCGGATCGTAGGCGGTCAGCGACTGGTAGGTGCCGACGAAGTTGTTGTACGCCGTGACCAGGTTGCCCACCGCGGTGGACGCGGCCGAGCTGTCGGTGCTCACCGAAAGCGTCGCCGTGCCCTGTTTCCACAGGCTCAGCGTGACGCCGTCGATGGCGCCGGTCACCGTGTTGCTGGCGCTGGTCGCGGCCATGCCGTCGATGGTGAATTTCGCGTCCTGCGCGGCATTGACCACCGACAGGCCATTGCTGCTCGAGGCGGGGTCGTAATTGAGCGCCGCCAGGCCGCCGTCGCCGCCGCTGCTGCTCACCGTGAAGGCATTGGCCTGGCCGGTGGCGGTGCTGCTGAGCACCAGGTGCGCGCCGTCCGAGCCGGTGACGATGGTGGCGGTGACGCCGGGATTGCCGCTGCCCTTGTTGATCGCATCGCGGATCTGCGAAAGGGAAGACCCATCGCTGCCGATATCGACGCTCATCGACTTGCTGCCGACCGCGATGGTCAGCGTGCCGGTGCCGACCTTGGCGTCGCTGCTGGCCACGCCGGCGGACTGCACCTTCAGCGCGGTCGCCAGCTGGCTGACATTGATGTTGTAGCTGCCGTTCATCGCGCCCGTGGTCGAGGACACGCTGAATACGCTCGCGTCGCTGGTCGCGGCCTTGCGGGTCTGGAAGGCGGTGCCGTCGCTCAGGCCCTTGAGGGCCGTCTGCAGCGCGGCCAGCGCCGAACTGACCTGGCCCAGCGCGGAGATCTGCGTCTTCGCCGTGCTGGTCTGGGAATCGATCTGGTCCTGCAGCGGCTTTTTCTTGGCCGCCACCAGCTGGCTGACCAGGCCATTCACGTCCAATCCCGAACCGACGCCGGCGGCGGTAAGCGTGCCGCCCGTGGAAGAAGAAGTGGAAGAGGTGGTGATCGCCATGGTCGCTGGATTTCCTTATGAAAAGGACGGCCGCGCTTCGCGCGCGGCCGTCCGCTGGAGTTACTGCAGGAGCTTGAGCACGCTCTGCTGGCTGGAGTTGGCCTGGGCCAGCACCGACACGCCGGCCTGCTGCAGGATGTTCGCGCTGGACATGTTCGCGGTCTCCGCGGCGAAGTCGGCGTCCTGGATCTGGCTGCGCGACGAGTCGAGGTTCTGCGAAATGGTCTGCAGGTTGGAGATGGTGGACTGGAAGCGGTTCTGCACGGCGCCCAGGTCCGAACGCAGGTTGCTCACCGACTGCAGGGCGGCGTCGACGCGGCGGATGGCGTCGTTGGCGCCGGACACGGTCGAGATCGAGGCGTCGGACAGGTGCTTGCTGTCCAGGGCATGCGTGGCCTTGTCGGCGGCGGCGAAGCCCAGGGCGGTGGCGCCGGAAGCGTCGACATCGGCGCCGAAGGCGGCGACCGAGATCTTGCCGGTGGCATCGGTGGAAGCCTGCGCGTCCACGCCCGCATCCTTGAAGCCGGCGTTCAGGGCGTCGCTGACGTCCTGCGCGGTGTTGTACACCGAGCCGCTCTTCAGGGTGACATTGGTGGTGCCGATCTTCACCGTCTGGTCGGCGGCGAGGGTCAGCGGATAGGTCGGGGCGGTGCCGCTGGCGGTCACGGCAGCGGTGTCGACCTGGCCGACCTGGTTGGTCTTCATGCCGACGCTGAAGTTGACGCTGATGGTCTCGCCGACGTTGGCGCCGACCTGGAACGCCACCGTGCCGGCACTGCCGTCCAGCACCTTGGTGCCGTTGAAGTTGGTCTGCTGCGCGATACGGGTGACTTCGGCCAGACGCTGCTGCACTTCCTTGTCGAGCGCGGCGCGGTCGGTGGTCGAGTTGGAACCGGTGGCCGACTGCACGGCCAGCTCGCGGATGCGCTGCAGGTTGTTGGTCACTTCGTCCAGCGCCGACTCGGTGGTCTGCGCCATCGAGATGCCGTCGTTGGCGTTGCGCACGGCCTGGTTCAGGCCGTTGATCTGCGTGGTGAAGCGGGTGGAGATGGCGAGGCCGGCGGCGTCGTCCTTGGCGCTGTTGATGCGCATACCGGAGGACAGGCGCTCGATGGCGGTGCTCAGCTTGCTCTGCGTCTTGGCCAGGTTGTTCTGGGCATTCAGCGAGCTGATGTTGGTGGTAACGCTCATGACCATGGGATTTAGCTCCGTTTGGGTCGTAACCGGTAAAGGGCCGGCGGTTCTTGTCTCAGCGGGAATTCCTGCTGGAACATCGCCGCCTCAGTCACTGTTTCGACCGGTCCTCATGGAACTTGAGCGGGTGGGGAAAATGGGTTAGGGCCGCGGCCGGGAGTGCGATGCAAGGCACGGAAACCGGTCCGGTGGACAGGCTTGCCTCGATACCGCTCTCCATGTCGGCCTGACGCATCGCTCTTCCCCGCTTACTTCAGGTAGTCGAACAGCGTCGACCCCTGCACCTTGGTGTAGGTCATCTGCGCCGCCTGCAGCGCGGTGTTCTGCAGATTGAGCTTGCTGATGGCGTCGTAGTAGTCCAGGTCCTGCACGTCCGACAGCGCGCCCTGGTATTGCAGCGACAGGTCGCCGTTGAGCGACTGCTGCTGGTCCAGCGCATTCATGCGCCCACCGATGGCGGCGCGCGTCTGCGTCACGGTATCGATGGCCTGGTCGAGGTTGGAGAACTGCGCATTGAGCGCGTTCTTCATCGCCGGCCCGCCGCCGGTGGTCTTCAACGCGCCGATGATGTTGTCCAGCGTGCTGAAGATGTCCTGCTCGCCCGAAGGCCCCACGCTGAAGCTGTCGCCCGCCGCTGGCGTGCCGCTGATGCCTACCTGCACGCCGCGGAACGCGACCACCGCATTGCCGTCGTCGGCATAGGTGCCGCTGCTCACCACGTTGTTGGAGGCGTCGCGCACTTCGTAGGCGGTGGCCGAGGTGAAGGCGATGGTGTAGTTGCCGTCGTCCCACTGCGTGCGGTCGGCCACGCTGATGGTCCCGGCCACCGCGGTGCCGGTATTGCCGGCGCCGGAGGACACCTGGAAGGTGCCGTTGCCGGTGGGGATATTCATGAACACCGCCGAGCCGGGGTCGCCGGTGGCCACCTGCATGCCGGGGCCGGCGGCGACCATGCGCTGGCCGTCGTCGCCGTTGTAGACCACCGCGCCGCCCTGGGCCGAGAACGGCTGGCCGCCCGTGCGGTTGCCGGCAAACAGATAATCGCCGTTGCCGTCCTTGCCGTTGGCCAGGCCCATCAGCTGGGTGCGGATCTGGCTCAGTTCGGCGGCGATGTCGGCGCGGGTCTGGTCGGTCTGCGTGCCGTTGATGCCTTGCAATACCAGCGTGCGCACGCGGGTCAGCGCATCGGAGGTGGTCGACAGCGCCTGGTCTTCCAGGCCCAGCCTTGCATTGGCCGAGGTGATGTTGCGCTGGTACTGCGCCACGTCGGCGTCCATATGGCCCAGTTCCAGCGCGCGCGCCGCGCCCACCGGATCGTCGGACGGCTGGTTGATGCGCTTGCCGCTGCTGATGCGGTTCTGCAGGTCGGACAGGCTGGCCTGCCCGTCGAGCATGCTGCTGACCGACTGCTGGGCCATCCAGCTGGTGGAGACTCTCATCGGATGCTCCTTCAGTTGCGCACGGCGCTGAGCAGCGCGTCGAAGATCTGGCTGGCGGTGGAGATCACCTGCGCCGAGGCCTGGTACGCCTGCTGGTAGCGCACCAGGCTGGCGGCTTCCTCGTCGATGTTCACGCCGGACACGCCCTGCTGCGATTGCAGCGCCTGCTGGTACACCGCGTTCTGCGTGGTCAGCGCGTCCTTGGCCAGGGAACCTGCGCTGCCCACCTGGCTGGTCAGCTGCCCGTAGGCGCGGCCGACGCTGGTGGCGCCGTTGTCGAGCACGCCCAGGTTCGCCACCTTGCCCAGCGCCAGCGCATTGCCGTTGTCGCCGCGCGCATTGGTGTTGGCTTTCAGGGTGAACGTGTCGTTCGCCGCGGGCGTGCCGTTGAGGGTGAGACTCCAGCCGTTGGCATTGATCGGCTGGCCGGGCGTATACGTCTGCGCGGCGCCGCCGTTGATGGTGTAGCTGGTCGGCGAAGTGAACACGATATTCGCCGTGCCGAGCAGGCCCGCATTGGACGGATCGGTGACGGCGATGCCGCCGATGCTGCCGCTGCCCTTGTTGGCCGCACCGGCCGAGCCAGCCAGCGGCGCCGCCGCCGCGATCTTGTTCGGGTCGGTGATGGCCGCACCGAAACCCGCCGCTGCCGCGGCGGTGGGCCGCACCTGGAAACTGTCGCCGGCGCTCGGAGCGCCGCCCACCACCAGGCTCAGGCCATCGGCCTTGAACGGGTCGGCGGCGGTGCCGGTACCGGTCATGGCCACCGCATTGCCGGCGGTATCGCGCAGGCTCCACGCGCTGCCGTCGTAGCGCAGCACGTAGTCCTTGGCGGTCAGTGCGCCGACGCCGGAGATATTCGCGCTCAGCGTGCCCGTGCCCTGGTTGGACGCGCTGTTCAGCACCTGCGGCGCGCCTACGTTGAAGAAGGCGCCGCCCAGGTTGCCGTTGAGATCCATGCCCTGCGCATGCTGGGCATTGAACGCGCTGGCCATCGCCACCGCGGCGCGGCCGAGCTGGTTCTGCGCCGGGTCCAGCACATTGGTGCGGAAATCCAGCAGCGCGCCGAGCGAGCCGCCGCCGACCTGGCCGGTGATCACGCTGCCGCTGTCCTTGCCGACGATCTCCAGCCGGGTCGGGTCGTACTGGTTCGGCGCGGTGGCCAGCTGGTAGGCATTGGAACCGTTGACCAGGGACTGGCCGTTGCCGACGAACAGACTCACCGTGTGGTCGTCCTGCTGCACCACGGTGACGCCGACTTCGCCGGAGACTTTCTTGATCAGCGCATCGCGCTGGTCGAGCAGGTCCGAGGGTTCGCCCTTGCCGCTGGCATAGGCGGTGCGGATCTGCTCGTTGAGCTTGGCGATCGAAGTGCTGTCGCTGTTGATCGAGTCGACGGTGTCGCCGATCTGCCGCTGCACCTGGCCGTTCAACTGATTGAACTGGCCGGACAGCGCCTGGAAAGTGCTGCCCAGCGCATTGGCCCGGGCCAGCAGCACGCCGCGCGCGGCGGCATCGGCCGGCGCGTTCGACACGTCGCCGAGCGCGCCGTAGAACGCGTCCAGCGAGGTCTGCAGGTTGGTGCTGCCGGACAGCTGGTTGTTGATCTGCGCGGTGAGGCTCTGGTACGTCGCCGCGCGGCTCTGGTCCGACGAGGCCGTCCACAGCGCGGTGTTGAGGTATTGGCTGTAGGCGCGCTGCACCGCCACCGTATTGACGCCGGTGCCGACGTAGAAATTGCCCAGCTGCTGCGCCGGGCGCGCGCTGAACTGGACGGTCTGGCGGCTGTAGCCGTCGGTGTTGACGTTGGCCACGTTGTGGCTGACGGTGCTGAGGCCGATCTGCGAGGCCAGCAGGCCCGAGACGCCGGTGGAAAGCAGGTCAGCCATGGTGGGCGGTCCTTGTGGCGGTGCGTGTCATGGGGAGGAGGAGGCACGTCATGGCAACTGTGACGGCACGTCGCCATCCGACTTGAGCGCGGCCAGCGCCTCCAGGCCCTTGCGCATTTCCGGGCTGTTGGCGATGGCTTCGAGCTTGGCCGCATAGGCCGGGTCGGTGGCGTAGCCGCCATGTGCCAGCGCCTTGGCGAAGCCCTTGATGTCCTCGCCCTTGCCGATGGCGCCGGCATAGCGCGGATTGTTGGCCAGCACGTCGGCGTAATCGGAGAACGAATCGCCGGGCGTGCCGTAGGCGCGGAACTGGTCGCGCCTGCGCACCGCCACGCCGTCCTCGTATTCCAGGGTCGGCACGCTGACCTTGTCGCCGTCCCAGCTGCGCCCGGCCTTCATGCCGAACAGGTTGTTGCTGGTGCTGCCGTCGTGGTGCGCCGGCAAATGCTTGCCCCAGCCGGTTTCCAGCGCGGCCTGCGCCAGCAGCGCGCGCACCGATACGCCCAGCTTCTGCGCCGCGGCCTGGGCGTGCGGCGCCAGCGCCTGCACGAAGTTCACCGCATCGCCGGTGCCGGGCATCCATTCGGCCACCTTGCCGGCGACCTTGCTGGCGCCGTGGGCAAGCTTGTCCAGGGTGCTTTGCCAGCCGGACGCGGCATCGGTCGACGCATCCGGGGCGGCCGCGCCGTCCTTGCCGCCGAGCTGGCGCATCAGCATCTGCGCGATCCCTAAGCCATGGCCGCCGTTGGACAGGCTCAGCGAGAGCTGGTGATCGAGCAGGTCGCGATAGGCATCGCCCTGCTCGCTCTCGCCGATGCCGCCGCCGGGGCTGGCCTCGCGCATCGACTTGAGCATCATCTGGGTGAAGATCGCTTCGAATTGCTTGGCCACCTTCGGCAGCGCCGCCTGGCCGTCGCCCTGCGCCTGCGCGCGCAGCTGCTGGAAGCCGGAGAGTTCCGTCCAGGTATTGAGCGCGCCGCTGGCCGCGCCGAGGATGCCGCCATCGCCCATGCCGTTGCCCGGGGCCATCTCAGATCACCACCAGTTCGGCATGCAGCGCGCCGGCCTGCTTGAGCGCCTGCAGGATCGAGATCAGGTCGGTCGGCGAGGCCCCCACCTGGTTCACCGCGCGCACGATCGAATCCAGGCTCGCGCCGGGGCCGAACTTGAACATGTGCGCGCCGTCCTCGCTGACCTGCACGCTGCTGCTGGGCACCACCACGGTCTGGCCGCCGCGGCTGAACGGCGCCGGCTGGCTGACCTGCGGCTGCTCGCTGATGGTGACCTGGATGGAGCCGTGCGCCACCGCGGCGGCGCTGACCTTGACCTCCGAACCGATCACCACCGTACCGGTGCGCGAATTGACCACCACGCGCGCCGGCGCGTCGCCCGGCTGCACCTCCAGCGCCTGGATCATGCCCAGCCAGGACACGCGCTGGGCCGGGTCGGCCGGGCCGCGCACCGCCACCGAGCCGCCATCCACCGGCTGCGCGGTGCCGGCGCCGTAGGCGCGGTTCACCGCCTCGGCGATGCGCGCGGCGGTGGTGAAGTCCGGCGTATTGAGATTGAGCACCAGGTCGCCGCCCTGGCCGAACGACGAAGCCACGCTGCGCTCCACCGTGGCGCCGTTCGGCACGCGGCCGCTGGCGGAAATGTTCACCTGCACGCTGGAACCGCTCTTGCCCTGCGCGCTGATGCCGCCCACCACCACGCTGCCCTGCGCCATCGCGTAGACATTGCCGTCGGCGCCGCGCAGCGGCGTCATCAGCAGCTCGCCGCCGCGGATGCTCTTGGCATTGCCGATCGAGGCCACCGTGACATCGATGGCCTGGCCCGGCTTGGCGAACGGCGGCAACTGCGCGGTGACCGTCACCGCCGCCGCGTTCTTCAGCTGCGGCCGCACATTGGCCGGCACCGTGATACCGAACTGCTGCAGCATGTTTTCCAGGCTTTGCGTGGTGAACGGCGCCTGCGTGGTCTGGTCGCCGCTGCCGTCCAGGCCGACCACCAGGCCGTAGCCGATCAGCTGGTTGCTGCGCACGCCGGCGACCTGGGCGAGGTCGCGGATCTTGTCGGCGTGGACGGAGGCTGCGAGGAACAGCAGCGCGAAAAAAAGCATGACGCGTGTGCGCATACGAACGACCCGTGTAGGTTGGGGTGAGCCAGCGGCGAACCCCAACATGGCAGCCTCCATGATCGCCGCGCCTGTTGGGGTTCGCTGGCGCTCACCCCAAACTACGCCGACGTGTCGGTGCGAGAAAAACATCAGAACGGCATCCACTTGGAACCGAAGAAGCGCGACAGCCAGCCCTGCGTGTTCGCATCGGCCAGCGTCCCGCGCCCGGTGTAGCCGATCCGCGCATCCGCCACCCGCGTCGACGGCACGCTGTTGTCCTGGCCGATGTCCTGCGGGCGCACGATGCCGGAGATGCGCACCAGCTCCTGGCCCTGGTTGATGGTCAGCCACTTCTCGCCGCGCACCAGCAGGTTGCCGTTGGACAGGCGCTGCGCCACGGTCACCGTGATCGAGCCGGTGAGCTGGTTGCTCTGGCTGCTGTTGCCGCTGCCGTCGAAGCTGCGGTCGCCGTCGGTGCCGAAGCTCACGTCCTTGCCGCCGATGCTGATCGGGCGGCCGAGGATGGTCGGCGCGGCGAGGTTGCTCTTGTCCTTCTTGCTGGTGCTGGTCGACGCCTTCTTGCTCGCCTGCGTGCTCTCCACCAGCGAGATGGTGAGGATGTCGCCCACGCGATGCGCGCGCGGGTCGTTGAACAGCTCCATGTTCTGCGCTTCGTGATAGATCGAGCCGTCCGCGACCGGCTGCGCCACCGGTTCCTGCGGCGGCGTGGCCGCCCAGGCGGCATCGTCGCCGCGCGGCGCGGGCATGGCGCAGCCGGCGAGCTGGACCAGGGCGAGGATGGCGCCGCACAGGCGCAGGCGACGGAAGTTCGACATGGTCGTGCTCAGGTCTTGTTGGTGAGGAACTGCAGCATCGAATCCGCGGCGGAGATCGCCTTGGAATTCATCTCGTAGGTGCGCTGCGTTTCGATCATGTCCACCATCTGCTCGACCACGTTGACGTTCGAGCTTTCCAGCGAACCCTGCGCCACCGTGCCCAGGCCGTTGAGGCCGGGCTGGCCGATCTGCGGCGCGCCGCTGGAGGCGGTTTCCAGATAGAGGTTGTCGCCGCTCGGCTGCAGGCCGGCGGGATTGATGAAGTCGGCCAGCTGGATGGTGCCGATCTGCTGCGGCGCGGCCTGCCCCGACAGCGTGGCGCTGACCGTGCCGTCGGTACCGATGGTCACGCTCTGCGCGTTCTGCGGGATCACGATGGCCGGATCCAGCTGGTAGCCGGAGGCGGTGACGATCTGGCCGTTCTGGTCCAGGTGCAGCGAACCGTCGCGCGTATAGGCCACGGTGCCGTCGGGCTGGGTCACCTGCAGGAAGCCGCGGCCCTGGATGGCCAGGTCCAGCGAGTTGCCGGTCTGCTGCAGGTTGCCCTGGGTGAACAGCTTCTCGCTGCCGACCACGCGCACGCCGGTGCCCAGCATCAGGCCCGACGGCGACTGCGTCTGCTCGGTGGTCTGGCCGCCGGGCTGGCGCAGGTTCTGGTACATCAGGTCCTGGAACGATGCGCGCGAGCTCTTGAAGCCGGTGGTGTTGGCATTGGCGAGATTGTTGGAGACCACGTCCATGCGCGTCTGCTGCGCATCCAGACCGGTCTTGGCGACCCACAGGGAAGAAAACATTCGACTCTCCGCGCGGCCTTGGCCGCTTCAAGAAACTTCGGTCAACCCACCTGCAGCAGGCGCGTGGCCGACTGGGCGTTGTCGTCCGCGGTGCGGATGGCGCGCACCTGCAATTCGTACTGGCGCGAGAGCTGGATCATCTGCACCAGCGTCTGCGACGGATTCACGTTGCTCGATTCAAGCGCGCCGGCCTTCACCGTCACCGTCTCGTCGGCCGGCGCCACCCCGCCGCCGGCAAGATGCATCAGGCCGTCGTCGCCCAGCTGCAGCTGATCGGAAGCGGGCTTGACCAGCTTGAGCTTGCCGATCACCGAGGAGGTATCCGGTCCCTGGCCCTTCGGCACCACCGAGATGGTGCCGTCGGCGCCGATGCTGACCTGAGTCGCGTCCGGCACCGTGATCGGACCGCCGTCGCCCAGCACGGGATTGCCGCGCGCATCGGTGAGCAGGCCGTCGGCGGTGAGCTGCAGCTGGCCGGCGCGGGTATAGCCTTCGCCGCCGTCCGCACTCTGCACCGCCATCCAGCCGTCGCCCTGCACCGCCACGTCGAGCGGACGGCCAGTGTCCATCTGCGCGCCCGCATGCATGTCCCAGCCGATGCCCTGCGCCACGCCGTTGATGCGCGAACCGAGCCCCTGGCCCTGCACGGGCAGCGGCTTGAACGCGGACATCTGTGCCTTGAAGCCGACCGTGTCGGCGTTGGCCAGGTTGTGCGCCACTTCGGTCTGCGCACGCATCATTTGCGTGGCGCCGGTCATGGCTACGTAGATGGAACGGTCCATGGCTTCTCCCGGGGATCAGGAAACGGCGGACAGGGCGTGCTTGGGTCGCGCCCTGTCCGTGCGTTTCATCAGTTCCGGATGTTGATGATGGTCTGGGTCAGCTTGTCGTCAGTGGAAATCACCTGCGCGTTCGCCTGGTAGTTGCGCTGCGCCTTGATCATGTTCACCAGCTGGGCGGTGAGGTCGGCGGTGTTGGAGGCTTCCAGCGCACCGGACTGCACATTGCCGAAGTTGCCGTTGCCGGCCGCACCCATCACCGGCGTGCCGGAGTCGTACGACGCGGCCCAGTTGGTGTTGTCCATCTGGCGCAGGCCTTGCGGGTTGGCGAAGTTCGCCAGCGCCAGCTGGCCGAGCGACTGCGACTGGCCGTTGGAGAACTTGGCTTGCACCACGCCGTCGCTGGACACGTCGATGCTCGACAGCGTGCCGGTCGGATAACCGTCCTGGCTGATCGAGGTCACCGCGTAGTTGTTGCCGAACTGGGTGGCCTTGGTCACGTCCAGCGTGATCGCCATCGGATCGGAGCCCGGGCTGGCGCTGATCGCCGGGAAGGTCAGCTTGCCGCCGGCCGGCGTGGACAGCGCGCCGGTGCTGGTGAAACTCAGCTGCTGCGTGGCGCCGGTGTCCTTGCCGTCGATGAACAGATGCGCGTCCCAGGTATTGGCCGCGGCGTTGCGCACGAAGTACACGGTGCCGTTGTGGGTGGCGCCGAGCGAGTCGTAGGCGGTGAACGGGGTGGCCTGGTTGTAGCTGGTGGCGTCCTTCGGGTCGAAGGCGTTGGCCGGCGGCGTGGCATCCGACGGCAGGTTCAGCGCCATCTGCACGCTGCTCGTAGCCTTGGCCGCGTTCTGCGAGGTGACCAGGCGCAGGTCGGTCATGGTGCTGGTGTCGAAGCCGCCGGCATTGTTCGGCGGGAACACCTGCAGGTTCTGGCCGGCGCTGTTCACCACGTAGCCGTTGGCGTCCTGGCGGAACGCGCCGGCGCGGGTGTAGGACAGGCCCTTGCCGTCCTTGACGGTGAAGAAGCCGTCGCCGCTGATGGCGAAGTCCAGCGCGTTGTTGGTGTTCTCCACGTTGCCGGCGGTGAACTGCTGCGCCACGTTGGTCAGGCGCACGCCGCTGCCGACCTGGGTGGCGCTCAAGTTCTTGCCGGCCACGCTGTACAGCTCGGCGAATTCGGCGCGCGAACCCTTGAAGCCGGTGGTGGAGGTGTTGGCGATATTGTTGGCGGTGACTTCGAGATCCGAAGAGGCCGCCTTCAGTCCGCTGAGTGCGATGTTGAATGCCATGCTGCTGCTCCCCTGTGGAGACTGTGTGTGCGGGCCGCCCGGCCCCCGATGGATCAGTCGATGCGTGCGACCTGGTTCAACAGCACGCCGCCGAAACCGGCGACCTGCAGATAAGCGCCCTGCTCGCCCGCCATGCCGACGCTGTCGACCTTGCCGCTGACATAGGCCTGCACCGCGGTGGTGCCGACCTGCGCCTTGATGCCGTAGGTGCCGTCCGGCAGCGGCTGCCCGTTCTCGTCCTTGCCGTCCCAGTGGAAGTCGGCCAGGCCGACGTCGGGTTTGCCCAGGTCGATGGTGCGCACCACGTTGCCGGCGGTGTCGATGATCTGCACCGAGGCGGTCTGGCCGCCGGTGCCGACATTGATCGCGCCGTCGACGCCGGCGGTGCCCTCGAGCTTCGCGGCATTGGACGGCACGGTGACATTGCGTCCGACCAGGTCGCTCGCCTGCAGCAGCTGGTTGCCCTGCAGCGCGGTGCTCAA
Organism: Dyella marensis; assembly: GCF_900112865.1. Lineage (GTDB taxonomy): Bacteria > Pseudomonadota > Gammaproteobacteria > Xanthomonadales > Rhodanobacteraceae > Dyella_D > Dyella_D marensis_A. The sequence goes on along the minus strand of NZ_FONH01000014.1, from coordinate 63,453 downwards.
GGTGTCGAACGAGGTCTGCAGCGACTGGGTGGCCGAGACCTGCGCGATCTGCGCGAGCTGGCTGACCATCTGCGAGGAATCCATCGGCTGGGTCGGATCCTGGTTGCGCATCTGCTGGGTGAGCAGGCTGAGGAAATCCGCCTGGCTCAGCGTGCTGCCCTTGCTGCTCTGCACCGCCTGCGAAGCGGAGGAGCCGGTGGTGTTATTGATCGCGATGTCGGCCATGGTGTCGTCGGTTCCGCCTTACTTGCCTAGGTCCAGCGTCTTCTGCATGAGCTGACGCGTGCTGTTCATCACCTCGACGTTGTTCTGGTACGAACGCGAGGCGGAAATCATGTTGACCAGCTCGTCCACTGGATTGACGTTGCTGGCATAGACGTAGCCGTCGCCGTCGGCGAGCGGATTGCCCGGCTCGTAGCGGCTCTCCACCGCCGCCTGGCTCTCGGTGACGCCGAGTACCTGCACGCCCTGCGCGCCCTCCTGGTCCTTGGCGGCGAGGTTGCGCTGCACGGTGGCGAACAAGGGTTCCTTGGCGCGGTACGCCGCTTCCGGCGAGCCGGCCACGCTGTCGGCATTGGCGATATTGCTGGCCACGGTATTGAGCCGCAGCGACTGCGCCGCCATGCCGGAGCCGGCGACGTCGAAGATCTTGAACAGCGACATCAGCTCTGCCCTCCGGTGATGGCGGTGCGCAGCATGTGGATCTGCGCGGTGATGAAGGACAGGCTGGCCTGGTAGTGCACGCTGTTGGCGGCGAAGTTCGCCTGCTCGACCTGCGTGTCGACCGTGTTGCCGTCCATGCTGGGCTGCAAGGGCACGCGATAGGCGAGCTGGTCGTTCGCCTGCATGGCCGGATCGATGTGTCCGCTTTCCGTCGCCGCCAGCGGCAGCTTGCCGTCGGCGCCGGCGCTCATCAGGGCCTGGCGGAAATCCACGTCGCGCGCCTTGTAGTCCGGCGTATCCGCGTTCGCCAGATTCCCCGCCAGCACTTCCGCACGCTTCTGCCACAGGCCCAGCGCCTGGGTGTGGATGCCGAACAGCTTGTCGTTGATCTGGCTCATGGCCTGAAAGCTCCGCGCGGAAAGTCCGCCGGAGGTCTTGAGCAAAACGCATGCCATGGCCTCGCGAAGCCTTGTGGGGACTGGGTTTGCAGGGATGCGGCGAAATCCATCCGCCGAGCGCGTCGGAATTCCGACGCAGTCAGGCGCGGCTGATCCAAGGGCATCGGCGGAGGTCGCCAAGTCCGGAAAAATCCGGACGCCTGTCACCAACCGCTCTCGCACACTGCGCCGCCCTTTGAACATTCATTAAGGATTGAGCGGCGTGTCGCCACAGACTTTTGGCTGTCCCGATGTCCAACGCCCCCTCATGCGCCGCGGTCTCTTCCTACACCATTCCAGCCTGGCGCTTGCGCTGGCCTGTGGCATGGCCTGCGCCGGCATGGCCCAGGCGCAGGACGCGGCACCCGTGCAGCAAGGGCAGGAAGTGGAGCGGCGCCTGCGGCGGGAAATGGACAGCGCACAGGATGCCGTGGAGCAGAACAGCCGCGTGCTCAAGGGCGCGGCGACGCGCCGGCATGCGGCCTTTGCCGCACCGGCCGAAACAGCTTGCACGGTAGCGACCGACGTGGACTGGAACGACATCCGGCCCTTCCCCTGGCTGCCGGGTACCGTTTCGCTTCGCGGCATGTGCCTGGGTCCGAAGGGACTGCAGGAACTGCGGCGCTATCTGGGCGGCCAGCTGATCGAGCGCGGCTATGTCACCAGCATGGTGCTCATTCCCGAGCAGCGGCCAGCCGATGGCCGGATCGCCATCCAGGTGATTCCAGGCCGGGTCGGCAAGCTGATCGACAAGACCACGGGCCAACCGCTGCAGGCGCGCAACGCCCTGCCGTTTCGCCAAGGCGACCTGCTTAACCTGCGCGATCTCGACCAGGCCCTGGAAAACCTGCGCCGCGTACCCGGCCAGTCAAAGGCGAACCTGACCCTGACACCCGGCAGCGACATCGGCACCAGCGACATCGTGGTCGACCGGCAGCGCAGCAAGGAGCGCTGGCATGCGGTGCTGACCGCCGACAACGACGGCCAGGACGCCACCGGCCAGAACCAGCTCGGCCTGATCGGCATCGTGGATGCTCCGCTGGGCCGCGACGATCTACTGCTGCTCACGCAAAGCAACAACCTCAATGTCGGCAATCGTCGACAGATGTCGCGCGGACTGGGCCTGAACTGGTCGATGCCGGTGGGCTACTGGAACGTCTCGCTCGGCGCCAGCGGTTCGTCCTCGCGGCAGACGGTCGACCTGCTGCAAGGCGGGCAAATCGCCTACGCCAACAAGACGCGGCTGGTGCAATTGGGCGTCGACCGGGTGGTCGCCCGCAGCTCGCGCAGCCGCAGCACGGTCAAGCTGCAGCTCAATCGCCGGATCGATTCCGGCAAGCTCGGCAGCACAAGGCTGGACGTGCAGAGACGCGACATCACCGGCTATGCGGTGAGCTACGACTACCTGCGCTATCTGGGCCGGACCACTCTGCAGGCCAGTGCCGAGCTGCGCGGCGGCCTGCCTGAGTGGTCTGCACGCCCCGGTTACGTCGCCGGCCAGCCCCACTGGAACGGCCGCTATCGACTGGCTTCCGCCAGCCTCAACATCAATGCTCCGTTCGCCATCGGCGGCAAGCGCTTCACCTACGAAGGCACCCTCTCCGGCCAGCATGCATTCACGCCCTTGCCGTGGACGCAATACCTGTCGATCAGCAGCCGCTATGCGATGCGCGGCTTCGACGGCCGCTACGTGTTCATCGGCGAGAACGGCTGGGTTTCGCACAACGACGTGGTGTGGAACAGCGGCAGCAAGCTGGGCAATCCATACCTTGGTGCGGATGCCGCCCGGCTCAGCGGACCCTCGCTGGCGAATGGGGGCAGCCAGCACTTCAGCAGCGTGAGCCTGGGTCTGCGCGGCCAGGTGGCCCGTTTCGGTTACGACCTGTCGGCCGGCCGCGTGTTGAGCAAGCCCAAGGCGTGGTCGGACGGCGGCTTCAATGTGTCGTTGCGGATGACCGTCCGGCTCTGAGGCCCCCCGCTCTTTTTTGGCCGTCCACCATGGACGGCTGCGTATTCCGGCAGGCCAGGGATGGCGGCCGGCCAAGAGGGGTATTCAGCAATAGGCACTCATATGGCAATAAAGAACAAAAACATTCTGTCTCGCCGGGAGCTGTACGCGGCCATGGCCCTGGCCTTGCCGATCAGCTCGATGGCGGCGGTCGTATCCGCTTCCGGCGGTCCGTCGGTAGGCCAGGTCGGCAACGTACCGGTGGTGGAGATCGTCAAGCCGAACGGCGCGGGCGTATCGCACAACCAGTTCGGCCAGTTCGACGTCGGCGCGCAGGGTGTGGTGCTCAATAACAGTGGCACCGCCGCCACCTCGCAATTGGCCGGCCAGATCGCCGGCAACGGCAACCTCGCCGGCGGCGCGGCCAGCGTCATCATTGCGGAGGTGACCGGCAACGCCAAGTCGCAATTGAACGGCGCGCTGGAAATCGCGGGCCGGCAGGCGGCGCTGATCGTTGCCAACCCCAATGGCATCACCGCCAACGGCGCCAGCTTCATCAATGCCTCGCGCGTGACGCTCACCACCGGTACCCCGCAGCTGGATGCCGCCGGCAAGGTGGCCTCGATCGACGTGGCCAGGGGCGTCATCAGCATCTCCGGCAAGGGCATCGATGCCAGCGGCGTGGAAATGGCGGACCTGATGGCGCGCAGCATCGAGCTGAATGCGCAACTGAAGGCCAGGAATCTGCGCCTGGTCACCGGCCACAACAAGGCGGCCTACGGCGACGCCGCAGACTCCATCAGCGGTATCGACGGCGACGGCACTGCTCCGACGGTGGCCCTGGACGTGGGCGCCATGGGCGGCATGTATGCCAATGCCATTCGCATGGTGGGCACGGAAACCGGCGTTGGCGTGAATATCGCCGGCAAGATCAAGGCTGACAACACGCTCGACATGAAGAGCGGCGGGGCGATGCATGTCAAGGCCGGCGGTGAGTTGAAGTCGGATCGCGACATCCAGCTGGCCGTGGCTACCTCGCTGACCAACGACGGCATCATCGCTGCGAAGCGCGATGTCAGCACCAAGGGCAAGGAGTTCCGTTCCACCAGCGATGCGTGGTTTGCGGCCGGACGCAATACCGCCATCAATTTCTCCACGATCATCAGCGAGGGCAACAACGGTTCCCGGCCGGCAGGCGTGCCGGGCCGTAACTCGTGGTCGGAGCCGACAACCGAGAAGCCGAAGCCGGTCGAACCGGCCAAGCCTGTCTCGGAGACGAAGCCGGTCGAGCCCGCCAAGCCTGTCGCGGAGACGAAGCCGGCCGAACCGGCCAAGCCCGTCGCGGAGACGAAGCCGGCCGAACCCGCCAAGCCCGTCGCGGAGACAAAGCCGGTCGAACCGGCCAAGCCCGTCGCGGAAACGAAGCCGGTGGAACCGGCCAAGCCTGCCGAGGAAACGAAGCCGAGCCGTCAGGAATCCGTGGACAGCTTCGTGCAGCAGCTGCTGAATTCGATCTTCAACCAGCTCTCCTATGGGTATTCGTCATCGTCCTATGGGTACTCGCCTTCGAGCGCTTCGTCCTACGGTAATACGGCCTTGAATCGTCCGTCCTACGGCTATGGCTACGGCTACCCGTCCTATGGTTTCCCGCAGTGGCGGCCGGTGAACTACCAGCCGCGCCCGGTGTATTCGCCGTGGAGCCCCGTGGCCTCGTACGGCTACAGCCGGCCGATGTGGCGTTCATACTGAAAGATGGCAACCGATCCGAAAACGGCGGATCGGAATCCATGAAGAACGGCCGGAGCGCAAGCTCCGGCCGTTTTTTTTATGGCCCGGCCGGCAGACACCGGGCCGACAGCTCGCCTCCGGCATGGCACACCCCTTGCTTCCTCAAGTTCCGCCACATCCAGACGATCTCTACGCAGACGCGTAGACCCAAGGACCGCTCCACTCATGACCCTCATCCCGGCCAAACACCTCGCCGAGCTTGCCCAGGCCGCCGCCAGCGGCGACACCCAGCGGGTCGAGCAGCTCGCGCGCCGCCATCCGCGCCTGGCCGAGGCGCTGGCCCCGCTGCTGGCGCGCCTCGCGCCGCGCGAGCCGGCCGCCATCGCCCTGCAGTCGGTGGAACAGCAGAGCCTGGTCATGGGCACGGCGCAGACCGTGCTGCGCGCCCAGGAAGCCCTGCACCAGGCCACCGGCGAGGCGCGCGACAGCGTCAGCCGCTTGACGGAGCAAGGCGCCGGGATCTCGACGGCCCTGCAGCAGGCCGCCGGGGAAGTGGCGCAGGCCACCGCGCACAACCGCCACGGCGCCGAGACCGTCACCGAACTCGATGGCCAGCTGCGCCTGCTGCGCAGCGCGCTGTCGGCGATGAACCGCAACCAGAGCAAGCTGGCCGAGCAGGTCGCGCAGATCCGCAAGCTCACCTCCACCGTGCAGGAGATCGCGCACCAGACCAACCTGGTCGCGCTCAACGCCGCCATCGAGGCCGCGCGCGCGGGCGAGGCCGGCCGCGGCTTCGCCATCGTCGCCGACGAAGTGAAGCAGCTGGCCGAGAAGACCACCCAGGCCACCGACGAGATCGAAGCGGTGACCGCCTCCATCGGCGCCTTCTCGCAACAGCTGGACGGCGACGTGCGCCAGGGCGTGCAGCGCCTGGAGCGCGCGCAGGACCGCGCCGGCCATACCGCCGGCACGCTGGAGCGCGAAGGCGAGACGCTGCGCGCGATCGCCGCGCGCGTGCATAGCTCGCAGCAGGGTTGCGATGCGCAGAACGCGCGCATCGCCGCCGCCCAGGCCACCCTGGGCGCGCTGCAGCGGCGCAGCATGGAGGCGATCCGCCAGGCCGAATCGCTGGACCGCGCCGCGGTGCTGTCGCATCGCCTGTGCCTGGGCTGGCTGGACCATGTCGACACGCCGTCGGTGGCCAGCCTGAGCCTGAGCCTGCGCGAGTCGATCCAGGGCCTGCGTCAGGCGATGGAACTGGCCCTGCACGAACCGGCCGCGCTGGACCGCCGCTGGTTCGACACCGCCGCCTTCGACCGCGCCCTGGTTCGCCTGGGCGCGCAGCGCGCCGGGCATCCGGCCGCGACGACTCTGCTCGAAGCCGGGCAACGCCTGTCCGGCCATGCCGACAACTTCGTGCGGCTGATCGGCGAGGGCCAGACCACCCAGGCCGCGCAGCTGTCCGACCAGGTCGAACGCGAGCGCGAGGCCATCCATCAGCAGCTCGGCCAGTTGCTGGCTCAAGCCGAGGCATGAACCGGCGCGCGCATCCATGGTTGCTGCTCCTGCTGCTCGCGGCGGGCACGGCGCACGCCGCGGCGGACGAGCCGCGGCAGGTGGCCGAGCAATGGCTGCGCCAGCATTTCGACCAGCCGGGCAACCGGGTGGTGGCCCAGGCCGAGCCGGCGGATACGCGCCTGCAGCCGCCCCTCTGCGCGCAGCCCTGGCAGGCCTCTTTGCCCGATGGCGCACGCGCCGCGCCGCGCATGAGCGTGGAAGTGCGCTGCCCCGGCACCGGCTGGCGCATGCAGGTGCCGGTGAAGCTGCAGCTGTTCCGTGCCGTGCTGGTGGCGAACAAGCCGCTGCAGCGCGGCGACGGCGTCACCGCCGCCGACGTGCGCGGCGAGGAACGCGACATCACCCGGCTGGGCTATGGCTACATCGACCAGCTGGACCAGGTCGCCGGCCGCCTGCTGTCGCGCCCGCTGGGCGCCGGCGCGGTGCTGGCGCCGGCGGCGTTCGGCGGCCGCCAGACCGTGCGCGCGGGCGACCGGGTGCAGCTGATCGCCCGCCTGGACGGCATCGAAGTGCGCGCCGCCGGCGTGGCGCTGGGCGGTGGCGACACCGGCGCCCGCCTGCGCGTGCGCAACGACAGCTCCGGCCGCACCGTGGACGCCATGGTGCGGGACCCGGGCGTGGTGGAAGCCCTGCCATGACCCTGCCCGCCCCCGCTAAAGTTCACCCGCCCGCCGCCGATAACCGGTTTGAAGGGTCGACAAGCCCTTAAGGACACCCCCATGAACACGACCATTACCTCGAACGGATTGCCGGTTCTCCCGCAGGCCAAGGGCAACCAGAACAGCCCGGCCCAGGCGAGCCAGCCGGCGACCGAAACCGCTCCCGCGGCCCAGGCGGACGACAGCGTGAAGCTCACCGACTCGGCGCGCGCGCTGACCGAGGCGGCAGGCGACAAGGCCCCGGCCATCGACACCAAGCGGGTGGAGCAGATCCGCCAGGCGCTGGCCGACGGCAGCTACCGCGTCGACGCCGGCAAGATCGCCGACCGCCTGGTCTCGCTCGAAGGTCAGCTCAGCGGCAAGCCATGAGCGCCGACCTGCGCCACGAGATGGCCGACGCATTCGACGCCGTACTCGGCGACATGCGCCAGGCCGCGTCCCGGCTGACCGCCGCGCTCGCCGCCGAACGCGACGCGCTGGAACGAGCCGACGCCGACGCGCTGCATCTCGCCGGCCAGGACAAGCAGGCGCAGCTGGATCGCCTTGAACAACTGGATGCCGAACGCCAGCAGCTGGCGCGCGCCGTCGCCGCCACCACGCCCGCGCAGCGCGCGGCCTGGGAAGGCGTGATGAGCACGCTCGCCGACTGCCGGCACGCCAACCAGAGCAATGGCCAGATCGTCGGGCAGCGCCTGCGCCAGGTGCGCCAGGCCCTGGCGGTACTGACCGGTGGCGCCGAATCGGGCGTGTACGGCCCGGGCGGCACCCTTCGCATCGACCACCGCTCGCTGTCGCTGGCGGAAGCCTGAACTTGAACAGCCCCTTCTGAAGGACCCGCCGCGTATGGCGGGCGAAATCCACGGCCCTGCCTTGCAGGTCCATCGCTGGCCGACGTGTCCATGACCGATACCGCTGTAGAAGCCGCCCAAGCCCACGCCGCCGCCCTGGCCGGTACCGCCGCCAGCTCGCCGCTGCCGGTGGTGCGCATCCCGATGCTCGACCGCGACCGCCAGCTGATGGCGTACGAGCTGCTGCTGCAGGAAGACGGCGAGGGCGAAAGCGCGCTCGGCCATCGCCTGCTCTCCACCATCATCGACGGCTCGGTCACCCAGTGGGCGCGCGGCAACCGCGTGTTCGTGCGCCTGCCGCGCGAGCTGGTGCTGGAACAGGCCGACCAGGTGCTGCGCCATCCGCGCATCGGCCTGGTGGTGTCGCCGCGCGCCATTCACGACGTGCTGCTGCTCGAGCGCCTGCGCCAGCTGTCGGCGCGCGGCTGCGCCCTGCTGCTCGATCTCGAAGGCGACGCCGGCGACCTGCCCGGCGACGACGAGCTGCGCGTGCTGCTGGATCTCTCGCGCTACGTGCGCCTGGATGCCAGCCGCCTGGGCGAAGCCGCGCTGCGCGAGCGCTGCGAGGCGCTGCACGCGCGCGGCCTGCACGTGGTGGCCGGCCATGTGAACGACCACGACACCTGCAACCGCTGCATGGGCCTGCCGTTCGCCGGCGTCCAGGGGCCGTATCTGCTGCGTCCCGAGAAAGTGGACATGCCGGTGCTCAGCGCCAACCGGCTCAGCGTGCTGCGCCTGCTGCGCGCGCTGGACGAGGAAGGCAACGGCCCGGTGGAACTCGGCCAGATCATCCGCAACGACGTGATCCTCAGCTACAAGCTGCTGGGCTGCGTGAATTCGGCTTATTTCGCGCTGCCGCGCCAGCTGAAGTCGGTGGAGCAGGCGGCGATCTTCTTCGGCCTCACCCGCATGCGCAACTGGATCAGCACCATGGCGCTCAGCGGCATGGACGACCGGCCGCCGGAGCTGCTGCGCGCCGCGCTGATCCGCGCCCACATGTGCGAACAGCTGGCGCAGAACCTGTCGCGCGAGCAGCGCGAGATGGCCTTCACCACCGGCCTGTTCTCCCTGCTGGAAAGCCTGATGTGCGCGCCGATGGAACTGCTGCTGCAGCATCTGCCGCTGGCGCCGGACATCCGCTCGGCGCTGCTGGACCAGCAGGGGCCGTTCGCGCCGCTGGTGGACCAGGTGCAGCGCTGGGAAGCCGGCGAGCTGCGCGGCGGCGAAGCCTCGCCGCAGCATATCCGGCGCATGGCGGCGGCGTATCTGGAGGCGATCCGCTGGGCGGACCATGTGCATTCGTTTGCGGAGCAGAAGCCGCATTGAGATTAGAGCCCCTCTCCCTTCGGGAGAGGGGTTGGGGTGAGGGTACGGGCGGAGTGCAAGGGTGATGTGCACCGCTCCGGCCGCACCCTCATCCGGCTGCCGCCACCTTCCTCGCTCCTCAAAGCAGGGCACATCCATGTGCCCTCCCCGCGTGCTCCCGGTGGGAGAAGGATTCTGACTTGAGGGGTTGAGGCCCTGATCAGTCCGGCGTGAACTCCATCGTCGCCCGCACCGCCTTCTTCCAGCCGCCATAGAGCTTCTCGCGCTTCTCCTGCGCCATCGACGGCTTGAACTCCCGGTCCACCGCCCAGCGCCGGGCGATCTCCTCGCGGCTCTGCCAGAAGCCCACCGCCAAGCCAGCCAGATACGCCGCGCCCTGCGCGGTCGTCTCCTGCACCTTCGGCCGCAGCAGGGTCACGTCGAGGATGTCGGCCTGGAACTGCGCCATGAAATCGTTGGCGATCGCACCGCCGTCGGCGCGCAGTTCCTTCAATTCGATACCGGCGTCGTTCTGCATCGCTTCGAGCACATCGCGCGTCTGGTAAGCCATCGATTCCAGCGCGGCGCGGATGAACTGCTCTTTCGTGGTGCCGCGCGACAGGCCAAACACCGCGCCACGCACGTCGCTGCGCCAATACGGCGCGCCAAGGCCGACGAACGCCGGCACGAAGTACACGCCGTCGCTGTCGCGCGCGCGCTCGGCGTAATCCTGCGAGTCGCTGGCCTTGCCCAGCATGCGCAGGCCGTCGCGCAGCCACTGGATCACCGAGCCGGCGACGAAGATGCTGCCTTCGAGCGCGTACTCGACCTTGCCGTCGATGCCCCAGGCGATGGTGGTGAGCAGGCCGTTCTTCGACGGCACGGCTTTCTCGCCGGTGTTCATCAGCATGAAGCAGCCGGTGCCGTAGGTGTTCTTGGCCAGGCCCGGTTCGAAGCAGGCCTGGCCGAACAGCGCCGCCTGCTGGTCGCCGGCGATACCGGCGATCGGCACTTCGCGGCCGAAGAAATGCTTAGGTAACGTCTGCCCGTAGATCTCGCTGGAAGACTTCACCTCCGGCAGCATCGCGCGCGGGATGTCGAGCATCTTCAGCAGCTCGTCGTCCCATTGCTGTTTGTAGATGTCGTAGATCAGGGTGCGCGAGGCATTGGTGTAATCGGTGACATGCACCTTGCCGCCGGTGAGGTTCCAGATCAGCCAGGTATCGATGGTGCCGAACAGCAGCTCGCCGCGCTCGGCGCGTGCCTGCGCGCCGTCGACGTGGTCGAGGATCCAGCGCACCTTGGTGCCGGAAAAGTACGCATCGATCAGCAGGCCGGTCTTGCCGCGCACCAGCTCGTCGTAGCCTTCTTGCTGCAGCCGCGTGCAGATCTCGGAAGTCTGGCGCGACTGCCACACGATGGCGTTGTGGATCGGCTGGCCGGTCTCGCGGTCCCACACCACCGCGGTCTCGCGCTGGTTGGTAATGCCGATGCCGGCGATGCGCGCGGGATCCACCCCGGCCTGGTTGATCGCCTCGGTCATGGTCACCAGCACGCTGGTCATGATTTCGCGCGGGTTGTGTTCCACCCAGCCGGGCTGCGGAAATACCTGCGGGAATTCGCGCTGCGCCGTGCCGACGATATGGCCGTCATGATCGAACAGGATGGCGCGCGAGCTGGTCGTGCCCTGGTCGATCGCCAGGATGTAGGTCTTGTCCATGAAGCGCCTCGCTCAGGCCGCAGGGTTGGAAGGAGCAGCCGGCTCGCCCTTGGCCTGGGCCATGCGCGCCGCCTCCAGCTCGCGCAGGCGGGCCGGCAGGAAGGGATGCACCAGCAACTGATAGGCACCGGCACCGACCACGCCGCCGATCAGCGGACCGACGATGGGTATCCACCAGTAGTTGTCCGGACTGGGCAGGGCGGACTGGCCCCAACCGGCGAAGAAAGCGAACAGCCGCGGGCCGAAGTCGCGCGCGGGATTGATCGCCCAGGCTTCGAGATAACCCATGCAGGCGCCGATGGTGGCGACCAGCAGGCCGATCATCAGCGCACCGGAGTTGGCGCCCGGCGCCATCTCGTTGAAGCGCTCGGTGATGGCGAAGATGCCGAACAGCAGGAAGGCGGTCAGGATCACCTGGTCCAGCAGCGCATGCATCGGCGTGACCGCCAGGCCCGGATGGGTGAAGAACACGCCCGCCGCGCCGCCCGCTTCGCGAGTCAGGCCGTGGGCCTGGTTGTAGTGGTCGATCACCGGACCGAACAGCACGTAGACGATGGCCGCGCCGAGGAAGGCACCGATCACCTGCGCGACCGTGTACGGCAATACCTTCTTCCACGGAAAACCACGGAAAATCGCCAGCGCCAAGGTCACCGCCGGGTTGGCATGGGTGCCGGAGATCGAGGCCGTCGCGTAGATGGCGATCGTCACCGCCAGGCCCCAGGCGATGCACACGCCCCAGTAGGCGTTCTGGTAGGGACTGGGGTCGTACAGCACGTACATGCAGGCGACCGAGTCGCCCAGGCCGATGATGATGAACATCGCCAGCGCTTCCGAAATCAATTCACCGATCGCTTGCCGCATGCCTGCCCTCTCCTGGATGGCACCGCGGCGCCCGCGCCCGGTGCGTGTATCGAAACCTCAGTCCGCGCCGGCAGCCTTGGCGAAATAGGCCGCCAGGCGCGCCGCGCCTTCCCCGCCGATATGCAGGCCCAGCTTGGTCCGCCGCCACAGCACATCCTCGGCGCTGCCCGCCCATTCGTAGCGGCGCAGGTAATCCACTTCGCTGGCGTAGAGATCGGCGCCGAAGTGCTCGCCGAGTCCGGTCAATGAAGCAGCATCGCCGAGCACGCGCACCGACTGGCTGCCGTAGGTATGCGCCAGCCGCCACGCCATCGCCTCGCCCAGCCATGGACGCGTGGCGCGCAGCTGTTCGGCGAGCCGTCCGGGGTCCTGGATATCGCCGCCGGGCAAGGGATGGCCCTTGCCGGTCCAGGCCGGCTCCCGGTTGCCGAGCAGGGGCGCGAGCCGGTCCACTGCCTCCTCGGCCAGCTTGCGGAAGGTGGTGAGCTTGCCGCCGAACACATTGAGCAGCGGCGCGCCCCTGGCCTGTTCGAGCTCGAGCAGGTAATCGCGCGTCACTTCCGAGGCCTTGCCGCTGTCGTCGTCAAGCAAGGGGCGCACGCCGCTGTAGCTCCACACTACGTCGGCGGGCACGATACCGCGCTTGAAATAGCGATTGACGGCATCGCACAGATACGCGGTCTCCTGCGTATCGATGCGCGGATGCGCGGGGTCGCCGCGGTATTCGACGTCGGTGGTCCCGATCAGGGTGAACTCGCGCTCGTAGGGAATGGCGAACACGATGCGCCGGTCAGGTTGCTGGAAGATGTACGCATAGCGATGGTCGTACAGCCGGGGCACCACGATATGGCTGCCCTTGACCAGGCGCAGGCCGTGGTCGTGGCCTTCGGCGGCGACTTCGTCGAGGAAATCGACCGCCCACGGCCCGGTGGCATTGACCAGGGCGCGCGCCGCCACTTCGGTGACCTGGCCGTTCGAACTCTGCAGGCGAGCCAGCCAGCGCTCGCCGCTACGCCGGGCGCTGACGCAGCGCGTATGCGTCATCACGCGCGCGCCGCGCTGCACCGCGTCCATCGCGTTGAGCACTACCAGGCGCGCGTCCTGTACCCAGGCATCGGAGTAGACGAAGCCGATCGGGAACTCGTCGCGCAGCGGCTGCCCGACCGCATGCCTCGACAGGCGCACGCGGCGCGAGCCGGGCAGGCTGCGGCGGCCGCGCTGCAGATGATCGTAGAGGAACAGGCCAAGCCGGATCATCCAGGCCGGCCGCAGATGCGACTGGTGCGGCAGCACGAAGCGCAGCGGCCAGATGATGTGCGGCGCGACGCGCAGCAGGATTTCGCGCTCGGCCAGCGCCTTGCCGACCAGGGCGAACTCGAACTGCTCCAGATAGCGCAGGCCGCCGTGAATCAGCTTGGTGCTGGCGCTGGAGGTGTGCGACGCCAGGTCGTCCTGCTCGCACAGCCAGACACTGAGGCCGCGCCCCACCGCATCGCGCGCGATGCCGGTGCCGTTGATGCCGCCGCCGACCACCAGCACATCCACTTGCTCGGTCATTCCTTGATTCCCATCAGGCCTGGTTCGCGTCAGCGACTTGGGATCAGTGATGAGCCGCCCTCGCGTGCAGGCGCCACACCACCACGGCCAGCCCCGCCACCGCCAGCACGAACCAGTAGGCGCTGGCCTGCAGGTCCTTGCCCAGCCACATCACGCCGGCCACCGCGCCGGCCAGCAGCAGGCCCGCGCCCAGCGCGATCAGCGGCGCGTGGTGATCGGACATGCGGCTGCGCAGCAGCAGGAACACGCCCAGGCTCACCAGCAGCACGGCGAGCACGCGGCGCGCGACGGCGAATACCGGCGGTTCCGGCACGTCCGGCAGCACGTCGACCAGGCGGCGGTCGCCGACCTGCACGTCGTAGCCCTTGCCGTCCGCGGCATCGCTGGCGGGCACCAGCAGGTCGCCCTGCGGGCGCGCGAACACGGTGAGCACCTGCACCGGCACGGCTTCCCAGCTGACGCGCAGGTCGCCCAGGCGCGGATGTTCGGGGTTGGCGCTGGTGAGCAGGTAGTCGCCGTGGCTGGCGAAGCTGGCGGCGAGATTGGCCGGCAGCGTCTTCAGGTCCGGACCGACCAGGTCGCCGCCGGGCAAGGCATGCAGCAGCGCCGGGGCCAGCGCATAGCCGCCGATCCTCACCAGGCCGGCATCGAACTGCTTGCCCTGGATCGGAAAGGCGCCGGGATTGGCGTGGCCGGCCGGCTTCTCGAAACGGCTGGCGTCGATCGGGCGGTCCACCCAGTCCTGCTCGTAGTGCACGTCGCTGCCGACGCGCACTTCGCGCCACTGGAACATTTCCACGTGGCGGATCAGCACCGGCGTGGACATGCGCTGGTTGAACTCGGGATCCAGCGGCGCATCCACCACGTTGAGCTTGCCGCTGACGCGGACCATGTAGCGGTGCTTGCCGATGTCCGGACGCGTATCGCCCTGCACGTCCAGCACCTGCCCGCCGTGGCGCTCGGCCGCGACGTTGTGCTCGACCGCGGCCTGCTCGGTCATCGCCACCAGCCCCAGGCCGGCCAGCACCAGCACGGCGCCGGCAAGGCCGGCCAGCCACTGCCGCGCGCTCATGGCCGCACCAGCCCGGCGACGTCGCGTCGCTCGTCGGCGGTGCCGTAGCGGCCGCGCTCGTCGCGCACCACGCGCGCCAGGGCGCAGTCGTGGTCGTGGGTGAAGAACAGTTCGATGCCGCGGGCGAGCTTGTCTTCCAGGAACGTCCGCTTCTCTTCGATCAGCGCCTCGGGAAAACGGTCGTAGCCCATGGTGATCGGCAGGTGCACCCAAGAGCGCCCCGGGATCAGGTCGGCACAGAACACCACACCGCCCACTTCGGCCAGCATCAGTCCGGGCGTATGGCCGTCCGAATAGCTGAAGCGCACGGAGCGGCCCAGCGCCTTGGCGTATTCGCCGTCGACCAGTTCCAGCCGCCCGCTGTCTTCCAGCAGTGCCTGCAGCTCGGGAATGAATGAAGCGCGGTCGCGCGGATGCGGCTGCTGCGCGCGGCGCCAGTGCCCGGCGCCGACCACGTAGGTGGCCTTGGGGAACAGCAGGCCCGGCGGCTCGCCTTCTTCCCACGCGGCGAGCAGGCCGCCGGCGTGGTCGAAGTGCAGGTGCGAGAGCACCACCACGTCGATGTCCTCGTGCGAGAGACCAGCCTGCGCCAGCGACTCGAGCAGCACGTGGCGCTCTTCCACCACGCCGTAGCGTTCGCGCAGGGCGGGCTCGAAGAAGGCGCCGATGCCGGTCTCGAACAGCACGTTGCGGCCGTCGAGATCCTTGGCCAGCAGGCAGCGGCAGGCGAGCGGGATGCGGTTCTGTTCGTCTGGCGCGATCCAGCGCGACCACAATGCTTTCGGCGCGTTGCCGAACATCGCGCCGCCGTCCAGCTGCTGAGAATTACCGGTGATCGACCACAACTGCATGGGAATCCCCTGCCCTACAACTTGTCTCGTGGCGCCGGTACGCCCCCTTGCAGCGCACCGGCAATCTGCTTACTGCACCTTGCCCAACCCAGACGGGCGGCGCGGATCGCTGGCCGCGTCGAGCCTGCCGTTCTTCAGGTCCCAGGTGACCACGTTCATATAGCCCCAGGGCGAGCGCTGCTTGAGCGTATAGCCCATGCGGGCCAGCGCGTCGGTGGTGGCGGCGTCGAATGCGCCATCCTCGACGTCGACGCGGTCCGGCATGTACTGGTGGTGGAAGCGCTTCTGTCCGGCGATGCCGAGCGCGTCCTTGCCGTCGATGAAGGCCATGATGCCTTCCAGCACCTGGGTGATGATGGTGGAGCCGCCGGGCGAGCCGATCACGCCGACGCGGTCGGCGCCGAACACGATGCTGGGCGTCATCGACGACAGCATGCGCTTGCCCGGCGCCGGCGCATTCGCCGCACTGCCGAGCAGGCCATAGACATTGGGCTTGTCCGGCACCAGGGCGAAGTCGTCCATCTCGTCGTTGAGCAGCACGCCGGTGCCGTCGGCGACGAAGGTGGAACCTAGCGTGTAGTTCACCGTCAGCGTGATCGAGACGATGTTGCCCTCGCGGTCGATCACCGAGAAATGCGTGGTGTGCATGCCCGGATCGACGCCGGTGCTGGCCGGCAGCATTGCCGAGGGCGTGGCCTTGTCCGGCAGGATGGTCTGGCGCAGGCCGGCCGCGTAGTACGGCGACAGCAGCATGTCCAGCGGCATCTTCACGAAGTCCGGATCGCCAAGGTAATCGTTGTGGTCGCGGAAGGCGCGGCGCATCGCCTCGATCACCAGGTGGGTGCGGTGCGCGTCGTCCAGCTTGGTGAGGTCGAAGCCGGAAAGAATATTGAGGATCTCGGCCACGGCCACGCCGCCCGAGGACGGCGGCGGCGCGGTGACGATGCGGTAGCCGCGGTAGTCGACCACGATCGGCGCGCGCTCCTTGACCTGGTAACTCTCCAGGTCCTTGGCGGTCCAGTGGCCGCCGGCGGCCTGCACGGCGGCGACCAGCTTCTGCGCGACCTCGCCGCGATAGAAGCCGTCGTGGCCCTGCTCGCCGAGCAGCTCCAGCGTGCGGGCCTGGCCGGGATCGCGCCAGGTCTCGCCCTTGGCCGGCAGCTTGCCGCCGGGCAGGAACTTGGCCACCGAGGCGGGCCAGCGCTGGATGTCCTTCTGGCGTTCCTCGATCGCGTTGAGCAGGCGGCTGTCCGGTTCGAAGCCATCGCGCGCGATGCGCACGGCCGGGGCCAGCGACTCCTTCAGCGGCAGCTTGCCGTAGTGCTTCGCTAGCCAGGCCAGGCCGGCCGGCTCGCCGGGGATGCCGGCGGAGAGCGGACCGTTGAGCGCGGCGTCGCGGTTGGGCGAGCCGTCGGCAGCGAGATAATCCTTGGCGTTCACCGCGGCCGGCGCGGTCTCGCGCGCGTCGATGAAGATCTGCTTGCCGTCGGCGGCGCGATGCAGCACCGCCATGAAGCCGCCGCCGATGCCGGAGCTTTCCGGCTCGACCACCGACAGCGTGGCCGCCACGGCGATCGCCGCGTCGAACGCATTGCCGCCCTTGGCGATCACTTCGAGGCCGGCCTCGGTGGCGTGGAAGTTGGCGCTGGCGATGGCGGCCTTGCCCGGGCCCTTCTGGGCGGTCGCGGCCTTGGCTGCAGCGGGAACGGTACGCGGACTGTCAGCACAGGCGGCACCACTGACCAGCAGCAGGCCCAACAGCACGGCGCGGGCGCGCAGCGCCGGCAACTTCACCAAAAACCTCATGCCTGCCCCTCTTTCATCAACTGGCGGTACTTGAGTTCGAGCTGGTCGCGCGTCTCGGTGTGCTCCGGGTCGACCAGGATGCATTCGACCGGACACACTTCGATGCACTGCGGTTCGTCATGATGCCCTACGCACTCCGTGCACAACGCCGGATCGATCACGTAGTACTCCTCGCCCAGCGAGATAGCCTTGTTCGGACAGACCGGTTCGCAGACGTCGCAATTGACGCAGGTGTCGAGGATTTTCAGGGACATCGGCCGAGTTTACACGGTAACGCCGGTTGCCGCGGCGCAACAATCGGCCGCCGGCCGGCGCTTTCGCCCCATAAAAAAACCCGCGGCGCTCGCACGCCGCGGGTTCTTGCAGCGGGACGGACTGCCTTGGCTTACATCGCCACGAAGCGCAGGTTGGCGCCGGTCGGCTGCAGCGCGGTGGTCACGCGCTCCTGGTCGGCCTTGTCGCCGATGAACAGCACGATCACGTCCTTGAACGAGCCCGGCTTGGCATCCTTGAAGGCTTCGATGATCAGGTCGGCGGTCTTGGCCGACTCGGGACCGGCGAACACCAGCATGTTGCCCGGCAGCACGCCGCGGGCCACGGTGTCCTGCACGTTCGAGAGCTGGCGGTCGCGCTTGGCCTTGTCGTCGTCGCTGTCGCCGGCGTTGACCAGGTAGGGGTACGGGCGATCGGCGGTCATGCCCTGCATGTTCTTCTGCACGATCTGGCCGAGGTACGAGTTCCATGCCTTGGCGTCGTTCGGATCCGTCGGCTTGGACACCTGCGCGGCCTGCGCGGTGGCCTGGCCGGCATTTTCGTCTTCGCCCTTGTTGCAGCCGGCGAGCGCCAGCGAGCCGAGCGCGATGGCGGCAAGGAGTGCGTACTTGTACATGGTGGTCACCCTGGAAGTCTTTGGAAGTCTGGACGTGGATCCCCGCAGGACGGGACCCTCCGGCGCCGCCGACGGGAGCCGGCACGGCATGCCTGTCCTGTCCGCAGGATGGCCGGGAGCATACACGAGCGGCCCCGGCAAACTACAGCGCCCTCAGATGCGGCGCTGGCGCATCGCCTGCTGCACGGCCGGATGCACGAAGCCGGAGATGTCGCCGCCGAGGCGGCCGATCTCGCGCACCAGCGAGGAGGAGATGAAGCTGTACTGCTCGGCCGGGGTGAGGAACAGCGTTTCCACGCCGGGGATCAGGTGGCGGTTCATGCTGGCCAGCTGGAATTCGTATTCGAAATCCGACACCGCGCGCAGGCCGCGGATGATCACGCCGGCGTGGATCTCGCGCACGAAGTCCGCCAGCAGGCAGTCGAAGCCGCGCACCTCCACGTTGCGCAGGTCGGCCAGGGCCAGCCGCGCCAGCGCGATGCGTTCGTTGAGGCTGAAGCCCGGGCCTTTGCCGCCCTTGTTCTGGCTCTCGGCCACGGCCACCACCACGCGCTCGAACAGCGGCGCGGCGCGCGCGACCAGGTCGGCATGCCCGTTGGTGATCGGATCGAAGGTGCCCGGATAGACGGCGAGACGCGTATTGACCGGCGGATTCACGTGGGCTTCGGCGCTGCGGCGAAAAGGACCGGTAGCTTAGAGCCGTGCGCCGGCCACGCCTAGTCCGCGTCAGGCCACCCGGCGATGCAGCGCGTAGCGCACTTCGCCGGCCTGTCCCTCGCGGTGCAGACGCCAGGCGGGCGGCAGCGCCAGCGCCTTGCCGCGCGGCGATTCGACGTAGATCCACGCCGACGGCGCCAGCCAGCCGCCCTCTTCCAGCCGCCGTGCCAGCGCCTCCCACAGTTCGAGCGCGAACGGCGGATCGAGGAAGACCACGCCGTACGGACGCGCGGCGCCGTGCAGATAGGCGCCGGCATCCGCGGTCGCCACCTCGCCGCCGGCTGCCTTCAGCCGGACGAGGTTGTCGCGCAAGGCCTGCGCGGCACGCGGATCGCGTTCGACGAATTGCGTGCGCCCGGCGCCGCGCGAGAGCGCCTCGATGCCGAGCGCGCCGGTGCCCGCGCACAGGTCCAGGCATTGCGCGCCGGCGATCACCGGCGCCAGCCAGTTGAACAGGGTCTCGCGCACGCGCTCGGCGGTGGGGCGCAGGCCAGGCAGGTCGGGCACGTCGAGGCGCGAATTGCGCAAGGTGCCGCCGATGATGCGGATGCGCCCGGATGCGCCGCTCATATGAACCGCCGCCGCGCCAGGACCTGCCGGGCGGTGGCTGGGAGTCGGGGAGGAAAAGTCCGGGGTGGTAGCATGGGCGGCATTGTCTTCGAATCCCCAACGCAATGCTCAAGTTCTGGAAGAAGAAACCCGCCGAGACGCCACCGCAGCCGCCGGCCGGCGAGGCCGCGCCCGTTCCGGCGGAGCTCCCGGCGGCGGACATGCCGCACGACGCGGATGCCGCTTCGCTGGACAACCCCGCGCTCGGCGAAGCGCTGTCGGAAGCCTCGCCGCCGGCCGAAGCCCAGACCGAAGAGCAACCCTTTGAAGTCCCGGCCGCCGCAGCGGCCCCGGCCAGGCGCAGCTGGCGCGAGCGCCTGTCCGGCAGCTCCTTCGCGCGCGGCCTGAGCTCGCTGTTCAGCCGCAATCCCAAGCTCGACGACGCGCTGCTGGACGAGCTGGAAACCACCCTGATCACCGCCGACGTCGGCATCGAGGCCAGCACTTCGCTGGTCGAAGACCTGCGCAAGCGCATGCACAAGCGCGAGTTCGCCGACGCCGCCGCGCTGCTGGCCGCCCTGCGCAAGGAACTGGTGATGCTGCTGGCCCCCGTGCAGCGGCCGCTCGACGTCAGCGGCCGCAAGCCCTACGTCGTGCTCACCGTCGGCATCAATGGCGTGGGCAAGACCACCACCATCGGCAAGCTGGCGCGCCGCTACCGCGACGAGAACCGCGCGGTGATGCTCGCCGCCGGCGACACCTTCCGCGCAGCCGCGGTGGAACAGCTCAAGACCTGGGGCGCGCGCAACAGCGTGCCGGTGATCGCGCAGGGCCAGGACGCGGATTCGGCCAGCGTGATCTTCGACGCGCTGCAGGCGGCCCGCTCGCGCGGCGCCGACGTGCTGATCGCCGACACCGCCGGCCGCCTGCATACCCAGGGCGGCCTGATGGACGAGCTGGGCAAGATCGCCCGCGTGCTGAAGAAGATCGATGCCGAGGCGCCGCACGAAGTGTTGATGGTGATCGACGGCACCACCGGCCAGAACGCGGTCAGCCAGGTGCGCCAGTTCCGCCAGATCGTGGGCGTGACAGGACTGGTGGTGACCAAGCTGGACGGCACCGCCAAGGGCGGCGTGGTGTTCGCGCTGGCGCGCGAGTTCGGCCTGCCGATCCGCTACGTCGGCCTGGGCGAGAGCGCCACGGACCTGCGCGTGTTCGAGGCGGAGGCTTATGTGGACGGCCTGCTGCCGGCGGACATCGGAGCCTGAGGAATGTCCCGGCCATGCGACTGCGAGTGAGCCTGCCGCGCTGGCTGCGCATCGCCCTCTGGAGCATCGCAGGCGCGGCGCTCGCCGCCCTGCTCACGCTGGTGGTCTCGCTCTATCTGCTGCTGCAGCCGGACCGCTTCACCGCACTGCTGCAGCGCGAGGCCAGCAATGCCGGCCTGGTACTCAACCTGGCCAGCCCGGCCAGCCCCACCCTGTTCCCGCGCCCCGCGCTGGAGCTGCAGGGACTGACCCTCAGCGCCAAGGGCGCGGGCATGCCGATCCTGCTCGCCGCACGCGGCCGCCTGCAGCTGCCGTGGCGCGCGCTGCTGGGCAAGGAGACGGCGATTTCGCGACTGGAGATCGATTCGCCGCGCATGGACCTGGACGCCCTGGAAGCCTGGCTGGCCAGCCTGCCGCCGCGCAACGCAAGCGAGCCGCCGCAGATCCCGCGCATCGACGCCGGCGTGCGGGTTACCCGCGGCAGCCTGGTGCGCGGCAACGAACTGCTGCTGGGCGACGTCTCGCTCGACGCCGGCAGCCTGATTTCCGGCCAGCCGTTCCCGCTGTCGATTTCCGCCAAGGACGCCGCGGGCGAACCCTTGCAGCTGGATCTGTCCGCGACGCCGCGGTTGAAGGGCGACACGCTGCAGCTGGACGCCATCGGCGTGCATTTCTCGCAGGGCAGCACGCTGACCCTGCAGCTCGCCGGCGAGGCGCACTGGCACGGCGCCGCCGATGCCTCGCTGCGCCTGCGCGGCAAGCTCGACCACGCCGAGGCCGGCGTCTACGACACCTCGCTGGTGCTGACCCCGGCCAACCAGGTCGATCCGCTGCTGCTGGGGATCAAGCTCGACGGCCCGGGCAATCACGCCGATCTGCGCCTGCCGCCGCTGGCGCTGGCCGACTGGTGGTCGCAGCTCAACCATCCGCAGGATCCGCACCTCAGCGTGCCGCCCGGCACCGGCACCGCCGAGATCGCCAAGCTCGAAACCGGCGGCATCAGCATCGAAGGCCTGAGCATCAAGGCCGGCGTCGCGCCCGCGACATCCGCGGCCACGCCCGCCGACAGCAAGACCGCCACGCCCCGCGCACCGAAATGAGCCAACCCGTCAAGCACGATTTCGCCACCCGGCTGCTGGCGTGGTTCGACCGCCATGGCCGCCACGACCTGCCCTGGCAGCATCCGCGCGATGCGTACCGCGTGTGGTTGTCCGAAGTGATGCTGCAGCAGACCCAGGTGAGCACGGTGATCCCGTACTTCCAGCGCTTCGTCGGCGCGCTGCCCACGCTGCGCGACCTTGCGGCGGCCGAAGAGGACACCGTGCTCGCGCTGTGGTCCGGCCTGGGCTACTACCGCCGCGCGCGCTTCCTGCATCGGGCCGCGCAGTTGTGCGTGGAGCAGCACGGCGGCGAGCTGCCGCGCGAGTTCGAGGCGCTGGCCGCCCTGCCCGGCATCGGCCGCTCCACCGCGGGCGCGATCCTGGCGCAGGCGCATGGGCTGCGCTTGCCCATCCTCGACGGCAATGTGAAGCGCGTGCTGACGCGCCATCTCGGCATCCATGGCCATCCCGGCCAGAGTGCGATCGAGAAGGAACTGTGGCGGCATGCCGACGCCTATACGCCTACGGCGCGCGTCGCCGATTACACCCAGGCGATCATGGATCTCGGCGCCACGGTGTGCGTGCGCTCCAAGCCGAAATGCGCGGAATGCCCCGTCGCCGCGGACTGTGTCGCGCAACGCGATGGCCTCACCGCGCAACTACCCAGCGCGAAGCCCGGCAAGACCGTGCCGACGCGCTCCACCGTGATGCTGCTGCTGCGCGATACCGGCAAGCGCGTGCTGCTGGAGCGCCGTGGACCGCAAGGGGTATGGGCCGGCCTGTGGAGCCTGCCCGAAGCCACGGGCACCGAGGACGCATGGCGCAAGGCGCAGCAGCTGGCGCGCATCGACGATGCGCAGGCGCTCGTTCCGTTCGTGCATGTGTTCAGCCATTACCGCCTGCAGGTCGAGCCGCTGCTGTTCGACGGCGCGACAGCGCACCGGGCGATCGCCGATAATCCCGCGCTGCGCTGGTGCGACCCCGGCGACCTCGCCGCGCTGGGCCTGCCCGCCCCCGTGCGCACCCTGCTGCTGAGTCTCTAGAGGAATCCCGCATGAGCCGTACCGTCCGCTGCGCCAAGCTCGGCATCGAGGCCGAAGGCCTGGACTTCGCCCCCTGGCCCGGCGCGCTCGGCCAGCGCATCTACGCGGAGATTTCCAAGCCGGCCTGGCAGGAATGGCTGGCGCACCAGACCATGCTGATCAACGAATACCGGCTCAATCCGCTGGATCCGAAGGCGCGCAAGTTCCTCGGCGAGGAAATGGAGAAATTCCTGTTCGGCGGCGACGTGGCGCGGCCGGAAGGCTATGTCGCACCGGAGCAGGATTCTTGACGGCTGGTGCGAACTCCGGTTTAATGCGCGGCTCCACGCAGTACCGATGACCGTCGCGGTCATTCGCACTCTGGCCGAGTAGCTCAGTTGGTAGAGCAGGGGATTGAAAATCCCCGTGTCGGCGGTTCGATTCCGTCCTCGGCCACCATTTTCAAGCGGCTTTCCAGCGTTACGCCGAAGCAGCCGCGCTAAAAACTCCCACACTTGCTGAAAACTCGATCGCTCAATCCATGAGCGGTGTGGCATGCCTGTGTCTCGTATCCGCGCGATAACCAAGCGGTGCATTCGGCAACGCCTGGCGTCATCGCACGCTGGAACCGGAAGCCCGGTCGTCGATTTCATGGGGCGTGGGAATGCGCGGATGCCTTCGGCATATCCCAATGTCACGCCGCCATTCCTGCACGACCGCGGCCTGTTCCAGGACAACGTAAGCACAAGCCCAAAAGAACGGCTTGTGGCGCGGATCGATCGGCCCTTCCCTCTAGCCTGCTCGATCCTCGTCCCCATCCGTTGACCAATACACACTACGTGTGTATAAATCCATGAACAGTGCCGACCCGCTCAAACTCCTCAAGTCCAGAGGCTTCGCTGTCATCGGCATTCGCGGCAGTCACCATAAGCTCCGCAATGCGGCCAACATTACGGTGATCATTCCCCACCCCAAGAAGGACCTGGGCAAGGGATTGGTCGCTGCGATACTGAAACAAGCCGGATGTTGAAACCGGTAAGAGGTACCCATGCGTTATCCCGTCGTCATCGAAACCGGCAACGATAAGACCGCCTTCGGCGTCGTCGTTCCGGACTTTCCCGGCGTATTCAGCGCTGGCGACACGCTGGACGAAGCGCTGCGGAATGCCGAAGAGGCCATTCTGTTCGCGATCGAAGACATGGTGAACGAAGGAAAGGATTTTCCCGACGCGTCGAATGTTGCCGACCTGGTTTCCGGGAAGGATCCCAAAGGCGGCCCCAAGCATTTCCCGCCGGCCAGGTGGGTCTGGCACGTCATCGATGTGGATACGTCCAGGCTCACGGCGAAAGCCGTCCGCGTAAACATCACGGTGCCGGAGCCGCTGCTCAAGATGATCGACCGCTATGTCGCCGAGCATCCGGGCGAGTCGCGCAGCGGCATCCTGGTGCGCGGCGCCCAGGCCATCATCCATCGATAACATCCGCTGATGTGGCTCTTCCCTTCCCTCCCTCTCGATGAGAATTTCCGCAGCAATGCCCACTCGCATTTCTGACGACATCTGGCGTCAGTTCCAGGAAGAACTCGCAGCCGTCGACCGCAAGCCTTCGGCGCCGCTGTCGCGCGACGAACTCGCCCAGCTGAATCCGGAACAGCGCATGGCGCTGGCCAAGACCGAATTCATGGGCATCAAGCGCAAGTACGGCCTGAAGCTCGACGATGTGCTCACCTTCCTCCCGGAGGAGGACGTGGTGACGTATCTGCAGCGGCTCATGCATTGATCCGACGCTGGATTGCGGCAGGCCATCTAGGACTTATCTGATTCACCGGCGATACCTGCCCCGGCACCATGCTCACGTGCCCGCGGCGAGGTGTGTTGCACGTGCCCCCTTGCCAGCCCGACTTCGTCGCGGGCCACCTTTCCTGCCTGCCGGGGATGGCCAGTACTGGCGAGAACGCCAGCGGCGGCGAGATCGTCGGAGCGACTCGCCGCCGGGATTTTTCCTCCCGACGGATCCATGAGCGCTATTCAGCGCATCTTTCGCTTCGTGCACGCGACGTCCTCGTTCACCCCAGGTTGGGTCCGTAGAGGAAGACTCGAACGTCCCACCGCAAAGAGGAGACGTCGATGAAGCTTCATTCCGCCTCATTGGCCGCTGCACTGGGCCTCGCCCTGGCACTGACCGTTCCGGTTGCGATGGCGCAGGACGCGCTGACCGAACGGCAGGTGCAGAACCAGCTCGAGCAGCAGGGCTACAAGAAGATCCACGATCTGAAATTCCGCGACGGCATGTGGCGCGCGCAGGCGAAGAGCGCGGACGGTCGGCGCGTCACCGTCAAGGTCGATCCGCGCACCGGCGAGGCCTATCCGGACGAACAGGTCTCGCGCCTGAGCGAAACGGATGTGCGCGCCTCGCTGTCCACCGCCGGTTACACCCACGTGCACGACGTCGACTTCAAGGACGGCCTCTGGCGCGCCAAGGCGGAGAATCCGGCCGGCGCCGACGTGAAGCTGCAGATCGATCCGCATACCGGCAAGATCATCGGCACCGACTAAGCCGGCACCGATCCGGATCGCAGCTGAAAAAGAAGCGCCGGTGGCTCACGCCCCGGCGCTTCGTTTGTCTTAGGTATCCATCCCCACCAAACCATCCGCACGGATCGGCGAACGGCAAGAAGAAATAGGCGGCGCTCACGGCCTTGTGGATTGCGTCGAGCTGTTGCTTTCCATAGCCCCCTGTCGACACGCCGCGGGAAGTCGAACGTGCTCCCCGGCGCGAATGGTAGGGAGCCTGCGCACAGTCATTCTGTGATGCAGTTCCATCCGGCAGGAACTGTCCCTAGGACTCTTTGAGATTATCTCGATCCAAATGGAAACCGAGGCATCGCCGCGCTCTCCGTATCGCACGCTCTATGATTGAGTCCGTTTTCCCCACAGGTAACGCCCGTGAAACGACTCGCCCTTTCGCTCCTCGCCTTGTCCATCTCCAGCGCCGTGCTGGCAGCCGAAGCGCCGAGCTTCGATCCGCACCGCCTCTCGGCCGACGTGAAGACGCTGTCCTCCGACGCGTTCGAAGGTCGCGGCCCCGCCACCGCCGGCGAGACCAAGACCATCGACTACCTGATCGCGCAGTACAAAGCTGCCGGCCTGCAGCCGGGCGGCGACCTGAAGAACGGCAAGCGCGCCTGGACCCAGGCCGTGCCGCTGCTGCGCGCGGAGATCGCGGGCACGCCGGCGCTGTCGGTGGCAGTGGACGGTAAAGCGCAGACGCTGACCCAGGGCGAGCAGATCGCCGTGCGTGCGGCGATGGACGGCTCCAAACAGGTGTCGATCAAGGACGCGCCGCTGGTCTTCGTCGGCTACGGCGTGAAGGCGCCGGAGCGCAACTGGGACGACTTCAAGGGCGTAGACCTGCACGGCAAGATCGCCGTGGTGCTGGTCAACGATCCCGACTTCGAGACCGGCAAGGGCGACTTCGGCGGCAAGGCCATGACCTACTACGGCCGCTGGACCTACAAGTACGAAGAAGCCGCCCGCCAGGGCGCGGCCGGCGTGCTGATCGTGCACGAGACCGAGCCGGCTTCCTACGGCTGGAACACGGTGAAGAACTCCAACACCAATGCGATGTTCGACATCGTGCGCGACAAGCCCGCCGAGACGCATCCGCAGGTGGAAGCGTGGATCCAGCGCGATTTCGCCGTGGATCTGTTCAAGCGCGCCGGCCTGGATTTCGACACGCTGAAGAAGCAGGCGCAGACGCGCGAGTTCAAGCCGGTGACGCTGAAGGGCGAAAGCTTCTCCGCCAGCTACAAGGTGGACAGCAAGGTGATCACCTCGCACAACGTGGTGGGTCGCATCGACGGCGCCAAGCGTCCGGACGAGACGGTGATCTACAGCGCGCACTGGGATCACCTCGGCGTCGGCGCACCCGATGCGAAGGGCGACAAGATCTACAACGGCGCGGTGGACAACGGCACCGGCACGGCGGCGCTGGTCGAGCTGGCGCGCGCCTTCAAGAGCGCGCCCAAGCCGGAACGCTCGATCGTGTTCCTCAACGTGACGGCCGAGGAAAAGGGCCTGCTCGGCTCCGAGTACTACGCCGCCAATCCGCTCTATCCGCTGGGCAAGACGGTGGGCGTGATCAATCTCGACGCCCTGGACCCGCATGGCCCCGCGCGTAACTTCACCATCTCCGGCAGCGCCAAACTCGACCTGCTGGACGATCTGGTCGCCACCGCCAAGCGCTGGAACCTGGTCTATTCGCCGGACCCGAAGCCGGAAGCGGGCCATTTCTTCCGCTCCGATCACTTCTCCTTCGCCAAGCGCGGCGTGCCGGCGATCTCGTTCGGCTCGGGCAACGACTGGGTCGACGGCGGCCTGGCCGCGGGCAAGCAGGCCGAGGACGACTACACCGACAAGCACTACCACCAGCCATCGGACGAGTGGGAGGCGGGCTGGTCGTTCACCGGCATGGCGCGTGACCTGCAGATTCTCTACACGCTGGGCAGCGAGCTGGCCAATTCGAAGCAGTGGCCGGACTGGAGCAAGGATTCGGAGTTCCGCGCGGCACGCGACAAGACCGCGTCCGACCGCAAGTAAGCCTCGCCACCGGCAACACTCGAACGGCCCGCACCTGCGGGCCGTTTGTTTTTCGTTGACGCCGGACTCACGAAAAGCCACGAAGCCGTCTTCGTCGAATCACGATCCGGTCACAGGCGGCGCGCACGCTATGCGGACACCGTCCCCACGGCAAGACCGCTTCATGCTGGCCCAATACGTATACCCCGCCAAGGCAGGGCTGTTCCGCATCGTCCGCCACGGACGCCGCTGGCGCAGCATGTTCGACATGCAGGAAACCGGACGCCACGACAGCGCCGAAGACGCGCTCGCTGCGCTGCGCGAACAATGGCCGCAGGCACGACTGCCGGTCTCGCTCGAAGAATGGCGTTACCTGCCGCAGCTGGCTGCGCTGACGCATGGACGCGACCCGGACGAGCCGGTGGTGCGCTGGCGGATGGCAGGCTGAAAGCCGGCAAAGCCGGCGTAGGTTGGGGTGAGCGCAGCGAACCCCAACGGACGTGCGCCGCAAACGCCACGTTGGGGTTCGCTGCGCTCACCCCAACCTACGCCGGTTACGTCGATCGTGTCATGCCGGCGCCAATCCTTCGGTCATCGCCCGCGCCAGCTCCCGCTCGCCCATCACCACCAGATCCGCGCCCTGCTTCTGCAGATGCTCGCGGCACTCCTCCGAATCCGCCCGCACGATGATGCGCAGCGCCGGATTCAACTGCCGCGCCGCGCGCACCACCTCGCCGCTCTCGAACGCCTGCGGCAAGGTCACCAGCAAGGCCTTCGCTTCCGGCAGATTGGCGGCGTCCAGCACTTCATCGCTCGACGCATTGCCCACCAGCGTCTCGATGCCCTGCTGCCGCAAGGCATCGACGTGATCCTTCTCTTCTTCCAGCACCAGCAGCGGCACGCCCGTGGCATGCACCGCCTCGCCCAGCAGCTGGCCGAGACGCCCGTAGCCGGCAACCACCACATGGCCACGCAGCGCCGTGGGCTGCAGCGGCTCCGCGGCGATGCCGCCCTGCGCTTCCTCGCTCGGCGCGGCACGCGCATCCAGCCGGGCCTTGGCGCGGTCCAGCAGCTTGAACAGCAGCGGATTGATCAGGATGGACAGGATCGCCGCGGCCAGCAGCACGTCCTGCGCCTCCTTGGAGACCAGGTTCTGAGCCACGCCCACGCCGATCAGGATGAAAGAGAACTCGCCGATCTGCGCCAGGCTGGTGGCGATGGTCAGCGCGGTGGTGAGCGGCTTGCGGAAAGCCAGCACGATGCCCAGCGCCGCCACCGACTTGCCGATCACGATGATGGCCAGCGCGGCCAGCACCACCAGCGGCTCGGCCAGCAGCACCTGGTAGTTGAACAGCATGCCGATGGAGACGAAGAACAGCACCGCGAAGGCATCGCGCAGCGGCAGGGTTTCCTCCGCGGCGTCGTGCGCCAGCTTCGATTCGCCCATCATCATGCCGGCGAAGAACGCGCCCAGCTCGAACGACACGCCGAACAGGCCGGCCGCACCGAACGCCACGCCCAGCGCGATCGCCAGCACGGCGAGCCGGAACAGCTCGCGCGAACCGGTCTGCGCGATCACCTGCAGCAGCCACGGAATCAGCCGCTTGCCGACGATCAGCATCACCGCCACGAAGGCCACCACCTTGCCGATGGTCATGCCGACCGTCACGGCGATCTCGCCGAACGACATCGACTGCCCGGCATTGAGCGACGCCCCGATCGCCGGCAGCAGCACCAGCGCCAGCACCATCGCCAGGTCCTCGACGATCAGCCAGCCCACCGCGATGCGGCCGCGCTCGGTCTCCATCAGGCGGCGCTCTTCCATAGCACGCAGCAGCACCACCGTGCTGGCCACCGACAGCGCCAGGCCGAACACGAAGCTCTGCACCAGCGGCCAGTCCAGCGCCCAGCCCAGCAGCATGCCGAGCACGGTGGCCACCGCCATCTGCCCCAGCGCGCCGGGGATGGCGATGGATTTCACCGAGAGCAGATCCTTCAGCGAGAAATGCAGGCCCACGCCGAACATCAGCAGCACCACGCCGATCTCGGCGAGCTGGTGGGCGAGATGGCCGTCGGCGACGAAGCCGGGCGTGAACGGCCCGCACACCACGCCGGCGAGCAGATAGCCGGCCAGCGCTGGCAGGCGCAGCCGGTGCGCGATCGCGGCGAAGAAGAAGGCGAGCACGATGCCGCCGACGATGGTGCCGATAAGAGGGGCGTCATGCATGGCGGCGGTCCTTCCGGTGATGAGCGGATACCCGGGCGCTGCGGGAGCGCGGGGCGCCGTGGGGACAAGCGGGCTCGTCGTGGCGCGTCTATTCGTTGTAAGGGCTGGGCGGGCGCGGCACAAGCGCGGAGGCCATTTTTCAGCGGCAAACGCAATTCCGTCGCCGCCCCACATGCTCGTCATCCCGGCGCAGGCCGGGATCCAGTAGCGACGTTGTTCGGTCATGCGACAAGCCTCAGAGCAGGCTCTTCGACGCCAAGGGTTCCATGCAACATATCGCCACTGGATCCCGGCCTGCGCCGGGATGACGGAGGCGCTCGCAATCCTTCCGAGCCCCATCACTCCTGCGCGTTGATCACCGCCAGGAAATCCTGCCCATAGCGCTTGAGCTTCGCCTCGCCCACGCCGCTGATCGAAGCCATCTCCTCCTCGTTCGCCGGCAGCTCGCGCAGCATCGACAGCAACGTGGCGTCGTGGAAGATCACATAAGCGGGCACGCCATGCTGCTTGGCCAGCTTCGCGCGCAGGGCGCGCAGCGCGTCCCACATCGGCTGCTCGTAGGCCTCGATGCCCAGGCTGCTGCCGGTGACCAGCTGGCTGTCGCGGCGGCGACGCGAGCGGCGCTCGGGGCGGGTGTCCTCGCGCAGCAGCACCTGGCGGTTGCCGGTCAGTACCTCGCGACTGCTGCGGGTGAGGCGCAGCGTGCCGTACTCGCCTTCCGCTTCCAGCAGGCCGGCCGCGAGCAGCTGGCGGAACACCGAGCGCCACTGCTTCTCGTCCATGTCAGCGCCGATGCCGAAGGTGCTCAGGTGATCGTGGCGCAGCTGGCTCATGCGCTCGCTGTCGACGCCGCGCAGGATGTCGATCACATGGCCCGAGCCGAAGCGCTGCCCGCTGCGGTACACCGCCGACAGCGCCTTCTGCGAGGGCACGGTGGCGTCCCAGGTCTTCGGCGGCTCCAGGCAGTTGTCGCAGTTGCCGCAGGGGCCATGGTAGGTCTCGCCAAACGCGCCGAGCAGGCGTTCGCGCCGGCATTCGGTGGCCTCGGCGAAGGCCAGCAGGGATTCCAGCTTCTGCCGCTCGACGCGCTTGCGCTCGTCCGCCGATTCGGACTGGGCGATCATCTGGCTCATGGTGACCACGTCCGACAGGCCGTAGATCATCCAGGCCTCCGCCGGCAGGCTGTCGCGGCCGGCGCGGCCGGTCTCCTGGTAATAGCCTTCCATGCTGCGCGGCAGGTCCAGGTGCGCGACGAAGCGCACGTCCGGCTTGTCGATGCCCATGCCGAAGGCGACGGTGGCGACCATCACCACGCCGTCCTCGCGCAGGAAGCGCTGCTGGTTGGCCGCGCGCGTGGCCGCATCCAGGCCGGCGTGATAGGGCAGCGCGGCGATGCCGCTCTCGACCAGCCAGGCGGCGGTCTCGTCGACCTTGCGGCGACTCAGGCAGTACACGATGCCGGCCTCGCCGCGATGGCCTTCCAGGAAATCGGTCAGCTGCCGCTTCGCGTTGTGGCGCAGGCCGGCGCGGTAGCGGATGTTGGGCCGGTCGAAGCTCGACAGGAACTGGCGCGCGTCCTGCAGCGCCAGGCGCTCGACGATCTCCTCGCGCGTGCGCGGGTCGGCGGTGGCGGTGAGCGCGATGCGCGGCACCTGCGGGAAACGCTGGTGCAGCACCGCCAGCTCGCGGTATTCGGGGCGGAAATCGTGACCCCACTGCGACACGCAGTGCGCCTCGTCGATGGCGAACAGCGCCACCTCGGTGCGTTCCAGCAGGCCGAGGAAGCGCCCCGTGAGCAGGCGCTCCGGCGCCACGTAAAGCAGGTTCAACTCGCCCGCCAGCAGCTGCCGCTCGACCTCGCGCTGGTCCTCGGCGGACAGGCTGGAATTGAGATAGGCCGCGGCCACGCCGGCTTCGCGCAACGCGTCGACCTGGTCCTGCATCAGCGCGATCAGCGGCGACACCACGATGCCCGTGCCCTGCCGCAGCAGCGCCGGAATCTGGTAGCACAGCGACTTGCCGCCGCCGGTGGGCATCAGCACCAGGGCGTCGCCGCCCTCGGCCACCTGTTCGACGATGGCTTGCTGCTGGCCGCGGAAGCTGGTGTAGCCGAAGACGCTGTGGAGGATGTCGAGGGGGGAGGAAGGCATCCGACGAATGCTAGCAAATGCGGCCGTGGCAGCTCTCAGCCTGAGGCGTTTCGTCGTGTAAGCCTGCTCCGATATCGCCGTAGGCCTAGCTGGCGTAGGTTGGGGTGAGCACAGCGAACGCCAACGAACCTCGCACCACGAACGCCACGTTGGGGTTCGCTGCGCTCACCCCAACCTACCCGCCCGGCATGCCCCACAGCGCGCGGTCGATATCCGCATCCAGCCCGAAGCGCGACAGCGGCACCTTGCCGTTCTTCACTTCGACGCCTTCCGCACGCAGACGCTTCGACTGCTCGCGAAACCCGCGGCTGCCCGGCGGAAACGCGATCTGCCCGCTGGAGCGCAGCACGCGGAACCACGGCAGCTCCATCCCCTCCGGCACTTCGCCCAGCGCGCGGCCGACCAGGCGCGCGCGCCCCGGCAGGCCGGCGCGGGCGGCGATGGCGCCGTAGCTGGCGACGCGGCCCGGGGGAATGGCGGCAATGGCGGCGAAAATGCGGGCGTGGGCTTCGTTCATGGCGTAACCGAGGTGAGACGGCATGGCGGCCTATAGCAAGAAGTCTTAGCGCGCGCCGTCACAAAGTCGTGGCAGAGTAGCGGAACCCGTTCTTCCGCCGGGAGCCGCAGCATGCATCACTTCGAAGCCGTGCGTTCGCACATCGGCGCCAAGCATGAGCTGCGCCACAACGGGCCCTACCTGATCAGCTTCGACCTGCCGCTGCCGCGCGGTCGCCACCAGGGCATCTACCTGACTGAGCTGGAGGACGAGGCCGGACGGCGCTTCCTGCGCATCTCCACCCCGATCGGCCCGCTGGCCGGCGCCGATGCGCGCCGCTGCCTGCGCTTCAACTGGGAGCAGCGCGTCGGTTTCCTGGCGGTGGCCGACCTGGACGGCTCGCCTTTCCTGCACCTGTGCGAGAACCGGCCCTACGAGCTGCTTTCCATCGAAGAGCTGCAGCGCGTGATCCACGAGCTGGGTGCGCTGGGCGACGAACTGGAACAGGTCGTCGCCGACGGCGGCGACGACTTCTGATGCCTTAAAGCAGCGCCTGCGCCAGCCGCACCCCGCCGTAGGCCAGCAGGGCCGTGACCGGCAGGGTGAGGATCCAGGCCCACACCATCCGCTCCACCACCGACCAGCGGATCGCGTTCCAGCGCTTGGCCGCGCCGACGCCCATGATCGAGGCCGAGACGTTGTGCGTGGTCGACACCGGGACGCCCAGCACCGAGGCGGTGAGGATCACCGCGGCCGAGCTGCCCTCGGCGGCGAAGCCGTTGATCGGGTGCAGCTTGACCATCTTGTGGCCCAGCGTCTTGATGATGCGCCAGCCGCCGCCGGCGGTGCCGCCGGCCATGGTCAGCGCGCACACCACCGCCACCCAGGCCGGCACGTCGAAGCCGCCGGTGGCCGAGCCGTGGATGCGCAGGAAGCCCAGCCACGACGGCAGCCCGTCGAACTGGCCGGCCGCGGTGGCGCCGGCCAGGGCCAGGGCGATGATGCCCATGCTCTTCTGCGCGTCGTTCATGCCGTGGGCCAGGCCCATCGCGCTGGCCGAGACGATCTGCGCCTTGCCGAAGAAGCTGTTGACGAAGGGGGTGCGGCCGAAGCGGCGCAGGAAGCCCTGCCGGCCGGAGAACCAGCCCAGCAGCGCGTACAACGCGCCCATCAGCAGGAAACCGATCACGAAGCCCAGCAGCGGCGACACCACCATCGGCACCACCACCTTGGGGATCACGCCCTTGCCCTGCCACCAGTGCGCGCCGCCCTGCGACCAGATGATCGAGGCGAAGTTGTCGCCCGACGCCGCGATCGCGGCGCCGACCAGCGCGCCGACCAGGGCATGGCTGGAACTGGACGGCAGGCCCAGCCACCAGGTGATCAGGTTCCACACCGTGGCCGCGCCCAGCGCACAGATCAACAGCTGGGAACCGGCCGCCACCACGCTGGTATCGATCAGGCCCGCAGCGATCGTCTTGGCCACCGCGGTGCCCCACAGCGCGCCGATCAGATTGGTGATGGCGGCCAGGATCACCGCCTGGCCGGGGGTCAGCACCTTGGTCGCCACCACCGTGGCGATGGAGTTGGCGGTGTCGTGGAAGCCGTTGATGTAGGTGAAGACGAGTGCGATCAGCACTACCGCGAGAACCATGCTCATCGCGGGCGCCTCAGGAGTTCTTGAGCACGATGGAGTACACGATGTTGCCGACGTCGCGGCACTTGTCGATCGCCTTCTCGATCAGCTCGAACAGGTCCTTGGCCAGCATGGCGCGCATCGCGTCGTTGCCTTCCACGTACAGCGTGCGGTACGGCGACAGCAGCATGCGGTCGCCTTCGGATTCCAGCGTCTGCAGCCGGTCCTGCAGCTTCTTCACCGGGTCGATGCGCAGGCCGCGGCGCAGCTCGCCGATCATCTCCGAGACCACCGCGCTGGCCTGCTCCAGCACCTGCGCACGCTGGGCGAAATCCACGTCGGCGACGCGCGGGCCGACGATCTCGTAGCGCTCGGCGAACTTCTCCACGGTCTTGGGAATCTTGTACAGCGCCGAGTTCAGCGCCTCGATGTCCTCGCGGTCCAGCGCGGTGACGAAGGTGTTGACCAGCTCCTCGCTGATCTGCGCGGCCAGCGCCTTCTCGCGCGCCCGCGCGGAGGCGAAGGCGGCCATCACCGGCGCGCGGTCGGTATGGGTCACCAGTTCGTGCAGGGCGCGGCAGCTCTCCCGTGCCGCCTCGGCGCTTTGTTCGAGCAGGCCATAGAACTTGTCGCCTTTGCCGAAGATCGTCTGCAGTGAAAACATGCGGGGAGTGCCTGGAAGTCGATGGGAAGAAAGGAAATTTGACGGATATGTTACAGGACGCCCCCGCACGGCCGCAGCCTGCCCCCTTTTCCGTCCCGCCGCCGGCAGGCCTTACACTCCCCGGCATGCCCCGACCCGCCACCGTTTCCCCCCGATGCTGACCGAGATCGCGACCGTCTTCGTGCTCGCGCTGGCCAACGGCTTCTTCGCCCTCTCGGAAATGGCGCTGGTCGCCTCCCGCAAGAGCCGCCTCAAGCAGATGGCCAAGAGCAGCCGGCGCGCCCGCGTCGCGCTGCGCCACGCCGAGGCCCCCGAGCATTTCCTGTCCACCGTGCAGGTGGGCATGACCCTGGTGATCCTGGTCACCGGCGCCATCGCCGGCGACGCCCTGGGCGACCACATCGCCGAAGCCCTGCACGGCGGCCAGGCCGCCTGGCTGGAGCCCTACGCCAAGGTGATCGGCCTGGTGCTCGGCTTCGCCCTGATCTCCTTCATCCAGATCGTGATCGGCGAGCTGGTGCCCAAGCGCCTGGCGCTGTCGGCGCCGGAGAAGGTCTCCGGCTTCGTGGCCATGCCGATGCTGGTGCTGTCGCGCATCGCCGCGCCGTTCGTGTGGCTGTTGAACTTCTCCAGCACCCAGCTGCTGCGCCTGCTGCGCGTGGCCCAGCGCAGCCGCGATGCGGTGACCGAAGAGGAAATCCGCCTGCTGGTGGCCGAAAGCGCCGAGCAGGGCGTGCTGGACGCGGACGAGCACAACATGGTCAACCGCGTGCTGCGCCTGGGCGACCGCACGGTGGACAGCGTGATGACCCCGCGCACGCGCATCGCCTGGCTGGACATGTCCGCCGCGCCGGAAGAAAACGACGAAGTGCTGCGCGACACGCCCTACTCGCGCTATCCCGTCTACCGCGGCGACGAAAGCGACGTGGCCGGCGTGGTCGAGGTCAAGCACCTGCTGCGCAATTTCCGCCACGGCTCGCCGGACCTGTTCGGCCGCATGGCCAAGCCGCTGTTCGTGCCGGCCACGGCGCGCGCGCTGGACCTGCTGGAGGAGTTCCGCGACGCCGAGACCCAGCTGGCCCTGGTGGTGGACGAGTACGGCGACATCGAAGGCCTGGTCACGCTCAACGACCTGCTCTCGGCCGTGGTCGGCGCCAGCCAGCGCTCGAGCCAGGGCGGCGAGGAAACCGCGCCGATCGTGCCGCGCGAGGACGGCAGCTGGCTGGTCGACGGCTCGATCTCCACCGACGACCTGCGCGAACTGCTGCACGTGGACCACCTGCCCGGCGAGCAGGAGCATGAATACCGCACCGCCGCCGGCATGGTGATGGCCGTGCTCGGCCATATTCCGCAGACCGGCGAGGTATTCGCCTGGCAGGGCATCCGCTTCGAAGTGGTGGACCTGGACGGCGCGCGCATCGACAAGCTGCTGATCACGCCGGCGCGGCGCGACGAGCCGGCCGACGACGAGCAGTAACCGCGCTGCTTACTGCTTGTCCTTGTCCTGCGCGATGCGCGCCATGCGCTGCGCATCGGCGAAGATGCCGTGCAGGATGCGCAGCTCGCGCTCGTCCATCTGCGCGCGCTGGAACAGCTTGCGCAGCCTGAGCATGATGGTGGTCGGCGCGCGGCCCTTGTGGAAATCGATGTCGTCGAGCGTTTCGGACAAGTGCTCGTAGAAGCGTTCCATGCGCGCCGCGTCGGCCGGCGGCTCGGCATCGTCGCGCACCGGCGCCGCCGGCACCGTGCCGCCGAGCAGGGCCACGCGCAGCTCGTAGGCCATCACCTGCACCGCCTGCGAGAGATTCAACGAGCTGAAATCGTCCACGCTGGGAATGCGCACCATCGCGTGGCAGCGCGCCAGCTCCTCGTTCTCCAGGCCGGTGCGCTCGTTGCCGAACACCAGCGCCACCTGCTCGCCGCGGCCGGCGGCTGCCAGCACGCGTGCGGCAGCCTCGCGCGGGGACAGCTCCTCCAGATCCACGCCGCGCCGCCGCGCCGACAGGCCCAGGGCCAGGCTGCAGCCGGCCAGGCCGTCGACCAGCCCGTCGTGCACGCCGGCCTGCGCCAGCACGTCGTCGGCGCCGGCGGCCAGGGCCAAGGCGTCGGCATGCGGGAAGCGGTGCGGGGCGACCAGGGCCATCCGGCCGAAGCCCATGGTGCGCATGGCCCGCGCCGAGCTGCCGATGTTCCCGGGGTGCGAGGTACGCACCAGGACGAAGCGGACGAGGGAGGCCAGATCGGTCATGAGCGGCGGCGCGGCAGGCAGCGAAGGGGGCGCAAGGATAGCGGGAACCGGCGTTCCAGGCCGCCTGGCGCCCGCCTTCCCTGGCCGCCGTCTCGCCGCCCTGCTAGACTTCGCGGCCGCTCCCCGTTCTTTCGAAAAGCCGAAGCCATGCCCAGACCCGCCGTCAACGTCGCGGTGCGCGCCGCTCGCGCCGCTGGAAACGTGATCCTGCGCTACATGAACCGCATCGACGGCCTCAATATCGTCGAAAAGCAACGCATGGACTTCGCCTCGGAAGTCGACCGCCTGGCCGAAGCCGAGATCGTCAAGGAACTGCGCCGCGCCTACCCGAGCCACGCCATCCTCGCCGAGGAAAGCGGCGCCATGGGCAAGGGCCCGCTGACCTGGGTGATCGATCCGCTCGACGGCACGCACAACTACCTGCGCGGCATCCCGCACTTCTCCGTGTCGATCGCCCTGCTCGAGAAGGGCGAGCCGGTCTACGGCGTGGTGTTCGATCCGCTGCGCGGCGAGCTGTTCACCGCCAGCAAGGGCGACGGCGCCTATCTCAACGACCGCCGCATCCGCGTCAGCAAGCGCGAGGACCTGGGCGGCGCGATGATCGCCACCGGCTATCCGTACCGCCAGCGCCAGCACCTGGAAGCCCAGCTCAACATGACGCGCGTGCTGCTCGGCCAGGCCGAGGACATCCGCCGCTCCGGCTCGGCCGCGCTGGATCTCTCCTATGTGGCCGCCGGCCGCTACGACGGTTATTTCGAGATCGGCCTCAAGCCCTGGGACATGGCCGCCGGCGTGCTGCTGGTACGCGAGGCGGGCGGCCGCTACGGCGACTTCGCCGGCCGCGACGGCATCCCGGCCAGCGGCAACATCATCGCGGGCAACCTGCACGTGGTGCAGGCGATGACCCAGATCATCGGCGCACAGTCGACGCCGGGGCTGCTCAAGGCCTGACACCGCGGCGTAGGTTGGGGTGAGCCAAAGGCGAACCCCAACATCGTCACGTCCAAACTCACCGCAGTGTTGGGGTTCGCCTTTGGCTCACCCCAACCTACGCCGGTCGGCTCCGGTCAGCCTTGGTCCTTGAGGAAGCCGCGCAGGAACGGCACCGTGATGCGCCGCTGTGCGGCCAGCGAGGCCTGGTCCAGCTTGTCCAGCAGATCCAGCAGCGCGCCCAGGTCGCGCGCATAGCGGGCGAACAGCCAGTCCAGCACGGTGTCGTCCAGCTCGATGCCGCGGCCGGCGGCCTGGCCTTTCAGCACGGCGCGCCGCTCGGCATCGTCCAAGGGCTTGAGCACCGCCTGCTGGCAGGCGCCCAGGCGCGAACGCAGGTCCGGCAGGCCCAGCCCGAGCTGGGACGGAATCGCCTCGGCGGCGAACAGCATCGCCAGCCCTTCGGCGCGGGACTGGTTATAGACGTCGAACAGCGCGTGCTCGGCCTCGCGGTCGCCGGCGATGGCGCCCAGGTCGTCCAATGCCAGCAGCTCGCTGCCAGCGACGCCGCGGATCGCCGCCGCGCGCTGGCCGATCGCGCCCAACGGCAGGTACTGCACGGTGCGGCCGGCTGCGCTGGCGACCTGGCAGGCGGCCATCAGCAGGTGGCTCTTGCCGCTGCCGGCGGGACCGCTCAGATTGAGCCACGGCGTGCCGTGCGTCATGGCCAGTTCGCGTACCGCGGCGACCGTCGCTGCATTGGAGCCGTCGTGGAAATGCTCGAAGCGCTGGCGCCGCGGCCAGCGCAGCGCCAGGGGTAATTGAGGCACGTTCAACTGCCCAATCATGCCTGCGGGTCGTCCCGATCCTTCCGGGTGTGTTGTTTCACGTCCACCTCGATGCCGTCCTCGCCCTGCTCCACCGCCACTTCCATCTCCGCGATCACCGGGTCCTGCCGCCCTTCTTCCGTATACAGTCCGCTATGCCGGTATCGCTGGCTGAGATAGCGCAGCACCACCAGGATCACCGAGGCCGCCGGCAGCGCCAGCAGGATGCCCAGGAAGCCGAACAGGTAACCGCCGGCGAGCACCGCGAAGATCACCGCCACCGGATGCAGGCCGATCTTCTCGCCGACCAGGCGCGGCACCAGCACATAGCCTTCCAGCAGCTGGCCGATCACGAATACCACGACCACCAGGGTCAGATGGGTCCAGTCGCCGTACTGCACCAGCACCGCGATCACCGCCGAGCCGAAGCCGACGATGAAACCCAGGTATGGCACGAAGCTCAGCAGGCCGGCGACCATGCCGATCAGCGGCCCCACCGATAGCCCCAGGATCGACAGGCCCGCGCCGTAGAAGATGCCCAGCGCCAGCATCACCAGCAGCTGGCCGCGCACGAACGCGCCCAGCACCAGGTCGGACTCGCGCGCCAGGTGCGCGACGGTCGGCTCGATCGAGCGCGGCAGCATGTCGTCGATCCACGCCACCAGGCGGTCCCAGTCGCGCAGCAGGTAGAACGCCACCACCGGGATCAGCACCAGGTTGGTCATCCAGGCGATCACGCCCAGGCCCGAGCGGGTGACCTTGCCCAGCACCGTCGAGACGACGCCGCCGAGCGAGCCCAGGTGGTCCTTGATCTCGGCGACCAGGCGGTCGCTGTCGAAGGCGTTCGGATCCAGGCGCAGCTTGGCCTGCAGCCACGGCAAGGCGGTGGTGCGCACCCAGTCCACGTAGTGCGGCAGGCTCTGCACCAGGTTATCGACCTGGCGCGAGATCAGCGGGATCAGCAGCAGCAGCGCGCCGACCGTGACCAGCAGCAGCACGAAGAACACCACGCTCACCGCCACCGTGCGGCCCATCCCCAGGCGCTCCAGCCGGTCCGCCAAGGGGTCGCCCAGGTAGGCGAACATGCCGGCCACGGCGAACGGCATCAGCACCGGCGCCAGCAGCCAGAGCAGGTAGAGGATCACTGCGGTGATCGCCAGCATCTGCCAGCGGCGGGAAATGTCCTGGGTCATTCGTCGCGACTCGTCGTGGGAGGTGGCGAGGGCGGCTTGCCGGGCGGCATGGCCTCGAACGCAAGTGTGACTGATGCGCGCCGTGCTGTCAGCGCAGCGCCGCCCGGGCCCGGCGCGACCAGCGCCACACATAGTCCGCGCCGCTGGCCAGGCACAGCGCGGCGACCAGCCATGCGAGCGGGAGCATGGGCGGCACCGGCCAGCCCAGGTCGGCCGCCAGCACTCCCAGCAGGTAAAGAATCTGCAGCAGGGTGCAGGCCTTGGAGACCAGGCTGGGCTGAGGCCGCAGCGGGCCGATCAGCCAGCGCCAGGCCAGCGCGCCGAGCGCGATCACCGCATCGCGCCCGCACACCAGCGCGGCCAGCCACCACGGCGCGAGCCCGATCACGGCCAGCAGCACGAAGCAGGTCACCAGCAGCAGCTTGTCGGCGGCCGCGTCGAGGATGCCGCCGAGCCGGCTCTGCCAGCCGCAGCGCCGGGCCAGGAAACCGTCCAGGCCGTCGGTAAACCCGGCCAGTGCGATCAGGCCGAGCGCCAGCCGCGGCTCGCGCGCCAGGATGGCCCAGCCGATCGGCGGGACCAGCAGGATGCGCAGCAGCGTGATGGCGTTGGGAAGATGACGCCAGGGCGAAAGCTGCGGCTGGCCAGGCATCGCCGCGCTCCCCTGCCGCCTTCGGCTCAGTGCACCCAGCGCAGGCTGGCGTCGGCGCCGGCATGGGCATCGGCTTCGAGCAGGCGGCCGCCGGCAGTGAGGTTGCCGGCCATCACATTCAGCGGCAGGCCGGTCTTGACGGCGAACAGGATGCCGTCGTTCTGCGCGCTCAGCGTGACCACGTCGCGCACCATCGGATCGGCGCGCAGCGTGGCCAGCAGGTTGGCGTAGTCCAGCGCGGAGGCGACGCCGCTCACCCACAGCTTGCCGGCGATGTTGCCGGAGCCGATCACGTTGAGCTGCTTGCCCAGGCGGTCGGACAACGCGTTGCCGGCGTCGATCAGGGTCTGCTGGGTCGGCGCGCCGGTGCTGTTCCACTTTTGCTGCGGACCGCCGGAGACCAGGTTCCAGTCGGCGCCATCGGTGCGCAGCTGGCCGAGCAGGACCAGGCCGGTCTTGTACTGGCGGGCCAGCGCGAAGATCTGGTCGGGCTCGGCGGCAGCCACCGACGGACCATCCGTGGCCTTGGCCGGATCGGCCAGCACCACGCTGTAGCCGCGCTGCGCCACGGCCTGGGCCAGCGGCGCCAGCGCGTCCTTGTCCATCACGTTGCCGGCGGTGTCGCGCACCAGCAGCAGCACCGGCGGCTTGCCCGAGCTGCCGGCCACGCCCATCTGGGACACCGCGCGCTGCACCGCGCCCGGGTCGAAGCTGACCTGCAGCGCCAGCCCGCCCGCGGCGCGCTGGTACTGGTACTGCTGCACGATGCCGGGGGCCGACTTCAGCGCATCGTCGTAGCCGGGCTTGCCGCGCAGGTCCTGGCCGCCGGCGGTGCGCGCCAGCACCTGGCTGAGCGCGACGCTGAAGGCGTCGTCGCGCCTGGCCTCGCTGGTGTCGGTCACCGGCACGGTCACCGTATAGGGCGAGACCTGGCCCTGGGCGTGCACGGCGGGAATCAGGAGGGCCAGCAGGAGGCCGACGAACAGCAGGCGGGACAGGCGCATAAGCTCGGAAGGCCGGCGGGGAAAACGCTCCGCAGTCTGCCCAATCCGGCCCCCAGCGTCTATCATTGGGCGTTTCTCCACGCCGGTTCCTGCCATGTCCGACGCACTCACCTACCGCGCCGCCGGCGTCGATATCGACGCGGGCAATGCCGTGGTCGAACGCATCAAGCCCCTGGTCAAGCGCACCTTCCGTCCCGAAGTGATGGGCGGCCTGGGCGGCTTCGGCGGCCTGTTCGACCTGGCCGGGCGTTACAAGGAACCCGTGCTGGTCTCCGGCACCGACGGCGTCGGCACCAAGCTCAAGCTCGCCCAGCAGCTGGGCCGCCACGACAGCATCGGCATCGACCTGGTCGGCATGTGCGTCAACGACGTGCTGGTGCAGGGCGCCGAACCGCTGTTCTTCCTGGATTACTTCGCCACCGGCAAGCTCGACGTGGACACCACCGTCGCCGTGGTCGGCGGTATCGCCAAGGGCTGCGAACTGGCCGGCTGCGCGCTGATCGGCGGCGAGACCGCCGAGATGCCGGACATGTACCCGCCGGGCGAGTACGACCTGGCCGGCTTCACCGTCGGCGCGGTGGAGAAATCCGCGCTGATGAGCGGCGAGGCGATCGTGGCCGGCGACGTGATCCTGGGCGTCGCTTCGTCCGGCCCGCACTCCAACGGTTATTCGCTGATCCGCAAGATCCTCGAGCGCGCCGGCAGCCCGCTGGATCTCGACCTGGGCGGCACGACGCTGGCCGATGCGCTGATGGCGCCGACCACCATCTACGTGAAGCCGATGCTGGAACTGCTGCAGAACGCCCCCGTGCACGGCATGGCCCACATCACCGGCGGCGGCCTGAAGGAAAACATCATCCGCGTGGTGCCGGACGGGCTGGGCCTGGCGCTGGACGCCTCGGCCATCGTGCTGCCGCCGGTGTTCGACTGGCTGATGCGCGAAGGCAAGGTGGCGCGCGAGGAAATGTGGCGCACCTTCAACTGCGGCGTCGGCTTCACCGTGATCCTGCCGCGCGACGCCGTCGCCG
Organism: Dyella marensis; assembly: GCF_900112865.1. Taxonomy (GTDB): domain Bacteria; phylum Pseudomonadota; class Gammaproteobacteria; order Xanthomonadales; family Rhodanobacteraceae; genus Dyella_D; species Dyella_D marensis_A. The sequence goes on along the minus strand of NZ_FONH01000014.1, from coordinate 21,244 downwards.
CGGCCTCGGCGCTGCTGGCCAAGCACCACCTCGCCAGCTCGGTGATCGGCGAGGTGGTGGCCGCGCAGGGCGACGAGCGCGTGCACATCGGCTGAGCCGGTCCGCTTCCTTCTCCATCTTCATCGCCGCGCGATCCCAAGGCGATCGCGCGGCCCGAACGCCCGGGCCCGCGCATGTCCTCTCCTCTTCGCATCGCCGTCCTCGCTTCCGGACGCGGCAGCAACCTGCAGGCCCTGATCGCCGCGCGCGACGCGGGCACGCTGCCGGTGGAGTTCGTGCTGGTGGGCAGCGACAAGGCCAGCGCCGGCGCGCTGGAGCTTGCGCAGGCGGCGGGCATTCCGCGGCTGGCGCTGAATCCAAAAGCCTATCCGTCGCGCCGCGATTTCGACCTGGACCTGTTCGCGCGCATCGAAGCTACCGGCGCGGAACTGCTGGTGCTGGCCGGCTACATGCGCATCCTCGACGGCGAGGCGCTGCATCCCTGGGTCGGGCGGATGATCAATATCCATCCCTCGCTGCTGCCGAAGTACCGCGGCCTGCATACGCATCGCCGCGCGCTGGAGGCCGGCGACCTGGAGCATGGCGCCAGCGTGCACTACGTCACCGCCGAGCTGGATGGCGGGCCGGTGATTGCGCAGGCGCGGATCGGCATCGAGGCGGGCGATCATGAAGATCTGCTGGCGCAGCGGCTGCTTGCTTACGAGCACCGACTGCTGCCGGCGGTGGTGCGATTGATTGCCGCGAGCCGATTGGCTTATGCGGCGCCCGATGGCGTGGCGCTCGATGGCGAGCGACTGTCCGCGCCGTTGGAACTTCGCGGCGACGAACTCCGCCGCTAAGGCGGATCTCAACAAGGCATTCAGCCAGCGCGCGTAGACTGCCCCGCCATGGCTATCCTCCCCTCCCCCCGCAAGTTCTTCGCCGGCCTCGCGCTGGCGGTTTCCGCCGCCACTGCGTTCGCGGCCACCACACCGACGCCGTTCACCGCGACCTACCAGGTCCTGCAAGGCGACCAGGTGATCGGCGAAGCCGTGATCAGCCTCAAGTCCACCGCGCTCGGCTGGGAATACAGCAACCAGACCCGCGGCACCGGCGGTCTGGCCGCGGCGCTGGGCGCCAGCTCCAGCGAAACCACGCGCTTCCGCTGGAACAACAACGCGCCGGAGACGGTGGCCTACGACTACCGCATGAACGCGGCGATCAAGAGCAAGCAGCGCACCACCCGCGTCGACTGGAACGCCAACCAGGTCAGCGTCGACGACGGCAAGGGCGCCGAAACCTACGCCGCCACGCCGGGCCTGGTCGACCGCAACACCGCGCCTTATGCGATCGGCCTGGCCCTGCACGACGGCAAGCAGACGGTGAGCCTGCCGGTGGCGGTCAAGCGCAATGTGGAAAACCAGCAGTTCAAGGTGGCCGGCAACGACGACGTGAAAGTGCCGGCCGGCAGCTTCAAGGCGCAGCGCGTGGAGCGCACCGACAAGGACCAGAGCTTCAGCGCCTGGTATGTGCCGCAGAAATACCCGGTGCCGGTGAAGCTGACGCAGAGCGACGGCGGCGGCCTCACCCTGCAGCTGGTGAGCTACAAGACCGGCCGGTAAAAAAAAGGGAGCGCGCGGACAGCGCACTCCCTTCTGTAAAAAAAGCCGGCGTCGACGCCGGCTTTTTTCGTTCGCTCAGGACGGCAGGCGGCGAATCCTTGCGCCCAGCACGCCGAGCTTTTCCTCGATGTTCTCGTAGCCGCGATCGATGTGATACACGCGGTCCACCGTGGTGTCGCCGTCCGCGACCAGGCCGGCCAGCACCAGGCAGGCCGAAGCGCGCAGGTCGGTGGCCATGATCGGCGCGCCGCTCATCTTGTCCACGCCCTTGATGATCGCGGTGTTGCCTTCCAGGCGGATGTCCGCGCCCAGGCGCTGCAGCTCGTGCGCATGCATGAAGCGGTTCTCGAACACCGTCTCGGTGATCACGCCCACGCCCTCGGCCACGCAGTTGAGCGCGGTGAACTGCGCCTGCATGTCGGTGGGGAACGCCGGGTACGGCGCGGTGGTGATGTTGACCGCCTTCGGACGGCGGCCCTGCATGTCCAGCTCGATCCAGTCCGGGCCGGTATTGATGTGCGCGCCGGCGTCTTCCAGCTTGGCCAGCACCGCGTCGAGCGTGTTGGCGCGCGCGTTGCGGGCACGCACCTTGCCGCCGGTCATGGCCGCGCCGACCAGGAAGGTGCCGGTCTCGATGCGGTCCGGCAGCACTTCGTACTGCGCGCCGTGCAGGCGCTCGACGCCGTGGATGGTGAGGGTGGAAGTGCCGGCGCCTTCGATCTGCGCGCCCATGGCGATCAGGCAGTTGGCCAGGTCGACCACTTCCGGTTCCTGCGCGGCGTTCTCGATGATGCTGGTGCCGTTGGCCAGCGCCGCCGCCATCATGATGTTCTCGGTGCCGGTGACGGTGACCATGTCCATGGCGATGCGCGCGCCCTTCAGGCGGCTGGCCTTGGCCTTGATGTAGCCGTTCTCCACGCTGACGTCGGCGCCCAGCGCCTGCAGGCCGCGGATGTGCTGGTCCACCGGACGCGAGCCGATCGCGCAGCCGCCGGGCAGCGAGACCTCGGCCTGGCCGAAGCGCGCCACCAGCGGACCCAGCACCAGGATCGAGGCGCGCATGGTGCGCACCAGGTCGTACGGCGCCACGTGGCGGTCGGTGGAGCGCGGGTCGACGTGCATCTTCATGCGGTCGTCCAGCACCAGCTGCACGCCCATCCGGCCGAGCAGCTCGATGAAGGTGGTGACGTCGTGCAGGTGCGGCACGTTGCTGATGGTCACCGGCTCGTCGGCGAGCAGGCAGGAAGCGAGGATCGGCAGCACCGCGTTCTTGGCGCCGGAAATGCCGACCTCGCCGTTGAGCGGCACGCCGCCGCTGATCAGGATCTTGGCCATTCTTGTCCTTGGGGGTGTTCTTGAAACCGGGCGACGGCCGTCAGCGGCGCGCCGCGGCTTCCTCGGGGGTCAGGGTCTTCAGCGCCAGCGCGTGGATCGCGCCGCCCATCAGTTCGCCGAGCGTGCCGTAGACCAGCCGGTGGCGGGCCAGCGGGAGCTTGCCGGCGAACTGCGCCGCCACCACTTCCGCCTCGAAATGCACGCCATCGTCACCGGAGACTTGCGCCTGCGCACCGGGCAGGCCTTGTTCGATCATTGCCTGTATGGTGGCAGCGTCCATGGGGTTCCAGTCGGGGGTCACTCGTCGTAGACGGCGCCGAATGTTCCCGGGAATCCTCCATCAGGACCACATCGGCGTCGACCGTGACGATAAAATGCGAATATGCCATGGTAATGGAAATCCGCTGTCACAGAAACGATGCGCCGTCCGCCGGCCCGGTTTCGTCGCAGCCAAACCTTTGAATTGAACGGGAAGCCTCCAGGTCATCCCGCCCGCCGAACCGGCCAGCCCCGCCGCACGGCCCGCCAACCCGAGAACGCATGAACGTCCACGTCGCCCCGCCCGCCAAGCCCGCCCTGCTCGACGCCGATGCCCTGGTGCGCAGCGCCCGCACGGTGATCGCCACCGAGGCGGCGTCGATCCGCGCGCTGGAACCGCGCATCGGCCCCTCCTTCGTGGAGGCCTGCCGCATGATCCTGGGCTGCGCCGGGCGCGTGGTGGTCACCGGCATGGGCAAGTCCGGCCACGTGGGGCGCAAGATCGCCGCTACCCTCGCCTCCACCGGCACGCCGGCGTTCTTCGTGCACCCGGGCGAGGCCAGCCATGGCGACCTGGGCATGATCCTGCCGCAGGACATCGTGCTGGCCCTGTCCAATTCCGGCGAGACCGACGAGGTGCTGTTCATCCTGCCGGTGCTCAAGCGCCAGGGCATTCCGCTGATCGCCATAACCGGCAACGAGCGCTCCTCCCTGGCCGACCAGGCCGACGTGCACCTGGATGCAAGCATTTCGGCCGAAGCCTGCCCGCTGGGCCTGGCCCCGACCGCCAGCACCACCGCCGCGCTGGTGATGGGCGACGCGCTGGCGATCGCCCTGCTCGAAGCGCGCGGCTTCACCTCCGAGGATTTCGCCCGCTCGCACCCGGCCGGCAGCCTGGGGCGCCGCCTGCTGTTGCACATCGGCGACGTGATGCACACCGGCGAGGGCATCCCGGTGGTGGCACCGGATGCCTCGCTCACCGCGGCACTGATGGAAATGACCCGCAAGCACCTGGGCATGACCGCCGTGGTCGACGCCGAGCGCCGCCTGCTCGGCGTGTTCACCGACGGCGACCTGCGCCGCGCCCTGGACGACGAGGACGTGGACCTGCGCGGCGCCACCGTAGCCGAGCTGATGACCCGCGGTCCCAAGACCATCGGCGCCGACAAGCTGGCGATCGAGGCCGCGCAGATGATGGAGAAACACCAGATCCACGCCCTGCTGGTGGTGGACGAGCGGCAGCGGGTGGTCGGCGCGCTGAACATTCACGATCTGCTCCGTGCGCGCGTGGTGTGATGGCGGGCTGGCGCGGGCGACCGCGCCGCCGGACAACGTTTCGCCGGCTCATGCGTTCTGCCGGCCGGGCCATCGGCCCGGCCTTTCCTCAAGTCCCTGACCAGACCTCCCCGTGGCCCATTACCTCGACCATCTGCCCGCCGAACTGCTCGCCCGCGCCGCCAGGATCCGGCTCGCGGTCTTCGACGTGGATGGCACCCTGACCGACGGCCGCCTGTGGTACGGCGAGGACGGCCGCGAGACCAAGGTGTTCCATGTCCACGACGGGCTGGGCCTGAAGCTGCTGCAGTCGCACGGCGTGGAGGTGGCGCTGATCACCGCGCGCATCAGCCACCCGGTCGCGCTGCGCGCCGAGGAGCTGAAGATCGCCCACGTCTACCAGGGCCAGAGCGACAAGCTGGCCTGCTTCCGCGAACTGCTGGCCGCACTTGGCCTGGACGCCGAACAGGCCGCCTTCATCGGCGACGACCTGCCCGACCTGCCGCCGATGCGCCAGGCCGGCCTGGCCGTGGCGGTGGCCAACGCCCATCCGTGGGTCGCCGAGCAGGCACACTGGCGCACCGGCAAGACCGGCGGCCTGGGCGCCGCGCGCGAAGTGTGCGACCTGATCCTGCTGGCCCAGGGCAAGGCCGAGTCCGAACGGGGGCGCTGGCAGTGAGTCTGCGCGAGTACCTGCGCGACCGTCGGCTGACGGTCGCGATCGTCCTGGTCGGCGCCGCCGCCGTGTTCAGCCAGCTGCTGCTGTGGTGGCTGGCGCCGGCGCCCAAGGCCAACGACTTCATCGGCCCGCCCCGCTCGGGCTACACGCTGGCCGACTTCAAGGGCTACGTGTACGGCGAGGACGGCCGCCCCAGCTTCCGCGTCACCGGCCCGCGGCTGGACCGCCGCGAAGGCGACGATTCCCTCTACATCGACTCGCCCAGGTTCCAGCTGCCCGCCAAGGATCCCGGCGTGCCGGACTGGCAGGGCGAATCCCGCTACGGCTGGGTGGACAAGAGCGGCAGCCTGCTGAAGCTGCAGGGGCCGGTCTACATGCATCGTCCCGCCTACGGCGACACGCCGCAGGCCGAGCTGCACACCTCCGAGGTCACCGCCTGGCCGAAGGAGAACCGCATGGAAACGGCCGAGCCGGCACAGTTGACCCAAGGCGCAAGTAGAATGAGCGGCGTCGGCATGCGTGCCAACCTCACTGACAATCACCTGGAGCTGCTCGATGACAGCCACGGCTCGTTCCCGCCGCGCAAACGGAAGTCCTGACCTCATGGGCAGCCGCCTCCTGCTCGCGCTGGCCGCCCTCGCCCTGCTGCCGGCCGTCGCCTTCGCCAAGAAGGACGATCGCAGCAAGCCGATGGATTTCACCGCGAAGTCCACCAACGCCTACAACGCGCCCAACAGCATCACCACGCTCAGCGGCAACGTGAAGCTGACCCAGGGCACGCTGCTGATCACCGGCGCCGAGGCCAAGGTGTACCTGGACAAGGACACCCAGATCTCGCGCGTGGTGGTCACCGGCAGCCCGGCCCACATCCAGCAGCTGGACGAGAACAACAACCTGATGCAGGGCGACGCCGCCCAGCTGGATTACGACAACATCAACGGCATCGCCGTGCTCACCGGCAACGCCAAGGTGACCCAGCAGGGTCGCGGTGAATTCCACGGCGACAAGATCACCTACAACACCGATACCAGCCTGATCACCGGCGAGTCCGGCGGCGACGGCCTGGTGCACGGCACCTTCCTGCCCAAGCCGAAGCCTGCCGCCCCCGCCGAGGCTGCCAAGCCGGCCGAGGGCCAGAAGCCGGCTGAAGGCCAGAAGGTCGAGGGTAAATAATCGATGCTGTCCGCCGAAGGCCTGCAGAAACGCTTCCGCACGCGCCAGGTGGTGCGTGACTTCGCCTTTTCCATCCGCGAGGGCGAGGTGGTGGGCCTGCTCGGTCCCAACGGCGCCGGCAAGACCACCTGCTTCTACATGGTGGTGGGCCTGATCGAGGCCGACGCCGGCACGATCAAGCTCGACAAGTACGACATCACCGGCCTGCCCATGCATGCGCGCGCCAAGCTGGGCATCGGCTATCTGCCGCAGGAACCTTCGGTGTTCCGCCGCCTCACCGTGGCCGACAACATCATGGCCGTGCTGGAACTGCGCGAGAACCTCAGCGCCAAGCAGCGCGCCGGCGAGCTGGAGAGCCTGCTCGACGAGCTGAAGATCGCCCACATCGCCGACCAGCGCGGCATCAGCCTCTCCGGCGGCGAGCGCCGCCGCGTGGAGATCGCCCGCGCGCTGGCCGCCGAGCCGCGCTACATGCTGCTGGACGAGCCCTTCGCCGGCGTCGATCCGATTTCCGTCGGCGAGATCCAGCGCATCGTGCGGCATCTGAAGGAGCGCGGCATCGGTGTGCTCATCACCGATCACAACGTACGTGAGACGCTCGGCATCTGCGATCGCGCCTACATCCTCAACGACGGCGAGGTGCTCTCGCGCGGTACGCCGGCGCACATCCTGGCCGACGAGAAGGTGCGCGAAGTGTACCTGGGCCGCGAATTCCGTCTGTAAGGCATGCCCGACGGCGCGCCAGCGCGCGCGCCGTCACATTCAGCCATTCGGCCTACGCAAGGATCGGCGGCAACCTATGGCCGCCCTTCCCCCTTGGGGGTTAGGATGCCCCGAAGCTCATCCAAACCCATGAGCTCATTCGACACAGTGGCATGAAACCCGGACTGCAGTTTCGCCTTAACCAACAGCTCACCCTGACGCCGCAATTGCAGCAGGCGATCCGCCTCTTGCAGCTGTCGCAACTGGAGCTGGAGGCAGAGCTGCGCCAGATCGCCGAGAGCAACCCCCTGCTGGAGTTCTCGGAAGACGCCGCCAACGAGGGCGACGGCGAGAGCGACGGCGAAGCCGCCAGCTTCGACGCCCCCGCCGAAGCCGCCACCTCGGCGAACGACGGCGACAGCGGCGACGAGCCGGCCGACTGGAGCGAGTCCGGCGGCAGCGCCGAGGAACCCATCGATTTCTCCTCCGCCGGCGGCAGCCGCAGCAGCGGCGGCGACGAGGACCACTTCGAACCGCAGAACGCCGCGCCCGAGACCCTGCAGGAACACCTGCTGTGGCAGCTCAACCTCACCCACCTGAGCCTGCGCGAGCGCACCATCGCCGCGATCATCATCGATGCGCTCAACGCGGACGGCTACCTGGGCGAGACGCTGGAATCGGTCACCGCCGCGGTGCCGGCGGACCTCAAGGCCACGGTCGAGGAAGTCGACGCCGTGCGCCGCCAGGTACAGCGCTTCGATCCCACCGGCGTGGCCAGCCTGGACCTGCGCGACTGCCTGCGTGTGCAGCTGGAGCAGTTCGATCCCGAGCTGCCGCAGCGCGAGCTGGCCCTGCGCATCGTCGACAGCGAGCTGGAACTGCTGGCGCGCAACGACATCGTGCGCCTGTCGCGCCGCCTGCGTGCCAGCGAGGAAGAAACCCACGCCGCCACGGTGCTGATCCGCAGCCTCGACCCGCGCCCGGGCGCCGCGCTGGACGTCACCCCGGTCGAATACGTCGCGCCGGATGTCTACGCGCGCAAGGACGGCGGCCGCTGGCGCGTCAGCCTCAATCCGGACTGCCAGCCGCGGCTCGGCCTCAACCAGCACTACTGCAACCTGATCGCACAGGCCCGCGGCGAAGACGCCAGCTGGATGCGCGGCCAGCTGCAGGAGGCGCGCTGGCTGATCAAGAGCCTGGAATCGCGCGCCGAGACCCTGCTCAAGGTGGCCGAGGCGATCGTGCGCCGGCAGAGCGCCTTCCTCGACTACGGCCCGGAAGCGATGCATCCGCTGGTGCTGCGCGAAGTGGCGGAGGAAGTGGGCATGCACGAGTCCACCATTTCCCGCGTCACCACGCGCAAGTACATCCATACGCCGCGCGGCACCTTCGAACTCAAGCACTTCTTCTCCAGTGGCGTGTCCACGGAGGACGGCGGCAGCGCTTCGGCCACCGCCATCCAGGCCATGCTGCGCAAGCTCATCGACGCGGAAGACCCGCGCAAACCCCTGTCCGACCAGGCCATCGCCGAGGAATTGCACCGCAAGGGCATCCAGGTGGCGCGCCGGACCGTCGCCAAATATCGGGAGGCCATGCGAATTCCCAGCTCCAGCGAACGCCAGCGGGCCGGCTGATCCAGATCAGCCGCCGGTGGCATTTGCACCCGGGCGGGGAACTTGGCGGGACGGAAAGCGTCCCCATACCAAGAGACGACAGTGATGTGTCGGCGACCGACCGGCACCGGCGCATCGACCCACGCCGCGTCATGCGGCAGTACCAGAGGAGGCGCACCATGCAAGTCCAGCTCAGCGGCCAGAAGATCGAGATCACCCCGGCCCTTCGCGAACGCGTGAACGGCCACTGTGAGCGACTTACCCGCCTCGAAAGCAGACTCCTCGAATTGAGCGTCGTCCTCTCGGTCGACAAGCTCCAGCAACGCTGCGAAGGCACGCTCAAGGTCCCCGGCGCCGCACCGCTCCATGCGGAAGCCACCGAATCGGACATGTACGTCTCGATCGACACCATGTTCGACAAGCTCGTGGCGCAGCTGCGCAAGCACCGCGACAAGGTATGCGACAAGCACCAGCGCGAAGTGCGCGAGGAACGCCAGTACGGCTGAGCCTCGCCGGCCCGCCCCGCCTCGCCGGGGCGGGCCATCCCCGAACCGCCCGCCATGCCCTTCATATTGCGGGGCACCAAATCGCCCGAACTGGCACAATGTGCGCCAACGCCGCCGGCCCCCATCGGCCATCACGCGGTGCAAAGGACTCGGTTTGGACCGGCTTACCGCCCGACAACTCTACGATGGCGTGCACGAGCGCATGGCCTTGCGCTGGGTCGCCGGCATGCGTGGCGAATCGCGGGTGCTCGAGCGCGGGGTGACCGCCTCGCGGCGTCCCTCGCTGATCGGCTACCTCAACGTCATCTATCCGAACAAGATCCAGATCATCGGCACCGAGGAGCTGAACTACCTCGACAGCCTCGATTCCCGCCAGCGCTGGGAGGCGATCAACAAGATCGCCGCCTACCAGCCGGTGGCGATGATCGTCACCAAGGACCAGGCGATCCCGTCCGACCTGCGCGAAGTCGCCGAGGAAACCAATACCCCGCTGTGGATCAGCTCCAAGCGCGGGCATGAGCTGTTCACCTGGATGCAGTACCACCTGGCGCGCATGCTGGCGCCGAAGGTCACCCTGCACGGCGTGTTCCTGGAAGTGTTCTCGATCGGCGTGCTGATCACCGGCGAATCCGGTTCGGGCAAGAGCGAGCTGGCGCTGGAACTGATCAGCCGCGGCCACCGCCTGGTCGCCGACGACGCCACCGAATTCACCCTGATCGCGCCCGACGTGATCGACGGCACCTGCCCCGAGCTGCTGCAGGACTTGCTCGAAGTGCGCGGCCTGGGCGTGCTCAACGTGCGCGAGATGTTCGGCCACACCGCCGTCAAGCCATCCAAGTACCTGCGCCTGGTGGTGCATCTCAAGCCGATGCGCGAAGGCGAGGACACCGACGGCCTCACCCGTCTCACCGGCGACGTCGGCCACCGCGACATCTTCGAAGTGCCGGTGCCGATGATCACGATTCCCGTCGCGCCCGGCCGCAACCTCGCGGTGCTGGTGGAAGCGGCGGTACGCAACCATATGTTGAAGAGCAAGGGCATCGATCCGGCCCAGACCTTCATCGACCGGCAGGCCCATCAGATGCGCCGCCTGCCCCCGTGGTGATCCGCATGAGCAATGCTTTCCTGACCTCCGATATCCACCAGCCCGACGCGATCCACCTGATCGTGCTCACCGGCATGTCCGGCGGCGGCAAGACCGTGGCGCTGCGCGCGCTGGAAGACCTGGAGTTCTACTGCGTCGACAACCTGCCCACCGCGCTGCTGCCCGAGCTGGTCGCCGCGGTGAGCCACGGCGCGGTCGCCGGGCGTCGGCAGAACATCGCGGTGGGCGTGGACGTGCGCAACCGCGGCGAGGATTTCCTGCGCATGCCCACCGTGCTGTCCGAGCTGGCGGCGGCGGGCGTGCAGGTGCACCTGGTCTTCATCGACTGCCGCGACGAAGTGCTGATCAAGCGCTATTCGGAAACGCGCCGGCGCCATCCGCTGTCGGTGCTCGGCCTGTCGCTGTCCGATGCCATCGCCGAAGAACGCAAGCTGCTGCGCCCGCTGATCGCCATCGCCGAGAAGGTGATCGATTCCAGCGAACTGAACGTGCACCAGCTGCGCCGCCTGATCGCCACCGACTACGCGCAGGCAACCGACGGCCTCACCCTGATGTTCACCTCGTTCGCCTACCGCCGCGGCCTGCCGCTGGATGCGGACTTCGTGTTCGATGCGCGCTGCCTGCCCAATCCGCACTGGGAACCGCGCCTGCGCCCGCTCTCGGGCAAGGACGCGCCGGTGCGCGAATACCTGGAGTCGCAGCCGCTGGTCGAGGAGTACTTCGACGATACCGTGCGCTGGCTCGACGCCTGGCTGCCGCGCTTCGCCTCCGACGACCGCAGCTATGTCACCGTGGCGATCGGCTGCACCGGCGGCCGGCATCGCTCGGTCTACCTGGTGGAGCGCCTGGCCGCCCACTACCGGGCGCGGCACGAAGGCGCCCTCACCTTCCATCGCGAGCTCGAGTGATGAAGGCCTACCTTTTCCTTAGCGCAGGGATCCGGCCATGAGCGTCGGCGTGCTGCTGATGACCCACGAGGCGGTCGGCCAGGCGCTGATCTCCGCCGCCCACCACGTACTGCCCAAGCTGCCGCTGCAGGTCGAGGCGGTGGAAGTGCCGCCCTCGGCCGATCCCGACGTGATGCGCACCCTTACCGCCAAGCACGCCCGCGACCTGGACACCGGCGACGGCGTCCTGGTGCTGGCCGACCTGTACGGCGCCACGCCGTGCAACATCGGCCTGTCGCTGGGCAAGCTCGGCGTCCACCTGCGCTGCGTCTCGGGCCTCAACCTGCCGATGCTGCTGCGCGTACTCAACTATGCCGAGAAGCCGCTCGACGAACTGGCGGAAGTCGCCGCCAGCGGCGGGCGCGGAGGAATCTTCATCGACCATGCTTGAAAAAGAGATTGTCGTATCCAACAAACTGGGGCTGCACGCCCGCGCATCGGCCAAGCTGGTGCAGCTGGTGCAGGGTTTCAAATCCACCGTATGGCTGATCAGCAAGGGCCGCGAGGTCAATGCGCAAAGCATCATGGGCGTGATGATGCTGGCCGCCGGCATCGGCACGCCGCTGATGGTGCGTGTCGAAGGCGCGGACGAGCAGCAGGCGCTCGATGCGGTGGTGGATCTGTTCGACCGGAAGTTCGACGAAGGAGCCTGATGTGGAGCTGGCCATGGCACGTAGGACACGAAGCTTGAATCGCCGCACGCCGCAAGGCGCGCCGCCGGCTTCGTCGCCACGCGCCCGGCATGGAGCCCGCGCATGAGGCACGTGCTGCCCGGCTCCAACGCCTCGCGCGGCATGGCCCTGGGCCGCGCCCGCCTGGTGCAGCCGAGCCGGTACCTGGTCGACACGCGGCCGCTGGGCGAGGACGAGGTCGACGTCGAGCTGGAGAAGCTGCACCGCGCCCTCGACACCGCCCGCCAGGAACTGCGCGAACTGCGCGGCAAGCTGCACGGCGCGCTGGCGCGCGAGGTCAACGAGTTCATCGACGCGCACAGCCTGCTGCTGGACGACCAGGAACTGCTGCGCGGCCTCGACGACCTGGTGCGCATCGGCCACTACCGTCCCGGCGCGGCGCTGAAGAAACAGCGCGACCGCCTCGCCGCCGTGTTCGAGGCGATGGACGATCCCTACCTGCGCAGCCGCAAGGAAGACGTCGACCAGGTCATCAACCGCGTCATCTCCGCCCTGCAGCGCCAGACCAGCCGCGAGGAGCGCAAGCTCGCCGCGCGCGTGGGCGAGATCCTGATCGCCGACACCATCGCGCCGGCCGACATGGCGCACCTGGCCGGCAACGGCCTGCTCGGCGTGGTGGCCAGTTCCGGCAGCCCGTATTCGCACAGCGCGATCCTCGCGCGCAGCCTGGACCTGCCGATGCTGGTCGGCGTGCGCGACGCGCTCGCCACCATCCACGACGACGACCTGATCCTGCTCGACGCCGAACGCGGCGAGGCGGTGGTGCATCCCACCGCGCAGGACCTGGCGCGCTACCGCGCCTGGCAGCGCGAGGCGCAGCAGGAAGGCCGCCGCCTGGCCTCGCTGGCGAATGCGCCGACGCGCACGCGCGACGGCACCGACATCCGCCTGCTCGCCAACGCCGAGACCACCACCGACATCGCCATGGCGCGCGCCCGCGGCGCCGACGGCGTCGGCCTGTATCGCACCGAATTCCTGTTCCTGCGCCACAAGGGCCTGCCGTCCGAGGACGAGCAGTTCATCGCCTACCGCGACCTGGTGCTGGGCATGGGCGGCCTGCCGGTGACCATCCGCACGCTGGACCTGGGCGCCGACAAGGCCGACGCCGCCGGCCTGGCGCTGCGCGGCGAGGAAAACCCCGCGCTCGGCGTGCGCGGCGTGCGCCTGTCGCTGCGTTATCCGGCGGTGTTCACCACGCAGATCCGCGCCATCCTGCGCGCCGCCTGCTACGGCCCGGTGCGCGTGCTGGTGCCGATGATCACCCAGCCGGACGAGCTGATCGCGGTGCGCACGCTGTTCAAGCTGGCGCGCCAGGACCTGAAGCGCGAGAACGTCGACCTGCCGGAGAAACTGCAGCTCGGCGCGATGATCGAAGTGCCGGCGGCCGCCATCAATGTGCGCTCGCTGCTGGAACACGCCGACTTCCTCGCCATCGGCACCAACGACCTGGCGCAGTACGTGCTGGCCTCGGACCGCGGCAACGACGCGCTCGACAACATCTACAACCCGCTGCAGCCAGCCCTGCTTCGGCTGATCTCCTACGTGATCACCAGCGGCCGCCGCGCCGGCAAGCCGGTCAGCCTGTGCGGGGAGATCGGCGGCGACACCAAGTTCACCGCCCTGCTGCTGGCCCTGGGCCTGTGCGAATTCAGTATGCACTCCAGCCAGCTGCTGCACGTGCGCGACCGCATCGCCTCGCTCAATCACAAGGGACTGCGCCGGCTGGCGCCGGCGATCCTGCGGTGCCGGACGCACGAAGAGGCGGAAGATCTGCTGTCGCGCATTACCTGCTGAGCCCTCTCCGCTCAAGAGTTGAATCCTTCTCCCACCGGGAGAAGGTGGCGGCAGCCGGATGAGGGTTCGGCCGGAGCGGTGCACGTCACTCTTGCGCTCCGCCCGCACCCTCACCCCAACCCCTCTCCCGGAGGGAGAGGGGCTTACCCCTCACGCCCGCGCATTCTCCAGAAACGCATCCAGCAACGCACCGCGATACTTCTCCCGGTGCGTCAGCAGGAACAGCTTGCGGCGCAGATCCAGGAACGGCGTGTGCAGCGCTTCCAGCCGCCCGGTCGCCAAGGCATCGGTGACCGCCACCGCCGGCAGGCAGGCGATGCCCAGCCCCGCCACCACGGCCTGCTTGATCGCCTCGATCTGGTCCAGCTCCAGCGCCGTCTCGCCCGGCGGCAGCTGCGCCAGCACGCGTTCGCTGTTGGCGCGGGTGGCCGAGCCGGGTTCGCGCAGCACCCAGCGCGCGCCGGCGAAGTCCTGCGGACGCAACTGCCCACGGCGCGCCAGCGGATGGTCGGGCGAGGCGCAAACGACCAGGATGTCGTCGCGCCAGGGCTCCATCTCCAGGGCCGGATGCGCCACCGGCCCTTCCACGCAGCCCACGTCCAACTCGTGCGCCAGCAGCGCGGCGGCGATCGCATCCGTATTCGCCACGCGCAGGCGGATCGCCACCTGCGGATGGGCGCGCACGAAATCGCCCAGCAGATCGCCGACCAGGTAATTGCCGACCGTATTGCTGGCGCCGATGCGTAGCTCGCCGCCCAGCGACGCCGCGCCGCCGCGACCGAGCCGGCCGAATTCGGCGTAGCGCTCCAGCAGCTCCTGCGCCAGCGGCAGCAGTTCGCGGCCGCGCACGTTCAGGCGCAGCCGGCCCCGCTCGCGGGCGAACACCGGGGCGCCCAGCTGCCGCTCCATCTCGGCCAGGGCCATGCTCGCGGCCGGCTGGGTCAGGTGCAGGGCCTCGGCGGCGGCGCGGACGCTGCCCAGGCGGGCGATCTGCACGAAGACCTCGAGCTGCCGGGGGCTGATATTGATCATCAGTCAATCTTATGCCATCGATCAGATATTTAAAGTTTTACTGATTGACCAGCGGCCAGACAATGCGGCGTCTTCAAGGAATGCCCCGCATGAGCGCCACCACCATCCCCGCCGCCCCTTCACCCTCCTTCGGCCAGCGCACGCCCGGGCTGCTCCTGGCGGTCGTGATCGCCCTGGCGGCCCTGGGCCTGGGCCGGCTGGCGCCGCTGGTGGGCGGTCCGGTGTTCGGCATCGTGCTGGGCATCCTGGTGCGCAACCTGTTCGCGCCGGGTGGCACCTATACCCCGGGCATCCAGTTCGCCGGCAAGCAGGTGCTGCAGTGGTCGATCATCGCGCTGGGCTTCGGCCTCAGCCTGGACCAGGTCGCCCGCACCGGCCTGGAATCGCTGTCGGTCACCCTGGTCACCATCACCGTGGCCTTCCTGGCTGCCTGGGGCCTGGGCCGTGCGCTGAAGGTGCACGACAAGCTGAAGATCCTGATCGGCGTCGGCACCGCCATCTGCGGCGGCTCGGCGATTGCCGCGGTGACGCCGATCATCAAGCCCGATGAGCACGATACGGCCTTCGCCATCTCCACCATCTTCCTGTTCAACCTGGTCGCGGTGCTGCTGTTCCCGCTGCTGGGGCACGTGCTGCACCTGTCGGACCTGGGCTTCGGCCTGTGGGCCGGCACGGCGATCAACGACACCTCCTCCGTGGTCGCGGCCGGCTACAGCTTCAGTAAGGCGGCCGGCGACTACGCCACCATCGTCAAGCTGACCCGTGCGACGCTGATCATCCCGATCTGCCTGGTGCTGGCCCTGCTGGTGGCCTGGCGCGAAAAGAAACAGGGTGCGAGCGATTTCAGCCTCGCCAGGATCTTTCCGTGGTTCATCCTGTGGTTCCTGGTCGCCTCGGGCCTGCGCACCGCAGGCCTGATCCCGGCCGCGATCCAGCCGGCGATCCACATGGCTGCCGAATTCCTGATCATCGTGGCGCTGACCGCGATCGGCCTCTCGGCCAACCTGCGCCGCATGGCCTCGACCGGCGCGCGGCCGATCCTGCTGGGACTGGGCGTGTGGGCTGCGGTGTCGATCAGCAGCCTGCTGGTGCAGTTGGCGATCGGGCAGCTCTGAGGCTTACGCCTTACCCTGCTCGACCAGGGTAAGCGCGACCTTGTCGCGCAGATACACCGGCAGGGCCAGCTCCGGCGCCAGCGCATGGCCGGCCTGGAATTCACGCACCGCCAACTCCGCCACATGCTCGGCCTGTGGGAAGCAGTGGCCGCGCTCGGACAGCACCGGCCCGTCGATCCGCTCGCGCAGCACGCCGGCATAGGTCGCCCAGCCTGATCCGACCACATGCCAGCCCGCTGCGGGCGGCACGACCAGCGCGTCCGGCGCGCACACCCGCTCATCGTCCAGCGCGACCAGCTCGCCCAGGTCGTCGCGCCGATAACTGGCCGCATAGATCTCGCCCATGCGCGCGTCGATCACCGCCAGGATCGCGCCCTCGCCTTCCGGCGCCTCCAGCGCCAGCGCCGCCAGGGACGACACCGTCACCACCGGCCGGTCCAGCGCCAGCGCCATGCCCTGCGCCAGTGAAATGGCCAGGCGCACGCCGGTGAAGGCGCCCGGCCCGCGGCCGACCGCGATCGCATCCAGCGCATGGCGGGCCAGGCCGGCCTCGGCCAGCAGGCTGTCGGCCATGGGCAGCACCAGTTCGGCGTGGCGGCGGGGGGCAATCTCGCTGCGGGCGATCACCTGGTCGCCGTGGACCAGGGCGACGGAGCAGGCTTCGGTGGAGGTTTCGATGGCAAGCAGATTCATAAGACCACCATGGTAACGGCTGGCGTAGCGCCAGGTCGCCCATCACAGCGCCTGCGCGGGGCGCGCGGCGGGCGCGGCCGGGACGATTCCGGGCGTAGCGGCGGCGTCATTCGTGCGGTTCAGCATCGCAGGGCATGGCCCATGTCGATTTCCCTCTGCGTCGTTCGTCGCCTAGGCAAGAGACCCGCCGCGTGGTCTCCAGGCACACCGACACAGGAGATACCCCCATGCGTTTCATGCTGATGGTCCGCGCCACCCAGGATTCCGAAGCCGGCGTGATGCCGAGCGAAGCGATCCTCACCGCCATGGGCAAGTACAACGAGGAGCTGGTCAAGGCCGGCGTCCTGCTCGCCGGCGAAGGCCTGCACCCGAGTTCGCGCGGCGCCCGCGTGCGCTTCTCCGGCAGCCAGCGCACAGTGATCGACGGCCCGTTCGCCGAGACCAAGGAATTGATCGCCGGCTTCTGGCTGATCCAGGTGAAATCGCTGGAAGAAGCCATCGAATGGGTGAAGCGCTGCCCGAATCCGTTCGAAGGCGAATCGGACATCGAAATCCGCCGCGTCTTCGAAGCCGAGGATTTCGGCGCCGAGTTCACGCCCGAATTGCGCGAGCAGGAAGAACGCCTGCGCGCCGAAGTCGCCGCCCGCACCACGCACTGACCCTCATCCACACACCAGGAGCCATGCCCATGATCGTCCAGCCCTACCTCCATTTCGAAGGCCGTTGCGATGAAGCCATCGAGTTCTACAAGCAGGCGGTCGACGCCAAGGTCGACATGCTGATGCGCTACAAGGACAGCCCCGTGTCGCCGCAGGAAGGCTGCACGCCGGCGCCGGGCTTCGAGGACAAGGTCATGCATTCGGCCTTCCGCATCGGTGAGACCACGGTCATGGCCACCGACGGCTTCAACAGCGGCAAGACCGCCTTCAGCGGCTTCTCGCTCTCGCTCACCTGCGCCACCGACGCCGAGGCGCGCAAGCGCTTCGACGCGCTGGCCGAAGGCGGCAAGATCACCATGCCGCTGGACAAGACCTTCTTCACCTCCAGCTTCGGCATGCTCACCGACAAGTTCGGCGTGGACTGGATGATCCTGACCATGCAGCAGCAGTAACAACGCACGAGAGTGAACCCTTCTCCCTCCGGGAGCACGCGGGGAGGGCACATGGATGTGCCCTGCTTTGAGGAGCGAGGAAGGTGCCGGCAGGCGGATGAGGGTACGGGCGAAGTGGGGCGCACCACTCCGCCCGTACCCTCACCCCACCCCCTCTCCCGGAGGGAGAGGGGCTTCACCTGCCGGCGTCTTGCGTCCTGAGACGCCAGGGTGCTCTGATCGCCCCCCATGACCGCCTCCCACATCCACCGCACCATCGACGCCGTCTGGCGCATCGAATCGGCCAAGCTCATCGCCGGCCTCGCCCGCATGGTGCGCGACGTCGGCCTGGCCGAGGAACTGGCCCAGGACGCGCTGGTGGCGGCGCTGGAGCAATGGCCCACGGGCGGCGTGCCGGACAACCCCGGCGCCTGGCTGATGACCACCGCCAAGCATCGCGCGATCGACCGCCTGCGCCGGCACAAGCTGCAGGAGCGCAAACACGAGGAGATCGGCCGCGACCTGGAGCTGGACCAGGAGCCGGCCTATTCGGAAGTGGAACTGGCTGCCGACGACCATATCGGCGACGACATGCTGCGGCTGGTGTTCACCGCCTGCCATCCGGTGCTGTCGATGGACGCGCGCGTCGCGCTCACCCTGCGCCTGCTCGGCGGCCTCACCACCGACGAAATCGCGCGCGCCTTCCTGGTGCCCGAGGCCACCGTGGCCCAGCGCATCGTGCGCGCCAAGCGCACGCTGGCCGAGGCCAAGGTGCCGTTCGAAGTGCCGCGCGGCGAGGAACTGCACGAACGGCTGGGCTCGGTGCTCGGCGTCATCTACCTGATCTTCAACGAAGGCTATTCGGCCACCGCCGGCGACGACTGGATGCGCCCCGCCCTGTGCGACGAAGCCCTGCGCCTGGGCCGCGTGCTGGCCGAACTCGCGCCGCGCGAGCCGGAAGTCCACGGCCTGGCCGCGCTGATGGAAATCCAGGCCTCGCGCGCCAAGGCCCGCACCGGCCCGACCGGCGAACCGATCCTGCTGCTGGAGCAGAACCGCGCGCAGTGGGACCGCCTGCTGATCCGCCGCGGCCTCGCCTCGCTGGAACGCGCCGAACGCCTGTCGGAACAGCGCGGCATCTACACCAGCCAAGCCGCGATCGCCGCCTGCCACGCCCGCGCCCGCACCGCCGAAGCCACCGACTGGCGCCGCATCGCCACGCTGTACGCCGAGCTGGCGCAGATCGCGCCGTCGCCGGTGGTCGAGCTCAACCGCGCGGTAGCCGTTTCGATGGCCGCAGGTCCGGCGGCCGCACTGGCGATCGTCGAGGGGCTGGTCAGCGAGCCCTCGCTGAAGAACTACCACCTGTTGCCCAGCGTACGCGGCGACCTGCTGCGCAAGCTGGGCCGTACGGAAGAAGCGAAGCGCGAGTTCGAACGCGCCGCATCGCTGACGCGCAATGCGCGCGAGAAAGACCTTCTGTTGGAACGGGCCAGAGCCTGCGAGTAGGTCGGGGTGACAACCCCAACATTCGGCCCGATGGGCGCCACGCGATGTTGGGGTTATCACCCCAACCTACATCGTCGTTGTCTCGGCAAAGAACGCCTGCACGTCGCCCAATTCCTTGGTCCGCGGCATCGGCGGCAGACTCGCCAGAAACAGACGTCCGTAACCCTTCGTACTCAAGCGCGGATCGCACAGCACCAGCACGCCGCGATCGTGCACGTCGCGGATCAGCCGCCCCACGCCCTGCTTCAGCGCGATCACCGCGCTCGGCACCTGCCAGCCCATGAACGGATTGATGCCCGCCTGCTCCAGCGCATCCAGCCGCGCCTGCAGCACCGGGTCGTCCGGCGCGGCGAACGGCAGCTTGTCGATCACCACCACGCTCAGCGCCTCGCCGGCCACGTCCACGCCTTCCCAGAAACTGGCCGCGCCGAGCAGCACGCCATGCCCGCTGGCGCGGAAATCCTCCAGCAGGCGATGCCGCGGCGCGGTGCCCTGCACGAACAGCGGCCACGGCACGCGCCCTTCCAGCAGCTCCGCCGCGCGGCGCAGGGCGCGATGCGAGGTGAACAGCAGGAAGGCGCGGCCGTTGGAGGCGTGCAGCACCGGCAGCACCGCGTCGACCACGCGTTCGGTGTAGTCGCGGGCGGAGGGATCCGGCAGCGCCGGCGGCAGATAGCACAGCGCCTGGCGTGCGTAGTCGAACGGGCTCTCAAGGCTCAGCGTCACCGGATCGTCCAGCCCCAGCTGCCGCGCGAAATGCCCGAACTGCCCTGCCACCGACAGCGTCGCCGAGGTATGGATCCACGCCGCCTGCGCACGCTCGCGCAGCGCGCGCATCGGCGCGGCCAGATCCAGCGGCGTGGCGTGCAGGGCGAAGCCGCGCGGAAACAGCTCGTACCAGCGCACGTCCTGCTCGTTCGCCTGCTCGACGATGCGATCCAGCCGTTCGCTGTATAGCGCCGCGCGCTCGTGCGCATTGGCGAAGCCGCGCGAGCGTTCGGCCTGCGAGGCGAGCACGTCGGTCAGCGCGGCGAGCAGTTCACGCACATCGTGCAATGCCTCGCGCACCGTCGAGGACTGTTCCAGCAGATGGAACGGCCCACGCTCCGGCAAGGCATCCAGCGCCAGGCGCAGCTTGCGCACCGCCTCGCGCAGCGACTCCACTGGCTCCAGCACCAGCCCGATCGCGCCGGTGATGCCGTTGCACTCGCCCAGCGCGTCCTGCGCCAGCTCGGTCAGCTGCCGCGCGCTGATGCTCTGCGAAAAGAACTGCCCCGCCAGCTCCGGCACCTGGTGCGCCTCGTCCAGGATGAAGGCCTGCGCGCCCGGCAGGATCTCGCCGAAGCCTTCCTGCTTCAGCGCCAGGTCGGCGAACAGCAAATGATGATTCACCACCACCAGGTCCGCTTCCTGCGCCTCGCGCCGCGCCTTCACCACGTGGCAGTCGTCGAAGAACGGGCATTCCACGCCTAGGCAGTTTTCCGGCGTCGAGGTGACGCGCGGCCACATCGGCGATTCCTCCGGCACCTCCGCCAGCTCCATGCGATCGCCTTGCTTCGTACGCGCCGACCAGGCGCGAATCGCCGCCAGCTGCGAAGCCTGCAGGCGATCGAAGCTCGCCCCCTCGCGCACGGTCTGGTCGAGTCGATAAAGACAGAGGTAATTGGCTCGCCCCTTCAACAGCGCCGTCTTCAGCCGCGCACCGAGCACCGAACGCACCTTCGGCAGATCGCGGAAATACAGCTGATCCTGCAGCGCCTTGGTACCCGTCGAAACAATCACCCGCTCGCCCGACAACAGCGCCGGCACCAGGTACGCATAGGTCTTGCCGGTGCCCGTGCCTGCCTCCGCGATCAACGTCTCGCGCTCGGCAATCGCATGCTCCACCGCCCGCGCCATCGCCTGCTGGGCGGCACGAGGAGCGAAATTCGGCAGTTCACGGGCGAAGGGGCCATCCGCGCCGAGCAGCGCAGATATGTCGGAATCGGTCATGCCGGCAAGTATCGCTGATCGTCGTAGGTTGGGGTGCGCCGCAGGCGACTGCGAAGGCAGGATGCCGTAGCGAACATCCGCGTAGCGGATGGCCCGAAGGGCGGGCTGCCGATGCAGCCCGTAACCCCAACAT
>NZ_FONH01000042.1 GCF_900112865.1 Dyella marensis | reverse complement strand
GGTGTTTATGCGGAGCTAATGGTGGCGCTATGTTTCAGGCAAGAAAAAACCCTCACCGGAGGGTGAGGGTTTTTAAGGATAAAGCCCCTGGCGATGACCTACTCTTGCATAGCAAGCTACACTACCATCGGCGCAGCTGCGTTTCACTGCCGAGTTCGGGATGGGATCGGGTGGGGCCACAGCGCTATCGTCGCCAGGGAAGGGGTGGGGGCAGCGCAGATTGGTGCGCCAAGCCCCGCAAAGGGGTAAACGAGTGACAAGCGTTTGGTGAATCGGGATGTTCGCTAAGGATTACGTGCGAAGCGTCTTGGGGTTATATGGTCAAGCCGCACGGCTCATTAGTACGCGTAAGCTCAATGCATTGCTGCACTTCCACACCGCGCCTATCAACCACCTAGTCTAGATGGGGCCTTAAGGAGTCTCTGGGACTCGGGAGATCTCATCTTGGGGCGTGCTTCCCGCTTAGATGCTTTCAGCGGTTATCACTTCCGTTCGTAGCTACCGGGCAATGCCATGGGCATGACAACCCGAACACCAGCGGAACGTCCACTCCGGTCCTCTCGTACTAGGAGCAGCCCCCCTCAAATCTCCAACGCCCACGACAGATAGGGACCGAACTGTCTCACGACGTTCTGAACCCAGCTCGCGTACCACTTTAAATGGCGAACAGCCATACCCTTGGGACCGACTACAGCCCCAGGATGTGATGAGCCGACATCGAGGTGCCAAACACCGCCGTCGATATGAACTCTTGGGCGGTATCAGCCTGTTATCCCCGGAGTACCTTTTATCCGTTGAGCGATGGCCCTTCCATACAGAACCACCGGATCACTAAGACCTACTTTCGTACCTGCTTGATCCGTCGATCTCGCAGTCAAGCACGCTTATGCCTTTGCACACAGTGCGCGATGTCCGACCGCGCTGAGCGTACCTTCGTGCTCCTCCGTTACTCTTTGGGAGGAGACCGCCCCAGTCAAACTACCCACCACACACGGTCCCCGATCCGGATTACGGACCTAGGTTAGAACGTCAAGCACTTCAGGGTGGTATTTCAAGGATGGCTCCACCGAAACTAGCGTCTCGGTTTCATAGCCTCCCACCTATCCTACACAGAAGAACTCAACGTTCAGTGTGAAGCTGTAGTAAAGGTTCACGGGGTCTTTCCGTCTTGCCGCGGGAACGCTGCATCTTCACAGCGATTTCAATTTCACTGAGTCTCGGGTGGAGACAGCGCCGCTGTCGTTACGCCATTCGTGCAGGTCGGAACTTACCCGACAAGGAATTTCGCTACCTTAGGACCGTTATAGTTACGGCCGCCGTTTACTGGGGCTTCGATCAAGAGCTTCGCCTTGCGGCTGACCCCATCAATTAACCTTCCAGCACCGGGCAGGCGTCACACCCTATACGTCCACTTTCGTGTTTGCAGAGTGCTGTGTTTTTGATAAACAGTCGCAGCGGCCAGGTTACTGCGACCCTTCTCAGCTCAGCTACGCATGTAGCCACCAAAAAGGGCGCACCTTCTCCCGAAGTTACGGTGCCATTTTGCCTAGTTCCTTCACCCGAGTTCTCTCAAGCGCCTTGGGATTCTCACCCTGCCTACCAGTGTCGGTTTACGGTACGGTTTCTCTGCAGCTGAAGCTTAGTGGCTTTTCCTGGAAGCGTAGTATCAGTCACTTCGCCCAAAAGGGCTCGTCTCGGTGCTCGGTGTATGTGATCCCGGATTTGCCAAAGATCACCACCTACCGCCTTTCCCCGGGACAACCAACGCCCGGTAGACCTAACTTTCTCCGTCCCCACATCGCACTGCAGACAAGTGCCGGAATATTAACCGGCTTCCCATCGACTACGCATTTCTGCCTCGCCTTAGGGGCCGACTCACCCTGCGCCGATGAACGTTGCGCGAGGAAACCTTGGGCTTTCGGCGTGCGGGCTTTTCACCCGCATTATCGTTACTCATGTCAGCATTCGCACTTCCGATACCTCCAGCAGGCTTCTCAACCCACCTTCACAGGCTTACGGAACGCTCCTCTACCGCGCACACATAGTGTGCACCCCGAGCTTCGGTGTAGTGCTTAGCCCCGTTAAATCTTCCGCGCAGGCCGACTCGACCAGTGAGCTATTACGCTTTCTTTAAAGGGTGGCTGCTTCTAAGCCAACCTCCTGGCTGTCTGTGCCTTCCCACATCGTTTTCCACTTAGCACTAACTTTGGGACCTTAGCTGCGGGTCTGGGTTGTTTCCCTTTTCACGACGGACGTTAGCACCCGCCGTGTGTCTCCCGTACAGTCTGTCCTGGTATTCGGAGTTTGCCATGGTTTGCTAAGTCGCGATGACCCGCTAGCCATAACAGTGCTCTACCCCCAGGAAGATACATACGAGGCGCTACCTAAATAGCTTTCGAGGAGAACCAGCTATCTCCGAGTTTGTTTAGCCTTTCACTCCTATCCTCAGCTCATCCCCATCTATTGCAACAGATGTGGGTTCGGTCCTCCAGTGCGTGTTACCGCACCTTCAACCTGGCCAAGGATAGATCACTCGGTTTCGGGTCTACTGCCAGAGACTATGCGCCCTATTCAGACTCGGTTTCCCTTCGCCTCCCCTAGACGGTTAAGCTCGCCACTGACAGTAAGTCGCTGACCCATTATACAAAAGGTACGCAGTCACCCTTGCGGGCTTCCACTGCTTGTACGTATACGGTTTCAGGGTCTATTTCACTCCCCTCTCCGGGGTTCTTTTCGCCTTTCCCTCACGGTACTTGTTCGCTATCGGTCGGTCAGGAGTATTTAGCCTTGGAGGATGGTCCCCCCATGTTCAGACAGGGTTTCACGTGCCCCGCCTTACTCAATTTCACACAACGTGCCTTTTCGTCTACGGGGCTATCACCCGCTATGGCCGGCTTTTCCAAACCGTTCGACTAAAACATGCTGTGCTTTTGGGCTAGTCCGCGTTCGCTCGTCGCTACTGACGGAATCTCGGTTGATTTCTTTTCCTCCGGGTACTTAGATATTTCAGTTCCCCGGGTTCGCTTCACTAAGCTATGGATTCACTTAGTGATACTGCTTACGCAGTGGGTTTCCCCATTCGGACATTGCCGGATCAAAGCTTGTTGCCAGCTCCCCGACACTTTTCGCAGGCTGCCACGTCCTTCATCGCCTCTGACCGCCAAGGCATCCACCGTATACGCTTGGTCGCTTGACCATATAACCCCAAGTCGCCTCAGGATCACACGTCCAAACAACGCGTTCGCTTAATTGCCTCAACGACACATCTCGATTCGGTTTCGAACCAAGACGCTTGTCACTCGTTTACATTTTCAAAGAACACGAAACCGGCCACAGTGCCGTCTCGCTTCATAATCTTTTTGTGTGCGCTACATATCCGCGTGGAACTGGTGGAGCCAGTCGGGATCGAACCGACGACCCCCTGCTTGCAAAGCAGGTGCTCTCCCAGCTGAGCTATGGCCCCATAGTGGTGGGTCTGGGAGGACTCGAACCACCGGCCTCACCCTTATCAGGGGTGCGCTCTAACCACCTGAGCTACAGACCCATAAAGCTTTCAAGGCCGCTCCTCGCGGAGCGCGCCTTTCACGCCGTCGGCGTGCGGATATGCAGGTGTCTTGTGTGGACGTCTTACGTCAGTGGTTCTGTCGTTCTCGAAAGGAGGTGATCCAGCCGCACCTTCCGATACGGCTACCTTGTTACGACTTCACCCCAGTCATGAACCACTCCGTGGTCGTCGCCCTCCTTGCGGTTAGGCTAACGGCTTCTGGAGCAACTCACTCCCATGGTGTGACGGGCGGTGTGTACAAGGCCCGGGAACGTATTCACCGCAGCATAGCTGATCTGCGATTACTAGCGATTCCGACTTCACGAAGTCGAGTTGCAGACTTCGATCCGGACTGGGATCGGCTTTCTGGGATTGGCTCCACCTCGCGGTATTGCAACCCTCTGTACCGACCATTGTAGTACGTGTGTAGCCCTGGCCGTAAGGGCCATGATGACTTGACGTCATCCCCACCTTCCTCCGGTTTGTCACCGGCAGTCTCCTTAGAGTTCCCACCATTACGTGCTGGCAACTAAGGACAAGGGTTGCGCTCGTTGCGGGACTTAACCCAACATCTCACGACACGAGCTGACGACAGCCATGCAGCACCTGTGTTCTGATTCCCGAAGGCACTCCCGCATCTCTGCAGGATTCCAGACATGTCAAGGCCAGGTAAGGTTCTTCGCGTTGCATCGAATTAAACCACATACTCCACCGCTTGTGCGGGCCCCCGTCAATTCCTTTGAGTTTCAGTCTTGCGACCGTACTCCCCAGGCGGCGAACTTAACGCGTTAGCTTCGACACTGATCTCCGAGTTGAGACCAACATCCAGTTCGCATCGTTTAGGGCGTGGACTACCAGGGTATCTAATCCTGTTTGCTCCCCACGCTTTCGTGCCTCAGCGTCAGTGTTGATCCAGATGGCCGCCTTCGCCACTGATGTTCCTCCCGATCTCTACGCATTTCACCGCTACACCGGGAATTCCACCATCCTCTATCACACTCTAGCTATCCAGTATCCACTGCCATTCCCAGGTTGAGCCCGGGGATTTCACAGCAGACTTAAATAACCGCCTACGCACGCTTTACGCCCAGTAATTCCGATTAACGCTTGCACCCTTCGTATTACCGCGGCTGCTGGCACGAAGTTAGCCGGTGCTTATTCCTCAGGTACCGTCAGCCCCGCCGGGTATTAGCCGGCAGTATTTCGCTCCTGATAAAAGTGCTTTACAACCCGAAGGCCTTCTTCACACACGCGGCATTGCTGGATCAGGCTTTCGCCCATTGTCCAATATTCCCCACTGCTGCCTCCCGTAGGAGTCTGGGCCGTGTCTCAGTCCCAGTGTGGCTGATCATCCTCTCAGACCAGCTATCGATCGTCGCCTTGGTGAGCCATTACCTCACCAACTAGCTAATCGAACATCGGTCCATCCAACCGCGCGAGGTCTTTCGATCCCCCGCTTTCTCCCGTAGGACGTATGCGGTATTAGCGTAAGTTTCCCTACGTTATCCCCCACGTCTGGGCAGGTCCCGATGCATTACTCACCCGTCCGCCACTCGCCACCCACAGTATTGCTACTGCTGTGCTGCCGTTCGACTTGCATGTGTTAGGCATGCCGCCAGCGTTCAATCTGAGCCAGGATCAAACTCTTCACTTAAGTTTTCGAACATCCGAGGATGCTCTATCTTTCTGAAGCGTTGTCCTAACCATAAAACGTCAAGCTTTTGAATTGACTCTTAGGTTAGACGCTTGCATTTGTTTGGACAGATTGTCCATCCAACGCAAGACGCCCACACAAGTCACCTGCGCACACTGTCAAAGATCAATCACTTGCGATCCGTTCTTCGAATCGCCCCGAGACGTTTCGTCCCGGGTGAGCCGCCCATTCTACATCGTCTTTCCGGTCCGTCAACACCTGCAGCGAAGAATTTT
>NZ_FONH01000011.1 GCF_900112865.1 Dyella marensis | reverse complement strand
AGGCGATCCTGGCCGGCGAGCCGATCCGCGTGTTCAACGAAGGCCGGCACAAGCGCAGCTTCACCTACATCGACGACATCGTCGAAGGCGTGGTGCGCGCACTGGATACGGTGCCGGGCAAGGACCCGGCGTGGGATGCCACGCAGCCGGATCCCTCGACCAGCGGCGTGGCGCCGTACCGGCTGTACAACATCGGCAACGAGCAGCCGGTGGAATTGCTGCGCTATATCGAGGTGCTGGAACAGTGCCTGGGTCGCAAGGCCACGATGGAACTGCTGCCGCTGCAGGCCGGCGACGTGCCGGAGACGGAGGCGGATGTGTCGAGCCTCGTCGCGGCTGTCGGCTATCGGCCGAAGGTGTCGGTGGAAGAGGGTATTGCCGCGTTCGTGAAGTGGTATCGCGAGTACTTCAAGGTTTGACACCAGCCCCGCGTAGGTTGGGGCGAGCCGCAGGCGAACCCCAACAATGCGGCCCATTCCGGCGCCCGTTGGGGTTCGCCTGCGGCTCACCCCAACCTACGCCCGCCCAAAGGCTTCAGCCCTTCGCCACCTCGAATTCCTGCGTCGACACCGTCTTCCCATCCACCGCAATCACCACCTGGTATTTCCCCAGCGGCCACTGGTTCGGATTGCGCACTTCGAACGTGGTCACCGCCGGCCCTTCGGTGGCAATCGACTGGCTCGTGCTGACGATTTGCCGCGGCGTGCCTTCGACGTAGCTCCACGTCGCGCTCAAGGTGGCGCTGTCGGTGATGCCTTGCGTTTCGACCGCGGCATAGATGGTCTTCACGCTGGGCGAAAAGCGCATCTTCGCCAATGTGACGCGATGGTCCGGCGACACATCGTCGCCGACGGTGACGCCGGCGACGCGGAAAGTCCGCTCCACGGGCGCGGTGGCAGCGGTGGTGGTGGCAGGCTTGGCCGGCACCGCGGAAGCCGCCTTGGGCAGCGTGATCGCCGGCGGAGCGGCGGCGGGTGCCGTGACGGGGCGGGTGGAGGCCGCCGCGGGCGCGCTCGCGGGCGGCGCCTCGTGCTTGCCGCAGGCGCCCAGTGCGAGCGCGGCGATCAGGCAGCAACCGCCGAAGGCGTGGCGTTGAAAGCGATGCATGGCAGTCCCCTTTCCGGTCTTCGATCCATGGACGAGCGGCGTGAACGCAAGGCGTTCCCGAAGCGCCAAGCTAGGCCCGCCGCGATGAAGCATCCATTAGCGACGGACGCGATGCGACAGGTTTTTTACGAACGTTTCGCGCCGCCTCGGCGCGCCATGCTATTGGCGCGCGCCGCGGGGATTGCCCGGGACGGCTTCGGCGCTGGCGCGGAACGGATTGATGTCCAGGCCGCCGCGCCGCGTATAGCGAGCGTAGACGCTCAGCTGCAGCGGCGCGCAGTGCCTGGTCACGTCGACGAAGATGCGTTCCACGCACTGCTCATGGAACTCGTTGTGGTTGCGGAACGAGACCAGGTAGCGCAGCAGGCCTTCGCGCTCGATGCGCGGTCCGCGATAGCGGATCTGCACGCTGCCCCAGTCGGGCTGCCCGGTGACGGGGCAGTTGGAGCGCAGCAGGTCGGAGACCAGGGTTTCCTCAATCACCTCGTCAACATCGGCGCACAGGTAGGCGGCCTTGGGCGGGCCGTAGTCGTCGATGGCCACGTCCAGTGTGTCGATCGAGATGCCGTCCAGGTCGACGACGGCGTGCGCCCTGGCGCTCGGTTCGCTCAGCTGCACGCCGACCTCGGCGCCTGCGGCAGCGGAAAGATCGCGGCGCAGCGTGGCGGCAAGCGCCTGCACATCGTCGATGCGCTCCTGCGCGAAGCCGTTGAGGTAAAGCTTGAACGACTTCGATTCGATGATGTTCGGCGAGCCCGCCGGCACGCGGAATTCGGCCAGCGCCACGCGTGGCTTGCCGCGCGCATCCAGCCATGACAGCTCGTAGGCGTTCCAGATGTCGACGCCGTGGAACGGCAGCGGCGCGCTCACGCCGATCTCGTCGCGCTTGCTCTGGCGCGGGATGGGGAACAGCAGCGAGGGATCGTAGCGGTCGGCGTAGACCGTGGTCTTGCCGAGGGGGGAATGTTCGGGAGTGCTCATGCCAGCGATTTTACTCGCCCCGCCCCGTCCGGCGTAGGTTGGGGTGAGCGCCAGCGAACCCCAACCTACGCAGGACTACCTCAGGCATTGAGGAACTTCAGCATGGCCTCGGCATAGCGCGGTCCGGCCGCGGCATCGGGCGGGAAGATCGCATCGATCGCCTCCAGCTCGGCTCCGCTGAGCTTGACGTCCAGCGCGCCCAGGTTCTCGTCCAGGCGGTCGCGGCGCTTGGTGCCGGGGATGCCGATCACGTCGTCGCCCTGCGCCAGCACCCAGGCCAGCGCCAGCTGCGCGGGCGTGCAGCCCTTGTCCCTGGCCAGCTCGGTCACCTTGTCGACCAGCTGGAGGTTGCGCGTGAAGTTCTCGCCCAGGAAGCGCGGGCTGCTGCGACGGTAGTCGTCCGCGGCGAAGTCGTCGGGGCTCTTGTAGGCGCCGGTGAGGAAGCCGCGGCCCAGCGGCGAATACGCCACCAGGGCGGTGCCGAGCTTGCGGCACATCGCCAGTACGCCGTTCTCCTGCGGATCGCGCGTCCACAGCGAGAACTCACTTTGCACCGCGGCGATCGGATGCACGGCATGCGCGCGCTCCAGCGTTTCCGCCGAGACCTCGCTCAGGCCCAGGTAGCGCACCTTGCCGGCCTGCACCAGCTCGGCCATGGCGCCGACGGTGTCCTCGATCGGCGTACGCGGGTCGAGGCGGTGCTGGTAGTACAGGTCGATCTGTTCGACGCCCAGCCGCTTCAGGCTGCCGTCGACCGATTCGCGCACGTATTCGGGACGGCCGCTGACGGCGCGCGACTGCGGATTGGCCGGGTCGCGCACGATGCCGAACTTGGTGGCCAGGAAGACCTGCCCGCGACGGGCGCGGATGGCCTTGCCGACCAGTTCTTCGTTGATGTAAGGGCCGTAGATGTCGGCCGTGTCGAGCAGGGTGAGGCCGCGGTCGAGCGCGTGGTGGATGGTGGCGATGGACTCGGCGTCGTCGCGCGCGCCGTAGAACTCGCTCATGCCCATGCAGCCCAGGCCGAGGGCGGAAACCTGGGGACCGTTGCGGCCAAGCAGTCGTGTTTGCATCGGAAGGGCTCTCTATCGGGGGGAAAGTGGGCACATCCTGCGCTTGCGCGGTTGATGGATAAATGCTCAATAATCGCCATCTCTGTTTCATAACCGTCAACAATCGGAAGCCCGGCCATGGACCAGCTGCAAGCCATGCGCGTGTTCGCCCGCATCGTGGAACTGGGCAGCTTCACCCGCGCCGCGGATGACCTGAACCTGCCGCGCGCCACCCTTACCCACACCATCAAGCGGCTGGAGGCACGCCTGGGCGCGCACCTGCTGCAGCGGACCACGCGCAGCGTCAGCCCGACCCGCGACGGCGAGACCTATTACGGCCATTGCGTGCGGCTGCTGGCCGACATGGACGAGGTGGAGGCGGGCTTCCGCGACGCCGCGACCCAGCCGAAGGGGCGCCTGCGCGTGGACATGCCGGCCACCCTGGCGCGGCACTTGATCGCGCCGGCGCTGCCGGATTTCTTCAAGCGCTATCCGCAGGTGGAACTGGAGCTGGGCACCAGCGACCGCTACGTCGACCTGGTGCGCGAAGGCGTGGACTGCGTGGTGCGCTCGGGCGAGCTGCCCGATTCGGAACTGGTGGCGCGGCGCATCGCCTCGCTGCAGCAGGTGACCATGGCCAGCGCCGGCTACGTGCGACGCCATGGCCTGCCGACCAGCCTGGCGGACCTGCACCAGGGCCACCTGGCGGTGAACTGGGCCTCACCGAACACGCGCCGCGCGGTGCCGCTGGAGTTCACCGTGGGGCGGGTGGTGCGCGAGGTCAGCCTGCCGTCGCTGGTGACCGTCAACGGTTCCGATGCCTATGCCGCTTGCTGCGAGGCGGGCCTGGGCATCGCGCAGTTCCCGCGCTACCGCTTCGGCGACGCGCTGGCCAGCGGCAACCTGGTGGCGCTGCTGACCGACATGCCGCCGCCGCCGATGCCGCTGCAGGTGGCCTACCTGCGCCAGCGCCAGCTGCCGTTGCGGCTGCGCGTGTTCATCGATTGGGTGGCGGGACTGGTCACAACACTGGCGTAGGTTGGGGTGAGCGCCAGCGAACCCCAACGTCTAGGCACGGCAAAGGTCCGTTGGGGTTCGCTGGCGCTCACCCCAACCTACGTCGCTACGTCGCTGGCATCATGCCAGCGGCGGCACGTCCGTCGGCGTGCCGTTGGAATCCAGCGCCACCATCACGAAGCGGCCGGTGGTGCAGACGCGGCGGTCGCCGGTGAGCGGATCCTCGGCAGTCATTTCCACTTCCACGTGCATCGAGCTGCGGCCCACTTCGACGATGCGCGCCAGCAGCTCCACCAGCTGGCCCTTGCGCACGGGCACGCGGAAGCTCACCTCTTCCGAGCGCGCGGTGACCACGATGCGGCGCGCATGGCGCGAGGCGACGATGAAGGCCGCCTTGTCCATCCACGCCAGCGCCTGGCCGCCGAACAGGGTGCCGAGGTGGTTGGTGTGATCGGGAAAGACCATTTCCAGCAGGGTGGCTTCGGGCAGGGCGGTGGGCTTCGTCATGGCAGGTAATGGGCGTGGGAGGTGAGGGCGAGGGAGCGCGGTGGCGCTCCCGGGGCCGGCCATTCTGACGGAAGTTCTTCCGCCAGGGACTTCTGGCAGGGGTCGGGGCATGACCTCCGGACTACGATCCATGGCTTTGGACGGCCGGCTTCAGGTTCCGGCAAGCCACGGCGGGCTTTGCACAGCGCCATTTCCTTGGGGAGTCGACGATGGGTTTGAAGTTGGATGGATCGCGCCTGCTGGGCGCGCTGGCACTGAGTGCGCTGTCGGCCGGCGTGGCCGCGCAGACCGCGACGCTGACGGCGGACGATTACGCCAAGGCCGAGCGTTTCATGAGCTACCGCACCGCGCCGCTGGTGGATCACGCGGTACAGAGCGTGACCTGGCTGGACGACGGCCACTTCTGGTACCGCGACCACGACGCCCAGGGCGACCATTACCTGCGCATGGACGCCGCCACCGGCAAGGCCGAGCCGGCGTTCGACCAGGCCAAGCTCGCCGCGGCGCTGGGCAAGGCCACCGGCAAGCCGGTCGATGCGGCCAAGCTCGGCATCACCGAGTTCGACGTGGCGGCCGACGGCCAGCTCGACGTCAGCCTGCGCGGCAAGCATTACCTGTGCGACCTCAAGGGCGAGGGCGTGTGCGCGCCGCCCAAGCATGCCGATGCCGGCGACGAGCCGGGCGTGCTATCGCCCGACAAGACGACCGAGGCCTTCATCCGCCACTGGAACCTGTGGCTGCGCGATGCCGCGACGGGCAAGGAAACCCAGCTCACCACCG
Source organism: Dyella marensis (assembly GCF_900112865.1). GTDB lineage: Bacteria > Pseudomonadota > Gammaproteobacteria > Xanthomonadales > Rhodanobacteraceae > Dyella_D > Dyella_D marensis_A. The sequence goes on along the minus strand of NZ_FONH01000011.1, from coordinate 126,112 downwards.
ACGGCGTGGAAGACTACGGCTACGCCACCGACAACGCCGGCTGGAAGCACACCGACAACGCCATCCTGGTGTGGTCGCCGGATTCGAAGCAGATCGCCACCTTCCAGCAGGACCAGCGCAAGACCGGCGACATGTACCTGGTCAGCACCAATGTGGGCCATCCGAAGCTGGAGAAGTGGAAGTACCCGCTGGTCGGCGACGAACACATCACCATGATCGAGCGCGTGATCATCGACGTGCCGAGCAAGCAAGTGCTGCGCCTGAAGATGCAGCCGGACCAGCACCGCTCCACCCTGTGCGACGACATCAGCTGCGGCCGCGATGGCGGCTGGGACGACGTGCAGTGGGCGCCGGACGGCAAGACGCTGGCCTTCGTGTCGACCTCGCGCGACCACAAGCAGTCGTGGTTCCGCATCGCCGACGCGAAGTCGGGCGACGTGCGCACCGTGTTCGATGAAAAGGTGGCGACGTACTACGAGAGCGGCAACGACAAGGTCAACTGGAGCTACCTGCCGGAGACGCACGAGGCGATCTGGTTCAGCGAGCGCAACAACTGGGGCAACCTGTACCTGTACGACCTCAATACCGGCAAGCTCAAGCGCGCCATCACCACCGGCGAGGGCAATGTCACCCAGGTGCTGCGCGTGGATGCGAAGTCGCGCACGCTGTGGTTCCGCGGCGTCGGTCGCACCGCGGGCCTGAATCCCTACTACCAGCAGTACTGGAAGGTAAGCATCGACGGCGGCAAGCCGACCCTGCTGACGCCGGAAGCTTCCGACCACACGGTCATGCCGTCGCCCGACGGCAAATTCTTCGTGGACGCGTATTCCACCACCACCACGGCGCCGGTGACGGTGCTGCGTTCCAGCGACGATGGCCACACCGTGGCGCAGGTGGCCAAGGCCGACATCAGCCGCCTGCTCGCCACCGGCTGGAAGGCGCCGGAGCCGTTCACGGTGAAGGGCCGCGACGGCAAGACCGACTTGTACGGCCTGATGTACAAGCCGTCGAACTTCGACGCCAGTAAGAAGTACCCGATCGTCGACTACGTCTATCCCGGCCCGCAGACCGGCTCGGTCGGCACGCGCAGCTTCAGCGTCGGGCGCGATCACCAGTCGCTGGCGGAGCTGGGCTTCATCGTGGTGGCGATCGACGGCATGGGCACGCCGTGGCGTTCCAAGGCGTTCCACGATGCCTACTTCGGCAACATCATCGACAACACCTTGCCGGACCAGGTGGCGGGCCTGAAGGAGCTGGGCAAGCGCTATCCGTGGATCGACATGGACCGCGTCGGCATGTGGGGCCATTCCGGCGGCGGCAACGCCACCGTGGGCGCGATGTTCTTCTACCCGGAGCTCTTCAAGGTCGGCATCGCCGAAAGCGGCAACCACGACAACCGCAACTACGAGGACGACTGGGCGGAGAAATGGCAGGGCCTGCTGGTGAAGGACAAGGACGGCAAGAGCAACTACGACAAGCAGGCCAACCAGGCCTATGCGGACAAGCTGAAGGGCCACCTGCTGCTGGCGCACGGCACCATGGACGACAACGTGCCGCCGTACCAGACCCTGCTGGTGGTGGACGCGCTGATCAAGGCCAACAAGGATTTCGATCTGCTGCTGATCCCGAACGCGCACCACGGCTACGGCGCGGCCAGCCTGTATATGACGCGCAAGCGCTGGGATTACTTCGTGCGGTACCTGCTGGGGGCGACGCCGCCGAAGGAATATGAGTTGAAGATGCCGAAGGATTGAAAAAAAAGACGGGCCCGAGAGGGCCCGTTTTTTTCCTCACGATTGGCGTAGGTTGGGGTGAGCCGAAGGCGAACCCCAACAGACCTCGCACTCATCGCCGCGTTGGGGTTACGGGCTGCCTCAGCAGCCCGCCCTTCGGGCCATCCGCTACGCGGATGTTCGCTACGGCATCCTGCCTTCGCAGTCGCCTTCAGCTCACCCCAACCTACGGGGCCTCAGCGCGCTTCCACCGGCTTCGCCACACCCTTCGCCAGCGCCTCCTTGATCAACGCATCGAGCTGCGCATGCGCCTTCTCCGTGGCGCGCTCCTGCCGCTCGCCCAAGGCCTTCTGCTTCGCGCCGAGTGCCTCCTGCTGCTTGCCGAGCGTCGCCTGGTCGCGGCCCAGCGCATCCTGCTCGCGCTCCAGCGCTTTCTGCTGCGCTTCCAGGCTGGCCCGCGCCGAAGCGATGCTCTGCCGCCGCGCCGCCAGATCCGCCGCGCCCTTGCCTTGTGCTTCGAGCGCGGAGAGCTGCGCTTCCTGTCCCGCGAGCGAAGCTTCCTGGCTGGCGATTCCGCCCTGGCGTGAGCCGAGCATGCCCTGCCGCTGGCCGAGACTGCCCTGCTGCGCGCCGAGCTTGCCCTGCTCGCCGCCGAGCTTGCCTTGTTCCTTGCCCAGCGCCTCCACCTCGGCATACGCACCCTTGGCGCGTTCGAGATAAGCCTGGTCGCGGATCACCCAGGCCTGGCCGCCGCGGCGGAACCACAGCAGCGCACTCTTGCCCTCCTGCAGCCGGCGCACGGTTTCGACGTCGCGATCGGAACCATCGAACATCACCGAATCGCCATCGATCAGTGCCAGCCCTTCGGCGGCATCGCCGTGCGTGTGGATGGAGACATGCCGCGCGCCGAAGCCACCGACATCCGGCGGCGGCGGCGGGGGAGGCGTCGGCGGGACCGGCGGCACGGGCGGCGGGGGCGGTGCCGGCGGCACCGCCGGTGGCGGAGGCGGCGTGTTGGTCTGCGCCGCCAGCAGCGCCATCGGGGCGGCCAACAGCAGGGCCGAGAACAGGGCCGTGCGCCAGTCGGCCCGGCGCGGCAGTCGGAAGGAGAGCGGCAGCGGCTTCATCGATAAGGCCTCGTGCAAAAGAGAGGGAAGGAGACGATCAACGGCTCTTGCTGGGCTGGGCCAGGCCGTCAGAGACAGCCTGGTCGATCAACCGGTCGAGCTGGCTGTGCACCTGCTGCGCGACGTCGCGCTCGTGCCGGGAGATATCGGCCTGCTGGCGCGACAGATCCGCCTGGTGGCGACTGAGATCGGCTTGCTCGCGATCGATCTCCGCGCGCTCGCGCTCGAGATCGGCCATGCGCTCCTGGATGCTCTGCAGGCGCGCATCGAACGAGGCGGCCACGCCGGCTTCCGCCGCGCTGCCGTCCGGGTGTTCCATGCGCAGCTTCTGGCGTTCCTGGGTGATGGCGATGCGTTCGCTGTCCATCTGCACGCGGCGCGTGGACAGCGCCGCGATGCGCGCCGCGAGGCCGCTCTGCCGTCCGGCAAGTTCGCCCTGCTTGCCGGCCATCTGGCCTTGTTCGCGCGCCATGTCGCGCATCGGCGCGTAGGTGTCCCGGGCCCGTTGCAGCAGCGCGCGGTCGCGCACCACGTAGGCATCGTTGCCGCGGCGCATCCACAGGATCGGCTCGTCGCCGCGCTGCAGCTCGCGTGCGGTGGCCAGGTCGCTCTCGGTGCCCTGCAGGGTGATGAAGTCCGGCTCGATGATGGCGAAGCCGCGCGGCGCGCCGGCCTCGATATCGATGTCGACGTGCGAGGTCCGGCCGACCCGCACCGGCGACGGCGGCGCGGGCGGTGCGACGGGCGCCGGAGGCGGCGTCGGCACGGCCATGGGCGCTGGCTCGGGGGCAGGCGGCGCCAACGGCGGTTCGGGCGGCTCGGGGGTCGGCGCGACGGCCGCCGTGGCGCGTGCGGCGGGCTTCGCGGCGGCGGCCGGCATGGGTGTCGCCGTCATCGGTGCTGCCGCTGCCGCCATCGGCGCCGGCTTGGCCGCCACGGTCGGGATGGGATGCGCCGGCACGATAGGGGGCGTCGGCACGGCATCCGGTTCTGGCGCGGCCATCGCCTGCTGGCCATCCATCGCCACGCCGCCGTCGGCATGCAGGGTCAGGTCCATGCTGCGCGCGGTGACGCGATAGGGCAGCGCGCCGGCAAGCGCCACCAGTGCGACCAGCAGCCAGGCGCCGAGGCGCGGCGGCACGCGGTCGGTCTGCTGCAGCAGGGTCAGGCGGCGCTTGAGGTTCTGGAACGTCGGCGAGGCACCGGCCAGGCCGGCGGAGACCGGGAAGGCCACGCCCAGGCGCAGCAGCAGGCGGCCGTAGTCCTGCGGCTCGGCGCGGGAGCGGTCGAGCACCTGCGCATCGCAGGCCGCCTCGCGGTGGAACGCGTATTCGCGCATCGCCCAGCGCGCCAGCGGATGGAAGAAGAACGCACGCTGCGCCAGCGCCGGAATCCAGCCCAGCCACAGGTCGCCGCGGCGCAGATGCGCCAGCTCGTGCGCCAGCGCCATCGCGCATTCTTCCGCGTCGAGCGTGTGCTCCTTCGGCAGCAGTACCACCGGGCGCCACAGGCCGGCGACCTGCGGCGACACGATGACATCGGAGCAGCGCAGTTCCGGACAGCGGCGCAGGCCGAGCGCGCGCGCCTGTTCGGCGCATTGCGCGCGCAGCGCCATGTCGCGTACCGGTTCGGCAGCGCGGATAACTGCGCGCGTTTCTCGCCATTCGCGCAGCGCGGCGAACACCTGCAGCGCCATCCCCAGCAGCCACAGGCTCGCCAGCGTTTCGCGCCAGGGCCAGGGTTGCGCGGGAGCTTCCGGTGCCTTCGCTGCCGCGGCGATCGGCGCGGGCGCCAACAACAGGGGATTGCCGGTGACCGCGGTGTGGACCGCGATGCCGTGTTCCTGCGGCGTCTCGGTGGATAGCACGACGGTGTCGGCATCCGGCGTCAGCAGCGGCAGTTCCAGCGGACGGCCCAGCGCGAGGCCGAGCATCAGCTGCAGGCCGACCAGCCACCACAGCAGGCAGCGCATCGCCGGCGACCAGCGCGGCAGCCAGCGGCACAGCAGCCACACCGCGCCGATCAGCGCGGCAGCCTGGATGGACGTCCAGACGAGACGGTCGAGCAGGACGTCGGCAAAACGGAAATAGCCGTCCATGTCACTTCTCCTTGCGCCGCGACTGCAGTTGATTGACCAGCGCCTCGAGTTCGGCCAGCTCGTGGTCGCTCACGTCGGCCTTCTCGGACATCCACGCCACGAACGGCGATACCGAACCGGCCAGGGTCTTCTCCACGAACTGGTCCACCGCCTGGCGCATCGCTTCGCCCGGGCCGGTGGCGGTGCTGTAGCGGTACACGCCGCCGGCCTGGCGGCGGCGCAGATAACCCTTGCCGCGCAGGCGTTCCATCATGGTCAGCACGGTCGAGCGCGCCAGGCCGCGCGATTCGCCGAAGCCGGTGGCCACTTCACCCACCGAGGCGGGTTCGTGTTCGGCCAGGTAATGCAGCAGGGCGAGTTCCTGGTCGCCGATCGAAGGCTTGAGCATGACGGTCATCCGGTTGACTACAGATGTAAGCACGCTACCCCTGACTACAGGTGTAGTCAATAGGCCGGAACGGCCGGATCGCCGTAGGTTGGGGTGAGCCGCAGGCGACTGCGAAGGCAGGATGCCGTAGCGACATCCGCGTAGCGGATGGCCCGAAGGACGGGCTGCTGAGGCAGCCCGTAACCCCGACGATGCGATGACTTGCGAGGCTTGTTGGGGTTCGCCTGCGGCTCACCCCAACCTACGATGCCTGCGATGTAACGATGTAGCGTTTTTGCGCCGCCGCAAAAAAGCGGGAGTAGAATGCGCCGCCACCACCTCCTGAACTCGCGCACCGGAGTGCGCATATGAAGACTCTCGACGCTCGTCGCTTGGCTTCCTCTTCTCATCGCGCCGCCTCGCGGACCGCCATCTCCGTCCTTCGGACCTGAGACCGCCAACCATCGTCTGAGCCGCCGCCGAAGCCATCGGCGCATCGACTGGTGCTCGCTCGCGCCTACGCGTCGACGAGCAGCGATGCGCGGATCGCTTCGCATCCGCCATGACCTTCCATCAAGGAGTCGTCGCCATGAAAGCGCTGTTGGCGCGCGCGCTGGACAGCCCCTGGCTGCTCGCGTTCTGCGTGCTGCTGTACCTCGGTTTCGTCGGGCCGCAGCTGATCTCCGCCACGAGCACGCCCGCCGTGATCGCCGGCCTGGTCCTGCTGGTCCTGCTTGCGGCCTGGAGCTATCGCCTGCTCAGCCGCCTTCTTCGTCACAAGGAATGACTGTCTATGAATCGCACGATGAAACGTCTCTCGATGGTGGCCGTCGCGCTGTGCGCGCTGCTGCTTGCGGCCTGCGACAAGGTGCCGGCCGGCCACGTAGGCGTGAAGTTCCAGCTGTATGGCGACGGCAAGGGTGCGCTGCAGGAATTGCCGCCAGGCCGCTACTGGGTGGGTTGGGGTTATGAGATGTATACCTTCCCCACGTTTACGCAGACCTACACGTTTACGCGTTCTTCCAACGAAGGACGCCCGGTGGACGAGTCGCTGAGCTTCCAGACCGCGCAGGGCCTGATCGTCAATGCCGACGTCGGCATCACGTACCACGTCGATCCGGGCAAGGTGACGCTGATCTTCCAGAAGTACCGCAAGGGCATCGACGAGATCACCGATATCTACCTGCGCAACATGGTGCGCGACGCGCTGGTCAAAGAAGCCGCGAACCTGGACATCGAATCGGTGTACGGCAAGGGCAAGGCACATCTGATCGAAGCGGTGCAGAACGATGTGGCCGCGGAGGTCGCATCCGTCGGCATCGTGATCGAGAAGATCTACTGGATCGGTGAGCTGCGCCTGCCGGACAACGTGGTGCAGTCGATCAATGCCAAGATCCAGGCCACGCAGATGGCCGAGCAGCGCCAGAACGAAGTGGCGCAGGCGCAGGCCGAGGCGCAGAAGGTGGAAGCGGAAGCCGAAGGCAGGGCCAAGGCCGCGCTGACCATCGCCGAGGCCGACGCCAAGGCGATCTCGCTGAAGGGCGATGCGCTGCGGCAGAACCCGAACGTGCTGCAGATGTCGGCCATCGAGAAGTGGGACGGCCATCTGCCCACATACAACGGCGGCGGGATGCTGCCCTTCGTGAACCTGCAGGCGCACGAGGCGTCGAAGTAATGAAAACGGCGGAGCCCATCGGCTCCGCCGTTCGTGCCGGGCGCCGCAAGTTCTTGTCGAGCTGAACGTGCGCAGCCCAACCGATGGCAGGGTGGCCTTGATGTCATCCATCGCACGCATACTTTGACCCTTACGCGCGCGGACGCGGCCGTCGCCAACCACCACGAGGTAGCACCCCATGACTCCCCAGGAACAGCAACTTCTCGAAGATTTCCTGCAGCGCCTGGCCGCCGTGAGCGGCGTGGCCAAGGATGCGCAGGCCGATGCGCTGATCCAGCAGCGCCTGGCCGGCCATCCCGATGCGCTCTACCTGCTGGTACAGCGCAGCCTGCTGCAGCAGCACGCACTGGACAACGCCAAGGCGCAGATCGCGCAGCTGCAGGCGCAGTTGGGCGGCCAGGGCGGCGGCAGCTTCCTCGGCGGCCAGGCCGGCGGCTGGAGCCAGCCGCAGCAGCCGTCGACGCCCCCGCCGATGCCGCAGCAGCAGGCCGCGCCGGGCTGGCGCGAGCGCCTGTTCGGCGGCGGCGCACCTGCGCCCCAGCAGCCGGCCACAGCGCCGGGTTTCCTCGCCAGCGCGGCGACCACCGCGGCAGGCGTGGCCGGCGGCATGTTCCTGTTCAACGGCATCGAGAGCCTGCTCGGCGGGCACCACGGCGGCGGCTTCTTCGGCGGCGGTGGGCAGGAGACGGTGGTGGAGAACATCACGCAGAACAATTTCTACGATGACAACAACAGCGGCGCATTGCAGAACGATCAGACGTTCGCGGACAACAACGATTTCAACGGCGATATGAGCGATATCGGCGACGTCGGCTTCGATGACGATAACGACAACAGTTGGGTCTGATCCGATATCGGAGCTCGGCGTAGGTTGGGGTGAGCGCAGCGAACCCCAACATGTGTTACAGCCGGAGTACCGTTGGGGTTCGCTGCGCTCACCCCAACCTACGCCGAGGGTTCGCCGCCGAGAGTTTCGGTGAAATCGCATGCCCAGTCAGAGCTGAGGATGCCTTGCCGGATATAGCGGTGAATCGATGAGTAGGGCCACTCGCCGGCGCGCGCCGTATGACCATGCTTCACCGGATTGATGTGGACGTAATCAACATGCCTATCGAGATCACGCTGGCTGCGGATTTCGTGTTCCCAATAACGGCGCTGCCAGATGCCGCGTTCGTCCTTCTTTCGGCGTGACGAGCCGATCACCTCACGCGCCGGTATCGCGCGGGAAAAGCGCTGCTTTATGAGCATCCAGCGTGTGGCGTAATCGCCGTCTTCGCTGGGCAGTGTCCAGATCGCATGCATATGGTCGGGCATGACGGCCCAGGCGAGCACAGTGCACGGATGTCCGCGCAGGGTGGTCCCAACCGCGTCGCGAAGTGCGTCGATACGATCGACCAACATGGAGCTGGTGCGGTCGGCGAGATTGACGGTGAAGAAGAATGTGCCGCCTGGGGAGTGGGCTCTGCGGTAGCGCATGTGGGGCCGTTGGGGTTCGCTTTCAGCTCACCCCAACCTACAGAGACAGGCGATGCCGAAATATCGGCGTAGGTTGGGGTGAGCCGAAGGCGAACCCCAACGAGTGGTGTAGGGCCTTGCCGATGCTTTGCGAGGTTTGTTGGGATTCGCTGGCGCTCACCCCAACCTGCGCCGGACACTTTAGAACGACATATCGAACGCCACTTCCCCTTGCACGCCCACCTGATACGCAGATACGCGGCGCTCGAAGAAGTTGGTCACTTCCTGCACGTCCTGCAGGTCCATGAAGTCGAACGGGTTCCTGGCGCCGTATTTCTTCGGCAGGTCCAGCTGCACCAGGCGCTGGTCGGCGCAGTATTCCAGGTACTGGCGCATGTCCTTCACCGACAGGCCGGCCACGCCACCGGACAGCACGTCCTCGGCGAACTGCGTTTCGCAGGCGATGGCGTCTTCCAGCATCTCCTCCACCTGCGCGCGCATGGCCTCGTCGAACAGGTCCGGCTCTTCCGCGCGCACCGTGCGCACCACTTCGAAGGCGAAGCCCATGTGGCCGGACTCGTCGCGGAACACCCAGTTGGTGCCCGCGGCCAGGCCGTGCAGCAGGCCGCGCGAGCGCAGGAAGTACACGTAGGCGAAGGCGGCGAAGAAGAACAGGCCTTCGATGCAGGCGGCGAAGCAGATCAGGTTGAGCAGGAACTGGCGGCGCTGCTCGCGCGTTTCCAGGCGCTGCAGGTTCTGCACCGAGTCGATCCACTTGAAGCAGAACTCGCCCTTCTGGCGGATCGAAGGGATGTTCTCGATCGCGCCGAAGGCCTTGTTGCGCTCGGCCGGGTCGGGAATATAGGTGTCCAGCAGGGTCAGGTAGAACTGCACGTGCAGCGCTTCCTCGAACAGCTGGCGCGAAAGATACATGCGCGCTTCCGGCGCATTGATGTGCTGGTACAGGTTCAGTACCAGGTTGTTCGCCACGATGGTGTCGCCGGTGGCGAAGAACGCCACCAGGCGATGGATCAGGTGGCGATCAGCGTCGCTCATCTTGGACTTCAGGTCGGTCACGTCCAGCGAGAAATCCACTTCCTCCACCGTCCAGGTGTTCTTGATGGCGTTGCGGTACATCTCGTAGAACTCGGGATAGCGCATCGGGCGCAGGGTGAGTTCGAAGCCGGGGTCGAGGATGTGCGACATGGGAATTCCTTGATGCGGGCGCCGCCGGCGCTCAATCGAGCTTGCGCGCGTAACGCTCGCGCACGAAGCGGCTGATATAGGTGGACAGTCCGATCCCGGCCTCGGCCAGCTTCTGCATGTTGCCCACGTGCAGGCGGCCGGGCCGGGTGTCGGTGTATTCGTAGGTGCCGTCGTGGATAAAGCGCACCCGGATGAAACCTTCGCCGCTTTCGTAGGCGGCGACACCGGATTTTCCGCTGCGGTTCCGGTAGGGCTTCATCGGGTGGCTTCGCTTACTGGCAGGCCTCGCAGTACTCGGGGTTTTCCAGCGAGCAGAACACCGCCGCGGTGGCCTGCTCCTGCTCGACCTGCGGGACCGCCTTCGCCGCAGGTGCCGAGGACACCGTGGTCTTGGCGATCTTGGTGGCCGGACGCGAACGCAGGTAGTACGTGGTCTTGATGCCGGACTTCCACGCGTACATGTACATGGAACTCAGCTGCCCGATGTTCGGGTTCTCCATGAACAGGTTCAGCGACTGGCTCTGGTCGATATACGCACCGCGCGCGGCGCCCAGATCGATCAGCGCCTTCTGCGGCAGCTCCCACACCGTGCGGTAGATCTGGCGCAGGCGCTCCGGGATATTGGCGATGCCCTGGATCGAGCCCTCGGCCAGCTTGATCGCGTCGCGGACTTCCGGCGTCCACAGGCCCAGCGTCTTCAGCTCCTCGACCAGGTAGCGGTTCACCACCAGGAAGTCGCCGGACAGCGTCTCGCGCTTGAACAGGTTGCTCACCTGCGGCTCGATGCACTCGTAGCAGCCGGAGATCGAGGCGATGGTCGCGGTCGGTGCGATCGCGATCAGCAGCGAGTTGCGCAGGCCGTGTTCCTTCACACTGGCGCGCAGCGATGCCCAGCGCGCGTCGTCGTTCGGCCTGGCCTGCGGCCAGTAGTCGAACTGCAGCTCGCCGTTGGCGGCGCGGCTCTCGGCGAAACCGGGGTGCGCGCCGTACTGTTGGGCGAGCTCGTTGGACATGGTCAGCGCGTGGAAATAGATCTCCTCGGCGATGCGGGTGGACAGCGCCAGCGCCTCGGCCGAGTCGAACGGCAGGCGCAGCTTGAAGAACACATCCTGCAGGCCCATCACGCCCAGGCCCACCGGACGCCACTTACGGTTGGCGGTGCGCGCGGTGTCGATCGGGTAGAAGTTCAGGTCGATCACGCGATCAAGCTGGCGCACCGCGGTGCGCACGGTGGAGGCGAGCTTGTCGAAGTCGAACACGCCGTCTACCACGTGGCGAGCCAGGTTCACCGAGCCCAGGTTGCACACGGCGGTCTCGCCCGCGCTGGTCACCTCGAGGATCTCGGTGCACAGGTTCGACAGATGAATGACGTTCTCGGCCTTGGCCGTCTGGTTGCTGGTGGCGTTGCTGCGGTCCTTGAAGGTCATCCAGCCGTTGCCGGTCTGCGCCAGGGTGCGCAGCATGCGCGCATACAGCTCGCGCGCCTTGACCTTCTTCACCGCGAGGCCGGCGGCTTCCGCCTCGCGATAGGCGCGCTCGAAGGTCTCGCCCCAGCTGTCGACGAAGTGCGGCACGATCTTCGGATCGAACAGCGACCACTCGGCGTCGGTTTCCACGCGACGCATGAATTCGTCGGGGATCCAGTTGGCCAGGTTGAGGTTGTGCGTGCGGCGCGCCTCGTCGCCGGTGTTGTCGCGCAGTTCGAGGAACTCCTCGATATCCGCGTGCCACGGCTCCAGGTACACGCAGGCCGCGCCCTTGCGCTTGCCGCCCTGGTTCACTGCGGCGACCGAGGCGTCCAGCGTCTTCAGCCACGGCACCAGGCCGTTGGAGTGGCCGTTGGTGCCCCGGATCAGCGAGCCGCGCGAACGCACGCGCGAGTAGGCGAGGCCGATGCCGCCGGCGAACTTGCTGAGCTTGGCCACGTCGCCGTACTTCTCGTAGATCGACTCCAGCGAGTCGGTCGGCGAGTCGAGCAGGAAGCAGGAGCTGAGCTGCTCGTGCGCGGTGCCGGCGTTGAACAGCGTCGGCGAGCTGGCCATGTATTCCAGCGAGGACAGCAGGCGGTACAGCTCCAGCGTCTCGCCGATCTCGTTGCCGCCCAGCGCGCAGGCGATGCGCATGAAGAAGTACTGCGGCGTCTCGATCACCTTGCGCAGCTGCGGGTGGCGCAGCAGGTAGCGGTCATACACCGTGCGCAGGCCGAAGTATTCGAAGCGGCGCGTGGCCAGCGGATCGATCGCGTCGTTGAGCTTGCGCGCGTTGGCGGCGACGAAGTCGCGCAGGCGCTCGTTGAGGATGCCCAGCTCCGCGCCGCGCGCGATCGACTGGGAGAAGCTCTGGATTTCCTGGCCGCTCACTTCCTTGTCGACGTAGGCGCCGAGCAGGCGCGCGGCGAGCTGGCCGTATTCCGGTTCCTCGGCGGTGAGCGCGGCGGCGGTGCGGATCGACAGTTCGTCGAGCTCGCGCGTGGTGGCGCCGTCGTACAGGCCGCCGATGGTCTTCAGGGCCACGCGCAGCGGATCGACCGCGTGCAGGCCTTCGCCGCTGCGGGTTACCGCGCGCACGATCTTGTTGACGTCGACGATCTCCTGGCTGCCGTTGCGCTTCTTTACGCGCATCTGGCCGGGGTTGTGCGGCGGGGTGAGGGCGAAGGGGGTCTCCGCCACGGCTTCCATGCGAACGGGCTCCGGCGCGGCGGTAGCTGCGTCGGCGGCAGGGAAGGCGGATGCGTCCGCGCGGTCGTCGGTGCGCTCGCGCGAGTCGGTATCGATAGGTTGCATGGCATCGCTCCAGGCCAAAGGCTTCAACGACCTGCTCCCGCGGGCAGGGCTGAGGCGAAGGCGGTTCGGGCGGGGACGGCCGTGCGCCGGAGCGAACGCTCCGCGCCACGGCGCGCCTCCCCGCGGAAGCCGCCATCACTCACCGCGACGCTCGGGTCGCGATGTGCCGGCAGGTCTTCGGACTCGCAGACATGGATCGTTCGTGGACGACCGATCCGACCTACTCGCCCCCGCTTCCCAGCCACGAAGGCCAGTGCGATGGGAGCTTTCGTTTCCGCTTACCGCTGCGGGGCAGTTCCGGATTCGCACCGGATTCCCTATTAAGCCAATCCGACCGTGGGTCTGAGAAAGGCACCGACCGGCACAACATATAGGGTGGGGTGGGGCGGGTCAACCCAAGCCGTTGTGCATATATCGGTGGATAAGTAGGGTAATTCAAGGCCTGGCGCGGCCTGGCGGCTATCCAAAAATCTTGGCGATCCGTCCCTGGCGGGCCGCTCAGGGCGCGATGCTGAAATCCACCTCGATCGGATACGGCACCGGGCTGGCCGGCGGCGAGGGTAGCTTCCAGCTGGCGAAGCGGCTGAGCAGGCAGGTGGCGACGTCGGTGGGGGCGCGTACCTCGACCCGGCCCAGGCTGCCGTCGGCATGCACGTCGGCGACCAGGGTGAAGGGTGCCTTGTCCGGCTTGGGCAGGGTGGCGATGCAGCTCTTGAGCGCGTCGGTGGTGCGGTCGCCGATGGCGGCCCACATTTTCTTCTGGTAGTCCGGACCGTCCTTGGCGCCTTCGGTCAACTTGGCCTGCTGCACCCGCGTTGAAAAATCGTCCGCCGGCATGCCGGGCGCGGACAGCAGGGCGAGGAAGAGCAGGCTGGTCATGGCTTAGGCTCCGTGCGGGAAAGGCCGCCACGTTACCGCAGTGCAAGCCACCGGAGGGAAGGGAAATGTCGACGTTGCCGAGGATCGCCGCCACGCTGCTGGCGCTGACTTCCATGACGCAAGCCTGGGCGGCGGAGCACACCGAAGCGCCGCGTGCCGACGGCGCCGCCACGCCGCTGATGGTGTACGAACCCGCGGCGGCGAAGGGTTGCCCGCCCTTGCTGCTGGTCTCGCACGGCGCCGGCGGCAGCGAGCAAGGCCTGCGCTACGTGGGCGAGGCCATGAGCGCCGACGGCTGGCGCGTGTTGGTGATGGGCCACCGCGAAAGTGGCCTGCCGGTGCTGAAGCAGGATCTGCGCAGGGACGGCTTCAAGGGCGGCATCACGGCGCTGGTTACCGACACACCGGCCTATCGCGCGCGTTTCCTGGACATCGATGCGGCGCTGGCGTGGTCGGACCGGCGTTGCCATGCGCCGTACAAGGCGCTGCTCGGCCATTCGATGGGCGCGATCACGGTGGTGCTGGAGGCCGGCGCGCACAACAAGCTAGGCCTGGCGCCGAAGGGTGACTTCGACGCCTATGTGGCGCTGTCGCCGGAAGGGCCGGGGCCGGTGTTTCCCGAAGGCGCATGGGCGCCGATCCGCGCGCCGATGCTGCTGGTCACCGGCACGCGCGACCAGGGTCTGGGCGGCGACTATCGCTGGCGCATGCAGGCCTTCGACGGTCTCGCGCCGGGCTGCCGCTGGCTGGCGGTGGTGGACGGCGCCAACCATATGAATTTCGGCGGCGGGCAGTTCGCGGCGGGGGTGCAGAAGAGCACCGCCACCCTGGTGGCGACGTACCTGGATGCGTTGCGCGCCGGCCGCTGCGGCACGCCGCCGGACCTGGCCGGCGTGTCGGTGCGGCAGAAGCCGCGCGACTAGCGCGGCCTCAACCCGCGGACGGCCGCGTGGCGATCGCCGCAGAGCCGCTGGCCGGCGGCTGCAGATAGTCCAGCGTCGCCTGCAGCATGGAGAGCATGCCGACCCGCAGCGCGTCCTCGTCCACGAAGAAGCGGGGCGAATGATTGGCCGGCGCCTTGGCCGGATCCTGTCCGGCGGGCGTGGCGCCGACGAAGAAATAGACGCTGGGCACTGCCCTGGCGAAGTAGGCGAAATCCTCGGAAGGCATCGCCGGCGGCGCTTCGAGCACCTGTTCGCCGCCGATCGCCTTGGCCAGGCTCGCGCGCACCCGCGCGGTCAGCGTCGCTTCGTTGACGGTGACCGGGACGCTGCCGTCCATCGGGATCTGCGCCTCCACCGTGGCGCCGTTCGCCGCGGCGACGTGCTCGGCGATGTCGCGCAGGCCGTCGATGGCCTGCTGGCGCATGGCGGGGTCGAAGGTGCGCAAGGTGCCCTGCAGTTCCACCTTGTCGGGCACGATGTTGTGGCGCGCACCGCCTTCGACGATGCCGAAGCTGAGCACTGCCGGCAGCGTGCCGATGTCCAGCCGGCGGCTGACGATGGTCTGCGCCTGGGTCACGATCTGCGCCGCGGTGACGATGGGGTCGACGCCATGCCAGGGCATCGCGCCATGCGTCTGGCGGCCGTGGACCACCAGCTTGAAGCCGTCGGCGCCGGACAGCGCCGGCCCCGGCCGTACCGCCACCGTGCCGGCATTGAGCGTGCTGATCACATGCATGGCGAACATGGCGTCCGGCGCGAAATCGCGGAACACGCCTTCCTGCAGCATCAGCGGGGCGCCGCCCTGCTCGCCGGCGGGCGCGCCTTCCTCGGCCGGCTGGAACAGGAACATCACCTCGCCCGACAGTTCTTGCCGCATGCCGGCCAGCACGGTGGCCAGGCCCAGCAGCATGGCGGTGTGCGTGTCGTGGCCGCAGGCGTGCATCACGCCGGTGGACTTGCCGCGGTATTCGCCCTGCGCCTTCGAGGCGAACGGCAGGTCGACTTCCTCGGTGACCGGCAGCGCGTCCATGTCGGCGCGGATCGCCAGCTTCGGGCCGGGCTGGCCGCCCTTGAGAATGCCCACCACGCCGGTATGCGCGATGCCGGTGCGCACTTCCAGGCCGAGTTTCTTCAGCTGCGCGGCGACCAGCGCGGCGGTGCGCGTCTCGCGGTTGCTCAGTTCGGGATGCTGATGGATCTCGCGCCGCCACGCAGTGACCTGGGGCAGCGCGCCCTGGATGCGCTGTGCCGCATCGACGCCATGTTCGGATGCGTGGGCGGATGCGATGGCGGTGGCCAGGGACAGGGCGAGCAGGGCGTGGCGCATCGTGGGGCTCTCCGGAGCGGGAAGTCCGGTCGAGGGTATCGATGCGGTTGTGCCTGCCGTCGCTTGCGGGGTGGCAATTGGGACTGTTCCCGATATGCCCGACGTCTCCGGTCAGTCCGCGCGGTGCTCCGACGCCAGGTATTCCTCGCTCTGCATCTCGATCAGGCGCGACTCCGTGCGCCCGAACTCCGCGCGCAGGCGCTCGCCGTCGTACAGCTCGGTGATCGGTGCGGCGGCGGACAGGATCAGCTTCACGTGGCGGTCGTAGAACTCGTCCACCAGCAGCACGAAGCGGCGCGCCGCGTCCTCGCTGTAGATGCTGAACTGAGGCACGTTGGAGACGATCACCGCCGGGCCGGCCTTGGCGATCGCGATGTAGTCGGCCACCGCGCGCGGGCCTTCGCACAGCGCATCGAAGTCGAACCAGAGGATATTGCCGGCGCGTTTGCGCACGGGGATCGGGCGGTCGTTGATCACCATCGCGCCGCCTTCGCTGGCCTCGCCCTGCGCCTGGGCGGCGAAGATGCGCGCCAGCGAACGCTCGGCCTCGGCGCTGGGCGGGGTGAAGTACACCGGAGCCTGAGTCAGCGCGCGCAGGCGCCAGTCGCGCGAGGAGATCATCTCGACCACGCGGCAGTGCTGTTCCAGCAGGGCGATCGCAGGCAGGAAGCGCGCGCGCTGCAGGCCGTCCTTGTAGAGGTTCCTCGGCTGCGTGTTCGAGGTGGTGACCAGGCTCACGCCGCGTGCGAACAGCGCCTCCAGCAGCGTGCCGAGGATCATCGCGTCGCCGATGTCGTTGACCAGGAACTCGTCCAGGCATAGCACGCGGCAGCGCGCGGCGATGCCGTCGGCCACTTCCAGCAACGGATCCTGGCGGTTGCCCAGCTCGCGCAGGCGCTCGTGCACCTCGCCCATGAAGCGGTGGTAGTGCCGGCGCAGGGCAATGCCATGCGGCAAGCTGGCTACGAATAGATCCATCAGGAAGGTCTTGCCGCGACCGACGCTGCCCCACAGGTACAGGCCGGGCACGGCGTCGCGCGCTTCGCCGCCGAGCAGCGATTTCAGCCGGCCGAACAGGCCGCCGCTGTCTTCGCGCGCAGCGATCAGCGCGGCGTGCATGCGGTCGAATTCGGGCAGTACGGCCAGCTGCGCGGGGTCGCTTTCCCAGCGGTGCGCGGCGACGCCTTCGTGGTAGCGCGCGCTGGGCGCGATCGGGGGTGTATCGCTCATGGGGAGGAATCGAAGGGGAGGGCGCGTCAGCCGCGCAGCGGCGGCAGCCAGTCCTGCACGACGTGCTTGATCGCGCCGCGCAGGTCCATCAGGCGGCGATGGAAGAAATGCCCGGTGTCGGGCATGCGCACCAGCTCGGGTTTCCGGCGCAGGCTGTCGATCCAGTCGAATACCGCCTGCGGATCGACCACCTCGTCGCTTTCGCCCATCACCACCAGCCAGGGGCAGGACGGCAGCGGGATGGCATCGAACTCGTAATGGCGGCGCGCGACCGGCGGGGCGATGCTGATCAGGGCGTCGGCATCCAGCTCGACGGCGCTGCGCAGCGTGACGTAGCTGCCGAAGGAGAAGCCGGCCAGCCACAGCGCGTCGCCGGGGCGTACCGTGCGTACCCAGCGCACGACGGCGGCCAGGTCGTCGCACTCGCCATTGCCGTAGTCGTGCTGTCCTTCGGATTCGCCGGTGCCGCGGAAGTTGAAGCGCACCGTGTCCAGGCCGCGCTCGCGCAGGCTGCGCTCGACCATGGTCACCACTTTGTTATGCATGGTGCCGCCTTCCACCGGGTTCGGATGGCAGATCACGGCCACGCCGCGGCGCGCCTCGGCGGGCTCGGCGACGCTGCTGATCGTCTCGAGCTTGCCGGCCGGACCGCTCAGCGCGAAGCTGGCTTCTTCACCGGGGAACTGATCCGGATCGTTGGGGAAGGCGATGGGAGTCATGCATACGATGATAACCGCCGGGCCGCTCCGCCGCCCGTCCGCGCGGAAAGCTCGGGCATGAACCATCTGGCTCACGCCCTGCTGGCGGGCGACGACGACGGTTTGCGCCTGGGCGGCATGCTGGGCGACTTCGTGCATGGCAAGCCCGATCCGGCACGCTTCCCGCCGCGGGTGATCGACGGCATCCGCCTGCACCGGGCCATCGACGTGTACACCGATGCCCACCCGGAAGTGGCCGAGGCGAGGCGCCTGCTGCCTTCGCCGTACCGGCGCTTCGGCGGGATCCTGCTGGACATGTGGTTCGATCACGAGCTGGCGCGGGACTTCGCGCGCTGGAGCGGCGAGCCGCTGGCGGCGTACTCGGACCGGCTGCGCGCGCTGCTGCAGGAGCATCACGAGCTGCTGCCCGATGGGCTCAGGCGCTTCCTGGTCTATATGGAGGCGCATGACCTGCCGGCCGGCTATGCCGAGCGCGTCGAGATCGAGCGGGCGCTGCGCGGCGTGTCCGCGCGGCTCAGCCGGGCCAATCCGGTGGGCGAGGCAATGCCGGTGCTGCTCGGCTTCGAGCAGCCGTTGCGGGTGCATTTCGAGGCGTTCTTTCCCCAGTTGCGGGCCTTCGCGGCAGACTGGGTCGCGAACAGGGAAACCTCCGAATCTGGCTGAAAGGCGCTGTGCTAGCATGCATAGCAATTGCTATACATGAGCGCCCCCGCCATGAAGACCGCCATGATTCCCCCGTTGCGCGTCGAACCCGAATTCCGCGAGCAGGTGTTGGATGTGCTCCACCAGGGCGAAAGCCTGTCGGCCTTCACCGAGGCATCTCTGCGCGCGGAAATTCACCGCCGCACCGCCCAGCGCGAGTTCATCGCCCGCGGCCGGGCCTCGGCGGACAAGGCGCGCGGCAGCGGCCGCTATGTGGAAGCCGACGACATGCTCGCCCAGCTCGCCGCTCGGCTCGAGGCCACGCCTCCCCGTGAGGACGATGCGTGAGCCATCGCGTCCGCTTCACGGAAGAAGCCCGCGACGACCTGCTGCGCTGCTTCGATACCTTGCGGATGCGCGACCGGCGCGCCGCCGAGCGCGCCCTGGCTGCCATCGCCAAGGCCACCGAGCTGCTGCGGGATTTCCCGTTCGCCTGCCGCAAGGCGGATGAAGCCGATCCTTTCCTGCGCGAGCTGCTGATCGGCTTCGGAGGCGCCGGCTATGTGGCCCTGTTCGAGATCCGCGGAAGCGAGGTGCATGTGCTCGCGGTGCGGCATCAGCGCGAGGACGACTACTACTAGAACGAAAAACGCCGCCCGAAGGCGGCGTTTTCGCATGGATACTGCTGGGTCTTTTTTACTTGGCCTGGTCGACGATCCAGTGCACCGCGTTCTTCACCTGCTCGTCGGTCAGCGCCGGGTTGCCGCCCTTGGCCGGCATGAAGTTGCCGTCCGGGCCGTGGTAGCCCTCGATGGCGTGCTTGACCAGGGTGTCCAGGCCCTGCGCGATGCGCGAGCCCCAGGCGCCCTTGTCGCCCAGCTTCGGCGCGCCGGCGACGCCGGCGGTGTGGCAGCTGTGGCAGAGGTTGTCGTAGATGGTCTTGCCGTCGGTGCTGCCGCCGTAGGCGACCTGCGAAGCGGCAGCCTTGGCGGCGGCTTCCGCCGCGGCCTGCATGGCGGCGCGGCCGGTGTCGCCGGCATAGACGGCGCCCGCGGGGGCGATCCGCTCGGCGACCTTCTTGGCCGCGTCCGGGTTAACTTCCTTGGGTTCGGCGTCGTAGATCATCCAGGCGCCGCCGATCAGCAGCATCGTCAGCACACCCAGGCCTGCGATCAGCAAAGAGAAGCTGCGCATGAAGCTCTGGTCGGATTTCGTCATGGAACCGCTCACGCAAATACTCCCGGTTTCGGTGGGCGAACCATCGGGCCTGGCCGGACCGCGGGTTCAGGCAAGAAGTCCCGGATTATAGACGAACGAGCTCACATGTCTTCCAGGTCGGGGCCGCCGGAGCGTGACGGGAACCGGAAACGGCCCGTCTTGTCGTTAGAATCCGACATGGGACGGACATCGTCGGACCGCATAGTGGCGCGGCTCATCCCTGCCATCGGTCATGCGCCCCCCCCTGTCAACTGGCATTGTCCCTTTTCGTTGAACTGCCCCTATCCTTTCGCCGTCGTACCAAAACAGGCGCGCATCCGCGCGCGGCGGGGTCGGGTGGCCCGCCTTTCATCCAGGAGCTTTTTTCATGTCGCGTTTTTGGAAGATCGCGCTGATCGTCATCGCGGTGATCATCGTTGGTGGGATCGGTTTCCGTCTGATGCACAAGCCGGGCGGAGCCGGGCAGGCATCCGGCGACGGCCAGGGCGGTCCGGGCAAGGGCGGCGATGGCAAGGACAAGGACACCCCGGTCCCGGTGACCGTGGAGCCGGTGGTCAAGCGTGACGTGCCGGTCTACCTGACGGCGCTGGGCACCGTGCAGGCGCTCAATACCGTGACGATCAATCCGCAGGTCGCCGGCCAGCTGATGAGCCTGAAGTTCAAGGAAGGCCAGGAAGTGAAGCAGGGCGACGTGCTCGCCGAAATCGATCCGCGCACCTTCCAGGCCAACTATCAGCAGGCCGTGGGCAAGCGGGCGCAGGACCAGGCGCTGCTGGCCACCGCGCGCGCCAACCTGGAGCGCAGCCAGAACCTGGCGCCGCAGGGCTACATCTCCAAGCAGGATCTCGACACCCAGCGCAACCAGGTGTCGCAGTACCAGGCGGCGGTCGAGGCCGACGTGGCGGCGATCGCCAGCGCGCAGGTGCAGCTGGGCTTCACCAAGGTGATCTCGCCGATCGACGGCGTCACCGGCATCCGCGGCGTGGACCCGGGCAACCTGGTCACCACCACCAGCACCATCGTCACCATC
The DNA here is from genome assembly GCF_900112865.1 of Dyella marensis. Classification (GTDB taxonomy): domain Bacteria; phylum Pseudomonadota; class Gammaproteobacteria; order Xanthomonadales; family Rhodanobacteraceae; genus Dyella_D; species Dyella_D marensis_A. The sequence continues at coordinate 105,679 of NZ_FONH01000011.1, read as the reverse complement.
ACCCAGCTGCATCCGATCTACGTGATGTTCACGCTGCCGGAGCAGAACCTGGAGATGGTGCGCAACGCCGTGCGCGGCAGCACCGATCCGCTGCAGGTGACCGCGCTGGACCGCGTCGACGCGCATCCGATCGCCGACGGCGGCGAGCTGAAGGTGATCGACAACCAGATCGACACCACCACCGGCACGTTCCGCCTGCGCTCGCAGTTCGCCAACGAGAAGAACGACCTGTGGCCCGGCCAGTTCGTCAACGTGCGCCTGAAGGTGCGCACCGTGGCGGGCGGCCTGGTGATCCCGTCGCAGGCGGTGCAGCGCGGCCCGGACGGCGACTATGTCTACCAGGTGCAGGGCGACAGCACGGTCAAGATGCAGCCGGTGAAGATTGCCGGTGAAGTCGGCGACAGCCACGTGATGATCGGCTCGGGCCTCAAGGAAGGCGATCAGATCGTCACCGAGGGCCAGTTCCGCCTGAAGCCGGGCAGCAAGGTGAAGGGGCTCAAGCCGGGCGAAGTGCCGGCCGCGCCGACCGCCGAAGAGCTGCAGCAGCAGAGCAAGAAGGGTCAGCGCAACGGCGGCGGCCGCCGCGGCGGCTGAGCCAAACCGGCCGGGCGCGCGCTCGCAGCGCGACGCCCGGCGCCACGCGCGGCGCATCGACGCGCCGCGCCCTGAAGTCCACAACGGACGGCCATCCAGGTAATCATGGGATTCTCGACGCTCTTCATTCGCCGGCCGATCGCCACCTCGCTGTTGATGGTGGCGGTGATGCTGCTCGGCATCCTGGGCTATCGCCAGCTGCCGGTCTCGGCGCTGCCTGAAATCGACGCGCCCAGCCTGGTGGTCACCACCCAGTATCCGGGCGCCAGCGCGTCCACCATGGCGGCGCTGATCACCACGCCGCTGGAACGCAACTTCGGCCAGATCTCCGGCCTGAGCATGATGACTTCGGACTCCTCCGCGGGCCTGTCGACCATCGTGCTGCAGTTCGCCATGGACCGCGACATCGACATCGCCGCGCAGGACGTGCAGGCCGCGATCAACCAGGCCAAGGGCACGCTGCCGAACAACCTGCCGTATCCGCCGGTGTACAACCGTGTGAACCCGGCCGACGCGCCGATCCTCACGCTCAAGCTCACTTCCGATTCGCATGAGCTGCGCGAGATCAACAACATCGCCGATTCGATCCTGGCGCAGAAGCTCTCGCAGGTGCAGGGCGTGGGCCTGGTCTCGATCGCCGGCAACGTGCGTCCGGCCGTGCGCATCCAGGTGAATCCGGCACAGCTGTCCAACCTCGGCCTGACCATGGAGGACGTGCGCAGCGCGCTCACCCAAGCCAACGTGAACGCGCCCAAGGGCACGCTCAACGGCAAGACGCAGAGCTACAGCATCGGCACCAACGACCAGCTGGTCGATGCGGCCGAGTACAAGAACACCATCATCAGCTACAAGAACGGTGCGCCGGTGCGCCTGTCCGACGTGGCGCGCGTGATCGACGGCGTCGAGAACGACCAGCTCGCCGCCTGGGCCAACGGCAAGCCGGCGGTGCTGCTGGATATCCGCCGCCAGCCGGGCGCCAACATCGTGCAGACGGTGGAGCACATCCGCTCGATCATGCCTGAGCTGCGCAGCGTGCTGCCGGCCGACGTGCACCTGGACGTGTTCGCCGACCGTACCGTGACCATCCGCGCCTCGGTGGAGGATGTGCAGTTCACCCTGATTCTCACCGTGTTCCTGGTGGTGGCGGTGATCTTCGTGTTCCTGCGCCGCCTGTGGGCCACCATCATTCCTTCGGTGGCGGTGCCGCTGTCGCTGATGGGCACCTTCGGTGTGATGGCCTTCGCCGGCATGTCGCTGGACAACCTTTCGCTGATGGCGCTGACCGTGGCCACCGGCTTCGTGGTGGACGACGCGATCGTGATGATCGAGAACATCGTCCGCTACATCGAGCAGGGCAAGAGCGGCAAGGAAGCGGCCGAATACGGCGCGAAGGAAATCGGCTTCACCGTGCTGTCGCTGACCGTATCGCTGATCGCGGTGTTCCTGCCGCTGCTGCTGATGCCCGGTGTCACCGGCCGCCTGTTCCACGAGTTCGCCTGGGTGCTGACCATCGCGGTGGCGATCTCGATGCTGGTGTCGTTGACCCTGACGCCGATGATGTGCGCCTACCTGCTCAAGCCCGACGCGTTGCCGGAAGGCGACGACGCGCACGAGCGCCACGCCGCGGCCGGCAAGCGCACGGTGTGGTCGCGCACGGTCGACCTGTACGACCGCACCCTGGGCTGGGTGCTCGACCACCAGCGCTTCACCATGTTCATCGCGCTGGTCACGGTGGTGGTCACCGTGTTCCTGTACGTGGTGATCCCGAAGGGCCTGCTGCCCGAGCAGGACACCGGCCTGATCACCGGCGTGGTGCAGGCGGACCAGAACGTCGCCTTCCCGCAGATGGAGCAGCGCACCCAGGCCGTGGCCGAGGCGTTGCGCAGCGATCCGGCGGTGAGCGGCGTGGCCGCCTTCATCGGCGCCGGCTCGATCAACCCCACGCTCAACCAGGGCCAGCTCAGCATCGTGCTGAAGGAGCGCGGCGAGCGCGGCGGCCTGGACGACATCCTGCCGCGGCTGCAGAAGGCCGTGTCCGGCATCCCCGGCGTGGCGCTGTACCTCAAGCCGGTGCAGGACGTGACCCTGGACAGCCGCGTGGCCGCCACCGAATACCAGTACTCGATGTCGGCGGTGAACTCGACCGAACTGGCCGGCTATGCCAACCAGATGACCCAGGCCATGCGCCAGCGTCCCGAACTGTCGGACGTGGACAACAACCTGGCCGACAGCGGCAACGCGCTCAAGCTCACCATCGACCGCGAGAAGGCCAGCCGCCTGGGCGTGCCGGTGCAGACCATCGACGACACGCTGTACGACTCGTTCGGCCAGCGCCAGATCTCGACCATCTTCACCCAGCTCAACCAGTACCGCGTGGTCATGGAAGTGGCGCCGGAATTCCGCACCAGCCAGGACCTGCTCAACAAGCTCACCGTGCGCGGCAACGGCAACGGCGCGCTGACCGGCAGCAATGCCACCACCTTCGGCCAGGTGACCTCGAGCAACTCGGCCACCCCGGCGGGCATCGGCAACACCGGCAACATCGGCTTCCAGGTCGGCGCCGGCGGCACCATCCCGATCGCCTCGCTGGCCAACGCCGAGGTCACCAGCGCGCCGCTGGTGGTCAGCCACCAGCAGCAGCTGCCGGCGGTGACGCTGTCGTTCAACGTGGCGCCGGGCTATTCGCTGTCCGATGCGGTCAAGGCGATCCACGAGCTGGAGCAGCAGCTGAATTTCCCGCCCCAGGTGCGCGGCCAGTTCATCGGCAAGGCGGCGGAGTTCTCCTCCTCGCTGGGCGACGAAGTGCTGCTGCTGCTCGCCGCGATCGTGGTCATCTACATCGTGCTGGGCGTGCTCTATGAGAGCTACATCCACCCGCTGACCATCATCTCCACCCTGCCGCCGGCCGGCGTGGGCGCGCTGCTGGCGCTGATCCTGTGCGGCATGAGCCTGTCGGTGGATGGCATCGTGGGCATCGTGCTGCTGATCGGCATCGTGAAGAAGAACGCGATCATGATGATCGACTTCGCCATCGAGGCGCAGCGCACCGGCATGAGTGCGGCCGAGGCGATCCGCCGCGCCTGCCTGCTGCGCTTCCGCCCGATCATGATGACCACTGCCGCGGCCATGCTCGGCGCCCTGCCGCTGGCACTGGGCAACGGCATCGGCGCGGAACTGCGCCGGCCGCTGGGCGTGTCGATCGTCGGCGGCCTGCTGTTGTCGCAGCTGGTGACCCTGTACACCACGCCGGTGATCTACCTGTACATGGAACGCTTCTCCGACTGGCTGAGGGTGCGCCGCGAACGCCGCGCGCTCGAACGCGCGGCTACCGGCGGAAGCGCGGCGGCGTGAGGCCACCGGGGGCGGGACGACGCGGTGACGCGATCAAGGGGTGGGGCCGAAAGGCTCCGCCCCTTTCGGCGTACTGGGGTTGCCCAATCCCACCAGTGCCAAAAGGCCCCGGCCCGCTTGTTCAACCGATCCGCCCCCGGTGCGTTCCGCTCTGGATACCCCGCCTCATCCGTCGCCTGTGCTGCGCCGGCCGTTCACCCGCTACGCTGACTGCATGAACATCTCCGGCCCGTTCATCCGCCGCCCCATCGGCACTTCGCTGCTCGCCATCGGCGTGTTCGTGTTGGGCCTGATCTGTTATTCGCTGCTGGGCGTCGCCGCGCTGCCCAACATGCAGTTCCCGGTGATCTTCGTGCAGGCCAGCCAGTCCGGCGCCAGCGCCGGCACCATGGCCTCCACCGTGGCCGCGCCGCTGGAACGCCACCTGGGCCAGGTGACCGGCATCGACACGCTGCGTTCCAACAGCTCGCTGGGCCAGACCCAGGTGTTCATGATGTTCAATGTCGGCCGCGACCTGGACGCGGCGGCGCGCGACGTGCAGGCGGCCATCAACGCGGCGCAGAACGACTTGCCGACGGGCCTCAACAGTCCGCCGAGCTACCAGAAGGCCAATCCCAACGACGACCCGATCATCGCCTTCGCGCTGACCTCGCAGACGCAGTCCAAGCGCGAGCTGTTCGACGTGGCCGATTCGCTGCTGGCGCAGCGGCTGCGCCAGCTCGAGGGCGTGTCGTCGGTGGACATCCAGGGTGCCGCCACGCCGGCCATCCGCGTCGACGTGAACCTGCGCGCGCTCAGCGCCATGGGCCTGACCGCCGACCAGCTGCGCAATGCGCTCACCGCCGCCAACGTCACCTCGCCGCAGGGCTTCCTCTCCGACGGCGTGACGACCACCACCGTCACCGCCAACGACTCCCTGCACAACGCCGACGAATTCGCCCAGCTGGTGATCGCCTCGCACAACGGCACGCCGGTGCACCTGTCGGATGTGGCCAAGGTCTACGACGGCACCCAGGACGCGTACCAGGCCGCCTGGTTCAACGGCAAGCCGGCGATCCTGATGTACGTGTACCGGCAGTCCAATGCCAACATCATCGCCACGGTGGATCGCGTAAAGGCCGAGGTGCCGTTGCTGCAGGCTTATCTGCAGCCGGGCACCAAGCTCATTCCCTACTTCGACGGCACGCCGACCATCCGCGCCTCGCTGCACGAGGTGCAGGCCACGCTGCTGATCAGCCTGCTGATGGTGATGCTCACCATGGCGCTGTTCCTGCGCCGCCTGGCGCCCACGCTGATCGCCACCGCAGCCGTGCCGCTGTCGCTGGCCGGCGCGGCGGTGGCCATGTACGTGATGGGCTTTACGCTCAACAACCTCACCCTGCTGGCCCTGGTGATCTCGATCGGGTTCGTGGTGGACGATGCCATCGTGGTGATCGAGAACATCGTGCGCCACATCGACCAGGGCATGACGCGCTTCGAGGCCGCGCTGGCCGGTGCGCGGGAGATCGGCTTCACCATCGTCTCCATCACCGCCTCGCTGGTGGCAGTGTTCATCCCGCTGCTGTTCATGGGCGGCATCACCGGCATGTTCTTCAAGGAATTCACGCTCACCCTGGTGGCCGCCATCGCGGTCTCGGCCGTGGTGTCGCTGACGCTGACCACGTCGCTGTGCGGGCATTTCCTCAATGGCCACGTGCACGACCGTCCCGTCTCGCGGCTGGGCCGCGCGCTGGAAGGCTTCCAGGACGGCATGCTGCGGATCTACACCAAGGCGCTGGATTTCTCGCTGCGCCACGTGCTGATCTTCGCGCTGTCGCCGCTGGCGTTGATCGTGGTGACCGTGCTGCTGTTCGGCGCGGTGAAGACCAGCCTGTTCCCGATGCAGGACACCGGGCTTATCCGCGGGCGCGCCACCTCCGGGTCCACCGTGTCCTTCCAGGATTCGGTGGCGCGCCAGCAGCGGCTGATCGACATGCTGCTGAAGGATCCGGACGTAGCCACGGTCGGCTCGCGCCTGGGCAGCAGCCGCCAGGGCGCCGCGGGCACGTTCGACATCCAGCTGCGCACGCATGCCGAAGGCCGCAAGCAGGACACCGTCACCGTGCTGGCGCGCCTGAGCGCCAAGGCCGCGCGCTATCCCGACCTCAACGTGCGCCTGCGCCCGATCCAGGACCTGCCCAGCTTCGGCGGCGGTGGGACCAGCCAGGGTGCGCAGTATCAGGTCTCGCTGCAGGGCGACAGCTCCGACGAACTGCAGGAGTGGCTGCCCAAGCTGGTGGCCGAGCTGAAGAAAAACCCCAAGCTGCGCGACGTCGGCAGCGACATCGACGACGCCGGCCTGCAGCAGAACATCGTGATCGACCGCGACAAGGCCGCGCGCCTGGGCGTGGGCATCGGCAACATCGACGGCGCGCTCTACGATTCGTTCGGGCAGCGCTCGGTCGGCGTGATCTATTCCGACCTCAATCAATACCGCGTCGTGATCAACGCGGTCGCCAACCAGACCGCGACCCCCGAAGCGATCAACCGCATCTACGTGGCCAGCAACTCCGGCGCGATGATCCCGCTGACCGCGTTCGCGCGGCAGGAAGCGGGCGTGGCGCCGACCCAGGTGCAGCACGAAAACCAGTACAGCATCATGAGCCTTAGCTTCAACCTGGCGCCGGGCATCAGCATGGGCGAGGCCTTGCCGATCATCCAGGCCACGGCGTCGTCGATGCGCCTGCCGGGCGACATCCGCATCAATCTCGGCGGCGACTTCCGCCGCTTCCAGCAATCGCAGAGCGGCATGCTCCTGCTGCTGCTGGGCGCGGTGGTGGTGGTCTATATCGTGCTGGGCATGCTGTACGAAAGCCTGATCCACCCGGTGACCATTCTTTCCACCTTGCCAGCCGCCGGCGTGGGTGCCTTGCTCGCGTTGTGGCTTACCAACACGGAGCTGTCGATCATCGCGCAGATCGCGCTGGTGCTCCTGATCGGCATCGTGAAGAAGAACGCGATCATGATGATCGACTTCGCGCTGGTGGCGCAGCGCGAGCACGGCAAGCCGCCGCTGGAAGCGGTGCGCGAAGCCTGCGTGGTGCGCTTCCGGCCGATCATGATGACCACCATGGTGGCGATCCTCGCCGCGCTGCCGATCGCGATCGGCCTGGGCGAAGGCTCGGAGCTGCGCCGGCCGCTGGGTATTGCGATGATCGGCGGCCTGCTGTTCTCGCAGAGCCTCACCCTGCTGAGCACGCCGGCGCTGTACGTGATCTTCAGCTGCCTGGCCGGCCACTGGAAGACCTGGCGCGCCCGGCGCCGCGAGCGCAGCGTGCGCCGCATCGAGGCGCGAGCATCCTGAGGTTCGCATCGCGCGCGGGCTGAATACGCCCGTCGCGCGATAACGGTGCGTTAACTCCCATGTCGGAACACTGGCCGCTCCTTTCGGGAAGGAGGAGTGTTCGATGGGCAATGAAACAGGAAAACCCGATTTCTCCAACGTACAAAGCGAGGTCAAGTCGACGGCGCCCGATGCGCCCAAGGCGGATTTCAGCAACGTGGAGAGCAAGGTCGTTTCGACCGCACCGGACGGCGACCAGACTTATACGGTGGTCGCCGGCGACAATCTCTCGAAGATCGCCAGGCATTTCTACGGCAACGCCGACTGGAAACGCATCTTCGACGCCAACCGTGACCAGCTGAGCAACCCGGACCTGATCAAACCCGGTCAGGTGCTGAAGATCCCCGCCAAGGACTGAGAGAGGAGACACGCATGAAGAACCTTCATTCGACGATCACCCGTACCCCTTATCTGCTCGCCTTCGCGCTCGCTGCCACCCTGAGCCTGGCCGCCTGCGGCAAGAAGGAAGACGCCGCCACACCCACCGCCGCGCCGCCCGCCGCCAGCGCCACCGCCGCGCAACCGGCAACGCCGCCCGCCACCGCCCCGGCGCCTGCCGAAGCGGTGAGCCTGGCCTCGATCGACCTGGGCAGCGCCGTCGGTGCCGACCAGAAGGTCACCACCGCGACCACCACCTTCCATCCGAAGGACAGCATCTATGCCGCGGTCAGCACCACCGGCAGCGGCAATGCCACCATCGCGGTGAAGTGGAGCTACCAGGACGGCCAGACGGTGAAGGAAGACAGCAAGACCATCGCTCCCACCGGCCCGGCCACCACCTCGTTCGAGATCAGCAAGCCGGACGGCTGGCCGGCGGGCAACTACAAGCTGGATGTCACCCTGAATGGGCAGCCCGCAGGAACCAAGGATTTCTCGGTGAAGTAAGCGCGCCGGGTTTTCCCGTCATGGCGAAGGGCGCGGCATGCCGCGCCCTTCGTCGTATGCGGGATCCGCTCAATCCTGCCTGGGCAGGGTCCGGCATGGCGGCGCCGGATTCGTCGGCGGGCTGCGCTCGGGCAGCACGTCCGGCACGGTGATGTCCTCGCCGCCGGCGCCGGCATAGAACACGATCAAGGTCGTGCCTTGCTCGCCGGTGTAGCCGCGGTGCACCTGGCCCACCAGCTCGGGCAGCACCTCGCCTTCCGCCAGCGAGCAGGACGAGCCCGGACCTTCCGCGCGCTTCTCGACCGTCAGGGCGCCTTTCAGCACGTAGGCCGCATTGATCACCGGATGGTGGTGCCAGGCCAGCGTGCTGTGCGGCGGAATGACGATGCGCAGCACGGTGATCTGCGGCTGCCCGGACGGGTAGGCGGGATAAGGCGTGCCGTCCCAGGAGCGCGTGGTCTTGAGCAGGGTGGTGCTTTCCGCGGCATGGGCCGCGGGGGCGGCGGCGATCAGCGCGAAGAGGGCGGGAAGGGCCTTGGCGCAGCGGTGCATGGCGTGTCCTTGCGGGTCCGGAAAGGGAGGAGGCGACTCGATCATGGTGGGACGTTTCGCGTGACGTATCCATGCGCCGGTCCCATACCTCGCCGTACGCCCTCTCTCGGAGTATTGGGCAAAAGCGCCCCGCGCCGGTTCCGTCGCCCCGGCGAAAACGCGACAATGCTTGGCTTTCGCGGACCCCGCCGCCATGTGACCGGTTCCGCCCGCCGCCCTGCGGTCCCCTTCCTGTCAACGTCGTTGCAAGAGGCCAGACATGTCCAACACGCCGAAGATCATCTACACCCTCACGGACGAAGCGCCGTTCCTTGCAACGCAGTCGCTGCTGCCGATCGTCAAAGCCTTCGCCGGTGCCGCCGGCATCGCGGTGGAAACGCGCGACATCTCGCTGGCCGGCCGCATCCTGGCGCAGTTCCCGGACTTGCTGAAGCCCGAACAGAAGATCGCCGACGACCTCGCCGAGCTGGGCCAGCTGGCCACTACGCCGGACGCCAACATCATCAAGCTGCCCAATATCAGCGCCTCGGTGCCGCAGCTGAAGGCCGCGATCAAGGAACTGCAGCAGCAGGGCTACGCGCTGCCGGACTACCCGGACGAGCCGAAGAACGAGCAGGAGAAGGACGCCAAGGCGCGCTACGACCGCACCAAGGGCAGCGCGGTGAACCCGGTGCTGCGCGAAGGCAATTCCGATCGCCGCGCGCCGCTCTCGGTGAAGAACTATGCGCGCAAGCATCCGCACAAGATGGGCGCCTGGAGCAAGGATTCGCAGTCGCACGTGGCGCACATGGACGGCGGCGATTTCTACGGCAGCGAGAAGTCCGCCACCGTCGCGCAGGCTACCTCGGTGAAGATCGAATGGACCGGCACGGATGGCAAGAGCACGGTGCTGAAAGACAAGACCGCGATCAGCGCGGGCGAGATCATCGACGCCGCGGTGATGAGCCGCAAGGCGCTGGCCGCCTTCGTCGACGCGCAGGTGGCCGACGCCAAGCAGCAGGGCGTGCTGTTCTCGCTGCACCTGAAGGCCACCATGATGAAGGTCTCCGACCCGATCATGTTCGGCATCGTGGTCGGCGAGTTCTACAAGGATGTGCTGGCCAAGCACGCCGACACGCTCAAGCAGATCGGCTTCGACCCCAACAACGGCATCGGCGACCTGTACGCGCGCCTCAACGCGCTGCCGACCGACAAGCAGGCGGAGATCACCGCCGACATCAAGGCCGAGTATGCGCGCCGCCCGGCGCTGGCGATGGTCAATTCCGACAAGGGCATCACCAACCTGCACGTGCCCAGCGACGTGATCGTCGACGCCTCGATGCCGGCGATGATCCGCGACTCCGGCAAGATGTGGAATGCCGAAGGCAAGCTGCAGGACACCAAGGCGGTGATCCCCGACCGCAGCTACGCCGGCGTGTACCAGGTGGTGATCGAGGACTGCAAGGCGCACGGCGCCTTCGATCCGGCCAGCATGGGCAGCGTGCCGAACGTCGGCCTGATGGCGCAGGCGGCCGAGGAATACGGCTCGCACAACAAGACCTTCCAGATCGCCGCCGACGGCGTGGTGCGCGTGGTCGACGACGCCGGCAACGTGCTGCTGGAACACGCCGTGGAGGCGGGCGACATCTGGCGCATGTGCCAGACCAAGGACGCGCCGATCCAGGACTGGGTCAAGCTCGCCGTCACCCGCGCGCGCCTGAGCGGCACGCCGGCGGTGTTCTGGCTGGACCCGAAGCGTGCGCACGATGCGCAGCTGATCCAGAAGGTCGAGCGTTATCTGAAGGACCACGACACCGGCGGCCTGGACATCCGCGTGATGTCGCCGGTCGACGCCACCCGCTTCTCGCTGGAGCGCATCCGCAAGGGCCAGGACACCATCTCGGTCACCGGCAACGTGCTGCGCGACTACCTCACCGACCTGTTCCCGATCATGGAGCTGGGCACCAGTGCCAAGATGCTGTCGATCGTGCCGCTGATGGCGGGCGGCGGCCTGTTCGAGACCGGCGCCGGCGGTTCGGCGCCCAAGCACGTGCAGCAGTTCCTGGAAGAGGACTACCTGCGCTGGGATTCGCTGGGCGAGTTCCTGGCCCTGGCCGCTTCGTTCGAGCACCTGGGCAACCGCTATGGCAACGCCAAGGCCGGCGTACTGGCCAAGGCGCTGGACCAGGCCAACGGCAAGATCCTCGACAACAACAAGTCGCCCGCGCGCAAGGTCGGCGAACTGGACAACCGTGGCAGCCACTTCTACCTGGCCATGTATTGGGCGCAGGCGCTGGCCGGGCAGGACGACGACGCCGAGCTCAAGGCGACGTTCGCACCGGTGGCCAAGGCGCTCACCGAGAACGAGGAGAAGATCATCGGCGAGCTCAACGGTGCGCAGGGCAAGGCGGTGGATATCCACGGCTATTACCACCCGGACATCGCGTTGCTGAGCAAGGCGATGCGGCCGAGCGCGACGTTCAATGCGGCGGTGGATGGGTTGGCGAAGTAAGCGCCAGTCGCCGGTATGAAAAAAGGGCGCCTTCATGGCGCCCTTTTTACGAATCCGCATATCGGAAGTATCCCGTCACCATGACGGGATATTCGGGTATCCCGTCAGTATCCCGTCATTTTGACGGGATTGAGCTCAGGGGCTGGCGAACGGCGACGGCTTGCCGGACAGCCCTGCATGAAAGGCATCGAGCAAGCGCAAGGCCCTGTCGGCGTTGGTCGAGCGTGGCATGTCGGCGATCAGCCGCAGCGGACCATTGCGATCCAGTTCCGGTCGAAGGATATCCAGCAAGCTGTCCAGCGCATGCTGATCCTTATGCATCACTTCGTGAGCGTCGGCGCCAAGCAGCCAGGCACCGACGGCTTCGAAGTCGTAGCCGTCCGCATCGAGCAGATGGCTGGCATCGCCGTACAAGCGATCCTGCTGGCCAGCATCCAGATACTTGGTGAGCAGCAGCCACAGATCGGCAGCGTCCTTGCCGGGAGCCGTCAGGCGTCGTTCGCGCCAGGCCACCAGTTTCATCGCCGCCAGCATGGGCAGCGATACGACGCGGACGGCTTGCCTCTCTGGCAGGGCGACATCCCAGGCCGAATGCGCCGATTCACGGTAGCCGAGCACGGTCATCACTTGCGCGCCTTCGGGTGGCCACACGATGCTTCGATCGTTTTCTTCCAGGCCACCGAAGGGAATCAGGTCGATGATAAGCCGGGTGCCATAGCGCAATCGATGCAGTCTGCCGGGTTCCGCGACGAAGCCGCCCGCATCGATAAGGTGCTGGCGCAGTCGTTTGAACTGCTCCCAATTTTCCATGCCGACGGCGATATCCAGGTCTTCCGTGGCGCGGGCCATCGGTATGCCGTGCGTGTAGTGCAGCAGCAGGTCGCGCGCCATCGCGCCCACCAGCAGCAGCGGGACGTCGCGTGCATGTGGCTCGATGGCGCGCATGACTGCGGCGAGGAAGCTCAGCCGTGCGTCCTTACTTAAGTCGATCGATGATGCGCTCATGCAGCAGATTCGCGGTTTCGGTGGCGCGCGCGTCGCCAAGGGTCATCAGATCGGCATAGATCAGCACGTCGGGCGCCAATCCGGCCGGCTCGGTGGGGAAATTCCAGAAGCGTCCGAGCAGTTCCACATTGCCGTCGGGATCGGGCAGCAGGCGATGCTCGGCGAGGAAGCGCGCATCGGGCTTTTCGCCGTAGAACGTGACGGTCTGTGGGCGCAGGTAACCGGTGAGCTGTGCGGCGGCGGCTTCTCCGCCCAGCAGCAGTTGGTGGGCTTGCGCATCGTCGGCCGTGGCCCAGGTCAGCGCCTGCGCGCGATAGCGCTGCCGTACCAGCTTCGGGCGCAGGGTGCGGATATAGGCGTCGATCCATTGCTGCAGCAAGGCATCGCCATGCGTCAGCCGGCGACGCTTGCCGACGGTGATGGCGAAGCCGAGCGCGGGCAGTTCGGCCAGCACGCCGCCGATGGTTCCGTGCGCCACACCGGCGCGGGCGGCCAGTTCGCGATAAGGCAATTCAATCCAGGCCGGTTCGCACAGCAGGGCGAACAGCACCTGCAGGCCCGCCGCGGTGAAAGCCCGGCCGCCCGGTTTCTGCGCCTCGGCTTCCGCGGCCGGACGCTGCCCCTTGACCCAGATCAGGAAGGCTGGCGCGGGAAGGTAGGCATTGCCGGCTGTGTCGATGAAGGGCACGCCCTGGCGCTGCAGTTCTTCGGCCATGGGAGGCGTGACGTAGTCGGCCACCAGCAGGCCGCGTGGGCCGCATTGGCCCACCTGATGGATAGCCAGGCCCAGGTTGGCCGGCCGGAGGCGCGTCTTGATCTCGGCCACGTAGTCCGCGGTCCGGCCGCCGTATTGGACCTGCAGCCAGGCGTCCGGATGGTGGTTGCCGCGAGTTGCGGGCGGGGTGCCGGTCTCGGTCCAGGCCAGCCCCCACGCCTGACCTGCCTGCATGGCAGCCGCCAGGACCCTGCGCTCTCGTGGATGAAATGCTTTGTCCATAGATGAGGACTGTCCATGCCGCATGGACAAAAGTCAATATTGGACAACAAATTATTACAGACACTTAGAAAGGTTTTGTCCATAAATTTTATCTGTCCATGCTGCATGGACAATAATAAAATATGGACAAACGGCTGAACTTGCTTCGCTACCGGACGAACCATCGCGCCGCTGCCTCCGACTAGACTGCCGGGTGTGACCGACGCCCCCACCATGACCCGCTACCAGCTCGCCGAAGTCGGCGCGCTGCTCGCCGAGCCGGCGCGCGCGGCGATGCTGCTGGCGCTGTCCGACGGCACCGCGCGCCCGGCGGGCGAGCTGGCGCGGGTGGCCGGCGTGGGAGCGGCGACGGCGAGCGCCCATCTGAAGCGTCTGCTCGATGGCGGCCTGCTCGCGCTGCATGCACAGGGACGCCATCGTTATTACCGGCTGGCCGACGACGAGGTCTCGGCGATGCTCGAGGCGCTGGCCATGCCGCGCGTGCGCACCGCCGTGCCCACGCCTGCCGGCGACCCGGCGGTACGGCGCGCGCGCAGCTGTTACCGGCACCTTGCCGGCCAGCTTGGCGTGGCGTTCTGCGAGAGCCTGCTCGCGCACGATTACCTGGAAGCGGCCAGCGAAGGCCTGCGCCTGCTGCCCGCCGGCGCGGCGGCGCTCGCCGGTGCCGGACTCGAACCCGAAACCGCCCATCGCCTGTTGCACCTGCATGGCCGCGGCTGCCTGGACTGGACCGAGCGCCGCCTGCACGTCGGCGGTCCGCTCGGCGTGGCGATGACCTCGGCCATGCTCGATGCGGGCTGGCTGCGCCGCGCTACGCAGGGACGCGCGCTGGTGCCCAGCGCCGACGGGCTGCGGCGGCTGGCCGGACTGGGCGTGAGGCTCGACAGACCGGCGTAGGTTGGGGTGAGCCGCAGGCGAACCCCAACATCGCTACGCCATGACGCTGCGCATGGTTGGGGTTCGCCTGCGGCTCCCCCCAACTTGCGCCGGCCGTCGTTTTTTACTGCGCCTTCTTGCGACCGAACAGGCGGGCGAAGAAACCGCCGATCGCCACGATGCCGACCATGATCAGCTTCTTGAGTCCCAGCAGCAGCGCGCCGAGCTTGGCGAACAGGCCGGCCTTCGCGGCGATGCCGCCGGCGACCAGCGCGCCGATGCCGTAGGCGGCGGTCTTGTCGGTCTTGGAGTTGTAGTCGGTGTAGCGCTCGCCGTCGTTGAACTCGGTCATCTCCAGCACCTTGGGCATGTCCGCGCGCACCTGCGCCAGCTGGTCGATCGGCGCCACCGCATTGAGCGAGAGATAGCCGCGGCGGCCGAGCACGCGGATGTCGTAGTTCAGCGACGCGCCGTCGGAGGAACCGTCGGCCTTCTTGAACTTCAGGTTGCGCGCCCAGTACAGCTTGTGCGACGCCGCGTCGTAGTGCGGCGGCTCGGCCCAGCCGACCAGCTCGATCGCCGGATAGCCCTGCTTGAGGCGGTCGGCGTTGTCGTCCTTGCTGGCGTCCTGCATGTCCTTGAGCATGGCGTTGTAGTCGAGCTTGGCCGCGTCCTCGTCGGACACGTAGCCCTCGTCGACGAAGGTCACCACCACCGCCCAGGCCTTCTCGTCCAGCAGCACTTTCATGTCTTCGCTGGGCAGGATCATGCCCAGCACGTCCTTGTCCGGCGGGTTGTTCCACAGCCGGGTGAGCACGTCCTGCGCCTCGCTGGCGGGCAGGAAGCTGTAGCCCGGGTCGAGCTTCAGCGTGGCCTGCGCGCCGGGCACGGTCACGTTGCCGGTGGCCGGGTGCAGCGACTTCAGGAAGGTCTGCGTCTCGGCGGAAATGTCGTCGGCGGCGGCCGGTTCGTCGGCCGGCATGGCCAGCAGCGGCGCGGTGCAGGCGAATGCGGCCAGCAGGCCGAGCGCCGGCAGGAGCTTGATTTTCATGGGTGAAGTCCCTGGATATCGTCCGTTGATGTCGGTGCGTCCGGTGCGGGCGCGAGTCCATCGCTCCCCCTCTGGCGCGATGGTTCGTGAATTCTTGCAGGGAGGAGCGGGCTTAGCCAGTCCGGCGGGCGGCCTCAGGCCACCGCCAGCAGCGGTTTCACGTCCCCGCCCGGCGCACCGCGCTGCGCCTGCGCCAGCATGTCGGGCAGGTGCTCGGCCATGTAGTCGATGAAGCAGCGCATGGCCGGCGTATGGCCGTGGCGGGAGGGGTAGACGGCATGCACGTTGCCCGGCGGCAGGCTCCAGGCGGGCAGTACCGGCACCAGCTGGCCGCGCGCGACCGGCTCGCGGCAGATGAAGCGCGGCAGCTGCGCGATGCCCAGGCCGCCGGTCACCGCCTGGAACAGCACCTGCAGGTCGTCGCTGACCAGCGACGGATGGTGTTCGACACGCTGTGCATGGCCGGCGGCATCGAGCAGGGTCCAGAAATGCCGGCCTTCGGCGGAGATCGTGCTCACGCTCGGCAGGTGCCGCAGGTCGGCCGGCTGCTGCGCCGGCTCGATGCGCTGCAGGAGATCGGCGCTGGCCACCAGCATCTGCGGATCCATGCCGAAGCTGCGCACGATCAGGCTGGAATCCTGCACCGAGGCGCGCACGCGGAAGGCGATGTCGTAGCCGTTGGCCACCACGTCCACCTGGTGGTGGCAGATGTCCAGGTCCACCTGCACGTCCGGATGCCGCCGCAGGAAACCGACCAGCACCGGCGCCAGCAGCAGCTGCGCGAACATCACCGGACAGGCCACGCGCAGCCGTCCGCGCGGCAGCGCCTGCGCATCGTCGATCACTTCCTGCGCGCGCTCGGCGGCGGCCAGCATCAGCCGGCACTGGTCGTAGTAGCGGCGGCCGATCTCGGTGACATGGGAGCGCCGCGTGGTGCGCTGGATCAGGCGCACGCCCAAGTGCTCCTCCAGGCGTGCGACGCGGAAGCTCAACTGCGACTTGGCCATGCCCAGCGCGCGGCTGGCGCCGGTGAAGCTGCCGTGCTCGACCACCTGCACGAAATAGAGGATGTCGTTGAGATCCTGCATGTCTCGGCTCCCGTCGCGGGATGAGCCCCCGCTGGCCAGGCTACCCCAGTGTTCCGGGGACGCATTGACGCGTCGCGACAACTCGCGATTGTTCTCGCGGCTTGGACAATCATTTTCGACACAAGGGCTTATGCCTGTCCTGGCGAGGGTGAATACTGCCTGCCGCGTCGGCCATGGCCCGCTTCGGGGACGGACCGCCGGCGCATCACGCTAGCCAAGGGGTTACGCCATGCGTGTGTTCCCGTTTCGGCCAGGGACGTTGCTTTGCGCGGCCAGGCTTTGCGTGGCCATCGGGCTGCTGGCGGCCTTGCCGATGCCCGGCGTCCTCGCCCAGCAGGCGGCGCCGGCCGGGTCCTCGGGCCTGAGCCAGGGCGACATCGCGCGGATGCTGCCGGCCACCGACATGGGCGCCAACGACGCGCGCAACCGCGACCCCCACCTGCGCCCGGTCAGCGATTCGCCGGCCACGCCGTTCGACGCCGCGCCGATCCCGAAGAATCCGCTTGCGCCCGACGCCGATGCCGTCGGCGCCAAGACCTGCATTGCCTGCCACGCGCTGGAGAACGTGCAGGCTTCGCATTCGCTGCACGTGGCGTCGTTCCGCGTCGGCGCGGCGCATTCCGGACCGCAGGCGGCCTGCGAGACCTGCCATGGACCGGGTTCGCTGCATGCGAAGAACCCCGCGGCGAAGGGCACGATCATCGCCTTCACCCACGACGGCGGCACGCCGGTGCAAGCGCAGACCCAGGTCTGCCTCGGTTGCCATGCAGGCGGTGCGCGGCAGCACTGGCTCGGCTCCGTGCACGAGAACCGCGGCTTGTCCTGCAGCGACTGCCACAACCCGATGGCGCGCCTGTCGCCGGAAGGCGTGCTGGCCAAGCCGTCGATCAACGAGGTGTGCAGCAGCTGCCACCAGGACATCCGCGCCAAGTTCAACCGCCGCTCGCACATGCCGCTGCCGGAAGGGCAGATGGCCTGCACCGATTGCCACAACCCGCACGGCACCATCACCAAGCCGCTGCTCAAGACCGACACGGTCAACGAGACCTGCTACGCCTGCCACGCCGAAAAGCGCGGGCCGTTCCTGTTCGAGCACGCGCCGGTGCGGCAGAACTGCCTCAACTGCCACGACGTGCACGGCTCCAACCAGCAGACCCTGCTGGTCGCGCCGATCCCGATGCTGTGCCAGCAGTGCCACACCATGACGCAGCACCCGAACGACCTGCAGAGCGCCGCGGGCCTGGGCAATGGCGTGTCGCCGGACGAGCGGATCATGGGGCGCGGCTGCCTCACCTGCCATACCAATATCCACGGGTCGAACAACCCGTCCGGTCCGAAGTTCCACAAGTGAGGGAGGCGGACGATGCGCAAGCTCCAGCTCCTTCTCCTCGCGCTGCCCGGCCTGGCGGCGGGATCGGCCGCGGCGCAGGTCGCCGACGGCAGCGACACCATGCGCGTGGGCGACATGCAATACGGCAATGCGTTCGATCCGCGCGGCTGGACGCCGATGATGGCGGGGATACAGGAAGGCTTCTCCTGGTTGCATGCCGGCATGAAGCGCACGCCGACCGGCGTGCCGTATCCGTATCCGCCACAGGCCGATGACGGCACGCCGCTGGCGCCGGGCAGCGACTGGACGTATCGTGGCCTGCTGCAGCTTGGCTACATCCATCTCAACGGCGATCGCAATGCGGAGTTCTTCCGCCAGTACAGCGATTGGAAGAACGGTTTCGCGCCCGGCTATCTCGGACTGATGTTCGACAACCGGCGCACGGGCGAGTACGTGGAGTTCCGCGGCAGCCGGCTCAGCGCCGACGACCAGTACTACCGGCTGCGTGCCGGCAAGTACGGCAGCTATCGCGTGGAAGCGTTCTATCGCGATATGCCGCATACGGTGTCGACCAACGCGTTCCCGATCTGGAACGGCATCGGCAGCAACCAGCTCACCTTGCCTGCTTCGCTCACGCCCGGTGGCAGCACGCCTGCGCAGATCGCGGCCGCTTCGGCGGCGGCGCCGCGCCGGACCATCGGCCTGACCCGCACGCGCAGCGGCTTGTCATTGGAAGGCGAGCTCTACCGCGGCTGGATCGGCAGCGCCGCGATCAGCAACGAGGAGCGCAAGGGTACGCGCCTGTGGGGCGGGCCGATGTTCTTCGCCTTCAACCAGCTGCAGGGCGGCATTAACGAAACGGTGCGGCCGATCGATTTCTCCACCACCGATGTCAACCTCTCCTTGCGCAAGGTGGGCAAGGTGTGGCGCTTCGTCGGCACCTATACCGGTTCGTTCTTCCGCAACCACAAGGATTACCTGGATTACCAGAGTCCGTTCCAGCTGCAGAACGTGGTGGGCGTGCCGCAGGTGGCGAACATCTACCAGGGCGAGTTCTCGCTGGAGCCGGACAACGACTATCACAACCTGCGCCTGGACCTGTCGCGCGAGCTGAAGGGCAACGGCCAGTTCAGCGTCGCCGCCGCGTGGGGCACCATGCGCCAGAACGCGGCGCTGCGTCCGCCGGTCACCTGCACCGGCCTGCTCGGCGTCGACATGACGCCGATCGGCGGCCCCAACTACACCTTGCCCTGCGCCGACTGGAACACACCGGCGGCGCTGTCGCAGCGCAATGCCAATGCGCGTATCGATACGGGCTTGTTCGACGCGCGGGTGAACTTCCATCCCTCCTCCAGCTTCGGCTGGCATGCCGGCCTGCGCTGGTACCGCGAAGACAACAAGACCCGCTATCTCGCCTACAACCCGCAGACCGGGCAATACGGCTACATCTCGGAGAACGGCTCGCAGGGCAGCATCGTGCCGGGCGAGGTGGGCATCTTCGATCCGCGCAATCCGTTGTACTGGTCGTCCAACGTCACCGTGCGCAACGTGCCCTATGGCTACGACGACACGCTGTTCGAGCTCGGCGGCGACTGGCAGCTGGGGCGGCGCGACAGTCTTGGCGTGGTCTACACCTTCGACCATAACGAGCCGAAGTACCGCGAACGCAAGCGGGTGGACGAGCATCGGATAAAGATCTCGTGGGTGTCGCGCTCGCTCGGCGAGGCCACGCTGCGCGCCAGCTACGAGTATGCGCGGCGGCGCGGCGGCCCCTACAACTACGACCCGTACGCACAGTTTTTCTCCGAAGCGCTGCCGGGCTTCGTCGATCCGGTCAATGGCTTGCCGGCACATACGGTGGCCGACATGCGCAAGTACGACCTGTCGGATCGCGACGAGAGCAAGGCGCGCCTGATCGTCACCTATCCGTTCGGCGACGCCACCACCGTGTCGGCGACGCTCTACGGCAACCGCGACCGGTACGCCACGCCGATCGGCCGCCAGGACACGCGCAGCACCGGCGCCACGCTGCAATGGGATTGGCAGCCGAGCGCGCGTACCACGGCCAGCGCGTATCTGGGCATCGAGACCTCGCATATGGGCGTGTCTAACGTGGGCGATTCCGACGGTGGCGCGGCGGGCGCAGCCCTGGGCACGCCGGGACAGACCAATCCCAAGCTCGGCGGGCCGTTGTATCCGTATGGCAACCAGTGGTGGGAGTTCGACCGCGAGCGCAACAGCAATGCGGGCTTCACCCTCACGCATGACTTCGGCCGCGTGCGCGCCGATCTCAACTACAACTACAGCGGCTCGTTCGGCCATGTCGGCTACAGCTACGCCACGATCGGCGCGCTCGCCTATCGCGAGGCCGACGCCGCGGCCGCGGCGGGCAACGCATTCCCGGATAACAAGTACCGCAGCAATACGCTGGAGCTCGGCTTCAACGTCGACTTCACCCGCCGCTTGGGCATGCGCCTGTTCGGCCGGCGCGAGACCGGCAGTTTTACCGACTGGCATTACCTGGGCTTCGACCAGACGCTGAGCTACGGGCAACGCATCTATACCGACAAGGGGCCGCAGCACCACTACGGTGTGACCATGCTGGGCGCCATGTTCAACGTGAAGCTGTGAGGAGGGCCGCGATGATCCGCCAACTTTCGCTTGCGGCCTTCGCGCTGGCGCTGTCGTGCGCCGCTGTCGCACAGGATGCGCCGGCACCGGCGGCCAGCGCGGCGCCGAAACCCGCGCCGATGCTCGATGTGCGTGCGCAGCCGCCGATCCACGGCGATGCGAACGCCGGAGCCGCCAAGGCCGCGGTGTGCGGCGCCTGCCATGGCCCGCAAGGCATCGCCATCGCGCCGAACTTCCCGAACCTGGCGGGCCAATCGGCGACGTATCTCTATCTGCAACTGAAGGCTTTCAAGGACGGCCAGCGCAGCGATCCGGTCATGACCGGGCAGGCCGCGGCCTTGAGCGACCAGGACATGCGCAACCTCGCGGCGCATTTCGCCGCCTTGCCGGCCAAGCCGGCGGGCATGCCGGATGCCGCCTCGCGCGGCGCGCAGTTGTTCCATGCCGGCGATCCGGCCAAGGGCGTGCCGCCGTGCCAGGGTTGTCATGGTCCGGCGGGGCAGGGGCCGACGAGTGCGTGGCAGGGCGCACCAGATACGGCGTGGCACACCTTTCCGCGCCTGGCGGGCCAGTCGGCGTTCTATATCGGCCAGGAATTGGGCGATTACCACCATGGCAAGCGCGTCGGCGTCAGCAACGGCAAGGTGATGCAGGGCGTGGCGCAGAACCTCGACGAGGCCGATATCCAGGCGCTCGCCGCCTACATTCAATCGCTATAGCGGCAACACGCGCAGCGGCATGCTGTGCGCCGCCTTGCGCATGAACGCATGTTCCGCAGCGAGGCGCAGCATCGCCGGACTGACGTGGTGCCGGTGCACGCGCTCGATCAGCGCGATGTAGATGTGCCCGAACAGGTTCTTGCAGTGCACGCGGGTGCCGAGGCTGAGCTCGATGCCGACGCCATCGACGATGCGCACGGCCACGCAGGAGCGGAAGCGCAGATGCTTGTCGTCGGCGCCGAGGATCACCTGCGCATGCCGCGCGTCCGCCGCCTGTGCGAGCACTGGGAAGCGGCCGTCGAAGGTCTCGCTGGCCCGGTGCGAGAGCAGCGAGGACACGGGGCAGCCCAGCGTCGAGGTGCGCAAGCCCAGCGGCCGCACCAGCGTGTTGCGCATGGCCATCATGCGCGACACGCTCGACGGCGGGTTGCGCAGGAAGCCGTCGAGCAGGTCGGCGAGCAGGCGCGGTGCGCCGATCCTGGCCAGGGCCGGGTCGTGCAACCGGATGCGGACCATGTCCTCGTGCTGGTGCGTGTGCTCCAGTTGAGCGCGCAACAGGGAATCCGCCGGCGGCTCGATCGCCTGCACCGGCAGGCGGCCTGGCGATTCCCACAGGAATCCGCCGGCGCGGCGGCAGGTGGCGCACAGGGCGCGCAGACGGCCGAGCATGCCGCGAGCAAAGCGGCACAAGCGGCTTTGCAGCGAACCGGGCGCGGCATCCAGCGCGAGTGCGATGGTTGGCACGTCGTCCGCTGCGGGCGGGTTGGCGGCCAGCCATTGCATGACCGCATCAGGCAGCGTTTCAGTCAGCGCAGGAATCGAGGCCTCGCCCGCGAGCACCTGCGTGCGCAGCGCCTCGTCCAGCTCGCCGCCGAGTTCGTTGGTATGGCAGGAGATGGCGAACAGCGCCGGATGCGCGGCATCGAGCGGCGCGAACTGGTGCCAGGTCGCACCGTTGAAGCGCACGGTGAACAAACAATCCGGCGCGATGTTCACGTAGTGCAGGTGGCGCGCGAAATGCGCCGGGTCGTCGGCCAGCTGCGCGACCGTCGCGGTGGAGAAGCGCAACTGCGCGCCGCTGCTGCCGGAGACCGCGGTAAACACGCGATGCCCGGCGTGCCGATGGAACGGATGCCCCTTGGCGCCCACCGCGAAGGTGTACAGCGCCGTGGCGTCGCCTTTGGCGAGATCGGTGCCGCCCAGCCGGGTGGAAGGCTCGTCCAGCGCATCGATAAAGGCCGGATGCGCGCGTTGCAGCGCCGAGGCGCCGGCGTGCATCTGGTCGCCGACGCCGTGTCCGAGCTGGGCAATCAGCGTGACTTCCACCGGCAGGCCGCCATGCGGGGAAGGGATCGCCGCGTGCGGAAAACTGCCGGTGCTGCGTGTCTGATTCGCCATGACGCACTCCTCCGTGGCGGTGCGCCTGGCACCACCGGTACGAACAGCTCGATTGAATTCCCCTGGTCGCCGCTTTCGCCGCGTCAGCTTTCCTTGCGTGCGAGACGGCGCGATTCGCGCTTGAGCGGCCCGGCCTTGGGACAGATCTCGAAGGCGAACCCGGTGAGGGTATTCACCAGGTTGTCCTTGTTGAGCCGGTACACCACGTACTGGCCGCGCCGCTCGCTGCTCACCAGCCCCGCGCCTTCCAGCACGGACAGGTGGCGCGAAATGGCCGGCGCGCTCATCGCGAAGCGGCTGGCGATCTCGCCCGCGGTCAGCTCCTGGGCGGACAGATAGGCCAGGATTTCGCGGCGGGGGCGGGATGCCAGGGCTTCGAAGAACGAGTCGACGGCCATCAGCTCTTAAGCAATTAACGAAGTTGCTAAATATATAGCCGTGGGTTGGCACCGCGTCAAGCGCCGGTCGCGCGCCCTCAGGGGCGCGCCGTCACCACTGCGTGCGGTTGGGCAGCAGGCCCTTCAGTTCCGCCTCGGTCAGGTTGCGCCATTGCCCCGGCTTCAGGTGCCCCAGCTTCACGTTGATGATGCGCACGCGGCGCAGCTGGGTGACGCGGTAGCCGAACTCGGCGGCCATCAGGCGGATCTGCCGGTTGAGGCCCTGGGTCAGCACGATGGCAAAGCCGAACTTGGCGATCTTGCGCGTGCGGCAGGGCTTGGTCAGCTGCCCATGGATGCGTACGCCCCTGGCCATGCCGGCGAGGAAGGCGTCGGTGACGGGCTTGTTCACCGCCACCAGGTATTCCTTCTCGTGATCGTTCTCGACGCGCAGGATTTCGTTGACGATGTCGCCGTTGCTGGTGAGCAGGATCAGGCCTTCCGAAT
Organism: Dyella marensis; assembly: GCF_900112865.1. GTDB lineage: Bacteria > Pseudomonadota > Gammaproteobacteria > Xanthomonadales > Rhodanobacteraceae > Dyella_D > Dyella_D marensis_A. The sequence goes on along the minus strand of NZ_FONH01000011.1, from coordinate 82,445 downwards.
CCTTGTCCAGCCGGCCGATCGGAAACACGCGCTGCTGGTGGTCGACGAAGTCGACGATGTTGCCGGAGACGGTCCGGTCGGTGGTGCAGGTGATGCCCACCGGCTTGTTCAACGCGATATAGATGGCACGCTTAGCCGCCGGCGTGGAGGCCAGGACGCGCGCCTTGACGATCTCGCCGTCCACGCGCACTTCGTCGCCTTCCAGCGCCTTGGCGCCGGTGCTGACCACCTCGCCGTTGATGGTGACGCGCCCGGCCAGCAGCAGCTCGTCCGCCTCGCGGCGGGAGCACAGGCCGGCCTCGCTGATGTACTTGTTGACGCGCATGTTCGATTACGAACGCAGGCCGACGCCGCGCTTGAGCAGGTGCAGCGCCACCGCCGACAGCCCCGCCACGAACAGCAGCATCACCACGAAGGCGCCGGCGACATTCACGTCGCTCACGCCCAGCACGCCGAAGCGGAACGCGTTGACCATGTACAGAATCGGATTGACCCGCGAGATGCTCTGCCACGGCTCGGCCAGCATGTTCACCGAATAGAACACGCCGCCGAGATAGGTGAGCGGGGTAAGCACGAAGGTCGGCACCAGCGCGATGTCGTCGAACTTCTTCGCATACACCGCATTGACGAAACCGGCCAGCGAGAAGATCGTCGCGCCCAGCAGCACCGAGGCGAAGGTAATCAGCGGATGCGCCACCTGCAGGTGGGTGAAGAACAGCGCGATCACCAGCACCAGCGCGCCGACGATCATGCCGCGCGTCACCGCGCCGGTGACGTACCCGAGCAGGATCACCCAGTTCGGCATCGGCGATACCAGCATCTCCTCCACCGCGCGGCTGAACTTGGCGCCGAAGAACGAGCTGGAGATGTTGCCGTAGCTGTTGGTGATGATGCTCATCATCACCAGGCCCGGCACGATGTACTGCATGTAGCTGAAGCCGCCTTCGATGGTGCCGATGCGGCTGCCGATCAGCTTGCCGAAGATCACGAAGTACAGCGTCATGGTGATCGCGGGCGGGATCAGCGTCTGCGTCCAGATGCGCAGGATGCGCACGATTTCGCGGCGGACGATGGTGCCCAGCGCGACGAGATTGCCGGAGGCGTTCATGCGGCCTGCTCCTGCGCGGACTTGGCGTTGCGGCCCTGTTCCACCAGGCGGACGAAGAGCTCTTCCAGGCGATTGGTCTTGTTGCGCATCGAGGTGACGGTGACGCCGTGCGAGGACAGCGCGGTGAACATGGAATTGAGATCGTGGGCGCGCGACATCTCCGCTTCCAGCGTGTGGTCGTCCACGCGGCGCAGGTTGACGCCGGGCAGGGCGGGCAGTTCGCCGGGCGCCCCGGCGATGTCGAGCACGAAGGTTTCCGAATCCAGCGTCGCCAGCAGGCGCTTCATCGTGGTGTTTTCCACGATGGTGCCGCGGTCGATGATGGCGATGTTGCGGCACAGCTGCTCGGCTTCCTCCAGGTAATGCGTGGTGAGGATCACCGTGGTGCCGGCCGCGTTGATGCCGCTGACGAACTGCCACATCGAGCGGCGGATCTCGATGTCGACGCCCGCGGTGGGCTCGTCGAGGATCAGCAGCTTGGGCTCGTTCATCATGGCGCGGGCGATCATCAGGCGGCGCTTCATGCCGCCGGACAGCGTGCGCGCCTGGTCCTGGGCCTTGTCCCACAGGCGCAGCTCGCGCAGGTATTTCTCGGCGCGCTCGGTGGCGATGCGCCGCGGGATGCCGTAGAAGCCGGCCTCGTTGACGCAGATGTCGAACGGCTTCTCGAACAGGTTGAAGTTGATTTCCTGCGGCACCAGGCCGATCAGCTGCATGGCGTCGCCGCGCTGCCGGTTGACCGAGACGCCGAAGATGCGCGCGTCGCCGCCGCTGGCGTTGACCAGCGAGGACAGGATGCCGATCAGGGTGGACTTGCCGGCGCCGTTGGGGCCGAGCAGGGCGAAGAAGTCGCCCGGTTCCACGGTCAGGCTGACGCCCTTGAGGGCCTCCACCCCGTTGGCGTAGGTCTTGCGCAGGTTGTCGACGACGAGAGCGGGAGCGGATGAGGATGGCTGGGTGGGCATGGGCTGCACCGAAGGGGCCAGCCTCCTATTATAGCGGGCTGGTTCCCGCCGGCCGGTTCCGCGGGGCGCACTCACTGTTTCCGGATTCCCATGGCCGATCATTTCACCCTCCGCCTCGTCGACAGCTACATGCTCGCGCCCACGGTGCGCCACTTGGTGTTCGAGCGCGCCGACGGACAGGCGCTCGCCTTTGTTCCCGGGCAGTTCCTGCAGGTGCATTTCCACTACGACGACGGCACGCCGACCAAGCGCAGCTATTCGGTCGCCACCGTCGGCGACGGCCGCTCGCCCGCGCAGCGCATCGAGATCGCGGTGAGCTACGTGGACGGCGGCGCCGCCACCAAGCTGCTGGGCAGCCTCGAAGCGGGCCAGACCATCGAAGCCAGCGGTCCCTACGGCCGCTTCTGCCTGCAGCCGGGCGACGCGCATCCGCGCTACCTGCTGCTGGCCACCGGCACCGGCGTCACGCCGTATCGCGCCATGCTGCCGCTGCTGCGCGAGCTGCTGGCCCAGGGCGGGCGCGAAGTGGCGCTGCTGTACGGCGCACGCAACGAGACCGAGCTGCTGTACGGCGCCGAGTTCGAGGCCTTCGAACGCGAAAACCCCGGCTTCTCCTTCCACGCCTGCCTCAGCCGCCAGGCGCGCGCCGAACCGCGCCCGAACGACCGCAGCGGCCATGTACAGGGCGTGCTGGCGGAGCTGTCGCCCAGCGCCGACCGCGATATCGCCTACCTGTGCGGCAACCCCAACATGGTCGACGGCGCCTTCAATGCGCTGAAGGAATACGGCCTGCCGGTGCCGCAGATCCGCCGCGAGAAGTACATCTCCTCGCGCTGAAGTTTCCGGCCGGCCGGCCGATTCATCCGGGAAGCCGTCTTGAGCGGGCAGTTTTGCCCGCTTTGAAAAAGTCCTGCATGCACCGCCCACTACCGGCCATTCCGCACTCCGGTCGAACGAAATAATCACAAATCTCTGATTTACCTAAGACTTATCGCCATAGGTCTTACGACATACGCCCCCGCATTGTGATGCACATCACAAATCCGAAGCCGCAACAGTTTTCGGATTAAAGCCCGGTCTCCGACAGCCGACAGACCGGAAAAGCGCCCATCCGTTTCGAGGGGCGCGGAGGAGGTCGGAATGCGGATCTGGATACGCAAGATGCGGGTGGCTGGCCTGGTCGCGATGGCCCTGGTGCCGGCCGCGGCGATGGCCGATGGCGGGACGATCGTGTTTTCCGGAGCGATCGTCGAGCCGACGTGCTCGGTGGGGGCTCAACGCATCGATGATGCGCGGGGCGCGCCGGCGCCGGTTCGCTACCGCTGCTCCGAGAGCGTCAGTGCCAGCCCCGGCCAGCGTGCGCAGTCTTACGCGCTGTCGGTGAGCGACACCATCGGTACGCCGCTCGCCTCAGACCCCTTAATCGTCTATTTGGCCCAATACTTGAGCGCGCAGCCGAAACTGGTCACGCAGACCTACGACTGAAGCGTCACTGGTACGACAGGGTGAAGGTCGCCGTCGCGCTCACCGTGCCCGCCGCTACCGGCGTGGCGGTCTGGTAGTAGCGCGCGTAGTAGGTGAGGTTCAACGGGCCGTTCGGCGTGGCGCCCACCAGGGCCGGCGTACCGAAGGTCACCGGGGTGAAGGCCTGGTTGATCAGCTGCACGCCGACGTTCTTGGCCCGCCCCGTGCCCGTCGCCGGTGCGATCACGCCGGTGGCGCCGCTGACCGGGTTGGCCGTGTCGAACTCGATATAGAGCTGGCTGCCCGAGGCGCACTGCAGCGAGATCGGCACCACCGTCGCACCGGCGACCGTGCCCACGCCGTTGAACGCCGTGTTGGACACCGTCGGCAGGACCACGTTGATCGTGCTGGTATTCACCGAGCACGAGGGGTAGACGAAGGTCAGCGTCGTGCTGAGATTGAAGTTCTCCATGCGCGTATTGGTCTGGCTGTCATACCGCCAATAGCCCATGGTGCCGCTGTTGACCGTCGCGCCATTGGCGATGGTGCCGGTCTTGACGAACTCCAGGCCCGAAGTCACCGACATCTGGTAGCTGCCCGAGGCGATCGAATCGCCCGGATAAGCCACCAGGTAGTTGGAGGTATCGGGATGGGTCACCCGGTAGCCGATGCCGGCCACGCCGGTGGGGAAGATCACCGAGCCCGACGACGGCTGGCTGCCGGCCACGTTCTGCACGCCGATCGTGGTGGTGTTGGTGCACGAAATCTGCGAGACCGGCGAAGGCGTGAACTGGGCTGACGTCGCCAGCACCGCACCCACCGGCAGGTTGGGATCGATCACGATGGTCGACGCGCCGAACGAGATGTTGACGTTCGCCGTGCTGCCGCTAGTGAAATTGCACCTGGCCTGCACCGCAAGCGGCAACCCCAGCACGAGCGTGACCAGCAACAGCAGAACCCGGCGCATCACGACTTGCCTCCCGGCGCGCAGGTCGCCTCGATCTGTTCGTAGGCGTCGCCGCGGCCCTTGGCGGCCGCCGGCAACTGATAGGGGAAGCTGCAGCGCACCGGCTGCTCGTCGCCGACGGTCCACTGCACGGTCAGCCGACCGCTCTCGTTCGCGCCGCGCACCAGGATGCGTCCGGCCTGGCCCACCACGCCCACGCTGCGCGCCTGCTCGTCGACCACCTCGGCGCCGAACGGCACCGGCTTGCCGTCGCTCTGGCGCAAGCGGACGATCATCGAGCGGCCGCTGCTGGTCTTGAAATGCACCAGCACCACGGCGCCGGCGTGCGGGGCGACCTGGCTGCTGGTGCTGTCCAGCTGCACCGACAGCGGCAGGCCGCGCGGATCGATCTGCACGGTGTTGAGGTTGTACGGCGTCAGGTACGGCACCAGCGCGTAGCCGCCGCGATTGATGCGCACGCCGGAGGCATTGATCACGCGTGCGCCGGCCGCGTCCGGCGCGGCCACGATCGCCACGGTGTCGCCCATCGGCTGGCCGAACACCACGCCGCCGGAGTGCGCCACGATCGAGCCGGCGACGCTCACCGAGCCCTGCGAATAACCCTTGCCGCTGCCGTAGCTGGCGTTGAACTGCGCATACGGCGCGCGATAGCCGCCGTACACCGTGCCGGAGCTACCGGTGTCGGTGCTGCCGCCGCCGTGGTCGTGCGAGGCGGTGGCGCCGTAGCTGAACTGGCTGTCCTGACCAGCCGTGCCGCTCAGCGTGGCCTGTTCCACCATGCGGCCGCTGCTGTCGCGGTTGAGGCTGGCGCCGAACATCGGCGCGTGCAGGCTGTCGCCCAGCGGCAGGGTGAAGCTGGCGAAATACTGGTTGCTGTAGCGGCCGCTGCTGTCGCGCAGGCGCGTGGCCGACAAGTTGTAGCTGATGCGGCGGAAGGTGTTGCTGTAGCCCAGCTGGAACTGCACGTCGGTGCCCTGGCGGTTCCAGTAGTCGGCAGCGGAGCCGGTGACGTACAGCGAGCCGCCGTGCTGGCCCAGGCGCTGGCTGACGTTGACGTCGAAGCGGCTGCGCTGGCGGTCGAGCTGGCTGCTGTAGGCGCTGAAATTGTTACTGGTGTCGCCCGACAGCGCCTTGCGCTGCTCCGGCGTCAGCAGGTTGCCCACGGTGACGCCGTCGATGGTGCTGACCGTGGTGGGATCGACGTAGCGGTAGCCGCGCGCGATGTCGCGCGCCAGCATCGCATCGCGCAGGCCGAGGTAGCCGCTGGTGGAATAGCGGTAGGTGGCCAGCGAGAACGAGGTGTCGCTCTCCGGCAGGATCTTGCTGTAGCTCAGGCGCACGCTCTGGCCGTTCTGCGCGCTCTGGCCGGGGATCTCGGCGTGCGCCGTGGTGATGTCCATGGCGAACGCGCCATAGCGCGTGTTGAGCGCGCCGCCGAGCAGGGCCGCGCCGTAGCCGCTGGAGGCCACGATGCCGGCATAGCCGGTGAGCAGGTTGGTGAAGCCGCGCTGGATGGTGGCCTGGGCCAGCGCCGGATGCGCGTGGATCGAGGCATCGTGCAGTTCGCCGGCAGCCACCGAGAAGCGCGTGACGCCCGGGCGCATCAGCTGCGGCACCGAGGCATACGGCACGGCGAAAGTGCGTACGCGGCCGTCGGCCTCGGTCACCGTCACGTTGAGGTCGCCGCCGTAGCCGGTGGCGTACAGGTCAGAGATGGTGAACGGGCCCGGCGCGACGGTGGTTTCGTACAGCACCACGCCGTTCTGGCGCACGGTGATCCTGGCATTGGTCTCCGCCACGCCGCGCACGGTCGGCGCGTAGCCGCGCATCGAGTCCGGCAGCATGCGGTCGTCGGTGGCGATGCGCACGCCGCGCAGGCTCACGCTGTCGAACAGCTCCCCGCCGGTATACGAATCGCCGATCACCATTTGCGCGCGCCAGGCGGGCAGGTCGCGGCGCAGGTAGGTGTCCAGGTTCTGCCATTGGCGGCGCGAGGGCAGGCCGGCGGAGCCGGACTGCATCAGCAGGGTCGAGTCATGGCGCAGCTGCCAGCCGCCCAGATTCAGGCCGGCGTTGAGGCCGAGGAAGGACGAGGTCTGGCTGACGCCGCGGCTGCTGCTGCGGTAACTGTTGAAGTTGTAGTTGAGCAGGGCCGCGTCGACGCCGCGGTCCCAGTTTTCCGGACTGACGTAGCCGCGCGCCCGCGTGCCCAGCCAGGCCTGCGGGATGCTCACGTCCAGGCGCAGGTTGGGCTGGTCGAAGGTCATCGCGGCGCTGGGGATCAGCGTGCCGATGTCCACGCAGCCGTCGGTGGCCAGCTGCGCCTGCTGCTCGGCGGAAAGCTTCTGCAGCGGCAGGCCGAGCTGGTCGAACAGTGCGCGGCTCAGGCAGGGCATCGCGCTGGCGTCGGGCTTGGGCGCGGCGAAGCGTACGTCGCTGCGGCCGACCCAGGCGCCGTTGAGGAACAGGTCGGTGCGGTACGTGCCCGGCACGATCATCGGGCCGCGCTCGAAGCGGCTGATGTCGCCGGTGTTGCGGCCCGCGCCGGAGAGCAGGTTGCGGTCGAAGCTGGCGTCGACCGCGGCGGAGGCGGAAGCGCCGCCCGGCGCCGCCGCAGCCGAGGCATCGACGGCGGCCGCGGCGGCATGCCAGCTGCCCAGCACGCCGGCGATCGCCAGGCACAGCAACGCGCGCCGGCTGCGGTGGCCGCCGGTGCGGTCGCCGTAGCTGGCGCGCGAAAGGATCACGGCGCGACGGCGCCCGTGAAGCTGTCGGCGGCGCCGAAATCGTTGATCGCGGTGAACTTCACCACGCTGCCGGCGGCCGGCTTCGGCGCGCCGTCATGCAGCGCCAGGCGCAGGTCCGACAGCGGCGCGACCATGCCCAGATCCACCGCCACCGACTTGCCGCCGGCGCTGACGCTGATCTCGGAAATGGTGACGTGGAACGGCGTGGGGTTGTGCGCCACCAGCGCCTTGCCGTCGGCATCGACCTTCCAGGTCAGCTGGGCCGGCGCCTTCAGCGGATCGCCCGGCAGGCCGGCCGGACGGTAGAACAGCTTCAGCCGCGAGCGCAGCGCCAGCTGCAGCAGGTTCTGGCCTTCGGCCTGCGGGCCGGTCGGCTTGGGCGGCACTTCGAGCACGTTGAGCCAGAACAGCGACTCGCGGTCGGCCGGCAGCTGCTCGTGCGTGTAGACGATGCGCAGGCTCTGCTCCTTCTTCGCTTCCATGCGGAACAGCGGAGGGGTGAGCAGGAACGGCACATCGACGGATTCGGGGGTGGAATGGACGTCGCCGCGGTCGATCCACGATTCGACCAGCACGGGGTGGTCGTTGTCGTTGGTCAGGCGCACGGTGACTTCGCCGTCCTTCGCAGGGAAGACCACGCGGGTGCCGCCGATCAGGACATTGGCGTGCGCGGCCGGAGCGCCGAGACACAGGGCCAGCAGGCCCGCGCCCAGGGCGCAGACAAACTTCCTCATGGATTTCCCTCGCAACGAACTTGGATTCCGCCGCCTGGCGGCGGAGAGTGCGCCGGAGCCGCGTAGGGCTCCGGCGCTGACTTGCCTCTTACAACAACCGCCTCAGCCGGGCGGGTCTTACTGGTACAGCATGGTGAACTGCACGGTGGTGCTCACGGTGCCGGCGCCAGCGGCGGCGGTCGCGAAGTACTGCGCGTAGTAGTTCAGGGTGCCGGCGCCGCTGGCCAGGGTGGCCTGCTGCGAAGCCTGCGAACCGGCGGCGCCAGCCAGGTTGATCGAGCTGAAGTCGCCGTTGAGCAGCTGCACTTCGACGCCGGTGGCGGTGCCCGAGGAGTTCTTCAGGTTGCCGTCGGCCATGATGGTCGGACCCGGCTCGAAGTAGGTCTGGGCCTTGGTCAGCGCGCCGCAGCCGCTCAGGGCCAGGTTGAACGCGGTGCGGCCGGCGGTCTGGCCGGCGGCGGTCAGCGAGGTGGTCGACACGGTCGGCAGGGTCACATTGACCGTGGCCGGGCTGTTGCCGCCATTGATCTTGCAGGTTGAGCTGTTGATGGTGCCGGTGACGTTGATGGTGCCGTCGACGGCCGAGGCCTGATTGGGCGCCAGGGCGACGAAGCCCACAGCGGCGATCAGGGCGATGGCGAGAGCGTTCTTCATGGGTATGCCTTTGTCCTTAACGGGTTTTTTGGTTGGGTACGGCAGTTGGTGCGTTGCGGACGCGGGCTTGTGTCTCGTCCCCCTGCGTCTTGTCTTCGAGGGGACGCGCTGCCGGCGCTTGCCTCGATGGCATCGGCCTCATGCAGAAGCCATGCCAAAAAACGTGATGTAGTGCGCATTCGAATTTGAGAAGTGTCTCACGGAATTTGCCGTCGCCACGTTAAGCAACGTCAAAAATCCGTCGAGGTCATTCCGGGTCAAAATGTGACCTTTGGGGGCCAAGTGCTTGCCTGGCTTCGCAAAATATTGCCCGGATAAAGGTGTTACACCCTTCGTGTCAAGCATGCTTGACAGTAGCCATGTCCGTATCTAGCATGCTGTCAAGCTTGCTTGACATGGCAAGCGTCCGACCGCAGGGGATCGAGGGTTATGGAGGGGACGATGGAGAGTCTGACCAGGCGCATCGCGGCATGGCCGGCCTGGGGCCGGGGGCTCCTGTTGAGCCTGATCATGGCCGGGTATTTCGTGGTCATGGCGCTGATGACTCGATTGCACGGGACCGGTGGGCGCGCGCTGACCCTGGCCCTGCTGGTCGGGCTGACCTTGGTACTGGCGTATGTGTCCCGCGCTGCCGCCTGCTCCGAGGCGGAAGGCGAGATTCGCCGCGAGGACCGCCGCTACATCGCCGAGTTCGTTCCGGCCATGGCCGTGTACTTCGCGCTGATGTTGTTCGTCTGGCCGCTGCACAAGACCACCGACGCGACCTGGCTGAGAGCGCTGATCGCTCTGTCGCCCGCGCTGCCGGTGGCCGCCATCGCGCTCTCCCTGTTCCGCTACGTGACTGCCAGCGACGAGTTCATGCAGCGCCTGCATCTGCAGGCCCTGGCGCTGGCCGCGGGCGTCGTGGCCGTCGTCAGCATGGCTGTCGGCTTTCTCGCCGCGGCCAAGGTCGTCAGCCTGGACGGCAGCGTGCTGCTGCTGGTGTTCCCGGGACTGATGCTGGTCTACGGCCCGACGCTGGCCTGGGCCAAGCGCCGCTACCGCGACTGACGCGATGGAGAACCGGGTGCGGGAATTGCGCGCGGAGCGCGGCTGGTCGCAGGCCGACCTGGCCACGCGGCTGGACGTGTCGCGCCAGACAGTCAACGCCGTGGAAACCGGCAAGTACGACCCCAGCCTGCCGCTGGCCTTCAAGATCGCGCGGCTGTTCGAGCAGCCGATCGAGGCGATCTTCCAGCCGGACGGCGCAACGGGGACCTGAGAATTCACTGGGATGGAAGCGGCCGCATGGCCGCCTGAGCGAGGGGAATACAAGCAATGGCCATCAAGGGACGCACCGTGGTGCGCATCGCCGCCGTCGCGCTGGGATTGGGTGCGCTGGCGTGGAACCAGTTCCATCCGCGCGGCGGCGGCGCCGCGGAAGACACCGCGCCGGCCGCCGCGGCGACGCCCACTGCACCGGCCAAGCCGGAAACCTGGCGGCTCGGTGCGCTCACGCTCACGCCGTGCGAGCTGGGCCAGCCCAACAGCGGCCTGACCACGGCTGCCTGGTGCGCGCCGTTTGACGTGCCGGAAAACCGCGACGATCCGCACAGCCGCAAGATCAAGCTGAAGTTCGGCGTGATCCGCAGCAACGCCCAGGTCGTCAGCGACGACATGGTGGTGCTGCTGGCCGGCGGCCCCGGCCAGGCGGCCACCGAGACCTGGCCCGGCGTGGCCGGCGCGCTGCAGCCGCTGCTGGCGCATCGCCACGTGCTGCTGCTGGACCAGCGCGGCACCGGCGGCTCCAATCCGCTCACCTGCAAGCCGCCGGCCGACGCCAAGGGCGATGCCAAAGGCGAGACCAAGGCCAACGGCCTGGAGGACGTCGCCTTCGACGCCGCGAAGCTGCGCACCGAGGCGCAGGTGTGCCTCAAGCAGCTCGACGGCAAGGCCGACCCGCGCTACTACACCACCACGGTGGCGGTGCAGGACCTGGATGACCTGCGCCGTGCGCTCGGCGTGCCGAGCCTGGACCTGGTCGGCGTCTCCTACGGCACGCGCATGGCGCAGCAATATCTGATGCGCCATCCGGACGCGGTGCGCGCAGTGGTGCTCGACGGCGTGGTGCCGAACGGCCTGGTGCTGGGCGAGGACTTCGCGCAGAACCTGGAGAGCGCGCTGAAGCTGCAGTTCGCCCGCTGCGTCGCCGACAAGGCCTGCCACGAGCGCTTCGGCGATCCCTACCAGACGCTGTACCAGCTGCGCGACGCGCTGCGCGCCAACCCGCACCAGGTCAGCTTCCGCGATCCGCAGAACTACCAGACCGTGCAGCGCGTGCTGAGCGAATACTCGCTGGCCAGCGTGGTGCGCATGTTCGCCTACTCGCCGATCACCGCCGCGCTGCTGCCGGTGTCGATCGACGCGGCTGCGCACGGCGACGTCGGTCCGCTGCTGGGCCAGGCCAAGCTGCTGTCGGGCGATCTGTCGGACACCATGAACGGCGGCATGCAGTCGTCGGTGATCTGCAGCGAAGACGCCGACCTGTTCACGCCGCGCCCGCAGGATGCGCACTCGATGCTCGGCACGCGCATGCTCGACACCTTGCAGGCGGTGTGCGCGGTATGGCCCAAGGGCACGCGCCCGGCCGACTTCCACCAGCCGGTGAAGAGCGACAAGCCCGCGCTGCTGTTCTCCGGCGAGTACGACCCGGTGACGCCGCCGGCCTATGGCGAGGAGGTGCTCAAGGGCTTCGCCAACGGCCGCCACTTCGTGCTCAAAGGCCAGGGCCACAACGTGATCGCCGCCGGCTGCGCGCCGGAGCTGGTCAAGCATTTCGTCGAAGACCTCGCGCCCGCGAAGCTCGACGCCAAGTGCCTGGACCGCCTGCACGCCACCCCGCAATTCATCGATTTCAACGGAGCCGCGCCATGATCGAGGTGAAGGACCTGCACAAGGCATTCGGCGCGATCAAGGCCGTCGACGGCGTGGGCTTCAGCGCCCGCGACGGCCAGATCACCGGCCTGCTCGGACCCAACGGCGCCGGCAAGACCACCACGCTGCGCATGCTGTACACGCTGATGAAGCCGGATCGCGGCCAGATCCTGGTCGACGGCATCGATGCCGCCGCCGATCCGCTGGCGGTGCGTCGCCAGCTCGGCGTGCTGCCCGATGCGCGCGGCCTGTACAAGCGCCTGACGGCGCGCGAGAACATCGACTACTTCGCACGCCTGCACGGCCTGCCGGAGAACGAACTGGCGTCGCGCCGCGAAGCGCTGGTCAAGGCGCTGGAAATGGAAGAGATCGCCGACCGGCGTACCGAGGGCTTCTCGCAGGGGCAGCGTGTGAAAACCGCGATCGCCCGCGCGCTGATCCATGACCCGCGCAATGTGATCCTGGACGAACCCACCAACGGCCTGGACGTGATGGCCACCCGCGCGCTGCGCCAGTTCATGCTGAAACTGAAGGCGGAAGGCCGTTGCGTGCTGTTTTCCAGCCACATCATGCAAGAGGTCGCAGCGCTGTGCGATCGCATCGTAGTCATCGCGCACGGCCGCGTCGTGGCCGATGAAACCCCGCAGGCGCTGCGCGAGCAGACCGGCGAGACGAACCTGGAGGACGCCTTCGTGAAGATCATCGGCAGCGAGGAGGGCCTCGCCGCATGAACGCCGTCACTGCCAACGCGAAGCGCGCCAGCGCCTTCCTCACCGTATTCCTCAAAGAGGTGCGCGAGAACCTGCGCGATCGCCGCACCATCATCACGGCCCTGGTCACCGGGCCGCTGGTGGGGCCGATGATCTTCGCCCTGCTGCTCGGTTCCATGCTCAGCCGCGAGCTGGACAAGGCCGAGCAGCCGCTGCACGTGCCGGTGATCGGCGCCGAACGCGCGCCGAATCTGATCGATGCCTTGAAGGCCGGCGGCATCGTGCCGCAAGCGGCGATTGCCAACCCCGAGCAGGCCGTGCGCCGGCAGGACACCGACGTGGTGGTGCGCATCGGCGGCAACTACGCCGAGTCCTGGCGCAAGGGCGAGCCGGTGCAGGTCGAGGTGATCTTCGATTCCTCGCAGCGCGATGCCAACACGTCGGTGGAACGCGTCAGCCGGCTGGTCGAAGGCTATGCGCGGCAGCAGGGCGCGATGCGCCTGGTGGCGCGCGGCCTGTCGCCAGGCACCGCGTGGCCGATCAGCGTGGCGCGCCGCGACCAGGCCACGGCGCAGGCGCGCGGCGTGCTGATGTTCAACATGCTGCCGTACTTCTTCGTGATCACCATCTTTCTCGGCGGCATGTATCTGGCCATCGACCTTACCGCCGGCGAGCGCGAGCGGCAGTCGCTGGAGCCGCTGTTCGCCAACCCGGTGCCGCGCTGGAAGATCCTGGCCGGCAAGCTGGCCGCGATCTGCACCTTCTCCTGTATCAGCCTGTTGATCACGCTGGCGGCGTTCGCGGTGCTGGGGCCGTTCGTGCCGGTGGACAAGCTGGGCATGGAGCTGAATCTCGGCGCGCATTTCGCCGGCACGGTGTTCCTGCTGATGCTGCCGCTGGTGATGCTGATCGCCGCGCTGCAGACCCTGGTGGCGGCCTTCGCCAAGAGCTACCGCGAGGCGCAGATGTACGTGTCGTTGCTGATGTTCGTGCCGATCGTGCCGAGCCTGCTGATGGCGGTGTTTCCGATCAAGGCCAAGGCGTGGATGTACGCGGTGCCGCTGCTGGGCCAGCACCTGGGCGTGATGGGTGCGCTGCGCGGTGACGGCGTCAGCCTGCAGCAGGTGCTGTATTGCCTGGGCGGGACGCTCGCGGCGGCGGTGGTCGCCACGCTGATCACGGCGCATCTGTATCGCTCGGAGCGGTTGGCGATCTCCGGCTGACGCGTTTGTTGCATGGCCCCGGGGCCATCCCGCCCCGGGGCATATAACATGGCGTTTTCCGTTCCGCGAGGAAGACCCCATGCGTTATCGCCTGCTCGCCCTGAGTCTCGCCGCCGCCCTGGCCGGCTGCAGTTCCTCCCACCAGGACGCTGCCGCTCCCGCCGAACCGAAGCCGGCTTCGCCCGCTTCCACCGCGCCGTCCCAGCCGGCGCCGCCGTCCACCGATGCCGACCTCGCCAAGCAGCGCATGGGCGACTACGCCACGGTGAAGCTGAGCGCGGACCTGTCCGGCTTCGACGACAAGCACAAGCGCATGCTGGCCCTGCTGGTGCAGGCGGCCGATGTCACCAACAGCCTGTACTGGCAGCAGTCCTGGGGTGACAAGGCGGCGCTGATGCAGCGCATTCCCGACGAGGACACGCGCCGCTACGCCGAGATCAACTACGGCCCGTGGGACCGCCTGCACGAGGACCAGCCCTTCGTCGCCGGCGTCGGCCCGCGCCCGGCCGGCGTGCAGTTCTATCCGGCCGACATGGGCAAGGAAGAATTCGAGCAGGCCGATCTCAAGGACAAGACCTCGCTCTACACCCTGCTGCGCCGCGATGCGCAGGGCAAGCTGGTCACCGTGCCATTCCACGAGGCCTACAAGGCGGATCTCGACAAGGCCGCCGGCCTGCTGCGCGAGGCGGCCGAACTGTCCGCCGACAAGGACTTCGCCAACTACCTCAAGCTGCGCGCCGACGCATTGCTCAGCGACGAATACCGCAAGAGCGATTTCGCCTGGATGGCGATGAAGAAGAACCCGGTCGACATCGTGATCGGCCCGATCGAGACCTACGAAGACCAGCTGTTCGGCTACAAGGCCAGCTACGAGAGCTACGTGCTGGTGAAGGACCAGGCCTGGAGCGAGAAGCTCTCGCGCTTCGTGAAATACCTGCCGGAGCTGCAGCGCGAGCTGCCGGTGGAGGCCAAATACAAGGCGGAAAAGCCCGGCTCCGACGCCGACCTCAATGCCTACTTCGCCGTGTATTACGCCGGCGACGCCAATGTCGGCGCCAAGACCATCGCGATCAACCTGCCGAACGACGAGGAAGTGCAGCTGAAGAAAGGCACGCGCCGCCTGCAGCTGGAAAACGTGATGCAGGCGAAGTTCGACAAGATCATGCTGCCGATCGCCAGGGAGCTGATCGCGGCCGACCAGCAGTCGCATCTCACCTTCGATGCGTTCTTCGAGAACACCATGTTCCACGAGGTGGCGCATGGCCTGGGCATCAAGAACACGCTCACCGACAAGGGCCTGGTGCGCGCCGCGCTGAAAGACCAGGCGTCCAGCTTCGAGGAAGGCAAGGCCGACATCCTGGGCCTGTACATGGTCACCAAGCTGGCCGAGAAGGGCGAGCTGGACAAGGCCAGGTTGATGGACAACTACGTCACCTTCCTCGCCGGCATCCTGCGCTCGGTGCGCTTCGGCGCCAGCGACGCCCATGCGAAGGCGAACATGGTGCGCTTCAACTTCTTCAAGCAGCAGGGCGCCTTCAGCCGCGACGCGACGACGGGCCGCTACCGCGTCGACTTCGACAAGATGACCGCGGCGATGAACGCGCTGTCGGCGAAGCTGCTGACCATCCAGGGCGATGGCGACTACGACACGGCGAAGAAGTTGACCGACAGCATGGGCAGCATCGATGCCGAGCTGGCGGGCGATCTGAAGAAGCTGGAACAGGCGAAGATCCCGGTCGATATCGTGTTCGAGCAAGGGCTCGATGTGCTGGGTCTGCAGCAGCCCGCCAAGTAAACATCGCCATGTTCCAGAGCGAACCCTTGTCCTCTGGCGGTCCGAGGGTAGTTCCTGTGGGAGGGATGGTGGCGGCAGGCGGATTGAGGGTGCGGGCGGAGCGGTGAATATCACTCTTGCGCTCCGCCCGTACCCTCACCCCAGCCCCTCTCCCGGAGGGAGAGGGGTCCACCCTCATCGTTTCAAGTTGGAATCCTTCTCCCTCCGGGAGAAGGTGGCGGCAGCCGGATGAGGGTACGGCCGGAGCGGTGCACATCACTCTTGCGCTTCGCCCTTACCCTCACCCAAGCCCTTCCCCGAAGGGAGAGGAGCTGTCTACGCCAGCCTCGCCCCATACGCGAGATAGCCAAGCACCTCGCGCATGCTCGAATACACATCCCACACGAACAAGCGCTGCGTGTAATCCCCGCCGGCATCGACCAAGCCCTCCTGCCGGATCGCCAGCCGCGCCCGCGGCAGATGGAAGTACTGCGACACCACCACCACGCTGCGCTGCCCATGCGCGTCCAGCCAGGCACGCGCGTTGCGGGCGGAGGCGCGGGTGTTGTCGCCATGGCGGTCTTCCACGATCGCCTCGGCCGGCACGCCGTGCTCGACCAGCCATTGCTTCATCCCCGCCGCCTCGTCGCGCCCGTCGTCCTCGACGCCGCCGCTAACCATTAGCATGCGGCAGCCGCCGCGCCGGTACAGCGCGAGCGCGGCTTCCAGCCGGATGCGCAGGCGTGGCAGGGGGCGGTTGCCGGGGCCGACGGTGTTGCCCAGCACCAGCGCCAGGTCGGCCGGTGCGATGGGCTGCGTCGCAAGCCCGGCGAAAGCGACGGCCAGCGCGGCGACCAGCCAGAGCAGCAGGCCGAGAGCGCCCAGGCGCAAAGTGAGGCGAAACGTCGGGTGTGTCCGGCGTGCGGCGGAAAGGCGCATGTCCATGCGATCGGCGGCTCCATGAAAGAGGCCGCGATTCTGCTTGGGTGAAATGGAGCGATGCGGGCGCGCTGCTGGCGCGCCGGAGCAACGGGGAGCTCTCCGACGGCCAGAAGCGGTGCGGCGGCCCGGCCTCAGGCGTCGAGGTCGGGAATCAGCCTGCTTTCGAGCCGCGCGATGGTGTCCTTCAGCAGCAGCTTGCGCTTCTTCATCCGCGTCAGCTGCAGCTCGTCGCGGCCCATCGCGACGGCCAGGGCCTCGATGGCGACGTCCAGGTCGCGGTGCTCGACGCGCAGTTCGGCCAGCAGATGGGCAATCTCGGCGGGATCCTGGACCTGCATGGGCGGCGGCTGGCGGCTGGCGAAAGGACGAAGCCCGAGTGTACTCCGCCGGACCCGCGCCGGTGGAGTTGCCGGAAGGCAGGGCCAGGAGGTGGCGGGACCGCTACAATGGGCGGCCTTTCCGCTTCCGCTCGATGCCACGCCCCATGTCCGCCCAGCCCGAAGCCACCCGCAAGCAGCACTACGAGGCCGCCAAGCTGGCCAAGCGCCTGCGCCATCAGGTCGGCCAGGCCATCGCCGACTTCAACATGATCGAAGACGGCGACAAGGTGATGGTGTGCCTGTCCGGGGGCAAGGATTCGTACACGCTGCTGGACATCCTGCTCTCGCTGCAGGCGAAGGCGCCGGTGCGCTTCGAGCTGGTCGCGGTGAATCTCGATCAGAAGCAGCCGGGCTTTCCCGAGCACGTGCTGCCGCAATACCTCAGCGCGCGCGGCGTGCCGTTCCATATCATCGAGCAGGACACCTACAGCACGGTCACCCGCGTGATTCCCGAGGGCAAGACCATGTGCAGCCTGTGCTCGCGCCTGCGGCGCGGCGCGCTGTACGCCTGGGCGGCGGCCAACGGCATCAGCAAGATCGCGCTGGGCCATCACCGCGACGACATCCTCGGCACGTTTTTCCTGAATCTGTTCCACCAGGCCAGCCTCAAGGCGATGCCGCCGAAGCTGCGCTCGGACGACGGCCGCCACGTGGTGATCCGCCCGCTGGCGTATTGCAAGGAAAGCGATATCGCCGAATACGCCGGGCAGCAGCAGTTCCCGATCATCCCGTGCAACCTGTGCGGCTCGCAGGAAAACCTGCAGCGCAAAGTGGTCAGGCGCATGCTGGAGGATTGGGAGAAGCAGTACCCCGGCCGCAGCGAGACCATGTTCCGCGCGCTCGGTTCGGTCGCTCCTTCGCAGCTGGCCGATCGCAACCTGTTCGATTTCGCTTCGCTCGGCGCGCGTGAGGGCGCCGGCCGGGCCGATGCGCACCAGTGGCTTGCCGGTACGCCTGAAGAAACCGTCGAAGCCTGATCCCTCACCTCTCACCTGCGAGTAACGCCGTGTCGCACTTTGCATCCGTTGAAATGACCCCGGGCGATCCGATCCTGGGACTCACCGAGGCCTACCTGGCCGACGCGCGCCCGGGCAAGGTCAACCTTGGCGTAGGCATCTACTACGACGAACAGGGACGGATCCCGCTGCTGCGTGCCGTGCACGAAGTGGAGCAGCGCCTGGCACAGGAAGCGAAACCGCGCGGCTACCTGCCGATCGACGGCCTGCCGGCCTATACCCAGGGCACGCAGAAGCTGGTGTTCGGCGCCGAATCGCCGCTGCTGGCCGCCGGTCGCGTCGCCACCTCGCAGACCATCGGCGGCAGTGGCGCGCTGCGCGTGGGCGCGGACGTGCTGAAGAAAGCGCTGCCGAAGGCGAAGATCGCCATCAGCAACCCGAGCTGGGAAAACCATCGCGTGGTGTTTATCGCCGCCGGCTTCGAGGTGGTGGAGTACACCTACTACGACCCGCAGACCCACGGCCTGGATTTCGCCGGCATGCTGGCGGATCTCGGCAAGCTGGAACCGGGCACCGTGGTGCTGCTGCATGCCTGCTGCCACAACCCGACCGGCGTGGATCTCAACGCCGCGCAGTGGCAGCAGGTGGTGGAGGTGGTGAAGGAGCGCCAGCTGCTGCCCTTCATCGACATGGCCTACCAGGGCTTCGACCAGGGCATCGACGCGGATGCCACCGCGGTGCGCCTGTTCGCCGCCTCCGGTATCGAGTCCTTCGTGGTGACCA
Source organism: Dyella marensis (assembly GCF_900112865.1). Lineage (GTDB taxonomy): Bacteria > Pseudomonadota > Gammaproteobacteria > Xanthomonadales > Rhodanobacteraceae > Dyella_D > Dyella_D marensis_A. The sequence goes on along the minus strand of NZ_FONH01000011.1, from coordinate 64,125 downwards.
GCTCGTACGCCAAGTCGTTCTCGCTGTATGGCGAGCGCGCGGGCGCGCTGACCTTCGTCGCCGCGGACCGCGACGAGGCGCTGCGCGTGCAGTCGCTGGTCAAGCGCACCATCCGCTCGATCTACTCCAGCCCGTCCACGCATGGCGGCGCCCTGGTCGCGGGCGTGCTGAACAGCCCCGAGCTGCGTGCGATGTGGGAGCAGGAGCTGGGCGAGATGCGCGAGCGCATCCACGCGATGCGCGCCGGCATGGTGGAGAAGCTGGCGGCGCACGGCGCGCCGCAGTTCGCCTTCATCCAGCAGCAGGCCGGCATGTTCTCCTACTCGGGCCTGAGCAAGGCCCAGGTCGATCGCCTGCGCGACGAGTACGCCATCTATGCGATCGGCACCGGCCGCATCTGCGTGGCGGCGCTCAACCGCTCCAACCTGGACACGGTGGCTGCCGCGGTGGCGGCGGTGAGCAAGGCGTAAGCGCAAGAACGCACGTCACGACAGCGTCACGCACGATCGCTTGAATTCCGGTCTGACCCAAGGCGCGGCTCTGCCGCGCCTTTTTCTTGCCTGGAGGAAAGCCGTGAAAAAGAGAGCATGGATCGTCCTGTCCGCCGCCCTGCTGTGCGCCTCCGCCGCGCACGCCGCCAGCACGCGCACCAGCTGGGTGGTGTCGCAGGTCTACGGTTACAACCATCCGTTCGCCGCCACCGACAGCGCGGAACTCGCCACCAAGATGTCGACCATGGCGAACAGCGCCTTCGATTTCTATCGCGGCACTGCGCATATCTTCTACCAGGATATGAAGACGCTGCCGGCATCCGCCTACACCACCACGCAGACCGGCTACACCTGGATCGGCGGCGATACGCACTTCGGCAACTTCGGTGCATGGCAGGACAGCGGCGGCAATACCGTATTCAGCGTCGATGACTTCGATGAAGGCTATCTCGGCCAGTACGTGTGGGACCTGCGCCGGCTCGCCACCAGCATGGTGCTGGCCGGTCGCGCCAACGGCCTGGCCGATAGCGATATCAGCACCGCGATCAAGACCATGGTCGGCGCCTACGTCGATGAGATGAGCAACTTCAAGGGCAGCAGCGCCGAGCTGAGCTTCCAGCTCAAGAGCGGCAACACTTCCGGCGTGGTGGGCGACACCATCGGCGCTGCCAAGGGCGATTCGCGTTCGGACCTGCTGTCCAAGTACACCCAGGTCAGCGGCGGTGCGCGCACATTCCAGACCATTGCCGGCAAGCTGGCCACGGTGGGCAGCACGACCTACGACCAGATCGCCGGTGCGATGAGCGGCTATATCGGGAGCATCGCTTCCTCCAAGCGCTATGCCGCGAGCTATTACCAGGTGAAGGACATCCGCCAGAAGCTCGGCTCCGGCGTGGGCAGCCTGGGCAAGTTGCGTTACTACGTGCTGGTCGAGGGTCCGTCGACGTCTACATCGGACGATGTGATCCTGGAAGTAAAGCAGGAGATCGGCAGCGCCGTCGCCATCGTCGACAACGGCCAGCTGCCCGCCGCCGACTACGGCAACCACGAAGGCAACCGCGTCGCCATGACGGCGAAGGCCCAGACCTTGAATGCGGATGTGCTGGTCGGCTACGCCACCATCGACGGCTCGGCTTACTACGTGCACGAGAAATCGCCGTATGCCGAGGATTTCGACTACACCCAGCTCAGCAGCGCCGGCAAGCTCAATACGGCGGCCACCTACCTGGGCCAGGCGCTCGCCTCTGCGCATGCGATTTCCGATCAGGACTACAACAGTGCCATCGTGTCCTACAGCATCGATAAGCAGGTGACGGATGCGGTGAGCAGCAAGAGCGGGCTGGCCAGCGAGATCTCGACGTTTGCCTTCGGCTATGCGGATCAGGTCAATCTGGATTGGCAATCGTTTGTGGGCGCCTATAACGCGGGTACACCACTGTATTGAGCGACAATGGGGCCGGCGCAGGTTGGGGTGAGCCGCAGGCGAACCCCAACAGAGGCATGGACGGAGCGCCTGTTGGGGTTCGCCTGCGGCTCACCCCAACCTACGCCGAACGTTGCTTAGTAGTCGTAACTCACGCTCAAGCGCACATAGCGTGGCTGCTGGCGCGCCGTCGGGGTGCCGTACAGCGGGTTGGCCTTGTTCGGCGAGGACTCGCCGTTCGGGAAGATTGCCAGCACGCGCTGCTCGTTGAGCACGTTGAACACATTCGCGCCGAAGGCCAGCCGGTTGGCCGCGAAGGCGGGCCGATAGCTCACGCCCAGGTCCAGCTGGCGGATCCACGGCAGGCGGCCCTGGCTGCCGGGCGGCGAGGGGTCGCCGAAGCAGAAGTGATAGCTGTTGCCGTAGCCGGCCGGGTCGGCGCGGTCGGGGCCGTAGTAGCCCAGGCAGGGCTTGGGCGCACCGGCGATCAGGCTGAGGTTGGCCGAGACCAGCCACTCGGGCGTGAGCTGGTAATAGCCGAAGAACTTCAGCTGGTGCTTGTGATCGTTGTTCTGCGCGCCGTTGCTGTAGTCCATGATCCAGGAGTTGTCCCAGTCCTGGGTGGTCGACACCGCGGTCTGGCCGGTGCCGCGCGACTCGCGGTACAGGTCCGAACGCAGCTGGCCCTCGGTATTGCCGTAGCTGCGCGAGAACACGTAGGTGAGCTTGCCGTACCAGCGACCGTCGAACGGATGCTCCAGGAAGGTCTCCAGGCCGTAGTACTTGCGCTTGAGCGTGGGAAAGCCGAACTCCGCATTGCTGAGCGGCACGCTGACGTAGCGGCCGGAGGTATCGACCAGCGTGAACGTATTGGCCTGTCCCGGATTGAACAGCCAGCAGCTCACCGGGTTGCTCGAGGTGGTGACGTCGTAGCCGAGCGAAGTGGCCTTGGCCAGCACGCGGTCGATATCGCAGTAGTCGTCGATCGCGCTGCGCAGCACGCGCTGGGTCAGCTTGGCGCCGTAGACCCAGTCGTTGCCCGCGGTCTTGGTGAAGCCGAGGATGAACTCGTCCTGGTATTCGGACTTGAGGTTCTGCGTGCTCACCGTCTTCGGGTCCGGCAGGATGCCGAACGCGTTGTTGGCCGAGACCGGGCCAGACATCGCGGTGAGCCCGGTCGGCGTGCCGTCGGCGGCGATGCCGCTGTAGGTGTAGTACTGCGAGGTGCTGACGTAGGCGCCCGCCGCGTTGAGCGAGGGGTTCAGCGGCAGGCCCAGGTAGTAGCGGCCCGCATTGCCGTAGATCTTGAAGCTGGAGTCGCCGTTGACGTCCCAGCTGAAGCCCAGGCGCGGCGCCCACTGCGGCTTGTGCTGGGTGATGTAGGCCTGGCCATCGGCGTTGTAGTTGCGGAACTGGTCGTTGCGCAGGCCGATGGAGAGCAGCCAGCGCTCGCTCACCTGCCACTTGTCCTCGATGTACTGCGCACGCTGGCTGGAACGCACCGTGGCCAGGCTGTTGGCGACGGTCTTCACCACGTAGTAGCCCTGCGCGCCGTTGGGAAAGCCGGCCGTCGCCGGCACGCCCAGGCCGGTGGAGAGCGGCGTATTCGGATCGGCCTGGTCGTAGCTCCAGTAATAGCCGGGGCCGGAAGTGTTCGAGCCCTGGTTGAGCGCCTTCGCGGTCTGGTTGTCGATACCGGCGCTGAGCGTGTGGTCGCCCAGCTTGTAGGTCAGGTCGATGCGCGTGTTAGTGGTGCGGTTGCCGCGGCCGGGATCGTAGAGCGACACGATGGTCTGGCTGTTGCCGCGGCCGACGCCGCCGTTGAGCGCGGGGTTCTGGTTGGTCACGCCGTCGACATAGGTGAGCGACGGGTCGTAGCCGCCCGGCACGTCGTAGTCGGAGGTCTTCATGCGGCCGTACTGCGCGGTGAGCGTGAGCGCGTCGGTGAGGTAGCCGGTGTACTTGGCGGTGTACACGTCGCCGCCGGACTTGATGTCGTCGTTCGCGCCGATGCGCGTGCCCTGCGCGCGATTGACGTAGTCGTAGCGGTAGACGGTGCCCGAGCTGTTGTACTTGTCGGAGGCGCCGGTGACTTCGAGGATGTGGTTGTCGGTGATGTTCCAGTCCAGCTTGGCGTACCAGCGCGGGTCGTTCTGGCGATAGTCCACGTAAGGCTTGCCGGAAAGAAAGCCGCTGACCGGATTGACCGTATTGCCTTCCTGCCGCTCGTATTCGCCGGCGACGAACAGGAACAGCTTGTCCTTTACCAGCGGACCGCCGGCATAGGCGCTGACCGTGGTGGTCCAGCTGCGGTCGGCGCTGTCCGGCGCATACAGGTTGCCCGCGACCGGCGTGGCCGGCAGGCCGCTCTCGTAGAAGCGGTCGCGCTGGCGCGCGCGGGCAAACGCCGGTTCCCACAACACCTGGGTGCCGAAGTGCCACTGGTTGGTGCCGCGCTTGCCGACCACGTTGATCACGCCGCCGTCGGAACGGCCGTAGGCCGCACCGTAGCCGCCGGTGTAGACCTCCTGCTGGTCGATCGCGCCGTAGGGCAGGGTGAGTCCGCCGAAGCCGCGCAGCGGATCGGTGGTGTTGAAGCCGTTGACGTAATACGCGTTCTCGCTCGCCGACGAGCCGCCGAAGCTGACCAGCGATTGCCCGGTGGGTCCGCTGAAGCTGCCGCCGTTGTTCACCACGCCGGGCGCCAGCAGCGCGATCGCTTCGGAGCTGCGGCCCAGCGGCACCTTGGCCAGCTGGTCGGAGGTGACCACGGTGCGCGAATCGACGCTGGATACGTCGATCGCCGGCAACGCATTCGCGGTGACGCTGATGCCGCTGAGGTTCTTCGCCGCCACCGCGCCGGTAAAGGAAACCTCGGTGCCCGCGCCGACCTTGATCGTGATGTTGTCGCGCGTCTCCACCGCCTGGCCCTGGCGCTGCAGCGTCACCGTGTAGGTGCCCAGCGGCAGTTGTCCGATGCTGTAGCGGCCCTTGTCGTCCAGCGGCACTTCGCGGCTCAGGCCCGTGCTGCTCTTGATCAGCACGCTGTCGCCCTGGCCCGCCGCGGCCTGGCCGAACAGTCCGCCGGTGGTGGTCTGCGCCAGTACGCCGCCGCTCACGCACAGGCCGATGGCCAGTGCGAGGAATCGTTTGCTGCCCAAGTTGCTGTTCGTCATCGCGTCGTACGCTCCCCATTGAGCGGGTGCACGGGCTCCCCGCGGGCATGGCGCGCCACGGCGTAGCCTGCGGTTCCCGCAGTGCCAGGTGTTGCTGTTCGGTCCTGTGGATGGTCGAAAGCGACGCTGCCGGAAGCCGCTGACGCGGCCGGTGCTTTTCGCTTGAGACATGACCGCGCAACCTTCTCCCAGAATGTTGCGATGCGGCATGTTGGTCCGTTATAGCGAAAAGTTTTTTGGATGTATAGATGGCCAAACGAATTCGTGGGCGGGTTCTTGCTTTGCCTGGCGTGCTTTTTTCAGGAAGGCGGCGGCCGGCATGTCGATATGCCCGGGGAGGCATGAGCGAGGGCCCGGGCGGGCTCATCCGGTATGATGGTTGTTTCGTGCGCCCCGGTCCGGGGCCGCCAGACCGCCCGGATACCCAGCCCCGCTATGTTTTTCCGCAATCTGACGCTGTTCCGCTTTTCCCCCGCCGTTGCCGAAGACCTCAACCGCCTGGACGAAGCCCTGGCCGAGCACCGCCTGCGCCCCTGCGGCCCGCTGGAAATGGGCACCAAGGGCTTCGTGCCGCCGGTCGGGCGGGGCGAGGAGGCGGCGCTCACCCATGCCGTGAAGGCCTGTACCCTGGTCACCGTGGGCAGCGAGGACAAGCTGCTGCCGGCCGCGGTGGTCAACGACGAGCTGCAGCGCAAGGTGCAGAAGATCGCCGAGGAAGAAGGTCGCAAGGTCGGCGGCCGCGAGCGCAAGCGCATCAAGGAAGACCTGCTGACCGAACTGCTGCCGCGCGCCTTCGTGCGCAGCTCGCGCCTGTCCACCTATGTCGACAAGCGCCACGGCTGGCTGGTGCTGGACACCTCCAGCCGCAAATCCGCCGAAAACGCCCTGACCCAGATCCGCGAGGCCCTGGGCAGCTTCCCCGCAGTGCCGCTGGCGCCGGAGGAAGGCCCGCGCGTGCTGATGACCGACTGGCTGGCCACCGGCAACCTGCCTGGCGGCCTGACCCTGGGCGACGAATGCGAACTGCGCGACCCGGCCACCGCCACCGGCGCCATCGCCCGCTGCCGCCGCCAGGAGCTGGACAGCGAGGAAGTGAAGGAGCACCTGCGCAACGGCAAGCAGGTGTTCCAGCTGGGCCTGGTGTTCGACGACCGCATGAGCTTCGTGCTGGGCGAGGACCTGGTGGTCCGCAAGCTGAAGTTCCTGGACGTGGTGATGGACGAGATGGGCGACAGCCACCAGGACGCCGCGGCCGAGATGGACGCCAGCTTTGCCCTGCTCACGCTGGAGCTGGAGCGCCTGCTCGGCAAGCTGGAAGAGTGGTTCGGCCTGCCGCGCCCGGCCGACGGCTGAGCCCCCCGGGCTGAACGCACCTCGAAAGCTTCGAGGTGCGGCCCGCCAGGCCGCGCGGTTATGCGGCCTGTGCTCCGAAACCCGCGCCCTGGCTGGGTTTTTCCCCTGCCGACCCCATCTATCCTGGCTCCCGGCGCCCCTGCGCCGGGCGTCACCCGGCCGTCTTGCATAGCCTGCATGCTCTCCCCACATTGGCGGGCGGAGAATGGCGGGACAGGGCAGCCAGGAGCAGCATTAGCAGCAAGGCGGGGTAGTACCGATGACGCAGCATCTGGAAGGCGACTGGCTGGAATTGTCGACGACGAGCGGCGGGACCATCCGCGTGCTCAAGTCCGCGCATCCGCGCGCGCGTCGCCTGCGTCTCACCGTCACGCCGAAAGGCGCGCGTGTTTCATATCCGCACGGCACGCATCCGGCGCAGGTCAGCGCCTTCCTGCGCAGTCACGTCGACTGGCTGGAAAGGAAGCTCGACGAGCTCAATCTGGTGACCAAGCCGCTGCCGGCGCTGCGCCTGGGCTACGCCACCGAGTTTCCACTGCGCGGCGAGACCACCCTGCTGGACTGGGCCGAAGGCCCGTATCCGAAAGTCGAGCCGTACGAAGGCGGCCTGACCCTGGTGATCCCGCGTCCGCATACGCGCGCGCTGCCGGTGGCGCGCGGCCTGCTTGCCTCGTATTTCGAAACGCTGATGCGCCGCGACGTCGCGCGCTGGATGGCCAGCTACGTGCCGCAGCTCGGCCTCGCGCCCACCGCGCTGCGTATCCGGCCGATGAAGAGCCTGTGGGGCAGCCTCGACACGCGCGACCGCATCAATCTCGATCTCGCGCTTGCGCTGGCGCCGCCGACCGCGCTGCGCTACGTGCTCGCGCACGAGCTGTGCCATCTGAAAGTGCGCAGCCACTCGCCGCGCTTCTGGACGCAGGTGGAGCATCTGTTTCCCGACTGGCGCGAACAGCGTGATTGGCTGCGCCAGAACGGCGCGGTGCTTAAGGCGGAGTTGGACAGGCTGGTGGCCGACGTCGCCGATTAGCCGCGAAGGTTGGGGTGAGCGCAGCGAACCCCAACGTGGCGATGCGCATGCCGGGTCCGTTGGGGTTCGCTGCGCTCACCCCAACCTACGCCGTTCGTCTGCCGTGGTTTAGATACAACCAGGCTGTGAGCGCCATCGCGATCACCGAGAACGCAGCCGCCGTCGCGAACAGCGGCCCATAGCGCCCGCCCGACACCAGCCATCCGCCCAGCGGGCCAGCCACGCCCAGCGCCAGATCGGTAAACACCGAATACGCCCCCAGCGCGGAACCGCGATTGCTCAGCGTCACCCGCTGTACGGCTTCGACGCCGAGCGCGGGGAAGATCAGCGAGAAGCCGATGCCGGTCAGCGCGCCGCCGAACATCGCCATCGCCGAACTGCCCGCGGCGGCGAGCACGATCAGCCCCACGCATTCCACCGTGAACGACACCAGCGCCACGCGATAGCCGCCGAAGCGCGAGATCGCCCCGCCCAGCACCAGCCGCACGCCGACGAAGCAGGCGCCGAACACGCTCAGCGTGGCCGCCGCGCCGCTCCAGCCCATCGCCGCGTAGTACAGGGTGACAAAGGTGGCAAGCGCGCCGAAGCCCACCGCGCCCAGCGCCAGGCCCATGCCATACGGGAAGACGCGGCCGAACACGTGATGCATCGGCAGGCGCTCGCCGGCTTCCACTTTCGCGGCCGGGCGCCGCCACCCCAGCAGCAGACCCGCCACCATCAGCAGCGCGCCGGCGATGCCGATCGCCACGAAACCGAACGTGCCGGCGAGCTGCACGCCGAGCGGCGCGCCCGCGGCGAGCGCGCCGTAGGTCGCCACGCCGTTCCACGAAATCACCTTGGCCGTATGCGCCGGCCCCACCCGCCCGATGCCCCACATGATGCAGCCCGTGCCCACGCAGCTCTCGCCCACGCCGAGCGCGAGGCGCCCGGCCAGCAGCAGCGCGAACGAGGCCAGCGGCCACGGACGCAGCAAGGCGGCGACGATCATCAGCGCGGCGCTGACACCGCAGGCGGCCATGCCGATCATCGCCGCGCGTTTCGGCCCGGCGGTATCCGAGGTGCGGCCGGCGAAGCCGCGGCTCAGAAACGTAGCGACGTACTGCGTGCTTACACCCAGGCCGGCGAGCACCGCGCCGTAGCCCAGGTCGCCATGCACGAACGGCGGCAGCACGGCCAGCTGCAGGCCGATCACCAGATAGGCGAGGAAGGTGAAGCTGACGATCTGGACGATGCGCCAGGTCAGCCGCAGGCCCTGGGGCTCGTCGTGGGTAGCGGTAGTCATGGATGTCTTTCGGGCAGGCCGCGAAGCAGGCGGGGCGCGGCGCGGGCCATTGTCGCAGAGCAGCATCGCTGCGGCGACTAAAGAAATTTTAATCTGCCGATCAGCCGTCCGCCGCCGGGAAATCCACGTGGCCGATCCAGTTGCGCTGGCGGCGCGCCAGGCGGTCGTCGACGCTTTCGCCGTCGAGCGTGCTGGAGCCGCGCTGCAGCAGTGCCGGATCCACGTTCTCGAACGTGTTGACGTTGACCACCGCGTACAGCCGCCCATCGATGCGGCTGGTCACCAGCGGCGCCACGCCGCAGGTCATGCAGATCTGGAAGGCGGCGGTTTCCGTGCCGAAGGCGTAGCGCGACACGCGCGACGGGTCGGCCACGCGCACCGTGAGCCGACCGTCGGGATACGAAGTCCACACGCCGCCGTGGCGCGTGCAGAACGTGCAGGTGCAGGCGCGTGCGGGGATCGTCGCGGGGTCGGGTTGCCAATCCAGCGAGAAGATGATGTTGCCGCAGTGGCAGCGCCCTTCGATCAGCATGCGCGTCTCCTTCTTGAGCCCCTCTCCCGCCGGCGACCCGAAGATAGTCCCTGTGGGAGAGAGGGGGTGGGGTGAGGGTGCGGGCGGAGCGCCAGAGTGATGCGCACTGCTCCGCCCGCACCCTCATCCGCCTGCCGGCACCTTCCTCGCTCCTCAAAGAAGGGCACATCCATGTGCCCTCCCCGCGTGCTCCCGGAGGGAGAAGGCTTCCGACTTGTGGCGTTGCGAAAACTTTCGATCAACCGCCCAGCGACATGTGCTGCAGCGTGAATGCCCCGAGGATCCGCGCCGTCTCTTCCGGCTTCTCCAGCACCGGCATGTGATTGCAGCCGCTGAGCACGGACGAGCTGATCGCGCTGGCGTGCGACAGCCCGTTGCGCAGGCTGTCCAGTCCCGAGATATCGATGATCTTGTCGTCGTGGCACCACAGCCCCAGCACCGGCATGGTCAGGCGATCCAGTCGGTTCTGCACGGACAGGTACTGCGAAGGATCGAGCAGCTCGTGGAAGGTGCGGTCGTGGAAGGCGCGCTCGCTCTGGTTCTTCTTGATCATCACGTCGACGAAGCGGCCCGGGATGCTGGGCATCTTCTCGAAGGCGAGCAAGGTGGCGCGTTCGAAGCCGGCGCGGTCGTCGTAGTTGAACAGGTTCGTGCCGGCCAGCGACTGGCGCACGAATTCGTTCTCGTTGGTTTTCAGGCCGAACGCATCGATCAGTGCCAGCGCCGCCACGTGCTCCGGATGATCGGCCGCATACGTGCCGGCGATCGCGCCGCCCATCGAATGGCCGACCAGCACCACGCGCTGCAAGCGCAGCGTGGCGATGAAGCCCTGCAGGCGCGCGGCCTGCGCATCGATGTTGTAGCTGGCGCCGTCGATGCGGGTGGAATCGCCCCAGCCCGGCAGGTCCGGCGCAATCACGTGGAAGTTCGGGGTGAGCAGGCGCAGCTGCTCCAGCCACACGTTCTTGTCGGCGCCGAAGCCGTGCAGCAGCAACAGCGTCGGGCCCTTGCCGCCTTCGTAGTAGACCCACTTGGTGTCGCCCACCTGCACCGAATGCGTTTCCACGTGCGCGGCCATCGCCTTGCGCGCCATCTCGGCGCTCAGCAGCCACTGCGGCGCGAACAGATAGCAGCCGCCCAGGCCGACGCCGAGCACCGCCGCGACGATGGCCAGGAACTTCAGGCGGCGGATCAGCAGGCGCTGCCACAAGGGCCGCGGATGGGCCTGGCCGGCGGCGGGAAGGGAGGACTTGGTCATCGGGGCGGTCCGCGGAAGTTGGACAGGAACATGTCGGGTCGCACGGCGCGCCGATCAAGGCCGGCGCGCCGCACGGTGGCGATCACTTGGCGGGCTTCTTCGCCTGCGGGTGCCTGGCCTTGTCGATGATCCGCTGGACGGCGTCCTGGGTCATCGGGTGATAGCCCGCCTTGGCTTTCGCATACACCTGCTCGGCGTAGGCCAGGCCTTCCGGCGTCTTGACGAAGGCGCGGTACAGCGGCGTGGTCAGGTACAGGCGGCCGATGCGGGTCATGTGCTCGGCGGCGGCACTCCACACGGCCTTGTCGCCGGCGGCGATCGCGTGGCTGTACCAGCGCATGCCGATCTCGGCATTGGGCGTGCCGGTCAGATGCCAGGCGGCATCGAGCTGCTGCATTTTTTCCAGCGGCGCGACGTCGGGCATGCCGTCCAGGAAGTACATCCATTCCTGCGTGTTCCAGCCCTTGGCGTCGAGCTTGTCCGCCGCCAGCGAGCCGGCGAGGAAAGCCGCGCGTTCCTTGTCGATCGCCTCGAAGCGCGGCGAAGCCGGCAGCGGCGCGTTCTTCGGAATGCCGGGCTGGTACACCCATTCCTTCACTTCGGCCCAGTCCATCTTGCCCGGGTTCTTGTCGAACAGATTGGCCTTGAGGTAGTCGAGCATCTGCTCGGTGTCGATGCTCTGGAAGGCGAAGTGCGCGAAATAGCCCTTCAGATACGCATCGAAAGTGCTGCGGCCGAAGCGCTGCTCCAGCGTGCGCAGGAACCACGAGCCCTTGGTGTAGGCCACGTCGGACAGCGTGTCGTCGGCGTCGACGCCGTGCGGTTCCGGCGCCAGCTTCTGCGAGTTCTCCGGCATCTCGCCGATGTGCTTCTGCAGGTCGCGCGCGGACAGCAGCGCTTCCTCGTCGGCCAGCGCCTTGCCGTACACGGCCTCGGTGATGCGGCCCTGCACGTAGGTGGTGAAGCCTTCGTTGAGCCAGATGTCGCGCCACGCGGCGCTGGTCACCAGGTTGCCCGACCAGGAATGCGCCAGCTCATGCGAGACCAGCGAGACCAGGCTCTTGTCGCCCACCAGCACGGTCGGCGTGGCGAAGGTCATGTTCGGGTTTTCCATGCCGCCGAACGGGAACGAGGGCGGCAGCACCAGCAGGTCGTAGCGGCCCCACGCATAGGGACCGTAGAGCTGCTCGGTGGCGGCGATCAGCTTCTCGGTGTCCTCGAATTCCTTGGCGGCCTTGCCGACCACGCTGGGCTCGGCGTACACGGCCGAGCGCGGGCCGGTTTCCTGCGCGGCGATATCGCCGGCGGCGACGGCCAGCAGGTAGGACGGGATCGGATGCGGCTGGTCGAAGCGGAAATCGCCGTCCAGCGGATGCCTGGCGTCGTTGAGCGCGCTCATCGCCACGCGCACGTTCTTCGGCGCGGTGACGTGGGCGCTGTAGGTGAAGCGGATCGCCGGCGAATCCTGCAGCGGCACCCAGGAGCGCGCGTGGATCGACTCCGACTGCGAGAACATGAAGGGCGCCTTCTTGTCCGCCGTCTGCTCCGGCGTCAGCCACTGCAGGCCCGAGGCCGTCGGTGCGGTGACGTAGGCGATGCGCACCTGCGCCGGATGCTGCGGCGCCTGGATGGTGAGCTTGCTGCCGAGCTGCTTGTCGGCCGGCGCCAGTGCGTACTTCAGCACCGTGGCCTTGCCCGCGCCGTCGACCGCTTCGACCTTGGCGATCTTCAGGTCGCGCGTATCCAGCACCAGGGCCTGCGCCTTCGGGTCCTTCCAGTCCAGCTTCAGCGTGGCGACGCCGTCGAGCTGCTTGTGCGGGAAGTCGATCTTCAGGTCCAGGTCCAGGTGGGTGACGCGCACCTGGTCGGGCTGGGCGTAGGAATGAGGATCGGCGGCGTAGGCGGCCAGCGGCAGGCTGAAGGCGCCGATGGCAAGGGCGCTAAGGAGGCGCATTAGGGTGCTCCGGTCAACGGGAGCGCCGAGTATGCCATCGCATCGGCGGGGCGACCTGTGGCGGGAGTATTGAGAGACGCCAGGTATAGGCGAGCGGCGTAGGTTGGGGTGAGCCGCAGGCGAACCCCAACAGAGATTCGATTCGTACCGCCCCGTTGGGGTTCGCCTGCGGCTCACCCCAACCTACGCTGGCGCCGGGCGCGGCGTCAGCGTGGAGCGTGCGGATCGACCGAGTATGGGAACGTCTTGGCCAGGTGCCCGGGTTGGGCTCGCACGCGTTCGATCCAGGCCTGGAAGTGGGAATAGGGTGCAAGGTCGAAGCCCGCTTCGTCGGCACGGCTGGCGTAGGCGAACAGCGCGATGTCGGCGATGCCGTAGCTCTCGCTGGCGACGAACGGGCGCGTACCGAGTTCCGCATCGAGCATGGACAAGGCACGCAAGCCTGCCTCGCGCTTCAGCTCCACCAGCGCCGGCCCTCGCTTCGCCAACTGCCCGGTCAAGGTCCAATAGCGCAACGAGCCGATCACCGACTCCACCCGCTCTTGTTCGAAGTTCAGCCACTGCAGCACCTTGGCGCGGCCATAGGCGTCGCCGGGCAGGTAGGGCGTGCCCTCGGCGAGGTAGGCCAGGATGGCGTTGGATTCGGCCAGGGTGCGGCCGTCTTCCAGCGCGATCGCCGGCACGGTGCCGGTGGGATTGATGCGCAGGTACCCGGGCTGGCGCCCTTCGCCCTCGAAGATGCTCACCGGCACGGTGCGATAGGGCAGGTCCAGATGGCGCAGCAGCTGGCGCACTTTCCAGCCGTTCTGCGAGGGCAGGTAGTCGTAGAGGGTGAGCATCGGGGCGATTCCGGTTGGCGATGGTGCACAGGATGGCGCGAAGGCGCGGCCGGCGCCCTCCGGTTCTTGCGATGTGTCAGCGCGATGTCAACCGGCGGCTTGGTTCGCGCGTCAATCACCCGTATGCCCATCCAGGGGTGACCAACGGTAGTGCTTATGGCTCGGAGATCCCGCCGCCGCCACGGCTTTCTCTTGCTGCTGCTGCAGCTGACCATCCTCGGCGCGGTGGCGCTGATCGCCAGCGACCTGCACGCGCAGCAGGCGCCCGCCTATGCGGGCGCCTGGCGTCTGGACGATCGCAACAGCGATACCGCCGATACCGTCAAAGGACTGCTGCGCGAGGCGGGGCGCAATGCGTCCGCACCTGCAGCGGCTTCGTCGAGCGGCACGTCGCCGCAAGGTGCGCATGGCAGTGGCGGTCATCGTGGCGGCATGGGGCGTGGCGCCGGCGCCGGGGGCATGGGTGGCGGAGGTATGGGCGGCGGCGGCCATATGGGCGGCGGCCATGGCGGTCGCGGCGGCAAGAACGCATCCGCCGACACCGACAAGGACGACAAGGCCCAGGATTTCCGCGGCGACTACGCCCTGCCGCCCACCCTCGAACACGATAACGTCCTGCTGGTGCAGCAGGACGCGCAGTCGATCCAGGTGCGTTTCGCCGACGGCCAGAACATGGACGTCCGCCTCGACGGCCAGCGCCGCCAATCGCTGGCCGGCAACGCGATGGTCGCCGGCTATCGCGAAGCGGACGGCATGCGCGTGTCGATCCAGTATGCCGACGGTTCGCAACTCGAACAGCACTGGAAGCTTGCACCGGATGGCAGGCAGCTCACTGTGCTGGGTGAGTGGAAGGTGCCGGGGTTGGGGCAGGCGGTAAATTTCAGGCGCAGCTACGTCGGGTTGCCGTAGCTGCGCGGACGCCGCTTACGCGTAGCGGTCGGCGAGGCTGTCGGTGGCCCGGACCAGCACATCCACAATCTCCGTCTCATACGCCGCATGTCCCGCGGTCACCACATGGAAATCCGCTTCCGGCCACGCCGCGGCCAAGTCATAGGCGTTCTTCACCGGGCAGATCAGGTCATAGCGGCCATGCACGATGGTCGAGGGGATGTGGCGGATCCTGGCGACGTCGCGCAGCAACTGCCCGGGTTCGAGGAAGGCGCGATGGCGGAAGTAGTGCACCTCCGCGCGCGCCTTGCTGATCGCCGATTCCTGCGTGCCCGCATCGGCGGGGTCGTAAGGCGTGTCGGCCAGCGCGATGCAACTGCTTTCCCACGCATCCCACGCCAGCGCGGCGGCCAGGCGCACCTGCGGATCCGCATCGTCCAGGCGCTTCCAATACGCTTCCACCATGTCGCCGCGCTCGGCTTCGGGGATATGCGCCAGATAGCGGCTCCATTCCACCGGGCGCACGTAGGACGCGCCGCCGCCCAGTTCGTTGAACCAGCGCAGTTCCTCGTCGCGCACCAGCCAGATGCCGCGCAACACCAATCCAAGCGCGCGTTCCGGGTGCGCCTGCGCATAGGCCAGCGCCAGCGTCGAGCCCCAGGAGCCGCCGAATACTACCCAGCGCTCGATGCCGAGCGCCTCGCGGATGGTTTCGATGTCGGCCACCAGGTGCCAGGTGGTGTTGTCGCGCAACTCGGCGAACGGTGTGGAGCGGCCGGCGCCGCGCTGGTCGAACAGCACGATGCGATAGCGCCGGGGATCGAAGAAGCGGCGGTGATACGGCGATACGCCCGCGCCCGGGCCGCCGTGCAGGAAGATCACCGGCAGTCCGTCGGGATTGCCGCATTCCTCCACGAACAAGGTGTGCAGGCCATCCACCGCGATGCGCTGGGTCTTGTACGGCTCGATCTGGGGATACAGCTCGCGCATGCGCTTGGCTCCTTGGCGATCGCGCGAGCATAACCCGCGCGATCGGTGGGCATTCAACCCAGCGCGTTGGCCGTGTTGCGCATGGCTTGCGTGATCGGGCGGTTGGCGTGCGAGGTCTGCAGCACCACCAGGGTGGTGGTGCTGATGCTGGGGTGGATCTTCAGCAGCCGGTCCAGCACGTTCTCCAGGTGCGGCACCGACATCGCCACCACGCGCAGCAGCGCGGAGTCCTCGCCCGCCAGACGGCGGCAGTCCAGCACTTCGGGAATGCCTGCCACCAGGGTGCCGACGCGCGCGCAGGTGCCGCCGTCGCAGCGCAGGCGGATCATCGCCTCGATGTCGTAGCCCAGCCGGCGCGGGTCGATCTGGGCACGGTAGCCGGTGATCACGCCGGCCTCTTCCAGGCGCTTGACCCGCTCGGCCACGGCCGGCGCGGACAGGCGCACCTTGCGACCCAGCTCGGCGTAGCCCAGGCGGGCGTCGTGCTGCAGGGCCTCCAGGATCTGCCAATCCTTGGCGTCCCAGGACGGTTTCGAATCGTAGGTGAGAGCGTTCATTGGATAGTTCGATCGTTGGCGAAACATGCCCATCCTACGCTGATTCATCATTCCGGGGTGACCGGCTCCGATCTACGATTTCTCTCTGTTTCCGCCCCAGGAATCACCCCCATGAGCACCCCGGAACGCCTCGACGGGCGCGCCTTGATCTATATCGGCATCGCCCTGCTTACCTGGTCCTCGGCCTATGCCGCGATCGCCCACGCACTGGGCTCGTTCACCCCGGGCGAAGTGGCCTTCGCGCGCTTAGGCATTGGCGCGCTTTGCTTCGCCGTGCTGCTGCTGGTCAAGCGGGTGCCGCTGCCGGCGCGCAAGGACTGGCCGCAGCTGGCCGTGCTCGGCGTGCTGGGCCTGACCGCCTATCACCTGTGCCTCAACACTGCCGAAACACGCGTGGCCAGCGGTACCGCGGCGATCATCATCTCGCTGATTCCCGCCGCCACCGCGGCGCTGTCCGCGGTGTGGCTGCGCGAGCGCTTGTCCGCGCGCACGCTGACCGGCCTCGGCATCGCCTTGCTCGGCGTGGTGGTCGTGGTGCTGGCCAGCGGCAAGGGCGTGAAGTTCGAGCCGATGGCCGCGCTGGTGCTGGTAAGCGTGGTCTGTTCGGCGGTGCTGTTCGTCGGCCAGAAGCCGCTGTTCGCGCGCAACAGCATGCTCGGCGTCACCGGCTTCACCTTCTTCGCCGGCGCGCTGGCCGCGCTGCCGTTCGGCCTGGGCCTGCCGCAGGCGCTGGCCCACGCGCCGATGGCGCATATCGGCTCGCTGCTGTGGCTGGGCATCGCGCCCACCTTCATCGGCTATATCGCGTGGAACGCGGCGCTGCAGCGCGCCTCCGCCTCGCAGGTGAGCAGCTTCATCTACTTCTCGCCGCCGATCGCCGTGCTGATCGGCTGGGTCTGGCTCGGCGAGCGTCCGGCCCTGCTCACCGTGGTGGGCGGCGCGGTCACTGTCGGCGGCGTGATCCTGGCCAATGCGCGCAAGCGCCCGGCCGCGCCGGCAAACACCGCATCGATCGCGGCGACCCCGGCCAAGCAGTGCTGAGGCGCGCATGGCGCTGATCGACCTGGCCAAGGCCGCCGGTGCCTTGCCGCAGGCGTGGACGTCGCAGGTGCTGGCGCGCTTCGGCGATGCCAGACTCAAAGTGCTGCGGATGGACGAGGCGGCATATCCGGACGAGTGCCACGATTACCCGGAAGGCTTGCTGGTGCTCGACGGGGAGATGCTGCTGGAGATCGGCGGCGAAGTCGTGCGGGTTGGCGCTGGCGAGCTTTATGTGGTGCCGGCGGGCGTGCCGCATGCGGTGGCGGCGGGGAGCCGGGGTACGTTGGTGATTCTCGATACCTGACCGTTTGGACGAAGGCGGTGTTACTTGGCTTGACGCAAGCCGATCTCTGCCATGTCGCCCGATGGGACGCTCACCCAGCGTTCGTCCCCTTGCTTCGCCGAGGGCTCAGGGATCGGGCGGCCCTCGTCGATATATCCCCATAGCGACAGGACCAGGGCATCCACCGATTCGCGTAACGCTTCTTCCGGTGAATTTCCAACGCTATTGAACGCCGGCAGGTCGCGGCATGTAGCGATGTACGCACCATCGGCAAGGGCGAGCTTGATTGCGTACCGCACGGTTGCTCCGGTGTATGTGGACGGACCGGGAACATAGTGGAGCGCCGCCAGGGATGTCTGTCAGACATCCCTGAATTAGTGCGTGGATTTTTACGGCTGCATTCCAGCCCCGCGTCGGCTTACGCTTAGCCGTCAATTTCCACACCGCACGGAGAGAGGCCGGCATGTACACCCTCTACATCGCCAACAAGAACTACTCATCCTGGTCGATGCGGCCCTGGGTGTTGCTGCACGAGCTGGGCATTCCCTTCGACGAAGTGATGGTGCCCTTCGAAGGCAACCATAACTGGGCGAACTTCCGCCGCTTCGCGCCGAACGGCAAGGTGCCGTGCCTGCACGATGGCGACACGGTGGTGTGGGATTCCCTGGGCATCGCCGAATACCTGGCGGAGCGGCATCCAGGCGTGTGGCCGGAAGACCCTGCGGCGCGTGCCTGGGCGCGCTGCGCCGCGGCGGAGATGCACTCGGGCTTCGGTGCGCTGCGCGAGCACGCCTCGATGAGCTGCGGCATCCGCGTGCGGCTGTTCCATCAGCCGGAGGCGCTGAAGGCGGACCTGGCGCGGCTCGACGAGTTGTGGGGGGAGGGGCTGCAGCGCTTTGGCGGTCCGTTTCTCGCTGGCGCGCATTTCACCGCGGTCGATGCGTTCTACGCGCCGGTGGTCTATCGCATCCAGACTTACGATCTCCCGGTGCAAGCCACGTCCGCTGCCTATGCGGCACGCCTGCGCGCACTGCCTTCCTGTCGTCGCTGGTACGAAGAAGCGTTGCAAGAACCCTGGCGCGATACCGACCACGAGGATCACACCCACCTCGCCGGCGAGTGGCTGGAAGATCTGCGCGCCGCCGGTTGAGTCGCTTACTTCTTGGTGCGCCCCAGCGAGGCCATCGCCTGCACGGGCGCATCCGGCGACACGGCGGTGGTGAGGGTGAACAGCAACTCGCTGTCGTCGCCGGGGCGCGACCAGGTGTAGCTCAGCGTGTGGATCGGGCCGGTCGGCGACATCCCATGCTCGTCCTTGTCCGCGGCGGCAGTAAGCGGCGGCGGGCTGGTGGATACCAGGTCCTTGAAGTGCTTTTCCACGCTCACATCGTCGGCGTGCTGCGCAAACACCGCGCAGATGCCGTCGTCGCGCAGCGACACCACGAAACGCCCCTCGCCCGGCCCTTTCTGCGGCCAAGCTTTGCCCGGTGCGCCGCCGAGGAAGAATCCGGCGGTGGCGGCCGGCAGCTCAGGTGTCTTCGCCGCTTCGAATTCCGCTTTCAGTGCGTCGGGCTTGGCGTAGTGCTTCATGCACTTTTCCGCGTACAGCTTGACGAAGAACGCCGCGGCATCGCCGTCCTGGGCAAGGGCGTGCGCGGCGGCGAGCAGCAGGGCAAGGCCGATCGGCAGGATACGCATGGCGGTCCGGGGTGGTTGGCGCGTGCGCGCATTCTGCCGCAAGTGCGTGACGGAAGCGTCAGGCCGGCTGGGTGGACGCCTGCGCCGCACGCCGCGCCTGCCAGCGCGCCAGGCCCATCAGCGCCACCGCCACGGCGATGAAGAACAACAGCACCAGCAATGCGTTGATCACCACCTGCACGTAGCCGAGATTGGTCACGTCGAGGAAGGGGTAGGGATACCAGCCGTTGAGCGCACCGCGCGCCAGCGCATAGGCGAAGTAGGCGGCCGGATAGCCGAGCCAGGCCGGAATCTGCCGCCAGGCCAGCGACGCCTTCGGCACCGCGATCCACCAGTACGCCAGGAACGCCAGCGGCATCGCGTCATGCAGCGTGGCGTCGGCAAACAGCTGCCAGCCTTGCGGGTGCCACAGCTGCCGCAGCATCACGTTGTAGACCGCGCTCACCACCACGATGCTCATCGCCACCGCCGTGCAGGTGCCGGGGCGATTGAAGAAGCGGGTGACCATGCCGCGCGGGCCGATCGCGCCGGCGGTGAAAGCCAGCGCGACCAGGATATTGGTCAGGATCGTGTAGAAGCCGAAGTAGATCCACGTACCGGCCAGCGCGCCCTCGCCTTTCTCCATGGTGAGCTGGATCGACAGCAGCCATTGCAGGATCAGCGCGAACCACCCCAGCGCAGCGGCCGCGGCGGCGAACAGGCGAAAGCGTGTGGACATGCCCACTCCGGGTTGCGATCAGGCGCCGGCGGCCACCTGCTCGCGAAGCGCGTGGCGCCGGCCCGCGGCAGCATACAGCCGCACCAGGAACGGAATGCCGATCAACAGAAAATCGTTCCAGCCGGGCGCGAACCAGGCGGCGACCAGCGACAGCGTGGCGGCCGTGGGCAAACCCCACGAGCGCCAGCGCGCCGCCGTGATTTCTTCCGGTGGCACGTCAACGCGCACATAGGGCGCGCGCAGGGCGATCGCAAACAGCCGGTTCTGCAGCAACCCCGCCACCAGCAGGGTCCCCGAATAGAACAGCTCCGGCACTCGCGCCAACGGATTGGAACTCATCAATGCCGTGGCGAACGGCATGAACGCCACCGTCATCAGCAACAGCAGGTTCGGCCACATCAGCTTGGGGCTGTAGTCGTTCAGCATGCCGAACACGCGGTGATGCGCCATCCACAGCATGCCGATCACCAGAAAACTCAGGGCGAAGCCGAACAGGCTGGAACGCAACTCGGCCAGCGCCTGCCAGTACAAGGCGTCATCGACACCGCTGACATGCGGCACATGCACCTCAATGATCAGCAGGGTGATCGCGATGGCGAAGACGGCGTCGGAGAAGAAGGTGAGGCGTTCGAGTTGCGAGGTGTTGGCGCTGGTGCTCATGCGGTGGGGCTCCCCTGGATCGGGCGGGATGCTGCGGGAGGCGTAAAGGCTTGTCCAGTGGGGAAATTGGCGACGAGGGGGAACTGGACTTGGGGTGAGATATTTTGCGTTTCACAGCAATAACTTGCGCATTGCTTGGGGTGCTCCTGAGTTGTTAGCTTGCGATGGGCGGTACGCCAGGTGCGAGCCCAGGGGAACAGGGATGCGCCATGTGCTTCGATGATCAGGCAAGCGGGGTCGTTTGTTGCCTAGCGTGGAGCGGATTTTGGCGCCGGTCGCCAATCAGCCAGGGAGAGTGCTGGTGAAGATGAAGAGCTTCGTCATGCTGATCCTGCTGATCTGCACATCGGTCAATGCAGGCGACGTGACTTACATATACACGGACCCACAGGGAACACCTCTGCTGGAGACCGATAGCACCGGCAAGATCATCGGCAGCTACGACTACCGTCCTTATGGTTCTCAGATATTAGGCACCGCTCAAAGTGGCCCTGGATATACGGGGCATGTGAATGACCCTGATACCAACCTCATCTATATGCAGGCTCGCTATTACGATCCTGTGGTGGGGCGCTTCCTGAGCATAGATCCGGATCCGGTGAGGCCCGGCGAGATACATGGCCACAATCGATATGTTTATGCCCAGAACGCTCCTTTGTCGCACACCGATCCGTCCGGGCGCTGCATCGAGGACTTCTGCATCGGTGAAGCCATTCTGGCTTTCGAAGGGATCGAATACCTCATTGCCAGTATGGAAGCGGGCGAAGTTGTCGCAGCGGAAGGAACCGTTGCTGTTGCTGCGGAAGGCGCCGCTGCGAGCAGCGCCACGGTAACTGCGGGCGCGACCGCGAGCGGTGCTACCCTGGGCACCGGAGCGTTGGCGGAAACGGCCGCGCAATGCGCGGCAAACACGACGTGTACCGCGCTGGCGGCCACGACCGCGACGGCTATAGCGGTCAAGACCGTTCAAGCTGTACAGCAAACGGCGACAACACAGCAGGCAGCGGAGCATACGAAGAATGCTCGACCCAGTTCGAAAGGCCGCCATGAAAAAGGCAATTCACGGAGAAAGCAGGATGCGGGCAACGAAAAAGGCGACTCCAGCAGACGGCCGTCGAACAAGCGGCCGCCAAACCATAGAGGTCCCTGGCCCCCGAAACCCGAAGTCCCTAAGTGATTTAATGAAAGGGCGCGACCAGAGATATAAAACCGCTCTGAAGCTGATGCAGCGTGGTGGCGATGTAGCGAAGGCGCACGCGCTGCTGGCTGCGGCAGCCGACGATGGCGATGCGTTTTCGATCTATGCGTTGGGTACCTGGCGTCTACATGGATTTTTTCTGAAAAAGAACCTCAGGGAGGCGGCAAGGCTTTTGCGGTTGGCCGCGGACGCCGACGTGGCCTATGCCTGCTTCGATCTGGCCATCTGCTATGAGCAGGGCGAGGGTGTAAAGAAAAACCTGAGTCATGCTGCCAAATATTATTTGAGGGCTTTCCTGCTTGGTGACGAAGAGTCTGCTGCATCGGTGGAAAGAATCTTCTGCTGGTACGGGAGCGAGCTCAATTTGCGCGCCATTTCAAAGGAGTTCGTTAGAGCTACGCGCTTGAGCTGAGTGAGCTTCATGTGCTTGCGGATATGGTTGGAGCGAATCGTTCGCTAAGTAAAGATGGACGGATCAGCGTCGCCGCAAGAAATGGCATATAAGGCAATAACTTGCGCGTTGCATGAAGTCTCCCGAGCCGATAGCTTCTCCAGCACCTGCGCGCAACGCGTGGGCAAGGGGAAACACAGGGTTGATGATCGGTCGCAAGCGCGCGTTCATGGAGTGGCGGTCTGGTCCGGGCGGTGCCTGGACGTTCGACTTTGGGACGGCCGAGCCGCGTCGTGCGCACCTCACAGGGGAAGCGGATGAAGCTCGGAAGCAGGCGCTGGGTAGGCCAGTGGGTGTTCGTGTGGATCGCATTGCTGGTGGCCTCCCACGCTTGGTCGCAGGCGGCCAACGTGACGCCCGAGAACGAATACAAGAAACGCATCCGGGTTAGCGAAGACATCCAGCCGCTGGGCGAGAATCCGTTCGGCGAGCAGATCGGCCTGTACAACGGAGCGTTGTCGTTCGAAGAGAAGGACGTCAGCACCAGCGGCACCGGTCCGTCGATCGACATCGTCAGGTCGTTCGGCATTCCCAATGTCGGCGTCAATGCCGCCTTCCACGATTACCACGCCAACGCCTTCGTGGATTGGGCGCTGGAAATCCCGCACATCGAAACGCTGTCCGCGCCGACCAAGAACGTCGTCAATGGCGTGACGAGCTACACCTGGTTCGATATCGACGATTTCTACGGTACCCAGCGCTGCAGCGAGCTGGCGGCTGGTCCGACCATGTACGTGTCGGTTCCCGGCTCGGTGGTGACCTACAACCCCGAGGACTGGTGGCACGGCTACCAACTGGTGATTCCCGGCGGCGGCAAGCAGGATCTGCTGTGGCGCGATGCGTCGAACACGCTGGCGCCCCAGATGACGGCGCCGGGTGGCGGTGCGATGTCGTTCCCGATCGTGACCAGGCAGCATTGGTCGATCGGCTGCCTCGCGCAGACCGCCAACGGGCAGCCGGGCGAAGGCTATCTGGCGGTAGCCCCGGACGGCACCAGGTACTGGATGGACTGGCTGATCTACAAGAGCACGGACATGGTGCTCGGCCAGCCTGGCGGCGCCTTGAAGCGCCGCACGCTGATGCTGATGGTGTCGAAGGTGCAGGACCGCTTCGGCAATACGGTCAACTACAGCTATGACAGCAACGGCAACCTGACCTCGATCCAGGCCGACGACGGCCGCCAGGTCACGCTCAATTACGTGCAGTGGCAGGCACCGGCCAGCGATCCGGGCCCGGCCTCGCCGGCGACCACCTATACCTCGTTCCGTATCAGCTCGATCACCTTGCAGCCGTCCAGTGGCGCGCCCCGCACCTGGAACTACAGCTACAGCAGCGATCCCACCATCCCGCGCCTGACCGGCGTGCAACTGCCCGACGGAAGCTCGTGGTCGTTCAACATGGGCGGGTTGCCGGCGGCGGAGCCGGACATGGTCATCGACTATGGCGGCGCGGATACGTGCTCCTACACCCTCTATCCCAACAGCGGATTGAGCGGGTCGGCGACGCTGACGCATCCGTCCGGCCTGGTGGGCACGTTCTCCATCAAGACCATCGTCAGGGGGCGCTCGTACGTGCCGGAGGTCTGCAACGGCACTACGCCGGGCCGGCGTCCACGCGTGTATGCCGAATCGGCCATCCAGCAGAAGATGTTCTCCGGCGCCGGCATGGCGAACCAGACCTGGAACTACAGCTATTCGGCGCCGAACGAGAGCTGGAACAAGGACTGCTCGGCGGGCTGTACGTCAACCGTCACCACGGACGTGGTCGACCCTTCGGGCAACGGCACGCGGTACACCTTCAGCAACCGCTACGACGCTACCGAAAGCCTGCTGCAGCAGACCGACTACTACACCGGCGCCGTCGGCGGAACGCTGTTGCGCTCGGCCGTCACGGCCTATGCCAACCCCACGGGCGGGCCGTGGCCGGCGATGCTCGGCTCGTCCACGCAGGTCGTGGTCAACGATGCGCAGCTTGGCGAACTGATTCCGGTCAGCCAGCAGACGCTGCAGCAGGATGGCGATACCTATGTCTGGCTGGCGGAGGCTTTCAACGCGTACACGCAGGTCACCAAGACCAAGCGCTACAACAGCATTGCCGGCCAGGCGGCGATCGAGGAGCAGACCAGCTACCTCAACGACCTGCCGCATTGGGTGCTGGGTCTTCCGCAGGAGACCGACAACCTCACGACCGGCGAAACCGAAAGCATCAACACCTACGACCTGAGCAATGTCACCTTGCAGTCGCGCTCGAGATTCGGGCAGACGCTGATGACCTATGCGTTCGACGGCCAGGGCCAACTCGCCAGCTTCACCGATCCCAATAGCCACACCACCACGCTGAGCAATTACAAGCGTGGCATCCCGCAGACCATTGGCTATCCCGACAACACCTCGCAAAGTCTCGCGGTGGATGACTTCGGTCAGATATCTTCAATCACCGACCAGGCCGGAAGCACCACCAGCTACAGCTACGACAGCATCGGGCGCATCACGGGAATCACCTATCCCACCGGCGACGAGGTGGCCTGGTACCCGAAGAGCTTCAGCTATGCCTATGTGACTGGCGCCGAACGCGGCATCGGCGGCGGCCATTGGCGCCGTATCACTACCAAGGGCAATGCCGTCACCACGACGTATTTCGACGTGATGCTGCACCCGATCCTGAGCGATGCCTCCATCAGCGGCACCGCAAACTCCGACATCAGCACGCGCACCGATTACGACTGGAAGGGACAGAAGACGTTCGCGTCCTATCCGGTGAGCGGCGCACCGGATCTCGGTTCGATCGGCAGCGGCGTTTCCAGTGTCTACGATGCCCTGGGACGGCTCACGCAGACCCAGCAGCCTTCCGAACTGGGCACGCTGACCACCGCGACGGCGTATCTGTCCGGCGCGCGCAAGCAGGTCACCGACCCGAAGGGCTACGTCACCACGACCAGCTACCAGGTGTTCGACCAGCCCGGTTATGACGCGGTCATCCAGGTGCAGGCGCCGGAGGGCATCAGCCAGGCCGTGGCGCGCGATCTCTATGGCAATCCGCTCACGATCACCCAGTCGGGCAATTACGGCACCGAGAGCGACAACGTATCCAAGACGCTGACCTACGACAATTACCACCGCTTGTGCCGCACTACCGAACCGGAGAGCGGCAGCGAGGTGACAGCCTACGATGCGGCCAACAACGTGGCGTGGACGGCGTCGGGGATGTCGATCACCGGCACCGGTTGCGGGCAGGAACAAGTGCCCGCGGCGACGCAGGCCGGGCGTACCTATGACGCGATGAATCGCGTGCTGACTTTGGTTCCGCCGTCCGGCACGCAGAGCACCACTTATGCCTACGACGCGCTCGGCAACGTCGCCACGGCCACTTCTGGGCTGACTTACTGGACGGCGTACCGCAACAAGCTTGGCCAGCTCACCGGCGAATCGCTGCAGGTCAGCGGCCAGAGTCAGTGGCGCATGGGTTATGCCCATGACGCCTATGGCTCGGTGAGCACGATCCAGTATCCGAATGGCGAGGCGGTGGGCTACGCGCCGGATGCACTCGGGCGCGCGACGCAGGTCGGCAGCTATGCCACGGGCGTTGCCTACTACCCCGATGGGGATCTCGCGTCCTTTACCTATGGCAGCGGCGACTCGTACGCGGCGCAGAAGAACGTTCGGCAGCTGCTCAGCAACTTCACCTACGGCAATGGCGGCACGCTGAAGCTCAGCGAGGATTACGCCTACGACAAGAACGGCAACATCTCCACCATTACCGATCTGACCAGCGGCACGCGCACCAAGAGCTTCGGTTACGACACGCTCAACCGCCTGACGCAGGCGCAGGCCAACAATCTGTGGGGTACGGAAACCTACAGCTACGACCCGCTCAACAACATCCGCAGCCGAGTCAGCGGCGGCCAGGCCTTCACTTACAACTACGACGCGACCAATCGCCTGGCCAGCATCACCCAGGGTGCCAGCAATGTCGTCACGCTCGGCTACGACAGCCGCGGCAACGTCAACAACCGCAATGGCACCACGCTGAACTTCGACCAGAAGAACCAGCTGACCAGCGCGCAGGGTTACGACAGCTACGCCTACGATGCCTCGGGCCGCCGCGTGATGAAGGCGCCTTCCAGCGGCGCCGGCGCGACGTACTACTTCTATACCCAGGCCGGCCAGCTGGTGTACGCGTTCGACGCCAGCGCATCCAAGGCCACCAACTACATCTACCTGGGCAAGAAGCTGATCGCACGCAACGAATCGCTGCAGCTGTCCGCGCCGGCCAGCATCAGCTTCAGCGCCAACCCCAACAATGGCAACTACACGGTGAGCTGGACCGCCGTGGCGGGCGCCACCGGTTACAACCTCAATGAGAGCACCGATGGCGGCGTGACCTGGGCCCAGGCCGGCGGCGGTACGCTGACCACCAACAGCCTTGCGTTGATCAACAAGAGTGGCGGCAGCTACACGTATGAAGTGCAGGCCTGTGCTTCGGCCGGCTGCACCACCTGGACCGTCTCCTCCGCCTTGGGCGTCACGCCGGTGCAGCCGGTCATCACGGTGCCTACCGGCACCACCAACGGCAATTACTCGGTGAGCTGGAGCGCCACTGTTTCGGCGACGAGCTATGACGTGCAGGAGGCGGTGAATAACGGCGCATGGACCACCATCGCGTCGGGTACTACGGCCACCTCGATCAGCCGTCCGGGAACCAGCAGCGGCAGCTATACCTATCAGGTCCAGGCCAGCAACGCCTATGGCACACGCGGCTGGGCGACCTCGTCGGCCGTGACCGTGGACACCACGTACGGCGTGGTCCCGCCGGCGCCGGCCAGCGTCACCGTGCCGGCCGCAAGCGCGGATGGCACGGCGACAGTGAGCTGGGCCTCGGTCGCACAGGTGACGCACTACACCTTGCAGCAGAGCAGCGATGGCGGCACCAACTGGACGCAGGTGTATGACGGTGCGGCACTCAGCGCGCCGCTCAGCGGCCTGGCCAATGGCAGCTACACGTATCGGGTGGAAGCCTGCAATGCCTACAACTGCAGTCCATGGCAGGCGGGCGGCAATGCGCTGGTGGTGACGCACCCGCCGACAGGGGCGCCGACTCTCACGGCACCAGCCAACAGCACCAACGGCAGCTTCACCATCAGCTGGACCGCGGTGAGTACGGCCACCAGCTATACCTTGCAGGAGAGCGTCGACGGCGGAAGTACCTGGGCCCAGGTGCAAGCCAATGGCAACACCAGCTGGCCGACGAGTGGCCGCAGCAATGGCAACTACAACTATCGGGTGCAGGCCTGCAATGTGGGTGGCTGCGCAGGCTGGAGCAGCACGGGCACGACCACGGTGCTGCTGCCGCCACCCACGCCGACGGGGATCACCGTGCCGGCGACCAGCAACGGTCCCATTCCGGTCAGCTGGAATGCCAGCCCGACGGCGACCCGTTATGACCTCTACCAGAACATCAACAATGCCGGCTGGACGCTGGTGGCCAGCGTTTCCGCCACGAGCGTCACCGTGACGGCGACTACCTCCGGCGGCTATCAGTTCTTCGTCGCCGCCTACAACGCGAGTGGCTGGAACGGCGCAGTCAATAACAGCTCCCTGGTCACCGTGACGATTCCGCCAGGCAGCGCTCCAACCCTCAGCGTGCCCGCGAGCAACAGTTCCGGGAGCTACACGGTGAGTTGGTCGGCGGTCAGCGGAGCGACCTCCTACAACCTGGAGGAACAGTTGAACGGCGGCGGCTGGACGCTGGTGCAAGCCAACAGCTCCACCAGTTGGGGTGCGTCCGGCAGGGGCAACGGCACCTACGGCTACATGGCGCAGGCGTGCAATGCGGGAGGTTGCGGGCCGTGGAGCGGCGTATCCAATGTCAGCGTCGCGCTGATCCCGGCAGTACCGACGGGGCTGCATACCGTCACGGTGAATTCGACCAAGGGTTCGTACACCGTCGCGTGGACCGCGGTGAGCGGCGCGACCAGCTACAACATGCAGCAGACGCTACCCGACAGCACGGTGACCATGCCGTACACCGGCACGGCGACGCAGGCGAGTGCGACGGATATCGGGGTCAATGGAACGGTGACGGTGCAGGTGAGGGCTTGCAATGCGTCGGGGTGTTCGGCGTGGAGTGGGGGGTTGAGCATCGCGATCGATTCCAACTGAACCGTTCACTCTCAATTGAATGCAAGGACGAAAACGATGAAGAACAAGCTTTATCGAGCAGGCCATCTAAGGCTTACCTCTACGATAATGAGAGGGATTGAACCCGGAAGTCTTCTCATCATGGTCGTTCTTCTGGCTGGCGGCTGTGGCGTATCCAGCGCCGGAACGGTGACCTACATTTATACCGATCCTCAAGGGACGCCGCTGGCTGAAGTCGACGCGAATGGGACTATCGAAGCGATATTCGACTATCGTCCTTATGGTTCGCTTTCTCTAGGTAACTCGCCAGATGGACCCGGGTACACAGGCCATGTCAATGATTCCGACATCGGCCTCGTGTACATGCAAGCTCGGTACTACGATCCGCTAAGCATGAGGTTTTTGAGCATCGACCCTGTTCATCCTACATCTGGCAATCAGATCTCATTCAATAGATTCAGTTACGCGAATAACAATCCGCTGATGTTCATTGATCCGGATGGGAGAGAGGCCGACCAACAGGAGCAGCAAGGACAGCCGCCTCCTCCTCCGCAACCACCTCCGCCCCAGCCGCCCCAGCCGCCCCAACAACCGCCACAACCCCCTCCACCTCAACAGCAACCTCAACAACAAGTATTGCAGTACAAGCCAAAGATTCCGCAAGCTACTGGACGGCTCGCGGAACTTCTGAACTGCGTTCAGCAACAATGCCCGGGCGAGCGAATAACCGTGACGTCAACGAACGAGCCTATACCACAGCATCCCAGCAATAGCGCGCACGGAAGAAGTGAAGCGGCGGACCTTAGGGTGACTCCCGGCCATGAGCAGCAGGTCTTGCAGTGTGCTTCTAACTGCGGGGCTGGTTATGGCCAGAACGAGAGGGATCATCCATCTGCTCATGCCACCGCCCCCCATGACCATATTCAATTGGGGCCCGGAATTAATGGCGGTCGAGGCGATTTGCCTCCTCCAGAAGCCAATCATTGAGGACACGACAATGAAGGCAGTCATTTTCATGCTTCTTCTCTGTTCATCGATTGCAGCTGTCAGAGCCAGCCCCTGTCTTCCAGACAATGTGGGGTCAGCGTTAGCCACCAGGTTTCCCGGATGGAAGCTCGTCGAGCTACAAGATCTTCGAGAAGATGATCAAAGCCTTTTGCGTGAGCGCCCTGGCGCGGACTGTCCAGGTGTGGCGGAGGGCAACTTTGAACGAAAGGGAGAAAAATCATATGCCGTGACGCTCTATAGAAAAGAGGGCGATTTAAAGCAGATTTTGGTCGTCTATAGTCCAAAGGTCGCTGATGCCAAAAGAAATGTGATCATTCTCGACGGGCCATCGACAGTTTCTTATCTTTCCGTAATTTGGAAGATTGATCCTGGTGTCAATTCGGATATCCAAGGCAAGAAGCTTAAGACAAAGTTAGACTCGATCATGTATGAGGCCATCGAATCTGGGTCAGTTCTTTACTATTTTTCGGCAAAAAGCTATCGGCACATACAGTTGAGTGAATAGCTCTTTCCCAGAGGAACTCAGTTAATCTGTTTACCACGTCGGTATCGTGCCTCTCCTCTGCGTCCAAGGGGGCAGGGGTGCCTGGCAAGCTGCGCTTTCAGAGACGCTAAGGAAGACTCAGTGACTGCTTTACGGTATGCGTGTCGGTTTGCCGTGGCCGCGCTTCTGCTTCAGCCCGATATCGCGCGCAGTGAAGAGCTGCATGCGCGGTTCAGATACTCAGAAGATGCAATCACAAAGAACGATCTTCTTTTGGCGAAGGGGGCTGATGATCCGCTCCAAGGCCCTCTGTCCAGAGCGGTGTCGATGGGGTACGCGGACGTGATCGTTCTGATGCTCAGGGACGCGGCTGTGGTTCGCAATGAGGGGCCTTACGCACTGAATTTGTCCGTGCAGCAGGGACGGCTTGAGATAACTCAATTGCTGCTCGCATCCGGGGTTTCTCCGAATGAGCCAATCAAGGGTGGGTGGTACCCCTATGCGGAGGCCGCGAAACAAGGCGACGTATCTTCAATGTGTTTGATGCTGGACTACGGGGTCAACGTGTCGTTGAAGAATGATCGAGTGGGCAACTTGGTGATGGCGCTAAGCGGTCGCCACTTCGACGCGGCTGTGCTGCTCATGCTGTCGGGCTATGTCCCTGATGACTCGGAAAAGAAGAAGGTCTTGGGACTGGGCGACAGGTGGGGAGCTCGGGAGCTCTACTCAGCCGTGATGAGTATCAAGCCGAATGAAGGGAGTCTTTCGCAGCAGTGCAAGGCGGCTGAGAAATCCTGGAAGTCGGTCATGGCTAAATGACAGCGAAGCTTCCAGGAAAGGACGGGATAGATCCATGAATCGCTGGATCAGGTGGCTGATGGCGCTGTTGCCAATGATGGCTTGCGTGCACGCGTCCGGCGTCGAGTTTCGATCCACCGCATGGGTGGGAGAACAGCAATATCGGTTCGATGTTCTGCGTAACGGCGACCAGGCTGTTAGGCGCCTTGAGGTGACGTGCGAGCTGAGCTGCGCCGGCCGGTCAGCTTATCGCGAGGACTTTATCGACAGGCCGCTTTACCTCATGCAGCCCAAAGACGGCGCCGACCGGGTCGTGAGCGTGTGGCTCACTGGCAGCGCTTATCGCATCGTCGTCTATCGCCTGGACGAGGCGGGCGTCCATAAAGTCCTGGACCGCGGATCGCGAACGCCGCCGGCAATGTCGTTCGATGACAGAGGGCGCGAGGCGCTGCGCTTGTGCACACCTTCATGCACGGTCCTGCGTTGGTCGGACGACAGGCATGCGTATGTCGGGGCATAGGCGGTGGCCGCCATGAGAATGCGAACGCTCCGAGGCCGGGCCGCACTGTTCGTTGCCTTGTTGACGTCCGCCGGGCTTGCTTCGGCAAGTGACATCGCCATCCATCTTCGTCGGCATGGCGCCCATTACGCAGTGGAGATCGTCAATACCTCACACGATATAGTGAGGATCAATCACGATATGTCGATGGCTCCCGTGATCGGGCAGTTGCAGTTCAGGGTCTTCAAGCGAACCGAGGAACTTGGCATGCGAGGAGACGTCAACGCTAGCATGGCCACCGAGAAGTCGTACGTCAGCTTGCTTCCTGGACAGTACTTTGGCGGCCTCTTTGATGCGGATTTACTCCAGGCCATGTATGGAATGTCGGGTGGTTGTTACTCAATCGACGTTACTTACTTCGATTCGAGGGCTGGGGATTTCCATGGATATGACAAGAAAGTGACCTCGAATCGATTGAAGGTTTGCGTGCCTTAGATTAGCTATGGCCAGCGTAACGACCAGGGGAATAGATTGGCGCCGCCGACTATTGATGGGAGTCGCACTCATCGTCGCCACCACGACGGACGCCACCGACTGCGGCGCCACCGCCCAGCAGGCCTTGCTGCATCGGACGGAATCGCTGGTGATATCCCATGTACCGATGGAGCCGGTGATCGGGGAGATGCCCACTCCGCAGGGGACATGGGAGTGCGCGCGGGTCACGTTTTCCATCAACGCACGTGGCGAACCGATCGACTTGGCCGTTGCCGAATCGTCCGGAGACATGGCCTTCGCCATGGCTGCGATGCGCGTGGTCAGGCAGTACCGCTTCCGGCAGGAATTCCTGGGAAGCTTTCGAACCTACAGCCTGGTCATCCAGGGTGTTGCGAACAAAATGTCGCCCGACTATTTCCGTGGGACGGGAATTGCCATGCCGTCATCTCGGCCTTCGCATTGAACAGGAAAAAGTTCTATGGACCGGGATGAGGTCAATTCAGCCTTGCTGTGTCCAAGTGCTTTGACTTCGCCGGTTGGTGTCTTTCCGTGCCCAAGTTCGAGAGGGCGCAGATGAGCAAGTCGATCAAGATGCGCATGAAGAGTCCGCTCTTGCTGCTGCTGCCGCTATTGCTCGGGTTCGTCACCGATGCTTATGCCGGCTCATGTGCGGAGATGGAGCACAGGTATGAATCGATGCCCTCGCATGCGGATGGTCTGATTGCGAGGCGGGGCAAATTCAGCGTGCCGTCGCAGATGTTTGGCCGCTTTGAATCTCGTGCCTGCGCGATAGTTTCATTTCATATCGATGGCTCAGGCGGTGCGTACGATGTAAGGGTCGCTTCGTATCACCCATCTCAAGGTATTGGCCGAGCGGCGATGGAGGCACTCAAGGGTTATGAATTCACGCCGGGAGACTATGGGAACAAGCTTTTCGTTCTGATGCTTAAATACAATAGATTCGAACTCAAGTAGGTAATCCCGGTTGGATAGAGTTTGCCGACGATGGCGACACACGGCGGTGCATCATTCATTTCCCTTCAGTTGTGCGGACCATCGAAATAGGATTTCAAACCATCTCGTTTGAGGTTGTGAATTTTGGCCAAGTCAGGAAGTGCATCGATTTTTAGCTGCTTGATCCGCGGCTCGAGCACGCGGAGCTGTAGAGCGAACGGCTAGGGCGCTTCTAACCATGAAATTCTCGAGATTGCTCCGACTGTTCGTTGCCTTGCTGCTGCTATCGGCATTGTGTCTCGTGTTATTGCAGTACCTCGACTACCGTCTCATTCGCATACTTCTCTACGTTTTCTTTCTTTCGGGCGTCGTCACTTTTATGTCGATGTATCTCTTGAAGGTCTTGGGGAAGCTGGACAAGTAGCGAGATGCATCCGCGTCGGTGATGGCGTTGGTCTGGCTGCTGTGGAGGTGCTGACTCGCCATGAATTCGCGCCCGGAGACTATAGAAGCGAGCCTTTCGTCTTGATGCTTGAATGCAATAAATTCGAGCTGAAATAGATAGGGTGACGAGTCAAGCTGACGATCGAAAGCTGCCGTCATTCCGGCGTAGGCCGGAATCCAGTGACCGAAGTGCTCGGTTTTGGCACTATCGCTCAGGCGTCCCGTCTTTGCTCGTACGGTCCAGGAAATAAGCGATGGATGGGGTGCGGCACAGCTGAGTCGTGTCGCTACTGGATTCCGGCCTGCGCCGGAATGACGGTGAAAACGTACGCAAAAACCTACTGATGGGTGGCTCTGAAATGATGGTTAAGCGGGCCAGTGGCGAAGTGGTTCGGGTTTCCATTGATCTCAACTTTGCGAACGAAGCAACGAAGTCGTTCGATTTCCTCGGGGGGTTCGGTTTTAAGCGGCTTCAGGTTGACGCCACGCTCGTTCGATACCGGAAAAGCGGCATGGAAGTCGATGTCTATCACGGCAGGAAATCGTTCGAGTTGGGTTTTGAAATCTCGTTTGGTGGAGAGAGATATTCGCTACAGACAATCATGCGGGTATCCGATCCCATTGCGGCGAATGCATATCGCAAGTATGCGGCCACCACCTTGGAAGGGGTGCGGGAGGGACTTGAGCAGTTAAGCGCAATGGTCAAGACATTCGCGCCAAGAGCTCTCCGTGGCGAGGCCGAGTTCTTTGCTCTTCTCGACGAGAAAAAACATACCTGGTCATATGAATACGCGCTAGATGTGCTCGCGGAACAGGTGCGTCCCATGGCCGAGTCGGCTTTCAAGCGGAAGGAGTACTCGGAGGTGGTGGAACTGTATGGAAAAATCCTTCCGCGATTGACAGCGGCGGAGTTGAAGCGGCTCGACATTTCCAGAGTCCGAGCCGCTCGAATATAGATCGCTGCGGTGCCGTATGAGCCTCGGCGTTGCGCTCCGCCCGGCCCCTCGCCCCAACCCTCTCCCCGGAGGGGAGAGGGGGCAGGTAGCGGGTGGTGATGGGTTATGGCTCGGTCGGAGCCGCGTCCGCCGCTCGATGTCCCGTTGCAGCGCGCACTTGCTGCCACTGCATCCGCATATGGGCTTGCGTCGCACAGCGCGTGCCCATGTCGACGAACGCCGCAATGCCTTCCAGCATGATCGGCAGGCGATGGACATCGATGCTGCCGCGCTCGTCCACCAGCTCGGCGAGCAGCTTCAGCGAGTTGTAGGCGTAATGCAGCCATTCGGTGGCGTCGTTGAGCAACTCATCCGGACCCGCGCCAGGGTCGGAGAAGTAGTTGGTGTGGCGGATGATCCAGGGTTCGCCGAAAGCGTTGTTCATAAGCAACTCCTTGCTAAGCACCGCAACCTCGCTCCGTAAACGGCACGCCGCCAACAGCACGGCGTGCCGCGATCACACGGACTCGAGGGTTCACCGGTGGCCCAAAGACTGGGCGCCGGGCGGCTTGATTGAGGAAGTGGGTGGCGGGATCAGGGATTTCCCCATCGCACACGGCGACATGCCGGGTAGGACGGCTCGGAAAATTTCCTACGGAAAACCCTTAAACCGCGGTTCTTCAACCGTGTCCGCGGTGTCGTCGGACGGCCCGGATGGTCGGTGGGGGTGTCGCCGTGGGGATCGGCGAGCGAGGAAGTGCCGTATGATCTGGCATAGCCATGATCAACTCCTTAGACAGTTGGTGATGGTTAGCGGGTCAGGGGTGTTCCAAGCACCCTTGGCCCGCGCTCTCACAGCATTGCTGCCATGGCTGCTCGCGACGCGCATTCGAAACACACCGCGAGCAACGCCAACCAAGCTATCAAAACGAATTCTGGCTGTCTGTAGGACAACGCCTGCATCTTCGGGTTGGCATGCATGGCTGCTCCTGACGCATGTCATATCGTCGCGATGACGCCGGCTATGGGTGAGGTTCCCGCCGGCATGGTCATATACGCACTATCACCAGCGCACCGGACTTGTGGGCCGCCACCACGCCATGGTGAAGTTGCACACCTCCACCCCGCCGCGGCCCCACGGCTGCAGGGGCCGGAGACCAAGGGGACAACTGCAAAGCAACCATCGCATGTGCGGGCCAGAGCGGCTCCGCACAGAGGCGATGGCGGCTCATCGTTCGATCGAACACCACCAGGAAGGGGAAAGCGGCATGGGATTTTGGGGTGCGATGATCATGAGTTTCTTCGGCACGTTTTTCGCCATCGCCAGCATCGTCCAGCTGGAGGGCGCGCGCAGTCCGTATCTCGTGATACCGGTGGTCGTGTTCGCGGCGTTCGCGCTGTATGCGCGGCGCGTGCATCGCGCGGTTTCCAGCGAAAGGCAGGTGCATCAGCTTACCGAGCGGGCGCAGAAGGTCGTGCGGTGGGCCAGCATCGGCGAGGGCGTCGGCATCCTGATCGCGATCAACGTGGCCAATAACCTGGGCCATCCGGAACTGAAGCTTGCCGCGGTCGCGCTGGTGGTCGGTCTGCATTTCCTGCCGATGGCGTATGGGATCCCGTTCTGGCAGTTCTATGTGCTGGGCGTGGCGCTGATCGTAACCTCGATCCTGGGCATGTACATGGCGCAGCCGGTGGGCAATGCGTTTGCCGCGCTCGCGGCTTGCGTGGGGCTGTGGGCGGCGGCGCTGCTGGCGATGCGGCGCGAGGTGCGCGGCGTGCTCGTGGTGCCTGCCAGCTCGTAACGCGTTCTTTCGCAGTCTTGCATCGGAAGGTGCAAGGCCGTGGCGGCTGGATAGGTCCGGGGTGTTTCAAGCGGGAAGCGCGCGCCGATGTGCGCTCCGTCGCGCTCGCTGCCGTTGCAAGACACGGCGGCGGGTTTTATGGTCAACGACGACCCCAGTCCCCATCGCTGAAACATCTTGCGACGGGTTAACCCTCGCAAGATCCGGCCGCCGCCATGGGCTACGCATCTCCCGATTTCATCAGTCTGCTCGCGGATTCCGTTGCCGGCGCTCGCTCGCTGGAAGAACTGGTGCGTCCGCTGCTGGAACTGCTGCAGGCCGTGACCGGCCTGGAGTCGACCTATCTCACGCGGATCGACGGCGCGGCAGGCATCCAGCACGTGCTGTACGCGCGCAACAGCTTGCGCCTGCAGATTCCGGAAGGCCTGGAAGTGCCGTGGGAAGGCACCTTGTGCAAGCGCGCGCTGGAGGAAGGGCGGCTCTACACCGACGACGTGGCCAATTGCTGGGCCGATTCGGAAGCCGCGATGGCGCTGGGCATCGCCACCTATACCAGTACGCCGGTGCGGGTCGAGGACGGCACGCTGTACGGCACGTTGTGCGCTGCCAGCGGCGAGCGCAAGCCGCTGGCCGACGGGGCGGAGAAGATCCTGCACATGTTCTCGCGGCTGATCGGCCAGCAGATCGAGCGCGAGCGGCTGGTGCATGCGCTGCGCCAGGCCAACGATTCGCTGGCGATCAGCGCGCTGACGGATACGACCACCCATCTGCCCAACCGGCGCGCACTGATGGAAGAACTGCGCCGGCGCCTGGCCTCGCTGGAGCGCGAAGGCGGCGCGTTGGCGGTGGCCTTCATCGACCTGGATCAGTTCAAGGCGATCAACGACCGCCATGGGCACGAGGTGGGCGACCAGTTCCTCGCCGCGATCGGCGGTCGCCTGCAAGGCGCGTTGCGTGCGGGGGATTTCGTGGCGCGGCTGGGCGGGGACGAGTTCGTGGTGCTGTCGCATACGCCGCATGACAGCGATGCGGATGTCGCCGCCAGGGCCATGCGCACGCGCCTGCAGGTCGCTACTACCGGGCATTTCGGCCTGGCTGGCGCGACGATCGATTACGCGGGTCCGAGCATAGGCATGATCGTCGCCGCGCGCGATGCGCGCGATGCGGAAGCGTTGATCGCGCAGGCCGATGCGGCGATGTATGCGGACAAGCGCTCGCGCAAGGAAAACCATCGTAGGTTGGGGTGAGCGCAGCGAACCCCAACAGACCTTTGCCGTATCGCGATGTTGGGGTTCGCTTTGCTCACCCCAACCTACGCAAGTGCCTTACAGTTTGTAGGCCTTGTGGATCGCCACGATGCCGTTGGTGAGGTTGCGCACCTCCACCTTGCCGAAACCGGCGCGTTCCATCATGCCCTTCAGCGTTGCCTGGTCCGGATGCTTGCGGATCGATTCGGCCAGGTACTGGTAGCTGTCGGCGTCGCCGGCGAACAGCTGGCCTAGCTTGGGCAGCACCTTGAAGGAGTGGAAGTCGTACAGCTTGCCGAACAGCTCGCTCTGCACCTTGGAGAACTCCAGCACCAGCGCGCGGCCGCCGGGCTTGAGCACGCGGCAGATATCGGCCAGCGCCTTGTCCTTGTCGGTGACGTTGCGCAGGCCGAAGGCCATGGTCACCGCATCGAAGCTGTTATCCGGGAACGGCAGGCATTCGGCGTTGAGCTGGGCCCAGCGCAGGCCGCCGACCAGGCCGCGGTCGGTGAGGCGGTCGCGGCCGACGTTGAGCATGGCGGCGTTGATGTCGCCCACCACCACCTCGCCTTCGGTGCCGACCACCGGCTTGAGCAGCGCGGCGATGTCGCCGGTGCCGCCGGCCAGGTCCAGCACGCGGTCGCCCTTGCGCACGCCGCTGATGGCGACGAAGTGGCGTTTCCACAGGCGGTGCACGCCGAACGACATCAGGTCGTTCATCAGGTCGTAGCTGCTGGCCACCGAGGTGAATACGCGGCCGACGAGCTTCTGCTTGTCGCCGAGCGGGACGTCGCGGAAGCCGAAATGGGTGGTCTGCTGATCGCTCATGAGGAAGGACTCGAAAATGTATGGGCCGCGCTCAGGCGCGCGGCTCCTGGTCGCGCTGCGCTTCGGTATCGACCGGGCGCACCGTTTCGTGTTCGTGGGCGTGATGTTCGGCATCGACATGGCGGCGATGCAGGTCTTCGGCGGAGGCGTCGTCCGGCACCGGTGCGGCGACAGGCGGCTCGGTCACGGCGGGCGCGGCTTCCTTCTCGCCAGCTTCCTTGTCGCTGTCGCCGCCGGGGGTGATCTTGAGGATCGAGTGGCGCACCTCGCGGGCGAGGATCACGCGCGCATCGCGCACCATCACTTCCAGCGCGGCGTCGTAGTCGAGCTTGCCGTTCCCGTCGGTCCAGATGATGCGGCTCTCGCGCAGCTTCTGGATGAAGCCGCGGAACAGCGCCTTGTCGAAGAACTCCGGCGCGGACAGCTCGTCCAGCAGGGCCAGGCGCTGCGCGGTGAGCGTGCAGGCGTTCTCCAGCTCGGCCGGGGTGAGCACGTGCGGGCCGTTCTTCACCAGCGCGGCGATGGTGATGTAGTAGCGCTCGAAGGCCTGGATCAGGCTGCGCGCGATCACGCGCAACTGGTAGGCGGCATCGTCCTGGCCGGGGCCGCGCTCGAGCACGCGGCCTTCGCCGCTGGCTTCCAGCAGGCCGCGGCGCACGAAGAAGTCGATGGTGGCCTGCACCTGCTGGCCGAAGCCCTCCGTATCCCACGGCAGGAACAGCTCGCCGCGGATGAAGGGGTAGATGATGCGGCCCAGGCGCAGCACCGAAGCGCGCGTCATGCGGCGGTTGTTGAGGAAGCAGCAGGCCACCCACGCAGCCGTGGCCTGCAAGTGCAGCACGTTGTTGCGGAAGTAGCTGAGCAGCACCGCCTGCTCGCCGTCCGTGGTCAGCACGTCGCCCAGCGGATGGCGCACGCGGCTGATCCAGCCCATCTGCTCGCCGTAGGCGATGATGCCGGCCGGGTCCATCGGGGTGAGGGTCATGCGGTCGGAGTAGGGCAGCTCTTCCAGCAGCGCCTTCATCAGCTCGAGCTGGGCGAGCAGGTCGCTTTCCGCCATCGCGTGCTTGGGCGTGGCCAGCAGGGCCAGCGCCAGCAGATTGATAGGGTTGACGTCGGCGGCGCGGTTGATATTGACCTGGATCTGCTCGGCCAGGTTGTCGACCACGCCGTTGAGCCATTCCGGCTTGGCATCGGGATCGGCGCTGGCGGCGCGCCAGTCGGGGCTGGCGGCGTCGAGCAGCGGGTTGAGTTCGATCGGTTCGCCGAAGTTGAGCGCGACGTGGCCGTAGCGCTGGCGCAAAACCTTAAGGCCGCGCAGCAGGCCGATCAGCGATTCTTTCTCCTTGGTCTTGCCGGAGAGCTCGCCGACGTAGCTCTTGCCTTCCATCAGCTTTTCGTAGCCGATGTATACCGGCTGGAACAGCACCGGGCGTCGCGGCGCCCGCAGGAAGGCGCGCACCGTCATCACCAGCATGCCGGCGCGCGGCGCCAGCAGGCGACCGGTGCGGGAGCGGCCGCCTTCGATGAAGTATTCGATCGGCACGCCGCGGTCGATCAGCTGCGCCAGGTATTCGTTGAACACCACCGAGTACAGCGCATTGCCCTTGAAGCTGCGGCGCAGGAAGAACGCGCCGCCGCGGCGCAGCACCGGGCCGATCACCGGCAGGTTGAGGTTCACGCCGGCGGCGATATGCGGCACCACCACGCCGGCCTGGTGCAATTGATAGCTGAGCAACAGGTAGTCGGCATGGCTGCGGTGGCAGGGCACGTACACCACTTCGTGGCCCGGCGCGGCGGCGCGGACCTTGTCGAAGTGGTGCATGGCGATGCCGTCGTACAGCTTGTTCCAGAAGTTGGAAAGCAGGAACGACACCGAGCGCACCACGGGGTGCGAGTAGTCGGCGGCGACTTCCATCGCCATGTCGTGCGCCTTGCGCCAGGCCTTGGCCGGGCTGATGTTCTCGCGCGCGGCGGTGGCGGCGATGGCGTCGCGCACGGGCTCGGCGTTGAGCACGGAGTCGACCACGGTGCGGCGGTGCGAGAGGTCCGGACCGATCACCGCCGCGCGGATGCGCCGGAAATGCGTGCGCAGCACACGGGCGATCTTGCGCGCGAAACGCTCGGGCTGCTGGATGTCGCCCGCCTCGGTCATCACCGAGCGCAGCGACACGGGTGTGGAGAAATGCACCACGGTGTCGCGGCCGTTGAGCAGCAGGGCGAGCAGGCGGCGGAAGCGGCCGACCATCACCCAGTTCTCGGAGAACAGCACGCTGAACCAGCCGGATTCGCGGTTCGGCGCGCGGCCGACATAGATGGACACGGGCACGATCTGGATGTCGCGCTCGGGGTCGGCTTCGAGCGTGCGCACCAGCTGGCTCAGCGTTTCGGTGGGCGCGCGGTGACGATTGCGGCCGAACAGCCAGCCGTCGCGGCGCACCAGCGCGAACATCGAGCGCCGGCGGCGCGTGCCCTGCAGCGGTTGCATGGGGCTGGGCAGGCCGGCCTCGCGGCAGGCGCGCTCAAGGATCAGCGCGTCGGAAAAACCATCGCGCTCGACCACGTAGCACACCGGCAGGCCGGCCTTGAGCAGGGTCGCGGGTTCGGCCGGGTCGCGCCGCAGGCGCAACCAGGGTTCAAGCAGTTGCCCGGCCAGGTTGAACCACCAGGGCGCGCGGCTGCGGGCGGGAAGTTCCGCGGTCGACATGTTCAGCATCCAGGCATTGTACCGGGTGAAGAGCTTGAAGCCCCTCTCCCACCGGGAGAGGGGTGGGGGTGAGGGTACGGCCGGAGCGCAAGAGTGATGCGCACCGCTCCGCCCGCACCCTCATCCGCCTGCCGGCACCTTCTCCCGGCGGGAGAAGGATTCTAGCGGTGTAGGGTAATGAGCTTTTAACGCTTGTCCGATGCGGGCGTTTGAATCGAAGCCGGATGTGTACTGCTGGCAGGCGCAGGCACGCTGGCGACAACGGCGGGCATGCTGAGCCGCTGGTGCGCATCGCGCACATTCTTCAGCAGATCCTCGCTGTACCAGCGGCCATCCTGTTGCATCAAGGTGGATTCGGTACTGAGCGGCTTGCCCAGCAGTACGTAGTCGATCTTCACGCGGGCGTAGCCGTAGGCGTTCTCCAGCGTGGTGACCTTGACCGAGTCCAGCGCCTGGTCCAGCGACAGGCCGTAGGTCGCGAGCACGTCCTTGATGCCGAGGTAGCCGGCGCTGTACTTGCGCATCGCCGTGTCGAAATCCATTGCCTGCAGCTGGTCGGCGCTCTTGATGTCGAGCTTGCGCGCGGTGGCGACCAGGGTGGCGATGGATTGCCTGGCCTTGGTCTGGTCGAACCAGGCTTGCTGCTGCGCCCACGGCACGACCACGTCGAGCACGTCGTTGGCCTGCTTCTTCTGTGTCTGCGTCATGTCCTTGCGCTGGTCGATCGCGCTGCGCGCGATGCCTTGCATGACGCCGATCATGAAGGGCAGCTGGTCGCTGTACTGCTGCTGCATCTGGACCAGCTTGGGCCTGGCCTCGGCATAGAGCTTGTCTTCGGCGCCGGGCTCGGTGAACTCCTTCATCTTCGCTTCGAACTGCGCGCGGTCCTCGGCGCCGGGCAGCTGGCCGGGATGTTCGCGCGGCCAGTCGGTACGCAGGGTGGCGTAGTCGGCCGGCGGCAGCGCGTGCTTCCAGAAGCCGGCGAAGTCGCCGGCGCGGATCAGCTTCACCTCGTCCTGGATCGCCTCCTCCGGCGTAGCGCCCCCGGAGAGCTCGGCGTCCTTCTGCTGGTCTTTGTCGTGGCAGGCCGACAGTGCGGCAAGGGCGAGCAGCCCGAGCAGAAGGTGACGGAGCGGTCGGTGACGCATGGGAAGCAATCTCGCGGAGTGGAGCGCCAGTCGGCTGGGCGGCGATGAGCGGCGGAGCGTAAGGGCGCCCGCTTTGGGGAGACAAGGGCAGGTCGTCCCAGTTCCGGGCCACGTCCACGATCCGTGAACTTCATTACGGACGATGGGGGCCGGACAAAAGAAAACCCCGCGGGCGTTGGGCCTCGCGGGGTAATCCGGCAGAGCCGGAAGGGAAATGGCCTTGCCCGCAGTATCTGTGGTCAGCAGCAGGGTCGGCGCGGCGATCTTAACCGCATCCTGAAAGCTAAGGCAACACTTTCGTTTGATGCGCTAAGTCATTGATTGTTCGTGCGCGAAAACCTCAATCCACGCGCAACGCATTGACTTTCAAGCGATGCCGCTCCTCACGGGGAGCCGCCCAGTCGTTGTTGAACAGGGCCGGTTCCCAGGAGCCGTAGGTCGGGTTCGGCAGCACGAACCAGCGCGTGCCGATCCAGGCCATATAGGGCGCCATGACCTTGCCGCGGCCCTCGGCGTTGTTGGCCAGGACGGTGGCAAAATCGCCGATCTGGTCGCCAAACTGCATCAGCACGCGGTATTTGCGACTGATCTGCTGGCGGCGGCAACCCTTCTCGGTACCGACCTGCTCGCAGTCCTGCACGAAGGTACCCAGGCCCAGGAAGGCCTCCGGGCCCGACACCAGCAGGCCGGCCTTGCGCAGATTGCCCAGGGTGGCCTCGTCCAGGTCCTTGGCGCGGTTGGAGACATAGAGCACCGCGATGCCGTGCTTCGCCGCGAACTGGGTGAACTCCACCACGCCGGGCAGGGCACGGGCGCGCTGCTCCTTGCACCAGGCGGCCCAGTCGGCTTCGTTGAACTCGCCGCCGCTGCGGACCAGGCGTGCCTGATAGGGCGAGTTGTCCAGCACGGTCTCGTCGATATCCAGTACCACCGCGGGCTTCAGGCCCTTGACCGGGGCGGCGCGGTCTTCCTTGG
This sequence comes from Dyella marensis, assembly GCF_900112865.1. Lineage (GTDB taxonomy): Bacteria > Pseudomonadota > Gammaproteobacteria > Xanthomonadales > Rhodanobacteraceae > Dyella_D > Dyella_D marensis_A. The sequence goes on along the minus strand of NZ_FONH01000011.1, from coordinate 21,842 downwards.
TCAGCGCGTCCCAGCTCTTGTCCTTGAGCGCCGGCAGCAGGCGGGCCTGGGCGTCGCGGTAGGTCTGCAGGTAGATCAGGTCGTGCTCGATCGCGGTCTGGGTCCAGGCCACGGCATTGAGGTTGTCGTCAGCGGCGGGCTTGCCCGCGTCGGATGCCTGCGCGACCTGCGCGGAGGTTGCGGGCTTGGCGGTGTGCTGCGCCGAGCAGCCGGCGAGCAGGACGAGGGCGGCGACGGACGCCGTCAGACGAATACGCATGGGTTTCCCTGTAGGTAAAGCGGACAGAAGAATCGCCGCAGTTTACGACACGGGGAAGACCGGGCTGGCTCCTGGTGGCGGCCACGCTTTCTGAAGCGTCGTTCTGCCTCCATGCCTTTCCGGGCTGGCGACCGCCATGCGCTGCTGACAGACTCAGGGCCCCCTGGACTGACCCGCCCCCGCATGGAAACCAGCCTGCCCCAGCCCCGCCAGCCCAGCCTGCCGATCCGGATCACCACCTATGTGCTGGCCGGCGCCGCCCTGCTGCTGGTGATGCTCCTGCGCCTGCTGCCCGCGTTGTTCGCCGGCCTGCTGGTCTACGAGATCGTGCAGTCCACCGCGCCCCTGCTCGGCAAGCGCGTGCCCGGCGACCGCGCACGCGTGCTGGTGGTGGCGCTGCTGGCGGCGATCGTGGTCGGCCTGCTGATCCTGCTGATCCTCGGTGCGTTGAGCTTCTTCCGCACCGAACTGGGCAATCCCGAACTGCTGTGGCAGGACCAGCTGATGCCGCTGGTCGAGAAGGCCCGCCAGCAGCTGCCCGCCTCGATCGTGGGCTGGTTGCCGGACAGCGTGGACGAACTGCGCGTGATGGCGCTGGAACTGACCCACAAGCACTCGGTGAGCCTGCAGTCGCTGGGCAAGGAAACCGCGCGCGTGCTGGTGCACATCATCATCGGCATGGTGCTGGGCGGCATCGTCGCGCTCAGCCGCACGCGCCCCGCGCACCAGGTCGGCCCGCTCGCCGCCGCGCTCGGCCTGCGCTGCCAGCGCCTGGCCGAGGCGTTCCACAACATCGTGTTCGCGCAGATCAAGATCTCGCTGATCAACACGGTATTCACCGCCATCTTCCTGCTCGGCGTGATGCCGCTGATGGGCTTCCACATCCCGCTGGCCAAGACCCTGGTGGTGATCACCTTCATCGTCGGCCTGCTGCCGGTGATCGGCAACCTGATCTCCAACACCGCCATCACCATCGCCGGCCTGTCGGTATCGCTGGGCGTGGGCGTGGCGGCGCTGGGTTTTCTCATCTTGATCCACAAGCTGGAGTACTTCCTCAACGCGCGCATCGTGGGGACGCAGATCCGCTCGCGTGCCTGGGAGCTGCTGGTGGCGATGCTGGTGGTGGAGGCGGCGTTTGGGTTGCCAGGGCTGGTGGCGGCGCCGATTTACTATGCTTATTTGAAGAGTGAGTTGGAGGCGGAGAGGTTGATCTGAAGCGGCGCCTGCATGCGTCCGATTGAGCTGCCGAAGATCCTTACAGCTCCGCTTCCATGACCAGATTGAGTGAGCCTCCAATCGACGCCGCATAGCCGCTGGACCATTGCGTGCCTCCGGACACTGAAAAAATAAGGCATACGAGTCCCGGATTGATCACACCCAGCGAGGGGTCGCTCGTGCTGGATGCCGCACCGCTCCAGCGGATGGGCGATCCCAGGCTCCTCATCGAGGGCGATGTCCGCATGGCGGTTGGGAGCGGCAGGGGTACGAATGTATTGGTGGAGCTGTGCTGCGTGCCCACGCCAATGCCGGTGCCAATGGCCGCCTTGAATGCATAGCAGTAGCGGTTGCATAGCTGCTGTTCGATGGCCTGTGGCCGCACGTCGAAGGACGTTGCTACATCGCCGGTCTCGAGCTGGATCTGAGCAAAGTCGAAGGTGCCGGATTGCTGGCCAAGCGAATTCGTCCTCGCGTTGAAGTTGCTTCCGGCATCCATCCACAGCGCAATCTGCAGAAAATCGTCACCGTTTGGCCCGATCGTGCTGTTACCCAGGGCAGGTATGTCAAAGGTTGCATAGAACTTCTGCCAGCCGCTGGTCAGGTTGAAACTGGTGACGCCGATGCCATTGACCGAAGCCGAGCCGCCACTGCCGAACATCTGCGTGGCCTCGAGCGCGATCCTCCTTGCAGCATCCGCCTTGGCGTAGAACGACACGGTGACTCGCTTTCCGGCCAGCGCGGCCACGCTTTCGATGCGCTGCGCCAAGTAGCCAGAATTGCCTGCGCCTGCCACGGAGGTGACGGCGCAGCGCATGTAGCAGGAGGGATTGTCCGGCACCGCGGATTGGCCGGTCGCAAAGGTTTGCCTCGAGGCGCCGATCGTGGTTCCCGTTTGCTGGAGCAGGAAACGGTCGGCGCTGTATCCGCCGGAGGAGAAGCTGGTGCCGCGCTGCCAATAATCGAAACTGCCGTTGATGATTCTGTTCTTGAAGGTGCTGACATCGGGCGTGTAGGCATACAGCTCGCTGAAGTTGGCTTCGGCTTTCTGCCAGGCGACGCGATTGGTGTCGCCGTCTATGCCGTCGGATTGGGTGCCAAGGTTGATGTGTTGCTGAGGCATGGTAACGCTTCCTGTGATGCTGCTCATGAGGCAGCCAATGAGTTGAGTGCAGTGGAATCGCCATGAGCTTGAGGCATGACGAGGAGGCCGCGTTCCGGCTAGAGGCCGGGAGGCCGAGAAAGCAAATGTCTGGGCTGCAGCCGTAGCTAACGCAAGCTGCGTCGCGCCGGACTTGCCTATAGTGAAGCGGTTTGGAAGGACGTAACGCTGGCCTGGAACCACCAGGCCATGCTGTCGGCGAGGCCGCTCAGGTAGTCAGTGCGCGCCGAATCTTCGAATACAGCACGCGCGTCCACAGCCACTGGAAGCCGAACATTCCCAGCAGCGGCAGCACGCCCAGCATCACCATCAGCACGATGGCTGCAGTCTGGTCCATCGATTGGCCACCCAGCGCCAACACCAGCGCCGCGACGCCTACACCGACTGCCAACGCATAGGCGAACACGAAGGTCAGTACGCCGGCGCCGAGCAGCCTGCCTGCGCGCAGGCGCGACAGGTGGCGCGGCAATGCCAGCCACGCGCCGCCGAAAGTCAACGCGCCGGCCAGCAACGCCCCGGCCCAACTGCTCAGCCAGACCACCGGCGAATACGCGTCGAAGGCATTGGCGAGTGGCAACAGCATCGACACGCCGAGCACCGTGCCCGCTGCCTGCATCCATGCCGCCAGTCCCGCCGCCCGCAAGCGCAGGCCCGATTGCGGAGGCGTCGCGATCGCATCCTCGCGGCACACCAGCAGGGCCAGGCGCCATGACGACCACACCTGCAGCGGGGCGATGACCAGACCCAGCACGAACATCCAGATCCGCAGCCAGGAGCCCATCTGCTCCGGCCCCATCAGCAGGAACAGGCCCTGGTACAGGAACATCGCCAACAGGCTCCACACCAGCAGCCCGCCGGCGAACACCCCCGCCAGCAGCAGCGGCCGCCGGAACGCCCATTCCTCACTCCGCTCGCCGCGCCACTGCGCGACCAGGAATGCCAACCCGCCATGCACCAGCACGCCTTCGCCGACCGTTCTGATCGTCATCGCCACGAAGGAGAGAATCTGCTCGTTGTCCGACGGCGCGCGCAGCACCATCATGCCGAAGGTGAGGCAATGCCAGACCAGCACCACCAGCATGGAGGTGATGGCGGCGAGCCAGGGGAGATTGGAGCGCTGGGCGGGATGGAGCATGCGACGTCCTTGTGCAATAGGCGCCGCACGAAGCCGGTGCCAAGTAGAGGTTGCACAACCTAGCGGGAGCGAGGCGGCAATGCCAGTGCGTTCGGCCCCGGCCGGGTCACGGCCGTTGTTCGAGCACGGCGATACGTGCCATGGCCCGCTGCAGAAGATCGTCGGTGTGCTTCCACGCGGCAATGACGTAGGGAAGCAGGCCGACATAGTTGACGTTCTGCAGCACCGGTTCGTCGTAGGCGACTTGCGTTGGCGGCTTGTAGCCGACGGGTTCCGTGCCGGGCTCATAGGGAGTCGTATCGCCTTCGAGGCGCACAGACCGGCGCACCGCGTCTTTGACGCCTTCGACGAGCAGGGGAAAAGGCTCCGCCAGTTCATGGGCGATCACGCCCGCACGACGCGCAGCGTCCTCCGGTTCTCGGTCGTCCCTGTATTCGACAGGGCGCACGGAGCGCAGGCTCGATGCGGCCATCGCAGGGTCGATGCCGACGACATCGCGCTTGATCCGATAGTCGGAATTCTGCGTCAAGGTGCCAGCAAAGACGGCGTTGCCGCCTTCGAGGAACTGGAAGGCGTTTTGCGTGCTGCCCACATGCATATGCAGCTGCGGTGCCGAGGTTCCGGATCCGCCTTCATAGACATCGATGGCCGCCAGATGGCGTACACCCCAATGAGTTGCGCGGGCCAGCATATAGGCGCAGACGTTGTTCATCGCGTCGAGCTGCAGGGCTGGCGTGCGGTTCTGCGTCCACTCGGGCCAGGAGCCGCCGATGCCGCGATCGGTTCCGGTATTCGATACGCGGTAAGAGAACTGTTGGTAAACCCCGGTCTTGCCGATGCTGCCGAGGAAGACCGGGTTGGAGCTGGTCAGAGCAAGGTCGGCGGTGGCCTTGGCGGTATCCGCCGTTGCCTTGGCGGTGTCGGCGGCCGTCTTGGCGATATTCGCGGCCTGGCCTGCGCTGTTGGCCGTGGTTTGAGCGGTAGTGACGCGGCCGTCGAGATCGGTGAAGTTGTAGTTGCACTTGTCCAGAGCGGTGCGATTGGTGTCGCCGTCCGCTCCCTTGGGAGGAGTGCCTAGATTGATGATCTGGATGGTCATAAGCGATCTGGGAGATGTAGCCAAAAAATGATGGCGGACAGCAATCAAAGTTCCGCGTCAGCGGTCCAGTGCGCGCTGGTGTTCGGCGTGGTAGTACTGCCGCTGGTCGAAGCAAAGATATAGAACGATCCGGTGCCGACAACGCTCAGTGAGGCGGATGTGTCGATGCCGCTGCCGTCGGTCATCATGCCGGGAGTCCCTGTGGCGTACCCATACGGCGTCACCAGGGGCGTAGCCCGTTTCGTGGTCTTGAAGTAGGCCATGCTCCCCACCTTGTATTGTGCGGCTGGGACACCGGTCATATAGGCAACGACGGAGCCATTGGCATTCCTGGTGCCGGTGGCGACGCCGAGGTCATAGCTGCGCTCGAAGTAGCGCTGGCACAGCGCGAGCTCCTGGACGGCTGGGCGCGGATCGAACGCGGTCGCGATGGCGCCCAGCTCGAACTGCACTTCGGCGAACTCGAACCAGCCGCTCTGGTAGGGGAGGCCACTGCTGCGCGCGGCGTAAGTGGCTCCAGAGTCCAGCCAGAAATGCAGAGCTGTCGAGTCGTTGCCGCTGCCAATCGTCTTCCCGGTCAGGGCGGGCACAGTGATGGGGACGACATAGCGGCGGAACACCGTGCCGATATCCAGCAGTGGTCCCTGCGGAAAGCTGTCGTTGGGCGACGAGCCGCTGGAGCCATACTGGACTTCGATTTCGATGCCCAGTTTCTTGGGTACATCCGTGCGACACAGGAACGACAGCATGGCCTGCCGGCCGGAAAGCCGCTGCGCGCCCTCGATCTTCTGCGACAAGGTTGCATACGAGCCGGTTGTTCCACCCGACGTCACGCCAACCCGCGTGTAATAACGAGGATTGGAAGAGAAGCTGGTGTCGCCCAGAGTCACCAGCTGCTGAGCCACGCTGTTCGCCGAGCCGCCGCCAGACTGCGTCAGCCAGCGATCGGCGCAATAGCGCTGGCCGATGACGGCCGACGGCAACGAGGTGGCCCGCTGCCAGATGTCGAAGTTGCCGTTGATGAGCAGATTTCTGAACGACGGTGCGCTCAGTGCGCTGCCATAGATCTCATTGAAGTTCGATTCCGCCTTGCCCCAGGCGATGCGATTCGTATCGCCATCCTTGCCGTCGGATTGAGTGCCAAGATTGATGTGCTGCTGTGCCATTTGGAAGTCCAAGTAAAGAAGCCGCTCTAGGCGGCCTCAGTTAGGTTTCGCGTTGTAGGTGTTTGCACGCCGGGTTCGGAACTATGCTTAACGCGGATATCCAAGCGGACCTTGTTCAAAGGCCGGTAACATCGCATTCGAGTAGCCATTGAGGCTGCATACCGGCACGTGAGGAGATGTTTACACCCGATCCGGGATTGGCATTGGCGATGCTCTGGCAGACAGCTATCTCGGCATTATTTCCATTGAGCCGCATGGAAACTTTGGCCGGCTCACGCCAGAGCGCCGAGCCCACTGGAGTGCCAGTAAGGTATTGGGCATACATGCCTGGATCTGAGAAGGCGATGGCTGCTGTGGAAGGGCTGGCAAGGGCGAAAGGATAAATTGATCCGGTACCTCCGGCATCCGGCCAGAACATACTTCCGCCAGCGCGAATCATTTGCCGGATACGTAGAGGGCGTTGCGCGGCATCGTAGGTTAGGCGTCCATTCGAATCGAAGAGTTGCAGGCCAATATTGCCGTATGACTGGATTACTGGCACAAATGCGTAGTAATCGCAGGACGTTGAGCCGTTTGGCATGAACCAGTTGAAGCCATTGGGGCCAGCGCTGGTGATGGTGGCGAAGCTCGCGCCTCTCAGGAAGACGATGGATTGCCCTCCCCGCGGATTGTCCCAGTTGACGAATCCATAGCTTCCCGCGGCGCCGGCATTTGATGTCGCAATGAATGTTCCCTTCTTTACTAGAACAAGATTGGGCCAATCAGAATCAATGATGATGGACCCGTTGTCGGCAATCGCTTGAAATCTGGCTTCCATTTCTTAGTAGTTCCCATACCAGATGGTAATCGGCGTTTGCGGCGTGAACTGACCGAAGAAGGTCCATCGAAGCGTTTTTCCGCTTATGTTCCAGGAGAGGCCAAGCGCATACGGTCCATATGGTGTCGAGCCTAATGAGGGCAGCGTTGGTGCAACGATGAACGGCGTGCCCTGGTCGAGAAAGGGAAGATCCAGCGAGCCAGGGGAGCCTGTGAGAGTGACCGTGCCGATAAGACGGGGTGACACATAGGAGAGATCGAGAAGGACGTTGCCCGCGGCATCAAACGCTTGTAGTCCAGTAGCCATCACCACATCCCCAGACGAACGCGCAGGGTTCCATTTCCATCGAACACTTGAATAAGCTGGTTAGTTATCGACAAACGCCCACCACCCGAACCGTTGAGCTCGAAGCTGTTTCCACTCTTGCTGATCTTCCAGCCGCGTACACCAGCTACATAATCAGTCGACTGTATGAAGTCGCCGATCTTTGCATTGTCGATCCAGCCGTCTCCGATCAGGGCTTGCTTGATGTAGGTCTGCCCGTTCTGGATCACGAATGGAGTAGTGATCTGGCCGTTGGTTGAATTGATGACTGCAAACCGATCGGCCTGGAACAAGACCTGAGACTGATAGGAGCCATCGGGCTGCTGCTCCACTCCGAGGCCCATACCAGCGCCATAGATGTGCCCGTCAGCGGTGACCTGGCATTTAACTGTCCATGTGGCGCTGACCTTTCCGTTAAGATCCACAACCGCCTGTGATGTCTGCTGCACAGTGGCGCTTGTGTCGCTCACGGTGGCCTGTACCAGATCTACACGCGACGCCATAGCTCGATCACCATCCTGCACGGCATCAAGCAGCGTCCATGTACCAGCGAAGTGCGAACCGTCACCAGCCCATTCACTTGCGTCACCTGCCATATCCGGCGTGGCGAGCTTTGCACCCTCCAGGATCTCCTGGCCCAGCTGGGTCTGCTCGATCAACCCGGTAATGACCGGCTCATAGTCGGCGGCACTGGCGCTCGCCTGGCCGGGCAGGCCGGCTCCATCGGGATAGAACGTACCGACATTCCCGGTCTTGTCGACCAGGCGTACCCAGAAATAGAACGATGCCCCCGCGGCCAGCCCGTCGATCTCCAGCGAATTCTGCGGATAGGCCAGGTCCGCCATCTTGGTGGCGTCCTGCAGGTTGGCGGTGTTCGAGCGCCATACTTCCGTGCGCTGCGTATCGTCGGTGCCGGCGGGGAAGCTCCATTCCAGATGGATGCCCCACACCTTCGGCGTCGCCTTGAAGGTGGCCACCACCGGCGGCGCTCCCGTCTTGCCGAGGATGTCGGTCGGCGCCGACAAGGCCGGCATCGACACCACGCCGCCAGGACTGACGGCACGCACCCGCGCAACGTAGGAGCCGGTGTAGATACCTTCCACGTCGAGCGACAAGCCCGGGGTACGCCCGGCGCTCACCCACTCGCCATCGTTGCGCCGCCACTCCACCTGGTAGCCGGTAGCTCCGGACGCCGCATCCCAGGAGATCGTCACCACATTGGTGGCGATGCCCTGCGTGATCACCACATGCCCATTGAGCTGCACATTCGCCGGCGGCGCCTGCGTCGAGGCGGGCAGCGAGCTGATCGGCGGGATCTGGATGATCGCGCCGTTGTCGATCGCCGCGAACTTGTCCGCCACGTGCTGCAGCGCCGTGATGGTGTAGCTGATCTCGCTGGAGGACTTGTCCTCGGTCACCGACAGCACGCGATAGGTCTGCGCGGCGAGCGTGTCGCTCTCCACCACCCATACGGCTTCCGCTTCCGGCTGCACCGAGAAGCCCGGCGCGGCCACCGAGAGGCGCACGCCATCGATGGCGGTGATGGTCTGCGCTTCCGATGCTCCGGTAGCCAGCATGACCGTCAGGCGATCGCCCGCCGCCACCTGCTCGGGCGCCTTGTCCACCGTCACCACGGTGCGCGTGGCGTCATGGATGCGCCCGCCCTGTCGCTTGCCGGCACGCGCGGGATCCGTCACGCGGATGATCTGTCCCGGCGCGGCGACGGTACCGTCCAGGCCGACCTTGAAGGTCACCGTGTCGGTTTCCAGCCGCGAGGTAAGCAGCACCCATTGGCCGGCACGCTGCGCCTGCGCCTGCGAAGTGCAGCCAAAGGCCGTAAGCGTAGCCTGTTGGATGCCATAGCGGGCCAGGCCCGTACGGTCTTCCACGTACTCGACCTTGGCGCGATAGAAATCGCTCGGGTCGTTCCAGGTCACCAGCGCGGTGGTATAGCGCGTCTTGCGCGTGCTGGCCGCGTAGGTGAACTGGCCGCCGATCACGTTGGCCGCGGTGTAGGCATACACCGGGTCCGCCGGCATGTCGGCCGAGGCGGTGATGGCGCCGCCGGTCCAGAACGAGATGCCGCGGAACACGCTGGCCAGGTCGCTCAGCAGCTTGTACGCGTCGCTGGCGCTCTGCAGGAACACGTTGCAGGTGAAGCGCGGCTCGGCGCCGCCCTTGCCGTCGCTCACCGGCTGGTCGCAATACTGCGCGATGCGGTACAGCTCCCACTTGTTCACCTGTGCGGCGGTGACCAGGTGACCCAGGCCATAGCGCGGATGCGTGGCGAGGTCGTAGTAGATCCACGCCGGGTTGTCGGTCCACGCCGGCTTGAAACTGCCGTCCCACACGCCGCTGTAGCTGCGCGCCAGCGGATCGTAGTTGTTCGGCACCTGGATGACGCGGCCCCACAGATCGTAGGCGCGGCTGGGGATGTTGCTGAACTGTGCCGCGTCGCCGGAGATGCCCAGCAGCGCGCTGTTCGGATAGCGCAGCTTGGCATCGATCACCTCGGTGTAGCTGTCGATGGTGGTGATGTCGGCGATCGCGGAACTGTTGGCATTCGCCGTGATGCGCGTGACGCGCACGTTCCAGCCGTTCTGCGCAGCGGGAAGGTCGATGCGGTGGCTGCGCTGGTACTTGCTGGTGGTCTTGCCGGTGATCGCGCCGTTGTAGGCGAGCTGCCAGGCGCCGGCGTCGGTCTGCACCTCGATCTTGTACTGCACCGAGTAACCATTGATGTCGCCGTTGGACGTATTGGCATTGGACAGGCCCGGCACGCCGATGGTGATGCGCACCGCCGACAGCGAGGTATTGCTGAGCGAGCGGATCCACGGCGTGCTTTGCTTGAGCTCCACGCCGACATTGATCTCGTTCTCCACCGCCGGGTAGCCAGGCACTTCCTCCTGGTCCTGCGTGCCGGTGCGCGTTTCCACGTGCACGTTCTGGAAGTTGAGCGAGCCGTCCGGATTGGCCAGCGGCGTCTCGTCGAGATAGATCGACTGCAGCCCGTTGACCAGGCCACCGATCTCGCCTTCGCTGACCAAGTCCAGGATGCGGAAATAGGCGATCGAGCGCAGGCTGTCCGGCGACTCGACGGGCGTGCGCTGCTTGCCGCCGCCCTTGGCGCCTTGAAGAGTGGAAGTCATGTCTACCTCTCGTAGAAATTCTTGAGCACGCGGCCGTTGAGATTCACGCCGCCGCCGACACCGGCGGTGGCTGGCGCATAGTCCTCGGCATGGATGCCGGCGGAGACCACGGCGGAGCCGACGATCATCCGGCCGTAGAGTACGGGAACGGGGTTGCCCTGGGCCTGCGTATTGACGGCGCCGTTGAAGACGTAGCTGGGTTGGTTGTCGGGGCGGTCGCCGACTTTGAGGCCCTTGGGTTGCGGCGAGAGCAACTGGACGGCGCCGTTGATCATCATGCTAGCTCCCATGCCATACATGTACGAAACAATGGGGCCAGTCAGCATGCCGAACGGATTGATGTAGGCAATGGCGATGATGGCGGCGCCGAGAATGACGTTAAAGAGACCGCCGTTCTTGCTGCCGATAAGCATCGGGGCAATGCGGATGTCCTCTGACCCGCTCGGCTCGTTGAGCTGTTCTTCTTTCAGGTTCTTCTTTCCCACGAAGATCGAGAAACCAAGGCCGCGATCCTTTGCTTTCAGTAGAAATTCGCGGAAACCCGATAGCTGAGCGGACAGTGCGGCGATAGCTTCCGAGGGCGTATTGGAGTCGAGCGCGAACTTGAACGTTCTGCCGAACTTCGAGCCGAGTACGCCATAGAGGCGCACAGTGCGTAGTTGTTGCATTGAATTCACCGTTCAATAAAAAGCCCCGCTAAGCAGGGCTCTTGTGATTAGGGGCATCGAGTCGCCTCACCTCGCGTGGCGCGCCACTAGCCTCGTGTTCTCGACCCAATAGCCGCCATACACGTCGCGACTGGAAAGCCGCCCATACATGTGATGCAGCATCAAGCCATCGCCGAGATAAATGCCGGCATGGTTAGGCACGAGGTTCCGGCTGCGAATCTGCATCAAGATCAGATCGCCGCATTGGATATCCCCGGCAGCGACAGGCGCGAATCCGGCAGCGGCGAGATTCTCCGTATAGAGATCGGAGCAACCGTCATCCCACCAGTTGTCGTGCCGCACCGGGTCCGGCAACGCCAGCCCCCATTCGCGCGCATACCAGTCCCGGCACAAGGTCCAGCAATCCAGCACGCCGTGATGGAATGGCCGGCCGACCAAGGGCGCTTCGTAGCCGCTCGGCTCGATGCAGGACAACTCGCCGGCCTGGGGCGTGCCATCCATCCCGGGCGTCACCGACACGATCCACCACGGCAACCCGGATGCCTCGCACGCCACCCGGTCGCCTTCCGACGCGCGCGCCGGTGCATCGGGATGCGAATGCATGACGGCAACGATCTCGCCGGCCTCCTCAGCTTCCGCGTAATCCTCGGCTGCGAGCACGAAATGTTCGCTCGGCGTAGTGGCAAGGTTGCGGCAGGCGAGGTAGCGCTCGCGCCCCTTGACCACCACCACCAGTCCGCAGGCTTCGCGCGGATAGTCGGCCACTGCATGGGCGCGGAAGGCATCCAGGGTGGCCGGGTTCATGTGCGCAACAGGCCAGCTGCAGGATAGCTACCGAACGGAACCGGGTTGTTCTGGCCAAAACGCAGCTTGCACGACGACAACCGCCCACCGCACACATCCTGTGCCGGATCGCTGGTCGGCGTGTCATCCGCCTTCGCCACCGGGCCGCCGCTGTAACCGCAGTACGGCCCGCGATAACCGCCGCGCTGCAGCCAGCTGCAGCTGTTGGCGATGATCGTGCGGCCCGGCAACTGCTGCTGCCCGAAGTCCAGCGCGCTGGCCAGCTCGAACTGCACCACCTGGTTGGTCTCGCTGGCCTTGCGCTCGAGGAACCACTTGTCCGGCGGAAACTCCTGCGTGGCATCCGCGGTGGGATTGCCATCGGCGAAGTTGCGCGCGTCCAGGTAGCGACCGAAGGTGCGGTGGCGCACCAGCAGCGCGCCGACCAGATCCTGGTAGGCCAGGCACAGCGCGGTGATGCGTCCGTCCACGTTGCCCACGCTCAGCATCGGCATCGGCGGCTTGTCGGGATTGAGCTCGAAACCTTCGGCCTGGATCGGCCAGGGCGAGTACTCCAGCCCCTGCCACCAGATCGAACCGACCTGCGTATAGCCGTGGAAGCGCAGCACGTCGGCTGCGCCCCCACCGGTAATCGAGCGCGCGTCCAGTTCGAACAGCTCGACCTCCGCGCCGGGCTCCAGCTTCTGGATATCGGCGTAGATGGTCATGGCGAGAACACCTGCTGGAAGGTCGCCGACAGCGTGTAGTAGCCGGCGGCGCGCGGCACCAGCGTGTAGCCGGCGCAGCGGAACAGCGACGGCGCACCCAGTGGCGGCGTCCACTGGAACGAGGCAGCGCCGGCATGGCGATCGAGGAAGTCCTTGATCGGCGCCATATAGCTGCCGTCACCGTCGAAGGACAGCGGCCAGCTGTCCACGCGGTTGTTGATGCCGTCGGTCACGGTCTGGGTATAACCGTCGCCGAACTGCGCGCTGCGCACGCGGAAGGTGGTCTGGCCCTGCGGCTCCACCTGGGGAATCCACCCGAAGACTTCAGGCATGCTGCATCCTCCACAAAATGCCGCCCTGGCGCTGCTCGCGCGCCATGACTTCCTTGACCTTGCCTTCAACCATCGATGCGAGCTGGCGGCCGGCGTCGTCGCTCTGCGCCTGCGTATCGCTCTGCGCGTTACCGTTGGCGCCGACGTTGACGGTGATGCTGATCTGGTTGTTGACCCCGCCACCGCCGCTGCTGCGGCCGCCGCGCACGCCGAGGCGTCCGTCCGGCCCGCGGGCCAGCGGCATGATCGCTTCGGGTCCGGCTTCGCCCATCAGGCCGGTGCCGGTGGCCATGGGGAACAGGGTGGGGCTGTTGACGATGCCGCCGCGGGCGAAGGCACGCAGTGGCATGCCGCTTTGCAAGGCCATGCCCTTGGCGGCCATCGGGCCGTCGAAGAAGATCGACGCGGCGTAGTTGCCCGCGCTGCCACCCGCCATCGGGCTGTAGCCGGGCAGGGCGGTCGAGCCGCCGCCGAACATGCTGCCGATCGCACCACCGATCCAGCTCAGCGCGGTGCCGGCCAGCTTGGAGATCTGCGACGCGGCGATATCGGCCGCCATCTGGCGCAGCATGGTGCGGAAGCTCTTGCCGACGCTCTTGAAGTTTCCGTCCAGGGTGTCGAACAGCATGCTGCCCAGCGAACCGCGGATCCGTTCGCCTGCCTGTTCGGCCAGGCCGACCATGAAGTCGGTGCTCTTGGCTATGTCGCCTTCGGTCTTGCCGGCGTCAGCAGTGGCATCGGCAGCACCAGGCTTCGCTCCGGTCGCGGCACCTGCTGCCTTGTCCGGCGCGGCGCCGGGGGTCTTGGCATAGCCACGAAGAAAAGCAAGCACATAGTCATTGGTGCCGCGGTAGCCGGTGCTCGCCGCATCGCCGAGCGCGGCGGTCGTCGTATCGGCAACACCATGTTTGAGGCTGCCGTAGAGATCGTCGCGAACCTTGATGCGTGCGGTGCGAGCTGCCTTGCCGTCCGCGTTGAAAGCCGCCATGACGTCCTTGGCGAAATCGTCCTTGATCTTCTGCGTTGCCGCGCTGACGGTCTTGTCGGTCTCGCTGGGCTTGGCCGCTTCCTTGGAAGCTTCCTTCGCTGCCCCATCGGCCGCCTTGCCGGCACTCTGCGTCGACTTGGTCGTCGCATCCATTGCCTTCTGCATGTCGCCCAGCGACTTGCTCGCCTTGTTCAAGGCGGTCACGAAATTGTTGAGGCTGTTGCTGTCGATATCAGCCATCGCTGCGTATCCTGTCGAGCATCATCAGCGCTTCCACCTCCCAGCGATCGAGTCGCCGGGCGGTGAGCTGCGTCCAGTGATGGAGTTCGGTATGGGTGAGCGGCGTGGGCAACTGGCCCAGCCACTCGGCCAGGTAGGCCAGTTCCGCCGGGCATGCCGGGCGCTCGGCCAGCTGGGCCGGCAGGCGGCCCAGCTGGCGTTGCACCGCTTCGAGATGCCGTTGCAGCGGCTGGCCGCCCGCGCCGGTGGGGCGGGCCAGCTGCTGCTCCGCCTTCAGCCAGTCGGCGAGCTGGCGAAGGCGTTGCCGAAAAAAGCCGGATCGTCGGCGCCGGCGCGATCGACCAGCTCGGCGATCTGCGGCGCTTCGCGCAGGAACGCCTGCACGTTGTCCGTCACGCACGGCTCGTCGAAGCTCCACGCCGAGACCAGTGCGGAACGCACCGCGAGCGTGCTCTGCTCCAGTGCCGTCTCGAGTTCCGCTTCGCCGGCCTGGGCCAGGCGCGCGACCTGTTGCATCGCGTCGTCGCGCGCCTGGCGGAACGCGTCCGACCAGCGGCTGCGGATCTGCAGCCAGTGCTCGGTGGGCGAACCGTCGGGCAGGGTCAGTGCGATGCGGCGCCCATCGTTGGCGCGCTGGCGGATGGCGAAGGCATCCATGCCGCTCATGCGCCGCTCCGGGTGATGCGCAGCTGGGTGCCGGTCGCACTGTCGTACAGCGCCTGGATCGGCAGCGACAGGGTGATCGGGCCGTCGTTGGCCACGTCGGCCTGGCCGCCGGTGTATTTGATGCGCGGCAGCAGCAGCACGTAGCTGTTGGTGCCGTCGGACAGGGTCAGCTCCAGCGAGCTCTCGGTCTCGCCGATGAACTTGGCCAGCAGCGAGCCGTCCAGGAAGTACGCGGTCAGCGTGCCGGTGAGGTTGCTGCGGCCGATGCTCGGCTGCAGGGTCTTGGCGCTGCCGATCACGAAGCGCGGCTCGATGCCGTTGGCCAGGTCCAGCTTCAATTCGGTCACCACGCCCAGCACCTGGCCGCCTTCCTTGATCGCGCCGCTGAGCGCGTCCATCGGACGGTTGGCGCTGGCGGCGACATAGGTGGCGCCGGCCACGATGTTGGCGTCGACCGCTTCGGCCTGGCCGATCACGTCGAAGGTGACATTGGCGATCGCGCCGGGCTGCACGTCGAAATGCAGGCCGTTGATCTCGCAGCCGGTGTAGCGCAGGTACTGGCCGATGTCGGCGAAGTTGCGCTCCAGGGTGAAGCTGGTGCGTGCGGTGCCGGCCTTCAGCACGTTGGCGTTCCAGCTGCCGCCCAGCGCGGCGGCGAACAGGTCGTCGTAGGCGCCATAGCTCAGCTCGCCCTGCATGTCGCCGCCCACCTGGACGGTGCCGTGGCGCAGGTCGGCGATCTGGCGGTCGCCGCGCAGTTCTTCGGACTGCATGGTGTTCTTGGTGAGGGCGAGCGTGGTGCTCTTGTGGCGCAGCTGGCGGAATGCCGGCGTGGCGGGCGTGGCGCCGTAGGTGGCCTCGGCGATGTAGGCGAGGCTGTGGCGGCTGCCGGTGGCGATGGTCATGCGGTTGCTCCTTGGTGGAAAGAAATGCGTGGCGTGCGGCCGCGCGGGTGGGTCCGAAGCGGACCGGGTCGAACGAAGCGGCGATGCTTCAGCCGTGGTCGGTCCATGCCGTCCAGGCGACGATCACCGACATGCGCAGCCAGCCGTCCTTGTTGGTGACGACGCTGCGGCTGGTGCTGTTGACCAGCACCGGCAGGCCGTTGCCGTCGAGCTGGCGCCCGGCCTTGAAATAGCCGCGCAGCGTGTCGGCCAGCGACAGCAGGCGGGCGATGCCGCCGCCGGTCACGTCGTTGAGGTCGACCTGGAAGGTGCCGGTGTGGCGATCGTTGCCCGCGGCGCCCAGGCTGCCGCCGACGACCGGCAGCGGCAGCATCGATACCGCGGCCCAGGGCTGTCCCGCGGTCGGCGCGAAGTCGACGCCTTCGTAGGCGGTGGGCAGGTTGAGCGCGGCGGCCTGGTAGCCGGCGACGAGCGCGGCATTGATGTTGGTGAAACTCATGGCGGGTTCCCGTGGCGGAAAAAGAAAAACCCGCCTCGGTGGGCGGGTTCGGATGCGATGCGCTGAGATGCGATGAAATGTTGCCGTTGTAGCCAGATTAGGGCTGAAAGCGCGGAAGCGTCACTTCCGCAGCGCAATGCCTGCCGGATGCGGCGACAGGAACAGCGTGCGCTCGGCGATGCGCCGTCGCAGCAGGCCGGGCAGTACGCGGCCGCCGGCATAACGCCAACGCTCGAACTCGGCGGCGGCGCCTTCGGCATCGCCCGCGTTGAGCTTGCGCAACAGCGTGGATCCGGCGAACGCATTGGCGCCGACGTTGAAGACGAAGCTCACCAGCGCATCGAATGACGCCTGCGCCAGCGGCGTGGTCACCAGCGCACGCACGGCTTCTTCGGCCGCGCGCAGGTCCTGGTGCAGCAAACCGTCGGCTTGTGCTGCATCGATGCGCACACCCGAGCGCACCTCCTCACCCGTATGGCCGTAGCCGATGGTCCAGATGCCTGCGGCATCCAGATAGGCGCAGGTGCGCAAACCCTCGAACTGCTTGATCAGCGCGACGCCGAGCGCACTGGTCTTCACCGGCGCCGTGTTCATGCGTCCAGCCTCAGCACGCGCGCCAGATTGCCGCGCGCCATGTGCAGAAGCGCGGCAAGCACGAGCAGGATGCCGAGCTGCCACAGCGTGGTTTCGCCGGGCGCGGCATGGCCGAGCGCGATATGAATGGCCTGGCCGCCGCTGCACACGATCAGCAGCCAGGCGCAGGCCGATACCCATGGGCGGTAGCGCGCATCGGGCGAGCGCCGGTAGGTGATCAGCCGCAGGCAGATCGACGCGGAAGCGAACATGGTGAGCAGTTCGAGCGGGTCACGCATGCGGGCCTCCCCGGCTGCGCAGCCATGCGTCGAGGTCGAAGGTGCGGCCGCGTTCCAGCAGGCCGAGCGTCAAGGTGACGCCCAGTGCCGCGCCGAGGAAGGCCGCCACCCCGGAGGCCTGCAGCGGCAGCCAGCGCATCACCTCCGGTGCGGCGAGGTAGCCGAGCGCAATCGACACGCCCAGGTAGGCAAGGCGCCGCCAGATCGGCAGCTCCTTGGACGAGACGACGAACAGCGTGGCGCCGGCGAACGCGCCGATCAGCGCGTTGCCGTCCACGCCGGGCAGCGACGCGGCGACGCCCAGGCTGGCGGCCGCCGCCATCGCCATGGCGGGTTCGGTCATGAGTGGTCTCCATAAATGCGAAAGGCCGCGCATGGCGGCCTGTGAAGAAGCAGGGGCATCGCGTATTTACGCGTGGGAAGCGCGGCGTGCGTGCCGTTCGCTCATGGGCCCATGGTGAACATTTTCCTCGGAAAGTGCGGAAGCGTCGATTCCGCAGCGATGTTTTTGCAAGGGTGGCGCGTCATGAAAAAGAAAGAGGCCGCACATGCGGCCTCTGCAGAAGATGATGCGATGTGTCGCTTGCCGATCGATCCCACGCTATGCATTTTCCTTGCAAAGTGCGGAGGTATCGATTCCGCACGGCATGGTGTTCATGCCGGCGCCAGCGCGCGTTCCAGGGCGCGTGCGCCGCGCGTTTCCGCGCCGGCGCACAAGGCCAGCGTCCATTCGTATACCGGGCGCCACACGCGGCGATAGCCGGCTTCGTCGCGCTCGATCATCGCCGCGCGCTTGCGATCGCTCACCGGCGTGCGGCCATGGCCTTCGCAATGCTGGCAAATCAACAGGCGATCCTGCACGAACACTTCGCCGCGCCCTTCGCAGTGCGGGCACAGGCTGGGCGTCGCCAGTTCGGCCAGCACGGCCACGCGCACCGCGCGATAGATCGGCCCGACTGCGGGCCACTGGCGCGCCTTCACTTCGTCCAGCGTCTCGGTGGCGCGTTGCAGGGTGGCGCGCTGGCCGGCGCGGGTGCCGTAGGTGCCGTCGATATCGTCTTGCGCCACGTGCAGGGCGAGCTTCGCCGCTTCCAGCTCGCGGCGCAGGCGCATCCATTCGCGCAGCTGGGCCTCGCGCACGATGCGGTCCAGCTCGGCGCGCTGCAGCTGCGCGCCGTCGGGCCACCACACGGTGCACAGCACCTCGCGGGCGAGGCGGTCGTCGATCATGCCCAAGGCGCCGGCGATGTCCTGGGGAGTGAGTTCGGGCTGGCCGCCGTGGTGCACTTCGAAGCGCGCGATCGAAGGGTTCAGGCGGGCCAGGAGCTTGCGTACGTTCATCGAATTCCTCCCTGGTTTGCGATGGATGGAGCGCCGGGAGGGCGTCGGTGATCGGACGTTTCCCGTGGGACAATGATAAGTTTACTTGGCACCGTTTGTCAATTACACTTATCAGAACGACAAGTAGACTTAACGCATGAGTAACTTCGCCGAACGCTTCAAAGCCGCCCGCGAGCGCGCGGGCATTTCCCAGCGGGCCCTGGGCCGTCGCATCGGTTATTCCGGTTCGGCGATCAGCCAGTGGGAAGCTGGCGTCATCGAAGCAGACAACATCCGCGTCGCGGCGCTTGAGATGGCCGCCGGCATCATGGGCGTCTCGGTGCGCTACCTGCGCACCGGCAAGGAGGACGACAGCCGCGGCGAAGTGCCCGACGGCCTGCGCGCCGCCCAGCCGGACGTGCGCCAGCTGCCGGTGATCTCGATGGTGCAGGCCGGCTACGGCCGCGAGGCGGCCGATCCCTATCCGCGCGGCTATGCCGAGCAGAGCGTCAGCGTGGATGCGGAGCTGGCGCGCGACCTGGGCCGGCTGGCCTTCGCGCTGGAGATCACCGGCGAATCGATGCTGGAGGAATTCCACCCCGGCGACATCGTGATCATCGACCCCGCGGTGAAACCGCTGCCGGGCGATTTCGTGGTGGCGCGCATCGAGAGCGACGGCAGCGCCACCTTCAAGAAGTACCGCAACCGCGGCCGCGATCCGGAAGGGCAGGAGATCATCGAACTGGTGCCGCTCAATGCCGACTATCCGACCATCGTGGTCAATGCGGCGAACCCGGGTAGCATCATCGGGACGATGATGGAGCACCGGCGGCGTCGCCGGCGGCATTGAGTTGTGGTGCGGGCTTGCCGCAGTCTCCACCCACTCGTCATTCCGGCGCAGGCCGGAATCCAGTGGCGAAGCGCTGCAGGAAGACGCGGGCGCCGCGGAGCCGGCCTTTCTGCTCTACGCGACGACCCTGCGATAACGCCACTGGATTCCGGCCTGCGCCGGAATGACGCAGAGGTGGCCCTAACCGCCCCCCGCCAGCATCGCCTTGATCTTCGCCATATGCGACTCGGCCGTCTCGCGCACCACTTCCTTGTCCGCTTCCGGATCCTTGCCCTGCCAGTGCAGGTCGTCCTGCGGCAGTTCGTGCAGGAAGCGGCTGGGCTGGTTGCTGTGCACCTCGCCGTAGCGCTTGGTCTTGGACGACCACGACAGGGTGAGCATTTCCTTGGCGCGGGTGATGCCGACGTACATCAGGCGGCGTTCCTCGTCGACGCGGCCTTCGTCCATGGCGCCGTCGTGCGGCAAGGTGCCCTCTTCGCAGCCGACGATGAAGACGAAGCGGAACTCCAGGCCCTTGGCCGCGTGCAGCGTCATCATGCGCAGTGCGTTGCCGGGCTCGTCGCGGTCGGCGTGGCTGAGCAGGGCCAGCTGCGCGGCGAGGTCGCCGGTGGTGCTGTCGTTGCGCTGCATGGCGCGGAACCAGTCGGCCAGCTCGCGCAGGTTGCCCAGGCGGCGCTCGCGCAGCGCGGCGTCGGTGGTGCTGGCGGCGATCTCGCTGGCGTAGCCGGTACGCTTGAGCACGGTCTCCACCAGGTCGGCCGCGCTCGCATGCAGCGAAGCGCTGCGCAGCTCATCCATCAGCGTGGTGAAGCCGGCCAGCGCAGCGGCGGGGCGCGGCGAGAGCTGACGCAGTACGCCGTCGCTGCGCGCGGCATCCAGCAGCGAGGCATTGCGCGTCTGCGCAATCTGGCCGAGCTTTTCCAGCGTGGTCGCGCCGATCTCGCGCTTGGGCACGTTCACCACGCGCAGGAAGGCGGCATCGTCGCTGGGGTTGGTCAGCAGGCGCAGATAGCAGAGCAGATCCTTCACCTCGGCGCGGTCCAGGAAGCTCAGCGCGCCGGTCAGGTGATACGGCACGCGCGCCAGGCGCAGCGCTTTCTCCAGCGGACGGGCCTGGAAGTTGCCGCGATAGAGAATGGCCATCTCGTGCCAGCGCGCCTTGTGCTTCTCGGCGAGGGTGACGGCGATGGCGGCGACGCGTTCGGCCTCGTGCTCGTTGTCCTTGCACTCCAGCACGCGGATCTGCGCACCTTCCGGGTGCTCGCTCCACAGTTTCTTTTCGTGCAGGTGCGGGTTGTTGGCGATCAGCTTGTTGGCCGCGCGCAGGATACGGCGGCCGCAGCGGTAGTTCTGTTCCAGCTTGATCACGCGCAGGGACGGCCAGTCCTTGCTCAGCTGGTCGATGTTCTCCGGGTTGGCGCCGCGCCAGGCGTAGATGGACTGGTCGTCGTCGCCCACGCAGGTGAAGCCGCCGCGCTCGCCGGCCAGGGCCTTGAGCAGGCGGTACTGCGCGTCGTTGGTGTCCTGGTATTCGTCCACCAACAGATAGCGCAGGCGCTCGCGCCAGGCGGCGCGGCATTCCTCGTCGCTCTCCAGGATGCGCAGCGGCAGGCGGATCAGATCGTCGAAGTCGACCGCATTGAACGCGGCCAGGCGCGCCTGGTAGAGCGTGTAGATCATCGCCGCATCCATCTCGCGTGGGCTGCGCGCGGCGGCAGTGGCTTCTTCCGGCGAGAGACCGGCGTTCTTGGCCCGGCTGACCAGGCTGCGGATGCCGAACAGCACGTCCGGCTTGGCGCCCTTGGGCGCCAGTTCCTTCAGGATCACTTCGCTGTCGTCGGCGTCGAGCACCGAAAAGCCCTTGCGCAGGCCGGCGCGCGCATGCTCGATCTGCAGGAACTTCAGGCCCAGCGCGTGGAAGGTGCACACGGTGAGCGCGGCGGCGTCCTCGCTGCTGATCAGCTTGGCCACGCGCTCGCGCATTTCCTTCGCCGCCTTGTTGGTGAAGGTGATGGCGGCGATCCTGGACGGGGCCAGGCGGCGGCGCTGGATCAGGTAGGCGATCTTCTGGGTAATCACGCTGGTCTTGCCGGAACCGGCGCCGGCGAGGACGAGCAGGGGGGTGTCGCAGTGCTCGACTGCGGCTAGCTGTTGCGGGTTGAGCATGCGAGGTGCGCGCGGCGAGTGGCGGATGGCGATCTTATCAAATGGCGCTTGGCGCCATGGGGCCGCCTCGGCGTGCCCGCTTTTTTGCTCGTCATCCCGGCGTAGGCCGGGATCCAGTAACGACCACGTCTGATTGTCGCGTTGCGCGCAGCTTTGTCTCGCCGTAGGCGAGTGTTTCGTGCCGCTGCCGCGGCCCGACCTACTTTCTCTTGCTTGCCCAAGAGAAAGTAGGCAAAGAGAAGGGCACCCTGCACGGCGCCCTCCGCAGCTTCGCTGCTGCGGGTACGTGAGGGCTGGCCGGGCTTTTTGACGGGACATCCATGTCCCGTCAAAAAGGCGAGGACTCCTGTCCTCGCCCCCTTCGGGGCCTGATCGTCCAGCCCTCACCGCCGCGCCAAGGGGGTTGCAGATCAAAAGCCGAAGCAAAAGCGCACAAGCGGAATGCCGCGGCTGCGCCGCGTGCTCTCGTTCAATCTTCGCGAGGATCCACACCTCCCTC
>NZ_FONH01000033.1 GCF_900112865.1 Dyella marensis | reverse complement strand
GGCTTGGCAGCTGCAATGCGGACGGGGTGCCGGTGGAGCGGCCGGCGTATGAGGCGTGGGTGAAGCAGGTGAGCGGCAAGTAAGCTCACTGCTCGTCATTCCTGCGCAGGCAGGAATCCAGTAACGACATCGCTCGATAGTCGCGAAAAGCCGGACCGATGTTGTCGCGAAAACCCTGGGTTTTCGCGACTGGATTCCTGCCTGCGCAGGAATGACGAGCAGGGTAGGTTGGGGTTACGGGCTGCCTCAGCAGCCCGCCCTTCGGGCCATCCGCTACGCGGATGTTCGCTACGGCATCCTGCCTTCGCAGTCGCCTGCGGCTCACCCCAACCTACGTCAAAGCAGCAGTTGCGGGTGCGGGTTGGCGCCGAACGGCGACGCTCCTTCGATGCGCAGGGCCGCCGCGAGATAAGCCCATAGCGCCTCAGCGGGCGCCGCATCCTCCGGCGGCGAGCCATCGGGCAGCTGTCGGCCGGCGCTGCCCGTCCTGACGTACTTGCCGATCACCGTCGCAGTGCCGCCCTTCGCGTGGTCGGCACCCGGCAGCGTGCGGCTGAACTCGCCGGTCAGCACCGTCACCACGTTGCGTCCGCGCAAGTTCAGCATGCGTTGCAGGAATACGGCCAGACCCGGCGTGATCGGCGCCATGATCTCGCGCGCCAGCTTGCCGCCATCGTCGTGGTGCGTGTCGAACTGCCGGTCCTCGCGGCCGGTGAACGCCGCCTGCGCGAAGACGACGCCGGCGTCCGCGTGGATCAGGCCCTCGATGGCCGCGAATGTTCCGGGCAGATCGTCCACCATCGTGCGTCCCGGCTTCACGCCATACCCATGGCGAATGCCGTCGAGCCCGGCGGCGGGCAGGCCCACATCCGCGAACCGGTCGACAGGTCGGCAGACCACGCCACCCTCGGCCGGCGGATCGGCGGCGACACCGACCGGAACACCGAGCCGGTTGACGATCGCGCACGGCAGCGGACTGGCCGGCAAGGCCGCCGCCATCCGCAACAGCTGGCTGCGCGCCCCTGCCTGCAACACCGCCACCCGAGCATCGTTGTGGCTGTACAAGCCGTGCCGGAAAGGAATGGCCGCCATGTGTGCGAGCGCCACCGCATGCAAGGTGCCGAGCGAGCCGGCATCCACGTACAAGCCATTCCCCAGCGCGCGCACATTGGCGGATGTCACGCCAAACGCGCCATGAGGGAGGAACGTATCGGCGCTGTTGAACAGGCCGGCGGGCCCGCCGTTCAACCACAGCACCACCAGGGCCGGCCGTTCGCGCGGCGGCGCCCAGGCTTCGACGGGGCCAAGCGCGAGCGCACCGGCGGCGGCAAGGCCGGCCTTCAA
This sequence comes from Dyella marensis, assembly GCF_900112865.1. Classification (GTDB taxonomy): domain Bacteria; phylum Pseudomonadota; class Gammaproteobacteria; order Xanthomonadales; family Rhodanobacteraceae; genus Dyella_D; species Dyella_D marensis_A. The sequence goes on along the minus strand of NZ_FONH01000033.1, from coordinate 22,734 downwards.
CAAGCTGCGGCGCGTAGGGGAGTGGCTGGACATGAGCGTGGCCAGGCAGGGAGATGGACGTTGCGGCGTCGGGTGCCGCAGGCACAGACTTAAGCTAGTCCTGTCCGTCCATCGAACGGTGGCCATCCTGTGTCGCAAATCAGACAGCCCGCCCGTCGTTCATCCACCTGGCCGATGACGGCACTCGCCAAGGACTACCCGCGCGGATGCCACGTGCCATCGCACCGGCACCGCCGCGGCCAGCTGATCTACGCGGCGAGCGGCGTGATGCAGGTGACCACGCGCGAAGGCATCTGGATCGTGCCGCCGCAGCGCTCGCTGTGGATCCCGATCGGCATGCCGCACGAGATCCAGATGGAAGGCCGCGTGGCGGTACGCATGCTGTACCTGGATCGCGCCACCAGTGCACCGTTCGGCGCGCACTGCCGCGTGCTGGCGGTATCGTCGCTGCTGCGCGAGCTGGTCCTGGCGGCGGTGCAGGCCTACAGCGAGCGCGATGCGGCGACCATGCACCTGGCCATGCCCCTGTTATTGCACGCGTTGCACAACGCGGACGAAGCCCCTTTCCGCATCCCCGTGCCGTCCGATCCGCGCCTGCGCAAGGCCTGCCAGCGCCTGCTCGACGATGCATCGCGCCCGGATACGCTCGAACAACTCGCAACGCGGGTCGGCGCCAGCAGCCGCACGCTGGCGCGCCTGTTCGAAAGCGAGCTGCGCATGTCCTTCGTGCGCTGGCGCCAGCACGTGCGCCTGGCGCGGGCGATCAGCCAGATGAGCCTCGGCCGCCCGATCAAGACGGTCGCACGCGAGGCCGGCTACGCCAGTTGCAGCGCGTTCTGCAGCATGTTCCATCGCATCATCGGCGCGAGTCCCACGGAGTATCTGCGGCAGGTCGAGGGAAGGCCCGCTTTGTGACGGCGTCGCGCTGCGCGTCATCCCACCGTCAAAGAACCGACATCTGACGGCTTCACGATATTTGAACGACCGCGTCCCCACGCGCGACGTCCCGATCTCCTGGAGCCCCGCATCTCATGAAGAAGAACCTGCTGGCGATGGCCACCGCCGTCGCGCTTGCCGCTTTGTCCCACGGCGCCATGGCCGACGATGTGCCGACCGCCGACGCGACGGCCAAGCCGGACGCCGCCAAGAACCTCGAGGCGGTCTCGGTGATCGGCCAGGGCGAAACCCGCCAGGTGCAGCGCGTGACCGCGAAGGACACCACCGTGCTGCCGGCCGGCGCCAGCCTGCAGAAGGTGCTCAACCGGATGCCAGGCGTGAACGTGCAGTCCAATGACGCGTTCGGCGCCAACGAGGAATCGCAGACCATCAGCCTGCGCGGCTTCAACGGCCAGCGCCTGGGCTACACGCTGGATGGCCTGCCGCTGGGCGACAACGCCTACGGCAACTACAACGGCCTGAACATCAGCCGCGCGCTGATCGCCGAGAACGCCGCCGGCGCCGAACTGGCGCAGGGTATCGGCGGCCTCGGCATCGCCTCGACCAGCAACCTGGGCGGCGCCATCCAGTATTTCTCCGCCGATCCGCTGCCGACCTTCGGCGGCCGCTTCGCGCAGACCTTCGGCAGCGACCAGAACCGCCGCACCTATCTGCGCCTGGATACCGGCGACTATCACGGCTTCTCCATGTACCTGTCCGGCGTGCGCGCTACCGCCGACATGTGGGCGCCGCCGGAGTCGCCGACCACCACCAAGCAGTTCAACGGCAAGGCCGTGTACCAGTTCGACGGCGGACGCATCACCGCCTTCGCCGACACCTCGCGCACCTCGCAGGCCGACTACGCCTACCTGTCCAAGAGCGGCATGGCGCGTGGCCTGGGCTGGGACTGGAATCTCTATGCGCCGGACTGGAAGCGTGCGCTCTCCGCGGCTTACTGCGCGCCGGCCTACACCATCAAGGGTGTGAAGGATGCGCGCTGCGGCTACTCCGGCGGCGTCGACAACATCGACGATGCCTATTACCAGAGCCGCGCGCTGCGCCGCGACGACCTGTACTACCTTGCCGGCGATTTCTATCCCAGCGACGCGCTGACCGTGCATGCACAGGTCTACCACCACGAGAACGCCGGCCAGGGCCACTGGTGGTCGCCGGGCCAGAAGTCCAATCCGGGCATGGCGCAGGAGCTGCCGATCTCGATCCGCAGCACCAACTACAAGATCAACCGCAACGGCGTGCTGGCCTCGCTGGGTTGGGACCTGGGCGGCCATCACCTGGAAGGTGGCGTGTGGTACGAGCAGAACCACCACAACGTCGAGCGCAACTTCTATTACATCCCGTACACGCTCAGCAGCCCGATCAGCGACGACACTTACTTAAGCGATCCGGATCGCCGCCTGTTCAACCAGGCCTACACCATCACCACGCGCCAGGCCTATCTGCAGGACAGCTTCAAGCTGCTCGATGATCGCCTCAGCGTCGACGTCGGCGTGAAGAGCCCGCACGTGACCATGACCGCGCGCCAGGCGTCGGGCAATTACGAGGCGCCGGTCGCCAACGGCACGCTCAAGGCGGAGAAGAACCTGCTGCCGCAGGTCGGCCTGGGCTACAAGCTCGATGCCGGCCAGGAGCTGTTCCTGTCGTATGCCAAGAACATCGCCGCGTTCCAGGGCGGCGGTGCCAGCGGTCCGCTGCTGGTGACGCAGGCGTCGTTCGACGCCACCCGCGGCAACCTCAAGCCGGAGCAGTCGCGCACCATCGAAGGCGGCTACCGCATCGTGCAGCGCGAGTTCGAGGCCTCGGCCGCGGTGTACGACGTGAAGTTCGACAACCGCCTGCTTTCGCTCAACCCGTGCCCGAGCATCCAGCAGGGCACCACGGCGGCGTGCACCACGCGCTTCTACAACGTGGGTTCGGTGAGCAGCCGCGGCGCGGAGTTCACCTTCATCTGGAAGCCGTTCGAGCATTTCCAGTGGTACGACTCGGCTTCGTTCAACCGCTCCACGTATGACGACAACTACGTGCAGAACGGCGCGCTGGTGCCGACCAAGGGCAAGATCACGGTGGACACGCCCAAGCGCATGTTCGCCAGCGAGATCGCCTGGACCTACGGCCCCTGGAACCTGAGCCTGCGCGGCAAGTACACCGGTTCGCGCTACTACACCTATACCAACGACCAGGGCTTCGGCGGCTATACGTCGTTCGATTTCGGCGCCGGCTACGACTTCGGCGCGGCCTGGTTCGCGCAGGACGTGCGCCTGTCGCTCAACGTGACCAACCTCACCGACAAGCGTTATGCGTCGAACCTTACGGCGTTCGCTAACACCGATCCGAATGGGCGGCAGCTGGCGTTTCATGCGAGTGCGCCGCGGCAGAGCTTTTTGACGCTGGATGTGAAGTTCTAAGACAGCGTCGCCGTGCCGTACCGTAGAGCCCCTCTCCTTTCGGGAGAGGGGTTGGGGTGAGGGTACGGGCGGAGTGGCAAGAGTGATGTGCACCGCTCCGGCCGTACCCTCATCCGCCTGCCGGCACCTTCTCCCGGAGGGAGAAGGACTTCTTTTTCTGGAAACAGAGTTACTAGTCCAGTAAGGAGCACCCCATGAAACCATTATGCTGGCTAGCCCTGGTCACCTTGAGCCTGGCCATGCCCTGCGCCGTCCACGCTGTTGAGAAACCGATAGCTGCAAAGGTCCTCGTCCTGGGCCACCGCGGCGCCAGCGCCCTGCGGCCCGAGCACACCCTGGCCTCGTATGCCAAGGCGATCGCCGACGGTGCCGACTTCGTCGAGCCGGACCTGGTGATGACCAGGGACGGCGTGCCGGTCGCGCGTCATGAGAACGAGATCGGCGGCACCACCGACGTGGCAGCGCACCGGGAGTTCGCCGGACGCAAGACCACCAAGACCATCGATGGCCACCAGGTCACCGGCTGGTTCACCGAGGACTTCACCCTCGCCGAACTGAAGACGCTGCGCGCGCGCGAGCGCCTGCCGGAATTCCGCGGCATCAAGTACGACGGCCAGTTCCAGATCCCCACGCTGGAGGAGATCATCGATTTCGTCGCCGCCGAAGCCGCGGCGCAGGGGCGGGTGGTGGGCCTGATTCCCGAGATCAAGCACGGCACGTATTTCCAGAAGGCCGGCCTGCCGATGGAAGACCGCGTGCTGGCCATCTTCGATGCGCATGCCTATACACGCACCGCACCGGTGGAGATCCAGTCGTTCGAGATCGCCAACCTGCGCTACCTGCGCGGCAAGCTGGGCAAGAGCCATCCGAACGTGCGCCTGCTGCAGCTGCTGGACGATCCGAACGAGCAGCCCTACGACGTGGTCGCCGCGGGCGGCAAGCTGACCTACGCCGACATGATGAAGCCGGCCGGCCTGCGCGAGATCGCCGGCTATGCCGATGCGATCGGCCCGAACATCCGCGCCATCATTCCGCTCGACAAGGACGGCAGGCTGGGCCAGCCGACGGCGCTGGCGCACGACGCGCATGCGGTGAAGCTGGAGCTGCATCCCTATACCTTCCGTCCGGAGAACCATTTCCAGGCCAGGAACTTCTGGCAGGGCAGCGACCCGAAGACCTTCAACGAGAACGGTTCGATCGCAGAAATTCGCGCCTATCTCGACGCCGGCGTGGATGCGTTCTTTACCGACGATCCGGCGCTGGGTCGCAAAGCGGTGGACGGTCGCTGAGCTGCCATCACGCTGTCACCGCGGACGGGTTCACTCGCCCGTCCATTCTCTGCGCGGTGACACCATGCGTCTGCAACGCTGCTTCGCGGCCGGCCTGCTCGGCCTGGCCTTCCTCGCGCCGGTACATGCCGTACCGGTGCTGCTGATCTCGATCGACGGCCTGCGTCCGGCCGATGTGCTGCAGGCCGGGCAGCGCGGCCTGCAGCTGCCGAACCTGCGCCGCTTCATGACCGAAGGCAGCTACGCCACCGACGTGCGCGGCGTGCTGCCGACGCTGACCTATCCCAGCCACACCACGTTGCTGACCGGCGTCTCGCCGGACCAGCATGGCATCGCCGGCAACCTCACCTTCGACCCCACCAACAAGAACCAGCAGGGCTGGGCCTGGTACGCCAGCGATATCCGCGTGCCGACCTTGTGGGATGCCGCGCACAAGGCGGGCCTGAGCACCGCCAACGTGCACTGGCCGGTGAGCGTGGGTGCGCAGGTGGACTGGAACCTGCCGCAGATCTGGCGCACCGGCCTGGCGGACGACCGCAAGCTGCTCGCCGCGCTGGCCACGCCGGGCTTGTTGCCCGCGCTGGAGAAGGAGCTCGGTCCGTATGCCGACGGCATCGACGAGACCCTGGCCGGCGACGAGAACCGCACGCGCTTCGCGGTGAAGCTGCTGGAGGAACGGCAGCCGGCGTTCATGACGGCCTACCTGGCCTCGCTCGACCACGAGCAGCATCACAGTGGCCCCGACACGCCCGAGTCGAAGCGCACGCTGGAACGTATCGACGCCCTGGTCGGCGAGATGGTGAGCGCGGCGCGCCGCGTGCATCCGGATGGCGTGGTGGCGGTGGTGTCCGACCACGGTTTCGCGCCGGTGCAGCAGGACGTCAACCTGTACGCGCCTTTCATCCAGGCCGGGCTGGTCACGCTGAAGGATGGCGCGGTGGCCGATTGGCAGGCGATGCCGTGGAACGATGGCGGCAGCGCGGCGATCGTGCTGAAGGAGCCGGGCAACCAGGAGACGCTGGCGAAGGTGCAGGGCCTGCTGGCGCAGCTGCAGGGCAACCCGGCCTATGGCATCGAGCGCGTGCTCGATCACGCGCAGCTGGTGGAGCGCGGCGGCACCGCGCAGGCATCGTGGTTCGTGCTGTTCAAGGCCGGCTACGAGATGGCGATCAAGCCGGACGTGCCGCTGCCGGCGCCAAGCCACTACCGCGGCATGCATGGCTACGACCCGGCCTGGCCGATGATGCGTTCGACCTTCCTGATCGAAGGGAAGGGCGTGCCGGCGGGGAAGAACCTGGGGGCGATCGATATGCGGGATATCGCGCCGACGTTGGCGCGGGAGTTGGGCGTGGCCTTGCCGGCGGCGCAAGGCAAGGCGCTGCTATCGCCCTGACGGAGCGTAGGTTGGGGTGAGCCATCGGCGAACCCCAACGCTGCGATGTGTATCCACGTAGCGATGTTGGGGTTCGCCGATGGCTCACCCCAACCTACGTCCGGCCACTTCACCCCGCGCTGACACGCGGATGTAAATCCGATTTCACAAATCCCTAGCAAGCTAGCGCACCAACGGCCGCTGGCGGTCGCGTCGTGTCGTCCTTGCAGGGTAGCTGAGGGCGCGAAGGGGCGATGCGTCCGCCAAGGGGGCGGCCGTGCTTTTTCCATTCACCGATCACCTACCGACGTGGCTTCCCGCCAGGGGAACGGCTGCGCAAAGGAAACGTACGCATGTCAGTCCGCAAGGGTTCCATCCGCCTTACCGGCCTCGCGCTCGCGCTGTTCGCGGCGCTGCACGGCACGGCCGCCGCAGCTCCCGGCGACAACGACACCACGCCCGCCGCTCCGGCCGATGCCGCCGCCGACAAGGCCAAGACGCTGGAGTCGGTCTCCGCGATCGGCCAGGGCGAAGTGCGCCAGGTGCAGCGCATCACCGCGGAAGACGTCAAGGTGCTGCCCCCGGGCACCAGCGCGCTGAAAGTGCTGGCCGGCAAGCCGGGCGTGCATTTCGAGTCGTCCGATCCGTTCGGCAACTACGAGTGGTCGACCCGCTTCAGCCTGCGCGGCTTCAATCAGAACCGCCTGGGCTTCACGCTGGACGGCATCCCGCTCGGCGACATGAGCTACGGCAACAACAACGGCCTGCACATCAGCCGCGCGCTGATCGCCGAGAACCTCGGCAGCGCGGAACTGGCCGAAGGCATCGGCGCGCTCGGCACGGCGTCGACCAGCGACCTGGGCGGCACGGTGCAGTTCTACTCCTCCGACCCGTTGCCCAAGTACGGCGTGCAGTTCTCGCAGGGCTTCGGCACGGATGCGGCGCGCCGCACCTTCGTGCGCCTGGATACGGGCAATGTCGACGGCTTCGCCATGTACATCTCCGGCGCCTATTCCGACGTCAACAAGTGGAAGGGCGACGGCGACCAGGAGCAGATGCAGTTCAACAGCAAGGCCACCTACGATTTCGGCGACAGCCGCATCGGCGCGCTGGTGACCACCTCCGACCGCGACGAGACCGACTACCAGGATCTCTCGCTGGACATGCTGCACCGCCTGGGCTGGAACTGGGACAACTACGCGCCGGACTGGAACCGCGCGGTGAACGCGGCCAAGGGCATCTACACCGGCGGCGTGACCAATGCCGACGACGCGTATTACGCCGGCCGCGGCGTGCGCAAGGACCGCATCGCCAGCCTGTTCGGCGACTTCGCGCTGGCCGAGGGTGTGCGCCTGAAGGCCACCGGCTACTACCACTACGATCGCGGCCAGGGCCACTGGTTCACGCCGTACCAGGCGTCCTTCCCGGGCACCGCGCAGGAAACCCCGATCTCGATCCGCACCACCGAGTACGGCATCGACCGCGCCGGCGGCACCGCGGCGCTGACCTGGGATCTGGGCGCGCATCACCTGGAAGCGGGCGTGTGGTACGAGGACAGCAACCACAACGTGCAGCGCAACTACTACTTCATCACCGGCCCGGTGGACGACCGCAAGTTCCTCGAGAACCCGAACCTGCGCCTGTTCTACCAGCACTACGAAACCACCACGCGCCAGTTCTACGTGCAGGACAGCATGCATTTCCTGGACGACCGCCTGAGCGTGGACGTGGGCTTCAAGGCGCCGCGCACCGAAGTGGAAGCGACCAACCTGCCGGGCACCGCGCGCGCTTATGCGTCCGGCGACCTGGTGGCCAAGAAGAACTTCCTGCCGCAGGTCGGCGCGGCCTACCAGCTGGGCGGCGGCTACGAGCTGTTCGGTTCGTACTCCAAGAACATCGCCGCGTTCCAGGCCGGCATCTCCGGCCCGCTGGCCACCACCCAGGTGGCGTTCGACACCTTCGGCCGCTCGCTCAAGCCGGAACAGTCGCGCACTTTCGAAGGCGGCCTGCGCGCGGTGTCCGACTTCTACGAAGCCTCGCTGGCCCTGTACGACGTGAAGTTCGACAACCGCCTGCTGGCGATCTCGCGTTGCAGCGGCATCGTGGGTTGCCCCAGCGCTTACGCCAATGTCGGCTCGGTGAGCAGCCGCGGCGCGGAGCTGGCGCTGAACTTCAAGCTCACGCAGGAACTGCGCTGGCGCAACTCGCTGTCCTACAACCGCTCGCGCTACGACGACAACTACGTCGACGGCGGCGTGGTGGTGCCGACCAAGGACAAGACCGTGGTGGACAGCCCCAAGCAGCTGTTCTTCACCGAGCTGGCCTGGGTGTCCGGTCCGTGGGACCTGCGCGCGTCGGCCAACTACACCGGCAAGCGCTACTACACCTATATCAATGACGGCGCGGTGCCCTCGTACTGGCTGTTCAACGCCTCGGCCGCCTACGACGTGGGCAAGCTCGGCGTGGTGCAGGATCTGAAGCTGGCGCTCAACGTGACCAACCTGGCCGACAAGAAGTACTTCGGTTCGATCGGCACCAACGGCTTCGTAGCCAGCGACCCGCAGGGCCAGTTCGCCACCATGCAGGTGGGTGCGCCGCGCGCGGCGATGCTTACGGCAACCTTGCGTTTCTAAGCGTCAAGCTCTCCAAGGCCGAGTCCTTCTCCCACCGGGAGAAGGTGCCGGCAGGCGGATGAGGGTTCGGCCGGAGCGGTGCACATCATTCTTGCGCTCCGCCCGTACCCTCACCCCAACCCCTCTCTCCCACAGGGACTACCTTCGGGTCGCCGAGGGGAGAGGGGCTTTACAGGCCCACCAAACGCGACCTGCACCCGGGAAAAATAAAGTAGCGATTCCGGGAACGCCTCGCCCCACTTATGATCGCCGGCGTATCTCCGCCTGATCCGCCCGCATGGCCGCCATTCCTTCCGCCGTTCCCCTCCAAGCCGTCCCCCGCTGGATGGCCCTCGGTGTCCTGTTGTCCGCGATCGGCGCGATCGCCGGCGCGATGCTGGCCGACACCGAGGACGGCAGCCAGTGGATGTGGCTGCACTGGGCCTGCAAGCCGCTGGCGACCTCGCTGGTGTTCGCCCTGGCCTGGCGCGTGCGCGAACCGATCTCGGCGCGCTACCGCGCCTGGGTGCTGGGCGGCCTGGGGCTGGCCCTGGCTGGCGACGTGCTGCTGATGCTGCCGCAGGATTTGTTCGTGGAAGGCCTGGTGGCCTTCCTGTTCGCCCATCTGTGCTTCCTGGTCGCGCTCACCGGCGATACCCGCTTCGGCGCCAAGCCGGTCGCCCTGCTGATCTGCCTGGCTTATGCCGCGCTGTGCATGTGGTCGTTGTGGCCGACCCTGCCGGAGGAGCTGCATGCGCCGATCGTGGTCTACACCGGCGTGCTGGCCGCGATGGGCGGGCAGGCGGTGGGGCGCGCCTGGCACCACGCCCTGGCGCGCGACGCGCTGGCTAATCCGGCCTGGCTGGCGGGCGCGGGCTCGATCCTGTTCATGCTCAGCGACACCCTGCTGGCCTGGAACCGCTTCCGCATCAGCCTGCCGTGGGCGGCGCTGTGGATTCTCGGCAGCTACTTCGGCGCGCTGTGGCTGCTGGCGCGGTCGGTGATGCGGGCTTCGCCCGAGGACGCCGGATTGGCGTGAATACGCAAGAGGTCATCATCGGCTGGGCCACGCCGGCCTTCTTCGCGCTGATCGCGCTGGAGCTGCTGGTGGCTAAATGGCGCGGCCGGCGCGTGTACCACGCCAGCGATGCGGTGAGCAGCCTGTCGCTGGGGGTGATCTCGCAGATCGTGGCGGTGTTCGCCAAGCTGCTGACCTTGGGGATCTACGCCTGGTGCGCCGGGCATCTGGCGCTCTACACGCTGCCGGCGGACCGCTGGTGGGTCTGGGCCAGCGGATTGCTGCTGTACGACTTCCTCTATTACTGGCTGCATCGCGCGGGACACGAGGTGAACATCCTCTGGGCCGCGCACGTGGTGCATCACCAGAGCGAGGACTACAACCTCAGCACCGCGCTGCGCCAGACCGGCAGCGGCGTGCTGCTGGGCTGGCTGTTCTACCTGCCGATGGCGTTGCTGGGCTATCCGCTGGAAGTGTTCGCGGTGGTGGCGCTGATCGACCTGCTGTACCAGTTCTGGGTGCATACCGAGCTGGTGGGACGGTTGGGCTGGTTCGACCGCGTGTTCTGCTCGCCGTCGAACCATCGCGCGCACCATGCGGTGAACGAGCGTTACCTCGATCGCAACTACGGCGGGATCCTCATCGTATGGGACCGCCTGTTCGGCAGCTTCGTCGAAGAAGACGACGCCGACCCGCCGGTGTACGGCACGCGTGCGCCGCTGCGCAGCTGGAATCCGTTGTGGGCGAACGCCGAGGTGTACTGGGCCACGCTGAAGGATGCCTGGCATGCGCGGCGCTGGCGCGACAAGCTGCTGGTGTGGATCAAGCCGCCAGGCTGGCGTCCGGCCGATGTGGCCGAGCGTTTTCCCAAGCCGGCATTCGACATGGCCCGCGCACGCTATGCGCCGCCGCTGCCGCGCGGCCTGACTGCCTATGGCATCGCGCAGTTCGCATTGCTGCTGCTGATGGGCGTGTGGTTCCTGGATATGGCCAAGCGCATGCCGGCATCGTCGCTGCTGGCCTATGCGGCGTTCCTGCTTTTCAGCCTCACCGCGCTGGGTGTGTTGCTCGAAGGGCGGCGCGCCGGCACCTGGCTTGAAGGTGCGCGCCTGGCCGTGACCGCGTTGGCCGCGGTCATCACCGGAGGCTGGTTCGGCGCGGCTTCGGCACCGCCTGCGCTGGCGCCGGCCATCGTTGCGCTATGCCTGGGCAGCGCCGCCGCGCTGGCCACCATCCGCCTGCGTACGCGCCAACCGGCCTGAGCGCCGCGCACCCGCAGCATGGCGGGGCAAGGGGCATTCGCTATGATCGCCGCTCCTTTGGGTTGTCGGGAACGAAAGCGATGAGCGTGGTCAGCAAGCTAGTCCGCCACAAGTCGGTCGAACAACTGCAGGCGGATGTCGGCAAGCGCGGCGACTTCCGCCGCGTGCTCGGCCTGTGGCAGCTCACCGCGATCGGCATCGGCGGCATCATCGGCGTCGGCGTGTTCGTGCTGGCCGGCCAGCAGGCGGCGCTCAACGCCGGTCCCGCAGTGGCGATCTCGTTCCTGATCGCCGGCATCGCCAGCGCCGCGGCGGCGCTGTGCTACGCGGAGTTCGCCGGCCTGATCCCCGTCACCGGCAGCGCCTATACCTATGGCTATGCGGTGCTGGGCGAGCTGGCGGCATGGCTGATCGGCTGGGACCTGTTGCTGGAGTACGCGCTGATCGTGGCGGTGGTGGCGATCGGCTGGTCCGGCTACGTGCAATCGGCGCTGGCCAGCATCGGCGTGGACCTGCCCGTATGGGCGAAGGGAGCGATCGGCACCGGCGAAGGCCATGTCTTCAATGTGGTTGCGGCGCTGGTGACCCTGGGCGTGTCGGCGCTGCTGATCTTCCGCACCGAGTGGGGCGCGCGCTTCAATACCTTCGTGGTGGCGATCAAGGTCGCCGCGGTGGCGCTGGTGATCGGCGTCGGCGCGTTCTACGTGAAGCCGGAGAACTGGGTGCCGTTCATTCCGGAGCGCATCGTGGGCTCCGACGGCGTCGGCCATTTCGGTTTCCAGGGCGTGGCGACGGCCGCTGCCGTGGTGTTCTTCGCGGTGTTCGGCTACGACACGCTGACCACCGCCGCGGAGGAATCGAAGAATCCGCAGCGCGATCTGCCACGTGCGGTGCTGTTGTCGCTGGGCATCTCGATGGCGATGTACCTGGCGGTGTCGATGGTGCTGACCGGCATCGCGCACTACACCACGCTGAAGACGGATGCGCCGGTGGCGGATGCGTTCAAGGGGCTGGGTCTGCATTGGGTGGCGCTGACGGTGTCGGTGTCCGCCGTGTTCGGCCTGATCAGCGTGCTGTTCGCCTTCATGCTCGGCGCGACGCGCATCTGGTTCGCACTGGCGCGCGATGGTCTGCTGCCGGGCTGGTTCGCCAAGCCGCATCCGCGCTATGGCACGCCGCATCGGCCGACGATCGTGCTGGGTGTGTTTACCGCCCTGGTGGCGGGCCTGTTGCCGATCGAAGAGGTGGCGAAGCTGGTCAATATCGGTGTGCTGTCCGCCTTTATCGTGATCTGTTCTTCGGTGCTGATCCTGCGCAAGCGCAAGCCGGATCTGTATCGCGCGTTCCGCACGCCGCTGGTGCCGCTGATCCCGCTGGTCGGCATCGGTTTTTCGATCTGGCTGCTGGCCGAGTTGCCGTGGGTCACCTGGGAGGTGTTCCTGATCTGGGTGAGCATCGGGCTGGTGGTGTATTTCGGCTATGGCATCCGCCACAGCAAGCTGGAGAAAGCCTGACCCGAGCCGTAGGTTGGGGTTAGCCAAAGGCGAACCCCAACGTGGCGCCACGTTCGGGTTCGCTGCGCTCACCCCAACCTACGCCTGGCATGTGCGTGAGGCTGGCTTTCACATGACCAATGGCATGCGGTCCCGCGCCCGCATCGGCCTAGCATCCCGAGGCATCACTCACCGAGGGGAGATGGCCGTATGTTCGCCAGGACGTTGCTGGGGTGTTCGGTAGCATTGGCGCTGGGCGCCGTGCCGTTGGTGCAGGCCCAGACGGCGGAGCCGGTCGATCAAGCCTATCCGGGGACGCTGACCCTCAAGCTGGATCTCACCGATGCGCCGAAGCGGATCTTCCGCATCACGGAGACCATCCCGGTCAAGCCGGGCGCGCTCACGCTGTACTACCCGAAGTGGATTCCGGGCGAGCATATTCCGTCGGGCCCGATCAACAACGTCAGCGGCCTGATCATCACCGCCAACGGCAAGCAGCTGCCGTGGCGCCGCGATCTGCGCGACATGTACAGCTTGCACCTGGACGTGCCGGAAGGCACCAGCGCACTGCAGCTGGAGTTCCAGTTCCTGTCGCCGGGCGAAGAAGGCGGTGGCCTGTACGGCGCGACGGGTTCGGCGACGCCCAAGCTGGTGGATATCGAATTCAACCAGGTGCTGTTCTATCCGGCCGGCTACTACGCCAGCCGCATCGACGTGCAGCCGACGGTGACGCTGCCGCGCGACTGGAAATTCGCCAGCGCGCTGGATGTCGGCGAGCAATCCGGTGCGCAGGTCTCGTTCAAGCCGGTGAGCCTGGAGAAGCTGGTCGATTCGCCGATGGTCGCGGGCGAATACTTCAAGAGCGTGCCGCTGAGCACCGATGCGAAGGGGCCGGTGACGCTGGACATCGTCGCCGACGATCCGGGCAACCTGAAACTCAGCGACAAGCAGGAAGCGCAGCACAAGGCGCTGGCGGTGCAGGCGGTGAAGCTGTTCGGTGCGCGGCATTACGCGCATTACAACTTCCTGTTGACGCTGTCGGACCACAACGGCTCGTTCGGGCTGGAACACCAGCAGTCCAGCGACGACCGCCTGCCGCCGAGCTTCCTGACCGACGACAACATGTACTTGGCGGCGGCCTTCGTGCTGCCGCACGAGTTCGTGCATTCGTGGAACGGCAAGTTCCGCCGCCCGCACGACCTGTGGACGCCGAACTACAACGTGCCGATGCAGGGCGACCTGCTGTGGGTCTATGAAGGACTCACCAATTACTACGGCGAAGTGCTGACCGCGCGCTCGGGCATGTGGACGGCGGAGCAGTACCGCGACTGGATCGCCGAGACCCAGGCCGGCATGGTCTACCGCACCGGCCGGCAATGGCGCTCGCTGCAGGACACCGCCGACGCCGTGCAGCTGACCTCGCACCAGGGCTCGTCGTGGGGCAACCGCATGCGCAGCGTCGACTACTACCCCGAAGGCACGCTGCTGTGGCTGGAGGCCGACAGCAAGATCCGCGAGCTCAGCGGCGGCAAGCGTTCGCTGGACGATTTCGTGCGTGCCTTCCATGGCGTGCAGGACGGCAGCCAGGTGCCGCTGACCTACACCTTCGACGACGTGGCAGCGACCTTGAACAAGGTGCAGCCCTACGATTGGGCCAAGTTCCTGCATGAGCGGCTGGACTACACCGGCGACAAGCTGCCGGAGCAGGGCGTGGAAGCGGCGGGCTGGAAGCTGAGCTTCGACGACAAGCCTTCGTCCATCCAGAAGGCGATGGAGGGTCTGCGGCATTCGGCCAACCTGCTCTACGGCATCGGCTTCTCGGTCAACCGCGACGGCAAGCTGACCGACGTGCAGTGGGGCGGGCCGGCGTTCAAGGCGGGCCTGGTTCCGGGCGTGAAGCTGGTCGCGGTGAATGGGCGCGATTACTCGGCCGACGGGTTGAAGGATGCGATCAAGGCGGCGAAGGACAAGGGCGGTCCGATCCAGCTGCTGGTGAAGAACAACGAGTTCTTCCAGACCATTTCCGTCGACTACCACGATGGGTTGCGTTATCCGCACCTGACGCGTGCGGGCGGCGCGGACCGGCTGGGACAGATTGCTGCGCCGTTGAAGTAAATCGCTGCATGGCCAAAAGAAAAGGGCGCCCGATGGGGCGCCCTTTTGCGTAGTTGGCGCGAAAAATCTGCGCTCAGAAGCGGTACTCGATCGAAGCCGAGTAGGCCGCCACGGTGCCGTTGGTCTGCGGCTGGTCGGAGCCGCCACGGCCGTACTTGACATGGTAATTGTCGTAGTTGAGCGCCAGCGCGACGTTGTCGGTCACGTTGTAGCCCACGCCCACGCCGGCGTACCAGCCATTGTTCCAGCTCTTCTCGGTGGTGCGCACGTCGCCGATGGTGATGCTGCCGACGGTGCGCGAACGCAGGTAGCCGCCGTGGCCGCTGACGAACCAGGAGCCGTAGAAGTCGTACTTGGCGTTCACGCCGATGATCGCGGCCTTCGGCTCGACGCCGATGGTGGTGGTCCCGACGTACTGCTTGGCCTGGCCCAGCGAGGTGTAGCCGGCTTCGGCGCCGACGATATTGTTCCAGCGCCAGCCGAAACGCACGCTCTGGAACACGTCCGACTTGTCGTTCAGGCCGCCGACGCGGTAGTTGCTCTGACCGAGGTTGCCGGTCACGAAGAAGTTGTTGAGCTGGTTGCTGCCGGCGGCGGCGTCATCGGCCTGGGCGGCGAACGGGGACAGGGCGGCAGCGGCCAGCACGGCCGAGCACAGAAGCTTGTTCATGGGGAACTCCATTTTCTTTTTGGGTTTTCCGCGGCGGCGATCTAAGGGGGAAATCGTCGCAGCAGCCCGCGCGGGGTATCGCGGGCTGCAAAGAATAAGGGCGTTTTTTGCCTTTCCAAACCCGCGCAGGATTTTGGGGAAGGGCATGGTTCAGCCTGCCGCATGACCTCTGGCAGGGGGAGCGGCGCGCCGCCGCGGTCTAGCATCGTGCGGTCATATTCCGTTCAACGTCCGGCCAGGGCGTTGCGCGTCTGCCACCAGGAGACTGTTTTGAAAGCTTCGCGCCTCGCTTGTGCCATCCTCGCCGCGGGCTTCGGCCTGTGCGGCTTCGCCGTCCATGCCGACGTCCCGGCGCCGCAGGACGTGCCGTTCAACGGCACGCTCAAGGTGAGCGTGGACGCCACCGACATCGCCCGCCGCATCTTCCGCGTGCGCGAATCGGTGCCGGCGCAGGCCGGTCCGCTGACCCTGCTGTATCCGCAGTGGCTGCCGGGCAACCACTCGCCGTCGGGTCCGATCGACAAGCTGGCGGGCCTGAAGGTGTCGGCCAACGGCAAGGAACTGAAGTGGACGCGCGATCCGCTCAACGTCTACGCCTTCCACGTCGACGTGCCGCAGGGCGCCAGCAGCGTGGACGTGGAGTTCCAGTTCCTCTCGCCGCAGGACGCCCGCCAGGGCCGCGTGGTGATGACGCCGGAAATGCTCAACCTGCAGTGGAACACGGTGACGCTGTATCCGGCCGGCTATGTCGCCGCCCGCATCCAGGCCGAAGCCAGCGTGAAGTTCCCGGCCGGCTGGCAGTTCGGCACGGCGCTTGAGCAGGCCTCGCGCGACGGCGACACGGTGACCTTCAAGCCGATCAAGTTCGACGACCTGGTCGATTCGCCGATCTACGCGGGCAAGTACTTCAAGCGCGTGGACCTCGACCCGGGCGCCAAGACCCCGGTGTTCCTCAACATCGTGGCCGACGATCCGAAGTACCTGGAGATCAAGCCCGAGCAGCTGAAGGTGCACCAGAACCTGGTGCAGCAGATGTACAAGATGTACGGCGCGCACCACTACAACCACTACGACTTCCTGTTCTCGCTCAGCGACAAGATGAGCGGCAACGGCCTGGAGCACCACCGCTCCAGCGAGAACGGCGTGGGCCCGGGCTACTTCACCGAGTGGGACAAGAACCTGCTGGCGCGCGACCTGCTGCCGCACGAGTTCAACCACTCCTGGGACGGCAAGTACCGCCGCGGCGCGGATCTCTCGACGCCGAACTTCAACGTGCCGATGCAGGACAGCCTGCTGTGGGTGTACGAAGGCCAGACCCAGTTCTGGGGCTATGTGATGGCCGCGCGCTCGGGCCTGTGGAAGCCGGACGAGGCGCGCGACATGCTCGCCAATGTCGCCGCCAACTACGACAAGGGCCGCCCGGGCCTGCAGCAGTGGCGCAATATCCAGGACACCACCAACGATCCGATCATCGCCCAGCGCCGGCCGTTGCCTTACCGCAACTACCAGATGAGCGAGGATTACTATTCCGGCGGCCAGATGATCTGGCTGGAAGTGGATGGCAAGCTGCGTTCGCTTTCGGGCAACAAGAAGTCGATCGACGATTTCGGCAAGGCCTTCTTCGGCATGAAGAACGGCGAGTGGGCGGTCAACACCTACACCTTCGAGGATGTGGTCAAGACGCTCAACGACATCCAGCCGTTCGACTGGGCCAGCTATCTGCGCGAGCGCCTTGACGGCCACGGTCCGCTGATCGGCGGCATCGAGTCGCACGGCTGGAAACTGGTCTACAACGACAAGCCCTCGCCGGTGGTGAAGGCGGCCGAGGCGCGCTTCGGCGGCGCCAACCTGGTGTATTCGCTGGGCGTGACGCTGGGCAAGGGCGGCGACATCATGGACGTGCTGTGGGACGGCCCCGCCTTCAAGGCCGGCCTGTCGCCGGGCATGAAGATCGTCGCGGTCGACGGCAAGGAGTTCTCCAGCGATGCGGTCAAGGACGCGGTGACCGCCGCCTCGAAGGACAAGAGCAAGCCGGTGGAGCTGCTGGTGAAGAACTTCGACCAGTACCAGACCCTGCGCATCGACTACCACGATGGCCTTAAGTACCCGCACCTGGAGCGCATCGAGGGCAAGCCGGACCAGCTGTCCGACCTGCTCAAGGCGCGCTGATCCGTCCCGCGCCCCGCTCCGCGGCGGGGCGCCACGATCGGGCAAGCGAAAGGCCCGCCCACCGGCCAGCGCCGGGGCGGGCCTTTTCGTGTCCGGCGCACTCGTCGCGCGGGCCCGCCCAAATCGCTATACTCCGCGTTCCGCCGCCGCCCGACAGGCCGGCCGGCGGCCTCGCCGCACCACGCGCCCGTAGCTCAGCCGGATAGAGTAGTGGCTTCCGAAGCCATTGGTCGGGGGTTCGAATCCCTCCGGGCGCGCCAATTCCATGGAACGCGCGATGCGTGCCTTGTCGCCAGAATTGGCGGCCTGCTAGACGATCTTCACGTCGATCTCGTCGGCCAGATCGAGGATCTGCTTGTACGTGTCGTCGTTCGAGACCAGGCTTTTGGTGGAGTCGGCCAGAGCAGAGATCGCGTGGGCTCGAATGCGATCGCCGAATAGCACGAATGCCCGATTGGTATCGTCCTTTCGCGACACCCAGGACAATCCCTGGATGTCCGGATGGCTGGCATGGAGATGCTCGGCAAATGACCGTGTCATGGCGTAGGCGCCCTTGTCGGTCTCGATCAGGTCATTCTTTTCCAAGCCCAGCTTGCTCAGCCCTCTGACCGAGAGATCGGCGAGAACCAGAGCGGCCTGGATCTTTATCTCGGAACTTGCCAGTGTCTCCAGGTCCGCCTTGGGCTTGGTCTTGAGCGCGCCGGCGAGCGGCACGTCGTGGAACGCCGTCTCCATGACGGCACCCGCAAAGGTCTGTGCCGCATAGATGGTGGGGATGATGTTTCCCCTGGCGTTGCGGATCGGACTGAATCGCGCGTTGCCTGCGGCAGTGTCGTTGAATTGAGCCGCGCCATACTTTGCCGGGTGTACGCGATGCAGCACGGTGCCTTCGTGCAGCGCATAGATATTCGGCGCCTTGTTCGGCTTGAACTTGGAGGGTGTCCCGACCGCCCGCTTAGCCATGCTGGATCCCTTCAGCTGCGTCCTTGGCTGCGGCGATCACTTGGCCAGGCTCGCTCGCCAGCAGTTCCTGAGGTGTTCGCCCGCTCAGGAAGCTGTTGGCCGAGCCGAACCAGTACGCCAGGCCCCAGCCATCCTTATCCCCCAGGATCCTGATGACCTCGGCCAGGGCCGGATAAGGCTTGTGATCCTCATCCAGTCCGTAACCCGGAAATCGTTCGATGCCATCGCCGGGAGCGATGACGAAGATTTTCTTGTCGCGCTTCCACTTCGAGGTTTGTGCGTTCGGATTGGACGACTTCGAGCCGGCGTTCTTGGCGATGTCGGCGGCTGTGAGCCATTCGGCGCTCTTGATCACCGCGGCTCTGGCTTTGGCGACCATTTGCGCTTCTCGAATGGCGGAGGCCGGCGGCGGAACTTTGGGGGTCAATGAATCGACGAGTTGCTCGAGCTGCAGTTCATTGACCCGCTGGAGGTTGTCATAGATCAGGACGACCACTCGCTCGATGGTCTCGACCAGCGAATCCCGTTCGCTGCGCTGGAGCTTGGGAATGTACAAAGCCACGACGTCCTTGTCCTGGATGTCCTTGCGCCTGCTCGACGTCAGCTGGCTCACGACGTAGTCGGCCGTGCCAGCCATGGCACCGTCGTCGACTGAGGCCTTGCGATGGATGGCCATGGGAAGTCTGCCTGGTTAGTGCATTTAGTGTGATTTATACTATCACAACTAACCTTCAGATATTGGAAATACGAGCGGGCGGCTGCGGCTCACGCGAGCCGGCGGCTTGACGGGGCGGGCAGTGAGCCGAATAGGAAAGCTATTCGGCTCATGCCATGAGCCGAATACGCGGGTTACGCGCTCGCCCCCATCTGCCGCACTTCGCTCGCGGCAAGAGTGGTCGGCACCGTTCCCGCCCAGGTCGCCACCACCCGATTACGCCCCTCGCTCTTGGCGCGATACAACGCATGGTCCGCGCGCACCAGCAGTTCGCTGACGTCGTAGCCGGCGCTGTGCGTGTCGGCCACGCCGAAGCTGGCCGATACGGTCAGCTCGCCGCCCTCCAGCGGCGACAACGTGCCGATCGCGCTGCGCAGGCGTTCGGCGCGCGCCAGCGCCTGGTCGGGAGCGCAGTCCGGCAGCAGCACGGCGAATTCCTCGCCGCCCAGGCGGCCGAACACGTCGCGCGCGCCCAGCAGCGGGCGGCAGGCTTCGACGATGTGCTTGAGCACGTGGTCGCCCACGCCGTGGCCGAAGGTGTCGTTGATCAGCTTGAAATGGTCCAGGTCCAGGATCAGCAGCGCCGCCGGCTGCCGCGTCCGCACCGCCTGCTGCAGGGCCTGTTCGGCTTGCTCGATGAAATGCTTGCGGTTGCAGATGCCGGTGAGGCTGTCCAGCCGCGACAGCCACATGAAGCGCAGCTGCGAGCGCTTGAGGCGGTAGATCCACAGCGTGATGAAGCCCAGCGCCATCAACAGCAGCACGATGTACAGGCGGCTGGCTTCGACCGCCTTGCGGTCCAGCGCCTGCTGCAGCTGCAGGATCTGGTTCTGCTTGTTGAGCGTGTCCAGTTGCAGCCGGCCGGACAGCACCTGCTGCTTGACCACCTGGTAGGCCAGTGCCTTGGCGGAGACGTCGTCGAGATAGCCCTTGTCGGCCGCCATGTACTGCTCGAGATAGGCCAGTGCCGCGGCCAGGTCGCCCTGCTTGCGCGCGACCCGGTACAGCACCTGGTAGGCCATGCCCAGCGGCGCGGTGTACTCGCCCTTGATGCTGTTCTGCACCGCGGCGAGCGCGTGCTTGCGCGCCTCGGCCAGGTTGCCCAGGCTCAGGTGCGCTTTCGCCAGCGCGGCGTCGAACTGCGCGATCAGGGTCTGGTAGCCGTCGTGCTGCACGTCGGCGTAGTTGCGCATCAGCACGGCGATGGCCTGGGTCGCCTCGCCGCGTTCGAGATCGGCCACGGCCAGTTCGGCGCGCAGCGTATTGGCGTAGACGGTTTCGCCGACGGAGACGCAGCGGTCGATCGCCTGGTCCAGCTGTTCGCGCGCATCGGTCTTGTTGCTGCGGTACGCGGCCTCGGCCTTGAAGAACAGCCCTTTGCAGGGACCTTCGCCGGGCGGCAGGTTCTGCAGCATCTGCTCCGCGTATTGCCCGGCCAGGTCGTACTGGCCGGCGGCGACCAGCAGCTGGGCGGCTTCGCCCAGGCCTTGCAGGCGCGCGCGCTTGTCGGTGGTCTGCGGCAGCTGGCCGACCAGCTTGTCCAGCCGGGTGAAGGCTTCCTCGTAGCGGTGGCCGATGCCGAGGATATTGATCGACGTCGCCGTCGCGCGGAAACGCAGCGTGGGGTCGACGTTCTGCGCGATCACTTCGTCGAGCAGGCCGCCGGCGCGCTCATAGTCGCCGTAATAGGCCACGTCCCAGGCCTTGAGGTAGCGCAGGTGCCATTGCTGCGCCGGCGAAAGCTGGCCCAGCTGCGGCTCCATCTGCTGCAGCAGCTTGACGAAGGTGCCGTGATCGGAGGTCTTGATGCTGTCCGCCACGTCGAGCAGGGCGGGCAGGGAATCGGCGGCAGCCGCCTCGGTGGCGGCCGCCGCGAACGGGAACAGCAGGCATGCCCCGGCAGCGAGGAGCCAATGGCGCCACATGCCGGGGCGCGCGCTCACGCGAGCACGGCCTCGCGCCGCCGGCTTTCTTCGGACGGCGGCGGTTCCTCGCCCTCGTCTTCCTGTTCTTCTTCTTCTTCCTCTTCGGCCGGCAGCTGCACGGCCATCAGCGTGCCCAGGCCGAGCAGCGCCTGCAGCCGCGCGGCGTCGCCGGCGAGCACGGCGGCGCCGTGCTCCGGTTCCAGATGCGCCTGGGCCAGCGCCAGTTCCAGCTCGGCCGCCGACGCGTCGCGCAGGCGAACGTCCTCGCCCATGCGTTCCAGGAACCTGATGATGTCGGACATGCGTTTCCCCCTGTGTGTCTTCCAGCTTGTGTGACGGTGCGCGAGCGGCGCCGTCTTGATCGAACCGTCCCTGTCCGCGGCCGGCAAGGCCGGCTTCCATCCCGAACGTATCGCACGAGCGTGGCGCGGCATGCAGGCGCGGGAAACGCATGCCGTCGCGCGGCGCCCGCGCGAAACGAAAAACCTTCAATGTCCCCCAACCCTTGGCCCGCACGGCGCTTCCTTTGCTTTCCGGCGGGCGGTCCGCCGCATCATAGCCCGGCTTTTCGCGCGGCGTGTGATGGATCGGCCGGCAAAGCAGCTTGTATGCCAGCAGTCGGGGTGGCTTCCGGCGGATGCGCGGTTTCAGTGGAGGCGATGCCAGATGACTGCCGGTTCCACCGGCGGCTCCTCGTCGGCCTCGTCGGCCAGGTGCAGGAACACGATCGGCCGCCGGGCATGGAAGCAGAAGCTGCCGTCGAACAGGGTCGGCCAATAGCGCCCTGGCAGCTGGTAGTCGCGGGCGCCCGGGGCGCGGCGTTGCGGTGGGGTGGCGGCTTCGCGCGTGGCGCGCGCAAGCCCGAGGAATTCGATGAGAGCGACCGGCGTGGTGCGCATGGTGTCCACCTCCCCCTTGCGTGATGGACGGGCCGAACCCGGCGCGGAGCGGCGGGGTTCGGGGTCGATTCTGCGCGGGTCCGCGCGCGAATCCTCTACCTCGTGCCGGCTATGCCTGGCCTATACCTTTCCACCGAGGGGTGACGCGAAGAGCGAAAGGCGAGTAGCGAGGGCGCCGTCACGTACACGCCCGGCCGGTTCACCGACAAGAGCCTCGCCACGCGTGACAGGAGGGGCCGTACGCGCACAGGCTTGTGCCCTCGTTACTCGCCTTTCGCCCCTGAGCGCCCGACGGAAGCGCAGGTTAGGCGGCGCCCGGGGGCATGTCGATGTCACTTAAGGCGAGCACGGGCTCGGCCGAAAGCGACCCGCCAGCCGGCCGTCACAGCGGCGATACGCCCCCGGCCCGCTCCTGTCGGCCCGCCCCTCCTGTTAGCCTGTGCCGCTGCGGCCGGCCAAGGCCGCTCTTTGTGGAAGGCGCCATACATGCGGAACCTGGAAGAGGCCCGGATCGCCATCATCGGCCTGGGCTATGTCGGCCTCCCGCTCGCCGTGGAATTCGGCAAGAAGTACGACACGGTGGGCTTCGATATCCGCGCCGCGCGGGTCGAGGAACTGCGTGCGGGCAAGGACTCGACGCTGGAAGTGGATGCCGGGGAACTGGGCTCGGCCACGCGGCTGCGCTACAGCGATGCGCTGGAGGACCTGCGCGACCGCAACGTCTACATCGTGACGGTGCCGACGCCGATCGACGCGGCCAAGCGGCCGGACCTGGGGCCGTTGATCAAGGCCAGCCAGATGCTGGCATCGGTGCTCAAGCGCGGCGACGTGGTGGTGTACGAGTCCACCGTCTATCCCGGCTGCACCGAGGAA
>NZ_FONH01000010.1 GCF_900112865.1 Dyella marensis | reverse complement strand
CCACCAGCTACGCCTATGTGAACCCGCCGGTGGCGGTGCTGTTCGGCGTGCTGCTGGCCGGCGAGCATGTCGGCCCCTACGACATCGCCGGCATGGCGGTGATCCTGCTCGGCGTGGCGATCATCACGCTGTTCAAGCAGCGCGCGAAGGGTTGACGACGAAGATCGTATTGCCGCTGCTCCAGCACTCATCCACCATCCCCACGTTTGGATCTGGCCTCAATCTTCACGGTTGAACCCTTCTCCCACCGGGAGAAGGTGGCGGCAGCCGGATGAGGGTGCGGGCGGAGCGGTGCACTTCACCCTTGCGCTCCGGCCGTACCCTCACCCCAACCCCTCTCCGGGAGGGAGAGGGGCTTACGTCATCGCGGGGAGAAACGTCGATGCAAAATGCGAACGAAGGTGCACTGGCCCGCGCGGCCCTGCGCAGCTCCGCCTGGGCCGAGCGCTGGTTTCCCGATGCGTGGGTGTTCGCCGCGCTCGGCGTGATCCTGGTCGCCGCCGCCGCCCTGGCCTTCGGCGCCACGCCCGCCGTCACCGTCAATGCCTTCGGCGACGGCTTCTGGAGCCTGATTCCCTTCACCATGCAGATGGCCTTCGTGGTGATCGGCGGCTACGTCGTCGCCACCGCGCCGGTGGTCGCGCGCTTCATCGACGTGCTGGCCCGCGTGCCGCGCACGGGCCGCGGCGCGGTGTGCTACGTCGGCCTGGTCAGCATGCTTGCCTCGCTGCTGTCCTGGGGTTTCTCGCTGGTGTTCGGCGGATTGCTGGTGCGCGCGCTGGCGCGGCGCATCGAGCTGCGCATGGACTATCGCGCCGCCGGCGCGGCGGCCTATCTGGGCCTGGGCGCGGTGTGGGCGATGGGTCTTTCCTCGTCCGCCGCGCAGTTGCAGGCCAATCCGAAGAGCATGCCGCCGGCGCTGCTCAACATCACCGGCGTGCTGCCTTTCAGCCAGACCATCTTCCTGTGGCAGTCGATCCTGCTGACCGCCGTGCTGATCGCGGTGTCCCTGCTGATCTGCTGGTTCACCGCGCCGTCCGGCGCGAGCGCGCGCACCGCGGAGGATTTCGGCGTCGCCGAAACTGCCGCCACGCCGCCGCTGCCGCCGCGCACGCGTCCCGGCGAATGGCTGGAATACAGCCCGCTGCTGTCGCTGCTGATCGGCCTGCTCGGCCTGGGCTGGCTCGGCTATGAGTTCGCCACCAAGCCGGCGGTAAGCGCCATCGCCAACCTCAACACCTACAACTTCCTGTTCCTCACCCTGGGCCTGCTGCTGCACTGGCGCCCGCGCAGTTTTCTCAACGCCGTGGCGCGCGCGGTGCCGAGCACGGCCGGCGTGCTGATCCAGTTCCCGCTGTACGGCGGCATCGCGGCCTTGCTGACGCATGCGCCGGGCTTCGGCGGCGACACGCTGGCGCATCGCTTGTCGGGCCTGTTCGTGCACGTCGCTTCCACCGACACCTTCACCCTGGTGATGGGCGCGTATTCCGCGGTGCTCGGCTTCTTCGTGCCTTCCGGCGGCGGCAAGTGGCTGGTGGAAGCGCCATACGTGATGCAGGCGGCAAACGACCTGCATGTGCACCTGGGCTGGGCGGTGCAGGTCTACAACGCGGCCGAGGCGCTGCCGAACCTGATCAATCCGTTCTGGATGCTGCCCCTGCTCGGCGTGCTGGGACTGAAGGCGCGCGACGTGGTGGGCTTCACCTTCATCCAGCTGCTGGTGCACGTGCCGCTGGTGCTGGGCCTGCTGTGGCTGCTCGGGCTCACCCTGACTTACGCACCGCCGGTGATTCCATAACGCCACACCCGGACTAATGCATTGGCTGCATGTGGCTGCTGCCAACTGCGCTTGCCTTCGACGCGACAGCATCTTCGCCGCACTCACTCACGCGCCGGTCACCGCCGGTGAAGATTCCGCGCCATGGCAGCGGACGATCAGGCTGCCGACTCCGGCATCGCCGAAAGTCTCCGCTTGCGTCTTCATAGAGGCCATATGGCCTGAATTTCAGCCGGCGTCGTCGCTCGCAACCCAGCTATCCGGGCAGCATGTCAATGGCGCCCGCACCAAAAAATCCAGCACATCGCGCATCGCAGAAATTCCCGGGATGTCGTGCTGACAACATGACTTCTATTGCAGAAAGACTTGTTCGCGTACCAAATCACTTATGTGAGTAAACCGCCATGCATCCGGTCCGAGCCCATCACCTGCGCCACATCGCCCTGCTGGCATGGTTCGTCTTGATGTTCTCCCCCATCGCCATCGCGGCCACTGACGGCTGCAAGCAAGTCGGCAGTCCGGCCGTACCCTCCTCGCCCACCGCCCTCTTGGACATTCCGGCCGACCTTCCCGTCGGCGCGGCGATCCCGAGCTCCCAGATCGCGCTTCATTGGTCATGGAACTGTGTAGCGGGCACGATCAATGCGCCATCCCATTGGGTGCTTCAGCTTTCAGCGCCGGTGAACTCCTCTGCCGTTCCGGGTTTGACCTACGTCTATGCGCCGCCGTCCGGCGGGGGTTGGCCGGCCGGCATCGGGCTGCGCGTCAGAGGCGAAGCGGGCGAAACCCTGGCGCTGGAGAGAATAGTAACGGTCAGCCAAGGCTTTGCCGTCAAAAAAGCTTACGCGGGACAGACCGCCGCTGAGTGGAGCATCACGATGGAGCTGGTCAAAACAGGCTCGATATCCTCTTCCAACTCTTCATTTTCCCTCAACGTGAACGGACACGTCCCGGCCCAGGCCTGGGGCAATGGCATGGAAGCAAATTCCAGATTCTCACCTTCCTGGACCATCCGATCCGCCGCCTTGAAGACCTGCACAGTGACCAATCCGATGCAGACCGTGAATCTTCCATCGATATCGCAGAGCGCGCTTGCCGCGAGAGACGCAAGCGCAGGCGCCACACCTTTCTCCATTTCGCTGAAGTGCCAGAAAGGCGCAACGCTCTATATAACGATGACCGATGCCAACCATCCTGGCAGCACCCTCGACGTACTTCTTCCGAAGGGCGAATCCGGTACTGCCGCGGCCGTAAAAATCGAGCGCGAAGACGGGACTCGCGTAGTTTTTGGCCCCGACTCTTCGGCCGCCGGGACCGTCAACCAGTGGCGCGTCAGCGACACGCCCGACGGCGTATTGAACATTCCCTTTGTCGCTTCCTACCAGAAGAGCGGAACCCAAGCGTTTCCTATCGGCAAGGTAGATGTCGCTGCGTCCTTTACGCTTTCATATCAATAGAGCGGCAGCCACGCAGAGCAGAGAGCTGATCGTCCATCGCCAGCCCATCCAGGGCAGCGCAAGCTGCGCCCATACGTTCGCCGCCGGCCTTGATTGCAATTCCGCGACACGCCTGGCCATGCCGGTCGCACCGGAAGCCTGAGCAAGAAAATAGAAGCGCCGGCATGCGCGCCTGTCGTTTAGTGAAGCCGTGGCCGGCGCCATGGAGAAACCGGCTTCCCTGAAGAAAAGCCAATAGGACACGCCATGTCCGGATGAATTGGCTTCTAGCAATCCGCGTGAATTGGCTATGTACCGCCCGAGATGCGCACGCCTATCTTTGCCCCCGGCCGCGCATAACGAAAAGTTGATGGCCCCCACCCTCAACGGTTAACGCCGCCATATGGCTCGCCGGGAGATCCCCACTCCCCGCGAGTCCTTTTTCCCCAACCCTGTTGATCCGGAGTGAACCCCTGTGTCCGCTTTGGTATCCATGCCCGATGGCGTTGCAGCGGTCGCTGCGCGAGAAACCCCGTCTCCCGCCGTATCCATCCATGCTTTTGCGCTGGCGGCCGACCCTGCGCAGCGCGAATCCGCCAGCTCCACCACGGCTGACACCAGGCTTGCGCCCACCTCATCAACTTACGCAGCGGATTTTCCCGCTCGCATCCAATTGCTGATCGAACGTGCCGGCGGCGCCAGCGCGCTTGCACGCTGCTGCGGCGTCACCGCGCGCACGGTGCGCACCTGGTGCGATGGCCGCGGCGACATCTCGCGCGGGCGCTGCCTGGCGCTGGCCCGCGCGCTGCGCGTATCGCCGATCTGGCTGGTCACCGGCGAGGGCTGCATGAGCGATGGCCAGGCCGGGCTTGCGCCGCCTGCCGACGATGCGCGCGGGCATCACCAGGGCGTCGATGCCGAGCGGCTCGCCGCCGCCCTGCAGGTGCTGCAGTCGTACATCGTGCTGGCCGGCGGCTCGCTGAGTACTGCGCAGCGCGCCGAAGCGGTCGCCGAGCTCTATGGCCTGCTCGCCCAGCCGGGGCCGACCGATGCCGGACGGCTGATCGCATTCCACAAGCTGCTGGCCGCTCTTCTGCGCAGCCATCAGCAGGCAGCGACCGCGTGATCGTCCGGATCGCTTCCATGTTTGCGTGCACAGGCTTCCGCCCGGGAGGTGGTGAAGTCCTGTGCGCCGAAACCGCCAGCGCCAGTTGCCGACGGAGTGTCTGCAACCTGCGCTGGCTGCCACCGGTGCCGATCGCACCGCCTTGAGCGTCCTTCGCGGCGGCGAGGCCAGCCCGGCCTCCGTTGCATGCCGCGTCCACCAAGCTATTGAGAGGGGAGTAGCCATGAACAACCAGCGCCAGACCCGCCGATATCGCGCGGCCGGATATCACGCCTGCACGTCCAGCCTCGGCCTCGCCGTCGCGCTCGCCTTGTACGGCATCGCCGCGCCGCCCGTGCATGCACAGGCCACCACCGGCAGCATCTTCGGCCAGGCGCCGGCCGCCGCGGGCGGCACGGTGAAAGTGCAGAACGAGTCGGGCGTCACCCGGCAGGTGGCGGTCGATGCATCGGGCCGCTACGCGATCGGCGCGCTGCCGCTGGGCACCTACACCGTCACCTTGCAGCGCGACGGGCAGACCATCGATACGCGCAACAACGTCGAACTGCACGTGGGTGCGGGCACCGAGGTCTCGTTCGCGGGGGCGAATGCGCAGAACCTGTCGGCGGTGACGGTCACCGCCAACAGCCTGCCGGCGATCGACGTGACCCAGGTCGACTCGCGCACCGTGGTCACCTCGCAACAGCTGGCCAGGCTGCCGCTGGCGCGCAGCGCCGAGGCGATCGCCCTGCTCGCGCCGGGTGCGGTGGAAGGCAGCGATACCTTCATGGGCATGGGCATGGGTGCTTCGTCGCCGCGCAAGTTCGTTTCGTTCGGCGGTTCCTCGGTCACCGAGAACGCGTATTACATCAACGGTTTCAACACCACCGATCCGATCAGCGGCTTCGGCGGCCTGACCCTGCCTTACGGCTCGATCGACCAGGAAGAAATCCTCAGCGGCGGCTATGGCGCGGCATTCGGCCGTTCCGACGGCGGCGTGATCAGCCAGGTCGGCAAGCGCGGCACCAACGAATGGCATTTCGGCGGACAGCTGTTGTGGAAGCCCAAGGCCTTGCAGGGCGATCCGCGCGACATCTACTACGGCGAAGGCAGCCCCAAGGCCGGCCAGCTTTATTGGAGGCGCGGCGACAACAAGTCCACCACCACCACGGCCGATGCCTATGTCGGCGGTCCGCTGATCAAGGACAAGCTGTACGTGTTCGCCTCGGTGGAAGCCGAGCGCATCCAGGGCACGGGTGCCTCGTCCGGCACGCCTTCCGGTGCGGTCGGTTCGGTGACAGGCGTGAGCTTCAACCTGCCGCCGAGCTACAACAACCATACCCGGCTGACCGATCCGAAGTGGTACGCCAAGCTGGACTGGAACATCACCGACAACAACCTGCTCGAAGTCACCGGCGCATCGAACAAGACGTCCTACCGCGGCAACCTGTATCAATACGACTACGCCACCGGCAAGCAGGGGCCGTTCGATCATCACGATCTGAACATCAAGGATGGCTCCGACCTGTACCTGGCCAAGTTCACCAGTTACATCACCGACTCCCTCACGCTGTCCGTGTTGTACGGCAAGATGAAGGGCACGCACTATAACGAGCTGCCGGGCTACGACCCGACGCTGAGCCCGATCATCGGCCAGTCCTCGCAGAACCCCGCGCTGACCGGCGGGCAGTCCTACGGCAATGCGCAGACCGTGGTGCAGCTGTTCGATCCGCAGCACATCACCAAGAACACCAACCTGCGCCTGGACCTGAGCTACAAGCTCGGCGACCACACCCTCACCGCCGGCATCGACAACCAGAACGTGCGCGACATCCACGACGGCCAGTTCACGTCCGGGCCCGGCTACGGATGGGCGTATGCGTCCGGCGATCCGACCTCCTGGATCACCGGCGGCCCCGATGCGAACGGACCGGCCTGGCAAAACTACCCCTGGGTGCAGGCGCCGGGCGCCTATCCCGGCGGCTCGACCGGCTACTACGTCTCCAGGCAGGTCTTCGCCAACAGCGCGTCGGTGCGCGTCAAGCAGCAGGCGCAGTACATCGAGGACGCGTGGCAGATCAACGATCGCTGGCTGGTCAAGATCGGCCTGCGCAACGACCAGTTCACCAACTACAACGGCGCCGGCACGCCTTACCTGAGGCTCACCCATTCGCAGCTCGCGCCGCGGCTGGGCTTCACCTGGGACGTCAACGGCGATTCCAGCCTGAAGGTGTATGGCAACGCCGGCCGCTACTACCTGGCGGTGCCGGCCTCGGTGGCGCTGCGCTCGGCCGGCTCGTCGACCTTCACCAACGTGTACTACACCTACACCGGCATCGATCCGACCACCGGCTACCCCACCGGGCTGACGCCGATCGACACTTACCGCGGCCTGGAGCAGCCGATCTCGGCCAATCTCGAATACGGCCAGCCGCGCGATCCGAAGACCGCCGCCGCCACCAATATCAAGTCCGAATACCAGGACGAGCTGATCCTGGGCTTCGACCAGCGGCTCGGCGAATCCTGGGTCTACGGTGCGAAGGCCACCTGGCGCAAGCTGGGCCGCGCCATCGACGACTGGGGCGACACCGGCCGCATCGCCGCCAAGATGGCGGAGCTGGGCATGAACGACTACGACAAGGTCAACGGCATCCAGGGCAGCTACCTGATCAATCCCGGCAGCAACCCGGTCATCCAGGTGCCGAAGCTGTCGGGCGGCTATTACGAGGTGCCGCTGGACTGGAAAAAGGACATGGGCTTCAACACCGATCTGAAGCGCAAGTACTACGCGCTGGAGATGTACCTGGAGCATCCGTTCGACGGCAAGTGGTACGGCAAGATCGATTATCTGTTCTCGCGCAACTACGGCAACACCGAAGGCCAGGTGCGTTCGGACATCGGCCAGACCGACGTGTCGGCGACGGTGGACTGGGACTACACCCAGGTCATGGACTACGCCAACGGCGCCCTGTCGAACGATCGCAAGCACCAGCTCAAGGCCTACGGCTACTACCAGTTCGCACCGGAATGGCTGGTGTCGGGCAACATCGCGATCCTGTCCGGCGCGCCCAAGACCTGCCTGGGCCTGTATGGCGCGGACCAGACCAACCCGGGTCTGGGCTACGGCTCGTTCTACCACTTCTGCGGCGGCGTGCCGGTGGTGCCGGGTTACAAGCGCCAGCCATGGACCTATCTGCTGAGCCTCGGCGCGCAATACCGCCCCGCGTGGGCGGGCCAGCGGCTGGCCTTCAACGTGCAGATCTACAACGTGCTCAACAAGCAACAGATCACGCAGACCAACGGACGCTACGGCAGTTCGCTGGCCGTGCGCCCGACCTACAACCTGCCCTTGTCCACGCAGTCGCCGCGCTACGTGCAGTTGGGCATCACGTACGACTACTGAGCCTCGTGCCACCGGTGCCGATGCCCCGCGCGGGGCGTCGGCATGCCTTCCTTCCGGAGCTACAGTGATGAAGAAGTTGCTGTTGTCCGCCGGCCTGCTGCTCGGCTTCCTGTCCGGCAGCATCGCCGCGTCCACGCCCACGCAGGTGCCCGAGTTCGCCGGCATCGACCATTGGTTCAATTCGCCGCCGCTGAGCATGTCCGGCCTGCGCGGCAAGGTCGTGCTGATCGATTTCTGGGCGTATTCCTGCATCAACTGCATCCGCGCCATGCCGCATGTCCAGCATCTGTACGAGACGTACAAGGACCAGGGCCTGGTGGTGATCGGCGTGCACTCGCCGGAGTTCGACTTCGAGCATGACCCGGCCAATGTGCAGGAGGCGATCGGGCGCAGTGGTGTCACCTATCCGGTGGCAATGGACAGCAGGCTGGCCACGTGGAACGCCTGGCACAACCAGTACTGGCCGGCCGAATACCTGGTCGACCGCGATGGCCGGCTGATCGGCCATCACTACGGCGAGGGCGGCTACGACAAGATGGAGAACGCGATCCGGCTGCTGCTCGGCCTGGACATGCAGGCACCGGGCAATGCCGCGGGGGTATTCAAGCCCGGCATGGGCGACACGCCCGAACTGCACCTGGGCAGCACTGGCCGGCAAGGCTTCGGCAACGCCGAAAGCGCCAGCGACGGCACGCGCCGCTTCAGCCTTCCCGCGCAGCTGCCGTTGCACCAGTTCGCGCTGGCCGGACAGTGGGAGATCACGCGGCAGTACGCACGCTCCGTCGGCGGGGAGCTCGAACTGCAGCTGCGCTTCAAGGCCGCCAAGCTGTACCTGGTCGCCAGCGCGGAGCATGCGATGCCGCTTGAGGTGACCGTCGACGGCCAGCCGCAAGCTACGGTCACCGTGCAGGGCAGCCGCCTCTATACGTTGTTCGACAGCAGCGACGACCGCGAACACCTGCTGCGCCTGCGCATCCCGCAGGCGGGCCTGCGCGTGTACTCCTTCACGTTTGGTTGAGCCGCGCCGCCGGCCGGGATTGCTGCACACCCGGGTTGTGCGCAACTCTTATGGGCGAATCCTTTTCGACCGCCCCCGAGAGTGCGCTGGCATGTTCCTCGAGCTCGATGGTCACGGCCCCCATTACGCGCAGCTGGTGCGTGCGCTGAAATCATCCATCCTCGACGGACGCATGGTCGCCGGCTCGCGCCTGCCGCCCACGCGCGAATTCGCGCTCAATCTCGGCCTGTCGCGCACCACGGTGCTGGCGGCCTATGAGCAGCTGCGCGCCGAGGGCTTCATCAACGGCCGGGTCGGCTCGGGCAGCTACGTCAGCGGACTGCAGCTCACGCCGTCATTGCCGCGCACGGCCGACGCCACCGACACCGCCGCCTCGCGCTACGCCGAACGGGCCAGGCAGTTCCGCGATCGCCGCATCGCACGCCTGCACTACGGCCTGCGCTACGAACTGCGCTACGGCGATCCGCTGACCAACCCGGCCCTGAATGCCGCCTGGGGCCGCGAGCTGGCTCGCGCGGCCGCCTATTCGTCGCTCGGCATCACCGGCTCCTGGGGCCTGCCGGCGCTGCGCCAGCAGATCTGCGAATACCTGGCCCGACGGCGCGGGCTGCTGACCCATCCGGACAACATCCTGATCGTCACAGGCACGCAGCAGGCCTATGCGCTGTGCGCACGCGTCCTGCTCGACGAGGGCGATACGGTGGTGATGGAAGACCCGCGCTACTTCGGCGCGTATCACGTGCTGACCGCGCATGGCGCGCAGCTCCATCCCGTGCGCTGCGACGACGATGGCCTGGTCTGCGCCGAATTGCCGGAGCAGGCGCCCAAGCTGATCTGCGTCACGCCCTCGCACCAGTTCCCCACCGGCGCCGTACTGTCGCTGCCGCGGCGGCTGGAGCTGCTGCGTTATGCCGCGAGCAAGCAGTGCTGGATCATCGAGGACGACTACGACGGCGAGTTCCGCTACGACGCCCATCCGCTGGCCGCGCTGCGCTCGCTCGACGAAGGCGACCGGGTGATCTATGCCGGCACTTTTTCCAAGACCTTGTTCGGCACGCTGCGCATGGGCTACCTGGTGATGCCGGAATCGTTGCGCGCCGACCTCACCACCGCCAAGTATCTCAGCGATGTCTCCTCGCCCGGCATCGAGCAGGCCGCGCTGGCGCACTTCATGGAAAACGGCGGCTTCGAGCGCCACCTGCGGCATGCCCGCAAGGAGCTGCAGGCCCGCCGCGAGGCGCTGCTCGCCGGCCTGCGCCGCCATGCCGGCGACCGCGTGCAGATCGTGCATTCGCCGGCCGGCATGCACGTCGTGGCCTGGCTGAACGGCTACGACCACGAGCGCGCCGAGGCGCTGATCTGGCACGCGCACGATCGCGGACTCGGCCTGTATGCGATGGCGCCGCACTATTTCGTGCCGCCGGAACGCCCCGGTCTGCTGCTCGGCTACTGCAGCCTGTCGGTCGCCGAGCTGCGCGAGGCGATGCAGCTGTTCGGCGAATGCCTGGATGCGGTGCCGGCCTGAGCGCGGCAAAGAAAAACCCCCGGGCGCGAGCCCGGGGGTTTGCTCGAACGAACGTGGTGCTTGTCAGAGCTCGCGCAAGGCCGTCGTCACCGGCAGCCGCGCCGCGCGCACCGCGGGGAACAGGCCGCCGACGAAGCCGATCGCCAGCGCCCACTTCACGCCGGTCCACAGCAGCGCCGGCGACACGTGGAACGCGAAGGTCAGCTGCCCCACCGAGCCCTGCGCCAGCGTGGACGCGGTATAGCCGTTGAAGATCAGCCAGGCCAGCGCGCCGCCGATCACACCGCCGAGCAGGGCCAGCAGCATGGTCTCCAGCATGATCGCCACCACCACCGGCAGGCCGCGGAAACCGATCGCGCGCAGCGTGGCGATCTCTCTCGCACGCGAGGCCACCGCGGCGAACATGGTGTTGAGCGCGCCGAAGAGCGCGCCGATCGCCATGATCAGGCCCACCGTGATGCCGATGATGCGGATCACCTTGCTGGTGCCTTCGGACTGCTTGCTGAAGTAGTCCAGCGTGGTATTGGCGTCGACCTTCAGGCGCGGGTCGGCGGACAGCGTGGACTGGAACGCCTTGAAACCGTTCGGATCGGCCAGCTTCACCGTCACCGAGGCACGGCTGCTGCCGCGGCGGTAGGTATCGGCCACGACCGGAGCATCGCCCCAGACTTCCGATTCCAGGGCGTCTTCACTGGCGAACACGCCGACCACGGTCCACTGCTGGCTGCCCAGCCTGATCTCGCGTCCCGGTTCGAGGCCGGCGAACTGCCGCTGCGCACCCTTGCCCACGACCAGCTCGCGCATGCCGGGATTGAACTTGCGGCCGGCGATGATCTTGAGATTGGGGCGCAGCTCCCAGGCATGCTCGCCGACGCCGCGCAGCTGCACGCTGCCTTCGTCGTCGGCGCTCTTGCCGCCCTTCACCGGCAGGTTGGCGGCCACCACGATCTCGGGGGAAGCGATCGGCTCGCCCTTGGCGTTGCGCGCGATACCCGCGGTCTGCGGAATCACCACCACGCTGTCGCGATCGAGCACGGACATCACCTCGCTGGCGGATGCGCCGCGCATCACGATGGCGGTATCGGCGCTGCCGGTCTTGCGCAGCGTTTCCGCGTAGCCCTCGCCCATCGCCAGCAGCGCGACCAGCACGCCGACCACGCCGGCGATGCCGATCACCACCACCGCAGAGGAGCCGAGCCGCGCCTTCAGCGTGCTGATGCCCACGCCGGTCACCGACGCGGCCTGGCGGCCGCGCCGCGTGAAGGCCATCCACAACGCGAACAGCACCGCCACCGCCGCGACCATCCATGGCGGCAGGTTGATCCATACCGCCAGGCACGCGATGACGAGGAGGAACAGGCCGAAGCCGAACAGGAAATTCTTGGATTTGGACATGGCGTCGGTTCCTCAGCGTCCAGCCAGTGCATCGACAATGTTCAGGCGCATCGCACGGATCGCCGGCAGCGCACCCACCAGCAGTCCGATCAGCACCATGATGCCCAGGCCGAGCATCCAGCTGCCGGCCGTGACGCCCGGCAGGTTGAGCATGCCGCCGCTGCCCTTGGCCACTGCCGGAATCAGCAGCGAGGCCAGGCCCAGTCCGATCACGCCGCCGAGCAATACCAGCAATACCGACTCGGCCAGCACCATCAGCAGCACCGAGGAACTGGTGAAGCCGATGGTCTTGAGCACCGCCAGCTCGGACGTGCGCTCGCGCACCGCCTGCATCATGGTGTTGCCCGACAGCAGCAGCAGGGTGAAGAACACCGCGCCCATGATCGAGCCGACGATCAGGCCGATGTCGGCCAGCTGCTTCATCCACGCCGCGGTGGCGGCCTGCTCGGTCTGCGTGCGCGTCTCGTGGTCGGAGTTGGCGGAGATCGCATCGATCGCCTTGGCCACGCGGTCGGCCTGGTTCACGTCGTTCACCCGCGTGACGTACCAGCCCACCATGCCGCTGTTGTAGGCGGTGCCTTCGTCGAAGTACTTCCAGTGCATCAGCACGATCTGGTCGTACCAGGCCGCGCTGGCTTCCTTGGCCTTGAGCGTGCCGACGATGTCGAAGCTCCAGTTCTTGCTGCCGTCGTGCAGCGGGAAAATGGTCGACTGCAGCGGGATCTTGTCGCCGACCTTCCAGCCGAAGCGCTGCGCCAGCTTCTCGCCCACCAGGATGCCGGTGCGCGTGTTCTCGAAGGCCTTGCGCGCCGCCGGGCTGGCTTCGACTTCCGGATACTGGTCCAGATAGTTGTCGCTTACCGCAAAGCTGAAGACCTGGTTGTGCGGATCCTGGTAGGCACCGCCGAACCAGTTGGCATACGCCACCGACTTCACCCCGGGCACCTGCGCGATCTGGCTGCTGAGGCCGGACGGCAGGGTCTGGATGAAGGACAGGCGCGAGCCGGTCTGCAGGCGCTGCGCACCGTTCGCGCTCTGGCCGGCCTGGTCGAACGAATTGCGCACCGCATCCAGCATGCCGAACAGCAGGAACGCGGTGACGATCGACACCAGGGTCAGGATGGTGCGGGTCTTGCGCCGGAACAGCGCGGCCCAGATGAGATGGAGATATTTCATCGCGGCATCCCTCAGGCCAACGCCTGCTCGACCAGGGTGCCCTTGTCGAGGTGCAGCGTGTGGTTGGCGTATTCGGCCGCCTTGGGATCGTGGGTGACCATCACGATGGTCTTGCCGTGCTCGCGATTGAGCGTGCGCAGCAGGCCCAGCACGTCCTCGGCCGACTGGCGGTCCAGGTCGCCGGTGGGCTCGTCGCAGACCAGCAGGGTCGGGTCGGAGACGATTGCGCGCGCGATCGCCACGCGCTGCTGCTGGCCGCCGGACAGCTCGCTGGGCTTGTGCGAGGAGCGCTCGTCCAGGCCTACCAGCTGCAGCGCGATGGCGGCGTTCTTGCGCCGCTGCGCGGCGGACAGCTTGGTCAGCAGCAGCGGCAGCTCCACGTTGCGCTGCGCCGTCAGCATCGGCATCAGGTTGTAGAACTGGAACACGAAGCCGACGTTCGCCGCGCGCCACTTGGCCAGCGCGCCCGCGCCGAGCTGGTCGATGCGCTGGCCGCCCACGCCGATGCTTCCGCCGGTCGGCGAATCCAGGCCGCCGATCAGGTTCAGCAGGGTGGTCTTGCCCGAGCCGGAGGGCCCCATCAGCGCGAGGAAATCACCCTCGGCGATGTTGAGGTTGATGTGATGCAGCACTTCCACTTTCTGCTTGCCGCGCTCGTACACCTTGGAAAGATCGCGGACTTCGATCAGCGTGCCCATGCTCATGCCTGTTCTCCTGAAACTGCGTTGACCTTCGAGGTTGTCGTCGCGCGGCAGGGCCGCACTCAAGGATTCGTCGCGCTTTTCACGCGCATGCCGTCTTTCAGCTCTTCCGGCGGCGAGACCACCACCGTGTCGCCCGCCTGCACGGCCGCCGGCAGCAGGCGCATCTCGCCATAGGCCTGCGGCGCCGGCTGCACCGCGCGCTGATGGGCGGTATCGCCGCTCACCACGAACACCGCGTCGTGGCCGTCGCGCTGCGCGATCGCGGCGGCGGGCACCAGCACGCCCTTCGGCACTTCGGCGGCCTGCTTCGGTGCGGCCTTCTCCAGGAAGGAGACGCGCACGCCCATGTCCGGCACGATGCGCGGATCCTTCTGGTCCAGCGCGACGCGCACCTTCACCGTGGCCTTGCCGCGGTCGGCGGCGGGCACGACGGCGATGACGTGGGCCGGGATCTTCCAGTCCGGGTAGGCATCGAGCACCGCCTCGGCCGGCATCGCCGCCTGCACGCGGCCGATATAGGCCTCGTTGACGTCGACGTCGATCTCCAGCGAATCCATGTCGACAATCGTGCCCACGCCGGTGCGGGTGAAGCCGCCGCCGGCGGACAGCGGCGAGATGATCTCGCCGACCTGGGCGGCCTTGGCCGTGATCACGCCGGTGAACGGCGCGCGCACCACGGTGTAGTCGAAATTCACCTTCGCCTGCGTGGCCTGCGCCTGCGCCGCGGCGGCCAGCTTGCGCTGCGAGTTGAGCTGGGCCGCGGTGGTGTTGACCAGGGTGTGCGCCTGCTCGTCCTGCTGCTTGGGCACCAGGCCGCTGGTGGCCAGCGTGTGCGCGCGCACCGCGTCGCGCTGCGCCTGGTCCAGCTGCGCCTGCTGCTGCAGCACCTGCGCCTCGGCGGCGCGCGCATTGGCCTGGGCCGCGTCGAGCGCGGCGCGATAGGCGTTGTCGTCCAGGCGTGCGAGCACCTGGTCCTTCTGCACCCGGTCGCCCTCCTCGATCAGCACCTCGGTCAGCGTGCCGGTGATCTGCGCCGACACCGTGGCCTGGCGGCGAGCGGTGATGTAGCCGGTGGCCTGCAGCACCGCGCCGGGGCCGGACGCCGCGCTGGGCGCGACGGCGGTGGCGGTCTTCACTTCCAGCGTCGGGTGGCCCCACAGCATCCAGCCGGCGGCGCCTGCCGCCAGCAGAACGACCACCACGCCGCCCACGATCCATGGCCAGCGCCCTGGACCATGGCCATGGTCCTCGCGCTCATGGCGCTCGATGCGCAATTCCTTCAGCAGTTCCGCGTTCTTCACACCTGCTCCCCAAAAACCGGTTCCCACCGGTTACCGATGGACCGGCACGATGAGGCAAGGCCGCAAGCCTTTGCAGAACGCCTCATCAGCCGATGGCAATGACAGCTGTCATCCGGGGACATCGCCCCAGCCGTCGTCCCTCTTACGTCGAACCAGACGGCCCGAAATCGACAGGGGTATAGCGCTCCGCGCGTTCCTGCGATAGCTGACACGGCACGTATCCCTGCCGGCCCACCCCGCCTAGCTGCTACCCTTCCGCGCATGTCCTACGTCATCCCCGCCCCGCTCCAGCCCAGCCTGCCGGTGTATGGCAGCGACCAGCGTTTCCCTGTGCGCCGCGTGTTCTGCATCGGGCGCAACTACGCCGAGCACGCCCGCGAGATGGGCGCGACGGTGGAAAAGGACACGCCCCTGTTCTTCTGCAAGCCGGCCGACGCCATCGTCACCGACGGCGCCGACGTGCCCTATCCGCAGGCCACCGCGGATCTGCACCACGAAGTGGAGATGGTGGTGGCACTGGGCGCCGGCGGCCGCGACATCCCGGCGGAAAATGCCGGCTCGCTGGTCTGGGGCTACGGCGTCGGCCTGGACCTGACCCGTCGCGACCTGCAGGCGGTGGCCAAGGCCAAGAGCCATCCGTGGGACGTGGCCAAGGGCTTCGACCATTCGGCGCCGGTCTCGGCACTGCGCCCGGCCGCCGAGGCGCGGCTGTCGGCAGGCACCGGCCTCAGCCTCGCGGTCAACGGCACGGTCAGGCAGCAGGCCACGCTGGGCGAGATGGTCCACGACGTGGCGAACATCATCGCCATCCTGTCCACCTTGTTCGAGCTGAAGGCGGGCGACCTGATCTTCACCGGCACGCCGGCCGGCGTCGCCGCGCTGCAGCGTGGCGACAGCTTCCACGCGGCGCTGGAAGGCATCGCGACGCTGGACGGCCGCATCGTATAAACGGCTTCACCACGCCGGCGGCGGCAAGCTGGCAGCGCGCGGACTGCGCTGCGCTCGCCGCCCATCCCAGGGGGCAACAACATCCACTCACGAGGGAGAGCAGCAATGGGCATGCTGAAAGAGTTCAAGGAATTCGCCATGCGCGGCAACGTCGTCGACCTGGCGGTCGGTGTCGTGATCGGCGCCGCGTTCGGCAAGATCGTCACCTCGCTGGTCGACCAGATCATCATGCCGCCGATCGGCGTGCTCACCGGCGGTGTCGATTTCTCCGCCATGAAGTGGGTGCTCAAGCCCGGCGACGACAGCGATCCGAAGCACAAGATCGCCGAGGTCGCGATCCAGTACGGCGCCTTCATCAACGTGGTGATCCAGTTCCTGATCATCGCCTTCGCGATCTTCCTGGTGGTCAAGGCGATCAACCGCTTCACCCGCCGCGAGGAAGCCGCGCCGGCA
This sequence comes from Dyella marensis, assembly GCF_900112865.1. Taxonomy (GTDB): domain Bacteria; phylum Pseudomonadota; class Gammaproteobacteria; order Xanthomonadales; family Rhodanobacteraceae; genus Dyella_D; species Dyella_D marensis_A. The sequence goes on along the minus strand of NZ_FONH01000010.1, from coordinate 117,555 downwards.
CCGCCGCCGCCGACCGAGACGCTGCTGACCGAGATTCGGGACCTGCTGAAGCAGCAGCGCTAGCTGCCGCTTCAGGGGGAATAGAGAGTCGGGAATAGGGAATAGGAAGAGCGAGGCGCCGCGATCATGGGCGCTTTTGCTCGGGTAAACAGGGCGAATCGGGACATGAGGAGCGCTGCTCTTCCTATTCCCTATTCCCGATTCTCTATTCCCGCCCCAACCGTGACTTCTGGCCTAAGCGGCCGTGCGGACCGGCGCGATAATCGGGGTTTACCCCGAGGAGTCCCCGATGCGCCGCCTGCCTCTTACCCTGCTCGCCGCCAGCCTCGCGCTCGCCGCCGGCGCTTCCAGTGCCGCCGACAAGGCCACCACCATCCCGCAGTCGGCCGTCAAGACGGCCGAGCAGCTGCGCGACAAGGCGATGGGCGACGACACCGGCTACAAGATCGTCGAATCGCTCACCACCGAAGTCGGCCCGCGCATCGCCGGCGGCCCGAACGACCAGCGCGGCCGCGACTGGGCCGTGGCCAAGTTCAAGGAGCTGGGCTACGACAAGGTCTATACCGAGACCGTCACCTACCCGCTGTGGGAACGCCGCAGCGAACACGCCGCCATCGTCGGCCCGTTCCCGCAGCCGCTGGCGGTGATCGCGCTGGGCTATTCCGCCGGCACGCCCAAGGGCGGCCTCACCGCCGAGGTGGTCAAGTTCGACAGCCTCGACGCGCTGAAGAAAGCCGATCCGGCCAGCGTCAAGGGCAAGATCGTCTTCGTCAACGCCAAGATGGCGCGCCACAGGGACGGCCATGACTACGGCATCGGCTCGGCCGTGCGCACCGGCGGTCCGGTGCTCGCCTCGAAGATGGGCGCCGCCGCCTTCCTGCTGCGCTCGGCCGGCACCGACGAGCACAGCCGCACGCCGCACACCGGCGTCACCGGCTTCCGCGATCCGAAGGAAGCCATCCCCGCCGCCGCGCTGTCGCTGCCGGACGCCGACCAGCTCGACCGCGTGCTCGGCTACGGCAAGCCGGTCAGCATCAAGCTCGATCTCGACTGCGGCATCACCGGCACCTATACCGGCGCCAACGTGATCGGCGAGATCACCGGCAAGAAGTATCCGGACCAGATCGTGCCGATCGGCGGACATCTCGATTCCTGGGATCCGGGCACCGGCGCGATCGACGACGGCGCCGGCGTGGCGATCGCCATGGCCGCGGGCAAGATGATCCTGAGCCTGCCGCAGCGTCCGGACCGCACCATCCGCGTGATCGCCTTCGCCAACGAGGAAATGGGCCTGTTCGGCGGCCGCGCGTATGCCGACAAGCACGCCTCGGAAGTGAGCAAGCACCAGCTCGGCACCGAGTCCGACTTCGGCGCGCGCAAGATCTGGCGCATGACCGCCAGCGTGAAGCCGTCGGCGCGCGGCGCCATCGAGCAGATCGCCAAGGTGATCGAGCCGGTGGGCGTGGCCTACGACCCGCAGCATCCGGGCGGCGGCGGTTCCGACCTGTCGCAGATGCACGCCAAGGGCATGGCCGCGCTGACCCTGACCCAGGACGGTACCGACTACTTCGACTACCACCACACCGCCAACGACACGCTGGACAAGATCGACCCGCGCGAACTGGCGCAGAACGTGGCGGTGTATGCGGCGTTCTCGTACATGGCGGCGCAGGCGGACGGGGACTTCGGTTCGGCGCCGGATGCGTTCAAGAACGATGGCGCGCGCGACTGAGCGCTCGTTTCATCGGCATGAAAAAAGCGGCCTTCGGGCCGCTTTTTTTTCGTCATTCCGGCGCAGGCCGGAATCCAGTAACCGCGCCGTTGGATTTTCGCGGAGAAGCGAACCGGCGCTGTCGCGAGAATCAGACGTTGTCGTCACTGGATTCCGGCCTGCGCCGGAATGACGAGCTGGCGCAGGTTGGGGTGAGCGCAGCGAACCCCAACGTGGCGGCACGAGGCGATGTCCGTTGGGGTTCGCCTGCGGCTCACCCCAACCTACGCCGGACTTTGCTGCTTCTTTGAGAACCGCGTCTGCACCCGGTCCAGGTACAGATAGATCACCGGCGTCAGATACAAGGTCAGCACCTGCGACACCGCCAGGCCGCCCACCACCGCCAGGCCCAGCGGCCGGCGCGTTTCCGCGCCCGCGCCGATGCCCAGCGCGATCGGCAAGGTGCCGGCGAAGGCTGCCATGGTGGTCATCATGATCGGGCGGAAACGCACCTTGCAGGCTTCGTAGATCGCCACCGCCGGCGCCATGCCCTCGTCGCGCTGACGCTCCAGCGCGAAGTCGATCATCATGATCGCGTTCTTCTTGACGATGCCGATCAGCATCACGATGCCGACGAAGGCGAACAGGTCCAGCGACGCGTTGAAGATCACCAGCGTGAGCAGCGCGCCGACCGCCGCGGCAGGCAGGCCGGAAAGAATGGTCAGCGGATGGATGAAGCTCTCGTACAGGATGCCCAGCACCAGGTAGATCACGAACACCGCCAGCAGCAACAGCAGGCCCATGCCCTGCATCGAATCCTGGAAGGCCTGCGCGGTGCCCTGTACGCTGCCGCTGATGGTGGCCGGCAGGCCGATCTTGTCCATCGCCGCGTCGATGCGCTGCACGGCCTGGCTAAGGCTCACCCCGGGCGCGAGATTGAACGACACCGTCACCGCCGGCAACTGGCCCTGGTGGTTCACCGTCAGCACCTGCGGCTGGCGCCGGAATGTCGCCACCGTATCGAGCGGCACCAGCGTGCCGCTGGCGGAGGTGACGTACAGGCGCGACAGCACGTCCGGATCGTTCTGCAGCGTGCGCGATACCTGCAGGATCACCCAGTACTGCGTGGCCGCGCCGTAGATGGTGGAAATCTGGTTCTGGCCGAAGGCCGAGCCCAGCGCGGACTGCACCTGCGCCATGGTCAAGCCCAGCGTGGCCAGCTTGTCGCGGTTGACGTCGACCATGATCGACGGGCTGTTGAGGTCCAGGTCGTTGGTGACGTCCTGGAAGCCGTCCAGCTGCTGGAACGCCTGGGTGATGCGCCCGCTCCAGTCGTACAGCAGCGGCAGGTCGATCGACTGCAGCGTGTACTGGTACTGCGCCTTGGACTGGCGGCCGCCGACCTGGATCGACGGCGGGTTCTGCAGATAAGTGCGGATGCCAGGCACCTGCGCAAACTTCTTGCGCAGCTCCTGGATGATGCCGTCCGGGCCGAGCTTGCGGTCGCCGGCCGGCTTGAGCAGCAACAGCAGCGAGCCGTTGTTGACCGTGCTGCGCGGTCCGCCCGCGCCGACGCTGGACATGTAGCCGGCGATGTTCGGATCGTCGGCGACGATCTCGGCCAGCTTCTGCTGGCGCGCCACCATGCTGTCGAAGGAGACGTCCTGCGGACCTTCGGTGGTGACGCGCAGCTGGCCGGTGTCGCCGGCGGGGATGAAGTCCTTCGGCGTCACGTAGAACAGCAGCGCCGTCGCCGCCAGGCTCAGCACGAAACCGGCCAGCACCAGCAGCGGACGGTCCATGCACCAGCGCAGGCTGCCGGCGTAGCCGTTCTGCACCGCGTTGAAGGCGCGGTCGAAGCGCGCGATCAGCCAGTTCTTGTGCTCATGGTCGTGCGCACGGATGAAGCGGCTGCACAGCATCGGCGTCAGCGTGATCGCCACCACGCCGGAGATCAGGATCGACACGCTGATGGTCACCGCGAACTCGTGGAACAGGCGTCCCACGATGCCGCCCATGAACATCACCGGGATGAACACGGCGATCAGCGACAGTGTCATCGAGAAGATGGTGAAGCCGATCTCGCCGGCGCCCTTCAGCGCCGCCTCGTACGGCGGCAGGCCGGCCTCCATGTGGCGCACGATGTTTTCCAGCATCACGATGGCGTCGTCGACCACGAAGCCGACCGCGAGCGTGAGCGCCAGCAGCGAGAGGTTGTCCAGGCTGTAGCCCAGCCCGTACATCACGCCGAAGGTGCCGATCACCGAGATCGGCAGCGCAATGGCCGGAATCAGCGTGGCGGAGAGATTGCCCAGGAACAGGTAGATCACCAGCACCACCAGCACGCCGGCCAGCAGCAGGGTGAACTGCACGTCGTCCACCGAGGCGCGGATCGACACCGAGCGGTCGTACAGCGTATTGAGCTTGACCGACGGCGGCAGACCGGCGGTAAAGCCCGGCAGCAGCGCCTTGATGCGGTCCACCGTCTCCACCGTGTTGGCGCCGGGCTGGCGCTGGATCGCCAGCACGATGGCGCGCTCGCCGTTGTACCAGCTGGCGGCCAAGTCGTTCTGCACGCTGTCGAAGGCGCGGCCCAGGTCGCGGATGCGCACCGGCGCGCCGTTGCGGTAGGCGACCACCACGTCGTTATAGGCTTCGGCGCGCATCAGCTGGCCTTCGCTGCGGATCGGCAACTGCTGGCGCGTGCCGTACAGTGAGCCGGTGGCCTGGTTGACGTTGGCGGCGGCGATCGCCGCCTGCACCTGGTCGATGCCGACGCCAGTACCGACCAGCCGCGCCGGATCGACGCTCACGCGCACCGCGTATTTCTGCGAGCCGTACACGTTCACCTGCGCCACGCCATCGACCATCGACAGGCGCTGCGCCAGTTCGGTCTCGGCGTACTCGTCCACCTGCGACATCGGCAGCGTGGACGAGGTCATGGTCAGGAACAGGATCGGCGCGTCGGCCGGGTTCACCTTGCGGAAGGTGGGCGGCGTGGTCATCTCCTTCGGCAACTGGCGAAGTGCCGCGGAGATGGCGGACTGCACGTCCTGCGCAGCGCCGTCGATATTGCGGTCCAGCTCGAAGGTCAGCGTGATGCTGGTGGAGCCCAGCGCGCTGGTCGAACTCATCGAGCTGATGCCGGCGATGGTCGACAGCTGCGCTTCCAGCGGCGTGGCCACCGCCGAGGCCATGGTTTCCGGCGAGGCGCCCGGCAGGCTGGCGCTGATGCTGATGGTGGGGAAGTCGACGTTGGGCAGCTCGTTCACCGGCAGCCGCGGATACGCGGCGATGCCGAACACCAGCAGCGCCGCCATCAGCAACGTGGTCATCACCGGGCGGCGGATGCACAGCTCGGGCAGGTTCATCGCGTCAGTCGCCCGTCTTCACGCGAGCGTGTGCACCGTCGACCAGCAGCATCTGGCCTTCGGTCACCACCTGCTCGCCCGGCTCCAGCCCCTTCTCGATCACCAGCCGCGCGCCGGCGGTCGGGCCCGGCGTGATGTAGCGCTGCTGCACCTTGCCGTCGCGGCCGAGCACGAACACGAAGCTGCCCTTGGCCGAGCTCTGCAAGGCTTCCACCGGCACGCTCACCGCGTTGGCGATGCGCGTGGTCGGCAGCGTCACCTGCACGAACTGGCCGGCGGTGAGGCGGTGATCGGCGTTGTCGAAGCGGCCCTTGATCACGATAGTGCCGGTGGTGGCGTCGACCGCGTTGTCGATGAATTCGAGCTTGCCGGCGAGCGCCTGGCCCTTGTCGCCGGGGATCGCCGCCTGCACCGCCACCTCGCCGCGCGCCTGCGCGGCGCGCAAGGCGGCGAGGCTTTCCTCGGGAATGCTGAAGGCGATGCGGATCGGCTCGATCTGGTTGAGCACGACGAGGTCGGTGCTGTCGGCGGTGACCTGCGCGCCGGGCCACACCAGCGGCGAGCCGATCACGCCGTCGAACGGCGCCACGATGCGCGCGTAGTCGAGCTGCGTCTGCGCGGTTTCCTGCGCGGCCCGGTCACTTTGCAGCGTGGCCTTGGCGATGCCCAGATTGGCCTGGTAGGTGTCGTAGTCGGCCTTGGACACGAACCCCTTGGCCAGCATGTCGCTGTAGCGCTGCTGGTCGGCCTGGGCCTTGACCAGCTGCGCCTGGTCGCGCGCCACGGTGCCGCGCGCCTGGTCGAGCTGCGCCTTGAGCAGGCTCGGATCGATCTGGATCAGCAGCTCGCCCTGCTTCACCTGCGCGCCGGGCTTGAACGCCAGCGTCTGCAGCTGGCCGGACACGCGCGAGCGCAGGGTCACCGTGGAAAAGGCTTCGGCGCGCCCTACCAGCTTCAGGCTCAGGTCGACGTCGCCGCGCGTGGCCGTGGCCACCTGCACCGGCACTTCGCCGCTTTGCGCGCCGCCGCCCTTGCCGAGCGCGGGGGCGGCCTCCTGGCGGCCGCGGAACACGATCATGGCGACGCCCAGCAGCGCCAGCGCCAACACGATCAGGAGCAGTTTCTTCCAGGGCATGGGGACTCTCAGGCTGGTTCGGCCGGCGCGCGTTCCCTCCGAGGAATCGCCGCCCCCGCCCGCGATCGATCGCCGGCACGTCGGAACGGCGGCATCGTGCACGCCAAAAAGACCCGTACTATGCCGGGAGAATTCCTAGTCACCACAGGGACCAATGGCACTGGCAGGCGCCCCCGTAAGCGTGGCGTAAGCTTAAGTGGCCGCAGGATTTTCCGTATCGTCGGGCTGATCCAGCGCCTGCAGGTTGTCCTTGATGCGGTTGAGCACGTCCATCGCCTGCTGCATTTCGTGCAGCTCGATGCCCTTGGTGGCGTCCTTGCGCAGGCCGCGGCCGATCTGCTCCATGTCGGCGATCACCCCGCGCGCCTGCTCGGTCACGTACAGGCGCCAGGCGCGGCGATCGCGCGGATCGGCGCGGCGCTCGACGAAGCCCGCGGCCTGCAGGCGATCGATCACGCGGCCCACGGCGATCGGTTCCATTTCGAGGAATTCGGCCAGTTCGGTCTGGCGCAGTCCTTCACGGTGATAGAGCACCTTGGTCGCGCGCCACTGCGCGCGGGTCAGGCCGAACTTCACCGCGCGACGGTCGAAGTGCTTGCGGAATAGCAAGGTGACGTCGTTGAGCAGATAGCCGAACGAGATGTCTTCTGTCTTCATGTGTCCCCAGAACCCTCCGCCCCTCCGGGGCGCCCCGACGGCAAGCATACGGCGCAAAAACCTGCGAAACCACGACAACCTCGCCGATGGCGACACAGCCTTTATCGCCATGGCCATCGAAATCATCATCGCCGAAATCGCGCCGCGATGCGGACGGGGTCATGAATGCGGGCAGAGGGGCGCCGCCGGTCGCCTTGAAGCGAGCGCTCAGTCCAGCTTGAAGGGATACAGCGGCGGCAGGCCCGATCCGTCGGCCGGGGCCGTCGGCGCGGTACGCCACTGGAAGCCGTCGCGGAACGCCGCGGCGAGGCGATCGCCGGACGATGCGCCGCCATCGACCGCGTAGCGCTGCTGCTGCAAGGCATCGATCGCCTCGCGCTGCGGTGCCGATGCCAGCGCTTCGGCCAAGGCACCTAGATTGACCAGGCCGGGACGCTCGAGCTGCGCCCACGCCAGCAAGGCATGTGCCTGCGCCGCCGCATCGCTGCCGCGCGCAGCGGCCAGGAAGGCGGCGCGGCGTTCGCGCTGGCTGGCTGGAGCCGAGGCCGCGGCGGCCTGGCGCGACGCCGGCCTCGCGCGGCGGAGCCACCACCACGCCAGCACGGTGACCAGCCACAAGCCGAGGCTGCCCAGAGCGAGCCAGCGCCACGGCGCGCCGCCGGCAGCGGTCGCGGCCGGCGTTGGCGCCGTCTGCGCAGCATCGACACTCGCCGCCGAAGCCGCTGCCGCAGGCGCACCGGCGGCCGGCAGCACGGTGTAGCGGCGCTCCGGAATGCGCGCGACTTCGGCTTGGTCGGTCTGCGTGTTCCACCAGGTCAGCGTGGTGGCGGGAATCACCAGCTCGCCCGGCCGATTCGGCACCAGCGCGAACGATTGCTGGCGGCGCCCGACCAGCCACCCGCCGTCGACGCGCGTGCTGTTGACCGGCTTGTCCGGATACACCGTGGCGCCATCGATCGCCGGCAGGCTCGGCGCCGGCAGCGATTCGTACGGCAGGCCGGTGGCCTGCTCGGTCATGGTGAGGTTGAGCGGCTGGCCGGCGCGCAGCTGGCCCTGCTCGGGCTGGCCGTCCAGGCTCAGCGACAGCGTGCGCGCGGGCAGCCAGCTGGTCTTGCCGGCGGCGGCGGGCACGGCGCGCACCTCGAACGACACCGGCGCCGACGCGGCCGACACCGCGCGCGTGCTGCCGAAGAAGCTGTTCGGATCGGCCATGTCGATCAGTTCGCCCTGGAACGCGACGGGACCGACCTCGACATGCCCCGCGCGCTGCGGAATCAGCGCGTAGCGGCGCTCGATCACGTTGTAGCGACGGCCGGCGCGCTCGGCCTGGTAATTGGAGTCGTCGCCGAGCTTGTGCAGTTCCGCGCCCTCGGCCTGCGGCTCGTCCATCGAACCGCTGCTGAGGCTGGCGGCGAAGTACAGCCGCACCACGAAGGACATCTGCTGGCCCACATACGCCGTGCGCGGCTCGGCCATCGCCTCGACGAACAGCTCCTTGCCGGCGGTGGCCGCGGCCTGCTGGTCGGGCGGCGTCACCTGCAGCTGCACCGGCGCGGTGCTGCCGCCGGCGAGGGCGAGCGCGGGAATCGTCAGCAGCCCCACATGTTTCGGGCGCAAGGCGATGCCGTAGGTGAATTCGGACGTGCGCCTGCCGTTGACAATGCTCAGGCTGGAATTGCTGGACGTGCCCAGCACGTCGAAGTCCGCGGCGAGCGCGGACAGATCCGGCGTGCCGACGGAGCCGCCTTCGACTTTCAGGTTCAGCGTAACTGTCTCGCCCAGCGACACGGTGTTGCGATCGAGCTCGGCGCGCACCTCGGCGGCCGAGGCCAGCCAGGGCAGGCAACACAGCAACAGGCACAGGCAGCAGCGCAGGCGCGACGAAAGCATCAGTCATCCTCTCCGGCGCTGCCGTGGCGCTGCCGGTATTCCAGTTCGAACTTGCGGCGCAGCAGCGCGCCGGGGTCGTCGGGCACGCGCTGCAGCGCGCGGCGCACGTCGGCGGGCAGCTTGGCTTGGGGATCGTCCGCGGGGATCGCGCCCAGTTCATGCGCACCGTCGTCCTTGCCCTGCTTGCCATCGCGCAGGGCCTGGTCCATCTGCGCGCTCAGCGCCTTCCTGGCCTGCTCGGCGCGCGCTTTCTGTTCGGCTTGCTCCTGCGCGGACGGCGGCTTGGCTTCGCCCTGCCCTTGCTTCTCCGCACTCTGGCCGTCCTGCTTGCCCTGGCCGGACGAGTCGCGCTTGGAGTCGGTGCCGCCGCCTTCCTTGGATTGATCCTGGCCGGGCTTGGGCTCGCCGTCTTTCTTGTCGTCCGGACGGTCGTCGCCCTTGCCGGGCTGGTCCTTGTCGCTGCCGCCCTTGCCGTCGCCGTGCTTGTCCTGCTTGTCCTGGTTCTTGTGCTGGTCCTGCGGCGGCGGGTGCTTGCGCAGCCAGTCCTCGACGGCCTGGCGGTTGGCCTTGGCATCCTCGTGCGCGGGGTTTTCCCGCAGCGCGCGATCGTAGGCCTCGATGGCTTCCTTGTAGCGCTCCTGCCTGGCCAGCGCGTTGCCGAGGTTGTAGGCCGCATCGGCGCCTTGCGCGCCCTGCCACGCGGTGGCGGCTTCCGGAAAATCCCCCGCGCGGTACGCCGCCGCACCGCGCAGCGACGGATCGCGCGCGAGCTCCTGCGCACGCTTCGCATCGCCCTGGCGCAAGGCCGCGGCGGCCTGCTGGTCGGGACGGCGCCACAGGTCGCTCCAGCTACCGGCGTGTGCCGTCGACGGCAGCGCCGGCAGCACGACCAGCGGCAACAGCAGCAGCCAGCCGCGGCGGAACGCCAGGGCGAACACCGCCAGCAGGGGCAGCAGCAGCCAGGGGCCGCGATCCTGCCATTCGTCACCGTGCTGACCGTCGGCCTGCACGAAGCTTTGGGTCGCGCCTTCGCCGGGCTTGAGCGCGGCGATGTCCTGGCCGTCGTCGCGCATCGGCACGTAGCGGCCGCCGCCGGCGTCGGCCAGCGCGCGCAGCGCGGCGTCGTCGCGTCGCGCCACCACCACTTCGCCATGCGCGTCGCGCAGCAGCCCGCCGTCGCCGTCCGGCACCGGGCTGCCCTGCGGCGTGCCGATGCCCAGTACGGATACGCGCACGCCTTCGCCGCGCGCCTTGCGCGCCGCCGCCTGCGCCGCGGCGTCGGCGCCGTCGGCGATCAGCACCAGCTGGCCACCGCCGGCCTTGGCGTCGCGGATCAGCGCGGTGGCGCGTTCGATCGCCGCAGCCGCGTCGTTGCCGTCGGTCGGCATGGTGTCGGGCGAGAGTGCGTCGAGCAGGTCGTCCAGCGCATTCGCATCGGAGGTAAGCGGTGCGACGGTGAAGGCCTCGCCGGCATACGCGATCAGTCCGTTGAGGCCGCCGCGATTGGCCGCGAGCAGATCGTGCGCCTTGTAGCGCGCGCGATCGATGCGGCTTGGCGCCATATCCTTGGCCAGCATGTGCCGCGACAGCGAGACCGCGACGACCTGGGCGGCGCGGCTGGCGTACAGCGGCGAAGCCACGCGATCCCAGGTGGGACCGGCCAGCGCGAGCGCGCACAGCGCCGCGCCCAACGCCAGCAGCGCAGGCGGCCAGCGACGGTCGCCGCCCTGCCCGTGCAGCACATGCGGCAGCAGTTCGGGATCGACCAGCCGCGCCAGCTCGCGCCGCTCCTGCCCGCCGCGCGCGGCCAGCGCATAGGCCAGCGGCGCCAGCAGCAGGCCCAGCAGCCACCACGGTCGCAGGAAATGGAAGTCGTGCCACCAGGCCATCACGCGTTCACCCCGCGACGCTGCCGGCGCGCCAGCGGCGCCAGCGCGAACAGGAAGCAGGCCACCGCGGCGAGCAGCGGCCAGCGGAACAGTTCGTGCCGCGGCCGCAGTTCCGGGCCGTGTTGCGGCATCGGTTCCAGCGTGTCGATCGCGTGATAGGCGGCGGCCAGTTCGCTGGTATCGGTGGCGCGGAAATAGCGGCCGCCGGTCTGCGTGGCCATCGTGCGCAGCATGCTTTCGTCGAGATCGGCCGACGGATTCACCGTGCGCGTGCCGAAGAAATCCGGCACGCGCATTTCAGTGGCGCCGATGCCGATGGTGTAGACGCGCACGCCTGCGGCCTTGGCGGCGCGGGCGGCATCGAGCGGCGCGATGCTGCCGGCGTTGTTGACACCGTCGGTGAGCAGCACCAGCACGCGCGCCTGCTCCGGCAGCGCCGACAAGCGCTTGACCGCCACCGCCACCGCATCGCCGATCGCCGTCTCGGTGCCGGCCAGTCCCACGGTGGAGCCTTGCAGCTGTGCGCTGACGGCGCCGAGGTCGTAGGTGAGCGGCGTGACCAGGAAGGCACGGGTGCCGAACAGGATCAGGCCCATTTCGTCGCCGCTGCGGCGTGAGATGAAGTCGCTGGCAATCGCTTCCACCGCACCGAAGCGGCTGACCGCCTGGCCGGCCAGCTGCATGTCCTCCAGGCGCATGCTGCCGGACAGGTCGACCGCCAGCATCATCGCCCGCCCGCTGCGCTGCTGCGCCTGCGGCGGGCCTATCCATTGCGGCCGCGCCGCGGCGACGAGCAAGCAGGCCCAGGCCAGCAGCAGCCACCAGACCCGGCTGCCCTTGGGCGCGTTCACCGCCACCGCGGCCAGGCGCAGCTGCGGATGCGGCAAATGCAAGGCCTGACCCGGCGCGGCCGGACGCAGCCAGCGCCGCAGCAGCCAGGGCAGCGGCAGCAGCAAGGCGATCCATGGCCAGGCGAATTCAGGCATGCCCGGCCTCCGGCACAGCGGCACGGCGGCGCGTGGCGCGCCCTGGCCGCAGCGCCAGCGCCAGCGCCAGCCAGTGGCGCGTGGCATCGGCAGCTTCGGCGAGATTCGCCGGGCTGGCAGCGGGGCGGAACATGGCGTCGTCCAGGCTGGTCAGCCGGGCGAGCGTCGCCTCGTCCACCGGCATGACGGCCAGGCAGCGGCGCCAGGCTTCGCCGCGATGATGCGTGGCGGCCGGGTCGTAGCGGCGCGCAGCGCGGCGCAGCAGCTGATGCAGTTCCATCGCCAGCCGCTGGGGTTGGCCGACATAGGTGCGTTCGAGCGCGTCGATGTCGGCCAGTGCGGCGGCCACGTGTTCGCGCTGCAGGCGACGCTTGCGCCGCCACCACCAGACCAGGGCCAGTGCCACCAGCACGATGGCCGCCAGTGCCCACCAGCCGGGCGCAGGCGGCCACCACGGCGGATCGGGCGGGAGGTGGATGTCGCGCAGGATCGGCCCGGCCTGCGGCGGAGTGGTAGCAGGCATCACGCGCCCGCCTTCGTGCCGGCAAGCAGCGCGGCGACGGCGTCGAGTGGATCGGCGGTGGTGTCGACGATGCGCTGGGGCAGATTGAGCGAGTGCGCCAGCGCGGCGAGGCGAGCCTGGCCGGCGCCGAGGGCCAGCTGGAAGTCGCGGCGCTGCCGCTCACCCATCAGCACCACTTCGCGGCGCAGGCCATCGTGTTCGAGCGGATAGCGACCGGGTGGGGCCGAGGCCAGTTCCAATGCGTCGCCGACGATCAGCACGGAGACGTCGGTGTGACGCGCCAGGTCGATAAGACGGCCACGCGCGGCATCGTCGGCGCTGAGCCCATCGCTGATCAGCAGCACGCGGCTGGCGCCGTGCATCAGTCGGCCGGCACGCTGCAGCGCTTCGGACAGCGGCTCGGCGCCGGACGCCGGTGCACGATCGGCATCCCAGGCCGCGATCGCACCACAGAGCGCCAGCGCACCGCGCGTGCTGCCCTGTGGACGCAGCAGGTGCCGGCGCTCGCCGAACGCCAGCGCGCCGACGCGTTCGCCCGCACGCACGGCCAGCCATCCTGCCAGCGCCGCGGCGCGCGCCGCCTGCACGGACTTGAAGCGGGCGCGGGTGCCGAAGCGCATGCTGGCGTGCGTGTCGAGCAAGACCAGCAGGCGGCCTTCGCGTTCTTCCTGGAACAGCTTGGTGTGGAGTTTTCCGCTGCGCGCGGTGAGGCGCCAGTCGAGCCGGCGCACGTCATCGCCGGGCTGGTAGGCGCGCGATTCCGCGTAGTCCATGCCGCGCCCATGCACGCGACTGGCCTGCGGGCCGGCCGGCGCCGCGCGGCTGCGGCGCAGAGGCAAGGGCTTGCGCGCCGCGCGGGCGCGCTGGGCGAGCAATTCGGCCAGGGAGACGCTGACGCGTCCGTCACCGTCCGCGGCGGGTGGCAACACGGCGCTCACGGCAACGGCACGAGCTCCAGCAGGCGCGTCACCACCTGGTCGCTGCGGATGCCTTCCGCCTCGGCTTCGTAGCTGAGCAGGATGCGATGGCGCAGCACGTCATGGGCGAGCGCGTGCACGTCTTCCGGCAAGGCGTAGTCGCGCCCCGCCAGCCAGGCGTGGGCGCGCGCGCAGCGGTCCAGCGCGATGGTCGCGCGCGGGCTGCCGCCCCAGGCGATCCAGCGCTTCAACTGCGGCCCGTAGACGCCGGCGTCGCGGCTGGCCAGCACCAGCTGCGCGATGTACGACTCCAGCGCGGGCGCCATGTGCACCGCAAGTACGGCTTCGCGGGCGGCGAATACGTCGGACTGGCTCAGTGTCGGTGGCGGTTCGGGCTGCGGGTGGAGGCTGCGCCGCGCCTGCTCGCGCGCCAGGCGCAGGATCGCCAGCTCGGAAGCGGCATCCGGATAGCCGATGGTCACATGCATGACGAAGCGGTCGAGCTGCGCCTCGGGCAACGCGAAGGTGCCTTCCTGCTCGATCGGATTCTGCGTCGCCATCACCATGAACAGCTCGGGCAGCCGCCAGGTGCTGCGGCCGACGGTGATCTGCCGCTCGGCCATGGCCTCGAGCAGGGCGGACTGGACCTTGGCCGGCGCGCGATTGATCTCGTCCGCCAGCACGATGTTGTGGAACAGCGGACCGCGCTCGAATTCGAAGCTGCCCGACTGCGGCCGGAAGATGTCGGTGCCGGTGAGATCCGCCGGCAGCAGGTCCGGGGTGAACTGCACGCGGTGGAAATCCGCCTCGATACGTCCCGCCAGCGCCTTCACCGCGGTGGTCTTGGCCAGGCCCGGCGCGCCCTCGACCAGCAGGTGGCCATCCGCCAGCAGTGCGACGAGCAGGCAATCGATCAGGTGCGGCTGGCCGACGATGCTCTGCTGCAGTGCTTCGCGCAGGCGCGTAAAGGACTGCTGCAGCCGCGACGACGGTTGACTCTCGGGCATGTCCATCGGGTTCCCATCTGGGTTCATCCGCTTACAGACAGCGGCATGTCCCGGAAGTTTAGCGAGCGGGCGCGGCGGCGGGGCCGCGACTGATGGCATAGCTTGAGCATGCACGGAAACGAAGAAGGGCGGCCCGAGGCCGCCCTTCTTGCGTGTTTCTCGCTGACGATCCGCTCAGCGCAAGCTGTCGCTCAGGATGCGCGGGGTCACGAAGATCAGCAGTTCAGCCTTGTCGTTCTGGCGCTTGGTGGTGCGGAACAGCACACCGATGCCGGGGATATCACCGAGGCCCGGCACCTTGGTGACGGTGTTCTGCTTGGTGATCTCATAGATGCCGCCGAGCACCACGGTCTGGCCGTTGTCTACCAGCACGGAAGTGTTGATCTCGCGGGTATCGATCTGCGGCACCTGACCGTTCGGCGTGGTGACGAACTGCGCCAGCGCATCCTTCTTCACGTTGATCGCGAGGTAGACGCGGTTGTCGGCGGTGATGGTCGGGGTGACCTTCAGTTCCAGCACGGCGTCCTTGAACTGCACGGACGCGGTCGGCGCGGTGCCGGAGCCGCCGCTGTTCTGGTAGGTCACGTAGCCGATTTCCTGACCCTGGCGGATCACCGCTTCCTGCTGGTTCGCGGTGATGACGCGCGGGCTGGAGATCACTTCGCCGCGGCCCTCGCTCTGAGCCGCCGACAGTTCCAGGTCGACCAAGTAGTTCTTGCCGAGAATCGCCAAGCCAAGCGTGCTGGCGAGGGCATTCGTCGCCGGCAGGTTCACGTTGAAGCCGCCCGCACCTGTCTGATAAGTGGTGGTGCCGGTGCCGCCCGCGTTGTTGATATTGCCCTGGTTGATCGCCAGGCCACCTGCGTTGGTACCGGTCGGACTGGTCGAAATGACGTTGCCGCCGCTGGTGGTATGGGTCGCCTGCACGCCCCACTTTACGCCCAGCTCGCGAGTGAAAGTATCGGTAGCCACCACGATGCGCGATTCGATCAGCACCTGCTGGACCGGTCGGTCGAGCACTGCGATCAAATCACGCAATTCACGGATTTTCTGCGGGTTGTCGTTGACGAGCAGCGTATTGGTGCGTTCGTCGAAGGACACGCTGCCGCGCGAGGACAGGAAACCACGACTGGCGTTACCGGCGCCGCCGCCACTAGTACTACCCATGCTGCCCTGAGTCAGCAGCTTGGCGATGTCCTGCGCCTTGCCGTAGCTGATCGGGATGTAGTCAGTGACCAGCTCAGCGGTGTCCTCGGCCTTAATCCGCGCCTCGGCGACACTCTGCTCATACTTGGCCAGCTCCTCCTGTGGAGCGATCCAGATCACATTGCCGTTGCGGCGCTTGTCCAAGCCCTTGGCACGCAGCACCACATCCAGCGCCTGATCCCACGGCACGTTGACGAGGCGCAGAGTGATCGCACCACCGACGGTATCGGCAGCCACCAGGTTCTGCCCGGACATGTCGGCGATCAGCTGCAGCACCGAGCGGACCGGGATGTCCTGGAAGTTGAAGGTGACGCGGTTGCCGTTATAGGTCGGATCCTGACCCTTCAACGGCTTGCCGTCCGGACCAGTACCCGGGGCGACCTTCTTCGGCGCGACCTCGACCACATACTGGTCGCCGGTCTGGTAGGCCGAAGTCTCCACGTTGCCCTTGACCGCGATCTCCATGCGGGCGCCGCCGCGCGTGCCGGCCTTGGTGGTGACCGACTGCACCGGCGTGGCGAAGTCGAGCACATCCAGGCGCTGGGCGAGGTTCGCGGGCAGGTTCACGTGGTCGAGGTTGACCACGACCTTGTCGCCTTCGCGCTTCATGTCCGCATTGGCGCCGGAGCCGCTGAAGTTGATCAGCACGCGGCCTTCGCCGTTGGGACCGCGCCGGAAGTCGATATTGGACACCGCCGGGCCGGCGGCCGAGGACGGCAGCGCCTTGGACGGATCGATGATCGACGCCGTGGTGGTGGTCTGTGCCTCGGTGCCATTGCTGACCGTGAACACCAGGCTGTTGCCGTCGACGCGCGAGCGGTAGCTCGAGTCGCGCATCAGTTCGACCACCACGCGGGTGCGGCCGCCGGCGGAGATCGCCGAAACGCCCATGGTCGAGCCCTTGCCGATGTCGAGGTGCCGTGCGGCGGAGTTCTCGGTATCGGGGAAGTCGATGGCGATGCGTGGCGGGTTGCCGGTGGTGAAGACCTTCGGCTCGGGCACCGGGCCCTGGGCGAAGTTCAGATGCAGCTCCACCTTGCCGCCAGGCAGGGTGTCGTAGCTGATCTCGCGCAAGGTGTTCGTCGCGGCGGCTGCGAGGCCGGACCACGCGGCACCGGCGATCAGCAGTGCGGTGAACAAGCGGCGACTCGCATGGCGCATGACACGGCCCTGGACTGGTTGGTTGAGGTTCGTCATTGCATCAGCCCCTGTGATTCTTATTTCTCGCCAAGCGCGATGCTGGCCGAGCGTTCCATCCAGCCACCGTTGCCGTTGGATACCAGTTCGACCAGTTCAAGATGGTCTTCGGCGATGGCGGAGACGTGTCCGTAGTTCTGGCCCATGTATTCGCCGCGGTGAACCCGATGGATCACCCCGGTGGGATCCTTGATCAGCACTTCCATGCCGTTGCCGGTACCGACCGTGCCGACCATCTTGAGGCTGTCGAGCGCGAACGCTTCGAGCGGCTCCTTGGCGCGGTCCTGGTCGGGGCGCGGACCGTTCGCGGCGCTGTTGTCCAGCTCAGCAGTGCTGGGGCTGAACGGGTCGCGGCGGTCCTGGTCGTTGTAGAGGAAGGTTTCGAAGGTCTTGATCACGGGGAGCGCGGGAATCGGCGCGCCCTTCTTCTGCTTTTCCTGCGCGACCCAGTCGCGCAGGTCCGACATGCCGCGGGTGCAGCCGGCAAGCATCAGGACGGCGGCGATGGCCAGCGCGACGCGTACGGCGCGGAGGGCGGTGGTGTTGCTCATTTCTGCCCCCCGGTCTTGGCGCCTGCCGGCCTGGCGTTGGCCGCCTTGGCTTCGGCGCTCTCGTCGTCTTCCAGATAGCGATAGGTCTTGACCGTGCCCTGCAGGACCAGCATGCCGTTCTTGTCCTTGGGCGTGAGCGAGACGTCGTGCAGGGTCAGGATCACCACGCGCGGCAGCGAGGCCACGCCGCTGATGAAGGTGCCGAACTGGTGGTAGTTGCCCACCATGCGCAACTGGATCGGCTTCTCGGCGTAGAAATCCTTCGGGATCTCGGCGCCCGGCTGGAACAGCTCGGTCTCCAGGCCCGCCGACAGCGCGGTCTGCGAGATATCGACCAGCAGTTCCGGCATCTCGGTGCGGCTGGGCAGCTGGCGCAGCAGCTGGCGCAGCATGTCCTGCATCTCGTCGAGCTGCTGCTGCAACGCTTCGAGATTCACTGCCTTGGCCTGCTTCTGGGAGAACTCCTGCTTGAGCTGTTCTTCCTTGCCGGCCAGCGTGTTCAGGTTGTCCTGCTGGTCGCTGATGATCAGGTACCAGCCGAAGAACCCGACCAGGCCGAACAGCAGCACGGTGAAGAAGATCTTGGCCGACTTCGGCCAGCCGCCGATGTTGTTGCGATCGAGGTTGCGCAGGTCATTCAAGAGTTTCATGGCTTGGCTCCCCCGTTGCTCGCCGCGCTGGTCGGCTTGGGCGCCTGCTGCGGAGCTGCCGCCTGCGCGGGCTTGGCCGGCGAGGTCAACGACTGCGCCGCCGCGCCGAGCGCCTGGCGCGCAGCCGTGCCGGACGTGGCAGGTGCCGCAGCCGCAGGGGCGATGGGCGCCGCAGTAGCCGGAGCCGAGGCGCTGGCGCCGCCGGCCGGCTGTACCGACACATGTTCACCGTCCGCGGCATCGTCACCCTTGGGCTTGCTGAGCGCGACGTCCAGGCCGAACACGTAGGGCATGCGCGAATCGCCGTGAGTGTTCTCGGTCTTGCGCAGATCGGTGTGGCCCATCCACGGCGAGGCTTCGAGGTTGCGCATGTATTCGGCGACGCTGGCGTTGGACTGCGCGACGCCGTCCAGCGACATCGATTCGCCGCTCTGCTTGAGCCCACTGAGGCGCGCGCTGGCGGGGATGGTCTTCACCAGTTCGTCGAACAGGTGGACCATCTGCGAGCGGTTGGCCTGCAGCTGCTCGATGATCTGCTTGCGGGCCAGCAGGCGCTCGCGCACCTTCTCCAGATCCTTGATCTTGGCAATGCGCTCGTCGAGCTGCTTGATCTCGCCCTGCAGGTAGTCGTTGCGCTCGTTCTGGTTGCCGATGCGCTGGTCCATCCAGGTCATCCACACCAGCACGACCAGGATCGCCGCGACGACCGCCGCGCCGAGCTGCATGAAGAACTCACGCTCGCGATGCTTGCGGCGTTCGGCGCGCCAGGGAAGTAGGTTGATGCGTGCCATCAGTCGAAGCTCCTCATGGCGAGGCCGACCGCAATCATCAGCGCGGGCGCGTCCTGGGCCAGCTGCTGCGCCTGCACGCGCGGCGACAGCGACATGCGCGCGAGCGGGTTGGCCACCACGCAGGACACGCCGAGCTGCTCCTCGAGCATCGGGCAGAGGCCCTCGATGGAAGCGCAGCCACCGGCGAGCACCACCTGGTCGACCTTGCTGAATTCGCTGCCCGCGAAGAAGAACTGCAGCAGGCGGCTGATCTGCTGGATCAGCGATTCCTTGAACGGCTCCAGCGCCTCGGTCTCGTAGGACTCCGGCAGGCCGCCCTTGCGCTTGGCGCGGCCGGCTTCCTCATAGGAAAGACCGTAGCGGCGCATGATTTCGTCGGTGAGCTGCTTGCCGCCGAAGACCTGTTCGCGCGAGTAGATGGTGCGCTGGTTGCGCAGCACCGACAGCGTAGTCATGGTGGCGCCGATGTCGACCACCGCGACCAGCGCGTCGCGACCGACGTTGAGCTGGTCGGCGACCATCGAGAACGCGTTCTCCATCGCGAACGCCTCGACGTCGACCACCTTGGCGCCGATGCCGCCGAGATCCAGCGCGGCGACGCGCATGTCGACGTTCTCGGTGCGCGACGCGGCGAGCAGCACGTTGTTCATTTCCGGGTTGTCGCGCACCGGGCCCAGCACCTCGAAATCAAGGCTCACTTCCTCGATCGGGTATGGGATGTACTGGTTCGCTTCGACCTGGATCTGTCCTTCGAGGTCTTCCTCGGACAGATCGCTGGACATCGGAATGATGCGCGTGATGACCGCCGAACCGGCGACGGCCGCAGCCGCATGTTTGAGCTTGGTGCCCGAGCGGGCTACCGCGCGCCGGATCGCTTCGCCCACCGCCTCGACTTCGACGATGTTCTTTTCGACCACGGCATTGGGGGGCAGTGGCTCGACCGCGTAGTGCTCCACGCGATAACGGCCACCGGCCTGGCTGAGCTGCAGCAGCTTGACTGCCGTCGAACTGATATCGACGCCAATCAGCGGCGGCTTCTTGGGTGTAAAGAGCCCCACGATTTTCCCCCTTGCCCCTGGGCGCCTGCACCGTCTAAGTGTGGCGAGTGCGCGTCGGCATTAAATCCAAAAATTAACGTATTGGCAACGGCCTACACGAACTTTCTCGACTGTTTTGGCGTGACGGCATCCACATTTGGCGCTAATCACGTCCCGGCCGTTTTTGTGACGTAACGGTGACCTGCCGGTGGGAATGTGCCGTCCTCTACCGTTAAGCAAATGGTGCTACATCTATACTGTGCCGTGTTTTGACTCAGGTCTCGCAATATCCACACCATGCAAATTCTCAAGCGTCTGCTGCGCTGGGTGCTGATCCTTGCCTTCACCGGATTGCTGCTGGCGGTCGCCGCGGTGGGTGTGGCGTATTGGCTGGTCTCGCCGCGCATCCCCTCTGTCGCGGTCCTGAAGGACTATCACATGCAGGTGCCGCTGCGCGTGGTCACCGCCGACGGCAAGCTGATCGCCACCTTCGGCGAGACCCGGCGCATCCCGGTCGCCATCGCCGCGGTACCCGATCGCCTCAAGCACGCCGTACTGTCGGCCGAGGACGGCGATTTCTACCGCCACCCCGGCGTGGACTGGCACGGCATTGCCCGCGCCGGCTGGCACGTGGTCGTCTCCGGCGGCGACAAGGGCCCCGGCGGCTCGACCATTACCCAACAGGTTGCGCGAAACTTCTTCCTGAGCCCCGAGAAGTTGTATTCGCGCAAGCTCACGGAAATCTTCATCGCCCTGCGCATGGAGAACGAGCTCAGCAAGGACCAGATCCTCGAGCTCTATCTGAACAAGATGTTCCTCGGCCACCGTTCCTATGGCGTGGCCGCCGCCGCCGCGTACTACTACGGCAAGAGCCTGGACCAGCTGACCGTGGCCGAGTGCGCGATGATCGCCTCGACCTTCCAGCTGCCCTCGGTGGTCAACCCGATCAACAACCCCAAGCGCGGCCTCAACCGCCGCAACTGGGTGCTGGGGCAGATGCTGAACAACCGCTACATCACCCAGGCCGAGTACCAGCAGGCGATCGCCGAACCGAACGACGCCTTCCCGCACGAGCCGCCGATCGAGGTGGACGCCCCCTACCTGGCCGAGATGGTCCGCCTGCAGGCGCTGGACCGGCTGGGCAATGACGCCCTCACCGAGGGCTATGTGATCAAGACCACGGTGCAGAGCGCCCGCCAGCAGTCCGCGGTGGACGCGCTGCGCGCCGGCCTGATCGACTACGACCACCGCCACGGCTGGCGCGGCCCGGAAGACCACCAGGAGCTCGCCGACAGTGCCGGCAACGAGGACTTCGACCGCATCCTGTCCAGCTATACCGACATCGCCGGCCTGCGCCCGGGCGTGGTCACCGGCGTGGACGGCAGCGAGGCGACGGTCTACCTGTCCAGTCGCGAGCAGGTGAAGCTCGGCCAGGACGCGGTGGCCTGGGCCAAGCCCTACGTCAACGAGACCCGTGTCGGCGCCCCGCCGAAGAACGTAGCCGCCGTGCTCAAGCGCGGCGACATCATCCGCCTGTCGCGCAACGCCAAGGGCGAATGGGAACTGGCGCAGATCCCGAAGGTGCAGGGCGCGCTGGCCTCGGTCAATCCGGAGGACGGCTCGCTGCAGGCCCTGGTCGGCGGCTTCAACTTCCTGCGCAGCAAGTTCAACCGCGCGGTCATGGCGGCGCGCCAGCCGGGCTCCAGCTTCAAGCCGTACATCTATTCGGCGGCGTTCGAGCGCGGCTTCACGCCGGCCTCCATCGTCAACGACGCGCCGCTGGCCCTGCCCGACCCGTCGCGGCCGGACGGACTGTGGACGCCCTCCAACGACGACGACAAGTTCGACGGCCCGATCCGCTTGCGCGAGGCGCTGGTGAAGTCCAAGAACCTGGTGTCGGTGCGCCTGCTCGACGCCATCGGCGTGCGCTATGCGCGCGACTACGTCACCCGCTTCGGCTTCTCGCCCGACGCCCTGCCGCCCAACCTGTCGATGGCGCTGGGCACCGCCTCGGTGTCGCCGATGGGCATGGCGCGCGGCTATGCGGTGTTCGCCAACGGCGGCTACCTGGTCACGCCCTACTTCATCAGCGAGATCGACGACCGCGACGGCAAGCCGGTCTACGTCGCCAACCCGGCACGCGCCTGCCGCACCTGCCAGGAGCGCCTGCTCGATACCCGTCCGCCAGGCCCGCCACCGGCCAATGCCACGGTGGCGCCGGCCAATTCGGTCGCCGGCACGCCGGCCGGCGCGGCCAGCGTGGGCGGCGCGGTGCTGCCGGCCGACGCGCACGACGGCGGGCATCCGCCGGTGCTGGCGCCGCAGGTGATCGACGTGCGCAACGATTTCCTGGTCACCTCGCTGATGAAGGACGTGATCCGCCGCGGCACGGGCGCCGCCGCCATGGCGCTGGGTCGCGACGACCTCGCCGGCAAGACGGGCTCGACCAACGAGCACCGCGACGCCTGGTTCGTCGGCTTCAATGGCGATCTCTCCACGGCCGTATGGGTAGGCTTCGACGACTTCGGCTCGCTGGGCCGCGGCGAATTCGGCGCTAAGGCGGCGTTGCCGATCTGGATGGACTACATGGGCGCAGCGCTGAAGGACCGCCCCTCCGCCACCCTGTCGATGCCGCCGGGCATCAGCACGGTGCAGATCGACCGCTCCAGCGGCCTGCCGTCCGAGCCGGGCAATCCCAACGCCATGCCGGAAATGTTCAAGGTGGAAGACGTGGACCGCCTGCGCCAGCAGGCCAGCCAGCAGCAGGAGGATCCCGACCAGCAGCACGCGTACGACATCTTCTGACGCGACCGGCGGGTGGCCGGCCCACCCGCTACGCCGCGAGGCCGTCAGGCACGGCCGCACCTCCAACCAACGACCGGGAGGGACCAGGATCATGGCTCGAGGCGAACATCACCGTATCCATGCGCAGGACCGCGTCCAGCGCAACCGCCTGCGCATCGCCCAGGAGGCCGCGCGCCTCATGAGCGAACACGGCATCCGCGATTTTCATCACGCCAAGCTCAAGGCCGCCGAGCGGCTGGGCATCTTCGACACCCAGGCGCTGCCGCGCAACAACGAGATCGAGGAAGCGCTGCGCGAACACCAGCGCATCTTCCAGGCGCACAGCCAGCCGCAGCTGCTGCAGAAACGCCGCGAGGCGGCGGCGGAAGCCATGCGCTTCCTCGGCGACTACGAACCGCGCCTGGTCGGCGCCGTGCTGGACGGCACCGCGGACAGCCATTCGGCGGTCTGCCTGCATGTGTTCAGCGACGATCCGGAGACGGTCATCCTGCACCTGCGCGAACATGGCGTGCCCGTCGAAACGCAGACACGCCGCCTGCGCATCAGCCGCGACGAACAGGCCGAATACCCGGTGCTGCTGTTCGCCGCCGACGAACTGCCGTTCGACCTCACCGTGCTGCCGGTCAACTCGCTGCGCCAGCCGCCGCTGGACCGCATCGACGAGAAGCCCATGCGCCGCGCCCCGCTCGCCACCGTGGAAGCCCTGATCGCCGAGGGCGCGGACGAAGACGACTTCGAACGCAAGCTCGCGGCGGCCTTGCGCTGACTCTTCAGCTTCCGCCCAAAAGAAAACGCCCGGCATGGCCGGGCGTTTTCGTGTGCGGCGACGCTGCGCTCAGCGCTTGTCGGCCGACACGTAGTCGCGCACGTTGGCGCCGGTGTAGATCTGGCGCGGACGGCCGATGCGCGCACCGGGGGTTTCGTGCTGCTCGATCCAGTGGGCGATCCAGCCGGCGGTACGGGCGATGGCGAACATCACGGTGAACATTTCGGTCGGGATGTTGAGCGCCTTGTAGATGATGCCCGAGTAAAAGTCGACGTTCGGGTACAGCTTGCGCTCGACGAAGTAGTCATCCTTCAGCGCCGCCTCTTCCAGCTTCAGCGCCACTTCCAGCAGCGGGTCGTTGACGCCGAGCTCGCCGAGCACCTTGTGGGTCATCTCGCGGATGATCTTCGCGCGCGGGTCGAAATTCTTGTACACGCGATGGCCGAAGCCCATCAGGCGGAAGTTGTCGTTCTTGTCCTTGGCGCGCTTGACCGCGGTCTCGACCTTGTCGGCCGTGCCGATCTCCTCGAGCATCTTCAGCACCGCCTCGTTGGCGCCGCCGTGCGCCGGGCCCCACAGCGCGGTGATGCCTGCGGCGATGGAGGCGTACGGGTTGGCGCCGGTCGAGCCGACCAGGCGCACCGTCGAGGTGGAGGCGTTCTGCTCGTGGTCGGCGTGCAGGATGAACAGCAGGTCCAGCGCCTTGGCGGCGACCGGGCTCAGCGTCAGCGGCTCGCTCGGCACCTCGAACATCATGTGCAGGAAGCGGTCGACGTATTCGAGGTTGTTGCGCGGATAGCGGAACGGCCAGCCGATCGAATAGCGGAAGCAGGCGGCGGCGATGGTCGGCATCTTGGCGATCAGGCGGATCGCGGCCAGCTTGCGGTCTTCCGCGTCATCGACGTCGATGTCGTCGTGGTAGAAGGCCGACAGCGAAGCCACCGAGGCGGCCAGCATGGCCATCGGATGCGCGTCGTGGTGGAAGCCCTTGAAGAAGTCCTTGAGCGACTCGTGCATCATCGTGTGATGCGTGATGTCGTCTTCGAACTTGACGAACTCGCTCTTGCTGGGCAGCTCGCCGTTGAGCAGCAGGTAAGCGGTCTCGAGGAAGCTCGACTTCTCGGCCAGCTGCTCGATCGGGTAGCCGCGGTACAGCAGCACGCCCTGGTCGCCGTCGATGTAGGTGATCGCGCTCTTGGTGCTGGCGGTGCTGCCGTAGCCCGGGTCGTAGGTGAAGTGGCCGGTGTCCTTGTACAGATTGCCGATGTCGACGCAGGCCGGACCGAGCGTGCCACTCAGCAGGGGCAGCTCGCTGCTGCGGTTGTTCGACTCATCCACCAGCTTGACGGTCTTGGTATCGGACACGGAAACCTCCTTCGCGAATGTCGCCGCCGGTCACCGGGGGTGGTGCGCCAGGCGGGGGAAATAAGCGCATCGCGCTGGGGAAGGCGCGATGCAACGCCGCCCATTATCACACATCACCCGGCGAACATCCCTTGGCGAATGGTCGGATGGCGGACGCGAAAAAGCATGGGGCGAGCCTGCGCTCGCCCCATGCCATGTACCTGACCTTGCAGCTCCGCCAGTCATAAGACTGGCTGACGCGTCGCGCGATTACTTCTGCGCGTAGCGGCGGCGGAACTTGTCCACGCGGCCACCGGTTTCGATGGTCTTCTGCTTGCCGGTGTAGAACGGGTGCGAATGGCTGGAGATATCCACCTTGATCAGCGGGTACTCGTTGCCGTCCTGCCACTTGACGGTTTCCTTGGTCGCGATCGTCGAACGCGTCAGGAACGCGAAGTCGGACGACAGGTCCTGGAACACCACCGGGCGGTAATTCGGATGGATATCGGGCTTCATGACGGACTCAAAGCGATGGGCGAAAGAGCGGCATTATAGCGACCTCCCCGCGCCAAGGGCAAGCACGTCAGTGACTTGCCCGGCCCGGGCCACTCAGGCTGCGCCCAGCGCGCGTCTCACCATGGCCGCGAAGCGTTCCTGGTCCACCTCCAGCACGATCCGCGCATTGGCCGGATGGCCCAGGCGGCCGGTCCAGTCCACCACCGTGGCGCCGCGGGTGAGCCGGCCGTCCAGCTCGATGGCCACGTGGCGCTCCTCGCTGCGGGTGACGATGGACGGGTCGATCGCCACCGCCATCGCCAGCGCATCCGCCGCGATGATGCCCCGGCGCTTGCTGCTGGCATTGAAGGCGCGGGCGGTGCGGAATACCTGGCCGAAGAACTCGGCGCGCTTGTCGCCGGCATCGAGCCAGCCGTCGAATTCCGGCTCGTCGAAGGCATGGCGCAGGGTGGCTTCCCAGTCGACCAGCTCGAACTGCGGGAAGGCCTCGAACACCACGTGCGCGGCCTCGGGATCGAAGCCGATGTTGAACTCGGCCGGCACCTTGCCGGTGTTGCCGAGGCCGGTCACCGCCCCGCCCATCACCACCAGGCGCTTCACGCGCTGCGGCAGGGTCGGATCCAGGCGCAGGGCCAGCGCCACGTTGGTCAGCGGAGCCAGTGCCACCAGGGTCAGCTCGCCCGGACGCTCGCGGGTGAGGCGCAGCAGCGCCAGCGCGGCCTGCTCCGCCTCGGCCGTCGCGACGGGCTCGGCGAAGCCGACGTCGCCCAGGCCATCCGCGCCGTGCACGAAGGCGGCGTCCTCCTCCGGCCCGCGCACCAGTGGCGTCGGGCAGCCCGCGAACACCGGCACGCCGCCACCGACCAGATCGACCAGCGTGCGCGCATTGCGCACGGTATGCCCCAGGCCCACGTTGCCCGCGGCGATGCTCAGGCCGGCGATGTCGGCGTGGGCATGCGCCATCAGGATGGCGAGGGCGTCGTCCACGCCGGGGTCGGTGTCGATCAGCAGCTGGGGCTTGGTCATGGGGTTTCCTCGGATGAGCCGGCTAGCTTACGGCGGCGAGCGCGGAACGCAAAAGTCATCGCGCCCTGCCCTTACGCGTGCGCATAACGCGCCGCGCCACCGATCCAGCGCTCGATCAGCCGCTCCGCCTGGCCGGCGTGATGGCGCAGCATCTGCGCGCCGACCTCCTGCACCGCCGGCAGCAGGTGCGCGTCGCGGGAGAGGTCGGCGATGCGGAAGCTGAGCTGGCCGGTCTGGCGCGTGCCGAGCACTTCGCCCGGGCCGCGCAGCTCGAGGTCTTTCTCGGCGATGCGGAAACCATCGTTGGTATCGCGCATCACCTGCAGGCGCTCCCTGGCCAGCATGCCCAGCGGCGGCTGGTACAGCAGCACGCAGTTGGAGGCAACCGCGCCGCGGCCCACGCGGCCGCGCAGCTGGTGCAGCTGGGCCAGGCCGAGCCGTTCGCTGTTCTCGATCACCATCAGGCTGGCGTTGGGTACGTCCACACCCACCTCGATCACGGTGGTGGCGACCAGCACGGCCAGTTCGCCGTGCTTGAAGGCGTCCATCACCGCCTGTTTTTCCCTGGGCTTCATGCGGCCGTGGATCAGGCCTACCTTGCGGTCGCCGAGCGCCGCCGACAGTTCCGCATGCGCCACCTCCGCCGCCTGCGCGCGCAGCTGTTCGGTTTCCTCGATCAGCGTGCACACCCAGTAGACCTGGCGGCCTTCGTGACAGGCCGCATGAATGCGCTCGATCACTTCCGCGCGGCGCGCATTGGAGATGGCGATGGTCTGCACCGGCGTGCGGCCCGGCGGCAGCTCGTCGATGGAGGAGACGTCCAGGTCGGCATACGCGCTCATCGCCAGCGTGCGCGGGATCGGCGTCGCGGTGAGCACCAGCTGGTGCGGCACCTGGTCGCCTTCCAGCCCCTTGTCGCGCAACGCCAGGCGCTGCTGCACGCCGAAGCGATGCTGCTCGTCGACGATCACCAGGCCCAGCCGCGCGAACTCGACGCCCTCCTGCATCAGCGCATGCGTGCCGATCACCACCGGCGCGCCGGCGGCGACGCGTTCGAGCGCCCGCGTGCGCGCCTTGCCGGTGACCTTGCCGGCCAGCCATTCGACTTCCACGCCCAGCGGCTGCAGCCAGTGGCGGAAGTTGCGCAGGTGCTGCTCGGCCAGCAGTTCGGTGGGCGCCATCAGCGCGACCTGATGGCCCGATTCGACCGCCGCGAGCGCCGCCAGCGCGGCGACCACGGTCTTGCCGCTGCCGACGTCGCCCTGCACCAACCGCAGCATCGGATGCGTCCTAGCCATGTCCACGGCCACGGCGTCGCTGACGCGCTGCTGCGCGCCGGTAAGCCGGAACGGCAGCCCTGCCAGCAGGCGTGCGCGCAGCGTGCCGTCGCCGCCGAGCGCGGGCGAGTGGCGCCGCTTCACCGCGGCGCGCATGCGCTTGAGGCTGAGGTGCTGGGTCAGCAGTTCCTCGAAGGCCAGGCGTTGCTGCGCGGGATGCCGGCCCTGCGTCAGCTGGCCAAGGTGTGCGTCGGGCGGCGGGCGGTGCACATAGAGCAGTGCGTCACGGAGCGAAGTCAGGCCGTGTTGCGCGCCCAGGTCAGGCGGAATCAGCTCCAGCTCCCGGTCGGGCGGCAGCAGCGCCAGCGCCTTGGCGATCACGCCGGCCAGCCGCTTCACGCCCAGGCCTTCGGTGGTGGGATAGACCGGGGTCAGCCGCTCCTCCATCGCCGGCTCGGCCACGCCTTCCAGCCGCTGGTACTGCGGATGCACCATCTCCAGGCCCTGCGCGCCGTGGCGCACTTCGCCGTAGACCAGCAGGCGCACACCGGGCTTGAGCTGCTCGGCCTGGGCGCGATGGAAGTGGAAGAAGCGCAGCACCAGCGTTTCGCGCGAATCGTCGCTGATCGCCACCTTCAGCTGCGGCCGGTAGCGGAAGCCGCGCTCGACCGCTTCCACCTTGCCCTCGACCTGGACGCGGTCGCCCACGTGCAGCTCCGCGATGGTGCTGATCTGGGTGCGGTCTTCGTAGCGCAACGGCAGGTGGAACCACAGGTCCTGCAGGCGCTCCAGGCCCAGCTTGGCCAGGGTGGCGGCCAGCGCCGGGCCGACACCAGGCAGGGACGACACCGGCGCGAGGCCGGGATCCCTGGAAGCATGGACGGCGGGTGGCGTGGGCGCAGCGGACATCACCGAAAGCCTAGCGGAGGCGCCGGCAAAGGCGTAGCGGAGGCGTGCGACACCACGTGTCGGCGCACGCCTCGCCGCAAGGTCAGTCGATCACCAGCACGGCGTCCACTTCCACCTCGGCGCCCTTGGGCAGGGCCGAGACCTGGATGGTGGAGCGCGCCGGATACGGCGCCTGGAAATATTCGGCCATCACTGCATTGACGGTGGCGAAGTTGGCCAGGTCGGTGACGTAGATACCGACGCGCACGATCGCCGACAGCGAACTGCCCGCCGCCTCGGCCACCGCCTTGAGGTTGTCGAACACGCGACGGGTCTGCAGCGCGATATCGCCCTGCACCAGGTTCCCGGTGGCCGGATCCAGCGGGATCTGCCCGGAGAAGTACACGGTGTTGCCGGCGCGCACGGCCTGCGAGTACGGGCCGATCGCGGCCGGCGCCTTGTCGGTGGAGATGATGCTGCGGGTCATCGCGGGAACCTCGGACGGGGAAAGCCCGAAGTGTAGGAAAGCGCGGACGCGACTTAAAGCGGATAGCGGTAGGCGCCGCTCACCACGCCGGTGCGGCGCACGCGGCGGATCACGTCGGCCAGGTGCTTGCGGTTCTTCACTTCCAGCGCGAACAGCAGCGTGGCCGCGGCGCTGTCGCGCTCGACGTATTCCACGTTCTCGATATTCGAGTTCGCCGCAGCGATCGCCGCTGCCACCGTGGCCAGCACGCCCGGACGGTTGATGACCTCGATGCGCAGCTCGGCACGGTAGTCGCCCTGCACGTCGCGGTCCCATTCGATGGCGACGCAGCGCTCCGGCGACTTGCGCAGCTCTACCACGTTCGGGCATTCGATCCGGTGCACCACGATGCCCTTGCCGGTGGAGAGATAACCGATGATCTCGTCGCCCGGCAGCGGGTGGCAGCAGTTGCCGAAGCTCAGCACACCGCGCTCGGCGCCGGTGATGCGGATCTTCTCCACCGCATGCTGCGTGGGCGCCGCGGTGCCCTTCTGCTTGCCGCGCGCGGCGAGCAGCTGGCCGGCGACCACGTCCGGCATGCGGTTGCCCAGCGCGATGTCGGCGAGCAGTTCTTCCAGGCGCTTGAGCTTGGCCGCTTCCAGGAAACGATCAAGCACGGCGACCGGGATCGCATCCAGGCTCGAGCCCTGCGCATCGAGCGCGCGATCGAGCATGCGATGACCGAAGTCGACTGCGTCCTCGTGCTGCAGATGCTTCAGGTACTGGCGGATCGCCGTGCGCGCCTTGCCGGTGACCACGGACTCCAGCCAGGCCGGATTGGGCACCGCCGACGGCGCGGTGATGATCTCCACCAGCTGACCGGATTCCAGGCGCGTGCGCAGCGGCAGCAGCTTCTTATCCACGCGCGCGGCCACCGCGTGGTCGCCGACGTCGGTATGCACCGCGTAGGCGAAATCCAGTGCCGTGGCGTTGCGCGGC
The DNA here is from genome assembly GCF_900112865.1 of Dyella marensis. Classification (GTDB taxonomy): domain Bacteria; phylum Pseudomonadota; class Gammaproteobacteria; order Xanthomonadales; family Rhodanobacteraceae; genus Dyella_D; species Dyella_D marensis_A. Next base: position 87,950 of record NZ_FONH01000010.1, on the reverse strand, counting down.
AGCGAGAGGATGTCGCCGCGCGGGGTGAACAGATAGACCTCGTCCGGGAACAGGTCGATCTTGACGTTCTCGATGAACTCGGACGACGAGGCCGTATTCGCCTGGCTGTCGGCCAGCGACGACAGCCATTCGCGCGCCCGCGCCTGCGCGCTGTTGGCGGGACCGCTGTCGGTCTTGTAGGCCCAGTGCGCGGCCACGCCGCGCTCGGCCACCGAATCCATCTCGGCCGTGCGGATCTGTACTTCGATCGGCGCACCAAACGGCCCCAGCAGCACGGTGTGCAGCGACTGGTAGCCGTTGGCCTTGGGGATCGCGATGAAATCCTTGAAGCGGCGATCCACCGGCTTGTACAGCGAATGCACCGCACCCAGCGCGACGTAGCAGCTCATTGCGCTGTCGACCACCACGCGGAAACCGTAGACGTCCATCAGCTGGGCGAAGCTCTTATGCTCGCTGCGCATCTTCGAATAGATGCTCCACGGCGACTTGATGCGGCCGAGCACGCGCGAAGCCAGGTGCTCGCCAGTAAGACGTGCCGACAGCGCGGCCTCGATCTTGCCCATCGCCTCGCGGCGATTGCCCAGCGCGGCGCGGATGCGCTCGCTGATCACGCGGTAGCGGTCCGGATGCAGGGCGCGGAAACCCAGGTCCTGCAGCTCGGCCTTGAACTTGTTCATGCCCAGGCGCTGCGCGATCGGCGCGTAGATCTCCAGCGTCTCGCGCGCGATGCGGCGACGCGAGTCGGCATCCTTGGCACCGAGCGTGCGCATGTTGTGCAGGCGGTCGGCGAGCTTGATCAGGATCACGCGCAGGTCGCGCGCCATCGCCAGCAGCATCTTGCGGAAGCTTTCGGCGTCGGCTTCCTGCCGGCTGCTGAAGCGCATCTTGTCCAGCTTGGTGACGCCGTCGACCAGGTCGGCCACGGTCTCGCCGAATTCGCCGGCAAGCTCGGTGCGGCTGAGCGCGGTGTCTTCCAGCGTGTCGTGCAGGATCGCCGCGATGATGGTCTCGGCATCCAGGCCGAGCTCGGCGAGGATGCCGGCGACCGCGACCGGATGCGTGATGTACGGCTCGCCGCTTTTGCGCGCCTGGCCTTCATGCGCCTGCGCGCCGACCTCGTAGGCGCGCAGCACGCGCGCGACCTGCTCGGGCGGTAGATAGGCGACGCGCTCCTTGAGCGCCAGCACGTACGGGGGCAGCGACGACGTATCCACGGGTTCGGGATGCGTGGTCGTGCTCATGGGGCGTTGGCCGCCGCTCAGGCAGCCACCTCGCGGCGCCAGTGCATGCGCCGGATGGGATGAAGCGAGGAAGAGCCGGCGTTCGCGCACCCGCGCCCGGCACCGGCGAAGCCGGCGCGCGCGGGGCGAGGTTTACAGCCGGCTCCGTCCATCAGTCGTCGCCGCCCTTGGAAAGGTCGTCGTCGACTTCGGCCGCGGCCCATTCCAGCGCTTCGCGCTCGGCGCGCTCGCGCTCGGCGCGGTCGATCTCGTCGATGGTGGCCTGGTCGATGCGGCGGTCGGCGATCTCGCGCAGCGCGACCACGGTCGGCTTGTCGTGATCGGGATTGACTGCCGGCTCGGCACCCTTGGCGAGCTGGCGGGCGCGCTTGGTCGCCATCAGCACCAGCTCGAAACGGTTGTCGACTACCTCGAGGCAGTCTTCCACGGTAATGCGTGCCATGTGAAATCCTTAGGGAATAAAGCGACTTATAGGTCGCCAGTGTAGCCAGGGGGCGCTTTGCTGGCAATGCAGCATGGACGTATCATGCCCGGTTCAGCCGGCCTGCAGCGCCGACCGGCAAGACTCGCCCCGCTGTACACAATATAAAAACCAGGCAGTACACTTAATCGTTCCCCTTAACCTTCCGCAGCGGACAGGACCCCCGACACCGATGTCTTCCCCCCTCCGACTCCTTGCGCTGCGCCTGCTACCCCTGCTCGCGATCGCCCTGCTGGCCGGCTGCAGCATCGCCAAGCCGCGTACGGACGACCCGCACGAGCAGTTCAACCGCAAGGTCTACGCGTTCAACGATTCGCTCGACCAGGCCGTCATCCGCCCGGTGGCGGTCGGCTACCGCAAGGTCACCAATCCGCCGGTGCGCCGCGCGGTCAGCGACTTCTTTACCAATATCAAGATGCCGATCACGGTGGCGAACGACCTGCTGCAGGCCCGGCCGATGCAGGCCGCGCGCAGCACGGGGCGCTTCCTGGTCAACCTTACCCTGGGCGTGGGCGGCTTCTTCGACCCGGCCAGCCAGCTCGGCCTGCCGCTGGAAGACAACGACTTCGGCGTCACCCTGGCCCGCTGGGGCGTGCCCGAAGGCGACTTCCTGATGCTGCCGTTCGTCGGCCCGACCACCGTGCGCGACGTCTGGCGCCTGCCGGTGGACAGCTACTTCTTCGATCCGCTGAGCTATTTCTCGCGCAACCACGAGTTCCACTACGGCCAGTACTACATCCCGCAGGTGCTCTACCTGGTGACGATCCGCTCGCGCGCGATCGACGCCGAGAGCTTCCTGAAGTCCGCCTACGACCCCTACGTGTTCCTGCGCGACGCCTATCGCCAGCAGCGCATCTACCGGATCTACGACGGCAATCCGCCAGCGGAAGTGATCGAGCAGATGCAGGGCCTGAAGGAAAAGAACTTCGATCCGGACGAACTGCTCAACGAGCAGCACCAGTGGGAACAGAAGCAATCCCAGGAACAGCCGGCGGCGCAGAAGCCGAGCCAGAACTGAAGTACAAAAAAAGGGGCCGCAAGGCCCCTTTCTCTTTGCCACAACAGCCAGCGACGCGCCTCAGGCGAGCAGCCGGTCGACCTCGCACACCTGGGCCAGCACCTGCATGCCCTCGGGCACGTTGCGCAGCGCCAGCGCATGGCCGCGCTCCGCCGCCTTGGCCAGCACCGCCAGCACGCAGGCCAGGCCGGCGCTGTCGCTCTGGCTGACCCCGGCCAGGTCGACCTGGCGGCAGCCGTCCGCCGCCGCCGCGTCGATAGCGGCCAGCGCCTGCGCCGCGGTGGCGAAGGTCAGCGCGCCGGACACCTGCAAGGCATCCGGCGCGGCGCGCGTCACCTGGAAGGCGGCGGCGCTCATCCCTGCTTGCCGTCCTTGTCCATCTGCTTGAGCGCATCCGCGCCCTTGTTCTTGAGGTCGCTGATCAGATTGTCGAGGCCGCCCTTGCGGATCTCGGCATCGACCTGGTTGCGGTAGTTGGTGATGTAGGAAATGCCTTCGATGATCACGTCATAGGCCTTCCAGTCGCCGTCACGCGACTTGCGGAACGCGTAGTCCACCGAGACCGTCTTGCCGTCGTCCAGCACCACCTGGGTGCGCACCACGGTGCGCTTGTCGTTGAGGTCGCCGCTGAACGGCAGCACCTTCACGCGGCCCTGGGTGTAGCTGAGCAGGCCTTCGGCGTAACGGTGGGTGATCGAGTTGTAGAACGCGCGGGCGAACTCGGCGCGCTTCTCCGGCGTGGCTTCGCGGGCGTGCTGGCCGAGCACCAGGATCGAGGCGTAGTCGATGTCGAAGTGCGGCAGGAACACATCGTCGATCACCGAGATGAGCTTTTCCTTATCCTTCTTCAGCTCCGCCTGGTGGCCGTCGATAGCCTTGCCGAGCTGGTCGACGATGCTCTGCGCGACCTGCTGGGGCGTCTGCGAGGAAGCCGGCGCCTGCGCGGCGGCCTGGGCATGGATCGGGGCGGCGACGAGGCCGGTGAAGGCGATGGCGGTGGCGAGAGCCAGACTGCGCAGCATCATGGGGAAACTCCTGGGAATAGCCTGATTCAGAGCTGGGGGGACGGCCGGCTCAACGCTTGCCGGCCGGGGAGGAGGAAGAGGAAGCGGGGGCGCCGTCCGGTTTCTTGTCGCCCGAGCCGTTGACCAGGAACTTGCCGATCAGGTCTTCGAGCTGCAGGGCCGACTGGGTCAGCACCAGTTCGTCACCGTCCTTCAGCGCATCCGGCGAGCCGCCGGGCTGGATCGCAACGTACTGCGTGCCGATCAAACCGCTGGTGAATACCGCGGCGGCCGAGTCGTCCGGAATCTGGCCGTATTTCTTGTCGATCGACAGCTCCACCAGGGCGTCCAGCTTGACCGGATCGGCCTGCACCGACTTGACGCTGCCGATCGCCACGCCGGCCATCTTCACCGGTGCGCCCGCGGACAGCGCGCCCACATTGGTGAAGCGCGCCTTGACGGTGTAGCTGCCGCCCAGGTTGTCCGCCGCGCCGCCGGCGCCGAAGAACTTGCCGAGCATTTCCTCCAGCTGCTGGGCGGGACGCGTCAGCGCGAGCGTGCCGCCGTTGGCCAGGGCCTTGGACGAGCTACCGTACTGGATGCCCACGTACTGGTCGCCGAGCAGGCCGCTGGTGAAGATCGTCGCCACCGAGTCGGCGGGGATCTTGTCGTAGCGCTGGTCGATGGCCAGCTTGACGTCGGCGGTCTCCTTGCCCGGATCGAGCACGATCGACTGCACCTGGCCGATGCGCACGCCCGCCACCTTCACCGGCGCGCGCTCCTTGAGCTGGCCGATGTTGGCGAAGTGCGCCTCGACGGTATAGCTCGGCCCGCGGCTGGTATTGGCCACCGAGGTGGTCTGCGTGGCGAGGTAACCGAGCGCGGCGAAGCCGAGCACGATGAACAGGCCGGTGCCGACGGCATAGGACGGTCTCTGGCTCACGGCACGATCCTCGTTGGCGAATGGGTGATGGCAATAGTCAGTGGCGTAGTCATGGGAGTCACATCAGGAAGGCGGTGAGCACGAAGTCCAGCGCCAGGATGGCGATCGACGAGGCCACCACCGTGCGCGTCGTGGCATAGGCCACGCCCTCGCTGGTCGGCGGCGTGGTGTAGCCCTGGAACACGGCGATCAGCGAGACCACGCCGCCGAACGCCATGCTCTTCCACAGCACGCCGTTGAGCACGTCCTTCACCAGGTCGACGGTGGCGGTCATGTTCGACCAGAAGGTGCCGTTGTCGATGCCCAGCCAGCTCACGCCGACCAGGTGGCCGCCGAAGATGCCCAGCGCGCAGAACACGCAGCACAGCAGCGGCATGGCGATGATGCCGGCGAGGAAGCGCGGCACCGCGACGTAGGCGATCGGATCGACCGCCATCATTTCCATCGCGGCGATCTGGTCGGTGGCGCGCATCAGGCCGATCTCGGCGGTCACCGAGGTGCCCGCGCGGCCGGCGAACAGCAGCGCCGTCACCACCGGCCCCAGTTCGCGGTAGATGGCGATCGCCACCACCGTGCCGGTGGCCGAGGTGCCGCCGAAGATCGACAGCACGTCGTACAGCTGCAGCCCCAGCACCATGCCCACGAACAGGCCGCAGACCATGATGATGATCAGGCTCATCGCGCCGACGAACCACAGCTGCCGCACGGTCTCGCGCGCATGGCGCATGCTGCGCGGCACGGCGGCCAGGATCTGCAGCAGGAACAGCCCGCAATCGCCGATCTGGGCCAGCGAGCGGGTGACGATGTTGTCGCGTGGCGCGTTCATGCGCCCCCCTTGAAGCCGAGCGAGGCGGCGTAGTCGCCGGCCGGATACTGGAATGGCACCGGGCCATCGGCCTCGCCGCCGAAGAATTGCCGCGTCCACGGCGAGCCGTCGCTGGCGATGGTCTTGGGATCGCCTTGCGCCACCACCTTGCCGTTGGCGATCAGGTACACGTGATCGGCCACCTGCTGCACCGCGGCCAGCTCGTGCGCCACCAGCACGCTGGTGATGCCGAGCGTCTCGTTGAGCGTGCGGATCAGCTTCAGCACCTGGTTGAGCGCGATCGGATCGAGGCCGACGAAGGGTTCGTCGTAGAGGATCAGCATCGGGTCGAACACGATCGCGCGCGCCAGCGCCACGCGCCGCGCCATGCCGCCGGACAGCTCGCTCGGCAGCAGCCGCGCGGCGCCGCGCAGGCCCACCGCCTGCAGTTTGGTCAGGACGATATTGCGGATCAGCACTTCCGGCAGCGCGGTGTGCTGGCGCAGCGGAAACGCCACGTTCTCGAACACGTCGAAGTCGGTGAGCAGGGCCGAGTTCTGGAACAGGTAGCCGATGCGCTCGCGCAGTTCGAACAACTGCTCGCGCCGCAGCGCCGGCACGTTCCTGCCATCGACCCACACCTCGCCCGACTGGCCGCGCATCTGGCCGGTGATGTGCTTGAGCAGGGTGGTCTTGCCGGTGCCGCTGGGACCCATGATGGCGGTGACCTTGCCGCGCGGGATATCCAGGTCCAGCGCGTCGAAGATGGTCTTGCCGTTGAGCACCGTGGTCAGGCCACGGACGCGCACGATGGCGCTGTCGTCGGGCTTGGCGCGGACGGAGTCGGTCATGGGCGAAGCTGCCAGGGGAAAGTGGCCCAAATTAGCCGAAGACGGCCATGAAGGCTATGCGAAAAAAGTGCCCCGGACGGTCCGATGCCTGGCGTTCAGGCCAACAGCTCGGCGATCAGCGTCTCGTGCCGGCGCCACTGCAGCTGGCTGCGCTGGCGCACCGCGTGCACGATCGACTGCAGGTCACCAAGAGCTTCGTCGAAGCTGTCGTTGACGATGATGTAGTCGAACTCGTGGGCATGCGCGATCTCCTCGCGCGAATTGTGCAGCCGGCGCTCGATCACCTCGGCGCTGTCCGACGCGCGCCCGCGCAGGCGCCGCTCCAGCTCCACCCGCGACGGCGGCAGGATGAAGACGCTGACGCAGTCCGGCTTGGATCTGCGGATCTGCCGCGCGCCCTGCCAGTCGATTTCCAGCAGCACGTCGCGGCCCTGGCACAGCAGGCCGGACACGGTGGTGCGCGAGGTGCCATAGAGATTGCCGTGCACTTCGGCATGTTCCAGGAAGATGCCGTCGGCGATCTCGCGCTCGAACTCCGCGCGCTCCACGAAGTAGTAGTGCCGCCCGTACTGCTCGCCCGGCCGCGGCGGCCGGGTGGTGTGCGAGATCGACAGCGAGATCGCCGGCTCGCGCTCCAGCAAGGCATTGACCAGGGTGGACTTGCCGGCGCCGGACGGCGCGGCGACCACGAAGAGGGTGCCTTCCAACGTGGTCTCTTGCCTGGAACGGGCGGAGTCGCTCGTGCTCATTCGATGTTCTGCACCTGCTCGCGCATCTGCTCGATCAGCACTTTCAGCTCCACCGCCGCGTTGGTGCTGCGCGCATCAATCGACTTGGAGCCCAGGGTGTTGGCTTCGCGATTGAACTCCTGCATGAGGAAGTCGAGGCGGCGGCCGACCGGCTCCTTCAGGCCCAGCACGCGGCGGGCTTCGGCGATGTGGGTGGCGAGGCGGTCGAGCTCCTCGTCGACGTCGACGCGGGTGAGCTGCAGCACCAGTTCCTGTTCCAGGCGGCCGGGGTCGGCCGGCTGCTTGAGGTCGGCCAGGCGCTGCTCCAGGCGCGCGCGCAGGCCTTCGCGGATCTGCGGCATCCAGGTACGCACCTCGCCGACGATGCGCTCGATGCCGTCCAGCCGCTCGCCCAGGATCGCGCCCAGCTTGGCGCCCTCGCGTTCGCGGGTGGCGGTCAGCGCGGCCAGCGCGTCGTCCAATACGCCGAACAGCGCGTCCTGCAGCTGGTCCTGGTCCACCTCGGCCTGCTGCAGCACGCCCGGGAAGCGCAGCAGCTCGGTGAACTCGATCTGCAGGCGCGGGAAACGCGCCTCCAGGTCCATCGACAGTTCCGACAGCTTGCCCAGCACGGCATGGTTGACCTGCAGCGCGTCGCCACGGGCCTCGCCGCGCAGGCGCACGGTCAGGTCCACCTTGCCGCGCGACAGGCGCGCCGCGATGCGCTCGCGCAGGGCGCTCTCGAAAGCGCGCAGGTCGTCCGGCAGGCGCGGGCTCAATTCCAGGTAACGGTGGTTGACCGTGCGCAGCTCGCAGCTGAGGGCACCGACCGGACCGGTGGTCTCGGCGAAGGCGTAGGCGGTCATGCTGCGGATCATGGAAGAGGCCTTATCAGCAGCCGCGGGCGGCCGGAAAGGGCGCAATGGTAAACTCTCCCGCCCTGCCTTGCCCAATCAGGCCACTGCACCCCATGAATGCCGTCAGCCGCCCGAGCGGCCGCGCCAGCGACCAGCTGCGCCCCGTCACCATCGAACGCCACTACACCCGCCACGCGGAAGGCTCCGTGCTGGTCAGCTTCGGCGACACCCGCGTGCTGTGCACCGCCAGCGTCGAGGACCGCGTGCCGCCGTGGCTGCGCGGCAAGGGCGAGGGCTGGGTCACCGCCGAATACGGCATGCTGCCCCGCGCCACCTCCAGCCGCACCCAGCGCGAAGCCGCCCGCGGCGGCCAGGGCGGGCGCACCCAGGAAATCCAGCGCCTGATCGGCCGCAGCCTGCGCGCCTGCGTGGACCGCCAGGCCCTGGGCGAGCGCGTGATCACCCTGGACTGCGACGTGATCCAGGCCGACGGCGGCACCCGCACCGCCGCCATCACCGGCGCCTACGTGGCCCTGGTCGATGCCGTCAACGTGCTGATGAAGCGCGAGAACCTGCGCCGCAACCCGGTATTCGGCGCGATCGCCGCGGTCTCGGTCGGCATCTACCAGGGCATGCCGGTGCTGGACCTGGATTACGCCGAAGACTCCAGCTGCGATACCGACATGAACGTGGTGATGAATGACGGCGGCGGCTTCATCGAGGTGCAGGGCACCGCCGAGGGCCACGCCTTCCGCCGCGACGAAATGGACAGCCTGCTGAGGCTCGCCGACCAGGGCATCGGCGAGCTGGTCGCCGCGCAGCGCGCCGCGCTGGCGCAGGGCTGAGCATGGATCGCATCGTTCTCGCCAGCAGCAACCCCGGCAAGCTCGCCGAGTTCAACCAGCTGTTCGCCGATGTCGGCCTGGCAGTGGTCGCGCAGGCCAGCCTGGGCGTGGCCGACGCGGACGAGACCGGCCTTACCTTCATCGAAAACGCCCTGCTGAAAGCGCGCCATGCCGCGGCCGTCACCGGCCTGCCCGCGCTGGCCGATGACTCCGGCATCTGCGTGGACCACCTGCGCAGCGCGCCGGGCCTGTACTCGGCGCGCTACAGCGGCGGGCATGGCGACTCGGCGGCGAACAACGCCAAGCTGCTGCGCGAAATGGAAGGCGTGCCGGAGGCACGGCGCGGCGCCTTCTTCATCTGCGTGCTGGCGCTGGTGCGCCATGCGGACGATCCCGCCCCGCTGATCGCCGAAGGCCGCTGGCACGGCCGCGTGCTCGACGCGCTGCGCGGCCCGGGCGGCTTCGGCTACGACCCGTTGTTCCTGCCGGACGGCCTGGCGCAAAGCGCGGCGGAGCTCGATCCGGCCACCAAGAACCGCCTCAGCCACCGCGGCCAGGCGCTCGCCGTGCTGCACGCCCGCCTGGCCGGCTGGCAGCGCGACCGGACCTGAGCATGCCGCTGGCCGCACCGCCGCTGTCGCTGTACGTGCACATGCCGTGGTGCGTGAAAAAGTGCCCGTACTGCGACTTCAACTCGCACGGCCTGCGCGGCGAGCCGCCGCCGTACGAGCGCTACGTGGAACTGCTGCTGGCCGATCTCGATGCGGATCGCAGCGATTTCGCCGCCGCGCTGGAAGGCCGTCCGGTCCGCAGCATCTTCTTCGGCGGCGGCACGCCCAGCCTGTTCGCGCCGGAACTGATCGCGCGCTTCCTCGACGGCGTGCGCGAGCGGCTGCCGCTGGCCGGCGAGGCGGAGATCACGCTGGAGACCAATCCCGGCACGGTGGAGCACGGCCGCTTCGACGGCTATCTCACCGCCGGGGTGAACCGCCTGTCGTTCGGCATCCAGAGCTTCGACGACGACAAGCTGCGCCGCCTGGGCCGCATCCATTCCGCCGCCGAGGCCGCGGCCGCGGTGAAGTCCGCGCAGGATGCCGGCTACGCGAACATCAACCTGGACCTGATGTACGCCCTGCCCGAGCAGACGCTGGACGGCGCGCTCGCCGACGTGGCGCGCGCCGTTGCCCTGGCGCCCACGCACATCTCGCATTACCAGCTCACGCTGGAACCGAACACCGCCTTCGCCGCCAACCCGCCGCCGCTGCCGGACGACGACCACGCCTGGGCGATGCAGGAAGCCTGCGAACAGGCGCTGGCCACGGCCGGCTACGGCCAGTACGAAATCTCCGCCTACGCACGCCCCGGCCGGCGCTGCGCGCATAACCTCAATTATTGGCAGTTCGGCGATTACCTCGGCATCGGCGCTGGCGCGCACGGCAAGCTCAGCGATGCGGGCGCCGGGCAAGTCCGCCGGCGCTGGAAGACGCGTCATCCGCGCGCCTGGATGGAAGCGGCCGGCGGCCCCGGCCGCATCGGCGGCGACCAGGCGGTGAGCGACGACGAATTGCCGTTCGAATACATGCTCAACGCGCTGCGCCTGATCGACGGCGTGCCGATGGACGCGTTCGAGGCGCGCACCGGCCTGCCGCTGGAACGCATCGCGATCGCGCTCGACCGCTGTCACCAACGCGGCTGGCTGCAAGACGATCCCACTCGATTGCGCACCACTGCGCTGGGCCAGCGCTTCCTCAACGATGTGATCGCTTCCTTCTTGGACTGATCCGTCCGGTTCCCGGCGTCCGCCGCTCACACGCCCGCCGCACGGGCCTAGTGTGATCTGCATCGTCAAGAGCAACCGGCAGAATCTTCATGAGCATTACCCCGGAGCGACATGCGGCGCCGGCGCCAGGCCAGCGCGCGCACGCCAACATGGTCTGGGGCGCGCGTGCGCGCGCCCTGATCGAGCAGACCCACGCGCTGTACGCCAGCTGGCTGGAAGCGCCGCTGCTGGCCTGCCTGCTGGACGCGGAGCAGAAGCTGTTCGAGCAGTCCTGGCTGGCGCCCGGTCATACCGAACAGCAGGCTTACATCAGTTCGCGCCAACGGCTGCAAAGCTATCGGGATGCGATCGAACAGCGTTTCCGCAGCGAAGTGATCAAACGCTTCGAGCAGATCGGCGCTACGGTCGACAACACCGCGGCGCCCATGCCGCTGGCGCTGTCCGCCACGTTGTCGCTGCTGGACAATGACGAAACCGACGAGCACGCCATGCTGGAACAGGTCGCTGCACGCAGCGAGGCGCGGCATGCATCGACGCTGTTCGAGCTCGGCTACCGCTTCGCCGCCCTCGCCGCCCAGCCGCCGCTGGCCGGCGACAAGCTCCCGCTCAGCGCGCAGGCGCAGTCCCTCGCTTTCCTCGACGCCTTGCGCGAATGGGAACTGCCGGCCGCCCATCGCGTGCTGCTGCTGGACGCATTCGACCATGCCGTGGTGCGCGAGCTGCTGCCGCTGTACGAAACGATCAACCAGCACCTCATCGATGCAGGCGTGCTGCCGTACCTGCGCGCCTACCGCGTTGCCCGTCCCGGCGAGGACCCGCGGCCACACGTCCCTGCCGACGCGGCGGACGCCGGACCGGCCGGTGAGCGACACCGGGCGGAGCGCGGGAAGATCGACCAGGCCGTGGCCGTGTGCGATCTCATCCACGACCGCCCGATCGGCCGGCTCGGCGACCTCTCCGCCACCGGTCTGCAGCTGATCAGCCACGCGGTACCGCGCAGCGACGCCGTCTACCAGGTCAGCCTGCGCCTGCCCGGCACCGGCACGGCGCCGCCGCTCGAACTGGGGATCCAGGAGCAATGGCAGGACGCGGCCGCCGCGCCGGGCCAGGTCTGGGCGGGCTTTCGCATCGTCTCGATCAGCCCCGCCGATGCCGAGCGGCTCGACACCTGGCTGGCCCCGCCCGGCAGCGGGGACTGAGCCGGGCCTGTCATCCGGCCTGCACGTTCGGCCGATGGCAGGCCCGCCGCGGCGGGCCTAGACTGCGCTCCGTCTACAGGGGAAACGGGCGGAACTTCCATGGATGTCGAACAGGGTCGACGCCTACCGCTTGCGCCCGGCCAGGGCGAGCGTCCCGACGGCCACGGGGGCTGGAGCCCGCGCGTGCGCCGCCTGGTCGAGGAAACCCACGCGCTGTGCGAGAGCTGGCTGGAGGCGCCGCTGCGCGCCTGCCTGCTGGATGCCGAGCACAAGCTGTTCGGACAGGCCGAGCAGGCCCGCAACTACATGGACCAGCAGGTGCACATGAGCGTGCGCGTGCGGCTGCAGAACCATCGCGAGATGCTCGAGCGGCGCTTCTTCGCCGAACTGGCCGGGCGCTTCGAGCAGCTCGGCTCCAGGACCCAGAGCGATGCTCCGCTCACGCTGTCCCTGCTGGACGACGGCGAGGACGACGAGCGCGCCGCGCTGGAACAGGCCGGCGTGCGCAGCGAAGCGCGGCATGCGCCGATGCTGTTCGAGCTCAGTTACCGATACGGCGCGCTGACCAGCCTGCCGCCGCTGGAAGGCGAGGACCTGCCGCTGGGCGCGCAGTCGCTGTCGCGCTGCTTCCTGGATGCCCTGCGCGACTGGGAACTGCCGATCCGCCATCGCCTGCTGCTGCTGGACGCGTTCGACCACATGGTGGTGCGGCACCTGGCTTCGCTGTACGAAACGGTCAACCAGCACCTGTCCGGCGAAGGCATCCTGCCGCACCTGCACGCCTATCGCGTGGCGCGGCCCGGCGAGGGCCGCGGCCTGCGCATCCCCACCCCGGCCGTGCCGGGCAGCGTGCCCGCCGGCGCGGCGCCGCCGCCGCTGGAACTGGGCGACAACGTGCTGGACATGCTGCGCGAACTGCTGGCGCTGCAGCGCGCGGTCGCGCCGCCGCCGGCGCCCGCGGGCCAGGCATTGAGCGACGACCAGCTGCAACACCTGCTCGCCGCGCTGCAGGCGCCGCTCGCGCATGCGGCGCAGCGCGTCGCTGCCGGAGGCCAGGCCACGCAGCTGCGCGACCAGTTGCTGGCCCTGCTCAATGCCGGCACCGAGACTTCGGCGCCGAAGCTCTCGCTGAGCGCGCGCCAGGACGACACCGTGCAGCTGGTGGCGCTGCTGTTCGACCAGATGACCAGCGCGATGCAGCACGACAGCCATGCCTATCGCCTGCTTGGCGAATGGGAAGTGCCGCTGCTGCGCATGGCGCTGGCCGACCGCGACGTGTTCGACCAGCGCGAGCATCCCGCGCGCCGCCTGCTGGCGGCCATGGCCGATGCCGCGCACGACTGGCTCGACGGCAACGAGAGCGATGCCGACCGCTCGCTCGCCACCAAGCTCACCCAGCTGGCCGAGCGCGCGCAGCGGGAACCGCCCAGCGCCGCGCTGTACACCAGCCTGCTCACCGATATCGAACATCACTTGTCCCTGCTCTCGCGCAAGGCGCAGGCCACCGAGCGGCGCCAGGTCGAAGCCATGCAGGGCCGCGAGCGACTGGAACACGCGCGCCGCCACGCCGCGGAGCTGATGGCCGAGCGCTTCCGCGCCGCGCCGCCGCGCGGCCTGGTGCGCACCCTGCTCGAACGCGCCTGGTCGGACGTGCTCGCGCTGACCCTGCTGCGCAACGGCGAGGAGAGCGACACCTTCGCCGCGCGCCTGCGCATCACCGACCAGTTGCTCGGCCTGGCGCCGGTCGACGACCGCAATGCCTTGCTCGACGATATCCAGACCGGCCTGCAGCAGATCGGCATGCAGGCCGAGGAAGCGGCCCAGGTCGCCCGGCGCCTGCTCGGCAACCCGGACGACGCCGCGGCAAGCGACGACGGTCTCTCCGCCACCGGCGTGGCGATGAAGCTGAAACAGCACCAGCGCCTGGGCGAGCACCAGGCCACCGAAGCGGCACCGCTGCCGGAACCGGCCAAGGCGGCCGAACCGCCCAGCGAAGAAGAACGGCGTGTGCGTGCGCGGCTGCTGACGCTGCCGTTCGGCACCTGGTTCGATTTCCTCGACGAGGCCGGCCAGGTCGCCAGGACGCAGAAGCTGGCCTGGTACTCGACCGTGTCCGGACGCTGCCTGTTCGTCACCCGGCGCGGCACGCGCGGCGACGAACAGGCGCTGGAACAGCTGGCGCGCGACATCGTGCAGGGCCGCGCGCGCGAAGCGATCGCCCCGCGCGAGAACCTGTTCGACCGCGGGCTGCGCGCGCTGATGGAGAACCTGCGGCCCGGCGCCGCGCATGCCGGAGGCCGCCAGTGAACACATCCGCCAGCGCGATCGAACAGCGCCGCGCCCTGCGCAAGCGCGCCAACTACACGGTGGCGGTGACCGACGTCATCAACGACCGCTTCCTCGGCCACCTGGGCAATCTCTCCGCCACCGGCATGCTGCTGATCGGGCCCGGGGCGCCACGCCCCGAGGCGGTGTACCAGGTGAGCCTGGGCCTGCCGGGGCTCAGCTTCCCCGGCGCGAACACCTCGCCGCTGAGCATCGAACTGGGCGTGCAGGAGCAATGGCACGACGCGGCGGCGACGCCCGGGCAGGTGTGGTCGGGCTTTCGCATCGTCTCGATCAGTCCGGCCGACGCGGCGCTGCTCGAGGCCTGGCTGGCCTTGCCGGGTGGCAAGGAATAATCCTACTCAGTGCGAATAATCCCAAACTGCGCCTTCCTGCTGCGCCATAGTGGTGCGGATTTCCTGTGAACCACCAAACTCGGTCGCGACGCCCCATCGCGCACGAATCAGGAACCGAGCCATGCCCACCGCCCCGCACCCTGTCACGGAGCTGGAGACCGCCACCTACGCCAAGGTGACGCTGCGCCTGCTGCCGTTCCTGTTCATCTGCTACGTCGCGGCCTATCTCGACCGCGTCAACATCGGCTTCGCCAAGCTGCAGATGCTGAGCGACCTGCACTTCAGCGAAGCGGTGTACGGGCTCGGCGCAGGCGTGTTCTTCATCGGCTATTTCCTGTTCGAGGTGCCCAGCAACATGCTGCTGCACCGCCTGGGCGCGCGCCTGTGGATCAGCCGCATCATGGTGAGCTGGGCGCTGGTCTCGGCGGCCACCATGCTGGTGACCACGCCGACAGCGTTCTATGTCCTGCGCTTCCTGCTCGGCGTCGCCGAGGCGGGATTCTTTCCGGGCATCGTGCTGTACCTGACCTACTGGTATCCCTCAGCGCGCCGCGGCCGCATGAACGCACTTTTCATGACCGGCATTCCGATCGCTGGCGTGCTCGGCGGCCCGCTGTCCGGCTGGATCATGCATGCGTTCGGCGGCGTGCACGGCCTGGCGAACTGGCAGTGGCTGTTCCTGCTCGAAGCGCTGCCCTCGCTGGCGCTGGGCATCGCCACGCCGTTCGTGCTGCCCAACGGGATCCGCTCCGCGAGCTGGCTCGATGCGCGGGAAAAACAGCTCCTCGAAGACCGCCTGGCCGGCGACCCGCAGGCCGGCAGCGAGGCATCGCTGCGCAGCGTCATGGCGGACGTTCGCGTGTGGCGGCTGGCGGCCATCTACTTCTGCTGCATGATGGGCCTGTACGGCGTGAGCTTCTACCTGCCCACGCTGATCGCCGCGGCCGGCGTCGACGATGCGCTCGATGTCGGCCTGCTGACCGCGATCCCCTATGCCGTGGCGGTGGTGTCGATGATCCTGCTCGCGCGCAGCTCCGACCGGCATAACGAACGCCGCTGGCATCTCGCCGCGGCGAGCATCGCCGGCGCCGCCGGCCTGTACGCGAGCACGCTGTGCGGCAGCGAGCTGGTCCTGGGCCTGATCGCGCTGTCGCTCGGCACGGCCGGCGTGCTGTCGACCATGCCGGTGTTCTGGACCTGGCCGAGCAGCGTGCTGGCCGGCACCGCGGCGGCGGCCGGCATCGCGATGATCAATTCGATCGGCAACCTGGCCGGCTTCGTCAGCCCGTCGATCATCGGCTGGATGAAGGACCTCACCCACAGCACGAACGCCGGGCTATGGGTGGTCGCGGTGGCACTGCTGCTCGGCGCGGCGCTCGCCTTGCTCGGCAGCGCCGCGAAAGCGCCAGCGCGGATGCGCGCCTGATGCCGGCCCCGCCCGACCAGGCCGGCGCAACCTTGCTTGCAGCATTGCGCGAGATCGCCGGTGCACGCCACGTGCTGGTCGGCGACATCGAGACACGCCGCTACCGCCAGGGCTATCGCTTCGGCAGCGGCCGCGTGCTGGCCGTGATCCGTCCCGGCAACCTGGTCGAGCAGTGGCGCGCGCTCGCCGCCTGCGTCGCCGCGCGCGCCGTGGTCATCACCCAGGCGGCCAATACCGGGCTGACCGGCGGCTCCACGCCCGATGGCGACGACTACGATCGCCCGGTCGTCATCGTCAGCACGACGCGCATCCGGCGCATTCACCTGATCGACGGCGGGCGCCAGGTGGTCTGCCTCGGCGGTGCAACGCTGGATCAGCTCGAGCGCGCCTTGAAACCGCTCGGGCGCGAGCCGCATTCGGTGATCGGCTCGTCCTGCATCGGCGCCTCGGTGCTGGGCGGCGTCTGCAACAACTCGGGCGGTTCGCTGGTGCAGCGCGGACCGGCGTATACGGAGCTGGCGATCTACGCGGCCGTCGATGCGGCAGGCGAGCTCCGCCTGGTCAACCACCTGGGCATCGAACTCGGCAGCGCGCCGGAGGAAATCCTGTCGCGCATCGAGTCCGGCCGCTTCGGCGAGCACGACATCCATGCCGGCGCGGCGGCGTCGGATGGCGACTACGCCAGCCATGTCCGCGATATCGACGCCGTCACGCCCGCGCGCTTCAACGCCGATCCGCGGCGATTGTTCGAAGCTTCCGGCTGCGCGGGCAAGCTCATGGTGTTTGCGGTGCGCCTGGATACGTTCGCGGCGGAGCGGGACGCCAGGGTGTTCTACATCGGCGCCAACGACACCGCCGCGCTGACCGCGCTGCGGCGCCACGTGCTGGCGGATTTCGCGCAGCTGCCGATCGCCGCCGAGTACCTGCATCGCGATGCCTTCGATATCGCGCGCAGGTACGGCAAGGATCTGTTCCTGGCGATCGACTGGCTCGGCACCGCCCGTATGCCGCTGCTGTTCCAGCTGAAGACGCGCTGCGACGCGCTGTTCGAGCGCCTCGGCTTCGTGCCCGCGCACCTGGCCGACCGCGTGTTGCAGTGGCTCAGCGAGCGCCTGCCGGATCATCTGCCGGAGCGCATCGCCAGCTATCGCGACCGCTACGAGCACCACCTGCTGCTCAAGGTATCGGCCGCAGGTGCCGACGAAGCGCACCGGTTTCTGTCCGAACATTTTTCGTCCGCCGACGGCGCGTACTTCGAATGCACCGAAGCGGAAGGCCGCAAGGCCTTCCTGCACCGCTTCGCCGCGGCCAGCGCGGCGGTGCGCTATCGCGCGGTCCATCCGCATGAGGTCGAGGACATCGTCGCGCTCGACATCGCCCTGCGCCGCAACGACCGCGACTGGTTCGAACGCCTGCCGGAACCGATCGAGCGCAGGCTGCGCTTGAAGCTCTACTACGGGCACTTCCTGTGCCATGTCTTCCACCAGGACTACCTCGTCGCCAAGGGCCATGACTGCGCGGCAGTCAAGCACGAGCTGCTCGCCCTGCTCGACCGGCGCGGCGCCGAATATCCGGCCGAGCACAACGTCGGGCACCAGTACCGGGCCAAGCCCGCGCTGGCCGGCTTCTATGCCGGGCTGGATCCCTGCAACTGTTTCAATCCCGGCATCGGCGGGGCGTCGAAGTCCGCGATGTATCGCGACCGGCCCTAGCGCCCGGCCGCATCCAGGCTGGCGGCGGCCACGCCCGCGCGCGATCATGTGACGCTTATCGGCCCGCGCGGCCATCGTCCGCAACGGTCCCAAGCCAGGACTCCCCATGATCGACCGCCTCGCTTCGCTCTATCCCCAGCATCTGGCCACCGTGCGCGAGCGTGCCGACAAGGCGCTGGCGTTGACCGGCCACGACCATCTGCTGATCGCCGCCGGCCTGCCGCCGCGCAAGTTCCTCGACGACCAGGACTACCCCTTCGTCGCCAGTCCGCACTTCCGCCACTGGCTGCCGCTGACCGATGCGCCCGGCAGCTGGATCGTGCATACGCCGGGGCAGCGCCCGCGGCTGGTGTTCCTGCAGCCGCGCGACTACTGGCACGTGGTGCCGGAAGCGCCCAGCGGTTATTGGGTCGAGCATTTCGACATCGCCGTGGTGCGCACGGTGGAAGAAGCGGTGGCGCAGCTGCCCGGCGCGCAGACGCGTCGCGCGGTGATCGCGCCGGACCAGCCCGCACTTGCCGGTATCGAAGCGGGCCACCCGCAGGATGTGCTCGACATCCTGCACTGGCATCGCTCGTACAAGACGCCGTACGAGCTGGCACTGATGCGCGAAGCCAGCCGCATCGGCGCGCGCGCGCATCGCGCAGCGGAGCAGGCTTTCCGCGCGGGCGCCAGCGAGCTCGGTATCCACCAGGCGTATCTGGCGGCCGCCGGCGCGATCGACGCCGAGCTGCCCTATGCCAGCATCGTCGCGCTCAACCAGCACGGCGCGGTGCTGCACTACACGCACTTCGATCACGTCGCGCCGGACTACCACCGCTCGTTCCTGATCGATGCCGGCGCCAATGCCTGCGGCTACGCCAGCGACATCACGCGCACCTATGCCGGTCGCGGCGAGGACCAATTCCAGTCGCTGATCGACAGCGTCGAAGCGGCCCAGCTGAGCTTCGCCGCCAAGGTGCGCGCGGGACAAAGCTATCCGGAGCTGCATATCCACGCCCACCACGTGCTGGCCGGCGTGCTGCGCGAGCATGGCTTCATCCGCATGGAGCCTGAAAGCGCGGTGGCCACCGGCGTCACCGCCGCGTTCTTCCCGCACGGCCTGGGCCACCCGATCGGCCTGCAGGTGCACGACGTCGCCGGCTTCCAGCAGGGCGAGCGCGGCGGCAGCATCCCGCGCCCGGCCGGACACCCCTACCTGCGCATGACACGCACGCTGGAGCCCGGCATGGTGGTCACCATCGAGCCGGGCCTGTACTTCATCGACATGCTGCTGGCCGAGCTGCGCGAGCGCCCGGTGGCGAAGGACATCGACTGGGAACGCGTCGAGCTGTTCAAGCCCTATGGCGGCATCCGCATCGAAGACGATGTGGCGTGCACCGGCGGCGAACCCGAGAACCTCACGCGCGACGCCTTCGCGCAAGCATGAGCGACCCCATGGATCCCATACCGCCGCTCGGCCCTGCACCGCTGCCCCCGCCGCCGCCCAGGCCGGCACGACGCCGCGGCATGCCCCTGTGGGCGATGCTGCTGGTCGGCCTGGTGGTGGGTATCGTGGCCGCCGTCGGCGGGCTGGCGTGGTGGGGCTGGCAGGCGTTCGAGCAGCAGGCCACCACGGCGATGGCGGCCGATCCGGTCATCGCCGAACACATCGGCGCCATCCGCCGCACCCAGTTCGACTGGGCCGCGACCAGCGCCGAGCCCGACGACGACACCTTCGCCTTCCATGTGACCGGCGAGCGCGGCAGCGGCACGGTGGTGGCGCGCTTCATCACCGAGAGCGCGGATGTCGAGAGCATCGACGGCGGCGTGCTGATCATGCAGGACGGCACGCGCATTCCGCTGGACGAGGCCAGGGACCACGGCGCGGACGACAGCGAAGACGACGAGCGCGGCTGAGCCTCCCGCACCGGCGAACTGACCGGGATCAAGTCCCTGCGGCCGCCTGCCGCTGCGTCATTGCTTCGCGCGACATCGACGTGAGCGCGGCGTATTCTCCGCTGCAGCTGATGCAGGGGCTCATCGGATGCGCACGCGGTCGATCCAACCTGACAGTCCGGCCAGCACCCAGGCCGGCGGCCGCCCGCTGCGCCGGCTGGCCCGCGAGCTGATCCTCATCGTGATCGCCAAGATCGTGCTGCTCACCCTGATCTGGTGGGTGGCGATCGCGCCGCATCCGCGTCCCGATACCCGTCCGGCGGCGATCGAGCACCTGCTCGCGCCGGCCGCCTCGTCTTCCGCCGCGAACCAAGGCCACCCATGATCATCGACCCCGATGTCGTCACCCTGTCGCGCCTGCAGTTCGCGCTGACCGCGCTCTATCACTTCCTGTTCGTGCCGCTGACGCTGGGCCTGATATGGATCCTCGCCATCATGGAGAGCGTCTACGTCATGACCCGCCGCGAGGTGTGGAAACGCATGACCCAGTTCTGGGGCGTGCTGTTCGGCATCAACTTCGCCATGGGCGTGGCCACCGGCATCACCATGGAATTCCAGTTCGGCATGAACTGGGCCTACTACGCCCACTACGTCGGCGACGTGTTCGGCACGCCGCTGGCGATCGAAGGCCTGATGGCGTTCTTCCTCGAAGGCACCCTGATCGGCGTGTTCTTCATGGGCTGGACGCGCATCTCTCCGGTCAAGCACCTGCTGGTGACCTGGTTCCTGGCGCTGGCCACCAGCCTCTCCGCGCTGTGGATCCTGGTGGCCAATGCGTGGATGCAGAATCCGGTGGGCTCGGCTTTCAACCCCGAGACCATGCGCATGGAGGTGACCTCGTTCGCCGAGGTCTTCTTCAACCCGGTGGCGCAGGCCAAGTTCGTGCACACGGTGAGCGCGGGCTATGTGCTCGGCTCGATGTTCGTGCTGTCGATCAGCGCCTGGTATCTGCTGCGCGGACGCAACGTGGATTTCGCCAAGCGTTCGATGACGGTCGCGGCCAGCTTCGGCCTTGCCGCGGCGCTGTCGGTGGTGGTGCTGGGCGACGAGTCCGGCTATGCGGTGTCGGAAAACCAGAAGATGAAGATGGCCGCGATCGAAGCCATGTGGGAGACCGAACCGGCACCGGCCTCGTTCACCGTGTTCGGCATTCCGGACGTCAAGAACCGCACCACGCACTATGCCCTGCAGGTGCCGTGGGTGATGGGCCTGATCGGCACGCGCTCGATCGACAAGCCGATCCCCGGCATCAATAACCTGGTCGAGGACACCAAGGGCAAGATCGACAACGGCATCCGCGCCTACGATGCGATGCTGGTGCTGCGCGAGGACAAGCACAACGCGCAGGCCAAGGAAATTCTCGCCGCGCACGACAAGGACCTCGGCTACGCCCTGCTGCTGAAGCACTTCGTCGAGGACCCGCGCAAGGCCACCCCGGAAGACATCCAGAAGGCCGCCGACAGCACCATTCCGAACGTGCCGGTGCTGTTCTGGTCGTTCCGCATCATGGTTGCCTGCGGCTTCTACTTCATCGCGCTGTTCGGCTATTCGTTCTGGCTCTCCAGCCGGCGCAGGCTCGATCGCAACCGCTGGTACCTGAAGCTGGCGCTGTGGAGCCTGCCGTTGCCGTGGGTGGCCGCGGAGCTGGGCTGGATCGTGGCCGAATACGGCCGCCAGCCGTGGGCGATCGAGGGCATCCTGCCGACCTCGCTGGGCGTCTCCAGCGTGACCACCGGCCAGGTATGGACCTCGCTCGGCGGCTTCGTGCTGTTCTATACGGCGCTGGCGGTGGTCGACGCGGTGCTGATGCTGAAGTTCGCGCGCAAGGGGCCGGACGGGCTGGGCATCTGGCCCGTCGTCGAACGCGACCCGTCGCTGCGTCCCGCCCTGGAAGACTGAAGGAGCCTGCCATGTTCGATCTCGATACACTGCGGGTGATCTGGTGGGCGCTGCTCGGCATCCTGCTGATCGCCTTCGCCGTCACCGACGGCTACGACTTCGGCACCGCGGCGCTGCTGCGCCTGCTCGGCCGCGACTCCGACGAGCGCCACGTGCTGCTGGAAACCGTCGAACCGACCTGGGAAGGCAACCAGGTGTGGTTCGTGCTGGGTGGCGGCGCCTCGTTCGCGGCCTGGCCAATGCTGTACGCGGTGTCGTTCTCCGGCATGTACCTGGCCATCGCGCTGGTGCTGCTGGCCTTCATCCTGCGGCCGGTGGGCTTCAATTTCCGCAGCAAGATCGAGCACACGCGCTGGCAGGATCTGTGGGACTGGGTGCTGGTGGCTTCCGGCGTGACGGTGCCGCTGCTCACCGGCGTGGCCTTCGGCAACCTGTTCCTGGGCCTGCCGTTCCGCTTCGACGACGATCTGCGCATGAGCTGGCACGGCAGCTTCTTCGAATTGCTGCATCCGTTCGCCCTGCTGGCGGGCCTGGTCTCGCTCAGCATGCTGCTCACCCACGGCGCCGCCTGGGTGGCATTCAAGGCCGACCGCAGCATCGCCGCCCGCGCCGCGCGCATCGCGCGCTGGACCTGCCTGGCCTGGGCGGTGCTCTACGTGGGTGCCGGCATCTGGCTGGCCTATGGCATTCCCGGCTACGCCATCGCCAGCGAGGCGGTGCCGGGCGGCCCGTCCAATCCGCTGTTCAAGCAGGTGGCGACGGGCAGCAGCTGGTTCGCCAGCTATATGAGCCATCCGTGGTTCTGGGCCGCGCCGGTCGCCGCCTTCGCCGGCGCGCTGGTGCTGCAGTGGCAGGTGGCGACGCAGCGGGTGAGCGGCTTTCTCGGCAGCAGCCTGATGGTGATCGGCACCATCCTCTCGGCCGGCTTCGCGCTGTTCCCGTTCCTGCTGCCATCCAGCCTCGATCCGCGTTCCAGCCTGACCGTGTGGGACGCCTCGTCCAGCCGCAGCACCTTGTTGTTGATGCTGGGCGCCACCGCGGTATTCCTGCCGCTGATCGTGCTGTACACCTCGTGGGTGTTCAAGGTGATGCGCGGCCGGGTGACCCTCGACCACGTGCGCGGCACGCACCGCAGTTACTGACCGGAGACCTGAGCCATGTGGTATTTCAGCTGGATCCTCGGCCTGGGCCTGGCCTGCGCCTTCGGCATCCTCAATGCGATGTGGTACGAGGTGCGCGCATCGGATGAGGACAAACCGTAGGTTGGGGTGAGCGCAGCGAACCCCAACATGACCTTTCCCAGGCGCACCGCCATGTTGGGGTTCGCTGCGCTCACCCCAACCTACGCCGGGTGCTGAAGGTCAGCGCTCGGCCAGCAGCGCCTCGATCGCCTCGGCTTCTTTCGGCACCGCGGCGGTCAGCACCTCGTTGCCGTCGCGGGTCACCGCCACGTCGTCCTCGATGCGGATGCCGATGCCGCGCCAGCGCTCGTGCACCGAGCGCTCGCCGGGCGGCACGTAGATGCCCGGCTCCACCGTCACCACCATGCCCGGCTCCAGGATGCGCGGCTCGCCGTCGATGCGGTAATCGCCGACGTCGTGCACATCCAGGCCCAGCCAGTGGCCGGTCTTGGCCGGGAAGAAGCGCTTGTAGGCACCCTCGGCGATGGCCGTCTCCGCGTCGCCCTGCAACAGGCCCAGCGAGCACAGGCCTTCGGCGATCAGATAGACGGCCACTTTGTGCGCGGCGCTGAACGGACGGCCGGGCCGCACCTGCTCGATCGCCGCCTGCTGCGCGGCGAGCACCACTTCGTAGAGCGCGCGCTGCTCGCGGCTGTAGCGGCCGTTGAGCGGGAAGCTGCGGCTGATGTCCGAGGCGTAGCAGTCCAGCTCCGCGCCGGCGTCGATCAGCAGCAGGTCGCCGTCGCGCAGCGGTGCGCGGTTGGCGGTGTAATGCATCACGCAGGCGTTGGTGCCGGCGGCCACGATCGGCGGGAACGCCGGCACCGCGCCGCGGCTGCGCATGCTGCGCACCAGCTCGGCTTCCACCTCGTATTCGTGCCGGCCCGCCAGCGCCATGCGCATGGCGGACAGGTGCGCCTCGGCGGCGATCGCGGCGGAGCTGCGCATCAGGCGCAGTTCCGCCCGGGACTTGTACAGGCGCAGGTCGTGCAACAAATGACCCAGCGCGACGAATTCCTTCGGCACCACGCCGCCGCCGCGCAGCTGGCGCAGGCGGCGCATCCAGCCGAGCAGGCGGGCGTCGAATTCCGGCTCGCGGCCGAAATGGCAATAGACGCGGGCGCGCCCTTCGATCATGCCGGGCAGGATGTCGTCGATATCGTCGATCGGGAATGCATCGTCCATGCCATGCTCGGACACCGCGCGCTCGGTGCCGATCGACTCGCCGTGCCAGCGCTCGCGCTCATCGTCGCGCTCGCGGCAGAACAGCACCACTTCGCCATGCTGGCGGCCGGGCAGCAGGGCCAGCACTGCGTCCGGCTCCGGGAAACCGGCCAGGTAGTGCAGGTCCGAATCCTGGCGATAAGGCCAGGCGGCATCGGCATTACGGATGCGTTCGGGCGCGGCGGCGACCAGCAGCACCGCGTCCTCGCCGGCCATCTTCATCAGCTGCCGGCGACGGCGGGCGTATTCGTCCTGCGCGATGCTCAATGCACGGTGTCGCTGTTGGGCTTGTTGCGGCCACCCACGCATTCGGCGTGCAGCAGCATGGCGGCGACGCGCACGAATTCGTGCAGCTCGATCAGCGCGTCCTCGTCGTCGCGGCTGTCGCTGAATTCGAATTCCGAGGCGGCGATGGTGGCCAGGTCGCGCAGGATTTCCTGCGCCTCGTCGGAAAGCTTGCCGAGTTTGTCCGGGCCGGCCAGGCCGAAGCCGCCGAGGAAGCCGCGGCACCAGTCGCCCAGCGATTCGGCGCGTTCTTCCAGCGGGCGGTCGGCGGCGGGAAGCAGCGGCTCGAAGCCAAGTTCCGGATCGGCCAGCTCCTGTTCGCTCTGCTGCACCAGGCGTTCGAGCAGCGCCCGGTCGTTGGCCGCAGGGCTGACTTCCTCGCCGTCCAGCTGCAGCACCGACAGCAGGGCATCCCTGCCGACCCGGCCACCGCCGCTGAGATAGCCGCACAGCGAACCGTGCAGTTCGCTGGCGTCGACGGCCAGTTTCAGGCGCGCCGCGACGCCGTCCAGTTCCTCGTGACCGATCAGCTCGGCAGGCGCCATGGACATACTCCTTCGGGGTCAAGACGCCAGTTTAATGCACCGCTCCGCAAACCGCCGAAAGCGCCTGCTGACACGCCCGGACCTCCTGCTATAGTTCGGCGCATGAGCACGCCCGCCCCGTTCAATGATCCCGTCAAGCAGGAACTTGCCGCGCTCGGCGAGCAGGTGGATCGCCTGCTGGACGCGGTGCGCCGGCTCGGCGAGGAAAACCGCAGCCTGCGCCACAGCCAGGAACAGCTGGCCAGCGAGCGCGCCGGCCTGATGGCCCGCAACGAACAGGCGCGCAGTCGCGTCGAGGCAATGATCCAGCGCCTCAAGGCACTTGAGAACAACGGCTGAGCACCCAGATGACCACCTCCAGTGAACCGGTCGCGCTGCGGCTGATCGATCGCGAATTCCTGATCGCCTGCGCACCGGAGGAACGGGAGGGCTTGCTCGAATCGGCCGCCTACCTGGACCGCAAGATGCGCGAACTGCGCGCCAACGCCAAGACGCCCGGCTTCGACCGCCTGGCCGTGCTGGCGGCGATCAGCATCACCCATGAGTTCCTGGCTCTGCGCAAGCAGCACAGCGGAGCGGACCAGAGCGTGGGCGATACGCTTGCGGCCATGCGCCGCAAGCTTGAAGCGGCGCTCGATGCGCAACTAAAATAGTCCTCGGCGTTTACTGCGGTGTGCGCCAGCACACTCTTACATTTGCCTTGTTCCTAAATACGGCCCCGGGTCGGCTTTTCATCGGCTGTTGTGCATGTCCGCTGCGTGCGGAAAGCCTTGAGGCCATGTAGCCCTCCCACCTGATCCATCGTGGATCAAGGTCGTTTGGTGGGCAGCGGCACCGCGGTGGACGCCACCTTTTACCGCTACGGCCGAGCTTGTTCCGACATCGGCCGGGCCCGCGGAAACCGCCCGCAGCGCTTGCGCTGCGGGCGTTCTCTTGAGGAGACCCCCGACGTGGACGCCACCGCCCAGCGCCGCGAGCTACGCCAACGGCTGGCCGAGCGCCGGCGCGAGCTCTCCCCGCCCCAGCGCATGGCCGCCGCCCAGGGGCTGCGCCGCAGCCTGGAACAGCTGCCCGAGTACCACACCGACCTGCGCGTCGCCGGTTATTGGGCGACCAACGGCGAGCTGCCGCTGAACCTGGCCATCCCGCCGCTGGCCACGCGCGGCCAGCAGTTCCTGCTGCCGGTGATCGGCCCGGGCCTGCGCCTGCGCTTCGCGCCCTGGAGCGCCGGCCAGGACGTGCAGCCGAACCAGTACGGCATCCCCGAGCCGGCGAACCCCAGCGAACTGCTCGAACCCTTCCAGCTCGACCTGGTCCTGCTGCCCCTGCTCGCCTTCGACCGCCGCGGCAACCGCCTGGGCTACGGCGGCGGCTATTACGACCGCGCCTTCGCCTTCCTGCAGGAACAGGCGCGCCCGACCGAGCCGCTGCTGGTCGGCATCGGCTACGCCTTCCAGGAACTGCCGGCGATCGAGCCGGCCGCCTGGGACGTGCCGCTGGACTACATCGCCACCGAGCAGGAACTGATCGACTGCCACCCCGCCGAGGCGGGCGACGGAGACGCCCACGCATGAACCACTGGCTGATGAAGTCCGAGCCGGACACCTTTTCCATCGACGACCTCAAGCGCAAGGGCAAGGAAGCCTGGGACGGCGTGCGCAACTACCAGGCGCGCAATTACATGCGCGACGGCATGCGCAAGGGCGACAAGGTGTTCTTCTACCACTCCAACTGCGCCGAGCCCGGCATCGTGGGCGTGGCCGAGGTGGTCACCGAGGCCTATCCGGACCCGACCCAGTTCGACCCCAAGAGCCATTACTTCGACGCCGGCAGCTCGCGCGACAACCCGCGCTGGATGCTGGTCGAGGTGAAGTTCGTGAAGAAGCTCAAGCGCACCATTTCGCTGAAGGAACTGCAGGCCGATCCCGCCCTGATGGACATGCCGCTGGTGCGCAAGGGCAACCGCCTGTCGGTGATGCCGGTGGCTGCCGCCGAATGGCGCCACATCCTCACGCTCGAATAACCCCCACTCTGCGGACTGCACCATGAGCAACGAAAAACGCCTGGCGGGCGAAGCCGCCATCCGCTACGTCGAGGACGGCGGCATCGTCGGCGTCGGCACCGGCTCCACCGTGGCGTTCTTCATCGACGCGCTGGCGGACCTGAAAGACCGCATCCAGGGCGCGGTGTCCAGTTCCGAACAGTCGACCGCGCAGCTCAAGCGCGTCGGCATTCCGGTGCTCGATCTCAACGCCACCGGCCCGCTGTCGATCTATGTCGACGGCGCCGACGAATGCGACCCGTACAAGCGCCTGATCAAGGGCGGCGGCGCCGCGCTGACGCGCGAGAAGATCATCGCCGCGGCCAGCGCCAGGTTCGTCTGCATCATCGATTCCAGCAAGCGCGTCGAGCTGCTCGGCAAGTTCCCGCTGCCGATCGAGGTGATCCCGATGGCACGCAGCCTGGTCGGCCGCGAGATCGTCAAGCGTGGCGGCAACCCGGTGTGGCGCGATGGCGTGGTCACCGACAACGGCAACTGGGTGATCGACGTGCACGGGTGGCAGATCGCCGATCCGGTCGCGCTGGAAAAGGATCTGAACCAGATTCCCGGCATTGTCACGGTGGGCCTGTTCGCGCAGCGCGCGGCGGACGTGGTGCTGATCGGCGACCGCGAGATGTAAGCGGCTGCGCGGCCACATCCGCTCCTGCGGATGCGGTCGCGCCTCGACTACTTGAGCGTCTTCGCGCCGCCGCGCAGCGCGAACGGCGCCAGCGTCTCGGCATGCTTGACGAAGACGTCGTTGAAGCTGCGGGTTGTCTTGCCATCGCCGGCAACGTGGCCCAGCGCGGTATGGACCTGGTCGCCACCTCCGCCATGCAGCTCGCGGCCGCGCTCGGCAAGCATCAGCGTGCCCATCTTGTTGATCCACTTCTGGCCTTTCGGCGTGAGGCCGGCCTTGCCGAACGCCTTCTGCGCCTCCTCGTTGTTGCCGCCGACCAGATGCTGGAAACCCTCGGCGACATGCGCGCGGCGCTCGCCCAGCGGCAGGTCGGATTTCCAATAGGTCTTGCCGCGGATCTTGGGGCGCGCCAGGCGCTTGTCGAGCTTGGGCGCCAGGTCCGGATAGTCATAGACCTTGCTGTTGCGACCATTCGAGACAGCGGCGATGTCATTGCCGACATGCAGCGAGTGGACGTCCTCGGCGCCCTTCTGGAACACCACCTGCCGGTTCACCGTCTTCACTTTCTTGCGGATCGGCTCGATGCCTTCGCCGCGGTCGCGCATCTCGCGGACGGACTTGGACATCTCGAGAATCGGTGACAACTCGCCTTTCAGCTTGGAAAAGTCGAGCGTAGTGAATTTCTGCACGGCGAGCTTGGTGCGCTTGCCGGGAATGCCGACACCGCCGCGCATGTTGATGGTCGGCTGCCTGTTGCCAATATCGATCGCAGCCAGGAATTCCTTTTGGGACACCTTCCCCTTGGCCCGGGTCTTCGGCCCCTTGAAATCCACATGGGGCGTCTTGGGCTCGATGACCTTGCGCTTGGTGCCCTTGCCTTTGTCGGCCCCTTCGGCCCGGTCGGACTTGGTCCTGCCCACGATCCACCCCCTGCCTGGACCGAGGCAGGCTGATCCTGGGCCTGCGGACTGTCAAGCGAGGCCAGTCACACCAACGGACGCGCAAAAGAAAAGCCCCTGGGGTTACCAGGGGCTTTCCGGACTTGGCTGGGAGACTAGGATTGCTCGCCCCTTCGCGCTGTCCAAATTCGTTCCAGACGAATTTGTCGAACGTGGTTCGCCACCTGTGCTCGACAGACAAAAAAAACCCGCCACAAGGGCGGGTTCTTCATGTTGGCTGGGAGACTAGGATTCGAACCTAGATAAACGGAGTCAGAGTCCGTTGTCCTACCGTTAGACGATCTCCCAACATTCTGCCGATGCGGCGCGCTCTGACCTGCATGCGCCGTATCGTTGAAGCGAAAACCCCGAGGGGAATTAGCGCTTCGAGAACTGGGTAGCGCGACGGGCCTTGTGCAGACCGACCTTCTTACGCTCGACTTCACGGGCGTCGCGGGTCACGAAGCCGGCCTTGCGCAGCTGGCTCTTCAGGCTTTCGTCGTACTCGATCAGCGCACGGGCGATGCCGAGGCGGATGGCGCCGGCCTGGCCGGTGATGCCGCCGCCGGCGACGGTCACGAGGACGTCGAACTTGTCGGTGGCTTCGATCAGCTCGAGCGGCTGGCGCACGATCATGCGCGAGGTCTCGCGACCGAAGAACTGATCAAGCGGCTTGCCGTTGACGACGATGTCGCCCTTGCCCTTGCGCAGGAACACGCGGGCGGCGGAGGTCTTGCGGCGGCCGGTGCCGTAATTCTGCTGGATCGCCATGATGATTCCTTAGATTTCCAGCGCCTGCGGCTGCTGTGCGGTGTGCGGATGCTCGGCGCCGCCGTAGACCTTGAGCTTGCGGTACATGGCGCGGCCCAGCGGGTTCTTCGGCAGCATGCCCTTCACGGCGATCTCGATGACGCGCTCGGGGTGGCTGGCCAGCATGTCCTTCAGACTGGTGGTCTTCAGGTTGCCGACGTAGCCGGTGAAGCGGTGGTACATCTTGTCGTCCAGCTTGGCGCCGGTGACGTGCACCTTCTCGGCGTTGATCACGACGATGTAGTCGCCGGTATCGACGTGCGGGGTGAACTCCGGCTTGTGCTTGCCGCGCAGGCGACGGGCGATCTCGGTCGAAAGACGACCGAGCGTCTTGTCGGTCGCGTCGATCAAGAACCAATCGCGCTTGACGCTTTCCGGCTTGGCGCTGAACGTTTTCATTTCGGAATACCTAGTCTGCCGCCACATGGGCGGTTGGCATAATCGGCGGTGCAAAGGCGCGAGATGATAGCGGAGCTTGCATCGATCGCGCAAGCCCACCGTCGGCGGGCTGCGAGCTGGCAATAATAGCATGATGAACCGGCCCGAAGAAAAGCCCCCCATACGCATCGCCGCACTGGCCGATCAGTGCGTGCAATGCGGCCTGTGCCTGCCCGTATGCCCTACCTATGCGCTGGATCGCAACGAGGCGGAGTCGCCGCGCGGACGCATCGCCATCGCCGCGGCGCTGGCGCGGGGACAGGCTTCGCCGACCGCCGAGCTGCGCGAGCACCTGGACCACTGCCTGGGCTGCATGGGTTGCGAGAAGGTCTGCCCTGCCAACGTCCGCTATGGCGAGCTGCTGGTGGAAACGCGGGCGCTGCTGGGGCCGGCGCTGCAGCGTCCCGAGCATGAAATCGGACTGGTCCGCGATCCCCGCCGCTGGCGCCGGCTGCGCCGCGGGCTGGGATGGCTGGGCTTCGCCGGCTGGAAATCGGCGCTCGCGAAAAGCCTGCCGGCCAGGTCGGCGCTGCGCAGCGCGCTGGCCTTGTGGCCGCGAACACCGCTGCCCGAGCCCTACCTGGCGCAGCCAGCCTCCGACAAAGCCGCGGACGGCGACACCGTCGCACTGTTCCCCGGCTGCATCGCCAGTGTCGAGGACGCCGACGCGCAACGCGCCGCGCGCACCCTGCTGCGCGCCGCCGGCTATCGCGTGGTGGAGCTTCCGGCATTCTGCTGTGGCGCCATGGATCTGCATGGCGGCGACACTGCCAGGGCGGAGCAGGCGGCCGCACAGGTAAGCGCGGCCTGGCAAGACGCGCAAGCGGATCACCTGGTGACCGTTACGCCCGGCTGCGTCGGCACGCTGCGCCATGTCCTGCCCGGCGTCCGCGTAGCCGATCCCATGGCCTTGCTGGCGGCACGCGCACAGCGGCTGTCGTTCCGTCCGCTGCCCACGCGCGTGGCGGTGCACCTGCCTTGCACGCAGAGCAACGTCGCCCGCAGCGACGACGCGCTGCTGCGCCTGCTGCGGCGCGTGCCCGGGCTCGATGTCGCGCCGCTGCCGAAACCGCCGCACTGCTGCGGCGCGGCCGGCACGCACGTGCTGGAATTCCCCGAGCGCGCCGCCCGCCTGCGCGAGGACACCCTGCGGCAGGTCGCCGCCTTGGCGCCGCGACGCTTGTTGTCGTCCAATATCGGCTGTCGCCTGCATCTCGCCGCAGGCATGCAGAATGAGCGCGACTGGCCGCACCAGCACCCGCTGGTCCTGCTCGCGCAGCAACTGGAAACCTGATGGAGGCCGCCATGAACGTCCGCACCCTGTCGCCGCTCGACCGCCTGCTGGTCGGCCTGGAGCGCGCCCTCGAAACGGTCGCCGGCAGCCCCGAAGCCGCGCGCCCCTCGCCCGCCGCCCGCATCGAGGAGACCGAACTGGACGACGCCGAGCGCCGTCACGCCGCCGGCCTGATGCGCATCAACCACACCGGCGAAGTCTGCGCCCAGGCGCTCTACGACGGCCAGGCCGCGCTGGCGCGCAGCGAGGCGAACCGCGAGCACCTGCTGCACGCCGCGGCCGAGGAAACCGACCACCTCGCCTGGTGCGCCGAACGCCTGAAGGAACTGGACAGCCGCCCGAGCCTGCTCAATCCGCTGTGGTACGCCGGCAGCTATGCGATCGGCGCGCTGGCCGCGCTGGCGGGCGACCCGGTCAGCCTGGGCTTCGTGGTGGAGACGGAGCGCCAGGTGGAAGCTCACCTGGAGGAACACCTGGAAACGCTGCCTGCACAGGATCAGCGCTCGCGCGCCGTGCTGGTGCAGATGCAGGAGGACGAGGTGCGCCACGCGGAGAATGCGAAGGAGCGTGGCGGCATCGAGTTGCCATTCCCCATTCCGGGATTGATGCAGTTGAGCTCGATGGTGATGAAGAAGGTGGCGTACCGGATCTGACGCCGCCGCCCAGCCCCCAAAAAAAACCCGCCTTCCGGCGGGTTTTTTGTAAGTCACATCAGGTTGCGCCCGTGGAACAGCTCCTCGATCTCCCGCCGCAGCAGGGACTCGATGCGCTGGCGCTCCTTGAACGAGAGATCGTCCGCGTGCGCCTCGAACAGGTAGGTGTCCAGGTCGAAGTCCTTGATGTGCATCTTCGTGTGGAACATGTTTTCCTGGTACACGTTGACGTCGAACATCTCGTACTTCTGGCGGATGTGCTTGGCCAGGTAGTCCTGCACCGAGTTGATCTTGTGGTCGATGAAGTGCTTCTTGCCCTTCACGTCGCGGGTGAAGCCGCGCACGCGGTAGTCGGCGATCACGATGTCCGACTCGAAGCTGTCGATCAGGTAGTTCAGCGCCTTCAGCGGGGAGATCACGCCGCAGGTGGCCACGTCGATATCCGCGCGGAAGGTCGCGATGCCGTTGTGCGGATGCGTTTCCGGATAGGTGTGGACGGTGATGTGGCTCTTGTCCATGTGCGCCACCACGGCACCGGAGATGGTGTCGCGGCCGAGCTTCTCCACCACCGGCTCCTCGGAGATCAGGATGGTGACCGACGCGCCCTGCGGGTCGTAGTCCTGGCGGGCGATGTTGAGGATGTTGGCGCCGATGATTTCCGCCACGTCCGTGAGGATCTGGGTCAGGCGGTCGGCGTCGTACTGCTCATCGATGTACTCGATGTAGCGCTGGCGCTGTTCTTCCGACACTGCGTAGCAGATGTCGTAGATGTTGAAGCTCAGGGCCTTGGTCAGATTATTGAAGCCCTGCAGGCGCAGGCGCGGGAGGGGTTTCACCACAACGACTCTCCATGGCCGGGGGACGGCCAGCAGCAGAGGCGGGTTAGCTACAAGGGTCCCCGCTGGAAAGAAAAACGACGCGAAGACGTAAGCCTCCGCGACCCTTGTGACCGGCCGGCGACAACGCCGTGACCGAAAGACCGTGAAGTATGCGACAAAATAGGGAGGAACTGAACCTTGGCATGCTGCGCTGGTTTGCCATAATGCCGCGGGGTCATCAGAAGAACGAACCGAAGTCCAGCCGCCTCCCCCAGGGGTCCGACGGCTGCCGCCCTCCAAGCTGGGACAGATCGTGGCGCAACTCAAATACCAACTCCAACAAGCTTTTGAACGCTCCCAGGCTCCCGCCAGCTTCGCTCCCGACCCGGCGTCCATGGAGCGCTTCCTGGCCCTCTGCCACCGCCGGCGCTACCCAGGCAAGACGGCCATCATCCGCCCCGGCGACCCGGCCAACACCCTGTATTACATCGTCGACGGCTCGCTCGCGGTCTGCACCGAGGACGAGCAGGGCCGCGAATTGATCCTCGCCTACCTCAGCCGCGGCCAGTTCATCGGCGAGATGGGGCTGTTCGTGGAGCAGGCCCAGCGCGAGTCGATGGTGCGCACCCGCACCCCCTGCGAAATGGCCGAGATCAGCTACGAGCGCCTGTTCCACCTGATGGAAGGCCCGCTGCGCGAGGAATGCCCCAAGATCCTGTTCGCCATCGGCTCCCAGCTGACCCATCGCCTGCTGCGCACCTCGCGCCAGGTCAGCCGCATGGCCTTCATGGACGTCACCAACCGCATCTCCCGCACCCTGCTGGACCTGTGCCAGGAGCCGGACGCCATGAGTCACCCGGACGGCACCCAGATCCGCATCTCCCGCCAGGAAGTCAGCCGCATCGTGGGCTGCTCGCGCGAGATGGTGGGCCGCGTGCTCAAGCAGCTGGAGGAGCAGGGCATGATTGACGTGGCCGGCAAGACCATCGTGGTGCGCGGCACGCGCTGAGCCCCACCATCGCTTCATCCGACGAACCCGGCTCCGGCCGGGTTCGTTCGTTCAGGGGGCTGCTCAGCCCGCCAGCCGCTCAGCCGGGGCGCGGTAGACCATGTAGACGTCCGAACGCTGGTAATGCGAGCCGGGACGGACGCCCGGCTGCAGCTCGAAGCCGACCTGCTCGTACATGCGCAGCGCGGTGCGCAGCTTGCTGTTGGATTCCAGGAACAGCTCGCGGCCGCCGCGGCGGTGGAATTCGGCGATCGCCGCATCCAGCAGCTTCCGCCCCACGCCGAGCCCCTGGTAGCTGTCGTCCACGCACATCTTGGACAGCTCGTACACCCCCGGCGCCTCCTGCAGCAGCGCGCAGGTGCCGATGGCCTGCCCGCCCATCCGCGCGAACAGCAAGGCGCCGCCCGGGGCCAGCACGTAGCGCTCGGGGTCGCCCAGCATCTGCCGGTCGATGTCCTCCACCCCGAAATAGCGTTCCAGCCATTGCACGTTGAGTCGGTAGAAATCTCCGGCCAGGGCCGGTTCGTACGGCACGATCTCCAGCGGCTGCGCCAGCAGCGCGGCGTGTTCGGCCAGGATCGCCGGTACGATCGGGCGCTCCTTAAGCGCCTCCTCGCAGGCCGCCAGCGCGGCCAGCAGCCGGCCGCCGTCCTCGCCCAGGGAGGCACTGACGCCGCGGCGGATCGCCTGCCAGATCGGCCCCAGCGCGCCCAGCGCCTTGCGCGCCTGGTCGGTGAGCACCAGAACGCTGCGCCGGCCGTCCTGCGGGTCGCGCTCGCGGCGGACCATGCCGGCGGCATCCAGCTTGTCCACCAGCTGGCTGACCGCCGAATGGGTCTGGCCGATCGCCGCGGCCACCTCGCCCACCGTGCCGGGCCCGTTCCCCCACAGATAGCGCAGCACCGGGAACCAGCGCGATTCGATGGAGGCGCCGCAGGCGCGGTAGACCTCGTCGGCCGCGGCGTAGAACTGATCGCTGAGCGCCTTCAGGCGGCTGCCGAGCGCCAGCTCGGCCAGAGTGGAGAGGTACATGGGCAAAGCCGCCTCAAAAGTGATATGTAAGTACTAACATAATCATCTGCCTGCCGCCTCACAAGAGCCCCCGGCGACCTGCCGCCCGCGACCATTCGCCACCCCGCTTCTCACCCCTCCTGGACGTTTTTTGCCCTAGCGTCCAGGTCTGACAACGACAGGTTCGACGGATGGTCTGGAGCGAATTCTTCAGCTTTGCCCTGGTCGGGCTGCTGGCTCAGCTGATCGACGGCGCGCTCGGCATGGCGTATGGGCTGGTTTCGAGTTCCATCCTGCTGGCCATGGGCCTGCCGCCGGCGGTGGCCAGCGCCACGGTGCACACGGCCGAAGTGGTGACCACCGGCGCCTCGGCCGCCTCCCATGCCTGGTTCGGCAATGTGCGCTGGCGGCTGTTCCGGCAGCTGGCCATCCCCGGGGCGATCGGCGGCGTGCTGGGCGCGACGGTGCTGGCGAATGTTCCGGGGGAGGCGATCCGGCCCTATGTCAACGCCTACCTGCTGATCCTGGGCGTGATGGTGCTGCTGCGCGCGCTGGGCCGGCGGCTGACCCGCCACCAGGTACATCACAACGGCGTGCTCGGCTTTATCGCCGGCCTGCTCGATTCGATCGGCGGCGGCGGCTGGGGTCCCCTGGCGACCAGCACGCTGATCGCCCGCGGCGGCGCGGTGCGCGGCACCATCGGTTCGGTCAATGCGGCGGAGTTTGTGGTCACCGTCTGTATCTCGGCGACGCTGGCTTTCCATATCGGCATCCAGCACTGGAGCATCGTGCTCGGCCTGCTCGCCGGCGGCGTGATCGCCGCGCCGGTGGCCGCGTGGCTGGTGCGCCACCTGCCGGAGAAAGCGGTGATGGCCGCGGTCGGCGCGCTGATCGTGCTGATCAGCGCCGGCCAGCTGCTGCAGCAATGGCTGCGCTGAAACTCAAAACCACTCCACGCGCGTCACCGAACGCCCCAGCACCTTCTCCAGCCGCTTGCACACCTTGGGCGTGCCGTTGACCAGCACCGCCTCGCCAGCACCCTTGAGCATGGGGATGTCGGCCAGCGAATCGCTGTAGGCCAGCTGCCATTCCTTCACGCCGTGCGCGGCCAGCCGCTCCAGCTTGCGCCGTCCGACGTTGTGAAACTTCACGCGCATGCCGAACGGCCCCGGCTTGAACTCGGACGCCAGCAATTCCAGCCCTTCCAGCCCCAGCTGGTCGAGGATACCCCGCGCCACCGTGCGCTCGCAGCCGGTCACCACGATCACGCGGTCGCCCGCCGCCTGGTGCCGGCGCAGGACCTGCAGGCCGTCGCGATAAAACTGCCTCGGACGGCGCACCAGCGCCGCGGCAAAAGCCTGCGCCTCGGCGGCGTAGCGGCGCTCGCCGACGCCGAGCAGGCCGATATGCACCAGGCTGCGCACCACCGTGCGCCAGGAGATCGGCCACACCACCAGCATCCACGGCAGGTTGGCGAACGCCAGCAGCTTGCGCAGCGGCATGCGCGCGTAGCGCTCGGTGATGAACATGCGGAAGCTGTCGCCCTGGAACAGCACGCCATCGAAATCGAACAGCACCACGCGCGGCGCCACGTCCTGTTCGCCTGCCGTCGCCGGCAAGTGCCCGGTTTCCCCTGTCGACGTCATAAGCCTTACTGCTTGGCGAACAGCCGCTTGAGTTCGGCGCCCGGGTCCGGCGCGCGCATGAACGCCTCGCCGACCAGGAACGCATTGATGCCGGCATCGCGCAGGCGCTCGACGTCGTCCGGCGTGTGGATGCCCGATTCGGCGACCAGGATCCGGTGGTAGTCCATCAGCTCGCGCAGCTCGATCGAGGTGTCCAGCGTGGTCTCGAAGGTGCGCAGGTTGCGGTTGTTCACGCCGATCAGCCGCACCGGCAGCGCCTGGGCGCGCTCCAGTTCCTCGGCGTCGTGCACTTCGCACAGCACGTCCATGTCCAGCTCGGCGGCCTGCATGGACAGGTCTTCCAGCTCCGAATCCTCCAGCGCGGCGACGATCAGCAGGATGCAGTCGGCGCCGATCGCGCGGGCTTCGTAGACCTGGTACGGATGGATCACGAAGTCCTTGCGCAGCACCGGCAGCGCGCAGGCCTCGCGCGCCTGGCGCAGGAATTCCTCGCTGCCCTGGAAGAAATCCTTGTCGGTCAGCACCGACAGGCAGGCCGCGCCGGCGCGCTCGTAGCTGCGCGCGATCGAGGCGGGGTCGAAGTCGGCGCGGATCACGCCCTTGCTGGGGCTGGCCTTCTTCACCTCGGCGATCACCGCCGGCAGGTCGGCTTCGATCTTGGCCTCGACGGCGTCGGCGAACGGACGCGTCTGGGCGGCATCGGCCAGGCGCGCCTTGAGCTCGGCCAGCGGCAGCCGTGCGCTGCGTTCGGCGATCTCCTCCGTCTTGCGCGTCAGGATGCGTTGCAGGATGTCGGTCATGGGTCGGCCTGGAATGCGTCAGCGTGGGTCGGGGAACGCGCGGTGCGCGGCCCAAGGGTACACAAGCCGGCGCCGCGTCGCGCGCGGACCGATCGCCTAAGGCGTTCGGCCTACGCCGTCGCGAGCCGGCGGGTGGTCGCCACGAAAGCGTCCATTTTTGCACGAGCCGCGCCGCTGGCAATGGTCGCACGCGCCAATTCGATACCTGCGGCGATCGACGGCGCCACGTCGGCCGCATACAGCGCCGCACCGGCGTTGAGGCAGACGATGTCGTGCGGCACGCCGCGGCGGCCTTCCAGCGCCTCCAGCAGCATGGCGCGCGACTCGGCCGCGTTCTCCACGCGCAGGTTGCGGCTGGAGGCCATGGCCAGGCCGAAGTCCTCCGGCTCCACTTCGTATTCGCGCACTTCGCCGTCGCGCAGCTCGCCGACCAGAGTCGAGGCTCCCAGCGAGATCTCGTCCATGCCGTCGCGGCCCCACACCACCAGCGCATGCCTGGCGCCCAGCTGCTGCAGCACGCGCACCTGGATGCCGACCAGGTCGGGGTGGAACACGCCCATCAGGATGTTCGGCGCGCCGGCCGGATTGGTCAGCGGGCCCAGGATGTTGAACAGGGTGCGCACGCCCATTTCCTTGCGCACCGGCGCCACGACTTTCATGGCCGGATGATGGTTGGGCGCGAACATGAAGCCGATATCGGTCTCGTCCATGCACTGCGCCACCCTGGCCGGGGCCAGGTCGATCGATGCGCCCAGCGCCTCCAGCACGTCCGCGCTGCCCGACTTGGACGAGACGCTGCGCCCGCCGTGCTTGGCCACGCGCGCGCCGGCCGCCGCGGCGACGAACATCGAGGCGGTGGAGATATTGAAACTGGAAGCGCCGTCGCCGCCGGTGCCGACGATGTCGACGAAATGCGCATGCGGCGCGGCCTCCACCTTCTCGGCCAGCTCGCGCATCACGCGCGCCGCGCCGGTGATCTCGCCGATGGTTTCCTTCTTCACGCGCAGGCCGGTGATGATCGCCGCGGTCATCAGCGGGCTCACCTCGCCGCGCATGATCTGGCGCATCAGCTCGATCATCTCGTCGTGGAAGATCTCGCGGTGCTCGATCGTCCTCTGCAAGGCTTCCTGCGGCGTGATGGTGATGCTGCGCCCGGCGCCGTTCATGCGGCGAGCTTCAGCGGCAGGCCCAGGAAATTGCGCAGCAGGTCGTGGCCGTGCTGGGTGAGGATGGATTCCGGATGGAACTGCACGCCCTCGATCGGCAGGGTCTTGTGGCGCAGGCCCATGATCTCGTCGATCGAGCCGTCCGCGTGTTCGGTCCATGCGGTGACTTCGAGGCAGTCCGGCAGTGAGCCCTGCTCCACCACCAGCGAGTGGTAGCGCGTGGCCTCGAACGGATCCGGCAGCCCGGCGAACACGCCGCGGCCGCGGTGGCGCACCGGCGAGGTCTTGCCGTGCATGATCTGCTTGGCGCGGATCACCTTGCCGCCGAAGGCCTGGCCGATCGCCTGGTGGCCCAGGCAGACGCCGAACACCGGGACTTCCCCCGACAGCTGCCGCAGCACGTCCAGCGAGACGCCCGCGTCGTCCGGTGTGCCCGGCCCCGGCGAGATCATGATGTGCGAGGGCCGTAGCGCGCGGATGCCGGCCACGTCGAGCGCGTCGTTGCGCACCACCTTCACCTCCTGTCCCAGCTCGCCCAGGTACTGGACGAGGTTGAAAGTGAAGCTGTCGTAGTTGTCGATCATCAGCAACATCAGCGCTGCAACCCTATGAATTTGGCCATGTTACGGGCGAAGGCCCGGACGTCGCACCCGCCTGGACGGGCTCTGGGGGAGCGCACAGGATAGCGCGCCGGCCGCGGCTGGACAGGCTCCGGGCAAGGCCGGCTTGGACGTCTATCCGGCGCACGGCACCCGCTTGTCCCCGATGAGGTGCTCTGGATGCCGTTTTCGGTCAGGCCCTGCGACATCTGCCCGAGGCCTGTGGCCAACATGTCGCCATGGCCCTCTCGCGGCAAGTCGAGGTGTGGACGATGAAAGCGCAATGGCTCAAGCGGTTCGCGGGAAAGCGCCCATGGCATTCCAGGTACGCAGCGCTCTTCCTCGCACTGATCGTGCTCGCGGGCATCGCCGGCTGTGCCGCGAACCGGCTGGCGGAGGAATTTCTCCTGGGCATCGCCCTCGGCATCGCGGCAGCTGTCGCGCTGCGCGTGGCGCTGAATGCCGACCCCGAGGAATAGGATGAGCGTGGCCTTCCAGCCTGTGGAACCGCTCAGCCGCGCGGCGCCAGCATCGCCGCGTTCAAGCCCGCGTCCTGCAGATGCCCGGGCAGATCTCGCCCAAGCGCCACGTTGGCGCAGGCTTCGCCCATCGCCGCGCTGGTCTGGATGCCGTAGCCGCCCTGTGCGGCGACCCAGAAGAAGCCGGGAGCGTCCGGCGCGAAACCGCCGACCAGATCGCCGTCGGCGACAAAGGAACGCAATCCGGCCCACGTACGCACCGGGCGGCGGATGCTCAGCGTGGTGGCTTCCTCGATGCGGTAGATGCCCATCGCCACGTCGAGTTCTTCCGGCTGCACATCGTGCGGCAGCACCGGGTCGGCATTGGCGGAGGAGCCCAGCAGCAGGCCGGCGTCGGGCTTGAAGTAGAAGCTTTCGTCGGCATCGATCACGAATGGCCAGCGCGCCGTCGCCAGGCCTTCGGGTGCCTCGAACAGGAAGGCCGAGCGGCGGCGCGGCTCGATGCCCAGCGGCTGCACGCCGGCGAGCGCGGCGACCTGGTCGACCCAGGCGCCGGCGGCATTGAGCACGAGCGGTGCGCGGTAGACCGTGTCGCCTGCTTCCACATACCAATGGCCGGGACCGCGCTCGATCGCGGTGATGTCGACGCCGGTGCGCAGCTGTCCGCCGCGTGCGCGCAGGCCGCGCAGGAAACCCTGGTGCAGTTCGTTGACGTCGATGTCGGCGGCGCCGGGTTCGTGCAGGCCGATGCGCGCGGCTTCGGGCCGCAGCACCGGCACCATGGCGAGCAGTTCGCCGGGCGACAGCAAGGTCAGCTCGGGCGTATGCGGCGCCATGGCGGCGTGCATCGCCTCCACCGCGTCGACCTTGCCGGCATCGCCGATGATCACGGTGCCGCGCGGCGCCAGGATCGGGTGCGCCGCGAAGCCTGCCGGCGGCCGCTGCAGGAACGGCCGCGTCGCCCGCGTCAGCGCGCGCACCTGCGGCGAGCCATAGGTCTCGGAGAACAGCGCCGCCGAGCGCCCCGTGGCGTGCACACCGGGATGCGCCTCGCGCTCCAGCACCGCCACCCGCGCATGAGGGGCGAGGAAGTACGCCGCCGACGCGCCGGCCATGCCGGCGCCGATCACCACCGCATCGACGTCCACCACCCGGCTCATGCGTTCTCCGCCGCATCCACCGCCGATTGCTTCGCCACCACGCTGGTGGCGGTGAGATCGGCGGTGACGTTGCCCAGCGTCGCCAGCGCATCCGGCAGCGTGTCGACCGCCAGCATCAGGCCCAGCGGCCCGACCGGCACGCCCATCGCCTGCGCCACCGGCAGGTTGGTCGCCATGAAGCTCACTTGCCCCGGCAGGCCCACCGAACCGAGGCTGATCACCACCGCCAGCAGCGCGCCCAGCACCAGTTGCGCCACACCGAGATCCATGCCGAACGCCCAGGCGATGAAACAGGCCGAAGTGACGTACTGCACCGGGCTGGTCAGGCGGAACAGGCTCACCGCCATCGGCAGCACCAGCGCATTGACGTGCGCCGGGTAGCCCAGCCGCGCGCCGGCGCTTTCCAGCATGGCCGGCATCGAGGCCAGCGAGGATTGCGTGCTCAGCGCCACCACCTGCGGCGGTGCCAGCGCGGCGATGAAGCGCCGCACCTTCTCGCCGCCCCACAGCACCGCCACCGGCAGCATCAGCAGGGTCACCGCCAGGTACAGCAGGCATTCGACCAGCACGTAGATGCCCAGCGCGCCGAGCATGTGCAGCCCGGCGCGCGCGCAGACCGCGAGGATCAGCGCGAACACGCCAGCCGGCGCGGCCCACAGCACCCAGCGCACCACCACGATCATGGTGTCGGCGATGGCCTGGAAGAAGTTGACCACCAGCGCGCGCCGCGCCGCCTCGATGCGGGTCAGCGCGAAGCCGAAGAACAGCGCGAACACCACGGTCGGCAGCATCGCGCTCTGCGCCGCGGCCATGATCGCGTTGCTCGGCACGATGCCGTTGAACCAGTCCGCCCAGCCCATCGGCGCCACGCTGGCCGCCGGGCCCGCCACGGTCTTGCCCAGCGCCTCGGCCAGCGCGGGGCTGCGCGGGAACAAGGCGAAGATCGACGGCGCCGCGAACGCCGCCAGCAGCGCACCGCCGACCAGGATCGCGATGAACACCACGATCGCCCGCCGCGCCACCCGGCCTGACGCCGCCGCATCGGTGGCGGTGTTCACGCCCACCACGATCAACGCCAGCACCAGCGGCACCACGGTCATCTGCAGCGCGTTGAGCCACAGCCGGCCCAGCGGCTGCGCCACGTCGGCGACGCGCACGGCGACAGCGGGGTTGAGCGCATCCAGCGCCAGGCCCAGCGCCGCGCCGGCGGCGAGGCCGGCCAGTACCCGCGCGGTGGGACTCATGGCACCACGTCCGGCGTGGGCAGGGCCCAGTCGCGCTGCAGCTCCGTATAAGCCTCGCGTGGCAGCAGCACGAATACCGGATGCTGTTCCGGCCTGAGCCAGCCGAGCAGGCGGCGCATCGCCGCCTCGTCCATCGCAGTGCAGCCGGCGGTGTTGTCGGTGGGCGAGCGCCACAGGTGGGCGAAGATGCACGAACCCGCGCCGCGCCGGCCGTCCGGGTTGTGCTCGATCACGAAGCCGAGCTTGTAACGCTGGTCGCCATGGCCGTGCAGGTCCAGCCGCATCGCCTCGGTCGAGCCGGCTACCGCCTTGGGATCTTCCTTGTTCGCGTCGACGATGCGGTTGTACAGCGGCGAGCCATCCACGTCGACGCAGTAATCCGACACCGTCAAGGCGCGATACGACAGCGCCGTATCCACCTGCCCGGCATAACCGAACGCCTCGCCGATGCGGAACACGCCGGCCGCGCTGCGTCCGTCGCCTTCATGCTTCACCGGCCCGTCGCTGCGTGGCGCATGCAAGCCCACGCCCCAGGCGGCGCCCGCACGTCCCACCGTCACCGGCGCCGCGTCCGCCACCGGCTGCCACGCGTCGCCGTGGCGCTCGTAGGCGCGCAGCCTGCCGTGGTCGGTGTTCCAGTCATCGGTCACCACCAGCACCAGCTGGCGCGCATCCTTCCACGCGGCGGCATCGCCAGGCCGGTCGGGCGAGGAGGCGCAGCCGGCCAGGACGACCAGCGCCAGGCCGACGATCGAACGCAGGAGAGCACAACGGAAAGCGTGGATCATGCGGGCCCGTAGTCGTCAGGTGGTCAGGGTTCCTGCAACAGCTGCAGCCGTTCCAGGTTGGCGAGCAGCTGCGCGTGCCGGCGCTCGTCGCCCTCGCACAGCTCGATAAACAGCCCGTCCAGCAGATGCTGCAGGGCGGATTGATAGACGATCGACTGCACGTGCGGCTGCTCGTCGTGCGCCGACACCAGCAAGGCCAGGTCGGCCAGCGCGCGCAGTGGATTGGAGGTGTGCCGGGTCACCGTCAGCAGGCGGCCGCGCTGCTCGCGGAACAGCCGGCCCAGCTTGCACAGCGCCGGATGATGGCCATGCTCGGAGAAGATCAGCAGCACATCGCCGGCACCGCCAGAGGAAATGCTCGCCATCATCCGCGCCACGTCGAAGCTCTGCACGGTGGCAATGCCCAGCAGCGACAGCTTCAGCGCGAAGCCGCGCGAATAGACGTCGTCCTCGCCCACGCCGATCACGAATACCTTGCCCGCCGTGCCCAGCGCATCCTTTGCACCGCGCAGGGTTTGCGGCGGATTGATCAGGCGCGTGGCTTCTTCCGCTTCCGATTTGCGCCGCCACAGGCTGGTCGCCAGCGATTCGCCCTCGCCGCCGGCCACCACGTGCGCGGCCACCGCGGCTTCGCCGTTGTCGGCACGGGCGATCGCCTCGCCGACCGAATACTTCAGATCCGGATAGCCCTTGAAGCCCAGCTTCTGGGTGAACTTCACCACGCTGGACTGGCTGATCCCCAGCGCATTGGCCAGCTGCTGCGAGGAGTAGTCGCGCAGCAGCTGCGCGTTCTCCAGGATGAAGTCGGCGATGCGCCGCTCCACCGCCGACATCTGGTCGCGCTCGGAACGGATCTTCACCAGCGGTGACAACGGCGGTGCGGGCAGCGATGCGGCCATGCTCGGGCTCCTAGCCATCGATCGGCTCGAGGCCGTGGATCTGGCGGATGCCCAGTCCCGGCGCGTCGGTGATCGAGATCTCCGATTCGTTGAAATTGACCCCGCCGTCCACCGGGTCGTACTGGCACAGCGAGGGGCCGTCCAGGTCCACCTTGGTGATCACGTCGGCCTTGGCCACCGCCACGTGCACCGCGGCGGCCACGCTGATGCTGCTCTCCAGCATGCAGCCGATCATGCAGTC
This sequence comes from Dyella marensis, assembly GCF_900112865.1. Classification (GTDB taxonomy): domain Bacteria; phylum Pseudomonadota; class Gammaproteobacteria; order Xanthomonadales; family Rhodanobacteraceae; genus Dyella_D; species Dyella_D marensis_A. The sequence goes on along the minus strand of NZ_FONH01000010.1, from coordinate 44,633 downwards.
GATGCCGTGCAGGCCGGCGATGTCGGCGATGCGGATGGCGTTGGAGATGCCGCCGGTCTTCATCAGCTTGATGTTGATGATGTCGGCCGCGCGCAGGCGGATCAGCTCGATCACTTCCATCGGGCCGAACACGCTCTCGTCGGCCATCACCGGCGTGTGCACGCGTTCGGTGACATAGCGCATGCCTTCCAGGTCGCGCGCCTTCACCGGCTGCTCGACCAGTTCCAGCTTCACGCCGGCATCTTCCAGCGTCTGCAGCGCGTACACCGCCTGCTTGGCGGTCCAGCCCTGGTTGGCGTCCAGGCGCAGCAGCGCGCGGTCTTCCACCGCGGCGTAGATCGCCTTGACGCGCTCGATGTCGACGCCGATGTCCTTGCCGACCTTGATCTTCAGCGACTCGAAGCCGCGCTCCACCGCGCTGATCGAGTCGGCCACCATCTTGTCGATGTAGTCCACGCTGATGGTGATATCGGTGGTGATCACCGGATCGCCACCGCCCAGCAGCTGGTACAGCGGCGCCTTGTACAGCTGGCCCCACAGGTCGTACACCGCGATCTCCACCGCCGCCTTGGCGCTGGTGTTCTTTTCCATCGAGGCCTGGATCAGGTGGGTGATCCGGTTGAGGTCGGCCACCTCGTGGCCGATCAAGCGCGGCGCGATGTAATGACGGATCGCGTCGACGATGGAGCCGTGCGTATCGCCGGTGATCACCGCGGTGGCCGGCGCCTCGCCGAAGCCGACGTGGCCGGTATCGGTGTGCACCATCACCACGATGTCGTCCACTCGCTCGACCGTGCGCAAGGCCGTCTTGAAGGGCGTCTTCAGCGGCACCCGCAGCATGCCGAACTGGATATCGGTGATTTTCATGAGGTCCGTCTGTCTTGGAGTCTGGTCGTCGGGCTTTCAGCGGATGCGCACGATGCTGGTCATGCGGTCGATATAGCTCTGCTTGTCGTTGAACATCAGCGGGCGCAGCGGCGTCACCGACACTTCGTTGAGCTTGACCCGCCGCATGCCGCCCTCGCTGCGATAGCTCAGCCCGCCGGTGTCGTGGATCACGTAGGGTTCGCCGTCGATGCGGCCGAGCATCATCATCACGTGGCCGGGGATGTAGATCAGGTCGCCGACCTGCAAGGCGTCGATGGCCTTCTCGCGCGCGGCGCGGCCGTCCTTGTCGGTGAACAGGGTGTGCTCCAGCCCCGGGCTGACCGCCTGCGCGCTGGTATTGCGCGGCATCTGCACGCCCATGCTGCGGTAGACGTCGGAGACGAAGCCGCTGCAGTCGCGCGCGTCGTAGGCATGGCCCCAGCCGTAGCGTTCGCCGAGGAACTTGAAGGCCTGGCGAATCAGGTTGGCGCGGGTCAGCGGCAAGTAGTCGGCCGCGCTGTCGGTGTTCTTCTGCAGCAGCGCGGGGCTGAAGGCGAGCGAGCCGTCGGGCCGGCGGAGCGGCAGTTCCAGCGTCCAGGCGCTGTAGGCGTGCTGTCCGTTGACCGGCTGGTCCGGCGCCAGGCCCTGGGCCAGCGGCACCCGCGTGCCCATGTCCAGCTGCAGTTGCGCCAGCGCCGGTTGCTCGCGGGTATAGACCGTGTGTTCGGTGCCGCCGGTGATCACGCGGTACGGTGTCTTGTCCGCATACCCGAGCACCTGCTCGCGGCTGCCCTCGGCCACCGCGTCGCGCTCCACCCAGGCCGCATAGCGCGGGCTCACCACGAACAGCCAATGGCCGTCCTGGCTGGCGTGGACGATCGCCACCGGCGTGCCGGGGAACTCGGCCGTCTCCTGGAAACGGTCGATGTCGATATCGCCCTTGTGACTGAACACGCGCAGCGCGGTGGGAAAGGTACGCAGCGCAGCGCGATGCACGATCAGGCCGTAGCGCGTCTTCTGCGTCGCCGGCACCTGGTCCAGCGCCAGCGCCGGCAGCAGCGCGTCGAGCGTGGCGACGGGCACGGGCTGGCCGGCTTCGTCGTACAGCTCGCGCGACGGGCGCCTGGACAGATCCTGGATCCACTTCAGCACCTGCGTGCGGTCCAGCATGGCCGGCAGTGCATGCAGGTCGTGCATGGTCGGATCGACCTGCAGCAGTTTCGCGTTGCGTTCGGCCATCGTGGCGGCATCCAGCACCACGGTGTCGGGCGACGGCGCCTGGCGCACCCAGAATGCCGGATCGAGCTGCTCCGGCCCTACGCCGATCACGCCCGAGGGCGGCACCGGCAGCGTCGGCACGTCGCGCGCATGCAAGGCCGCGCCCATGGGCAGCAGCAGGACCAGGCAGGCGGCGGCAAGCGGATGGCGCATGGTTTTCTTCCTCATCGACAGAAGCCGGCGCTCACGCCGACAGCATGGACAACACCGAGGCCACCAGCAGCCCGAAACCGGTACCGAGGATATAGCCGAGCAGAGCCAGCAGGACGCCCACCGGCACCAGCGGCCGCGCGTACGTGGCGGCCAGCACCGGCGTGGCGGCGACGCCGCCGATATGCGCCAGCGAGGAAATCCCGCACAGGTACAGATCGAAGCGGAACAGCTTGGCGAACAGCGCCAGCAGCACCGCCTGGATGCCGATGATGCAGACACCGCACAGCAGGTACAGCGGCGCGCGGCCCATGCCTTCGAAGTTGCTCTGCGAGGCCAGCACCGCCACCACCGCGACCAGCAACGTGCCGGAGATCTTGCCCGCACCGGGCAGCCGCGCCAGCGGCGTATGCGCGGCGACCAGGCCCAGGCCGGTGGCCAGCAGGATGGTCCAGGTGGTCGGACTGACCATGCCGGATGCCGGCAGGCGAGCGCCCAGCCAGGCGGAGCCTGCCGCCACCAGCAACGCCAGGCCCAGCCACAGCAGCACGCTGTCCGTGGTCGGCGGGCTGTCCTGGCGCGTCTGGGCCACCACCAGTTCCGCGCTGGAGGTGGCGCGGGTCCAGCGGTTGAAGGCCGGCGCCAGGCGCGCCACCGAGAACAACACCACTACCCACATCGAGTAGCACAGCGCATCGGTCAGCAGGCTCATGGCCAGGTGCGTATCGGACATGCCGATCGCCTGCTTCACCGCGATCATGTTCGCCGTGCCGCCCATCCAGCTGCCGCTGAGCGCGGCCAGCGGATGCCAGGCATCGCCCGGCAGCCAGTGGCGGAACATCAGGTAGGTGAGCACGAAGGCGGTGAACAGGCTCACCGAGGTGCAGGCGAATACCGCCAGCACGCGCGGCCCCAGCGCGAAGATCGCGCGCAGGTCGCAGTTGATCATCAGCAGGAACACCAGCGCCGGCACCATGCGCTCCACCAGCATGCCCTGCGCCGCCTGGATCTCCGCGGTGTTCTTCCACAGGCCAGACACGGCCAGCGCCGTGACCAGCAGATAGGTGAGCACGATGGGCGGCAGCACATTGAAGATCCGCCAGCCGAACTGCCTTTCCAGCGCGGGAAATGCCCCCGCCGCCAACAGCATCAGCACCAGGTAAGGCCAGACCGTCTGGATCATCGAACCCCCTCGTTGAGTGGCCGCCGGATGGCCGGCCGGTGACGCTGCGACAGGCTTGGAATAGCTAATTCCTGTCAATTCCTATTGAAGCATAAATTATTGACCAGGGATTGCAAGCATGCTACACAGCGTTTTCAACAACTTCTTGCGGGGGAGTTCGTGTGTTGAAAACGGCCGGCTCGCCATCGAGGTCACCCGCCGCGCGCGCCCTGCGCCGCACGGCTTTCGCGCTGGCGCTGTGCTGCGCGAGTTCTTCCGTTTTCGCCGTGGAATCCCCAGCGCAGGCCAGTCTGCCCGACACGATCGCGCAGATCGACGCCGGTCATTTCAAGCAGGCCGACGCCGCGATCGGGCAGGCCCTCGCCCAGCCCGGCCTGTCCGCGCAGACGCGCCAGGACTGGCTGTTCCAGCGCGAGCGCATGCGCCGCATCCTGCTCGACTTCACCCTCGACGCCGACGCGGTGAAGGCGCGCTTGCGCAAGCAGATTCCCGATCTGGGCGACGCCGAATTCGCGCGCTGGGACGCCGCCGGCCTGTTCGAGCACCAGGTCATCGACGGCCGCACGCTGTACTTCAAGCGTTCGCCCGGCAACTTGTTCCGGCTGAGCGCACAAGCGCGCGACCGGCGCGCCGACAAGGCGCCGATCACCGACGGCCCGATGGAGACGCTCAACGATTACCACCGCCAGGTGCGTGCCGCCGCGCTGGCCGGGCACAAGACCAGCGTGCTGCCGCATCGCGTGCGCATGACGCAGACGCTCACCGTCGATGCCAACGCGGTGCCCGCGGGCGAGACGGTGCGGGCGTGGATTCCGTATCCGCAGGAGCTGCCCGGCCAGCAGGACGACATCGAGTACGTCGCCAGCGTGCCGGCGAAACACGACATCGCCCCGGCCACCGCGCCGATGCGCACGGTGTACCTGGAACAGCCGGCCAAGGCCGGCGAGAAGACGGTGTTCTCGGTGACCTACGAGGTCACGCTCTCCGCGCAATACCGCCAGATCGATCCGGACAAGGTCACCGCCGCGCGCATCACGCCGGAGCTTGCGCCCTACGTGGCCGAGCGCGCGCCGCATGTCGTGTTCACTGACGACCTGCGCAAGTTCTCCAAGGATGCGGTGGGCGAGGAGAAGAACCCTTACCGCATCGTGCAGAAGCTGTTCGCCGCGGTCGACCGCATCCCCTGGGCCGGCGCGCGCGAGTACTCCACCATCAGCAACATCAGCGACTACACCCTGCACGCCGGCCACGGCGACTGCGGGCAGCAGACGCTGCTGCTGATCACGCTGCTGCGGCTCAACGGCATTCCGGCGCGCTGGCAGTCCGGCATGGTGTTCGCCGAGAACGGCTACGACAACATCCACGACTGGGGCCAGGTCTACCTGGCGCCTTATGGCTGGGTGCCGATGGACGTGACCACCGGCCAGCTGCATCCGGCCACCGCCGCGGATGCACCGCTGCAATGGTTCTACCTGGGCGGCCTGGACGCCTGGCGCATCGCCTTCAATGGCGATTTCGGCCAGCCCTTGGCGCCGCCCAAGCAGCAGTTCCGCTCCGACAACGTCGATTCGCAACGCGGCGAGGTCGAGTGGAAGGGCGGGAATCTGTACTTCAACCAATGGGACTACCACTTCCAGTGGCAGCTGCTGCCGGACGCGCGGGGGCGTGCCGGCGGTTAGCTCGAGTTCTTTTCGCAAACGCATCGACATCACGTTGGGGAGACGGGGAGATGGGGGAGATGAGCAGTCGCTATCTGCGCAAGACCGCACTGTGCCTGAGCCTGGGCATGGCCTTCGCGCTGCCGGCCTGGCAGGCGCACGCCGCCAATAACGACGGCACTATCGTGGGCCGCACGCAACCCGGCGCGGTGGTGACCGTGCGCGATCCGGCCACCGGCCTGTCGCGCACCACCACGGCGGACGAGAAAGGCAATTACCGCATTCCGTTCCTGCCGGTGGGCAAGTACGTGCTGGAAAGCCGCAAGGACGGCAATCTCACCACCCAGCCCGCCGACGTGACCGTGACCCTGGGCAACGCCACCACGGTGAACCTGGGCGTGCGGGAGCTGGAAGGCGTCAGCGTCACCGCCACCAGCGTGATCACCGCGGTGGATGTCAGCTCCACCGAGTCGGCGGTCAACATCAGCCGCGAAGATCTGCGCCGCCTGCCGGTCGACCAGAACATCGCCTCGGTCGCCCTGCTCGCCCCGGGCGTCAACCAGGGCAACTCCAGCTTCGGCGGCATCAGCTTCGGCGGCTCGTCGATCGCGGAGAACGCGATCTACGTCAACGGCCTCAACGTCACCGACTTCTACAACCGCAACGGCTATTCGGAAGCGCCATTCGCGTTCTACCAGGAGTTTCAGGTCAAGACCGGCGGCTACTCGGTGGAGTTCGGCCGCACCACCGGCGGCGTGATCAATGCGGTGGCGCGCTCGGGCAGCAACCAGTTCAAGTGGGGCACCGAGCTGACCATGGAGCCCGGCGCCTGGCACGACAAGCCGAAGAACCGCTACGACGCCGACGGCAACCGCTACCTCGCCTCCAGCGAGGACCGCGACTCGCTGATGAAGACCAATGTCTACGCGTCCGGCCCGATCGTGAAGGACAAGCTGTTCTTCTTCGCCATGTACGAGGCGCGCGGCAGCTCGCCGCGCAACACCAGCGACGACGGCACCACCTTCACCAGCAACGGCGCCCACAACGGCTTCTGGGGCGCCACCATCGACTGGCACATCAACGACAGCAACCTGTTGTCGCTGATGGCCTTCTCCGACAAGAACAAGAACACCGGCGACGTCTACGACTACACCTTCGACACCCGCACGCTCGGCGCCAAGACCAACGAGATCTATACCGACTCCGGCGGCAGGAACTGGGCGCTGACCTACACCAACTACCTTACCGACGACCTGTCGATGAAGTTGCTGTACGGCAGCAACAAGCGCAACGCGTTCACCCGCTCGCTCAGCGATATCGAATGCAACCGCGTGGTGGCCGAAACCAAGGTCACCAACGCCGTGCCGGTGCCCGGCAACGTGCCGCTGGGCTGCACCACCAACTCCACGGTGGAGAAGCGCGACGACACCCGCAAGGAGGCGCGCGCCGACTTCGAATGGAAGCTGGGCGACCATCTGGTGCGCTTCGGCTACGACCACGAGAAGGACACCTCGATCTACCAGCGCCACTACACCGGCCCCGGCGCGTTCTACTACAACATCTATTACGCCACCCCGGGCTCGACCATCAACAACACCGGCGGCGTGCTGCCGGCCGGCTACACGGCCTATGTGCGCGCGCGCCGCTACGAGATCGCCGGCACCTTCCAGACCACCAACTCGGCGTACTACCTGGAGGACAGCTGGCAGATCACGCCGACCTTCCTGTTGAACGCGGGCCTGCGCAACGACGGCTTCGACAACAAGGCCGCCGACGGCAGCAGCTACATCAAGATGAAGAACATGCTGGCGCCGCGCCTGGGCTTCTCCTGGGACATCAAGGGCGACGGCACCACCAAGCTGTTCGGCAACCTGGGCCGCTACTTCCTGCCGGTGGCCAACGTGATCAACATCAAGCAGGCCGGCGGCCTGCTCGACGAGCGCACCTACTACGCCTTCGGCGGTTGGCAGATCCAGGACCGCAACGGCAACCAGTACGCGATCCCGGTGCTCGGTCCGCAGTTGGGCGGCGTGGATACCTCGCAGGGCGACGGCAAGGTCGGCGACCTGCGCTCGCAGGTCGACCACGACATGGACCAGGTATTCCAGGACGAGGCCATCCTCGGCTTCCAGCAGATGCTGGACAAGAGCTGGTCCTGGGGCGTCAGCGCTACTTACCGGCGCCTGCACAACGCCATCGACGACATGGAGATCAGCGCCACCGGCAAGTGCGGCGGCGACGGCTATATCGGCTGGGTGATGGGCAACCCGGGCAAGAAGGTCACCGTGTGGGGCGATACCAACTGCGACGGCACTGCCGACGGCTGGGTCACCGTGGACACGGCCAAGGAAGGCTGGGCGATGTACGACGCCGACGGCAACTACCTCGGCCAGCGCGGCTGGGTGAAGCCCAAGCGCACCTATACCTCGGTGGAGTTCCAGCTGGACCGCGCCTGGGACAATAAGTGGGCGTTCAATGCCTCGTACACGCTGGCGTGGAATCGCGGCAATGCCGAAGGCCCGGTCAATTCCGACACCAACTTCGACGACACCGGCCGCACCGAGAACTTCGACAATCCGTGGGTCAACTACGGCGGCGACGGTTATCTGCCGAACGACCACCGCCACCAGCTGAAGCTGCGCGGCACCTATGCGCTGACTCCGCACTGGCAGTTCGGCGGCGACCTGACCGTGCTGTCCGGCGGCCCGATCACCGGCTTCGGCGTGGGCAATCCGTACGATGCGACCAACTACCACAGCTATTACATCTGCGTGGCCAACTGCTCGTCCGACCGCTCCGAGGACCGCGTCTACGAGCGCTCCCCGCGCGGCAAGTACGGCACCATGCCGTGGACCTACAACCTCGGCGCCAGCGTCACCTACCTGCGTTCGCTGGGCGACAGCGGCCAGCTGCGCGTGAAGTTCGCCGTCTACAACCTGCTCAACCAGCAGCGCACGGTGGCGGTCGACCAGGATCTGCAGACCTCGATCAGCGACGGCACCAATTCCACGTTCCGCCAGCCGCTGCGCTTCCAGGCGCCGCGTTTCGCCCAGCTGACGGTTTCGCTGGACTTCTGACAGGTGTACTCCCCAAGGCGGCCCGCGTGATTTCGGGCCGCCTTTTTTTATTGGCGACACTATCCCAAAGTGGAGTCCTTCTCCCTCCGGGAGAAGGTGGCGGCAGCCGGGTGAGGGTGCGGGCGGAGCGGTGCACATCACTCTTGCGCTTCGCCCGTACCCTCACCCCCACCCCTCTCCCGGCGGGAGAGGGGCTCACGTTGAGGCACTCATGCAGCACTCCAAGCTTCCTGCGGACGACTCGCCGAATCCCGACGCCCTGTTCGACGGCGTCGACCTCCGCCGCCTCGCCGAACGCATCCCCACCCCCTTCCACGCCTATTCCGCCAATGCCATCCGCACCCGCATCGCCGGCCTGCAACAGGCGCTGCACGGTTTCGATGCGCTGCTGTGCTACGCGGTCAAGGCCAACAGCAACCTCGCCATCCTGCAGCTGATGGCCGAGGCCGGCGTGGGCGCCGACATCGTCTCCTCCGGCGAGCTGTGGCGCGCGCTGCACGCGGGCATCCCGGCGCAGCGCATCGTGTTCTCCGGCGTGGGCAAGACGGCGGCGGAGATCGCCGAGGCGCTGGCCGCCGGCATCCTGCGCTTCAATGTCGAATCGGCCGACGAGCTGGAGCTGCTGCAGCGGATGGCGGCCGAGCTCCACGTCGTCGCGCATGCCGCGGTGCGCATCAATCCCGATGTGGACGCGCAGACCCACGCCAAGATTTCCACCGGCAAGGCAGAGAACAAGTTCGGCGTGAGCATCGATGAAGCGCGCCGCTGGTTCGCCGACAGCGCGCGCCAAGCCAACGTGCGGCTGGACGGCCTGCACGTGCATATCGGCTCGCAGATCCTCAGTGTCGAGCCGTTCCGCCTGGCCTTCGCGCGCGTGGCGGCGTTCTGGCGCGAACTGGAAGCCGCCGGCCACGCCATCGCCAGCATCGACGTCGGCGGCGGCCTCGGTGTGCGCTACCGCGATGGGCAGGTGCCGATCCCACCCGGCGACTACGCGGCCGCCATCCGCGAAGCGCTGGCCGGATTCAGGGGTCGCCTGCTGCTCGAACCCGGCCGCTACCTGGTCGCCGAAGCCGGCGTGCTGCTCACCCGGGTGGTGCGCGTGAAGCACGGCGAGCGCCGCCGCTTCCTGGTGCTGGATGCGGCGATGAACGATCTATTGCGCCCCAGCCTCTACGACGCCTGGCACGACATTGTCCCGCTGCTCGACGACGCGCGCCCGCCGCATCGCTACGACGTGGTCGGCCCGGTCTGCGAAACCGGCGACACCTTCGCGGTGGAGCGCGAGCTGCCCGAACTGCATGCCGGCGAGCTGGTGCTGATCCGCACCACCGGCGCCTATGGCGCCGCGATGGCGTCCACCTACAACTCGCGCCCGCTGGCCGCCGAAGTGCTGCTCGACCGCGGCCGGCATGCCATAGTGCGGCGGCGACAGAGTCTCGAAGACATGGTCGCCGGCGAGCAGCCGGCCCGGCATTGGGAAACCGCATGAAGCTATGGCCCTACCTCGGCGCACTGGCGCCGCTGCTGCTGTGCACCGGCCCCGCCATGGCGGGCCAGGATCCGCCCGTCACCATCGACACCCACGTCGATATCCCGCTGGCCTACATGCACCAGCCGCGTTTCGACGCCGGCAAGGACACGCCACTGCTGGTCGACCTGGGCAAGATGGAGCGCGGCGGGCTCAACGCCGCGTTCTTCGTGATCTATGTCGAGCAGGGGCCGCTCGACGCCAAGGGCTATGCCAAGGCGGTGGCGCAGGCCAGGCGCAAGTACGCCGACATCCACCTGCTGGTGCAGCGCTATCCGCAGCGCATACGCCTCGCCACCACGCCGGAACAGGTGCTGGCCAACCGCAAGGACGGCGTGCTCTCGGCGATGATCGGCATCGAGAACGGTTATTCGCTCGGCCACGACCTGAAGAACCTGGACTGGGCCTTCGCCCAGGGCGCTCGCTACATCGGCCTCACTCACGTCGGCCACAACGACCTGTGCACCAGCTCGATGCCCACCGCGGAGCTTGGCGATCCGCCGCTCAGCGATGCCGGCCTCAGCGCGTTCGGGCGCCAGGTGGTGGAGCGCGCCAACCGCCTCGGCATCATGGTCGATATGTCGCACAGCTCCGACGCCTGCGTGCGCGACGTGCTGAAGTTGTCCAAGGCGCCGGTCATCGCCTCGCATTCCGGCGCGCACGCCCTGGTGAACCACCCGCGCAACCTGCCGGATGATCTATTGCGCGCGATCGCCGCCAAGGGCGGCGTGGTGCAGGCGGTGGCGTACAAGGGCTTCCTCAAGCTCGATCCGGGCCGCGAGCTGGCCGAAAAGGCCCTGCAGGCGCAGGTAGCCAAGCGGGTCGGCGACAAACAGTACGACAGCGAGAAGCACGATTTCCTGCCGGCCTATGTCGACGGCATGCGCCGTATCGATGCCGCCTTCCCGCTGCCGACCCTGGACGATTACGTGGCGCAGATCCGCCACATGGTCGACGTCGCCGGCATCGACCATGTCGGCCTCGCCTCGGATTTCGACGGTGGCGGCGGCATCGACGGCTGGCGCGATGCCAGCCAGACCCGCAACGTGACCGAGGCCTTGCGCAAGGCCGGCTTCAGCGATGCGGACATCGCCAAGCTGTGGGGCGGCAATCTGCTGCGCGTGTGGCGGGCAGTGGAGCAGGCGGCCGATGCGCCGGCTCGCTAAGACGCTGCTCGCCGCGCTCGCCTTCGCCGCGGGAGCGGCAAGTGCGCAGACGCCGAAGGAACGCTTCGACCCGCTGGTCGATGCCGTGGTCGCGCGCTATCACCTGCCCGGCATCGCCGTCGGCGTGATCGAGAACGGCCAGGTCGTCTACCGCCGCACCGCGGGCGAACTCGCACTGGGCTCCGGCCAGCCGGTGACCAACGACACGCTGTTCAAGATCGCCTCCAACAGCAAGGCCATGACCGCCACCCTGCTCGCGCGGCTGGTGCAGCAAGGCAAGCTGCGCTGGGACGATCCGGTGAAACGCTGGATTCCCGCGTTCCGCATGTTCGACCCGTGGGTGACCGAGCACATGCAGCTGGGCGACCTGCTCACCCATCGCAGCGGCCTGGGCGAAGGTGCGGGCGACCTGATGCTGTGGCCGGAACCGAATGCGTTCACCCGCAAGGACATCGTCGCCGCGCTGGCCTATCTCAAGCCGCGCTACGACTTCCGCGCCGGTTATGCCTACGACAATCTGCTCTACGTGGTGGCCGGCGAAGTGGCCGCCGCGGCCGGCGGCGCGCCTTACGAGACGCTGCTGCGGCGCGAAGTATTCCAGCCGCTGGGACTGTCGCGCTGCCAGGTCGGCAGCTGGCGCCGCGATGCGCTGGCGCCGGTAGCGGTACCGCATGCCCGCCGCGACGATGGCTTCGTCGCGCTGGCGCCCGCCGATCCGCAAGTGCATCCCAGCACCATGGAAGCCGCCGGCGGCGTGCAGTGCAGCCTGGACGACATGCTGGCCTGGGCGCGCCAGTGGCTGGCGCCGACGGCGGATCAGCTGGCCTGGCTGCCGCAGGCCCAGCGCGACAAACTGTGGACGCCCTACACGCCGATGCCGATCTCCGCGCAGCGGCGCGCCTGGGACGGCACGCGCCTGTACGCCTACGGCTACGGCTGGCGCATCGCCGACGTCGATGGCGCCCTCACCGTGTCGCACACCGGCACGCTGTCGGGCATGTATTCGGCGCTGTACCTGCTGCCGGACCGGCGCGACGGCTTCGTCGTGCTGATCAACGGCGACGCGGAAGATGCGCGCACCGTGCTGATCGAAGTGCTGCTCAAGCAGTTCACCGCGCCGGACAAGGCACGCGGCGTGGCGGCTTATGCGAACGAACTGGCCGCGAAGGAAAGCCATCGCCACGCCTCGCGCGTGCCGGACACCTCGGCGCGGCGCCCGGCCACGCGCAAGGAACTCGCCGGACTGCTGGGCATCTGGCGCGATCCATGGTTCGGCGAGGTGCGCCTGTGCCCGCGCGGCGACGGTGTCGCCTTCGAGGCCGCCAAGTCGCCGCGCCTGCGCGGCCCGGTGCTGCGCGTGGGCAACCAGTACCTGGTGCAGTGGGAGCACGGCGACGCCGAGGCCTGGCTGCATGCGCCCACCGACAAGGCCGGCAACCTGCATATGAGCAAGGTCGATCCCGATGCCGATTTCAGCTACGACTTCGAAGATCTCGCGTTCAAGCGCGTGCGCGACTGCGATTAGGCGGCTGGCGCCGCTGGCCGCCGTCGCGCTGCTGGGCTGCACCGCGCCCGCGCCGAAACCGCCCGTGGCCACCGGCACGCTGGCGCAGGCCGGCCTGGTGGATATCCGCACCTTGGCGCCTGACATCGCCGAGGACCTCAAGTACGCCGGCAGCGACAACTTCGTCGGCACGCCGGTCGACGGCTACGAGGCCGCCAGGTGCTATCTGCTGCGGCCCGCCGCCGAAGCGCTGGCGAGGGTGGAGCGCGGTCTTCGTGCCGGCCACCGGCGCCTGCTGCTGTGGGATTGCTATCGCCCTGCCCGCGCCGTCGCCCATTTCGTACGCTGGGGCGGCGACCTGGCCGACCAGCGCACCAAGGCCGCGCACTATCCGCATCTCGACAAGCGCGTGCTGCTCGGCGACTACATCGCGCCGCGCTCGGGCCACAGCCGCGGCGCGACGATGGATCTCACGCTGATGCAATGCGATGCCGGCGACGCCCACTGCGCGCCGCTCGACATGGGCACGCCGTTCGACTACTTCGATCCGCTGGCCAACACCGACAACCCGGACGTGACACCGGCACAGCGCGCCAACCGCGACCTGCTGCGCGAGGCGATGCGCCGCGGCGGCTTCCGCAACTACAAGTTCGAGTGGTGGCACTACACGCTCGATCCCGAGCCCACGCCCGATACCTACTACGACCTGCCGATCCGCTGAGGCCAGCCATGCGCCACTTCGCGTTCCTCGCCGCCGCCCTGCTGGCCCTGGTTTCCTCCGCTTCCCGCGCGGACGACGCTGCCGCCCTGATGCAGCCCTACACCGGCAAGGTGCCCGGCGCCGCGCTGCTGGTGCTGAAGGACGGCAAGCCGGTGCTGCGCAAGGCCTACGGCTACGCCGACCTGGAACACGGCGTGGCCGCCACGCCGGCCACCAACTACCGGCTGGCGTCGATCAGCAAGCAGTTCACCGCCGCCGCCATCCTGCTGCTGGCCGAGGACGGCAAGCTGAAGCTGGACGACTCCGTGCGCCGCTGGCTGCCTTCGCTGCCGGCGAGCGACCAGGGCATCACCATCCATCACCTGCTTTCGCATGCGTCAGGCCTGATCGACTACGAAGACCTGATGCCGCCGGGCACGACCAGGCAACTGAACGACGGCGACGTGCTGCGCATGCTCTCCGCCGAAACGCGCAGCTACTTCGCACCGGGCACCGGCTATCGCTACAGCAACAGCGGCTACGTGCTGCTGGGCCTGATCGTCGAGCGCGCCTCGGGCCAGCGCCTGCCGGATTTCCTGCGGCGTCGCATCTTCAAGCCCCTGCATATGGACCATACCCTGCTGCGCGAACCGGACGGCCCGCAGCCGGAGCATCGCGCCTATGGCTACAGCGAGCAGGACGGCCGCTGGGTGTGCACCGACCAGGACCTGACCAGTGCCACCCGCGGCGACGGCGGCATCTATTCGTCGATCGATGACCTCGCGCGCTGGGATGCGGCGCTGTACGACGGCCGCCTGCTCAAGGACGCCTCGCGCCGCCTGGCGTTCGCCGCGCAGAACCATGTCACCGGTGAAGCGGATGTCGACGCCTACGGCTACGGCTGGCGCATCCACGGCGAGGTGCGCTGGCATTCCGGCGAGAGCATCGGCTTCCGCAACGTGATCGTGCGCTGGCCGAAGCAGCGGCTCACGGTGATCCTGCTGAGCAACCGCAACGATCCCGAGCCGTACCGCACCGCGCTGGACATCGCCCGACCGTATCTTGAGCCGTAACCCGTAGGTTGGGGTGAGCCGCCGGCGAACCCCAACGTGGCTGTGCCGTGACGGGGCTGTTGGGGTTCGCCGGCGGCTCACCCCAACCTACGTCATTCATTCGAGTCTGTGCGGTACTTCGCTAACCGGCCCATCGCATCTGGCCAGCCCCCCGCCGCGCGGTAAGATGCCCCGGGCCATGGGGACCGACCATGGCCGACACGGACAAAGGATTGCTCAATGCGCACTTCAGCCTTACGGCTTCAGGCATTGCTGGCACTGGGCTTCATGGTTTCCATTTCAACAGGATGTGTTTCCGCCATGTCACTCGACGAACAGCAGGGCATCGCGCCGCCGGCCCAGACCCAGCAGGTCCCTCTTCATTTCAAGCGGCACAATTTCGAAGCGCAGTGCTACGACACCATCGGCTGCAGCGTCGCCTACAACGGCCGCTACCAGGTGCAGAAGGGCGCGGACGAGGTCTCGCCGCCCAAGCCGGCCGGCGACAACCGCAAGGCCTGGGGCTCGACCGAACTGGGCATCCGCAACTTTCCCGCACCGGCCGAGGTGCGCTGGAAGTCGAAGGACGGTTCGGCCCATGAGGCGCAGGTCGATATCGCCCGCATCTTCAAGGACGAGCTGATCTGGCACAAAGTGCCCAAGGCCGAGATGGCCGATTTCTATGAGGGCCCCGTCGCCGGGGCGCCGGACATCTACCTGGAAGTGGACGACCGCACCATCAACGTCTACACGGCGATGTTCATCCCCACCCGGAACGAGCAGATCCCGGGCAACAAAGACAGCGACTTCAGGAAGGACATCTTCCTGGTGTGGAGCAAGACCTACTAAAGGGAGTCGCAGTCATGGGCAAGGATAAGCACAAGCTTGGCGACGACGGCATCCTCGAGGACGGCGTAAGCACGTATCCCGCCGATGCCGCGAAGCTCAGGACCTATGAAACCGCCAGCCAGCAGCTGGCCGATTTCAAGGCGCCGGTTCTGCTTCAGTCAAACGACCCGCACCAGCGCGTCTTCGTCGCCGCGTTCGACGGCACCGGCAACGACATGCTCGGCGATCCCGAGCACGCCACCAACGTGGCCAAGATCAACCAGCAGATCCAGGAACTCAACGTGCACGGCGACCGGCGCATCGTGTCCGGCTACGTCGCCGGCCCGGGCACCCAGGACAGCGCGCTGCCCAAGCTGGTCGACGGCATGCGCGGCTACACCTACGAGCGACGCACCGAGGAGATGTACAAGCAGTTCATCGAGCAGGCCAAGGATTGGCGGCGCGAGGACCCGGACGCGAAGATCAGCGTGGTCAGCATCGGCTTCAGCCGCGGCGCCGAGCAGGCCGCCGGCTTCACCCGGCTGGTCGACGAACGAGGCATCCAGGATCCGAGCGGCGCGAAGTACAAATACGAATCGGACGGCATGATCAAGAGCGCGACCTATTCCAAGCCCGCGCTGGAAGGTCCCGGCAAGGTGGCCCAGGTCGAAGGCCTGTTCGATCCGGTCGGCACCGGCGTGCCGCAGAACCATGACCGCCGCCCGCCGCCGTCGGTGATTTCCGGTTTCCAGATCATCGCCGAGGACGAGCGCCGCCGCCTGTTCAAGGTCGACCACATCATTCCTCCCGGCACCTCCGGCGGCGACCGCTTCCTCGGCGTCACGGTGGCCGGCGCGCACTCGGACATCGGCGGCAGCTATCACCGCGACGGCCTGGCGGCGCGCAGCAACAACCTGATGGTCGACTACCTCAATGCCTTGAGCGACAAGCCGTACCTGCAAAAGAGCGTCGAACCGGACGATCCGCGCCTGAACGTGGTGCACCGTTCGGAGGAAGGCATGGCGCTGTACCGCTTTCGCCCGGTGGATCGCAACACGCCGGCCGGCTACAACACCGTGCTGGTGCCGAAGAGCCAGTGGAACGGCATCGGCGACCGCCAGAGCGCCGAGCCGCGCGACGAAGAACTCAGCGCCAGGTACACGCGCCAGAACGTCGCCATCGGCCCGAAGCCGGAGGCGCCCGGGCAGCCGATCGCGCCGAAGCCGTCGACCAGCGACCAGTTCGATGCGCTCACCCGCGCCGCGGCCAGCAAGGACGACGCCGCATCGAAGCAGGTCGCGCAGGCCTACGCGCAATCGAACGAGGGCCAGGCCCTGCTCGCGCAAGGCCAGCAGCTCAACCGCCAGCAGCAACAACAGCAACCGCAGCAGGCGACGCCCGAGGTGGCGCCGCAGGCGCAGCAGCCACCGACCCAGCAACAGCAAGGGCCTACGCTGAGGCATTGAACGCGAGCGAACGCAGATGAGCGAGGACGATATCAAGGCCATGGCGGTGAAGCTGGCGATGCTGGTCGACAGCTTCGAGACCCGTGGCGACAAGGTGGTGCAGCAGAACGTGCAGGCGGCGGAGACCATCCGCATGGCTGCGCAGAGCGTCAGCCAGGTCGCGCACGAGGTCTCCGCCAGCGCGGTGGAGGAATTCCGCCACGCCGCCGGCGCCACGCTCAGCCACGGGTTGCGCGAGCCGCTGGCGCAGGCGGAGAAGCACCTGGAAAGCGCCATGCTCGATGTGCGCAATGCCGCGGCGGATCTGCAGCAGCGCGTGAGCCAGGCCGGGCGCGTGCACACGGCGACGGCGTGGAAGGCCTTTATCGCCTGCGCGGTCGGCGGCCTGCTGGTGATCGGCGCGGCGGCCTATACGGTGATGCGCGCGCACACCGAACTGGCGAACGCGGCGTGGACGGCGCGCATCAATGCGGCGATCGCCGCGGGCAATCTGGCGCCGTGCGCGGATGGCGGGATCTGCGCGCGGGTGGATGGGAAGCGGTGGGTGCGGTTGGATCAGGTGCAGGAAGCACACCGTTAAGCCATCGCATAGGCGTAGGTTGGGGTGAGCCGGAGGCGAACCCCAACGAACCTCGCCATCCGCCCGCCACGTTGGGGTTCGCTGCGCTCACCCCAACCTACGCCGCTCCGCCCGGCCCCTCACTGCAGCCCTCTCCCCGGAGGGGAGAGGGAGTTGAAGCGCCGTGCCTTATTCCTTATGCACCGCCGCGCAGCTGGCGCTATCGCACTCGATATGCAGCGGCTCGCCGCCCGGGCAGTTCGCTTCCAGCATCGAGCGCGCGCCGTCGGCCATCACCACGTGCAACGCACGGTCGCACTGCCTGGACGCGGCCAGGTTCTGCGCCGCGTTGAAGGTGGCCGGGGCGATACGGTGGTCCAGGCTGGCCAGGTCGCTGTCGGCCGGCGGCACCGAGGCGGCGGCGCTGCCGCTGCCCATGGTCGCCGGCGCGCCGCCGTGCATGGCGGAGGCGTCGTAGCGCTTGTTGTAGGCGGTCACGCTGAGGTGGTCCGGATAGTGGTGCGCCGCGCCGTTGGTGAAGTCCACCACGATGCCGATCAGGCCGCCGAACAGCAGGTTGCCCCACACCATCCCGCGCGTACTGGCGTGATAGGTCTGCTGGGCGATCTGCGTACCATCCTTCTGGCAGGTCACGTCCAGCGCGCCATCGGAGCGGCGCACCTTGGCGGTGCCCGGCGTGGTGACGCTGACCGTGCCGCGGTCGTTGCTCAAGGTGCACTGCGCGGCGAGGCTGCCCTGGTCGGCCGCCTTGGTCTCCACGCTGACCTGCTGGTACTTGCCGCCCACGATGGTCGCGCACGACGACAGCAGGAGCGCGCATGCGGCGACGCATGCGGTCTGATAGATGCGATTCATGTTTTCCCCTGTTGCTTTGCTGCCCGCGCGCTCCCCCGGACGCCACCATGGCGCCCGCGCCGCGGGTTACTGCCGGAAGAGGTGTGGCTGCATCGAGCCCCGGTTCGATCGATCCCGGTCCCTGGGTGGGTACGTGCCTGGACGGCACGCGGCGCCATGGCGTCCGCCCTTCCCTGCGAACGCCATCACATTCTGGCAGATTTTGTGACGCAGCCCTTACGCCAGGCTTGCTGTCACGGTGTCGGCGAGAGCAACGCCGAGGGCATCGCCAGCACGTTCGCCGTATAGCTCTCCACCACCAGGCTGAAGGGGTGGTTGTCGCCGCTCACCAGCAGGGCGCGGTGCTGCAGCACGTGGGCGGGGATATCGAGTGGATGGCGCGTCGCCGGGGGCAGCGGCGTCCCCGCGTCCCAGCCCGCCGGCAGCGGCGACCACAGCAGTTCGGCAGCCAGCGTCTGCCGGCGGAAGTGCAGCGCCTGCACCACCTTGCCGAACGGCGTGTCGCTGTGGTCCAGCTCCTGGTTCATCGCCTCGCTGAGGCGCGAAGGCACGTACCAGTTGTCGGCCTCCGACAGCACCAGCCCGCCGCAGACCAGCTGCACCTGGCGGTAGCGCACCGGTTCGTCCATACCGATCGCCAACTGCTCGCGCGCACCTTCCGGCAGAGGTTTATCCGCGCCCTTGACCACCCGCGCGACCACCTTGGCGTCGCGCGCCAGGTGATGCGTGCCGCACCAGCGCTCCAGCGTCAGCGTGGCGCTCGGGTGGCTGAGCAGGTCGGCGTTGAGCGACTGCAGCATCGCCATCGCCTTCATGCGGCTGTACGGGTCGTCGACCCAGTGCGGGTCGGCCGGCTCGCGCGCGGTGGCGGTCAGCGAATACAGCAGCGGCAGCGCGACGATGCCGGCACGCGTGATCGAGGCGCTCAAATGGCGTTTCCTGTGCATCCGGCTCAGAGTCCCTTGGCCGCCTGCGCCACCGCGCGGAACAGCGCGCGGCCCTTGTTCATGGTCTCCTCCCACTCGGCGGTGGGATCGGAGTCGTAGACGATGCCGGCACCGGCCTGCACGTGCAGGCGGCCGTCCTGGATCACCGCGGTGCGGATGGCGATGGCGGTGTCCGCGTCGCCCCACCAGCCTATCCAGCCGATCGCGCCGGCGTAGATGTTGCGCTTGTACGGCTCCAGCTCCTGGATGATCTCCAGCGCGCGGATCTTCGGCGCGCCGCTGAGCGTGCCGGCGGGGAAGGTCGCCTTGAGCACATCCATGTAGCCGACCTCCGGGCGCACCTTGCCCTGCACCTGCGACACGATGTGCATCACGTGCGAGTAGCGCTCGACCACGAAGGATTCGCTCACTTCCACGCTGCCGGTCTCGCTGATGCGGCCGATGTCGTTGCGGCCCAGGTCGATCAGCATCACGTGCTCGGCGCGCTCCTTCGGATCGGCCAGCAGTTCCTCTTCCAGCGCCAGGTCTTCTGCTTCCGTGGCGCCGCGCCTGCGCGTGCCGGCCAGCGGGCGCACCACCACCTTGCCGTCCTTCAGGCGGGCCAGGATCTCCGGCGAGGAACCGACGATCTGGGTGTCGCCCAGGTCCACGAAATACATGTACGGCGACGGATTGAGCGCGCGCAGCGCGCGGTACACATCCACCGGGCGGGCGTTGAAGCCCACGCTCAGGCGCTGCGAAGGCACCACCTGGAAGATGTCGCCGGCGCGGATGTATTCCTTCGCGCGCTCGACCATCGCCTCGAATTCCTCCTTGGTGAAGGAGGATTTGAAATCGCCCTCGTCCAGCGCCACCGACTGGGTCAGCTGCGGATACGAGGCGCCGCCCTGGCGCAGGCGGTGCACCAGCGCGTCGAGGCGGCGCTGGGCTTCGGCGTAGGCGTGCGGCCTGGCCGGGTCGGCATGCACGATCAGGTACAGGCGGCCCTTGAGGTTGTCGAACACAGCGACTTCCTCGGCCAGCATCAGCAGCACGTCGGGCGTGCCCAGCTCGTCGGCGCGGTCCCAGCGCGCCAGGCGCGGCTCGATGTAGCCGATGGTCTCGAAACCGAAGTAGCCGACCAGGCCGCCGCTGAAGGCCGGCAGCTGCGGCAGACGCGGCACGTCGTACTGCCGGCGCAGTTTCTCGATCTCGCCCAGCGGGTCGTCCAGGTGGCGGCGCTCAGTGACTTCGCCGCTGTCTTCGACTTCCAGCTCGTGGCCGCGCAGGCGGTATACGCGGCGGGCCGGCAGACCGATGATCGAATAGCGTCCCCAGGTAGCCCCGCCCTCGACCGATTCGAACAGGAAGGTGTACGGGCCGTCGGCCAGCTTCAGGTACACCGACAGCGGCGTATCGAGGTCGGAAAACACCTCGCGCACCAGCGGGATGCGCGTGTGGCCCTGGGCGGCCAGCGCGTCGAACTGCTCTCGTGAAATCACGTTCGGGGAATCCGGGAAGCCATGCGGGAGACACTCAAGGCGGCCATTGTAGACATAGGCGTGCAGCGAACCGAAGGGGCCGCGGAGCTTGTGCTTGTGGCCTTCCCGCGCCACGCCTACCCTTGGGCGGATCGGCGCGCCATCCTGGGTGCGCCTCCCGGTGGAATGCGATATGGATCAGTACTGCCTCGTGCTCACCGGTCGCCTGCTGCCGGGCCACGATCCGGCCAGCGCGCACGCGCGCATGGCCGAGGCCTTCGGCATGCAGGACGCGGATTTCCGCCAGCGGGTGTTCGAGCGCGCGCCGCTGCTGATCCGGCGCGGGCTGGAGCTGGCCGCCGCGCAGGCGCAGGCCGCGCAGTTGGAAGGCATGGGCGTGGAAGCGCGGCCGGAGCCGGACCAGGCCGCGCTGGTCTGGCTGCTGCGCGCGGGACAGACCCGCGGCCCGCTGCCGGAAGCCGCGCTGGACCGCTACGCCGAGCCGGGCGACCAGTGGTGCCATGACGGCGGCCAGCAGTGGTTCGCCTGGTCGCCGGCGGCGTCCGGCGAACCGTTGCCGCCGCCGCTGCCCACCGACGCGAGCGCTGCCGTGCCGCCTCCGATCCCCGCGAGCACCACGCCGGAGCGTCCTCGCGGCACGCTGGGCTGGGCCATCGCCGCGACCGTCTTCGCCGCGCTGAGCCTGTACTGGCACGTGCTGGCCCCGTTCGCCGTGCTGGCGGCGCTGGCGGTCCTGCTGTGGATCGTGCGCCGCCCCGGCGCGCCCGGCCGCGGCTGGGCCATCGCCGCGCTGCTGGTCGGCGCGGCAGGCGTGACGGTGTGGATGCACCAGCCCATCGAACCGGCAGCGCCGGCCGCCGCGCAGGCCTACGTGCCGCGCCCGCTGCAGCCGCTGGAATTCGAGGATGACGATGACGACGGCGCGCAGATCGTCACCAGCGCCAACGCCGGCCAATGCGCCGCCGCCGCGCCCTCGCCGCGCGGCGACGAGGACCGCTTCCTGCTCACCGGCGGCCAGCGCCTGCTCACCGGGCGGGCGCAGCGCAAGGGCGATACCTATGTGGCGGAGGCAGCGGCGAGCTTCGACCGCGCATGCCACCCGGCAAGCCTGCAGTTGTATGTATTCCGCAGCGGGGTGTTCATCGGCACCGCGCTGGAGGATGCCGCGGGCGCGGCGGAGGAGAAGCTGGCGGATTTCCAGCTGGCCGACGAGCAGCACCTGAGCATCACGCTGGTGCCGTGCAAGGCGCAGGGCGCCGATTGCGGTACGCCCGACAAGAAGCAGGCGGAATTGCTGCACCAGGGCGGCGGCTGGATCGTGCGTCAGGTGGCGCTAGCCAAGCCCTGATCCGGCGGATTCGACGTAGGTTGGGGTGAGCCGCAGGCGAACCCCAACATGGCGAAACGCATGAACGTGCCGATGTTGGGGTTCGCCTGCGGCTCACCCCAACCTACAGCCGTTGGCGTGGCATGCCTTGCAGGCGGAGCGTAAAAGCCACGCCGCTGCCGTCCTCGAGATTGCGCGCCGACGCCACGCCGTGATGGCGCTCGGCCACCAGCCGCACCACATACAGCCCCAGGCCCAGGTGCGGCACATCGCCCGGCTTCGCCTTGTCGCGCAGGCTCACCAGCGAATCGAACAAACGCCCCTGCATCGCCGCCGGCAATGGCTCGCCCTGGTTGGCCAGCTCGATCTCGGCGGCATCGCCGTCCGCGCGCAGGCTCAGCCGCATCCAGCCGCCTTCCGGGGTGAACGACAACGCGTTGTCGAACAGCTTGTCCAGCGCCTGCGCGATCAGCTCCGGCGCGCAGTGCAGGCGCAGCGGCGTGTCCGGCAGCAGGCCTTCCAGGCGGCGCGTGCCGGCCAGCGGGCGGTAGGCCTCGGCGCAGCCGCGCACCACTTCGACCAGGTCCACGTCCTCCGGCTCCGCCGCGGCGATCGCGCGTTCCATCCGGCTGGCTTCGCTCATCGCGCGCACCAGGGTGCCCAGGCGCGCCACGCCGTCGCGGGCGCGGGCCAGGTAGGGCGCGGCCTCGGGCGGCAGGGCGTCGCGGTCGACCAGGGCGTGTTCGAGGTTATCCAGCGAGGACTTCACGATCGCCAGCGGCGTATTGAGCTCGTGCGACAGCTTGGAGGCGAGCGTGCGCAGATAGTCGGTATAGCCGCCCACCACTTCGAACAGGCGCTCGAAGCTGCGTGCCAGGTCGCCGATCTCGTCCTGCGCGTCAGTCATCGGGAAGCGCGCCAGCATCTGGCCGTCCAGACGTCCATCGTTGGCCTGCGCCCGCTCGGCGGCATCGCGCAGGCGCGACAGACGCAGGCTCAGACGCGTGGCGAAGGCCAGCAGGATCGCACCGGCCACCAGCAGCACGCCGAAGCTGGTCGCCAGAAGACCCAACAGGGCGCGATTGGCCAACAGCGGCACCGCGCGGCTGGCCTGTTCCAACAGCAGCACGCCCTGCACCTTGCCGCCCTGCTCCACCGGCACCGCCGCGGCCAGCACCACGCTGCCGCGCCCTTCGCCCTGTCGCCACAGCGTGGCCGGCGTGCCGGCGGCGGCGGCGTTCACTTCATGCACGTCCAGGCGCGGCGCGTCGTCGGTCCAGGGCTCGGCATCCTCCAGCTGGTTGGCCAGCAGCGAGCGGTAGACCAGCGCGGCGAACCAGCCCGGCTGCTCGCCGGCCGGCACCGCGGTGTTGCCCATGCGCCCGCTGCGCGCCAGCAGCCAACCCTGCGGCGCCAGCACGCGGGCGCGCACGTTCTCCGGCGCAAGCTGGGCCAGTTCGCGGGACAGCTCCCTGGAATAGCCCAGCAGCGGCCGCACGTCCGCCGCCTGCGGATCGCCGTCCGGCGCTGAGGCGTCATAGATGCCCACACCCAGGCCATCCAGGCCGAGCGAGCGCGGCAGCCGCAGCTCCACGCGATAGCCGCTGCCGTCTTCCTGCCACTGCGTGGCGATCCATTCGGGAAAATGCTGCACGGCCGGATCCAGCGGCCGCGCCGTGGCCGGCCCCGGCGCGGAGCTGGCGATCAGGTAGCGGCGCAGCTGGCCGTCCTTGCGCAGGCCCAGGATCAGGTGATCGGCCGCCAGCGCGTTGGCGTCGGCCGCATCGGCGCGGGTGCGGTGGGTGCTGCGCACGTCGACGTAGACATACAGCCAGTCCGCGTCCTCGGCGAGCAGCAGCTTGCCGCGCTTGTCCAGCGCCTGGCTCCAGGGCGTGAGCGGCGCCCAGTCGTCACCGTAGCCGTCGACGGTGATCGGATTGACCGCCTGCTGCACATACCAGCCCGCACCGCCGGGCGGCAGCGGCGCATGCGTCGCCACCAGGCTGCGCGCCACCGCGCGCGCCGACGCCACCAGCGCCTGCGCCTGGCCTTCGCGCAACAGCGTTTCCATCTGGCGCACGTACAGCCACCCGGCCACGGGCAGGGCCAGGGTGCACAGGGCGACGAGAAGGAGCTTGCGGCGGAGGGTCATCTGAGAGCTGGGAATAGAGAATGGAGAATAGTGAATAGGAAAAGCGAGGCGCGACAAGCTTGCGGGATGCCGCTTTTCCCTATTCCCGATTCTCTATTCCCGATTCCCTCAAGGACGCCAACGATACCCGACGCCGTGCACGGTCTCGATCGCGTCGAATTCCGGCGCCACCGCGATGAACTTCTTGCGGATGCGCTTGATGTGCGAGGTGATGGTGGCGTCGTCCACCACCAGCTCGGCCTCGCGCATCAGCTGGTCGCGGTTCTTCACGTGGCCGGGGAAGCGCACCAGGGTGTGCACCATCCAGAACTCGGTGACGGTGAGCGGGATCTCTTCGTTGTTCCAGGTGATGCGCATGCGCTCGGATTCGAGCTTGAGCGGGCCATGCTCGATCACCGTCTCGCTGGAAGCCGGCGCCTTCATCGACTCGATGCGGCGGAACAGCGCGGCGATGCGCGCGGCCAGCTGGTGCAGGCTGGTGTCCTTGCTGAGGTAATCGTCGGCGCCCAGACGCAGGCCGGAGATCACGTCGAAATCCGAATCGCGCGCAGTGAGGAAGATGATCGGCAGCGTGGGCGATTTCGCGCGCAGCTCGCGGCACAGGTCGAAGCCGCCTTCCGGCTCGTCGCCCAGGCCGATGTCGATGATCACCAGCTCCGGCAGGCGCATGGCGAAGGCGGTCGAGGCCTCCCGGCGCGAACCATAGCCGCGCGTGTCGTAGCCGAAGCGGTTGAGCGCCTCGACGTAGTTGGCGCGGATCAACGGTTCGTCTTCGACAATGGCGATGCTGCGGCCCATGGAGCGTTCCCTCTCGGTGCGGATGGCGCGCAGGGTGCTATGCCCACTCGCGCGGCGCAAGGCGGGGACCCCTGCTGCCCGGGATTTGCCAGACGCCGTCGCCCGATCGCCCGTACCCCGCCGGGCCGCGCGCCCGCCGGCGGCGCCTCATAGGCACCACTTCGCCCCCCCTCGGATACGCGCCATGGACAAGCCCGAACCCACCGATCCCAACGCCGAACTGCGCGGCTTCGAACCCCTGCGCGTGGTGCTGGCCCTCGGCGCCCTGCTGCTGGGCCTGGTGATGAGCATCCACTGACGACCGTTCTGAAGTGAGCTGCCGTGGAAGGCATGGCGGCCGGCGTGCAAGGAAGCGCGCCAGGCCGCCGGGGCAAGGAGCCAGGTCCCGACAGCCACCCGATGTGCCCCTTCCCGTCCCCCTCTGTGACGGTGAGTTCCGCCCCGCTCCCCAGCGGGGCTTTTTTCTTGCGCGGAAATATTTTCGCTTTGCAAGGAACCAACGCGGGAATGGCCGGTCAGAACTTGCGGCTGCGCCCGAATCCATTGCCGTGGAACACGCAAGGAGCGGCGGGCGCGGCCAGCGTGGTCTCCTCTGAACGTCGTTCCGACGTCTTTATCCCGGCGCTTCCCCTGCGCCGGGATTTTTATTGCCTCAGGCCCCGAGCTGCTTGTGCATGGCCTCGATTACCGCCCGGTAGTCCGGCGCGTTGAAGACGGCCGAGCCCGCCACGAAGGTGTCCGCGCCGGCGGCGCCGATCTGGCCGATGTTGTCCGCGGTGACGCCGCCGTCCACTTCCAGGCGGATCGCGCGGCCGCTCTCGTCGATGCGGCGGCGCACCTCGCGCAGCTTCTCCAGCGCGTGCGGGATGAACTTCTGGCCGCCGAAGCCGGGATTGACCGACATGATCAGCACCAGGTCGAGCTTGTCCAGCACATGGTCCAGCCAGTTCAGCGGCGTCGCCGGGTTGAACACCAGGCCGGCCTGGCAGCCGGAATCCTTGATCAGGCCGATGGTGCGGTCCACGTGCTCGCTGGCTTCCGGATGAAAGCTGATCACGCTCGCGCCCGCCTTGGCGAAGTCCGGCACGATGCGGTCCACCGGCCTGACCATCAGGTGCACGTCGATCGGCGCGGTGATGCCGTAGTCGCGCAGCGCCTTGAGCACCATCGGGCCCATGGTCAGGTTGGGCACGTAATGGTTGTCCATCACGTCGAAATGCACCCAGTCCGCGCCGGCGGCCAGGGCCTTGGCGGTGTCCTCGCCCAGGCGGGCGAAGTCGGCGGAGAGGATCGAGGGGGCGATGACGTTGGGCTGCTTCATGGTCGGGCGAACTTCGAAGGGAAAATCGGGAAAGAGCCTAGCACCGCCGCCCGCGCTTACTTGAAGCCGCGCTCGGCCTTGATCCGCTCATACGCCGCATTGATCTCGCTGGCACGCGCTTCGGCCCGCTTGCGCATGTCCTCGGGCAGGTCGCCCAGGCGGTCCGGATGGTGCTCGGAGATCAGCTTGCGGTAGGCGCGCTTGACGGCGCGGTCGTCGACGTCGCGACCGATGCCCAGCACGGTGTAGGGATCGGGACCGCTGGTATTGCGCTGCGGCGGCACGTAGCCATTGCCGTTGCCATAACCCTGGCCGCGATAGTTGGCGCCGGCGTTCCAGGCGTAGCCCTTCATGGCCATCAGCGCCATCAGCTCCATGTCGCTGACGCGCAGGGCGAAGGCCAGCTGGCGCAGGATCGCCATCTTTTCCGGCGCGGGGTTGCCCTCGGCCAGCACGGTGTCGATCACCACGTCCAGCACCGGAAAGGCATGGTCGCGGCGCACGCCGACCCACTGGCGCAGTTCGTCGATGGCCGGCGTCACGTCGAATTCCGGCGCCTTGCCGGCATTGAACGCGGTGACCGCCTGCTGGCGCTGCTCGGCGCTCAGGCCCATGCGCGACATCAGGCGCTCGGCGACGGCGATCTCCGCTTCGGAGACGCGCCCGTCCGACTTGGCCACCGCGCCCAGCAGCGCGAACAGCGGCCCGATGTAGCCGCCCGCCGTCGGCGCGCGGCGGCGCTGGGTCTGGCGCATGCTGTCGATGATGAAGCCGACCACGCCGCCGGCGATCATGGTGGTCAGGCTGTGGCCGAAGACCAGGCCGAGGAACGCCAGCAGCAGGGTCCAGGAGATGTTCATGGCTGCGCCTTCGCCGGTGCCTGCTGGCTGTACCAGCGAGCCAGTTCGTCCAGGTCCGCCTCGCTCACCGGGCCGATCGCCGCCTGCATGATCGGCGCCTTGCGGCGGCCGTCGCGGTACTGGCGCAGGGCCTCGCGCAGGTAGTCGGCCTTCTGCCCGGCCAGGTGCGGCGCGCCGGGAATCTGCGCGATGCCGGTTTCGCCATGGCAGGCCGCGCACAGGCCGAGCCGCGCCGGCTTGGGCGGCGTTGCGGCATGGGCGGGGAAGCTGGCGGCGAGGACGAGTACCGCGGTCAGGGCGAAGCGCATCGGCGACACGTGGAATGGAAGGTGGGAAGGGGCTAAAGACTCCCATACTAGCAGCCCCCGCGAGGCCGATCCGCCCTCCGCCGCCGCTACAATGACGGGCTTGCCCCGCCCGACCTTCCGAGGAGCCCGCCGTGCCCACCACCTTGCTGCAATCCGATCTGCCCGGCCTGGAGCTGCTCCACCGCGGCAAGGTGCGCGACGTTTATGCGCTGCCGGGCAACCGCCTGCTGATCGTGGCCAGCGACCGCCTGTCGGCCTTCGACGTGGTGCTGCCCGACCCGATCCCCGGCAAGGGCGAGATGCTCACGCAGATCTCCAACTTCTGGTTCGGCAAGACCGGACACCTGGTGCCCAATCACCTGCTGCACACGCCGCTGGGCGAAGTGCTGCCGGCCGGCACCGACCTGGCGCTGTACGACAAGCGCGCCGTGGTCACGCGCCGCCTGAAGCCGGTGCCGGTGGAGGCGATCGCGCGCGGTTATCTGATCGGCTCGGGCTGGAAGGACTACCAGGCCACCGGCGCGGTGTGCGGCATCCGGCTGCCGGCGGGCCTCAAGCAGGCGCAGCAGTTGCCGGAACCGATCTTCACCCCGTCGACCAAGGCCGCCGTCGGCGACCACGACGAGAACGTCAGCTTCGACGCGGTGGTCGCCGCGGTCGGCGCGGAGCTCGCCGGGCAGGTGCGCGATGCCACCCTGACCATCTACAAGTGGGCCGCCGCCTATGCCGCCGAGCGCGGCATCATCCTGGCCGACACCAAGCTGGAATTCGGCACCGACGAGCACGGCAAGCTCTACGTGATGGACGAGATGCTCACGCCAGATTCCTCGCGCTACTGGCCGGCGGACGAATACCAGGTCGGCATCAGCCCGCCCAGCTACGACAAGCAGTTCGTGCGCGATTATCTGGAAACGCTGGACTGGAACAAAAAGGCCCCCGGTCCGCGCGTGCCCGCCGAGGTGATCGAGCGCACCGCCGCCAAGTACGCCGAGGCGCTGCGCCGCATCGCCGACATCCGGCTGGACTGACGCCGCCATGCGCACCGAACCGCGCAGCGGCATGGGCCCGTGGCTGGACAGCTACGCCGGCGACCATCGCCATCCGCTCAACCAGCGGCTGCACGAAGTGTGCGTGCCGCTGATCCTGTGGAGCGCCATCGCCCTGCTGTGGACGATCCCGGTGCCGGCCCTGCTCGGCCGCCCGGGTTTCTGGTCGGTCGGCGCGCAGGTGCTGGCCTTCGCCTGGTACTGGAAGCATTCGCGGCGCCTGGCCGGCGCGATGCTGCTCGCCTTCGTGCTGCTGGACCTGCTCACCGCGTGGGTGTTCGCGCAATACGGCGCGGGCACGCTGCGCTGGAGCGCGGTGGCGGTGTTCGCCGTGGCCTGGGTCGGCCAGTTCGTCGGCCACGCCATCGAAGGGCGCCGCCCCAGCTTCCTCACCGACCTCTCCTACCTGCTGGTCGGCCCGGCCTGGCTGATGGACAAGCTGCTGCGCCGCCTGGGCCTGGGCGGGGAGCAGGCATGAACACCTTCCTGATCCTGCTCAGCAGCCTGCTGTGGTGGGTGCTCTACAGCAGCATCGGCGCGCTGTTCGTGGCGATCATCGCCTGGGCGGTGCTGCGCTGGATCGAGCGCTGCCCGCCGGTATTCAACCGCACCTACCTGGCCTGCCTGCTGTGGATGCTGCTGGACGTGATCGTCGGCGGCTCGGTGCTGATGAAGCACGGCGCGCAGGCCGACCCGCTGGCGCAGCTGCATACCTTCGGCTGGCGCGCCGCGATCGTGCTGAACATGCTGATCGGCGCTGGACTGCTGTGGCGGCTGGTGCCGCGCATCGATGCGCGGCGGATCAAGCCGACCAGCGCCTGCCTGGCGGTGGCGGTGATCATGCTGGTGGCGTTCGGCGCGATCACCAGCCTGCAAGCGTAGGTTGGGGTGAGCCGCAGGCGAACCCCAACATTGCCGCACCCGAACGCCTCGTATTGTTGGGGTTCGCCTGCGGCTCACCCCAACCTACATCAGCGTTGATAGACCTGCTCGTTCGCCTTGCGCACCGCCTCGACAAAATTCTGGAACGGCAGGTCGGTGATGCCGACCAGGCCGACGTGCGCATTCTCGCCGTCGAGCGCGCGGCCGCTGACCGGCTGGTCGGTGTATTCGAACCAGTGCGCGCCGACCACGTTGGGGTCCTTCGCCGCCGCCTGCACGTAGCGCGCGTACGCCTCGCCGCGCTGCGCCTCGTTCCATACCGGCACCACGCCGCGGCCGAACGGGCCGCGGTCGTCCGAGCCGAAGTGGAATTCGGTGAACATCACCGGCTTGCCGAGTCTGGCGATCGCCGCCATGTCCGCGCCGTGCTGCGGCACGTCGGTGTAGGCGTTGAAGCTCATCACGTCGCAGTAGCGCGCGCAGGCGGCGACGGCTTCCGGCGTGTTCACCGCGAAGCGGCCGCCCAGGAACAGGTGATGGGCGTCGTGCCGATGCAGCGCCTCGGTGACCACGCGGAAATACTGCTCGGCATACTGCCGCAGCCATGCGCTGTAGTCGGCGGCGATCGCCGGATGCGCCTCGCCCGGCAGCGGTGCGTTGTAGCCGGTGGCGTTGAGCGCATCCCATGACGGCAGCTCGATGCCCCACGCGGCGGCCAGCTTCGCCGGCTCGCCGTACTTGCGCTTGAGCGCGGCGATGAAGGCCTGCTTGGCGTCGCTGCGCGCTTCGCCGCGCAGCGTGCCCAGCGCAAGCCCCCAGCGCCCCTGCGGTCCCGCGCCGGCCCAGGCCAGTTCGTTGTCGCTGAAATAGCCGAGCAGCCAGGGATCGTCCTGCGCATCCCGGGTCGCTTTCACCGCGGCGGCTTCGGCGGCCTGCGCGAAGCGCGGATCGAACGGATCGGGCATGCGCCCCCAGTAGTCGTAGCCGCTGGAGACATTGCCGAACACGCCTTCCACTTCGATCGAGCGGGTGTAGGCCAGGCGGTTCGTGCGCTCCTTCGCCAGCGCCTCGTCGCTCCAGTTGCCCAGCGTGTTGAAACCCCAGGCGCGCAGGCGCGCGGTGCTGCGCGCCAGCCAGGCCTGCTTCCAGTTCGCGCCGTCCAGGCGATACAGATTGGCCGCATAGAAATCGAACCAGCGCCCATGGTTGTAGCCGATGCCGGCGGTGGCCGCCGCATCGGGCGCGCGGTTGTCGCTGTCGCCGTAGAAAGCTTGCCAGGCGCCACTGTCGGACGGCAGGCCGCTGAACATCCACTCGCGTCCCTGCACGTAGCTGCGCTGTTCCGTCACTACCGCGTTGACGCCCAGCGAAAAGAACGCATGGCCTTCCGGCGTCACCAGCTGCCAGCGGCCGTCGCGGCGCTCGGTGCGGAACCAGCCGGTGGCCTTGAACGCCGGCACGTCCTGGCGGCCGCCGTAGCGGTCGCGCTGCAGGTTCGAAGGGTGTTCGCCCAGTGCAGCCTGGGCTTTCGCCTGCGCGGCGCGCAGAGCGGCGTCGCTGCCTATCTTCTCCGGCCACTGGCCGCGCGTGTACTGGCCATAGCCATCGACGATGGCGGTGTAGGCGCTGCGCAGCGCCGCATCGCCGGCGACGGTCTCGAGCTTGCCGAACAGCAGGGTCTGCGCCGCCTGCGGCGCGGGCATGCTCAAGCGCACCGCGGCGACCTGATGCGCATCCAGCTGGCCTTCCACCGTGGTGGCGACCAGCAGCCGCTGGCCGTTGCTGTCGTACGGCATCGGCGGCCCCACCTGCATGCCCTGCGCGCGCGGCGAGGCGGCATGCAGCGGCACTACCACGGTCTGCGCGGGCCCGGCCGGAATGCCCACCGTCGCGTGCAGCGCCTGATCCTTGCCGGCGCCGTCGATATCGATGCGCAGCGTCACCGCCCAGTCCATGCCGTTCTGTACGCGCAGGCGCAGCTCGCCCTGGCCGGTCCAGTCCCATGCGCCTTGTGCCGGTGCAATAGTCAGCTGCGGCGCCGCGGCGGGCTGGAACACGAAAGGCAGCAGCACCACCGCGCCATCGCGCACTTCATGCGCACTGCGCTGCACCTGGGCCAGCGCGACCTTGGCGGAGGGCTGGCCGAGATCGGCCAGTTGCCCGGCCATGGCCGGCTCGCCGCATGCGACGAGCATCAAGAAGGTGATTTTGCGCCATCGCTTCACGCACGACTCCTCCGCCCAAGGCGACGCAGGTTGGGGTGAGCGCAGCGAACCCCGACATCGCGGTATCCGGTGCGCACGTTGGGGTTCGCTGCGCTCACCCCAACCTACGATGCTACGCCGTTCCGCGCCGCTGCCACGCGCGCCACACCAGGTACACCGGCACGCCGAGCACCACCAGCAGCAGACTCATGCCGGCGTCGCCGGGCGAATCGATGGTCGTTGCCGCGATCACGCCCAGCACGGTGAGCACGAACAGGAACGGCAGCACCGGATAGAACGGCACGCGGTACGGCGCCGGCTCCGCCGCGAAACGGCGGCGATACCAGAACAGCGTGGCGATGCCGAACGCATGGAACAGCCACTCGCCCACCGTGGTGTAGTTGAGCAGCTGGCCGAAGCTGCCGGACAGCACCAGCACGATCGCCCAGCCGCCGAGCACCGCCAGCGCCACCTGCGGCGCGCGCGACTGCGCGTCGATGCGCCCCACCGCGCGGAAGAACATGCCGTCCGCGCCCATGGTCTGCAGCACGCGCGCGCCGCCGGCGATGGCGATGCTGCAATAGCCGAAGGTGGAACAGGCGATGCCGATCGCCATCACCCGCGCGCCCGCGTCGCCGAACAGCCGCTGCATCAGGTCCGCCGCCGGCGCGCGGCTCGCCGCCAGGCCGGCGTGACCGAGCCCGGCCACGTAGGCGAAGTTGACCAGCAGGTAGCACAGCACCACCGCCGCCAGGCCCAGGCCCAGCGCGCGCGGCAAGGTGCGCTGCGGCTCGCGCACTTCGCCGGCCAGGTCGTTGAGGTAATGGAAGCCGCCATAGGTGAACAGCACTGGCAGCAATGCACCGAGGAAATCCCATGGCCGCGCCTGGTGCGCCGGATCCGGCGCCAGCGCCATGCCCAGGTGGCCGCGCGCCAGCACCAGCGCGGTGGCCACCAGCATCGCGATGGCCGCCAGCTTGAGCACGGTGAACACGTTGAGCATGCGCGAACCGGCGCGGATGCCGAAGAAATTGACGCCGACGATGAAGGTGATCGCCGCCGCCGCCACCGGCTTCACCCATAGCACCGGCAGGCCCACCGCCGCGCAGAAGTAATCCGCGAAGGTGGTCGCGACCGCCGCCACGCTGCCCGGGTAGTTGATCAGCGCCATGGTCCAGCCGAACAGGAAGGCCGGCAGCTGGCCGAAGGCCTCGCGCAGATAGATGTAGATACCGCCGGCCTGCGGCCGCCGCGCGCCCAGTTCCGCGTAGCACAGCACCCCGGCCAGGGTCAGCGCACCGCCGATCGCCCACAGCAGCAGCAGTTCCCAGCCGGACGAGGTGCGCTCGGCCACCGTGGAGGCACTGCGGAAGATGCCGCCGCCGATCACGCCACCGATCACGATGGCGGCGGCGTCCCAGGTGCCGAGGCGGCGGAGGTAGGAGGGGGAGGTATCGGTCATGGGGGCTGACGATAACCCGGGACGGTCCGACCATGACCGATGACCTATGCCCTATGAGTGGCCATGCTATGCGTGGCTCCGCCACCTCTACTCATCGTGCAACAAGATGTGCCAGCGCGTATTCGCAAGTACTGACATGTATATGGCAGCAAGAAACTCGTCCCCGCCCGGGAAAAGCGCTGCGTTGGTTCTGGCCAGCCTGGAGATATTCACGAGGGGCCAGGCATCGGAACAGGGCAGCATGATGGCAGCGCGCCTTGGCCTGGGTGCCGACGAGCAGGACGGCAGCATGGCCCGGGGAAAGACTTCACCGTCGTCCGCCACTGCCGCGTACAAGTCTCCGGTGCAATTCACCCCCGGCGGACCTGCGGAAGCACCTTGGTCTTCCTCGCATGAAGACAGGGAGAAAGCCGGCTGGGGTGAAGCCGAGGGCTCGTCTGGCCAATTTACGGGATAGTGACCGGCATTTGCGGACTGGTCGGGTGCGTCATCGACCCAGTCCCCATTGATTCGGCGCTCGCCGAATCGCGGGCGCAGACGATTCCTAGCATCGCGCTCCAAACTGATCGGACGCGCCCACCGGATCGCCGAGGGTGGAATGGGAGCGGCCGATACGAATTCCTGCTGCTCCCGGTACGACTCGATCACAAGGCTCAGCTGGCCCTCTCGCTCCATGTAGCGCGCCGCAGCGGGGGCAGCTCTTTGCTGCTCAAGAAAATTACTCAGGCTGGGCATCACCGCAAAGAAATCATGGTTTGCAGATATGGCGTAAACAAAGACCATCGCATTGGGATCGGAAAAATGATTTAAATGCGCGACCGCCATTCTCCGTGCAACGCTCTCCTCGGACGTGGTGGCGATCAGGCCGTCGTCGTCGCCTTCGGCCCTTCCGTCGGTCCACCCGGTTACGTGCCGGATCAGATTCATATCCTGCCCTGGCGCGGCAAAACCAGAGGCGAATATTTCCTGGGGTGGCCTGGTGTCGTAACGGTAAACCACGCGCACCTGAGCATTCGACAGCGCCGGCAGCACACCGCATAGAACAAGACTCAACAGCCCGCCAGCACATGAAAACCATCGCTTCGCCAGCATGATCATGAGCCCCTAGTAATCAGAGACCCTGCCACCGTAACCAGCAGCCGCCGGCCAGGTGGGTACGCCCCCGGCCCTCACCACGCTCATGGATATAATTTCGTTGGCCCCGTATCCGCTCCTGACTACGGTCACAGCAGCGACTTTGAGCCCGGTGAGAAATGCCGCCTTTGCAACCGAGCAGATCATCGCGTCATCAATAAAATGAAAGCCTTCGCTGTAGTAGGCATTGTTCGGATCCTTGATCGCCACATAACATTTGTCGTTGCCCTTGAAAACCTTGAATGCAGTGATCGTACCTACCAGCTTCGAATTTTCCGCAGTGATCTTAGGAAGCAACAAGCTGAAGCCAGCAACGGCAGGCATCGACAAGAGAGCCATCAGCATAAAAAGCCACGCTTTCATCACAGCAACCCTTTCAGACGAATTAGGATAAAGACATTTAACGCATCGGCATTGCGTTAAATGCTATTTCGTCGATCGGATGAGTGCATTACCTAGAACCATCTCAAATGTATTAATTTATCGCATTTCGATGAATTGAATTCTCTCGCCCGCGCAAGCCCCTTCAGACAGGCATGACGGCCTTCGACGGGCCGCCACCGTGTAATACCGAAGGGACGCCTGCGCATCCCTTCGGCGTTTTCGCCATCAGTCTTCGTTGCGCAGCAGCGCCAGCACCGCCTTGGCCGCATCCACCGAGGAAGCCGGGTTCTGTCCGGTGACCAGGTTGCCGTCCGTGACGGCATAGGGGTGGAAGTCCGCCTTCTTCGAATACTCGGCACCGTGTGCCTTGAGCATGTCCTCGACCAGGAACGGCACCACGTCGGTAAGGCCCACCGCGGCCTCTTCGCCATTGGTGAAGCCGGTGACGCGCTTGCCGCGCACCAGCGGCTCGCCCTTGATGCGCGTGTGGCGGAACACCGCCGGTCCGTGGCACACCGCGCCGACCGGCTTGCCGGCGGCGTAGGTGCGCTCGATCAGTTCGGCCGAGGTCTTGTCCTCGGCCAGGTCCCACAGCGGGCCATGGCCGCCGGGATAGAACACGGCGTCGTACTGGGCCCTGGCTGCGTCGGCGAGCGGCAGCGTATGGGCGAGCGCGTCGGTGGCCCTGGCATCGGCGCGGAAGCGGCGAGTGGCGTCGGTCTGCGCATCCGGATCGTCGCTCTTGGGATCGAGCGGCGGCTGGCCGCCCTTGGGCGAGGCCAGCACGATCTGCGCGCCGGCATCCTTGAACGCGTAGTACGGCGCGGCGAATTCTTCCAGCCAAAAACCGGTCTTGCGCCCGGTGTCGCCAAGCTGGTCGTGCGACGTCAGGACCATCAGGATCTTCATGACATGCTTTCCTCGAGTAGACGCCGCCCATCCTGGCAGGAGGGGCGGTAACCGCGTGTGATGTGCGGCGCTGGCCCGCGCCTTCAAGCGCCGGTCCGACCGATCGGCAGGAATGGGCAAGTCTGGCCGCGGATCGGGCAGAACTTCCGGTTCCGTGCTTAACTCTCGCCGCCATCCACGCCCGCGATCCGCTCCCGTCCGTTCGTGTCCCCGACCTCGCGCAAGATCATCCACATCGACATGGACGCGTTCTACGCGTCGGTGGAACAGCGCGACGATCCCGCGCTGCGCGGCAAGCCGGTGGTGGTGGCCTGGCGCGGCGCGCGCTCGGTGGTGTGCGCGGCCAGCTATGAGGCGCGCAAGTTCGGCGTGCGCTCGGCGATGCCGGCGGTGCGCGCGGAGCGGCTGTGCCCGCAGGCGATCTTCGTGCCGCCGGATTTCGGCCGCTACAAGGCGGTGTCGCGGCAGGTGCGCGAGATTTTCGCGCGGCATACCGACCTGATCGAACCGCTGTCGCTGGACGAGGCCTATCTTGACGTCACCACGTCGACGGCGCTGCCCTCGGCCACCGCCACGGCGGAGGCGATCCGCGCCGCGATCCGCGCGGAGACGCAGCTGACCGCTTCCGCCGGCGTGGCGCCGAACAAGTTCCTGGCCAAGATCGCCTCCGACTGGAACAAGCCGGACGGCCTGTTCGTGATCCGCCCGCACCAGGTGATGGAATTCCTCGCGCCGCTGCCGGTGGGCCGCCTGCCCGGCGTGGGCAAGGTGATGGAGGCGAAGCTGACGGAGATGGGCATCGCCACCGTGGGCGAGCTGCGCGCCTTCGCCGCGGCTGAGCTGGAGCAGCGCTTCGGCCGCTGGGGCCGGCGCCTGCACGAACTGTCGCTGGGTATCGACGAGCATGCGGTCGAGCCGGACCGCCCCACCCTGCAGGTCTCGGCCGAAGACACCTTCGAGCACGACCTGACCCTGGACGAGCTGGAGCCGCATATCCGCCGCCTGGCCGAGAAGACCTGGGCTGCGCACGAGCGCGAGGCCGCCGGCACGCATGGCCGCATTGCCCGCACCGTGGTGCTGAAGCTCAAGACCGCCGACTTCCACACGCTCACGCGCAGCCTTACGCCCTCCACGCGGCCCGCCTCCGCGGAAGAACTGGCCGACCTGGCCTGCGCGCTGCGTGCCCGCGTGGAGCGTCCGGCGGACAGCCGCTACCGCCTGGTCGGGGTGGGGTTGTCGGGCTTCGTCGAACAAGACAGCTTCGTCGCACAGGGCGACCTGTTCGAACGCGGCTAGCGCACTGCTGCCGCCGGCCGGGATCGGCTACGCTGCGCGTCCGCCAGCCCCGCCGAGCCGGAACCGATGCATCTCGAACTGCCGAAAATGCGCTTGCACTCGCTGAAGGACTTCACCAAGCACTATCTGATGATCGTGCTCAGCATCCTCACCGCGCTGGGTCTGGAGGCATGGATCGAGCGCTCGCACCATGCGCATGCGGCCGCGACGGCAAGCCGGCAGATCCGCCTGGAGATCGAGACCAATCTCAGCGACGTGCGCACGTCGATCAAGGCGAACCAGACCTTGATCGCGCCGCTGCGCGAACTCGACGAGGCGGTGAGCCAGGACATCCGCGCGGGCGCCACGGCCGCCGTGGTGAACGAGCATATCCGCGCGCGCCGGGCCTCCTTCAAGCTGAGCATCAACTGGCCGACCTTCGCCTCGCAGGCCTGGGATGTCGCCGTGGCCAACCAGTCGGCGAGCTGGATGGACGATGGCGACCTGCGCCGCTACTCCACCGCCTATGCCGACCTGCGCGATGCGTCCAACTGGCTCACCCACGACAGCATCATCCTGCTCAATGCGCCGGGCATGGCGGCGCTGCGTGCGCGGATCGACCTGGACGCGCCGGTCGATCCGCTGGAATTCGTCACCGTGCTGCGGCAGATGATCAACACCTCGCAGGAAATCCAGTCGCACCTGCAGCAGCTGGAAGGCCACCTGGTCCATGCGCTGGCGCAGGACGAAGCCGGCGCCGCGCACGGCTGACGCGTCAGAGCTCCAGCACCTTGTCCAGGCCGCGGTGGAGACCCGGTGCGAGCCCGGACACCTTGCGGATCGCCAGCAGCGCGCCGTCGACATAAGGCTTCGCGCTGCTGCCCGCGTTGTGGCGCAGGGTGAGGGTCTGGTCCGGCATGCCGAAGATCACTTCGGCGCCGAGCACGAAGCCCGGCAGGCGCACCGCGTGCACCTGCGCTCCGCCCAGCGTGCCGCCGCGCGTCTCGCGCACGCCGTTGGTCTTTTCCAGCGGCAGGCCCGGTTCCGGCTGGCGCACCTTGCCCAGGCGCCCGGCCAGCTCGCGCACCGTGCCGCTGGGCGCGTCGGGCTTGCCTTCGTAGGCGTAGTCGATGATTTCCCAGCTGGGGATGTACTTCGCCGCCTGCTCGGCGAACTTCTGCAGCAGCACCATGGTGAGCGCGAAGTTGCCGCAGGCCAGCACGGCGCGGCCCTTGGCGCGGGCGGCTTCGTCGATGCGCGCGTAATCCTCGTCGCTCAGACCCGAGGTGCCCACCACCACGTGCGCGCCGTGTTCCAGCGCGGCGAGGATATTGGCTTTGGCGCTGTCGGGCCTGGTGTATTCCATGAATACGTCGACCGGCTTGGACAGCGCCTCGGCGGCCGTGGCGAACACCGGTGCGTCGAGGCGTTCATCACCCAGCGCCTGCGCCAGCGTGGCGCCCGCATGCTTGCGCGATACGGCGCTGACCAGTTTCAGGCCATCGGCAACGGCGAGGCCGCGCGCGAGTTCGGAACCGGCCCAGCCGGTGGCTCCTGCCAGGCAGACGTTGAGAGTCATGGGACACCTTGTGGTCGAAGTAGAGATGCGAAGCAGATGCCGGCGCGCCGACGGCTTTGCAAGCAGGACTATTCCAGCATAGCCGGGCGGAGCCTGGCCGGCGGTGCCAATCCGCACTGCCTGCCCGCGGCAGCATCGGATACCCTCGGCCGCTTGCTTCATATCGTCGCCCGGATGCCGCCATGCACCTCGAATTGCCGAAGACGCGCCTGTATTCGCTCAGGGATTTCCTCAAGCATTACCTGATGATCGTGCTCAGCATCCTCACCGCGCTGGGGCTGGAAGCGTGGATCGAACGTACGCATCACCAGAACGCGGCCCGGGAGGCCAGCGTGCGCATCGACGCGGAGATCCAGCAGAACCTGGCCGAGATCGGCAGGGTGCTCGAACACGACCAGCAGCGCATGCAGGCGCTGATGCATCTGCGCGACGTGCTGAACGCCGACCTGAAGGCGCACGCCTCCGGCGAAACGATCCGCCAGCATGCGCAGGCAAACGCACCCGAAGGCCTCTACCTGGACTTCCGCTGGCCGGTGCTGCGACGCGAAGCCTGGGACCTGGCCGTGGCCAACCAGTCCGCCGGCTGGATCGACAGCGAGCGCCTGCGCGGCTATTCGGCCGTCTATGCCTCGCAGGCCACCAGCATCACCACCCTGGCCGGCGACCTGCCGATGGTCATGAACGGGCCGCACATGGTCGATATGCAGCTGGACTTCGACAACGACGACTACTCACCGCGCGACCTGCTGCACGTCGTCAACCAGATGGCGGGCACCACCCACGAGGTGGTCAACATGCTGATCAGCCTGCGGCGGCGGATCGAACAGAACATGCCGGCGAAGCAACACGCCGGGTAAAGCCACAGCATCCATTCGAGCCATCGTTCCGGCGCAGGCCGGACGAGCGCGCAGCGCGAAGAATGCTCGCAGGGCACTCCCGAAGGGGTGAGCGAGCGAGTCATGGGCTTTTGAGCTCTCGCGAAAATCGATCGGTGACGTCACTGGATTCCGGCCTGCGCCGGAATGACGGCGCGGCTTCTTCACACCTTGCACACGCATGTGCTTCGCGCGTTTTTTCGAATGCACGAATCGTTGACCATCGTTAACGACGCGGCGCTTCTTTCGTTCGACAGCTGATTTCAAGACTCGCGCAAAGCATTCGCGCTCGCGCATCGAGCGTTTTGCATCGCAGGTGTTTGACGCAGTCTCTTTCGATTTGCAAAGCGCACCGAAGATGCATTACCAAGGCCGCCGGAACGTTTGTACCCGGAGGGTCAAACGCTCCCTCAGGGGATGCGTCATCGCTCGACTCTCCGCCGTGAGGATGAAGCGGAGCCATGCAGTTGCACAGATCATCGCCACCGCGACGGCGGTCGGCGCGCAGGTGAGTTGTTGCCCAAAAACCGGCGGCTGGAATCCTCCAGCGCCGGAACCGCTCAGCCCAATTCGCGTACCAGGGAGAATTCAATGCTTGCGAAGTTGACGTTTATTCTGGCCGCCGGCGTGGTCGGCGCCGCCTGTGTTTCCGCGGCCTATGCCGCGCAGCCCACGAACGTATCCAGCCAGGCCGGCACCGAGTATGTCGGTGCGCTGGAGGCACAGGCCCGCGCGCAGTGGCGCGAGGACATCTCGCATATCGCCACGCCGGCGGAAGGCTGCTTCCACGCCACCTATCCCAGCGTCGTGTGGGAGCGCACCGCGTGCAAGGCGGCGATCCCGCGCGTGATGCCCACGCCGCGCTGGCGCAACTTCGGCGCCGCGCAGAACGCCGGCAACGGCAACGACTACACGCTGCATTCGTCGACGCTGATCACCAAGGCCGTCGGCAGCTTCCCGACTGTCACCGGCGTGACCTCCGAGTCCGGCGTGGGTGTGGCCGCCTACGGCGGCGGCGGCATCCTCGGCGCCAACGAGTATTCGCTGCAGATCAATTCCAGCTTCGACGACACCACCTCGGCCTGTAAAAGCCACTCCGGCTGCACCGTGTGGCAGCAGTACGTGTACGCGCCGGACTATGAAGTGGACGGCGAGGCGGCGGTGTTCATGCAGTATTGGCTGATCGGCTACGGCGGCAGCAGCTGCCCGAGCGGCTTCGGCAGCGACGGCGCCGGCGACTGCTACAAGAACAGCGCGGCCGCCACCGCGCCGGACGTGCCGGCCACCCAGCTGGCCAATGTGAAGCTGACCGGCACGGTGAGCTCGGGCGGCAACGACACCGTGGTGTTCACCAACGGCACCCAGGCCTACAGCTCCAGCGGCAAGGACAGCGTGCTGTACCTGGCCACGGTGTGGAAGGTCGCGGAGTGGAACGTGGTCGGCAATGCCGGCGGCTCGATGGCGAAGTTCAACAGCGGCTCGTCGATCACCGCCAAGCTGGCGGTGACCAACGGCTCGACCAGCGCGCCGTCCTGCGTGGCCAACTCCGGCAGCACCGGCGAGAGCAACAACCTCAACCTGGGCAGTTGCTCGACGGGGAGCGGCTCGACGCCGTACATCCAGTTCACGGAATCGAACTGATTTGTCCGTCATCCCGGCGCAGGCCGGGATCCAGTAGCGATGATGCGTGATTGTCGCAAAAGGTCTTGCGTGCTTCGCACGACGTACTGGACTGGATTCCGGCCTTCGCCGGAATGACGAGCTGAGAACGAAAGAGCCCGGGCATGCCCGGGCTCTTTCTTGCCTGCCTTGGTACCGGCTTACTTCCGCTTCGGCATGTACAAGTCGGTAATCGTGCCCTCGTACACCTCCGCCGCCATGCCCACCGATTCGCTCAGGGTGGGGTGCGGATGGATGGTGAGGCCGATGTCGGCCGCCTCGCTGCCCATCTCGATGGCGTGGGTGATCTCGGCGATCAGGTCGCCCGCGTGCGGGCCGACGATGGCGCCGCCGACCACGCGGTGAGTTTCCTCGTCGAAGATCAGCTTGGTGAAGCCCTCGGTGCGGTCGATGCCGATGGCGCGGCCGCTGGCCGCCCACGGGAACTTGCCCACGCCGATCTTCAAGCCCTTTTCCTTCGCCTCGCGCTCGGTCACGCCGACCCATGCCACTTCCGGATCGGTGAAGGCCACCGACGGGATCACGCGCGCATCGAAATGGCTCTTCATGCCGGCGACCACCTCGGCGGCGACGCGCGCCTCGTGGGTGGCCTTGTGCGCCAGCATCGGCTGGCCGACCAGGTCGCCGATGGCGAAGATGTGCGGCACGTTGGTGCGCATCTGCGTGTCGACGTTGATGAAGCCGCGCTCGGTCACCGCGACGCCGGCCTTGTCCGCGCCGATCTTGCCGCCGTTGGGCGAGCGTCCCACCGCCACCAGCACGCGGTCGAACAGCTTGGTCTCGGGGATGCTGTCGCCTTCGTAGGCAACCTCGATGCCCTTCTTGGTGGCCTTGGCCTCGGTCACCTTGGTTTTGAGGTGCACGCCCTTGAGCTTGCCGCCCAGGCGCTTGGCCAGCGGCTTGATCAGGTCGGCGTCGGCACCGGGAATCAGCTGGTCCATGAATTCGACCACGGTCACCTCGCTGCCGAGCGCGGCGTACACGGTGGCCATCTCCAGGCCGATGATGCCGCCGCCGACCACCAGCAGCTTGCCGGGCACGTCCTTCAGTTCCAGCGCGCCGGTGGAATCCATCACGCGCTCGTCGTCCCAGGGGAACGCCGGCAGCTTCACCGACTGCGAGCCGGCGGCGATGATGGCGTGCTCGAAGCGGACCAGCTTCTTGCCTTCGGCCGTCTCCACTTCCAGCTCGTGCGGCGACACGAAGCTGCCGACGCCCTGCACGGTGCGCACCTTGCGCTGCCTGGACATGCCGGCCAGGCCGCCGGTGAGCTGGCCGACCACCTTGTTCTTGAACGAGCGCAGCTTGTCCAGGTCCAGCTTGGGCTTGCCGAAGCTGACGCCGTGCGCGGCCATGGCCTCGGCCTCGTCGATCACGGCCGCGGCATGCAGCAGCGCCTTGGACGGGATGCAACCCACGTTGAGGCAGACGCCGCCCAGGGTGGCGTAGCGCTCCACCAGCACGGTGTCCACGCCCAGGTCCGCGGCGCGGAACGCGGCGGTGTAGCCGCCGGGACCGGAGCCGAGCACCACCAGCTTGCATTCGATGTCGGCCGTGCGGCCGGAGGCGCCGGCCGCCTGCGGGGCGGGTGCGGCCGCCTTGGCGGGGGCCGGCGCAGATGCAGGCGCCGGTGCCGGAGCAGCGGCGGCCTTCGGCGCTTCGGCCGCGGGCGCGGCGGCGTCGCCGGAGACTTCCAGGATCACGATGACGGCGCCTTCCGACAGCTCGTCGCCCACTTTCACCTTCACCTCTTTGATGGTGCCGGCGGCACTCGACGGGATCTCCATCGTCGCCTTGTCGGACTCCAGCGTGATCAGGCTCTGGTCCTTGGTCACGCTGTCGCCGGCCTTCACCAGCACTTCGATCACCGGCACGCTGTCGTGGCCGCCGATGTCGGGGACTTTCACTTCGATCGTATTAGCCATGGCGTCGCCCCTCGCGTCAGAGCAGCAGGCGGCGGATGTCGCCGAGCTGGTTGGCGAGGAAGGCCGCGAAGCGCGCGGCCAGCGCGCCGTCGATCACGCGGTGGTCGTAGCTCAGCGACAGCGGCAGGATCAGGCGCGGGGCGAATTCCTTGCCGTTCCACACCGGCTTGGTCTGCGCCTTGGACACGCCCAGGATCGCCACCTCCGGCGCATTGACGATCGGCGTGAACGCGGTGCCGCCGATGCCGCCCAGCGAGGAGATCGAGAAGCAGCCGCCGGACATGTCGTTCGGGCCGAGCTTCTTGTCGCGCGCCTTCTTGGAGATCTCGCCCAGCTCGACCGCCAGGTCCAGCAGGCCCTTCTTGTCGCAGTCGCGGATCACCGGCACCACCAGGCCGTCCGGCGTGTCCACCGCGATGCCGACGTGGAAGTACTTCTTGAGGATCAGCTTCTCGCCGGTCTCGTCCAGCGAGGCGTTGAACTGCGGGAACTTCTTCAGCGCCGCGACCACCGCCTTGATCTGGAACACCAGCGGGGTGATCTTCAGGTCCTTGTTCTCTTCGCCGAGCTTCTTGCGGAAGGCTTCCAGCTCGGTGATGTCGGCGTCTTCGTGCTGGGTGACGTGCGGGATCATCGCCCAGTTGCGCGCCAGGTTGGCGCCGGAGATCTTCTGGATGCGGGTGAGCGGCTTTTCCTCGATCGGGCCGAACTTGGCGAAGTCCACTTTCGGCCACGGCAGCAGGTTGAGGCCGCCGCCGGCCGGCTGCGCCGCGCCGCTGGGACGCGCGCCGGAAGCCAGCGCGTGCTTGACGTAGGAGGTGATGTCCTCGCGCACGATGCGGCCGCCGCGGCCGCTGCCCTTGGCCTGGCGGATATCCACGCCCAGCTCGCGCGCAAAGGCGCGGATGGCGGGGCTGGCGTAGGGGGCGTCGCCCGGCATGACGATGCGCGAGTCGAACGGCGGACGCGCAGCCGGAGCCACGTCGCCCTCCGGAGCGTTGCCGGGAAGGATGCCGCGGCCGCCGATCGGGGCGGGCTTCTCTTCCACCTGGGGTACTTCGGCCTTGGCCGGCGCCGGAGCCGGCGCGGCGGCCGGAGCGCCGTCGGCGCTCTCGATCAGGGCGATCACGGCGCCTTCGGACAGCTCGTCGCCGACCTTGACCTTCAGTTCCTTCACCACGCCGCCGAACGGGGCGGGCACTTCCATGGTGGCCTTGTCCGATTCCAGGGTGATCAGGCTCTGGTCCTTGGCGACGGTGTCGCCGACCTTGACCAGCACCTCGATCACCGGCACGCCGTCGTGGCCGCCGATATCCGGCACGCGGGCCTCGCGGACGCCGCCGCCGGCAGCCGGCGCGGGGGCCGCGGCGCGGGTGGGCTCGGCGGCCTTGGCCGGGGCGGGTGCGGGCGCGGCCGGCGCCGGCGCCGGCGCGGCTGCCTGGGGCGCCGGGGCCGGGGCACTGGCCTCGTCGGCCTCGATGATGGCGATCACGGCGCCCTCGGACACTTCGTCGCCCACCTTCAGCTTGACTTCCTTGACCGTGCCGGCGAACGGCGCGGGCACTTCCATGGTGGCCTTGTCCGATTCCAGGGTGACCAGGCCCTGCTCCTTGGCGACCTTGTCGCCAGGCTTCACCAGCACTTCGATCACCGGGACATTGTCGTGCCCGATATCCGGCACGCGGGCTTCTTTCAGGTCGGCCATGATTTCTCCTGCGGATGGCGATGGCGCAACGCCTGGGGGATGGCGGCGCGCAAGAGCCCAATCATAGCGAAGGCACGCCGGTCCGTCTGGATCGATCTTGGTCGCAGGGGACCATGCGCATACGTATGCAGGCGACTGGAGCCGCCTCAGTTCCCCTATCAGAACCCTTCTCCCACCGGGAGAAGGTGGCGGCAGCCGGATGAGGGTGCGGGCGGAGCGGTGCACTTCACCCTTGCGCTCCGGCCGTACCCTCACCCCAACCCCTCTCCCGAAGGGAGAGGGGCTTCATCTCAGTCCGGCAGCTTGCCCTGCACCACCCGCAGCTCGCGCTGCGGGAACGGGATGCTGATGCCCTCGGCGTCGAAGCGCTCTTTGATCCGGCGCAGCAGGTCGGTCTGGGCGCCCCAGAGGTCGCCGGTGCGGGTGAAGGCGCGGATCACCAGGTTGACGGCGCTGTCGCCCAGGGAT
Source organism: Dyella marensis (assembly GCF_900112865.1). Classification (GTDB taxonomy): domain Bacteria; phylum Pseudomonadota; class Gammaproteobacteria; order Xanthomonadales; family Rhodanobacteraceae; genus Dyella_D; species Dyella_D marensis_A. The sequence goes on along the minus strand of NZ_FONH01000010.1, from coordinate 16 downwards.
TCGGTCCAGATGCCGG
>NZ_FONH01000040.1 GCF_900112865.1 Dyella marensis | reverse complement strand
CGGGCGGAGCGCAAGCGTGATGTGCACCGCTCCGCCCGTACCCTCATCCGGCTGCCGCCACCTTCCTCGCTCCTCAAAGCAGGGCACATCCATGTGCCCTCCCCGCGTGCTCCCGGAGGGAGAAGGGTTCCACCTCGGGCGCCCTAAAGTTTCCCACGCCCCCGCCGATCTCTAGGACGTCGTTCCTTACCAACGATTTCCCATCGATCGGATACCCGCCATGAAAATCCTCATCGCCGCTGCGCTCCTGCTGGCTCCCGTCGCCTCGCACGCCGCCTGCTCCGCCACCGATTTCGCCATCTCCGACTTCAAGATGAAGTCCACCGGTTCGGGCACCGGCATGCGCCTGAGCCTGGCCGGCCAGCTGACCAATCATTGCGGCGACGCCGCCGCCGCCCAGATCCGCATCGAGGCGAAGGACGCCAGCGGCAAGGTACTGCAGAGCAAGCAGGGCTGGCCGGCCGGCACCGCCAACATCGGCCCGGGCCAGTCGGTGAGCTTCGACCTCGGCCGCCTGTTCCGCTACGAGTCGGACATGCAGGACTACACCGTCAGCGTCTCCGAAGTGAAGAGCTGGTAACGCGGTACCCAAGACCCACCGAAACTGCTGCTCTTGAAAGTTTTTTCCGGGCCCCGCAAGGGGCCTTTTTTTGCGCCGGCAAAACCGCGACGCAAAAAAAGAGGCGGTCCCCGGCAGAGACCGCCCCGCTTGCCCACCCCGTCTTACCCGTTCAATGCAGCACGAACAGCTTGTCGAACCCTGCCACCCGCAGCGTCCCGCGCAGCTCGCTGCCGGCGTTGACAATGCGGATCTCCGAACGCTCGCCGCCGGCGTGCTCGCGCAGCAGCAGCAGCATGCCCAGCGCGGAGCTGTCCATGCTGTTCACCTCGCCCAGGTCGATCACATAGCTGCGCGCCGGACGTCCGCCCAGGCAGGCGTCGTGGAAATCGCGGTGCACGGTGAAGTCGAAGCGCTCGCCCAGCTGCAGGGTGAGGCAGTCTTGCTCGGTGTCGTGATGGATGGTCAGGCTCATGGCCGTGTTCCCCTAATGATTCTTCAAAGGCTCAAAACAGCTCGATTTCGCCGGCGTCCATCGAGTTCTGCAGCGCCGGGCCGCGCGCACGCAGGCGGGCCTTCTCGCGCTGCATCGACAGGCGGGCGCGCACGCGCTGGGCGTGCTCGGCCAGCGCACCGGCCTCGACGTCGGTGCAGGCCAGCTCCTCGATGTCGCGGGTGCATTCGGCGGTGGTTTCCTGCAGTTCCACCAGGCGTGTTCGCGTCTGGTTGATCAGCTGGCTGAGGATGTCCTCGAACTGCAGCGAGCGGATGGTGGTGGACACGTCGCTGCCCAGGCCGCGGTTGATCTCCACCACCTGGTCGGCGACCTTGCTGGTGCGCGCATCGCTCTCGGTGACGTGCGCCAGCATGGCGTCGATGCCGCCCTTGGTGGACAGCGCCATGTTCAGGTCCTGCGAGGCCATCGCGCCGACCAGGCCGCGCAGCTGCTCCATCGCGGTGCGCGCACGCTCGACGTGGCTGCCGATCTGCTCGTTGAACTGGTTGGAGTTGCTGGCCAGGTTGCGGATCTCGCCGGCCACCACCGAGAAGCCGCGGCCGGCCTCGCCCGCGCGCGCCGCCTCGATCGAGGCATTCAGCGCCAGCAGATTGGTTTCCTCGGCGATGGTGTTGACGTTCTTGAGCAGGCCGAACACCGCGTCCATTTCCTTGGCCATGCCGTCGATGCGGTAGACGATGCGCAGGCTGTCGCGCGACAACTGCACGATCAGGCCGACGAAATGCTCCAGCAGGTCGCTGGTGCGCGCGGCGAAGTCCTGCACGGACACGCCGTCCTTCTGCCCGTCGATGATCTGCTTGAGCAGCGACTGCTGCTGGCCGGTCTTGTGCGAAAGGCCGTCGAAGCCGCCGCCGAGCTCGGACACCGCGTCGCGCAGCAGGTCCAGCGCCTGGTGCAGTTCGCGCGAGGCGTGGCCCAGTTCCTCGACCAGGGCTTCGCGCACGTCTTCCAGCGCTTCGCGCACCGGCGCCGAATCCTGCGCCGGCGGCAGCACGGTGACCACGCGCGCCGGCGTGCGGCGCTGCTCGACGAACCACGCGGCGGACACCGCGGCGATCGCCAGCGGCGCCAGCCAGGCGGGCTGCCAGACCAGGCACAGCAGCAGCGCGACGGCGCTGACGCTCAGGCCCAGCGGCAGGCGGGGAAAGGACGGGGCGGGAATGGCAGACATGACAGCGTCCAGGTCAGCGGCTGGCGGCGCGTACGGCGCTCGCCACGGGTTGGCGCGCCAGCTCGAGCAGGCGCGCAGCGATATGTTCCAGCGATTGCATCTCGGCGGCGGCGCCGAGCTTCCAGGCGGCGCCGGGCATGCCCCACACCACCGAGCTGGCTTCGTCCTGCACCACCGTGGCGGCGCCGGCTTCCTTCAGTTCCAGCAGGCCGCGCGCGCCGTCGTCGCCCATGCCGGTGAGCAGCGCGGCGACGGTGGTGCGGCCGACGGTGGCGGCCATCGAGCGGAACAGCACGTCCACGCTGGGCTTGTGGCGGTTGACCGGCGGGCCGTCGTGCAGGCGGCACACGTGGCGCGCGCCGTCCCACATCACCAGCAGATGCTGGCTGCCCGGCGCGATATACGCATGGCCGGGCTGGATCGGCTGGCCGTCGCGCGCCTCGCACACGCGCATGGCCGAGCAGTTGTCCATGCGGGTGGCGAACGGGCCGCTGAAGGCGGCGGGGATGTGCTGGGTGATCACGATCGGCGGCGCGTCCGGCGGCATCGATTCCAGCACCACGCGGATCGCCTCGGTGCCGCCGGTGGAGGCACCGATCGCGATGATCGGGCTGCCGCCGCGGCTGTCCGGTGTCTGCGCGCGCGGCAGCACCGCGTCGGCGGACAGCCGCGGCGCCACTTCCAGCTTGCGCACCGCGGTGCGCACGCGCGGACGCGCCAGCGCGGCCAGCTTGACCTTGGCGCAGATGTCCTGCGCCCCCTCGGCGAAGGTGCTGGCCAGGTCGCTGCTGGGCTTGGTGAAGAAATCCACCGCGCCCAGTTCCAGCGCGCGCAGCGTCACTTCCGCGCCCTGCTGGGTCAGCGAGGACACCATCACCACCGGCATCGGCCGCAGGCGCATCAGGTTCTCGAGGAAGGTCAGGCCGTCCATGCGCGGCATTTCCACGTCCAGCGTGAGCACGTCCGGCTCCAGCTGCTTGATCTTTTCGCGCGCGATGAAGGGATCGGCCGCGCTGCCCACCACTTCGATCATCGGATCGCAGGAGAGCATGGTCGTCAGCAGCTTCCGCACAAGGGCGGAATCGTCGATCACCAGGACTCGGACTCGGGACATTCAGGGCTTCTCTTCGGTTGCGCGAGGGTGGTCGGTCTTCAGATGAAGGACGAGTAGTGAGGGCGCCGATCCGGGCCGCGCGGGCGGCCCCTGTTCCTGGCCGTCTCCGGCAAGATCTCCGCCGCGCGGCCGCCAATCGCGCGCCCTCACTGCTCGTCCCTCGGCTCTCTTCAGAACAGTTCCACCTCTCCCTTTATCGGATCGTTGGCCAAACGCTTGAGGTAATTCCGCTCGCCGTCCACCAGCACCGTGGCGTGGTGGCCGCGCAGCTGGCGCACGCGGGCCTTGCCGCTGCACGGGAAGAACTGCACCTGGCGCGGGTAGATGTCGCCCAGGTCCTCGGCCACCAGTTCCAGCCGCTCGGCCGCCAGGTAGCGCCGCACGAAGGCGATGTTGCGTTCGCCGATGTCGGTCATCTGCGCCAGCACGCGTCCGCCGCCGAAGATCTTCACTTCCAGGTCTTCGCGCCGGCCGCCGGCCTTGAGGATGGCGTTGATCAGCTGCTCCATCGCGTCGTTGCCGTAGCGCGCGGCGCGGCCCACGGTGGACGACCAGGCGTCGCGCTCGCCCATCGGCTCGGGCAGCATGAAATGGTTCATGCCGCCGATGCCGCGGCGGCGGTCGCGGATGCAGGCCGACACGCAGGAGCCGAGCACGGTGGCGATCAGTTCCTCCTGCCGGCTCACGTAGTACTCGCCGGGCAGCACCTTGGCGGTCATGCTGCCCTGGGTGGGATCCCAGTAGCGGCGCACGTGCTCGAATCCGGGCAGCACCTCGTCGATGTGCGCGGGGCGCGTCTGGGCGTTCATGCGGGCTTCTTCCGGTAGACGGTGCGGCCGACCAGGGCGAAGTCGTCGTTCAGGCCGTGCATGGATTCGGAGTGGCCGAGGAACAGATAACCCTCGGGCACCAATTTGCCGGCATAGCGCCGGAACAGGCGCTCCTTGGTCGGCTTGTCGAAATAGATCACCACGTTGCGGCAGAAGATCGCGTCGAACACGCCGCTCATCGGCCACTCGTGCAGCAGGTTCAGCGGCTGGATCGCCACCAGTTCGCGCAGGCGCGGATGCACGCAGGCCAGGCCCGCATAGCTGCCCTCGCCGCGCAGGAACCAGCGCCGGCGCCGTTCCGCGCTCACGCCGCCAAGCTTGTCGACCGGATAAACGCCTTCGCGCGCGCCGGCCAGGGCCTGCGGCGACAGGTCGGTGGCGAGGATCTTCGCGTCCACGCCGGGCGCATGCTTTTCCAGCGCCTCGGCCAGCACCATCGCCAGCGCGTAGGGTTCCTCGCCGGTGGAACAACCGGCCGACCAGATGCGCAGGCGTCCGCCGCTGCGGCGCTTCTCGGCCAGCCACTGCGGCAGCAGGGTCTGCTCCAGCAGGTCGTAGTGGTGGGACTCGCGGAAGAACGAAGTGACATTGGTGCTGATCGCGCTGGCCAGGTCGCCCATCTCGGCGTCCGGATCGCGGCGCAGCAGTTCGCAGTAAGCGGAAAAATCCTTCAGCCCCAGCGCGCGCAGCCGGCGCAGCAGGCGGCCCTGGACCAGCTGGCGTTTCTGCTCGCTCAGCGCGATGCCGCAATGAGCCAGCACGAACTCGCGCAGGAAATCGAAATCGCGGTTGCCCAGCAACGGGCCGCCCAGGCCCGGCGCGGCGACTTCGTGGGAAAGATTCGCGGCCATGCTTCAGCCCTCCTTCCCGCTATTGGAAACACTCCCCCTGCCAACCGTCACGACGCACCTCTTATCGTTGTGTTGCTGCTGACTTCCTTAATTTCCCCAGTCCCCGAACTGGATTCCTTCTCCCTCCGGGAGAAGGTGGCGGCAGCCGGATGAGGGTGCGGGCGGAGCGGTGCGCATCACTTTCTTCGCTCCGCCCGGACCCTCACCCCAACCCCTCTCCCGGTGGGAGAGGGGCTCAGGCTTCACGCTCAGAACTCCTTCCACACCCCAGCCTCAGCCATCTCCGCCGGACGCTGCGCGCGCACCGGCGAATGCACCGGCCCCGCGCTGCGCACCGCGGCGAACACCGCCTCCGCTTCCGCACTGGCCGTCGCCGCCGCCTTGCGCGCCGGGGCAGCCACCGCCGCCGCGTCGTCGCCCAGGCGGAAGAAGCCCACCTGGCGGGCCAGCTCGCCGGCCTGTTCCTGCATGGCGCGCGCGGCCGCCGCGGCTTCTTCCACCAGCGCGGCGTTCTGCTGGGTCATCTCGTCCATCTGGGTGACGGCGTTGTTGACCTGGTCGATGCCGGCCGACTGTTCCTGGCTGGCCGCGGCGATCTCCGCCACGATATCGGTCACCTTCTTCACGCTGTCCACGATCTCGGCCAGCGCCTTGCCCGACTGGTCCACCAGCGAGGTGCCGGTACGCACCTTCTCGGCGCTGTCGGCGATCAGGCCCTTGATCTCCTTCGCCGCACCCGCGCTGCGCTGCGCCAGGTTGCGCACTTCGGTCGCCACCACCGCGAAGCCGCGGCCCTGCTCGCCGGCGCGCGCCGCTTCCACCGCGGCGTTCAGCGCCAGCAGGTTGGTCTGGAAGGCGATCTCGTCGATCAGGCTGACGATGTCGGAAATCTTGCGGCTGGACTCGTTGATCTCGCGCATCGCGCCGACCGCCTGGGTCACCACCTCGCCGCCGCGCTCGGCCTGCTCGCGGGCACCGCGGGCCAGCTGGTTGGCGTGGCTAGCGTTCTCGGCGTTCTGCTTCACGGTGGAGGTCATTTCCTCCATCGACGAAGCGGTTTCCTCCAGGCTCGAAGCCTGTTCCTGCGTGCGCTGGCTCAGATCGTCGTTGCCGCGGGCGATCTGCTGCGCGGCGGTACTCACCGCGCCGGAACCGTGGCGGACTTCGCCGACGATCGCCGCCAGGCGCTCGTCCATGGTGCGGAACGCGCCCAGCAGCTGGCCGAGTTCGTCATTGCGGCCGGCCTCGATGTCGTGGCCGAGCTTGCCTTCGGCGATCTCGTTGGCGATGCGCACCGCGCGGTTCAGCGTGCCGATGATCGAGCGGATCAGCAGCACCGCGGCCACGATGGCGATCAGCAGGCCGGCGATCAGCGCGATCAGGCTGGCCGCGCGGACCCACTGGTAGCGACTCAACTGGGCGTCGTAGATCTCCTTGGCCTCCAGGCGCTGCGCCTCGATCAGCTTGGCCAGCGCATCCTGGCGCTCCATCAGGAGCGGGCGCACCTGCATTTCCAGCACATCCGCCGCGCTCGGATCCTTCTGATTGAGCGCATCCATGATGTCCTTCTTGGCCTGGGCGTATTCCTCGTCGGTGGAACGCCACTTCTTGTACAGCTCGTCGAGCTTGGGCGAGCGCGACATCGCCGCGTACTGCTTCTTCAGCTCGACCATCTCGGCCTGGTACTTGGCGAACTCGCCCAGCTTCTGCTTGAGCGCGTCGGGCTTGTCCAGCAGATTGGTGGACTCGCCCATCACGATGAAGGACATCAGCGAGCGCGTATTGATGCGGCTGATGATTTCCGCGGGCACCAGCTCGTTGTCGTACATCTGGCGCATGCCCTCGTTCTGCAGGTGCATGGCGCCGAGGCCGACGGCAGCGCCGGCGATCAACATGAGACCGAGCAGGCCGAGCACGCCGCGCAGGCGGTTGCGGACGGTCATGGCGGGAAGCTTGAACTTGATAGTAGGGATCTTCATTGGAATTCCTTAGGCCACGGCCTTCTCGTCGATAGCCGCGGGCAAGGCGGCCTCCAGCATCTGCGCGTCCTGCGGTTGCAGCAGTTTGTCCACGTCCAGCAGCAGCACCATGCGCTCCGCCGCGGAGGTGAGTCCCTTGAGGTATTCGGTATCCACGGTGGTGCCCATGTCCGGTACCGGGCGCACTGCCGTGCCGGCCACGTCCAGCACGTCGGACACGTTGTCGACCACCACGCCGAACAGGCGGCCGGCGACGGTGACGATCACGGTGACGGTGGTGTGCGTGTATTCCTCGCCGGGCAGGCCGAAGCGCAGCCGCAGGTCGAGCACGGGCACGATCGAGCCACGCAGGTTGAGCACGCCGAGCACGTAGTGCGGGGCCTGCGGGATGCGCGTGACCGGTGTCCAGCCGCGGATTTCGCGTACGGCGAGGATGTCCATGCCGTATTCCTCGCGGCCGAGGCCGACGATGAGGTATTGCGTGGTTGCCGCGTCGGCGGCGGATGCAGTCGGTGGCTGGCTCATGTGGGTCTCGTCTGCGGGAGAAATCCCCGCCCCTGTATGGGCGTTATCGGCAGGTGAACGCTTCGCTTGAGAGTTTTCTGGGGGCGCCTGGGCGGCGCGTGCCTTTTGCTCGTCTTTCCTGCGCAGGCAGGAATCCAGTAGCGGTATCGCTCGATGGTCGCGGTGCCGTGACTTGGCCGCTTACGCAGCGGGCGTTCCTTTTGCTCGTCATTCCGGAGCAGGCCGGAATCCAGTAGCGGTATCGCTCGATGGTCGCGGTGCCGTGACCTGGCCGCTTATGCAGCGGGCATTTCGGACGCCTGCCGGCGCCCGAGTTACTTTTTCTTTGCTGGCCCAAAGCAAAAGTAACCAAAAAGAAATGGCCTAAGAGCCGGGACTGAGGCGAGCTTTGGCGCTGCGCTTCTCTTGCCACACCCTTTCACCCCTCTCCCCTCCGGGGAGAGGGCAGGGTGAGGGGCCGGGCGGAGCGTCGAACTCGCCGACCCTCACCCCGATCTGCTTGGTCAGGCTGCTCGGCGGCGGGTCATCTGCCGGGACAAGCCAGCCACGTCGACGATCAGCGCCACCGAGCCGTCGGCCAAAATCGTCGCGCCGGAAATACCGATCACGCGGCGGTAGTTCGCTTCGAGCGACTTCACGACAGCCTGCTGCTGTCCCACCAGTTCATCGACGAACAGTCCGACGCGCGCGCCGTCGCCCTCGACGACGACGACCAGGCCCTGCTCGATCGCGCGGCGTGTGCCGCCGCAGGCGAACGCGTCCTGCAGGCGCAGCACGGGCAGCCACGAGTCGCGGAAGTGGAACAATTCGCCGCCGCCGGTCACCGTGCGCAGCTGCTCGCCGCGCAGCTGTACCGTCTCGACGATCGAGGCCAGCGGGACGATGTAGTGTTCGCCGCCGACCATCGCGGTGAGGCCGTCGATGATCGCCAGCGTCAGCGGCAAGGTGATGGTGAACACGGAGCCCTGGCCGGCGACGCTGCGGATCTGGATGCTGCCGCCCAGGTCCACCACGTTGCGGCGGACCACGTCCATGCCGACGCCGCGGCCGGACAGGTCGGTGGTGACCGCGGCGGTGGAGAAACCGGGCTGGAAGATCAGGTCGGCCACGGCCTCGTCGGTCATGCCCTCGCCGCTGGCGATCAGGCCGCGCTGCAGCGCCTTGGCGACGATCGCTTCGCGGTTCAGGCCGGCGCCGTCGTCGCTGATCTCCACCACGATCGAGCCGTTGCGGTGCGAGGCTTCCAGGCGCAGCGTGCCGATGTCGCCCTTGCCGGCGGCGCGGCGGCGGTCGGGGGTTTCCAGGCCGTGGTCGATGGCATTGCGCACCAGGTGCACCAGCGGGTCGCCGATCTTCTCCAGCACCGTCTTGTCCAACTCGGTCTGTTCGCCGACCAGGTCCAGCCTGACCTGCTTGCCCAGCTTCTGGCCCAGGTCGCGGACCATGCGCGGGAAGCGGTTGAACACCGAGGCGATGGGCAGCATGCGGATGCCCATCACGCTCTCCTGCAGCGTGCGGGTGTGGCGCGCCAGCTGGGCCAGGCCCTGCTGCAGCATTTCCAGGCGCGAGGCATCGAAATCCTCGCGGAAGGTGTCGAGCATGGACTGGGTGATCACCAGCTCGCCCACCAGGTTGATCAGGCTGTCGATCTTGTCGATGCCGACGCGCACCGAGGATTCGGCGGCGACCGCTTCGCGTGCGGCGGCCTTGGCTGCGATCGGCGCGGCAGCGGCTGCAGGCGCCGCGGCCGCCGGCGCGTGATGCACCTCGGCGCCGGGCAGCGGCTCGAGCGTCAGGTCGCATTCGTCCTCGACCCAGTCGAACACGCCCTTCACCGCGGCGCGGCTGACGTCGCCGCGCAGTTCCAGGCGCCAGCCCAGGTGGCATTCGGACGGATCGAGCGCGCCCAGGCCGGGCAGCCGGTCCAGCTCCGCTTCGGCCTTCAGTTCGCCCAGCTCGCCCAGTTCGCGCAGCAGGCGCAGCGCATCGTTGCCGCCGGCCAGCATGCCCTGGTGCGGGCGGAACGAAATGGCCCAGCCGGTCGAGGCATCGTCGCTGCGCCGCGCGGGCGCGGCGGCCGGCGCGAGGCTGCGACCGACCACGGCGGCCAACTCGTGGCGCAGCGCTTCGCTGGCCGCGTCGGCCAGCGGCTGGCCGGCCTGTGCGCGGGCGAACATGCCGCGCAGGCAGTCCACCGAGCGCAGCAGCAGTTCCACGATGCCGGCGTCGACCGCACGGCGGCCGTCGCGCAGCTCGTCGAGCAGCGATTCGGCCTCGTGGGTGAAGGCCGCCATGTCCGGGAAGCCGAACGTGGCGGCGCCGCCCTTGATCGAATGGGCCGCACGGAAGATGCCGTGGACCAGCTCCTTGTCGCCGCCGCCGTCCAGCGCCAGCAGCGCCGTCTCCATGGCGTCGAGGCCTTCATGGCTCTCGTCGAAGAAGGTCTGATGAAACTGCGCCAGGCTCACCGTGCTCATAGAAATGGCCCTTAGCCGAGCACGCGCTTGACCGTGGCCAGCAGCTGTTCCGGATCGAACGGCTTGACCAGCCAGCCGGTGGCGCCGGCCGCCTTGCCTTCCATCTTCTTGTCGGTGTGCGACTCGGTGGTCAGCATCAGGATCGGCACGCCCTTGTACTCGGGCATCGTGCGCAGCTCGCGCACCATGCTGAGGCCGTCCATCACCGGCATGTTCACGTCGGCCAGCACCAGGTCGAAGCGCGCGCCCTTGGCCGCGTCCACCGCCAGCTGGCCGTTCTCCGCCTCGCTCACATCATGGCCCGCGCCGCGCAGGGTGAAGGCCACCATGCCACGCATCGAAGCCGAATCGTCTACCGCCAGGATCTTTGCCATCGTCTACCTCGTCAGGCCGGCGTCGCCGCCGGCAGTTCCAATGTTTGTGTCAGGCCCAGGCGGGCCGCTCCGTCGCGCAGCACGTCGCTGGCGCCCCGCCACTCCACCGCCACGCCGCGTGCCGCCGCCTCGCGGCGGAACACGGCCAGCAACTGCAGCGCCGCCGTATCCACGCGCTCGACCATGCCGCCGTCCAGCACCGCGGCGGGCGCGGACAGCGCGGCTTCGAGCGCGGCCTTGACCGTCGCCAGGTCCGCGATGCGGCAGTCCGCCGGCAGCGCCACGCGCCCATCCGCCTTGTCCGTCTTCGCCTTGCCCATGTGCCGCTGTCCCGCCTGTGTGATGGCTTACAGGGCGGTTATCGGCGGGGGCGCGGACGGCTTTAGGCCGGACCTGCGGCTTTTTTTCCGCGGCGGCACGGAACGTGCTCCTACCCACCGGATGGCCTTGCGCAGGCGTCGGAAAATCGACGCTCAAGTTCCTGCGCATCCGGCCGAAGACATGCATGAAGCGATGGCAAGGGCGTCAAACCGGTGACGCCCAGAGCCCGGGAGTCCACGTGATCATCCAGCCAACCAGCCTTGCCGCATTGACCTGGGCCGGCGCCGCCTCCGGCGCCAGCGCGGACAGCTGGCGCGTCGGCGCGGTGCTGGCGGCGCGCACGCTGGGCTACAGCGAGCAGGCCAAGCTGGTGTTGCAGATCGGCTCGCTCACGGTCGAGGCCGAGCCGCCCGGCACCCAGCTGCCGTCGCAGTTCCAGGTGCGCGTGCTCAGCCTGGGCGCCGAGCCGAAGCTGGAGATCCTCGGCGGCCCGCCGCTGGATCAGGCGGTAAGCCGCGCCCTGCGCGAGCGCCTGCCCCAGCAGAACGGCTATGCGCCGCTGCTGGCCACGCTGGGCGCACTGGCGCAGCGCCCGCTGCTGCGCCAGCTGCCGCCGCCGCTGCGCGCGGCGCTGGCCCTGCTCGAGCACAGCATCCGCACGCCGGTCGAGATCGCCCACGCCGCCGGCCTGCAGGAGGCGGTGAAGCGCAGCGGCCTGTTCCTCGAATCCCAGCTCGCCCACCCGCAGACCGACCTGGGCATGCTGGGCGAGGACGACTGGAAAGCCGCCCTGCTCCGTCTGGCCGCCACGCTGGATCGCGGCAGTCCGGCGCATCCGCCCGGCGACCACACCGAGACCGCGCCGCCGCTGGCGCAGCGCGGCCTGGTCGCGCAGCCGCGCGCGCCGATGCCCGAGTCCGCCCAGCCCGGCGAAGTGGACAGCCTGCTGGTGCGCCTGCACGGCGAAGTGCATGCCGCGCTGGCGCGCCTGGAAGTGGCGCAATTGGAAACCCAGGCCAGCGGCGCCTGGATGATCGAGATTCCGCTGCAGGGCGAGGGCGGGCAGGACATCCTGCAGTTGCAGATGACGCCGCACGAGGACGATCCGGAGCAACCCACCGCGTGGGTGCTTGGCTTCGCCATCGACCTGCCGCGCCTGGGGCCGGTGCAGGGCGAGCTGCAACTGCGCGGCCTGCGCTTGTCGGTGCGGTTGTGGGCGCAGCGCACGGAGACTACTGCCCGGCTGGAGCGCCTGTTCGGCGAGCTGGGCCAGCAGTTGACCGCGAACGGGTTGCTGCTCGATCAGCTGACCTGCCAGACGGGGCTGCCGCAGCCGCCGGGTTCGCGCAGCGCCGTGCTGCTGAAGGCTACCGCATGACGCAGGCATTGCCGCCGCCGAGCCGCAAGGTGAGTCTGCGCGTGGCCGCGAGCGGCGGGGGTGCGACGCCGCCTTCGTTGCCGCCGGAGGCGCTGGAGCAGTTGCTGGCGCGGGCGCGGTCGCTGGGGATCGTGTTGCATCACGATGCGCAGGTGGCGGGGTTGCTGGCGGCGCTGCGCTTGCGGGCGGATATTCCGGTGGAGTTGTATGCGGCTGCGGCGGCGGTGCTCAGCTGCGTGTATCGCGCGTCTGAGGAAGGTTGAGGCTGCGCCTCTGTGGCTCGTCATTCCGGCGCAGGCGGAATCCGCTTTGCTCGTCATCCCGGCGTAGGCCGGACGAGCGCGTAGCGCGAAGAACGCCCGAAGGGCGGCCCCGAAGGGGCGAGCGAAGCGAGTCATCCAGTAACGACCACGCTCGATGGTCGCGTTGCGCGCAGCTTGTCTCGCCTATGGCGAGGGTTTCGAGCCGCTGCCGCGGCCCGAGTTACTTTCTCTTGCTTGCCCAAGAGAAAGTAACCAAAGAGAAGGGCACCCTGCACGGCGCCCTCCGCAGCTTCGCTGCTGCGGGTACGTGAGGGCTGGCCGGGCTTTTTGACGGGACATCCGTGTCCCGTCAAAAAGGCG
>NZ_FONH01000044.1 GCF_900112865.1 Dyella marensis | reverse complement strand
ACGGAAACTGGATTCCGGCCTACGCCGGAATGACGAGCAAAGAGGGCGCCGCAACGACAACAAGCTCCGGGGGCCCCGGGGGCACGCCCCCAACCCCCATTCCATGCCAAGATGCCGCCCATTCCGTCGTGAGCAGGATGCCCGGAGGGGGTGCCGGCGACGGATGTCACGCGCGGGAAATGTATGCGTAAAACGATGCGGTCGCTGATGGGGGGCGAAGGACTCGCCCGAATCCTGGCCTGTGGCCTCGCGCTATGGCTCGCCGCCGCGGCGCCAGCCACCGCCGCCAGCCTGGACGCAGCCCTGCTGCCCAAGATCCAGGGCGCCACTTTCGAAGTAGTCGCCGCCAAGCCGGCGGATGATCCGCTCACCTACGAGAAGCCGCTGCCGCTGGACCTGCTCCCCTTCCAGGAGCGCACCGACAAATACCACTCGATCGGTACCGCCTTCGCCATCGGCAAGAACCAGTTCGTCACCGCCGGCCACGTGCTGCTCACCGGCGTGGACAGCCTGTGGGGCGCGCCCTCGCTGCGCGACGCCAACGGCAAGATCTACCCGATCGACAAGATCGAGAAATTCGACCTGCGCAAGGACTTCGTGGTGTTCACCGTGTCCGGCACGCCGGGTCCGGAGACCCTGGACGTGGACACCAAGCCGGTGCTCAACCAGGAGGTCTATGCGGTGGGCAATGCGCTCGGCACCGGCGTGGTCATCCGCGATGGCCTGTACACCTCCGACACGCCGGAGCAACAGGACGGTGCCTGGAAGTGGATGCGCTTCTCCGCCGCGGCTTCGCCGGGCAACAGCGGTGGTCCGCTGCTGAACAAGGAAGGCAAGGTCATCGGCGTGGTGCTGATGAAATCCGCCAACGAGAATCTCAACTATGCGCTGCAGATGGGCGAAGTGTTGAATGCGCCGGCGCAGGCGGTGATCGACCGACGCCTGCCCTATCGCTTCGACATCTTCAGCACCACGCTGAGCAACAACCTGAAGGGCCAGTTCGCGCTGCCGCTGGGCGTCGGTGAATTCTTCAAGCGCTACCAGTCGGTGTTCGACGGTTTCGTCGACAGCCAGCTCAAGGAAATCCTCGCCAAGGATCCGGACAAGCTGTTCCCGCGCGGCGAAGGTTCGGACCAGCTGCTCTACGGCGCATCCTGGCTCAACACCGTGCCGGGCCTGATCGTGCGCAACAGCACCGGCGAATGGGGCCTGGTGGAGAAGGACGGCAACCGCATGTCGCTGGCCGCCAACGGCTATGTGCAGGCGGGCGTGTCGGGCCACAATTTCCTGATGCATCTGCGCCGTCCGGACACCCTGCCGGCGGCCAAGCTGTACGGCGATCCGCTCGCGCTGGCCGAGCAGCTGTGCAAGATGGGCATCTTCATGCGCCCGATCGGCTCGGAGCAGGTGCGCATCACCTCGCTGGGCAAGCCGACCACCGACACCGTCTATACCGATCATTCGCAGCGTCGCTGGCAGCTGCGCGTGTGGGCGATGCCGTTCGCGAATACGCGGATCATCACCTACTCGCTGCCGGTGCCGGACGGCTACGCCATCCTGATGCGCTTCGCCGCGGCCGACGACAGTTACGACAATCTCGCCGACATGCGCGCGCTGCTCGACTACATGTCGGTCGGCTACGAGGGTTCGCTGGCGCAGTGGAAGGACTTCCTGAAGAACACCTCGCTGCTGCCGGACGCGTTGAAGTCCGTGCGCATCGAGGCCGATTACCAGCAGCGCTTCAGCTACAGCTCCAACCGCGTGGCCTTTTCCGTCACGCCGCAGCTGCAGAAGATCGAACCGGAAAGCACGCTCACCTTAGGCATGGGCTTCGTGCCCGACCACGGCAAGGTGGTGTGGGACGTCAACGCCATCTCGCTGCGCGCCAACCCGCAGGAGGCCGACCGCCTGCACATCGAGCGCAACGTGGCGCCGCCGGCCAGCCTGGACGACGACGCCAGGAGCTACTGGGACAAGCTGGTCAAGCGGCGTCATCCGTACGAGGCGACGGCGTTCGCCTCCGACGGCGAGACGCGCATCGGCGCGCCGGCCACCGACGCGGGCACCAAGTCGCCGGCGGTTATGTACTCGGTGTTCTACGCGATGGCCGGTTCGCAGGCGCAGGACAGCATGAAGCCGAAGCTGGACATGGTGATGAAGGATCTGAAGGTGAGCGAGCAGTAAGGCGGCTCATGCGTGTAGCCCCTCTCCTACCCGGAGAGGGAATGGGTGAGGTCCGGGCGAAGCGCAAGAGTGATGTGCACCGCTCCGCCCGCACCCTCATCCGCCTGCCGGCACCTTC
>NZ_FONH01000008.1 GCF_900112865.1 Dyella marensis | reverse complement strand
TGCCCGGCCGGCCGCTACGAACGGGTGCTGGAAGTGGTCGCCGCGGAGCCCGCCGAGCGCGAGGGTTCGCGCACGCGCTGGGGGGAGTACAAGCGGCTGGGCATCGAGGTCGCCAAGCACGATATGTAATTGGAGCCCCTCTCCCTTCGGGAGAGGGGTTGGGGTGAGGGTACGGGCGGAGCGCAAGGGTGATGTGCACCGCTCCGTCCGCACCCTCATCCGGCTGCCGCCACCTTCCTCGCTCCTCAGAGCCGCGCACATCCATGTGCGCTCCCCGCGTGCTCTCCCACGGGGACTACCTTCGGGTCGCCGGAGGGAGAAGGGCTCCAACCTGGAAAGCTCACGGATACGCCGCCGGCTCGACGTGCCGCTCGGCCACCACCACCGTCGCCAGCGCCTCGGCCAGCTGCTCGCCCGTCAGCGGCTTACGCAGGAAACCATCCATTCCCGCCGCCCGCGCACGCTCTTCTTCATCGCCGCCGGAACGCGCCGTGATCGCGATGATCGGCAAGTGCGCGCCCGCCGTTTCGCGCTGGCGGATCAGCCGCGCGATCTGGAACCCGTCCACGCCCGGCAGGTCCAGGTCCAGCAGCATCGCGTCGGCATCGCCCTGCGCCAGCTCGGTCATCGCCGCCAGGCCGTTGCCGACATAGCGCACCTGGTGGCCCTGGCGTTCGAGCAGTCCGCGCACCACCGCGGCGATGATCGCGTCGTCCTCCACCAGCAGCACGCACAGGCCGGAGGCACCGGGCGCACGCACCGGCGCAGCGCTGGCGGCAACGTCTTCCTGCACCACCTCCAGTGGCAGGTGCACATGGAAGCTGCTGCCGTGCGCCACCTTCGATTCCAGTTCGATATGGCCGCCCATCAGCGCGACCAGTTCGCGGCAGATCGCCAGCCCCAGGCCGCTGCCGGCGCGCCGCTGCGGTCCGTTGGCCTGCTCGAAGCGCTGGAACAGCCGCGCCTGGCTCGCCTCGGGAATGCCCGGGCCGGTATCGATCACGCTGAAGCGCAGCTCGTTGCCTTCGCGCCGCGCGCGCAGGATGACGCTGCCGCGCTCGGTGAACTTCAGCGCGTTGTTGGCCAGGTTGAGCAGGATCTGCTGCACGCGCAGCGCATCGCCCATCACCCGCGCCGGCAGGTCGTCGGCAATCTCCAGCTTGAAGGCCAGGCCCTTGGCACGCGCCTGGCCCTGCTCCAGCGCGGCGACGTCGCGCAGCAGCGCGCGCGGATCGAA
This sequence comes from Dyella marensis, assembly GCF_900112865.1. Classification (GTDB taxonomy): domain Bacteria; phylum Pseudomonadota; class Gammaproteobacteria; order Xanthomonadales; family Rhodanobacteraceae; genus Dyella_D; species Dyella_D marensis_A. The sequence continues at coordinate 138,984 of NZ_FONH01000008.1, read as the reverse complement.
CGGCGCCAGGTCCAGCGACAGCTTGCCGGCCTCGATGCGGGCCAGGTCCAGCGCATCGTTGAGCAGCTTCAGCAGCATCTGGCCGGAGCGCTGGATCGCCTCGGCGTATTCGTGCTGCTGCGCGCCCAGGCCGCTGTTGAGCAACAGCTCCGCCATGCCCATCACGCCGGTCATCGGCGTGCGGATCTCGTGGCTGAGCGTGGCCAGGAACTGGGTCTTGGCCGCGCTGGCCTGCTCGGCGAGGCGGCTGCGCTGTTCGGCCAGCTGCATCTGGTGGCGTTGCGCCAGGCGGCGGCGCCATACCAGCAAGGCCATCCACGCCAGCATGGCCACCGCCAGCACATACATGCACCAGGCCCACCAGCGCTCCCACGGCGGCGCCTGCACATGCACCTGCAGCGGCGCGGACAGGCGGCCCCAGACACCGTCGGCACCGGCGCCCATCACGGTAAGCGTGTAGTCGCCCGGCGGCAGGCTGGCGAATTCGCGTTCGCCGCGCGTACCGGTGTCGACCCATTCGGTGTCGAGGCCTTCCAGGTGGAAGCGATAGCGGTTCACCGCCGGATCGATGTACGAGAACACGCGTGCTTCGATATTGAGGCCGCGCGCATGCCAGTCCAGCTCGAGCGGTCCGTGGCCGAGCACCGCCGGCTGCAGGCCGTTCCTGCCGCGCACGCTCACGCCGGTGATCGCCACCTGCGGCGAGGACGCCTCGGTTTCGGTCTGGTCGGGATTGAAGGCGACCACGCCGCCCATGGTCGGCGCATAGATGTAACCGTCGGGCATGGCGGCGTAGCCGCGCACGAATTCGCCGTTGCTCAGGCCGTCCTGCAGGCCGAAGGTGCGGAAGCTGCCGCTTTCCGGATCGAAGCGGCGCATGCCGTCGCGGCCGAGCATCCAGACGCGGCCGCGCTTGTCCAGCGCCAGGTCCGCCACGTTCACCGAGGGCCAGCCCTGGCGCGCATCGACGCGGCGCTCCAGCACGAAATGATCGCCTTCGCGGCGATAGCGCTCCAGCGCATCCGGGCGCGCCATCCACAGGAACTTGTGGTCGGGCGTGAAGATGAAAGCATCGACCTTGCGGTCATTGCGGATGCCGGGCACCGGCTCGAAGTGGTCGTAGCTGCGGTCCAGCCGCCACAGGCCACCGTCGCTGGCATACCAGAACACGCCATCGACCAGGGTGAGCTGCGCGCCCCAGCGGGTCCGCTCTTCCGCCGGCAGGAAGCTCACCGGGGTCACCTCGAGCGTGTCCTGGTCGACGCGGAACAGACCCTCGGCGAAGGTGCGCGCGTAGAGCTTGCCGTCCGGGCCGACCTCCACTTCCAGCGGATGCACCATGCCGCGCTCGGCGGTGGGCACCTTGTCGAGCTTGCCGCGGGCATAGCGATAGAGGCTGCCCTGGGTGGCGATCCACAGGCGGTCCTGGTCGTCCTCGGTCATGCCGATGACGTCGCCGCGCATGTCGCTGACCACGTGCTCGCTCTTGCCGGTAACCGGATCGAGCTTGTCCACCCGGCCGCCGCGCTCGCCCACCCATACGCGCCCGTCGTGGCCGCGCGCCATCGAGGTGGCCACGCTGTCGCGCAGGCTGTCGGCGTCTTCCGGGATATGCGTGAAGCGGCTGATGCCGCTCCAGCCCGGCGCGAGATAACCGATGCCGCCGTCGAACAGCGCGACCCACAGGCCGCCTTCGCGGTCCTGCCTGATCTTCCACACCCAGGTGCCGGGCAGGTTGCCATACAGCAGCGGCTGGTCCAGCACCTTCTTCACCGGGCCGCTGCGGCGCGTCTGCAGGTAGAGGCCGCGCTGCGTGCCGATCCACAGGCGCCCGGCGCGGTCGCGCACGCTGGTGAGCACGTTGAAGTCGGCGATGTCCTTGTCGAACTTGCGCGCCACGCCGTCGGCACCGACCACCAGCAGGCCGTGCGCGGCGGCGATGCGCACTTCGTCGCCGTCGCCCTCGATGCTCCACACCGAGATGGTTTCCTTCGGGTCTTCCTGCGGTACCTGGCTGACGCGGCCTTCGGCGTCGCGCACGTACACGCCTTCGTCGGTGCCGATCCACAGGCGTCCCTTGGGGTCGACATACAGCGCGCCCACCGCGCCGAAGCCGCTGGGGTCGTCGCTCGGCGGTGGCGCGGCGATATGGTCGAAGCCGCTGCCGTCGGGACGCATGCGGTCCAGGCCATGCTGGGTGCCGATCCACAGCGCGCCATCGGGGCCGACGACGGCATCCCAGACCTTGTCGCTGGCCAGGCTCTCGGGACGGGCCGGATCGTGCGACCAGTGCTCGAAGCTTTGCGTGACCGGATCGAAACGATTGAGGCCGGCTTCCAGCCCCGCCGCCCACAGCTGGCCCTGGCGATCGAACAGCAAGGTGGCGATGCCGTTGTCATGCAGCGAGCGCGGATCGTCCGCCACATGGCGGTACACCTTGAAGGCCACGCCGTCGTAGCGCGCGATGCCGCCCTTGGTGCCGAACCACATCGCGCCGTCCGGCGCCTGCGCCACCGCATACACGCTGCTGCTGGGCAGGCCGTTGAAGGTGCCGTAGCGGCGGAACTGCGGAGTGGGCAGCACGCCGGCCGCGTTCGGCGCCGGCGCCGTGGCGGCCGCCGGTGCGTGCGGCGATCCGGCCTTGTCGGCGACGGATGCCGATGGCGCGAGCAGCGCTAGGCCCAGCAGCAGTGAAGACAACATGAATTTCCCCCTAAGCGGAGGGATCATGCCAAATCGGACAGGCGGGTACGAGACCGAAAGTGTGAAGATGGGCTTCACTTTGCAAACCCCTGCGAGCACGGCGCGCCAGCCATGCGCCGGGGCCCTCCTCCGATGCTGCACATAGAATGCCCGCCATGCCCCGCCCCCGCCTGCTGATCGCCGCGCTCGCGTTCGCCGCCCTGGCCTGGCTGCTGTTCGCGGCGGCCGAACGCGCGCTGGCCCTGGCCCAGCGCTTCCTGCAATTGCCGGGCTGGCTGCAGTGGACGCTGGGCAGCGCGCTGGGCCTGTTCGCGCTGGCCGGCCTGGCGGTGCTGTGGTGGATCGTGCGGCCGCGCCGCGCGCGGCGCGCGGTCGACGCGCCGGACCGCGGCACCCTGGAACAGCGCATCGACCGCTTGCACACGCGCGGCGCCGATACCGGCACGCTCCATGCGGAACTGGGCGAACTGGATCGCCGCCGCGCCGAGGCGCGCATCTACCTCGCCCTGTTCGGCGAGATCTCCACCGGCAAGTCCACCTTGATCCGCGCGCTCGCACCGCAGGCCACGGTAGCCAGCGACGCGCGCGGCGGCACCACGCGGCAGGTGGTTCACGTCGATGGCGCCTTGCCGGATGGACGTCCGCTCACGCTCGCCGACGTGCCGGGCAGCCGCGAGGCCGGCGGCGAGGCGCGCGAAACCCTGGCGCGGGAAGAAGCCTTGCGCGCGCACGTGGTGGCGTATGTCTGCGCAGGCGATCTCACCCGCACGCAAGCCGAGGAAGTGCGCTGGCTCGCCGCGTTCGGCAAGCCGCTGCTGGTGGTGCTCAACAAGGCCGACCAGTGGAGCGAGGCGGAACTCGCGCAGCTGCTGGAGCGGCTGCGCAAGCAGACCGGCGAGGATGCCGCCATGGTGATCGCGGTCAGCGCCGGCGGCAGCGAACGCTTCCAGCGCACGCTGCCCGACGGTGGCGTCGAACAGGTCGAGCGCCAGCGCAAGCCGGTCATCGATGCGTTGTGGAAAGCGCTCGCGCGGCTCGCATCCCCGGGCGCCGAAGGATTGGAAGCACAGCGCGAACGCGCGGTGCTGGCCGGCCTGCACGAACGCGTCGGCACGCTGGAAACGCAGACCCGCGCCGCCGAAGCCGAACGCATCGTGCGCCGCTATGCACAGCGCGCCGTGGTCGGCGCACTGGCCGCGATCGCACCCGGCAGCGACCTGGTGATCCAGGGCGCACTCGCCGCCGCGCTCACCCGCGAACTGGCCCGGCTGTATGGCGTGCCGGCGAGCGACGTGCAGGTCGACGACTTCGTGCGCCAGGCACGGCTGACCCTGCGCACCGGCAGCTCGATCGTGCTGGCCATCGCCGGCAATGCGCTGAAGGCGTTTCCCGGACTGGGCACGCTCGGCGGCGGCGTGCTGCATGCGTTCGCCTATGCGCTGATCTTCGACAGCCTGGGCCGCGCCCTGGCAGCTTCGCTGGCCGAACGGCAGTCGCTGGACCAGGCCGACGCGGCGGACAAGCTCAAGGCCCTGCTGGCCGACGGCAGCGGCGCGCGCATGAAGGAACTGGCGGCACTGACGCTGGATGCGTGGAAGGAAAAAGCACAATCGTAGGTAAAACCTATCCAGCACGAATCCTTCTCCCTCCGGGAGAAGGTGGCGGCAGCCGGATGAGGGTACGGCCGAAGTGGTGCGCACCACTTCGGCCGTACCCTCACCCCAACCCCTCTCTCCCACGGGGACTACCTTCGGGTCGCCGGAGGGAGAGGGGCTCAGGCCCACGCAAGAACCATCCTCGTGGCATGGCGCACTCACTAGAGCCCGCCAGCTCCACGCCAGGGAAACAATCCGTTCGGCCTCCGCCGGCTGGCGCCCTCTCCCACCTTCGTACAGACTTCCCCGCCATGTCCTTCGCCCGCGCCATCGTCCTTACGCTGATCCTGGCCGCCTTCGCCGCCAATGCGCACGCCGCGCCGTCGACCTACCGCTACGACACCACCCACAGCCAGATCCTTTTCAGCATCGACCACAACGGCTATTCGCGCCCGTTCGGACGGCTGCATATCGCCAAGGGCTGGCTGCGCTTCGATCCGGATGACTGGAGCAAGTCGGCCACCGAACTGGATATCGATCTGTCCTCGCTGGACCTGGGCGATGCCGAGTGGAACAAAGCGGTACTCGGCAGGTCGTACCTCGACAGCGCGGGCGCCCGCTACGCCCATTTCGTTTCCACTTCGGTGGAACGCAAGGACGGCGACAACGGCGTGCTGCGCGGCAGGCTCACCCTGCGCGGCGTGACGCGCGAGGTGGAACTGCCGTTCAGCGCCAACCGCGTCGGCAAGACCATCTACGGATTGCACACCGTGGCCGGCTTCTCCGCGCGCACCACGCTGGACCGCACCGATTTCGGCATCACCGCCAACCCCAATTCGATCGGCCGCACCGTCACCGTGTGGCTGGAACTGGAAGCGATCCTCGACGACGGCAAGACCGACAACACCAAGGGCGACAAGGAGACACCATGAGCCTGCGCAGCAACGACCGCCAGTGGGGCTCGGTCGCCAAGTTCTTCCACTGGACCGTGGCCCTGCTGATCATCGGCAACGGCATCTTCGGCCTGTGCATGGATCTGGCGCACGGGCCGATGCAGAAGATCAACTGGCTGGCCTTGCACAAGTCGATCGGCCTGACGGTGCTGGCGCTGTTCGCGCTGCGCCTGCTGTGGCGCCTGAGCGAGCGGCGTCCGCGGGAAGATCCCGCGCCACGCCTGCAGCAGATCGCCGCGCATACGGTGCATGCACTCCTGTACTTGCTGATCGTGGCGCTGCCGCTCAGCGGCTGGTGGTTCAATTCGATCGCCGGCAAGCCGCTGCAGTTCTTCAAGCAGTTCAACCTGCCGGCGCTGGCCCAGGCCAATCCCGACATGACCGGGTTCGCCCAGGATGTGCACGAGTACCTGTTCTGGTTCCTGGTGCTGCTGCTGGTGGCCCATGTCGGCGGCGCGCTCAAGCATCACCTGAAAGACCGCGACAATACCCTGCTGCGCATGCTTCCCTTCCGCCGCCTGCGCGGCGACACCCCCCAAGGAGATCGCTGATGAAATCCCATGCCTTCGCCCCGCTGCTGCTCGCGCTGGCCCTGCCCGGCCTGGCCGGCGCCGCCGACTACACGGTGCAGCCCGCCGGCAGCAAGCTGGGCTTCACCAGCAGCTTCCAGGGCGCGTCCTTCGACGGCAGCTTCGGCAAGTTCACCGCCGCGATCAGCTATGACGCGGCCAGGCTCGCCACGTCGAAGTTCGACGTCGAAGTCGACCTCGCCAGCGTAAAGACCGGCGACAAGGACCGCGACGGTGCGTTGCCCGGCGCCGATTTCTTCAACGTCGCCAAGTTTCCCAAGGCGCACTTCGTCACCACCGGCTTCCGCCAGAACGGCGCGCAGGTGATCGCCGACGGCAACCTCACCCTGCGCGGCGTGACCAAGCCGGTGAGCCTCACCGTCAACTTCAAGCCGGCCGGCGCCGGCGCCACGCTGGATGTCAGCGGCACGGTCAAGCGCCTCGACTTCGGCGTGGGCGGCGGCGACTACGCCGATACCTCGGTGATCGGCGCCGACGTCAAGGTCAACGCACATCTCGTGCTTGCCGCCAAATAATGACCGGCGACACGCTGTGGCAACGCCTGCGCGGCTGGCTGGCCAAGCCGGACGCGCAGAACGCCGCCGCAGCGCCGGATGCTGAGCACGCGCAGGCGCGCATGGTCGACAGCCTGCGCCGCCTGCTCGACGATGCCACCATTCCGCCGGCGATCCGCGAAGAACTCGCCGGCGACTTCGGCCGCATCGAGAGCATGCTCGAACGGCTCGAACGCGGCGAACTGCATGTCGCGGTGTTCGGCCGCGTTTCCGCCGGCAAGTCGGCGCTGGGCAATGCGCTGCTGGGCCGCGAGGCGTTCACCGTCGGCGTCCTGCACGGCACCACCACCCGCGCCGAGCAGGCCGCGCTGGACGAAGCGCGCGAAGCCGGCCTGGTGCTGATCGACACGCCCGGCATCAACGAACTGGACGGCGAGGCGCGCGAGCGCCTGGCCTTCGACGTGGCCGAAGTGAGCGACCTGGTGGTGTTCGTCGCCGACGGCGACCTTACCCGCGACGAACTCGACGCGCTGAAGACCCTGGCCGCCACGCAGCGGCCGGTGTTGCTCGCACTCAACAAGGCCGATCGCTATGCATCCGCCGAACGCGACGCGCTGCTGGCGCAGCTGCGCGAGCATGCGCGCGGTCTGGTGCGCGAAGACGACGTGGTCGCCGTCGCCGCGCGTCCCAAGCCGCAGCGCCGCATGGAAACGGACGAACACGGCCGCGAACACCTGCGCGAACTGCCCGCGCCACCCGAGGTGGCCGCGTTGCGCGAACGCCTGCTCGCCATCGCGCGGCGCGAGGGCAAGACGCTGTCCGCGCTCAACGCCGGCCTCTACGCCAGCCGGCTCACCGACCAGGTCAGTGCGCGCATCGCCGACAGCCGGCGCCGCCTGGCCGACAAGCTGATCCGCAACTACTGCCTGGCCAAGGGCGTGGCGGTGGCGCTGAACCCGATTCCCGTGGCCGACCTGCTCGCCGCGGCCGGCATGGACGCGGCGATGGTGCTGCAACTGTCGCGTGTATATGGCCTGCCGCTGAGCCGCGCCGAATCCGGCCGGCTGGTGGCGGTGATCTCCGCGCAACTGGCTGCCCTGATGGGCGCGGTATGGGGCATGCAGCTGGTCGCCTCGGCATTGAAGGGCGTGAGCGCGGGCTTGTCCGTGCTGGTCACCGCGGCGGCGCAGGGTGCGCTGGCCTGGTATGCCACCGTGCTGATCGGGCGCGCGGCGGAACGCTACCTGGTCGCCGGCAAGTCCTGGGGCGAGCTGGGGGCGAAGCGGGCGGTCGCGGAGATCGTGGCGGGGCTGGATCGCGATTCGATCCTGCGCGAGGCGCGCGAAGAGATTCTGCGCCGGCTCAGGACACGCTCATAGCATCGGGCTGATCTTTATCGCCAGAAACGCCCGCACGGCGGCCGCATCGAACGGCCAGTCCAGCTCCCTGCCATTGCGCGCATCGCGCAGCACCGGCACGCGGGTGCCGTAGCGTTCTTCCAGCTCCTGGGCATCGTCCACCCACACGCTGTCGAAATCCGGCGCGCGCGCCTCGGCCATCACGGCCAGGGCCTGGTCGCACAGGTGGCAGTAATCGCGCTGGTAGAGGATCAGGTCGGCCATGGGGAACGGATCGGGGAAACCGGACGGCAGCGTACGGACTGCGGGGTCGCAAGAGCGCGCGTAGAATAGCCGGTTCCCCATCAGCCCCAGCACACAGCCATGGCCGTCAGCGTATTCGACCTCTTCAAGATCGGCATCGGGCCGTCCTCCTCGCATACGGTAGGCCCCATGCGCGCCGCGGCGCGCTTCGCCGAGCGCTGGCTGGACGAGAAGGGCGTGCTGGGCCGGGTCGCGCGCCTGCGCGCTGAGCTGTTCGGCTCGCTCGCCATGACCGGCCGCGGCCACGGCACCGACAAGGCCGTGCTGCTGGGCTTCGAGGGTGCGCATCCGGACAACGTCGATCCGGACCGCATCCCGGAAACGCTGGAACGCATCCGCCATACCAAGCGCCTGCGCGTACTCGGCAGGCACGAGATCGAATTCGACGAGAAGCGCGACCTGGTGTTCAACAAGCGCCAGAAGCTGCCGTTCCACACCAACGGCATGCGCTTCACCGCCTACGACGCCGCAGGCCACGAGCTGGGCACGCGCGACTACTACTCGGTGGGCGGCGGCTTCGTCGTCAACCAGGACGAGGCGGCCGAAGACCGCATCGTCGCCGACACCACCGCCCTGCCCTATCCGTTCTCCACCGGCGACCAGCTGCTGGCGCTGTGCGAACAGCACCACCTGACCATCGCCCAGCTGATGATGGAGAACGAAAAGGTGTGGCGCAGCGAAGCGGAGACGCGCGCCGGCCTGCTCACCATCTGGAAGGCCATGCAGGACTGCGTCACCCGCGGCCTGCGCTCGCCCGGCACCTTGCCCGGCGGCCTGAAGGTGACGCGCCGCGCGCCCGCCATGGCGCAGGAACTGCGCAATCAGCCGGAGGCCGCGCTGAAGGATCCGCTGACCATTCTCGACTGGGTCAACCTGTACGCGCTGGCGGTGAACGAAGAAAACGCCGCGGGCGGCCGCGTGGTCACCGCGCCGACCAACGGCGCGGCCGGCATCGTGCCGGCGGTGCTGCACTACTACCACCGTTTCTGTCCCAAATCGAACGACGACGGCGTGATCGAATTCCTGCTCACCGCCGCGGCGATCGGCATCCTGTACAAGGAGAACGCGTCGATCTCCGGCGCGGAAGTGGGCTGCCAGGGCGAAGTCGGCGTGGCCTGCTCGATGGCCGCCGGCGGACTTACCGCAGCGCTCGGCGGCAACGTGCTGCAGGTGGAGAACGCCGCCGAGATCGGCATGGAACACAACCTCGGCCTCACCTGCGATCCGATCGGCGGCCTGGTGCAGATTCCCTGCATCGAGCGCAACGCGATGGGTTCGGTGAAGGCGATCAATGCCAGCCGCATGGCGCTGAAGAGCGACGGCAAGCATCGCGTGTCGCTGGACAAGGTAATCGCCACCATGCGCGACACCGGCCGCGACATGAAGGACAAGTACAAGGAAACCTCGCGCGGCGGCCTCGCCGTCAACGTGATCGAGTGCTGATGCCGCACAGCGGTAGCACCGCTGTCACCTAGGGAAACTCCTTATTGCGACTCCATGACAGGCCGGCGCTGAATGCGCCGGTCTTTTCATTCGTGGAGTGCGCGCCATGCTTCCCGTCGACGCAGGATCTTCCGTTCGCTACACGCCGCCGGCCACGCCGCCCGCGCCGCCTCCGCACGTGGTGAAACCGCAGGAGACAGTCGCCACCATCGCAAAAACTTACCGGGTGACGCCGGAAGAACTTGCGCGCACCAACCGCATCACGGTGGACACCCAGCTCGCCCCGGGACAGCAACTTCAGTTGCCGCCCAATGCGGTGCAGCCGGCGAAGGAAGATTCGTCCGCCGCCCCGGCCACGCCTGCCGCCAAGACCGACGCCGCGATCGCGACTTACCAGCAGGCGGTGAAGGATCGCACCGACGCGACCCGCAACATGCCGCAGAACGGCGCGCTGCGGCAGGAGATCCGCCAGGGTGCCGACGACGCGGTAAACAAGGCCAAGACCGCGATGGACCAGGCCATCCACGACGAGATCGCCGGCGAAGTGGCTGCGCGCAACCAGGGCGTGCCGGGGCAGTTCCGCACGCCGACCGACCAGCTCGTGGCCAGTGCGGGCGACGCGATCCTCGCGCGCCACCAGGGCGACGCCGGCGCTACGCCGCTGATCAAGGACGCGGTGCACGGCTACCAGGTCCAGGCCAAGGCCGACTCGCTGATCCCCGGCTACTACGGCGACTGGAGCGCCGCGGACAAGCTCAAGGGCATCAACCTGCAGGGCCAGCCCAAGGAAGTGGTCGATGCGGTGCTGGCCGATCCGCGCGTCAAGCAATGGGTGGCCGACGCGGCGCACGATGCCGCCGGTAAATCCGCCGCCGATTGCGCGAAGTATCTGGCCGATCTCACGCGCCAGTCGCCCGACCTCGGCCGCGCCGTCACCACGACGTGGTGGAACGCCCAGGACGACCGCTCCTGGATGTCGGGCAACAGCGAAGTGCTGAGCGCGATGTCCGATCCGCAGGTCTATCGCGACCTGGGCGTGGTCTACCGCAACCTCGGCGGCAGCGATGCCGGCAAGGCGATGCAGCAGGACTTCGCCGACGACGTGGCCAAGTATCTGGAAAAGAACTCCATGCTGGCCAACCGCACCGACGTGACGCAGGCGATCTCCGACGGCCGCGATCCCGCGCTGGCGCTGGCGGTGGCCAGCCATCTGCAAGCCGACGGCAAGAACGACCTGGCCATGCAGATGGTCAGTTCCGTCAAGCTCGGCATGGGCAACCTGCAGAAGGTGACGCTGAAGCAGGACATGCAGGCCTATGCCAAGCAGACCGAGGAGCTCAACAACCTGATCAAGGACCTCGGCCCCGGCCTCACCGACGCACAGAAGCAGCAGGCGATCCAGAAGTACATCGACGACAAGGGCAAGGACTGGCAGGACCAGTTGAAGGCGCACAAGGACAAGCTGGTCGCCGACGTGCGTGCGCTGGACCTGGACATCACCTCGCTCACCGACGTGCCGGACAACCTCAAGGCCTACGGCCTGACCAAGGAGGGCGCCGCCAAGCTACTGGACGATGAGACCACCAGGCAGTCGATCGAATTCGCCGCCACGCAGGATCCGAGTGTGTTCGAAGGCGAGGAAGGCGGCGAGGCAGCGAAGCTGCTGATCGAACTGGGGCACAAGGACAAGGACTTCACCGCCGCGGTCGGCAAGGCCTATGTGGTCAGCCACCTGATGCCGTCGCTGGGCGAGATGAACCCGTCCGACGACGCCAGCATCGCCAAGGTCAAGCAGGCGCTGGAATCGTTCCGCGGCATCGGCGCGCAGATGCTCGGCATTCCGCAGGGCGAGGTCGACAAGGGCATCGACAAGCTCGAAGAGGTGGTCAACTCGCTGCGCACCGAAACGCTGGAAGACGCCAGGCAGGGCAAGGCGGTCAACGAATTCGCCTCGGTGCAGAAAGAACTGCAGGAGCTGAAGGAACTGCCCTTCAGCGACGCCAGGGCCGGCATGCTGTTCCGCACGATGGCGCTGGGCATCACCGGCGCGGCCTTCATCAGCCAGACCGGCAAGACCATCGAAGACCCCAGCGTGCAGAACGTGATCGGCTCGCTGGCCTTCGGCCTGGACCTGGCTCCCGCGAAGAACGCCATGACCGGCACCATCCAGGCGCTGGACAAGAACAACGTGCTGGAACAATGGGGCCATGCGGCACCGGAGATCACCGAGAAATTCATCGGCGTGCTCAACGTCGCCTACTTCGCCGCCGGCGCGGTGCAGGGCGTGGCCGACCACGACTACCCCACCGCGATCTTCTCGGGCGTGGGTGCGGGCGGCGCGGCGCTGGCAGCCTTCGGCGGCGAGGAAATGCTGGGCGGCTTCGCCGGGCCGATCGGCATCGCGGTGGCGACGGTCGCCGTGGTGGCGCTGCACTTCATCGAGCAGCACCACAAGGACCAGGAATACAAAGAGGCGCAGAACAAGTTCCTGGAAGGCGCCGGCATCGAGAACAAGGACGAACGCGAGGCGCTGATCGGCGCCGGTCCCGACCAGCTCAATGCGATGCGCGCCCGCGGCATCACGCCGGAGCACATCCAGGAGATCGCCGAGACCGATCCGCGCCTGTTGCATATCGCCTATGGCACGGACGGCCAGGGGCGGCCGTACTGACGGCGCAGGTTCTCGCGCCGAACCTCCCACACGCCGCGGCGCGCGACATGCGCCCCGCGGCAACCATCGCAACATTTTGTGTCCGCAACATTTTGTGTCTAGGGAAAGTACGTATTGCCGCGCGCTGGCCGCGGGCCTAAATGCCTGGGCCAGTCCCCACGGCAACACGGCAAGGAGTCCGCCATGACAGTCATCGCTGCAGATTCATCGATCAACTACGCCCAGCCGCAGCTTCCTCCCGCCCCGACCTATACCGTCACCGGCAAGGAGACGGTCACGCAGGTGGCGCAGCAGTTCAATGTCACCCCGGAAGAACTGGCCAGCACCAATCGCATCAGTGTCGACACTGTGTTGTCGCCCGGGCAAGCGTTGACTCTGCCGCCGCATGCGGTGGCGAATGCCACGCAAGCAGCGCCCGCAACGCAGACGCCTGCACAGAAGACCGACGCCGCGATTGCCGCTTACCAGGGCGCACTCAAGCAACGCGACGACGACATGCGCAGTGCGCCGCACAACGCCGGCTTACGCGCCGATCTGGACAGCACCGGGCAGGATCGGATCGACGCTGCTAAGAAAGCCATGGATCAGGCGATTGCGGATGAAGTCGCCGGTGAAGTCGCGTTTCGCAACCAGAGCACGCCGGTCGCGTTCCGCGCGCCGGCCGATCAACTGATCGACAGCGCCGGCAATGCCATCGTGGCGCGGCATCCTGGTGACGCGACGCTCGACGCGACGATCAAGGGTTCAGTACAGGCCTGCAAATTCCAGAACCAGGTCAATACGGCGATTCCAGGCACGACCCCGGACGAGAGCCCCGCCGCCAAGCTCAAGGGCGTCGAGCTGGAGGGACAGCCGCCGGAGGTGGTTGCCGCCGTGCTCGCCGACCCGCGTGTGCAAGGCTGGATCGAGGATGCCGCCGACCAGATCGGCCAGACCTATCACGACGACAACCCCGCTTCCGCTGCCGCTGCGGCGCATGCGCTGCTCGATACCGTGCAGGATCTGCCGCCTCCGCTGGCCGCCGCGGTGGTGCGCCAGAGCATGCCGACGATCCGGAAATTCGCGCAGGTCTCGATGAATGGGCCGGGCGAGCAGGCGTTCGGCACCATGCAGCGCGTGGTCGGCGCGCTGGGCAATGATGCGGACGCGTCGAAGCTCACCGCGCAGATTGCCAGCGCCTACCTGCCGCAGGCCGAACGCTGGAGCGGCCAGGCGTTCGACTCCATCCAGAACGCGATCTCCGGCGGCGTCGATCCCGCGCTAGCCAAGGCTCTGGCGAATGGCCTGCAGCAGGACGGCAAGCAGAACCAGGCCGATGGCATCAATGTCGCCGCCGTGCAGGGCCTGCAGCGCTATCTCGCGTTCGGCAAAGGCAATCCGCGCCAGGCTTACGAGGACGCACAGACCGCCAAACAAGCCAAGGATCAGCGCCTGCGCCAGTTGCTGCAAAACGCCGGCCCGCTCACCGCCACGCAACAGGCGAATTTCAGCAAGGCGTACATGGCGGATCCGGACAACGCAAAGGTCTACCAGACCTATGCCAACGCCGCGCAGAACCTGACGTCCTATATGAACGCGCACAAGGACGATCTGCTGTCCGCCGCCAAGGTCGATCCCGATGCGGCCGCGCAGCTGTACCAGTGCATGAAGGACGCGGTGCAGTCCGGCCAGGGCGTGACGGCCGTGCAGTTCGCCAATGCGATTCAGGCAGATCCGGACACCTTGAAGATCTTCGATGGCTTGTCCGGCTATGAGGACAGCTTCCTGCCCGATGCGCTCGCCTCCGCGCAGGCGCAACTGCTGGTGAAGTCGGGCGGAGACCCCACGGCCGCCGTATACGGCCTGACCCAGTTGGCCGAACCCCTGCTCCAGGCCAAGGACGGCTGGGCGGCGACCAAGACCAACTATGAGCGGCTCGCCAATAACGAAGATCGCGCCTTCAGCCCGGAGCAGCTGAAGAAGGAATTCGAGGAGCTCGGCCCGGGCGACAAAATGCTGGCGAAGGCTGCCATCGTCATCAGCCTCTTCAACGGCACCGAGGCGGACAATATGAGCAGCATGATCAACTCCTATGCCTCCGCCCTCGGCGGCAGCGTCACGCTCGCCACCGGTGCCGTGCAGTCCCTGGCGGACGCCGGCGAACTCGGGCGCTACACCGAGTCAGCCCAGTCCTTCACCAACTTCAGCTCGCGCCTCATTCCGGGTCTGTCGGTGATCGCCAGTACCTCCGCCTTCGTTTCGGACATCAACAGCGCCGGCGACAATCCGCTCTATGCCGGCGCGGTCATCGGCGATGTCTTCTCGATGATGGGCAGCTGGATGGAGACTACCCTCGCCGGTGAAGTGCCAGGCGCCTTCATCAATGGGGTCGGCGCCTTCATCTCCGGATCGTTCCAGTTCGCCGGCACGCTGTTCGGCGGCGATTCCGATGCGGAACAACTGCACAAGGACGTCGAGAAATACCTCGGCCCCGGCGGCGCGAACCTGGATCCGGCCGACGTCAAGCTGATGTCCGGCAGTGATCCGGGCCAGGTCCGGGGCTGGCTGGCGACCGGCATCGCGCCCGAGGAACTGCAGGAACTGGCGCGGCTCCAGCCGCAGCTGCTGCAGAGCGACAGCTCCGGCGGCCCATCGATCGATTGGCTGAAGGGCGCGGGCCTCAGCGGCCAGGACGTGTACGACATGCTCAAGGCCGCCGAAGCGGGATCCAAGACGCCGGCCGTCAGCGTCTCCGAGGTGATGAAGGTGCTCGGCAATCCGACTTGGTACGGGCTGGGCAGCGCGCACAACAAGGTTGTGCTGGCCAATGATCTGCGTGCGATCGCACAGCAGCAGCGCAGCGATACCGCCGGCGATCGGAATGCCAACGCGCAGGGAGCGCAAGCGCTGGAGAACGCCGCCGACTGGCTGGAGCGCCACGAGACTGCGTGAGCAGCGATATCGGCCATCGCCGTCGATGGCCAGGTTCAAGGGCGCGCCGGCCAACCGGCGCGTGCCCTCTCGGCCTGCCCCCCCCATACGCCCCGAAGCTGCCGCAAACCCCTTGCCCTGACGGCAAATGCTGCGCCGCGCCATGCATTTGCCCGCGTCGCAGAAACTTTCGAAGTGCGCCCGCGCCGGGCTGACAGCCGCGCCAGGGGCTGTCATGATCCGGCCCTTGTGCCGTCCGAGGGGGCGGCCTTCGAGATCCAGATCCGGGAGTTTGCATGTCCTCTTCCAGCCCCATCCGGCGCGACGTCGGTCCTTTTGCGCTCATGCTTACCGGCCTGGGCTCCATCATCGGCTCCGGCTGGTTGTTCGGCGCGTGGCGCGCTGCAGGCCTGGCCGGCCCTGGCGCCATCTGGGCCTGGGTGCTCGGCGCGGCCATCATCATGACCATCGCGCTGACGTACGCGGAGCTGGGCGCGATGTTCCCCGAGTCGGGCGGCATGGTGCGCTACAGCCACTATTCGCACGGCTCGCTGGTGGGCTTCATCGGCGCGTGGGCCAACTGGATCGCCATCGTGTCGGTGATCCCGGTGGAAGCGGAGGCTTCGGTGCAGTACATGGCGTCCTGGCCGTGGAAATGGGCGCAGGACCTGTACATGCACATGCCCGATGGACATGGCGAACTCAGCGAGCCCGGCCTGGGCATCGCCGCAGTGCTGGTGATCGTGTACTTCCTGCTCAACTTCTGGAGCGTGAAGCTGTTCGCCCGCTCCAACACCGCCATCACCATCTTCAAGTTGATCGTGCCGGCCGCGACAGGCATCGCGCTGATCGCCAGCGGCTTCCACAGCGAGAACTTCTCGGTGGGCGTGCACGGCGACGCGCATGCGATCGACCTCGCTGCCGTGCTCACCGCAGTGGCCACCGCAGGCATCGTCTTCAGCTTCAATGGCTTCCAGAGCCCGGTGAATCTCGCCGGCGAGGCGCACAACCCGGGCAAGAGCATTCCCTTCGCGGTGATCGGATCGATCGTGCTGGCCACCATCGTGTACGTGATCCTGCAGCTTGCCTACCTCGGCTCGGTGCCGCCGGATCTTCTGGCCAAGGCTGGCTGGCACGGCATCGATTTCCGCTCGCCGTTCGCGGAGCTGGCGATCATCGTCAACCTGCACTGGCTGGCCATGCTGCTGTACGTCGATGCCTTCATCAGCCCCAGCGGCACCGGCATCACCTACACCGCCACCACGGCGCGCATGATCTACGGCATGGAGCGCAACGGCACGCTGCCGAAGATCCTGGGCCGCATCCATCCGAAGTGGGGCATCCCGCGTCCGGCCATGTGGTTCAACCTGGCGGTGTCCTATCTGTTCCTGTTCAAGTTCCGCGGCTGGGGCACGCTGGCGGCGGTGATCTCGGTGGCGACGATCATTTCCTACCTCACCGGTCCGGTCAGCGCGATGACCCTGCGCCGCACCGCCCCCAATCTGCATCGCCCGCTGCGCATCGCAGGCCTGCCGATCCTGGCTGGCATCGCCTTCATCATGGCGACCGAGCTGCTGTACTGGGCCAAGTGGCCGCTGACCGGCGAAATCATCCTGCTGATGGTGGTAGCACTGCCGGTGTACTTCTTCTATCAGTTCAAAGCCGGCTGGCACGATTTCGGCCGCCAGCTTAAGGGTGCGTGGTGGCTGATCTTCTACCTGCCCACCCTGGCCCTGGTGTCGTGGGCGGGCAGCACCATGTTCGGCGGCAAGGGCTATCTGAGCTACGGCATGGACCTCGCGGTCGTCGCGGTGGTCGGCCTGGTGTTCTACCTGTGGGGCGTCAAGTCCGGCTGGCGCACGCCGTCGGTGGAAGCGGCCGAGCTGGAGGCGCAGGCGCATCCGGGTGCGCCGCTGGTGCCTCCGGATGAGCTGGAGTCGGAGCGCATGACGGGGCATTGATCCCCCTTGCTTCCGGAAAAAAAGCGCGGCGAAAGCCGCGCTTTTTTTATGTCATTCGATTGCGCAGCGAATGCGCTAGCATTCGCGCCGAATCCGGCCGGCCGGCCGGCAATACATCATCAAGGAGGATGCAATGACCCCTTTCCTGTGGTTCGGCGTGGCGCTGCGTGCGATCGGCGTATGGGTCATCGTCACCGGCCTGGAACTGGGCGTGACGGGCTTCAATGCCCTGCGTGGCCTGGGCGAGGCCGACGTATACGTTGCCAGGGCCTACTTCAACCAGCTGGTTGCGCACCTGGTCATCGGCCTGGTGCTGATCAAGTTCGCGCCGATGATTGCGCAATGGGCGTATCCGGTGGTGCGGGCGCCGGTGGTTGAGGAAGAAGAGAGCCCCGAGGCGTGACACCTGAGGCGTAGGTTGGGGTGAGCCGCAGGCGAACCCCAACAAACGTCCCGAAATGCCTCGGCGCCTGTTGGGGTTCGCCTTCGGCTCACCCCAACCTACGAGTGGATGTCAGGTCAGCGCCAGCACATCGCCCAACAAGGCCTGCGCCGTCACCTCCGGCCCCGCCCCCGGCCCCTGGATCACCAGCGGCTGCGAGTGGTAGCGCGTGGTGGTCAGCGCAAACTGGTTGTCGGTGCCATACAGGCGCGCCGCCGGATGCGTCGCCGGCACTTCGACCAGGCCGACGCGCGCCTTGCCGCGCTGGTTGAGGCGCGCCAGGAAGCGCAGCACACCGCCGCGGGCCTTCGCCTCGGCGTGGCGGCGCGCCAGCGGTTCGTCCAGTTCCTCCAGGCGCGCGAGGAAGCTGTCGGTATCCACGCTGCGCAGCGCCTCGGGCACCAGGCTTTCCACTTCCACTTCGTCGGTGCCGAGGGCAAAGCCTGCATTGCGCGCGATGATCAACAGCTTGCGCGCGACATCCTCGCCGGACAGATCGGAGCGCGGGTCCGGTTCGGTATAGCCGAGCTTGCGCGCCTCGCGCAGCAGGCCGGAGAACGGCTGGCTGCCGTCGTACTGGTTGAACAGGTAGGACAGCGAGCCGGAGAACACGCCTTCCAGCGTGAGCAGCGCATCGCCGCAGGCACGCAGCCGGCGCAGGGTGGAGAGCACCGGCAGGCCGGCGCCGACCGTGGCGGCATCGCCGTAGCGGCCGCCTTGGGCCACCGCCGCCTGCAGCGCGCGCCAGCCGGGCAGCTCGCCGCCGGCCAGCGCCTTGTTGGCGGTGACCACGTGGTAGCCGCGCGCCAGCCAGTCGGCGTGGCGCGCGGCGAGATTCGCGTTGGCGGTGGCGTCGATGATCACCTTCACCGCCGCGCCGCTGGTATCGAGCGCGCGCAGCAGCGTCGCGTCGTCGCGCGGATCGCCATGGCTCTTGAGTTTCTCGCGCAGCGCGCGGTCGGCGAGCTGCTCCGCCGAGGTCTGCTGGCGGCGCGAATTGGCCGCGCCGACCAGCCGCAGCGATGCGGCAGCCGGCGTGTTGAGCAGCTTGAGCAGGGCGCCGCCGACCACGCCGGTGCCGAACAGCACGATGGCGGTGCCGCTGGCGGCCGCGTTGGCGCCGGCCGTCTGGACGTCCGCTTCCGCCAGTACCGCGCTCACGCGGTCACCCGGCGTTTGTTGGCCAGCGAGGCGAACACGCGCGCCAGGCCGGCGTCGACGTCGCGCACCAGGTCGTCGCCGTCCTCGATGCCCACCGAGATGCGCAGCAGGCTGTCGGCGATGCCGGCGGTGCGGCGCGCTTCCGGCGCCATCGAGGCGTGGGTCATGGAGGCCGGGTGCGCGACCAGGCTTTCGACGCCGCCCAGCGACTCGGCCAGCGAGAAGTACTTCAGCTCGTTGACGAAGGCTTCGATCTGCGCCACGTCGCCTTCCAGCTCGAAGCTGAGCATGGCGCCGAAGCCGGCCTGCTGGCGCGCGGCCAATGCATGGCCCGGGTGGCTTTCCAGGCCGGGGTAATAGACCTTGCGCACGGCGGCATGGCCGTCCAGCAGCGTGGCGATGCGCTGCGCGTTCTCCTGGTGCTGGCGCAGGCGCACGCTCAAGGTGCGCAGCCCGCGCAGGGTGAGGAAGCTGTCGAACGGCGCGCCGGTGAGGCCGTTGCAGTTGCCCCACCACTTCAGCTGGTCGGCCACCGCCTGGTCGCGCGCGACCACCGCGCCGCCCACCACGTCGCTATGGCCGTTGATGTACTTGGTGGTGGAGTGCACCACCACGTCGGCGCCCAGCACCAGCGGCTGCTGCAGTGCGGGCGACAGGAAAGTGTTGTCCACCACCACCAGCGCGCCGGCAGCATGCGCGGCCTGCGCCACGTGGCGGACGTCGGTGATGCGCAGCAGCGGGTTGGACGGCGTCTCCACCCACACCAGCGAGGGCTTGCTGGCCAGGCCGGCGGCGAGCGCGACGCGGTCGGTGAGGTCGGCGAACTCCAGCGTGAAGCGACCCTTCTTCGCCCAGGCGTCAAGCAGGCGCCAGGTGCCGCCGTAGCAATCGTGCGCCGCCAGCACGCGGCCGCCCGCCGGCACCAGTTCCAGCGCCAGCGCCACCGCCGCCATGCCGCTGGCCGTCACCACCGCGCCCGCGCCCTGCTCCAGCTCCGCCAGCGCATTGCCCAGCAGGTCGCGGGTGGGGTTGCCGCTGCGCGAGTAGTCGTAGGCGCGCTTGCCGCCGAGGCCCTCGAACGCATAGTTGGTCGACAGATGCAGCGGCGGCACCACCGCGCCGTGCTGGGTATCGGACTCGATGCCGGCGCGCACCGCGCAGGTGCTGGTGCTACAGGGGGCGGTGGTGTCGCTCATGGTGGATCTCCGTTGCTTTGTTGCTTGGTGCGCGTGGGGACGAATGGGACGAATGGATTCTTCAGGCCAGCGCGTCGCGCAGCAGCGGCGCGAGGCGATGGGTTTCCTTGAGGAAGGCGTCGTGGCCGTACGGCGACTCGAGCACTTCGAGCGTGGCCGGGCCATGCAGGCGGCGCTGCAGCTCGCACAGGTCGGACAGCGGCACCAGGCGGTCGGACGGGAAGCCGATCAGCGTGGCGGGCGCGGCGATGCGCTCCGGCGTCACGTCGTGCAGGTCGATCGATTCGGACAGCGCCAGGAAGCGCTCCACGTCGAAACGCTCGACGAAGCGGCGGCCCTGGTGCACCAGGTAATCCTCGACCGGGAAATGGAAGCGCCCTTCGCGGAATTCCGGCGCGGCGGTGAAGCGGCGCGAGAACTCCTCGCTGCCGCGGTAGGTGGTCATGGCCAATTGGCGTGCCAGCGACAGCGCCTGCTCCGGCTGGCCGGTCTCCACGCCCAGCCGCACGATGCCGCGCTGCACGGCGCGCTGCGCGGTGGCCAGCGGATGCGGACGGTGCGCGCCGGCCAGCAGCACCAGGCGGTCCAGCGCGTAGGGATGGCGCGCGGCGAAGGCCAGGCCGGCCATGGCGCCGTAGGACGAACCGATGAAGGCATGCACGCGGGCGATGCCCAGCGCCTCGACCAGGGCGGCCAGGGCGTCGGCCTGATCCTCGCTGGAGACGGCGGTGGCGCCGTCGAGCTCGGCCGGGGTGAGCCAGTCGATGCACAGCACGCGGTAGCGGTCGAGGTCGATCGGGCGGCCCGCGCCGACCGCTTCCTGCCACCAGCCGGGCGTGGCTTCGTCGTCCAGGGCGACCACTTCGCGGTTGGCGGAGATGCCGCCCTGCACGATCACGGTGGGCGCGTCGGGCGCGCCGCACCACAGGTAGCGCACGTCCACTTCGCAGGGACGGCTGCCGTACTTGGGCGAGAGACGGATGCGGCGGGAGCTGCGCTGCGTCGTGAGGTCCACGCGGACAGCACCCGCCACGGTACAGGGGGCGCTTGCGCTGGTGACGGGCTGGGGCTGGCTGGACATCTCGCTCTCCGGTTCGGGCATCGCCCTGCGGATCGGAGAGAGGTCGCCACGGAGCCGGCGCAGTGCCGGCACGAAGCTCGCCCATCTCTCGGCGGCGCCTGATTGCGCCTCCGCAGGAGTTGGCACCGTGGCGGGCTATCCCGCAGGTTGCCCCGGCTTCAAAGGGCCTGTCCCTCAGCCGGTCTCGATGAGTGACGCGAACTGTATCGGCGCGCGAGCGGCGGTGTCAACTGTTTGGACGTCCAAACGTCTAAACATCCATAAAATCCAAATGCCCTCTCCGAAGCGGGCGAAAGCACCCCAAACGCAGCACCAGCAAGGCCTGCGACGCCTTGGCCGGCGTGCATCGCCCGGCCATACGCCGCGCCCGCGTCGGCGCTATGCTTGGCCGCTTTCCCACTCCCCAGGGACGCCCATGACCGCCTCCGACCACCAGGCCACCTCGCCCGGGAGCCTGCGCGAGCTGCTCCGGCGCGACGGCTTCGCCTTCGCCACCCACCTGGCCATGGAACACCTGCTGGACGACGGGTCCGGCCAGGCCATGGCGGACTGGGCCGCGTTCGCCGGCAGCTGGAACGACCTGGGGCCGGACGACTACCTCGCCGCCAAGGGCCGCCACCGGCGGCGGCGCCATGCAGTGTTCGCGGCGGGGACAACCGGGCCGTTCGAGCTGCGCCCGCGGCAGCCGCACTACCAGAGCCTGGACTACAACAACCTGCAGGGCGGCATCGAGCGCTGGTTCGAGCCGGTGCAGCCGGCCATCGCCGCGGGATCCAGCCTGCAGCGCATCCTCGGCTTCGCCCGCGAGTTCTTCAGTCCGCTGGCGCCGCAGGTCGCGCGCTGGCACGTCGAGGTGCACCAGTTCCGCATCGAGGCCCGCGCCGGGCTGGCCGGCGAGCCCACGCCCGAGGGCGTGCACCGCGACGGCGTGGATTACGTACTGGTGCTGCTGGTGGACCGCGCGAACATCGAAAGCGGCACCACCACCATCCATACCGCGGACGGTACCGAACTGGGCAGCTTCACCCTCACCCATCCGCTGGACGCGGCGCTGGTGGACGACGGGCGGGTGTTCCACGGGGTGACGCCGGTGACCCCACGCGACCCGGGCCGCCCCGCGCACCGCGACGTGCTGGTGGTGACGTTCCGCCAGACGTAGGTCGGGGTGAGCCGCAGGCGAACCCCAACAGGCATCCGATCGTGCGCCCACATCCGACATGAAGCCTTGCGCCCGTTGGGGTTCGCCGGCGGCTCACCCCAACCTACAATGCGGGATCAACCAAGGAGCCGCCGTGTCCATCGCCGCCCACATCGTCATCGCCCTGGTCGCCCTGCTGCACATCTGGTTCCTGGCGCTGGAAATGTTCCTGTGGGACAAGCCGGCCGGCCGCAGGGCCTTCGGCACCACCGCGGAATTCGCCGCGCAGTCCAAGGTGCTGGCCGCGAACCAGGGCCTGTACAACGGCTTCCTCGCCGCCGGCCTGCTGTGGTCGCTGTGGCTGGGGGCGGACGGCGTCGCCGTGGCGCGCTTCTTCCTGGGCTGCGTGCTGGTGGCCGGGCTGTATGGCGGCTTCACCGCATCGCGCCGCATCCTGCTGTTCCAGGCCGTGCCCGCCGCGGTGGGCCTGGCCCTGAGCTGGGTCTGATCCCATGACCACGACGCCGCGCGAAGCAGTCGGCCAGGCCTACGACCCCGCCCTGATGCTGCGCGCCCGCGAACGCAGTTGGGCGGTGCTGCAGGGCATCCGCGAGCGGATGCGTCCCGGCATCAGTGAAGACGAGGCCAGGACCGAGGCCGCCGAGGTGTTCCGCGCCCATGGGCTGGAACGGCTGTGGCACCCGGTGGTGATCCGCATCGGCGCGAACACCACGCTGAGCTTCCGCGAGCGCTCCAACCCCGACCTGCGCCTGGGCGAGGACGACATCTACTTCATCGACCTGGGCCTGGTCTTCGAAGGCCACGAGGGCGACGTCGGCGACACCTTCACCACCGGCGCCGACCCCGCCAGGCAGGCCTGCGCCGAGGCCGCGCGCACGCTGTTCGACGAGGTCGCCGCGGCCTGGCGCACGCGGGGCCTGAGCGGCGAGGCGCTGTACGCCTTCGCCGGCGAGCGGGCCCAGGCCATGGGCTGGCGCCTCAACCACGCCATCAAGGGCCACCGCGTGGGCGACTTCCCGCACGCGATCCACAAGGCCGGCGACCTGGGCACGCTGGAACAGGCGCCCTCCAGCGGCCTGTGGATCCTGGAAATCCAGATCGCCCACCCCAGCGAGCCCTACGGCGCCTTCTACGAGGACCTGCTGGTCGGTTAGGCTGGGCCGTCCGAACCGCGCCGGGAGCCTTCCCGATGACCGTCGAGTTCCTGCCCCTGGATGGCGGCTGCAGCTGCGGCGACGTCCGCTACCGCCTCACCAGCGGCCCCCTGATCGTCCATTGTTGCCATTGCCGCTGGTGCCAGCGCGAAAGCGGCGCCGCCTTCGCGCTGAACGCCGTGATCGAAACCGACCGCCTGAAACTGCTGCGCGGCCGGCCCCTGGTCGAAACCGTCCCCAGCTTCAGCGGCAAGGGCCAGCAGGTCGCCCGCTGCCCCGACTGCATGGTCGCGCTGTGGAGCCACTACGCCGGCGGCGGCGCCACCTTCGCCTTCGTCCGCGTCGGCACGCTGGACGACCCCGACCGCCTGCCGCCGGACATCCACGTCTTCACCGCCAGCAAGCAGCCGTGGGTGGTGATCCCGGAGGGCGCGCGGGCGGTGGCGGAGCTCTACCGGCGCAGCGAGGTGTGGTCGGAGGAAAGCCTGGAGCGGCGGCGGATTGCCCTTGAAGGGTCAGGCAACGCCCCGGCACGGTAGAATATCGGGTTCGCCTCACCGCCCGATCACCGCGCATGCCCACCCACCTCGACGAAACCCTCCGCCGCCGCACCTTCGCCATCGTCAGTCATCCCGACGCCGGCAAGACCACGCTCACGGAAAAACTGCTGCTGTTCGGCGGCGCGATCCAGATGGCCGGCTCGGTCAAGGGCCGCAAGGCCGCGCGCCATGCGACCTCGGACTGGATGGCGCTGGAAAAGGAGCGCGGCATCTCGGTCACCTCGTCGGTGATGCAGTTCCCCTACGAAGGCAAGATCGTCAATCTGCTGGATACGCCCGGCCACGCGGACTTCTCGGAAGACACCTACCGCGTGCTCACCGCGGTGGACTCCGCACTGATGGTGATCGACTGCGCCAAGGGCGTGGAGGAACGCACCATCAAGCTGATGGAGGTGTGCCGCCTGCGCGACACGCCGATCATGACCTTCATCAACAAGCTCGACCGCGAGGGCCGCTCGCCGATCGACCTGCTGGACGAAGTGGAAGCGGTGCTGGGCATCGCCTGCGCGCCGCTGACCTGGCCGATCGGCATGGGCAAGCGCCTGAAAGGCGTGTACCACCTGCTGCTGGACGAAGTGCACGTGTTCGAGCCGGGCAAGAACTTCACGCGCCAGGATTCGACCATCTTCAAGGGCCTCGACGCGCCGGGCCTCGAAGCCGCTATCGGCGCCGAGGCGCTGGCGGAGCTGCGCGACGAGCTGGAACTGGTGCAGGGCGCCTCGCATCCGTTCGACCTGGCGCAGTACCAGGCCGGCAAGCTCACGCCGGTGTTCTTCGGTTCGGCGGTGAACAACTTCGGCGTGCAGCTGCTGCTGGATTTCTTCGTCGAGCACGCGCCCTCGCCCAAGCCGCGCGCCACGCTCAGCCGCGAGATCGAGCCGGACGAGGAGAAACTCACCGGCTTCGTGTTCAAGATCCAGGCCAACATGGACCCGGCGCACCGCGACCGCGTGGCCTTCATGCGCGTGTGCTCGGGCACCTACACCGCCGGCATGAAGATGATCCAGACGCGCACAGGCAAGGAGGTCCGCATCGCCAATGCGCTGACCTTCATGGCCAGCGACCGCGAGATCGTCGAGAGCGCCTACCCCGGCGACGTGATCGGCCTGCACAACCACGGCACCATCAGCATCGGCGACACCTTCACCGAGGGCGAGCCGGTCTCGTTCACCGGCATCCCCAACTTCGCGCCGGAGCTGTTCCGCCGCGCGCGCCTGCGCGATCCGCTGAAGATGAAGGCGCTGCAGAAGGGCCTGGCCCAGCTGTCGGAAGAAGGCGCCACGCAGTTCTTCCGCCCGCTGATGAGCAACGACCTGGTGCTGGGCGCGGTCGGCGTGCTGCAGTTCGACGTGGTGGCGTACCGCCTGAAGGACGAATATGGCGTCGATGCCGCGTTCGAGCCGGTCGGCGTGGCCACGGCGCGCTGGGTGCACTGCGGCGACGAGAAGAAGCTGGAAGAATTCCGCGAGAAGAACGCGATGAACCTGGCGGTGGACGCCGCCGGCGAGCTGGTCTACCTGGCGCCGTCGCGGGTCAACCTGCAGCTGGCGCAGGAGCGCTGGCCGCAGGTACGCTTCTCGGCCACGCGCGAGCACGCCGCCTCGTTGGACGTCTGACCCGTGGACCGCATGGACGCAATCGGAACCCAGCTCGCCTTCGTCACCCCCGCGAATGCCACCAGGTGGCAGCGCCGGCTGGTGTTCTCGCCGGTGGCGCGCATCGTCAGCTTCGTGGTGACGATGATCGCGGCCGGTTTCCTGCTCGGCTCCCTACTCCACCTGCTGGGCTGGACCGCCAAGGACGCCGATCCGGCGCTGCGCGCGCTGGCCATGCTGCTTGAGCAGGTCCTGCCCGCGCTGATCGCCTACCTGGCGCTTGTGCGTGGCGTCGAGCGCCGTCCTGTCGCGGAGCTGTCGCTGCGCCGCCTGCCGGCGCAAGGCGGCCTGGGCCTGCTGATCGGCATCGCCTTGATGAGCATCACGGTGGCCGCGCTGTGGCTGCTCGGCAGCTACCACGTGCTGCGTACCGACCCCGCCGCCGACTGGGTGCCGGCCGTACTGGTGGTCGGCCTGGGCGCGGGGCTGGGCGAGGAAATCCTGTCGCGTGGCGTGTTGTTCCGCATCGTCGAGGAAGGCCTCGGCACCTGGTGGGCGCTGGCGATTTCGGCGCTGTTCTTCGGCGCCGCGCACCTGGGCAACCCCGGGGCGACCGCCTGGAGCTCGGCGGCGATCGCCATCGAGGCCGGCATCCTGCTGGGGTTGCTTTACCACGTGACCCGCTCGCTGTGGATCTGCGTGGGCATGCACCTGGCCTGGAACGTCATGCAGGGCACCGTGTTCGGCATCGCCGTATCCGGCCTTCCGGCGCACGGCTTCCTGGTCGCCAGCCTGACTGGCCCGACCTGGCTCAGCGGCGGCGGCTTCGGCGCCGAGGCCTCGGTGGTCGCCCTGCTGGTCTGCAGCAGCCTGAGCGCCCTGCTGCTGGCCATTGCCCTGCGCCGCGGCTCGATCGTGCCCCCGTCCTGGAAGCGCCGCCCGCCGACCACGCCGGCCTGACGCCGGCTGCGCTACCCTGCGCGCACCGCAGGCCGGACAGCCCCGGCCAGACGATACAGGGAACCCGCATGGCCACCGCCCCCCGCCGCTATTCCTGGCTGGCGCACCAGCCGATCCAGCACAAGATCCAGCTGGCCATCGGCAGCCTGGTGCTGTTGTTCGTGATCTGCGGCGTGGTGACGCTCACCACCCTGTCGCGCCAGGAAGAAAGCACGCGCTGGACGCGGCATACCCTGGCGGTACTCAGCAGCCTGGACGACGTGGCGCAGGAGTTGCTGCACGGCCGCGCCTCCCTGCGCGGCTATCTGCTCGCGCCCTCCCCGCAGGAGCTGGCGAATTTCGAACGCGCGAACAGCGCGCTCGCCAAGAACATCGGGATCCTGTGGAAGCTGACCGAGGACAACCCGGTCCAGCAGACCCGCCTGGACCGCCTGCGCACCATGGCCATCCAATGGCACAAGGACGTGCGGCACGAGGGCATCGACGCCATCAACGACATCCATGCGGCCGATCCCGCGGCGGCGGCGCTGGAACGCACCAATATCCAGCAGAACTACCTCAATCACAGCGCGCTGCGGATCGATGACCTGCTGACCATCGTCAAGCAGATGCAGGACTCCGAACAGGCGCTGCTCGACCAGCGCGAAGCCACGCAGCGCCGCGACGTCATGATCGTGCGGGCGATGACCTGGGGCACCATGTTGCTGAGCCTGGGCTTCGGCTGGTGGGTGATCGTGCTGACCTCCAAGCTGATCACCCGCCCGATCATCCGCATGGCCGGCCTGATGACCCAGCTGGCCTCGCACGACCACAACATCGAGATCCGCCAGACCGAACGCCGCGACGAGATCGGCGAGATCGCCCGCGCGCTGCAGGTGTTCAAGCAGATGGCGATCGAGACCAGCGAGCAGGCCTGGGTGAAGGGCCATGCCACCGAGATCGCCGGCGAACTGCAGAAAGTGGGCGACCAGCGCGAATTCGGCGACCGCCTCACCGGCGTCCTGGCACCGCTGCTGGGTGTCGGCGTGGCGGTGTTCTACGTCTACGACGAGGAGCGGCGCAGCCTGGAGCTGCAGGGCAGCTACGGCTATCGCGAGCGCCGCCACCTGAGCACGACCTATGCGCTGGGCGAGGGCCTGGTCGGCCAGAGCGCGCTGGAACGCAAGCCGATCACCCTGCAGGACGTGCCCGCCGACTATGTGCGCATCCATTCCGCCACCGGCGAGGCCCCGCCGGCCAGCATCAGCGTGCTGCCGCTGCTGTCGCGCGACAAACTGCTGGGCGTGCTGGAGCTGGCGAGCTTCCAGCACCTGAGCTATGCCCAGGAAAACCTGCTGGAGGAACTGCTGCCGATCGCCGCGCTTTCGCTGGAAAACCTCGGCCGCGCCGTGCGCACGCGCGAACTGCTGCGCCAGACGCAGGAACAGGCCGACGAGCTGCGCGCCTCCGAGGAAACCCTGCGCAACCAGCAGCAGGAACTGCAGACCAGCAACGAGGAACTCAACCACAAGACGCACGAACTGCAGGAGCAGTCGCAACGCCTGCTCGCCTCCGAGGAGGAGCTGCGCGTGCAGACCGAGGAACTGCAGGCCAGCAACGAAGAACTGCGCCAGAAGACCGAGACGCTCAACGAGCAGAAACGCATGCTCGAAGCACTGCAGCACGAGACGCAGGAAAAGGCCGACGAGCTGGCGCGCGCCAGCCAGTACAAATCGGAATTCCTCGCCAACATGTCGCACGAGCTGCGCACGCCACTCAACAGCCTGTTGATCCTGTCGCGCAGCCTGGCCGAGAACCGCGAGGGCAACCTGGACGGCGAGCAGATCGAATCCGCGCGCATCATCCACGACTCCGGCAGCAACCTGCTGCGCCTGATCAACGACATCCTCGACCTGTCCAAGGTCGAGGCCGGCAAGATGGAACTGGTGCTGGCCGACCTGCCGCTGACCGACCTGGAGCGCGCGCTCAAGCGCACTTTCGCCCACGTGGCGCAGGAAAAGGGGCTGGAATTCCGCGTGGAGATCGAGCCGGGCGTGCCGGCGAGCATCCATACCGACGCGGCCAAGCTCGAACAGGTGGCGAACAACCTGGTCGGCAACGCCTTCAAGTTCACCCACCAGGGCGGTGTCACCGTGCGCATCGCGCGTCCACCGGCCGGCCTGGCGCTGCCGGAAGCGCTGCAAGGCAAACCCGCGATCGCCATCGCGGTGCACGACACCGGCATCGGCATTCCGCGCGCCAAGGCCGAGCGCGTGTTCAACGCGTTCGAGCAGGTCGATGCAAGCACCAGCCGCCAGTACGGCGGCACCGGCCTGGGCCTGGCCATCTCGCGCCGGCTGGTGGAGCTGCTCGGCGGCAGCGTCGTGCTGGACAGCGAAGAAGGCCGCGGCAGCATCTTCACCATGCTGTTGCCCGAGAGCGTCGATGGTGCCGCTGCACCCTCGCCGACGCAGAGCGCACCGATGGAAGCCCGGCCGGCGCCGTTCAGCAGCGCACTGCTGCCCGAGACCATCGAGGACGATCGCGACACGCTGGCGCCGGGCGACACCGCGATCCTGATCGTCGAGGACGATCCGGTGTTCGCGCGCATCCTCGCCGACATGGTGCGCCGCAAGGGCTACCGCGCGCTGGCCGCCGCCGACGGCGAGTCCGGCCTGCAGCTGGCGCAGCGCTTCCGTCCCACCGGCATCCTGCTCGACGTGATGCTGCCGGGCATGGACGGCTGGACGGTGATCGCGCGCCTGAAGGAAAACGCCGCGACCCGCCATATCCCCGTGCATTTCATCTCCGCCGTCGACGACGCCAGCCGCGGCCGCGACCTCGGCGCGGTGGGCTTCCTCACCAAGCCGGTGAGCCGCGAATCGATCGACGGCGCCTTCGACCGCCTGCTGCATTTCGCCGAGGGCCAGGCGCGCCGGCTGCTGATCGTCGATGATGACGCGGATTCGCGCGCGGCGATGCGCACCCTGCTGCGCGGCGACGACGTCACCATCGACGAGGCCGGCAGCGCCGAGGAAGCGCAGCAGCGCCTGGCGGAAGGCAGCTACGACTGCATCGTGCTCGACCTGGGCCTGCCCGGCATGGACGGCATGGAGTTCCTCGAGCGCCTGGGCAACGGCGCCAGCACCCCGCCGGTGGTGATCTATTCCGGCCGCGAGCTGAGCCGCGAGGAAAGCCTCAAGCTGCGCCAGTACACCGACAGCATCGTGATCAAGGGCGCGCGCTCGCCGGAGCGGCTGATGGACGAGGTCAGCCTGTTCCTGCACAGCATCCGCGACGGCAAGGGCCGCAGCGTGCCGTCCGCGACAGCAAGTGTTTCCACCGCTGCCGCGCCGGCGCAGGCGCCGGCCATCAACGGCATGCCCAGCGAGCTGAGCGGGCGCAAGGTGCTGCTGGTGGACGACGACATGCGCAACCTGTTCGCACTGTCCAAGGTGCTGCGCGGCTGGGGCATGCAGGTGAACATGGCGCAGGACGGCCTGAAGGCGCTCAAGGCGCTGGACGAGCAGGGCGGCCTCGAACTGGTGCTGATGGACATCATGATGCCGGTGATGGACGGCTACGACACCATCCGCGAGATCCGCGCGCAGCCGCGCTTCGCCAAGCTGCCGATCATCGCGCTCACCGCCAAGGCCATGCGCGGCGATCGTGAGAAATGCCTGGAGGCCGGCGCCAACGATTACCTGTCCAAGCCGATCGACATCGACAAGCTGTCCTCGATGCTGCGCGTGTGGCTGCATCGATGAAGGAGCACAGCGCCGGCAGGACGGACGGCGAACTCGAGGACATCGAGGTGGAGCTGTTCGTGCGCGCGCTGCAGGCGCGCCACGGCTACGACTTCAGCCAGTACGCGCCTGCCTCGCTCAAGCGGCGCGTGCAGCAGCTGGTCCACGCCCATGGCACCGGCACCATCAGCGCGCTCACCGGCCGCCTGCTGCACGAGGCGGATTTCCTGACCACCGTGCTGGAGGGACTGTCGGTGCCGGTGTCGGAGATGTTCCGCGACCCGGAAGTGTTCAGCGCGCTGCGCGAGCAGGTGCTCCCGCTACTGGCCTCGTATCCGCAGATCAACATCTGGCAGGCCGGCTGCGCGCATGGGCAGGAGGTCTATTCGCTGGCCATCCTGCTGGAGGAAGCGGGCCTGTACGAACGCACGCAGATCTATGCCACCGATTTCAATCCGGCCGCGCTGCGCCACGCCCAGGAAGGCATCTACCCGGCGCGCGAAGCGCAGCTGTGGTCGCGCAATTATCTGGCGGCCGGCGGCAGCCATACGCTCGCCGACTACTACAGCGCGCGCTACGAACTGCTGAAGCTGGACAGCCGGCTGCGCCGCAACGTGATCTTCGCCAACCACAACCTGGTCACCGACGAAGTGTTCTGCGAAGCGCACCTGGTGCTGTGCCGCAATGTGCTGATCTATTTCTCCGACCCGCTGCAGGACCGCACCCTGGGCCTGTTCCGCGACAGCCTGGTGCGCGGCGGCTTCCTCTGCCTGGGCACGCGCGAAAGCCTGGACTTCGCGCCGGCCGCGGCGGACTTCGTGCCGGTCGACGCCGGCCTGCGCATCTACCGGCTCGGCGCCAAAGCGCCCAGGGCAGGCTGAGGTGGCGCCCGAAGCCATCGCGATCGGGTGCTCGGCCGGCGGCCTCACCGCCCTGGAACGCTTGCTGGCGCAAGTGGATCCGCGCCTGCCGCAGCCGCTGCTGGTGTGCTGCCACACCGGCTCGGCCACGGTCGAGCTGATGTGCGAGCTGCTGGCGCGGCATACCCGCCTGCGCGTGACCGAAGCGCGCGAGCGCGAGCTGCCGCAGGCCGGCACGGTGCACGTGGCGCCCAGCGGTTATCACCTGCTGATCGAACACGACCGCCGCTTCGCGCTGAGCGTGGATCCGCGCGTCAGCTACGCCCGCCCTTCGATCGACGTATTATTCGATTCCGCCGCCGAGGCCTATCGCGACGCCCTGGTCGGCGTGGTGCTCACCGGCGCCAACAGCGACGGCGCCCAAGGACTGGCGACGATCCGCGGCCACGGCGGCATCGCCATCGTGCAGGAGCCCGGCGATGCGGAAAGCCCCACCATGCCGCAGGCCGCGCTGGAACGCGCCGGCGCCGATCATTGCCTGCCGCTGGCGGATATTCCCTCGCTACTCAACCGGCTCTGTCTCGCATGAACATCGCCCGCCCGAAGATCCTGGTCGTCGACGACACCCACGCCAACCTGGTGGCGATGCGGCGGCTATTGGCCAATTGCGGCGCCGATCTGCTGGAGGCGAGCAGCGGCAACGAGGCGCTGACCTTGTGCCTGGACCACGAGTTCGCGCTGATCCTGCTCGACGTGAACATGCCGGACATGGACGGCTACGAGGTGGCCTCGCTGATGGGCGAATCCGGCCAGCTGCACGAGACGCCGATCATCTTCGTCACCGCGGCCTATGCGGACGACATCCACCGGCTGAAGGGCTACCGCTTCGGTGCGGTGGACTACATCGCCAAGCCGGTGAACGACACCATCCTGCAATCGAAGGTGCGCGTGTTCCTGGAGCTGTACGAGGCGCGCGCGCAGCTGCGCGCGACCTTGAGCGAGCTGTCCGAACGCAACCACCAGCTCGGCATCGAGATGGCCGAGCGCGAGCGGGCCGAGGCGGCGATCCGCCACCAGGCCACGCATGACATGCTCACCGGCCTGCCCAACCGCGTGCTGTTCCACGACCGGCTGCGCACCGCGATGCAGCGCGCGCCGCGGCATGGCAGTGCGTTCGCGCTGGTGCTGCTGGACATCGACGGCTTCAAGGGCGTCAACGACCAGCACGGCCATCCGGCCGGCGACGATCTGCTGCGCGCCATCGCCGGACGCCTGAACGCGGCGCTGCGCGCCAGCGACACCGTGGCGCGCCTGGGCGGCGACGAGTTCGCGCTGGTCCTGGAGGATGTCTCCGACGTCGACGGCCTGCTGCATCGCTGCCGCGAACTGGGCGGCGAACTGGCCGCGCCCTACCCGCTCGAAGGACGCCGCGGGCCGTTCATCGCGCAGGTGAGCGCCAGCCAGGGCATCGCGCTGTGGGCCGGCGATGCGCGCAACGACGAGGACCTGATCCAGGCCGCGGACCGCGCGCTGTACAAGGCCAAGGAAGACGGCAAGAACCGTTGCGTGATGGCGCCATAAAAAACGGCGGGAGCCGGATACGCCGGATCCCGCCGTTGCATGCCGCTGGTTTAAATCGCTGGTTTAAGCCGCGTCGGCCAGCTTCTTCGTTTCGTCCTTGGCCTTGGCCGCGCCCAGCTCGGCCGGATCGAAATCGTCCACCGAGATGAACTCGAACACGCCCTCGCGCACGCGCTTGAGCAGGGCGGCCTCGGCGCTGTCGATCAGGCCGGCCTTCTCGGCCTCGGCCAGCTGGCCGAGGTAGTCGTGCGACTTGAACTGGCCGGCCTTCTGCGCCTTGAGGAACTTGCGCTCCACCGGCTCGGCGGCGATCACGTCCGGCAGCAGCGCATTCATACGGCCGACCGTGTTGTTCGCCGTCGGGGTGAGATAGACCCATTCCAGCAGGCGGTCGCGGGCTTCGCCCGGTGCGGTGATGATCGCTGCGACGCGGCGGCCGAGGCGATCGGACGGCGGCACTTCGCGGCGGCCGAACGGAAACACCAGCGCGCGCAGCAGCCAGGAGACCGGGCGCACCGGGAAGTTGCGGATCGCGCCGTCCAGCGCCATCTGCGTACGCCACATGCATTCGTGGAAAGCCCAGGCCAGCAGCGGGCGGTCCGCTTCCGGACGGCCGGTGTCCTCGTAGCGCTTGAGCATGGCGCTGGCGATGTACAGGTAGCTCAGCACGTCGCCCAGGCGCGCGGACAGCTTTTCCTTGAACTTCAGCTTGCCGCCGA
Organism: Dyella marensis; assembly: GCF_900112865.1. Lineage (GTDB taxonomy): Bacteria > Pseudomonadota > Gammaproteobacteria > Xanthomonadales > Rhodanobacteraceae > Dyella_D > Dyella_D marensis_A. Next base: position 105,810 of record NZ_FONH01000008.1, on the reverse strand, counting down.
GCACACCCATGAAGGTGTCCGCGCACAGCGCCAGCGCGGCCGAGTAGCGGTCGAGCTTGCGGTAGTAGCGGCGGGTGTAGGCATCGCCCGCCGTTTCGCCGATGCGCGAGCCGGTGATGCCGAAGGTGAAGGCGCGCACCGCGTTGGAGATGCCGAAGCCGATATGGCTGAACAGCAGGCGGTCGAAAGTCTTCAGGCGGTCGCCGTAGTCGTTGATCGACAGCGCCTGCATTTCCTTCAGCACGTAGGGATGGCAGCGGATCGCGCCCTGGCCGAAGATCATCAGGCTGCGCGTCATGATGTTCGCGCCTTCCACCGTGATGGCGATCGGCACGCCCTGCCAGGCGCGGCCGGCGTAGTTCTTCGGACCCAGCTGCACGGCCTTGCCGCCGTGCACGTCCATGGCGTCGCCGGCGATGATGCGGCCCCATTCGGTGGCGTGGTACTTGGCGATCGCCGAGGGCACCGCCGGCTTCTCGCCGCGGTCCACCGCGGCGGCCGTGGCACGCGACAGCGCGGCGGTGGCGTAGGTGAGGCCGCCGATGCGCGCCAGCGCCTCTTCCACGCCTTCGAAACGCGCGATGGACAGGCCGAACTGCTTGCGCATGCGCGCATAGGCGCCGGTCGCGGCAACCGCGGAACGCACGCCGCCGGTGGCATTGGACGGCAGCGAGATGGCGCGGCCGACCGACAGGCATTCCACCAGCATGCGCCAGCCGTGGCCGGCCATGCCCGGGCCGCCGATCAGCACCGACATCGGCACGAAGATGTCCTTGCCGTGCACCGGGCCGTTCTGGAACGGGATGTTGAGCGGGAAGTGGCGGCGGCCGATCTCCAGGCCCGGGGTCGAGCGCGGGATCAGCGCCAGGGTGATGCCGAGGTCGTCCTTGTCGCCCAGCAGCTGGTCCGGGTCGTACATGCGGAAAGCCAGGCCGACCACGGTGGCGATCGGCGCCAGCGTGATGTAGCGCTTGTCGAAGGTCAGGCGGATGCCGAGCGTCTCGACGCCATCGACCACTTGCTTGCACACGATGCCGTAGTCGGTGATCGAGGTGGCGTCGGAGCCGGCGTACGGGCCGGTGAGGGCGAAGCAGGGAATCTCCTCGCCCACCGCCAGGCGCGGCAGGTAGTAGTTCTTCTGCTCGTCGCTGCCGTAGTGCAGCAGCAGCTCCGCCGGGCCGAGCGAGTTGGGCACCGCGACGGTGGAGGCGACCGTGGCCGACATGGTCGCCAGCTTCTGCAGCACGGCCGAATGCGCCAGCGCCGAGAAGCCCAGGCCGCCGTACTGCTTCGGGATGATCATGCCGAAGAACTTGTGCTTCTTGACGAAGGCCCAGACCTCCGGCGGCAGGTCGGCCAGCTCGTGGGTGATCTGCCAGTCGTTGAGCATGCCGCAGAGCTGCTCGACCGGGCCGTCCATGTAGGCCTGCTCTTCGGTGCTCAGCTCCGGCTTGGGCTGCTTGATCAGCTCGTGCCAGTCCGGCTTGCCGGAGAACAGCTGGCCTTCGAAGCCGACGGTGCCGGCCTCCAGCGCGGTCTGCTCGGTCTCCGACAGCTTCGGCGTGACCTTGGCGAACAGCTTCAGCAGCGGCGCGCTGATCTTCTTGCGGCGGAAGTCCAGCATCAGCAGCGGCACCGCGACCAGCAGCTCGATGACCAGCAGCACGACGGTGGTGACCGGCGCGCCCGCGATCAGGCCCACGATCACCGTGGCGCCGAGCGTGACGACCGCCCAGGTCCGCAGGCTGCTGCGATGGTAGGCACAGGCGCCGGTAGCGATGAGCGCCGCCAGCAGGGTGAGGATCACGGACATGGAAGCACCTCGTCGCGAATGGCGTTGTTGCGATGGACAGGCATAAGAACTACTCGATCAGGTTCCGCGTCCGTGCGGCATTCAATGCGTGGCTTCACCATCCAGAGTCCGCAGGAAGCGTGCGATCTCACGGGTGAAAGCGTCGTTGGCGTCGCCGGCCACCATATGCGTGGCGCGCGGCAGTTCCACGTGCTCGGCATGCGGGGCCAGGCGCAGGAATTCGTCGACCGTGTCGCGCGAGACCACGTCGCTGCGTCCGCCGGAGAGCAGCAGCAGCGGCGCGCGCACGTTAGCCGCGGCGCTCATCAGGCGCGGCTGGTAGCGCTCGCTCTCGCGCACCAGGTCGCCGCCGAGCAGGGCCGGGTCCCAGTGCCAGCGCAGGCGGCCGTCGGCGCCTTCGCGCAGCAGCGGGCGCAGTTGGTCTTCGCTCTTGCGGCCAGGCCGGTGCGGCAGGTAGGCGGCGATCTGCTCGGCCGCTTCGGCGTAGTCGGCGAAACCGTCCGGATGCGCCTGCATGAAGGCGAGGATGCGCTCGACGCCGGCGGTCTCCCAGCGCGGGGTGATATCCACCAGCACCAGGGCGCGGAACAGCGTGGGTTCGATCTCGCCGGCCACCACCAGGCCGAGCAGGCCGCCCATCGAGGCGCCGACCAGCACCGGCGGTTCCGGCTGCGCGCGGGCCAGCCCGACCAGGTCGGCCACGAACTGTTCCATGTGGTAATCGCCGCCGGGCACGCGCTCGCTTTCGCCATGGCCGCGGCTGTCGAAGCTGACGCAACGGCAACCCTCGCCGGCCAGCGCATCCGCGGTGGCGGTCCAGGCGTGGCGGGTCTGGCCGAAGCCGTGGGCAAACAGCAGGGGCGGCCGGCCCTCCGGCTGGCGCACGTCGATCGCCAGCCGCACGCCATCGGCGGCGGTGAAGCGCGAGGACGAATCGGCAATGGACGCGACAGTAACCATACGGACGAGTATGGATTGCCCTCCAAGCCGCCGTCAACCATGCCCGTTCGGATTGCAAAGCCTAGGACTGGGGCTACCATGCTGGAATGAATGCCAGCGCCAAACCCGAACGCACCCGTCTTTCCGCCGAAGATTGGGAAGATGCCGCCCTCAAGCTGATTGCCGACCAGGGCGTAGGCGCCCTGGCCGTGGAAGCCCTGGCCCGCCAGCTCGGGGTCACCAAGGGCAGCTTCTACTGGCACTTCCGCACCCGCGAGGCCCTGCTGCAGGCGGCGCTGGAGCGCTGGGAACAGTACGGCGAGCGCGAAGTGATCAGCCAGATCGAGGCCATGCCCGACCCGCGCGCCCGCCTGCCGGAACTGTTCCGCCGCGTCGCCCACGAGATCGCCCCGCACCGCGTCTATGCCGCCCTGCTCAAGGCGCTGGACCACCCGCAGGTGGTGCCGGTGATGGCCCGCGTCTCGCAGCGGCGCATGGAATTCCTCACCAACATCTACCGCGAGGCCGGCCTGGCGCCGGACGAGGCACTGAATCGCGCGCGCCTCACCTATGCGGCCTACGTGGGCTTCCTCCAGCTCAACTTCACGCTGGGTCTACCGCGCATCAGCCATGAAGAGTTCGATGCCTACGTCGAGCACATGATCAAGACGCTCACGCCTGGCTGAAAGACCAGCCGCATCAGCGGCTTGGCGGCACTGCAGGGCCGCTTTGCTGCACTCCGCCTTGCAATGCCAGTACACGCAAACTACCGTTTCTGCTCTTTTTTGTTCTAAGACCAGAGAGAGGAACGCATGGCGAGCAAGCTGGAGGCGCTGCAGCGCTGGGTCGACGAGGCGGCGGCGCTGACCCGCCCCGCCCGCATCCATTGGTGCGATGGCTCTGACGCCGAATACCAGGCGCTGGTGCAGCAGATGCTGCAGACCGGCGACCTGGTCGAACTGAACCAGCAGACCCATCCGGGCTGCTACCTGCACCGCTCGAGCCCTTCCGACGTGGCCCGCGTCGAACACCTCACCTTCGTCTGCACCAAGGAGCGCGAGGACGCCGGCCCGAACAACCACTGGATGGACCCGGCCGAGGCCCACGCCAAGATGGACGGCCTGTTCGACGGCTGCATGGAAGGCCGCACCATGTACGTCATCCCGTACTGCATGGGCCCGATCGACTCCCCGCTGGCCCGCTGCGGCGTGGAGATCACCGACAGCCCCTACGTGGTCGCCAACATGCGCACCATGACGCGCATGGGCGCCGCGGCGCTGGCGCGCATCGAGCGCGAAGAGACCTTTGTGAAGGGGCTGCACTCCACCGGCGAGCTGGACCCGGAGCGCCGCTTCATCATGCATTTCCCCGAGGACCTGGCGATCAAGTCCTACGGCTCCGGCTACGGCGGCAACGCGCTGCTGGGCAAGAAGTGCCACGCGCTGCGCATCGCCAGCTGGCAGGCCAAGTCCGAGGGCTGGCTGGCCGAGCACATGCTGATCGTCGGCATCGAGAATCCGCAGGGGCAGACGCATTACATTGCCGCCGCATTCCCCTCGGCCTGCGGCAAGACCAACCTGGCCATGCTGATTCCGCCGGAAGGCTATCGCCGCGACGGCTGGAAGGTGTGGACCGTCGGCGACGACATCTGCTGGATGCGCCCCGGCGCGGACGGCCGCCTGTACGCGATCAATCCCGAGGCCGGCTTCTTCGGTGTGGCGCCGGGCACCAGCGCGGGCAGCAATCCCAATGCGCTCGCCAGCATCGCGCGCGACACCATCTTCACCAATGTCGCCGTCACCGCCGACAACCAGCCGTGGTGGGAAGGCCTGCCGGGCGAGCCGGCGCTCGACTGGCAGGGCCGCGCCTATGACCCGGCCAACGGACCGGCCGCGCATCCCAATGCGCGTTTCACGGTAAGCGCGAAGCAGTGCCCGACCTGGTCGCCCAAGGCCGAGGACGCGCAGGGCGTGCCGATCAGCGCGATCGTATTCGGCGGCCGCCGCCCCTCCCTGGTGCCGCTGGTGTTCGAGGCGCGCGATTGGGCGCACGGTGTGCTGGTCGGCGGCGCGATGGGCTCGGAAACCACCGCCGCGGCCACCGGCGCGGTCGGCGTGCTGCGCCGCGATTCGATGGCGATGAAGCCGTTCTGCGGCTACCACTACGGCGACTATTTCAAGCACTGGCTGTCGTTCGACCAGCCGGGCGCGCAACTGCCGAAGATCTTCCACGTCAACTGGTTCCGCAAAGGCAAGGACGGCAAGTTCCTGTGGCCGGGCTTCGGCGACAACCTGCGCGTGCTGGAATGGATGATCGCCCGCGTCGAAGGCAAGGCCGCCGGTGTCGATACGCCGATCGGCACGCTGCCGGCCCGGGGCGAGCTGCGTACCGAAGGCCTGGCCCTCGACGCCGCCGCGCTGGACGAGCTGCTGCACGTCGACGAAGCCGGCTGGCAGGCCGAGGCCGCCGCCATCGGCGGCTACCTGAGCGAGTTCGGCCAGCGCATGCCGCAGCGCCTGCATGACGAACTGCAGCGCGTCGCCGGCGCGCTTGCCGGCGCGCCGCGGGCTTCCGCGGTCGCTTCCTGACGTTCGCGGCGGCCGTGGCGCAAGGCCCGGCCGCCGCCTTCCGCATCGCGGCCATGACCGATGGCCGATGAGCCCCCTCCTCTAAACCTTGCCGCGCCACGGCGCATCCAAGCTGGCAAGATGATCAGCGCCTGCGCCACCACCGGAAACCCCATGCCGCCTGCCATCGTCGCAGCGCCCGACGACGACGCCGCCGACGTGCGCGCCGCTGCGGACGGCGACCGGGCAGCGTTCCAGCGGCTCTATCGCCGGCATGCGGATCGCGTCTACGGCGCGGTACTCCGGCTGGCCGGCTACGACCACGCACGCGCCGAGGACCTGACCCAGGATGCCTTCGTGCGCGCCTGGCAGAAACTCGCCGGCTTCCGTCACGAAAGCGCGTTCGGCACCTGGCTGTATCGCCTGGCGGTGAACGTGGCGCTGATGGACATCCGCTCGCGCGGCGCCGACCCGGTCAGCACGATGGACCAGGACGACCTGCCGGATCACGGCCAGACTCCGTTCTGTGCGGCCGAACGCGACGAACTGGAACGTGCGATCGGCAAACTGCCGCCACGCGCGCGCGCCGTGCTGGTCCTGCACGACGTGGAAGGCTGGCGGCACGAGGAAATCAGCGCCGAGCTCGGCATGGCCGTCGGCTCGTCGAAAGCGCAGCTGCACCGCGCACGCGGACTGCTGCGCAAGGTACTTGGAGAAGCGTCATGAACGAATTCGAATGGCATCGCCAGATGCGCGCCCTGCGCGAGCCGGTGTCCCCGCGGCGAGACCTGTGGGTGGACATCGAAGCGAAGCTGGATGCCGCAGCGCCCGCCGCCGCGGTAACCCCGCGCGCACGGCGCAGCCACGCCTGGATGCTCGCGGCGAGCTTCGCCGGACTGTCGCTGCTGGCTGTCGCGATCAATCATCGGCTGCGGGTCGAAGCGCCCGCCACGCTCGAAGTACAGGTGCCGGCGAACTGGAAACCCTCCGACCCGCGCCTGGCCGGCGCGGCGGTGGAACTGGACGCCGCACGCATGGAACTGCAACAGGCCATCCAGCAGGCACCGCATTCCCCCGCCTTGCAGCGTCTGCTGGACCGCACCGCCAAACGCCAGTCGCAACTGCGCCAGATGGAACAACAGGCAGGCTGAGTCACCGGAGCACAATCATGAAAACCGCACGCAATCTACCTGTCCTGCTGCTGGCCCTGGCGATCGGCCAGGCCTACGCCGATACGCCGATCAACCTCAGCCACGACGCCAAGCCCAACGTGCAGCTGCAGATCAGCAACGTCAAAGGCTCGGTCACCGTCACCGCCTGGGACCGCAACCAGGTGCAGGTCACCGGCCGCCTGGGCGAAGGCGCCAGGCCGCTGGAGTTCGAGGGCGACAACGGCAACCTCGAGCTGAAAGTGGAATCGACGGGCAAGTCGCGCTGGTTCAACTGGAGCAACGACACTGCGATGGGCAACACCACGCTGGACGTGCGCGTGCCCAAGGCCGCCTCGCTGGAAGTGGAAGTGGTCAGCGCGCCGGCGAGCATCGATGGCATCGACGGCGGCAGCATCAAGATCAATTCGGTGAGCGGCAAGGTGCGCATCAACGCGCGCTCGCCCTCGGTGGAAGCGGAAAGCGTCAGCGGCAGCCTGGAACTGGCCGGCCACGCCGACAAGGTGGACCTGCAGACGGTGAGCGGCGACATCCTCGCTCCGTCGGTGGGACGCGAGGCCGAACTGCAGACCGTGTCCGGCCGCATCCACGTCAACGGCGGACCGTGGAAGCGGCTCAACTTGAGCACCGTCTCCGGCGACGTGCAGGTGGGCGGCGGCATGGCCGGCGGCGGCGACATGAACATCGACAGCATGAGCGGCGATGTGCAGGTGCAGGTGCCAGGCAACCTTGCCGCGCAGATTCACGCCAATACGTTCAGTGGCGACCTGCGCAGCGATTTCGGTTCGCCGCGCAAGGTGGAACACGGCCCGGGTACGGAGCTGGATACCACGGCCGGCAGCGGCGGTTCGACCATCAAGCTGGAGACGTTCAGCGGCGACCTGCGCATCCGCCGGCAGGACTGAGCGCCGGCTCGGACGGGCCCCGAAACGAAGAAGCCGTCGCCAGTAGCGACGGCTTCTTGTTTTGCATCGAGTTCGACTGCGTGCCGATCAATTCAGGTCGATCAACCCAGGCCGATCAAGTCAGGCCGACGAACTCAGAGATCCTGGTGGTACTGCACGTACGGCGTGCGCGACTGGTCCGGCTCCGGGCCGGCGGGCGTATTCACCGCATTGCCGGACGACCACACGTTCTGCGCGCCGATGCTCAGCTCGCCCTGCCAGGGCAGGCGCAGGGTGACGCCCAGGTCGATGCTGCTCCAGCGGCGGTCGCTGTTGTAGCCCGTGCCCGGCAGCGCCGGCTGCATGACGCGACCGGCCACGCCGACGGCCAGCGGGCCGCGGTCGACGCCGAAGCTCAGCGCCTTCTGGTCCAGCGTATTGACGCCCAGCAGGTTGCCGGGCAGCAGGCGCACACGGCCCACGCTGGCGCCCAGGTCGATGCCGCTCTTGTTGTCCAGCGCCACGCGGCCGCGGGCATTGAGCTGCGCGCTGCTGTCGAACGCGTTCAGGCCGTTGACGCCGGCGGGAGCGCCCGGCAGCAGGCGCGGCAGCACCGAGGCATTCGGCGTGCTGTTGGCGCCCAGGCTCAGGCCCACGCTGTAGCGGCCGCTGCTGTAGGTGGCACCGATCTCGCTGCCGATCACGCGCGGCACGCGGTTGTTGATCCAGCTGTGCTCGCTGACGCCCACATGCGCCTGGAAATTGGAGCCCAGGCCGTAGGTCAGGTCGGTGGAAACGGCGCGGGAAGCGTCGACCACGCTGAACTGGAGCGGGCCGTCGCTGTGCTGGGCAGAGCCGAACGTGCCGCTATCGGCCTTGATCGTCAGCCAGCGGCCATCGCTGCCGCGCCACAGGGGAACCGCCGTATCCGGGCCGACCTGCACCACCTGGTCCGGCTTCTGGGCCAGCAGGCGGTTGGCCAGCTCGTGCGTATCGCCGGCCAGCGACTGCCCTGCCGCGGCAAGCGGCATCAGCAGAAATGGCATGGGCAACAGCAGGCGACGCATGGAGTTCGACCGGAATAAAGCTCTACGTGGATGGAACCCACACCCTCCCCAGGGCTCGGGTGGTTGGAGCTTACCACAATTTAACTTTTACTTACATCCATTTTGCCCCGGTAATTGGGTGATCCAGACCGCAAAATATTCTGGAGTCCCATCCGGCCAAAAAGCGGCTACGCCGGCCCGTTCCGTCAGCGACAACGCTGAACAGAGACGATATAAAGGCGTATGTGACCTTAAGCGATGGACCGGTCCACGCCGGATGAGTTCAGTACCCACCAATGCCGCCCCCATGTACCCGCCCCCGGAGCCCGGCTCCGCGGCGTTGCATGCGGCTGTCGAGGGTCTGTTCCGGGCGGGTGACGCGGCCGCCGTGATGGAAATCTGCGGGACGATGATCCGCGCCCTCGGGGTGCGCGGCTCCCTGGTCTGGCGCCAGCTGGAGGCCCCCGCGGACCCGCTCCTGCCGGGCCAGCTGGCCCTGGCCGAGGACCCGCAGTGCCAGCGCCTGCTGGCCGTGGCCACCGAAGGCCCGCTGCCGGCCGGCGCCGCCGAGGAAATCGCCTGGCTGGGCCGGATGGCCGCCTCGCGCCTGCGCCAGCTGGCCGAGACCTCGCGCCTGTACGAGGCGATCTCCCGCCTGGCCATGGCCGAGCGCCTGCAGCGCGCGCTCTACGCGATCGCCGACCAGGCCAGCACCGAACACAACATGGCCGAGATGATGCACGCGCTGCACGGCATCCTCGGCAGCCTCATGTACGCGGAGAACTTCTACGTCGCGCTGTACGACCCGGCCACCGACAGCGTGCGCTTCCCGTACTACGTCGACACCATGGACAAGGATCCGCCCCTGCCCGACCAGAGCGTGCCGCTGCAGGACATGCGCCACAGCCTCACCTGGAACCTGCTGCAGAGCGGCCAGCCGATCATGGGCTCGGTGGAAGAGCTGTCGCGCCAGTTCGCCGGCCAGTTCGTACTGCTCGGGCCGGTCTGCGAGGACTGGCTCGGCGTGCCGCTGCAGCGCGACGGGCGCGTGGTCGGCGGCATCGTGGTGCAGAGCTATCGCGAGGACACCCACTACACCGAACACGACCGCGAGCTGCTCAGCTACGTCGCCAAGCACGTGCAGACCGCACTGGAACGCCGCGAGGCGCACGCCGAACTGGAACGCCGCGTCGCCAGCCGCACCGCCGCGCTGCGCGAAGCCAACCGCGTGCTGCGCCAGCAGGTGCTGCAGCGCCAGCGCGGCGAGCGGCTGCAGGCGGCGCTGTTCCGCATCGCGGAACTGGCCAACGCCTCGGAAAGCCTCGACAACTTCTACGCCGCCGTGCACCGCGTGATCGGCGGCCTGCTGTACGCACGCAACTTCTATATCGCGCTGCTGGACGAAGAGCCCAACCAGCTCACCTTCCCGTATTCGGTCGACGAGTTCGACACGGTGCGCCTGCCGCGCTCGCACGGCCGCGGCCTCACCGAGTACGTGCTGCGCCACGGCAAGCCGCTGCTGGCCTCGCCGGACGACATCGACCGCCTGGCCCGCCAGGGCGAGATCGGCCACCACGGCTCGCGCTCGGTGTGCTGGCTGGGCGTGCCGCTGATCTGGGGCGAGCGCGCGATGGGCGTGCTGGCGGTGCAGAGTTATTCGCCCGAGCACACCTACGACGTGCGCGACCAGGAGCTGCTCACCTTCGTCAGCTACCACGTCGCCAACGCGCTGCAGCGCAAGCACACCACCGAATCGCTGAAGCAGGCCTACGCCAGCCTGGAGCGCCGCGTCACCGAGCGCACCCGCGCGCTGGCCCTGGCCAACCGCGACCTGCGCGAACAGATCGCCGAACGCGAGCGCGTCGAGCGCCGCCTCAAGTACGAAACCCTGCACGACTCGCTCACCGGCCTGCCCAACCGCACCCTGCTGCTGCAGCGGCTGGAGCAGGCATTGCAGCGCTATCACGGCAATCCGAACGATATGTTCGCCGTACTGTTCATCGATCTTGATCGTTTCAAGGTCATCAACGACTCGGTCGGCCACCTGGTCGGCGACGATCTCCTGTTCCAGGTCGGTGGCCGCATCCGCGCCTGCCTGAAGACCCGCGACGTGGTCGCCCGCCTGGGCGGCGACGAATTCGCCGTGCTGGCCGAAGGCATCACCGACTACCGCATGGCGCTGGTGATCGCCGAGCGCATCATCGCCGAGCTGCAGACGCCGTTCCGCCTGGGCGCCAAGGAGATCTTCACCTCCGCCTCGATCGGCATCGCCCTGCCCGGCCCGCACTACCAGCGCCCGGAAGAACTGCTGCGCGACGCCGACGCGGCGATGTACCGCGCCAAGGACGAAGGCCGCCACCGCGCCGCCGTGTTCGACGACCGCCTGCGCCGCGAGGCGCTGTCGCTGCTGGAGATGGAAGGCGACCTGCGCCGCGCGCTGAGCCGCAACGAATTCGTGCCGTTCTACCAGCCGATCGTCTCGCTGGAGGACGGCCGCACGGTCGGTTATGAGGCGCTATTGCGCTGGCGCCACCCGGACCGCGGCCTGCTCACGCCCAGCGATTTCCTCGCCGTGGCGGAGGAAAGCGGCTGCTCGGAAAGCATCGACTGGCAGATCTTCGAACAGGTCTGCGCCCAGGCCGAGGCGCTCACCGGCAGCGACGGCTTCGTCAGCATCAACGTCTCCGGCCGCCACTTCCGTTCGCCCGACCTGGACCGCCGCCTGCTCGACCTGCTCGCCGCCCATCGCCTGCCGACGCGCTGCCTGCGCATCGAGGTCACCGAGCGCGCGCTGCTGGAAAACGCTTCGCAGGTCAAACGCATCCTGGAGAACCTGCGCGACCACGACGTGGGCATCGCGCTGGACGATTTCGGCACCGGCTACTCCTCGCTGAGCTACCTGCACCAGTACCCGATCAGCACCCTGAAGGTGGATCGTTCCTTCATCACCGAGCTGCCGCGCGAAGGCGGCCACAGCCTCGCCGTGGTGCGCGCGATCCAGGTGCTGGCCGATTCGCTGCAGATGCAGGTGATCGCCGAAGGCATCGAGCAGGAGAACCAGCGCGACGCGCTGCTGCGCGTCGGCTGCCGCTACGGCCAGGGTTTCCTGTTCGCCACGCCGCATGCGGCGGATGTGTGGCTGCAGCGCGAATATCACTTCGCGCTGCCCTAGGGACGCTCTGATCTATTCCACGCACCCGTCACCGTTCTTGCAGAACGGCCCCGCCTGTTGAACTTGAATGATGGGGTGACGTCCAGAAGGCCCGCCGGCGGTGCCGCGCGGCTTGAACAGACGGCCAGTCTGCCCTGCGCCACGCAGCACCGCCGGCGGGCCTTCTGGACGCCATGCCGGGCGCGTGGAATAGATCAGAGCGTCCCCAGCCTTTTTATTGCGCCGTGCCCGGCGCGCTGACGCTGGAATGGCTGAGCAGGTGCTCGGCGTCGATGCGGTCGAACGTATAGCGCTGCGCGCAGAACTCGCAGGTCACCTCGATCTCGCCCTCGCGCGCTTCCAGCGCGGCTTCCACTTCCGCCCGGCCCAGCGAGCGCAGCATCGATTCCACGCGCTCGCGCGTGCAGCTGCAGCCGAAGGCCAGCGGGCGCGGATCGAACAAACGCACGGATTCCTCATGGAACAGCCGGTACAGCAGCTCTTCCGGCGCGGTGGCGAGCATTTCCTGCTTGCCCAGCGTATCGACCAGATGGCCGATGCGCGGCCAGGCATCCTCGTCCTGTACGCCGTCGCGGCCGCCCTCGCCGGGCAGGCGCTGCAGCATCAGGCCGACGGCGTGCTCGCCGTCCGCCGCCAGCAGGATCCGCGCCGGCAGCTGCTCGGACTGGGTGAAATAGCCTTCCAGCGCGCCGCCCAGTTCCGCATGGCGCAGGTCGACCAGGCCCTGGTAGCGCTGGCCGCGCTCGGCGTGGCCGATGGTGATGGCCATCACCGCGTCGGGCAGCGCTTCCAGTTCCAGCGGCGCGGGCAGCACGCCATCCCAGCGCGCGAGGCCGCGCAGCCGGCCCTGGTCGCTGCACTCGGTGAACAGCAGGCGCAGCGGGCCGCTGCTCTTCAGTTCGATCGAGAGGTTGCCTTCCAGCTTGATGTTGCCGGTGAGCAGCGCGCTGGCGGCCAGCGACTCGCCCAGCAGGGCGTTCAGCGCGGGCGGGTAATCCGCGCGGCCGGCCACTTCGCGCCAGGCGGCGCCCAGCCGCACCAGCACGCCGCGCACGCCGGCGCGCTCGAGCAGGAAGCGGTGCAGCACGTCTTCGACAAGAACGGTTTCCACGATGCGAACCTCTGAGGACAAGCGCGGAGAGATGGGGGCGCCGCAAGGCCATGCAAGTCGGCGCGCCGGGGCGCCGCTGGCCCCCGAGTGTATGCCAAGCCGGCGAGGCAGCCTCTTATACTGCCGCGTCGCCGCCGACCCCATCCTTCCGAACCCAAGGCCATGCCGCCCAGCCGTCCCCTGCTTTTCCGCCTGCTGCGCCCGCTCGCGATCCTGCTGGTCGCCTGGCTCGCCCTGAGCTGGTTCGCGGTGCTGGTGCTGCGCTTCGTGCCGCCGTGGACCTCGGCGGTGATGATGGAGCGGCGCCTGAGCGCACTGATCCATGGCGAGCAGGACTTCCACCTGCGCTACCGCTGGGTGCCCTGGTCGCAGGTATCGCCCTATGTGCCGATGGCGATGGTGGCCGGCGAGGACCAGAAATTCCCGTTCCACCATGGCTTCGATTTCGATTCCATCCATGACGCCATGGACGCCGCCGAGGACGGCAAGCGCCTGCGCGGCGCCAGCACGATCAGCCAGCAGACCGCGAAGAACCTGTTCCTGTGGAACGGCCGCAGTTTCGTGCGCAAGGGGCTGGAAGCGTATTTCACCGTGCTGATCGAACTGACCTGGCCCAAGCAGCGCATCCTCGAGGTGTACATGAACATCGCCGAGCTGGGCGATGGCGTCTACGGCGTGGGCGCCGCCAGCGACGCTTATTTCCGCACGCCGCCGGCCCGCCTGGCGCCGGCGCAGGCCGCGCGCCTGGCCGCGGTGCTGCCCAGCCCGCGCCGCTTCAAAGTGGCCCAGCCCAGTCCCTACGTGCTGGGCCGCGCGGCGTGGATCCAGCAGCAGATGGGCCAGCTCGGCGGCCCCGGCTATCTGCGCGGCGACACGCCGGCGCAGGTCCGGCGCACGCGCTGAAGCCGGCGCCGCTCCGCTAGCATGCGCGCATCGCCCGCATGGACCCGCGCATGCCGCAGCTGACCGTCATCGTGCCCGCCTACAACGAAGCGGCGGTGCTGGAGCACTTCCACCAGCGCCTGTCGCAGGTGCTCGACCAGCTGCCGCTGGAGGCCAGCGTGCTGTACGTCGACGACGGCAGCACCGACCGCAGCTGGGAGATCCTCGAGTCGCTCGCGCAGCGCGATCCGCGCGCCGCCGCGCTCAAGCTCTCGCGCAACTTCGGCAAGGAGGCGGCGATGACCGCCGGCCTGGACGAAGCCGACGCCGACGCCGTGGTGGTGATCGACGCCGACCTGCAGGATCCGCCCGAGCTGATCCCCGCCCTGGTCGAACAGTGGCGCGCCGGCTACGACGTGGTCTACGCCACCCGCAGCGCGCGCGCCGGCGAGAGCGGCTTCAAGCGCTTCACCTCAGCCGCGTTCTACCGCGCCATGGAAAAGCTGTCCGACACGCCGGTGCCGCGCGACACCGGCGACTTCCGCCTGCTCTCCCGGCGTGCCCTGGACGCATTGCGCCAGCTGCGCGAGCGCCAGCGCTTCATGAAAGGCCTGTTCGCCTGGATCGGCTACCGCCAGACCGCCGTGCATTACCAGCGCGAGCCGCGCCAGGCCGGCCAGACCAAGTGGAACTACTGGCGTCTGGGCCAGCTGGCGATCGAGGGCATCACTTCGTTCTCCACCGCCCCGCTGCGCCTGGCCACCTGGATCGGCCTGAGCGCCTCGCTGCTGGCCTTCGTCTACGGCAGCTGGGTCCTGGCCAAGGTCATGCTCTACGGCGATCCGGTGCGCGGCTATCCCACCCTGATGCTGGTGATCCTGTTCCTCGGCGGCGTGCAGCTGCTGGCGCTGGGGGTGATCGGCGAATACCTGGGCCGCAACTATGCGGAGAGCAAGCAGCGGCCGCTGTATTTCATCGAGGAGCGGCGGCGCTGAGCGGCGCCGGCACGGATTCACGTCCGCGCTACACCTCCGCCGCGCGGCGGCGCTAGACTGATACGCACCGTTTCGCAGTCGTTCGTCCACGGTCATTCCGGGAGGCAAGGCATGCGTCAGGTCAAGCATCTGCTGGACAGCAAGGGGCACCAGGTCTTCAGCATCGCGGAAGACGCGACGGTGCTGGACGCCATCAAGCACATGGCCGAACGCCAGGTCGGCGCGCTGCTGGTGATGCGCGGCGAGCAGCTGGTCGGCATGGTTTCCGAGCGCGACTACGCGCGCAAGGTGATCCTGCAGGGGCGCTCTTCGGCGCAGACCTCGGTGGCCGAGATCATGAGCAGTCCCGCGCTCACCGTCGGCCCGGACACCGAAGTCGAATACTGCATGCGCCTGTGCACCGACAGCCGCATCCGCCACCTGCCGGTGGTGCACGACAGCCGCGTGATCGGCGTGATCTCGATCGGCGACCTGGTGAAGGCGGTGATCGAGGAGCAGGCCGAGCAGATCGACCACCTCGAGCAGTACATCGCCGGCCGCTGATCAGGCCTTGAGCGCGGGCCCGGACGGTGTCCCGCGCGAGGCAGGCGCCTCCGGCGCGAGGTCCGGCGCGTGCCCCGCACGGCGGGCGATCCACGCCGCCAGCGCGGAAATGCCGACGCCGACCGAGGCCATGCCCGACAGGGTCACGCCCAGCATGCCGAACAGGTTGACGCCGCTGGTGACCAGCACGTCGCCGAAGCGCCACACCGCGGTCTCCACGAAGTTCTTGCCCTTGTAGCGCGTCTCGCGCGGCACGCGGGTGTACAGCGCGTCCTGCGCCGGCTTGGTCATGCCGTAGGCGAAGGCGCGCGAACCGACGATGGTCACCGCCAGCATCGGCACCGCCACGCCGAACATCTCGACCTGGCCGCTGCCGACCAGCGCCAGCCCGAGCAGCAGAAGCAGGTTCACCAGTGCCGGCACGACCAGGCCCCAGCCTGCGCCGTGGCGCATCATCAGCCAGCGCGTCACGGTGAGCTGCAGCACGGCGCCGATCGCGTTGGTATACAGATCAAGGTCATTGTAGAAAGCGGTGCGCGCGACCTTGTCGGCGATGTGCGCCTTGGTGTAGTCGGCCATCAGCGCATACGCCAGCGTGCCGATGCCATCGCCGAGCAGCATCAGGATCGCCATGTAGCGCAGGAAGGGGCGCGACCACAGCTCCTTGATGCCGGCCCAGATCGAACCGCCGACCGGTTCGTCGGTGCCGCGCCCGTGCTCCTGGCTGCCGGAAAGGAACAGCAGCAGGCCGAGCGCCGCCAGCAACGCCACCGCCGACACCACCAGCAGCGGCGCCACGCCGATGACCTGCACCAGCATCTTGGTCGCGAGCGGCCCGACGATCGCGCCGGCCATGCCGCCCATGGCGATCAGCGAGAACACCTTGCGCGCCCCGGCGCTGTTGAAGATGTCCGCCATGAAGCTCCAGAACAGCGACACCACGAACAGGTTGAACACGCTGACCCAGACGTAGAACACCACGCCCAGCGAGCGCGCGCCGATGCGGTCCTGCGCCACGAAGGCGGGTACGAAGGCGAGCAGGCACAGCGCGAAGAAGCTGTAGCTCCAGGCCAGCAGCCGCTTGCGCGGGAAGCGCGCCACCAGCATGCCGAACACCGGTGTAAGCAAGAGCATCACCACGAACACCACGCTGTAGAAAAACCACAGCGATTGCGAGCCCACCACGCCGCTCAGCTGATCGCGCACCGGCCGGATGATGTAGTAGGACGCCATCACGAAGAAGAACGCCAGCGCCGACATCACGGGCGCGTAGACCTGGCCGGTCTCGGTAGGACGGGGTGAGTTCACCAGGGGACATCCTGCGTGGGTCGCGCGAAGACTAGCATGCGACCATGACGCATCCAGGGGGCTGGGGAGTGAGCGAGCGCATGGACTACGACTACGTGATCGTCGGCGGCGGCTCCGCCGGCTGCGTGCTGGCCAACCGGCTCAGCGCACAGCCTGGCAAGCGCGTGCTGTTGCTCGAAGCCGGACCGCGCGATCTCAATCCGCTGATCCACATGCCCGCCGGCATCGCCAAGCTGGTCGGCGATCATCGCGGCCTGGCGCGGCTGTATGGCAGCGGCCGCATCAACTGGGGCTATCGCACCGAGCCGCAGGCGCAGTTGATGAACCGCCGCCTGTGGTGGCCGCGCGGCAAGACGCTGGGCGGCTCCAGTTCGATCAACGCGATGTGCTACATCCGCGGCGCCGCTGGCGACTACGAGGCCTGGGCGCAGGCCACCGGCGACGAACGCTGGCGCTGGGACGCGGTGCTGTCCTGGTTCCTGCGCGGCGAGGACAATGCGCGCGGCGCAGGTCCCTGGCATGGCGCGGGCGGCCCGCTGAGCGTGGCCGACCTGCGCTTCCATAGCGAGCTGTCGGATGCCTTCGTCGCCGCCGGCGCCGCGGCCGGCTTCGCCCGCAATGACGATTTCAACGGCGCGCGGCAGGACGGCTTCGGCCTGTACCAGGTCACCCAGCGCGATGGCGCGCGCTGCTCGGCCGCGGTGGCCTACCTGCGCCCGGCCCTGCAACGCGCCAATCTGGAGGTGCGCACCGGCGCGCTGGTGCAGCGCGTGCTGATCGAGCAGGGCCGCGCGGTGGGCGTGCAGGTCGGCGGCCGGCGCATCGAGGCCGGCGAAGTGATCCTCGCGGCCGGCGCGGTCAACACGCCGCAGTTGCTGATGCTGTCCGGCATCGGCCCGGCCGATCACCTGCGCGAACACGGCGTGCCGGTCCTGCTGGACCAGCCGCACGTCGGCGCCCACCTGCAGGATCACCTGGACATCTGCAGCGTGGTCGGCACCCACAGCCGCGCCACCTTCGACCATCTCAACGACCTGGCCGTGGCCTGGCGTTATGCGCGGCATCGCGACGGCATCGGCACCTCGAACGCGGCCGAGGCCGGCGGCTTCGTGCGCAGCCGCCATGCGCCGGACGAGCGCTGCGACATCCAGTTCCATTTCATCCCGGCGCAGCTGGATGACCACGGTGCGCACGCCCTGCCCGGCCGCGGCTACACCGTGCACGCCTGCTACCTGCATCCGCGCAGCCGCGGCCGGCTGCGCCTGCGCTCGGCGGATCCGGCGGTGCCCATCGCCATTCACGCCAACTACCTCGGGGATGCGCAAGGCCACGACCTGAAGCTGATGATCGAAGCCGCCCGCCTGTCGCGCGAGATCCTCGCTCAGGCGCCGTTCGACGCATTCCGCGGCGCGCCGGTGCAGCCTGCCGGCGAGCTGCGCACGGACACCGAATACGCCGATTTCATCCGCCGCCGCGCCGAAACCATCTATCACCCCGTCGGCACCTGCCGCATGGGGCGCGAGCACGAAGCGGTGGTGGACAGCGAGCTGCGCGTGTGGGGCCTGCCGGGCCTGCGCGTGGCCGATGCCTCGGTGATGCCCACGCTGGTGACCGGCAATACCAATGCGCCGACGCTGATGATTGCCGAGCGCGCCGCGGCGCTGATGCTTGGCGATGCCTGAGAGGGGGCATCGTCGAGCCCGCCTGGCGCATGACTGCCGCCTTTTCACGCCGCCGGCGGTCCGTTGTGGAGCGGCACGAAGTGCACGACAATTGGACGGTCTAAAACCGGGACGGATCCCGCCGATAGCCTCAGGGAGCCCAGGTATTCCCCGTTTACGGCGCACCGCGCCAACACGACGCCAGAGCAGCATGCAGTTTCGCCCTATCTTTCTGTTGATCGCCGGCGCGCTCGGCCTCGCCGGCGGTCCGCTCCCAGCCGAAGCCGCGTCCGCGCCGGCTCAGGCCGCCTCACCCCAGACCGCGCCGGCTTCGGCGCCGCCGCTGGTGCCGCCGCCTACCCAGCCCCAGGTATCCATGCAGAGCGCCAATCCGGCGCCGCAGCGCCTGCCGGACGAACGCATCAAGGCCACGCTCGCCGCCTACCAGGACTGGCTGGACAAGCTTGACCAGCGCCATGCCGTCGCCGGCCTGGCCACCGCGGTGGTGGTCGACAACAAGGTCGTCTACGAGCACACCCTCGGCTATGCCAATGCCAGTACCGCGGAGCCGATCACGCCGGAGACGGTGTTCCGCCTCGCCTCGCTGTCCAAGGCTTTCGCCACGGCGGTGGCCGGCGTGCTGGTCAACGACGGCCGCTTCAGCTGGGACACCCGCCTCGCCGACGTGCTGCCGTTCTTCAAGCTCAAGGACGCCGCGGCGGCGGAGAAGGCCACCGTGCGCGACATCCTCGGCCAGCGCCTGGGACTGCCGCGCAACACCTACGACAACATGCTCGAGGGCGACGTGCCCTACGAGGAACTGGTGCGCCGGCTCGACGAAGTGAAGATGACCTGCGGCGTGGGCCAGTGCTACGGCTACCAGAACGTGGCCTTCAGCATGATCGGCGACGTGATCTATGGCATGACCGGCGACTTCTTCTACCGCCAGGTCGACAAGCGCATCTTCTTCCCGCTCGGCATGAAGACCGCCAGCTACGGCCGCGAGGCGCTGGAAGCCAGCGCGAGCTGGGCGCGCCCGCATCGTCCCGCCGGCGCCGGCAGCTGGCGTCCGTTCGAGCCGAAGGAGGCGTACTACCGCGTGGCCCCGGCCGCCGGCGTCAACGCCAGCCTGCGCGACATGGAGCAGTGGCTGATCGCGCAGATGGGCGGCCGTCCGGACGTGCTGCCGCCGAAGCTGCTGGAGACGCTGCACGCGCCGGAAGTGAGCACGCCGGTGGAACTGCGCTCCACGCCGTGGCGGCGCGAGCGGCTGACCGAGGCGTCGTACGCGCTCGGCTGGCGCGTGTTCCAGTACGGCGGCGAGACGCTGATCTTCCATGCCGGCGCGGTCGAGGGTTACCGCACCATGATCGGCTTCTTCCCGAAGTACCGCACGGGCGTGGTGACCATGTGGAACTCCGCCAGCCCGATGCCGTCCGGCCTGATGCCGATGGTGTTCGACAGCATGCTGGGCCTGGAGCACGTCGACTGGGCCGGCGTCGAGAGCGACGCGCCGGTGGTGGCGGCGACCAAGTCCAGCGCCAAGGGCAAGCTCAAGGCGCGCAAGAGCGGCGGCACCAAGGCGGCGTCGAGCAAGCGCGGACACCGGCGCTGAGCCGTCAAAGCTCGTCATTCCGGCGCAGGCCGGAATCCAGTGACGTCAACCCCGATTGTCGCCAAGCGCATGCGCCGGGTTCACGGCTTTCATCCCACGCCTCGCCACAGGATTCCGGCCTGCGCCGGAATGACGAGCATGCTGGACGGCGCGTAAAAAAAGAGGCGCCATAGCGGCGCCTCTTTCGTCTGCGTTGCCGGAGCGCCGCCTTACAGCTTGAACTCGATGCGCTGGCGCTTGGTGGACGCCACCGGCGTGCCGTCCTGGGTCGCCGGCTGGTACTTCCAGCGGCTCACCGCGTCCATTGCCGCGCGATCGAACACATGGCGCGGCTGCGCGTCGACCACCTTGACGTCGCTCACGTCACCGCTGGGGGTGATGGTGAAGGACAGCTCCACCCAGCCTTCCTGGTTGGAACGCATCGCCGCGGTCGGATAGCGCGGCGCGGTGTTCTTCACCAGCACGGCCGCATGCGTTGCCGCGTCCGCGGGACCGGCGGCCGCGGCGGCCGGCGCCGCCTGCGGCTGGCGTGCCGCCTCGGCCTGCTGCTGTTGCGCCTGGCGCGCCTGCTGCGCAAGGCGGGTCTGCTCGGCGGCGGCCTGCTGGGTCTTCAGCTCGGCCTGGCGATCGGCTTCCACCTTGTCGGCGGCGGCCTTCTGCGCGGCCAGCTGCGCCTGCTTCTCCTTGTCCGCCGCCAGCTGCTGCTCGCGATCCTGCAGCTTGCGCTGGGCGTCCAGCTTGGAGCGCAGGATAGTCAGCGTGTAGTTGGCCGGGTCGGCCTTGGCGAGCAGGTCGATCTGGCGCTGCGCATCGTTGAAGTCACGCTGGTTGATCGCCTGTTCGGCCGTATTGGCGGCGAACGGGAAGGTCTCGCGCAGCGCGTCGGTGGCCACCTGGTTGCCGGGCTGCTTCTGCAGCACCTTCAGGTAGAACTCGAACGCGTTGTTGCCGGCAGGGGCGAGCAGGCGCTGCTCGTTCATCGCGCGGCGCGCTTCGGACAGCAGCTGGTTGAGGCTCATCGCCTCCACGTTCGCCGGCGGCGGCGCCGCTTCGCGCCCGGCCGATACCGGCGTGGACGGATGGCCGCCGTTATCGGACTGCATCAGGTCCTGATGCGGCTTGATGATGAGGAACCAGGCTGCCGCCGCCAACACGACGACGACCACCAGGGCTGCTATGACAACGGGCTGGATAGCCCCGCGCGCGTGCGTGCGCGCATGACGTATGTATCGGGTATCCATGGTCTCTCGCTGAGTGTCATCAGATACCCGCGCTTTTTCCCCCTGTGTACCCAGGAGCGGCGGACCCCCCGGCCTGCCGCGGCGCGGATACGCGAAAGGTAACCGCAATGCAGCAGTACGGCAAATCGCGCTTAATTTCACGGTGCCAGGCGGGGGAATGCGCTAGCGGGGTCCGGGCGAAAAGTGGATTTCCGGGCCCCTGAAACGAAGCGTCCCGGCACGGAGGCCGGGACGAAACTTTTTCGAAGTGCCTCTCCCTGCGCTGGGCACCGCAGGGAGAGAAAATCGAGGTAAAGCTTTTTTAGTCGTGCTTACTTCTTGGCAGCCTTGGGCTTGGCCGTCTTGGTGGCCTTGACCACCTTGGCAGCGGCAGCCTTCTTCACGGTGCGCTTCTTGGCAACCTTCTTGGCGGCCTTCTTGGCAACCTTCTTGACGGCGACCTTCTTGGCGGACGCCTTCTTGGCAGCGGCCGGACGCTTGCGCGCGGCGGCCTTCTTCGCGGTCTTCTTCACGGCCTTCTTGGCGGCCGGCTTCTTCGCGACCGGACGCTTGGTAGCGGCCTTCTTCGCGGTGGTCTTCTTGGCAGCCTTCTTGGCGGCCGGTTTCTTCGCAGCTTTCTTGGCAGTGGCCATAGTTCGTCTCAGCTCCTCATCAGTTGGCAGTGGTTGCCCAGTAAAAGCGTGGAGGAACGCCTCAACCAGCAGATCGCTGTTGGTGGCGTGCCTCAAATTGTTCACTTGACGACGGGTACGTTCGTCCGAAAGCAGCCGTAAAACGTGGACCGGAATAGAGACCGTGATCTTGCGTACCGCTCCGGCCTTCTCGCCGTGTTCCACATACGGCTTGATGAACTTCGATGGTGCCATAACGCCTGTTCCCCGTTATCTGGTGCGAAAACTATTCCCGATTATTTCTGGTGTCAATTGATTTCAACCGGGAATTCAATCTGGCCGGCCCGCCCCATCCGCCCCGGAAGCCCCGTCCCACAAGGCTCCACGGGGTCGAAGAGGATAATTCGTTTGGACGTCCATACGGCTATAAGAGAAAATCGGAAAAAATCGAAAAACCGCTTAAATCCCGCATAAAACGCGCTATTCCGGCGCACTCGCTCATAATCGCGTGAGCCAATCGCATCGAACGCGCAACCCCTTGCCAGGCAAGGACTTAGACCCGTCGTCATGGCCATTTTGGGTGGATGAACGAAATTCGACCGAAGGCCCCTCGGCGACCCGTCCGACCCTCCCGGAGACGTCTTCGGCCCGTGCAACCGGTCGCGACGACGGGACCGCCCGCGTCGCGCATCGGCTCTCGCCACGCGCCGACGACGACGCTCCTCTGACAAACCGACGGCCGCTTGCGCGGCCGTCGTTCGATCCACTTTCGCGCGTGGCGATCAGTGGTCTTCGTTCTCCAGCTGCTCGGCGTAGGCATCCGCGTCGAGCAGTTCGCCGAGCTCGGCGCGATCGCTGGGCTTGACCACGAACAGCCAGCCTTCGCCGTAGGCGTCTTCGTTGATGGTCTCGGGCGAATCGGCCAGCGCCTCGTTGACCTCGACGATCTCGCCGGACACCGGCGTGTAGATGTCGGAAGCGGCCTTGACCGATTCCACCGTCGCCACGCCGTGGCCGACCTGCACGCTGGCGCCGATCTCCGGCAGCTCCACATACACCACGTCGCCGAGCTGGCCCTGGGCGTGGTCGGAGATGCCCACGCGGACGTTGCCGTTGTCTTCGGCGCGAGCCCACTCATGGGACTTGAGGAATTTCAGATCGCCGGGAATCTCGCTCATGATCGGGTCCAGTCCTGGGTTGAAGGAGGTTGGGTTGGAAGAATGCGCGGCATTCTAGCCGCTTCGCCGCAGCGACAACACTGCAGCTCAGATGCCTTCGCAGGGCTTGCCGTCGCGCACGAACGGATACTTCACCACGCGCACCGGCACCTCGCGCCCGCGGATGTCCACGCGGACCTCGCCCGGCTCGCCGGCCGGAATGCGCGCGAACGCCACCGCCTTGTTGAGCGTCGGCGCGAAGCTGCCGGACAGGATTTCGCCCTCGCCGTTGGCGGTAAGCACCTTCTGGCCGTGGCGGAGCACGCCCTTCTCGTCCAGCACCAGGCCGACCATCACCCGCTTCACGCCGGCGGCCTTCTGCGCCTCCAGCACCTTGCGGCCGATGAAGTCGCGGCCCTCGTCCAGCGAGATGGTCCAGCCGAGGTTGGCTTCCCAGGGGCTGACGGTCTCGTCCATGTCCTGGCCGTAGAGATTCATGCCGGCCTCCAGGCGCAGCGTGTCGCGCGCGCCCAGGCCGGCCGGCTTCACGCCCGCGGCGAGCAGCGCTTCCCACAGGGCGACGGCGTGCTCTTCCGGCACGATGATTTCGAAGCCGTCCTCGCCGGTGTAGCCGGTGCGGGCGATGAACAGCGGCATGCCGTGCGGACCCTGCGCCGCCGCGGCGACGAACTTGCCGAGCTTGCGGATGCGCTCGCGATCCACCTCGTGCAGCAGCCCGATCACCTTGTCGCGGGCATTGGGGCCCTGCACGGCGATCATGGAGAAGTCCGGCCGCTCCTTGACCTCGACGCCGAAGGCCTTGGCCTGCTGCTCGATCCAGGCCAGGTCCTTGGCGCGGGTGGCGGCGTTGACCACCAGGCGGAAGTGCCGGTCGTCGAAGAAATACACGATGAGGTCGTCGATCACCCCGCCCTGCTCGTCGAGCATGCAGGAATACAGCGCCTTGCCCTGCGCCTTCAGCTTGTCGACGTTGTTGGCCAGCAGGTGGCGCAGGAACTCCCGGGTGCGCTCGCCGTGCAGGTCGACCACGGTCATGTGCGAGACGTCGAACATGCCGGCGTCCTGGCGCACGGCATGGTGCTCCTCGATCTGCGAGCCGTAATTGATGGGCATGTCCCAGCCGCCGAAGTCGACCATGCGCGCGCCGAGCGCACGATGGGTGGCATTGAGTACGGTCTTCTCGGTCATCGAAAGTGCGCCTGGGGAAAAGCCGCATTATCGCCGGGCGCCATGCCGCATTCCAAGCCAAGGCCATGCTGCGATGCGGCGCTGGGGGTGCCCCGATCGATTCCATGCAGCCTTGAATACGTGGCCGCATGGACATCCAGACGTCAGCGCGCGTGCCGCTCCTGCGCCAGCAGGTATTCCACCACCCGCTCGGCCAGCGCCTCGGCGCGCATCGACCCGGCGAGCAGATGCAGCTCCGGCGTCTCCGGTGCCTCGTACGGCGAATCGATCCCGGTGAAATTTCGGATCTCGCCCAGGCGCGCCTTGTGGTACAGCCCCTTGGCGTCGCGCCGCTCGCACTCCTCCAGCGGGGTATCGACGAAGATCTCGACGAACTCGCCGTCCTCGAAGCGCTCGCGCGCGAAGCGGCGTTCGTCGCGGTAGGGCGAGATCACGCAGGCCAGCACGATCAGCCCGGCGTCGACCATCAGGTGCGCCACCTCGGCCACGCGGCGCACGTTCTCCACGCGCGCCTCGGGCGTGAAGCCCAGGTCCTTGTTGAGGCCCAGCCGCAGGTTGTCGCCGTCGAGCAGGTAGGTGTGCTGCCCCAGCGCGTGCAGGCGGCGCTCGACCAGGTTGGCGATGGTCGACTTGCCGGCTCCGGACAGGCCGGTGAACCACAGACAGCGCGGTCCCTGGCCCTTGGCCAGGCTGCGCGTGCGCTTGTCGATGTCCAGGTGCTGCCAGTGCACGTTGGTGGCGCGGCGCAGGGCGAAGTCGAGCATGCCGCAGGCCACCGTGGCCTGGCTCTGGCGGTCGACCAGGATGAAGCCGCCCAGCGTGCGGTTGTCGGCGTAGCGCTCGAACGGCACCGGCTGGTCCAGGTCGAGGTTGCAGTAACCGACCTCGTTGAGCTCCAGCCGGCGCGCGGCCAGCTCGGCCTGGCTGTTCACGTCCACCTTGTGCTTGATCGACGACACCCGCGCATGGACGCTGCGCGTGCCGAGCTTCAGCTCGTAGGTGCGGTTGGGCAGCAGGGCCTCGTCGCCCAGCCACAGCAGGTGCGCGGCGAACTGGTCGGACACCGGCGCCGGCCGCGCCGCGCAGGCCAGCACGTCGCCGCGGATGATGTCCAGCTCGCGATCCAGGGTCAGGGTCACGGCCTGACCCTCGACGGCGCACGACAGATCGCCGTCGGCGGTGACGATGCGCGCCACGCGGGCGCGCTGCATGCCCGGCTGCACCACGATCTCGTCGCCCGGCGCCACCGCGCCGCCGCAAAGCGTGCCGGCATAGCCGCGAAACGACTCATCGGGACGATTGACCCACTGCACGGGCAGGCGGAAATCCGCGAAGCGCGCGCTGGCCGGCTGCGCGGCTTCCAGCAGTTCCAGCAGGCTGGGGCCGTCGTACCAGGGCATCCGCGTGGAGCGGCTGCCGACGTTGTCACCCTCCGGCGCGATCACCGGCAGGCAGCGCACCGCGGCGATGCCGAGCGACGCGGCCAGCTCGCGGTACGCCGCGACGATCTCGTCGTAAACCTCGCGCCGCCCGCCGACCAGGTCCATCTTGTTCACCGCCAGCACCACCTCGCGCACGCCGAGCAGGGCGCAGATATAGGTATGCCGGCGGGTCTGCGGCAGCACACCCTTGCGTGCATCGATCAGCACCACCGCCAGGTCCGCGCCGGACGCGCCGGTGGCCATGTTGCGGGTGTACTGCTCGTGCCCGGGGCAGTCGGCCACGATGAAGGCGCGCCGCGCGGTCTGGAAATAGCGGTAGGCCACGTCGATGGTGATGCCCTGCTGGCGCTCGGCATCGAGGCCGTCGGTGAGCAGGGAGAAATCCAGCGGGCCCGCGCGGCTGTCGCGCGCCAGCGCGTCGAGCTGGTCGTCCGGCACCGCGCCGGCGTCGTACAGCAGCCGGCCCAGCAAGGTGCTCTTGCCGTCGTCCACGCTGCCGCAGGCGATGAAGCGCAGCAGGCCGGGCTGCGTCTCCATCGGCAGGTCTTTCATCGCGACGGCCATCAGAAGTACCCCTCCTGCTTCTTCCGCTCCATGGAGGCGGCGCCGTCGTGGTCGATCATCCGCCCTTGTCGCTCGGAACAGCGCGAGCCGGCCATCTCCTCGATGATGTCGTCCAGCGTCGCCGCGCTGGATTCGATCGCGCCGGTCAGCGGATAGCAGCCCAGGGTGCGGAAGCGCACCATGCGCGTCTGCAGCCGCTCGCCTTCGCGCAGCACCAGCCGCTCGTCGTCGGCCATGATCAGCGCGCCGTCGCGCTCTACTACGGGGCGCGGCTTGGCGAAATACAGCGGCACCACCTCGATCTGTTCACGGCGGATGTAGCGCCACACGTCCAGCTCGGTCCAGTTGGACAGAGGGAATACGCGCACGCTCTCGCCCGGATGCAGCCGGGTGTTGTAGTTGCCCCACAGCTCGGGGCGCTGGCGGCGCGGGTCCCAGCGGTGCTGGCCGCCGCGGAAGGAGAACACGCGCTCCTTGGCGCGCGATTTCTCCTCGTCGCGCCGCGCGCCGCCGATCGCGGCATCGAAGCCATAGTGGTCCAGCGCCTGGCGCAGCGCGGCGGTCTTCATCACGTCCGTATGCACGGAAGGCCCATGCACCAGCGGCGAGATGCCCTGGCGCAGGCCGTCCTGGTTGACGTGGACCAGCAGGCGGATGCCCGGCTGCGCGGCCAGGCGGTCGCGGCTCTCGATCATCTCGCGGAACTTCCAGGTGGTGTCCACGTGCAGCAGCGGCATCGGCGGCGGCGCCGGATAGCAGGCCTTGCGCAGCAGGTGCAGCAGCACGGCCGAATCCTTGCCGATCGAATACAGCAGCACCGGCCGCGCGAACGCGGCCATGGTCTCGCGCAGGATGTGGATGCTTTCCGCCTCCAGGACGTCGAGCCAGGAGCTGGGCCATACGGCGTTTTCGTTCACGTCGATTCCGCTTGAAGAATGAAATCGGGCCGGCGCGCCGCGCCCGAACGCACCGCTAACGCGGCAGGCGCCAATCGGACGACACGAGCGGTCGCCGCGCCGCCGCGGCATGCGGAACTCATCGCATTTGTCCCCTCTCTGCCGTGCACGCCGCCCACACGGCAGCGCGCATACAAAACCCGGCGGTGCCTATAAGATCGCCTTTCATGAGCCCATCGACCGCGACCGGAAGCGCCGAACTGGATGCCAGCTCGCAGCCCCCGCAGCTGCGCATCTCGGGCGATTGGACTCTCGCACATTACGCCGATCTGGAACGCCGCGTGGAGACCCTCGCCGCGCCGCTGCCGCAGGGCACGCGGATCGACCTGGCCGCACTGGCGGCGCTCGACACCGCCGGCGCCTCGCTGCTGGTGCGCCTGCTCGGCCCGGACCGCATCGCGGAACTGGCCCAGGCCGACGGCCTGCCGCCCGCGCGGCGCGCCCTGCTCGACACGGTGGGCAAGGCGCTCGATGCCTATCGCATCCCCGCCAAGGCCAGGCGCCGGCGCTCCGCCGTGGTCGAGGTGCTGGCGCGCATCGGCCGCGCGATGGACAGCGTGTGGCGCCAGCAGCTGCAGTTGCTCGGCTTCATCGGCATGACGCTGGAGGCGCTGGCGCGCGGCATCCTGCACCCGCGCCGCTGGCGCGTCACCTCGCTGGTGGCGCACGTGGAGCAGACCGGCCTGGATGCGGTGCCGATCGTGGCCCTGCTCACCTTCATGGTCGGCGCGGTGGTGGCCTTCCTGGGTTCGACCGTGCTGGCCGACTTCGGCGCCACCATCTATACGGTGGACCTGATCGCGTTCTCCTTCCTGCGCGAATTCGGCGTGCTGCTCACCGCCATCCTGATGGCCGGCCGCACCGCCAGCGCCTTCACCGCGCAGATCGGCTCGATGAAGGCCAACGAGGAAATCGACGCGATCCGCGCGCTCGGCCTGGACCCGCTGGAACTGCTGGTGCTGCCGCGCGTGCTGGCCCTGCTGGTATCGCTGCCGATGCTGACCTTCCTGGCCATGATCTGCGGCCTGCTCGGCGGCGCCGTGGTGTGCGCGCTGACCCTGGACATCTCGCCGACCATGTTCCTGACGCTGTTCAAGGCCGACATCGGCGTGCGCCATTTCCTGGTCGGCCTGTCCAAGGCACCGGTGTTCGCCTTCCTGATCGCGGTGATCGGCTGCCTGGAGGGCTTCAAGGTCAGTGGCAGCGCGCAGTCGGTGGGCGAGCACACCACCTCGAGCGTGGTGCAGTCGATCTTCGTGGTGATCCTGCTGGACGCCGTGGCCGCGTTGTTCTTCATGGAGATGGACTGGTGAACGCCGTCGCGCAGGAACACTCCGCGCAGGAAGACGTGATCCAGGTCCGCGACCTGGTCAACCGCTTCGGGACGCAGGCCGTGCACGAGCACCTGGACCTGGACGTGCGCCGCGGCGAGATCCTCGGCGTGGTCGGCGGCTCGGGCACCGGCAAGTCGGTCCTGCTGCGCACCATCGTCGGCCTGCGCCGGCCGACCTCGGGCCAGGTGCAGGTGTTCGGGCAGGACCTGCTGCGCCTGCCGCCGGAACAACGCTCGCGCATCGAGCGGCGCTTCGGCGTGCTGTTCCAGAACGGCGCGCTGTTCTCTTCGCAGAACGTGGTCGAGAACATCGCCATGCCGCTGATCGAACACGCCGGCCTGAAGCGGCCCGAAGCCGAAGCCCTGGGCACGGTGAAGCTGGCCCTGGCCGGCCTGCCGCCCGGCACCGAGCACAAATACCCGTCCGAGCTGTCCGGCGGCATGGTCAAGCGCGCGGCGCTGGCCCGCGCGCTGGCGCTGGATCCGGAAGTCCTGTTCCTGGACGAACCCACGGCGGGCCTCGATCCGATCAGCGCCGCCGCGTTCGACCAGCTGATCCTGACCCTGCGCGACGCGCTCGGCCTCACCGTGTTCCTGGTCACCCACGACCTGGACACGCTCTACACCATCTGCGACCGCGTCGCCGTGCTGTCGCAGAAGAAGGTGCTGGCGTGCGATCGGCTGGACGTGGTCGCGCAGAATGAGGACCCCTGGGTCCAGTCGTATTTCCATGGCCCGCGTGGCCGTGCCGCACTCGACGCGGCAGAACAGACGCGAGAGGTGAAATGAGATGGAAACCCGCGCCCATCACGTCCTGATCGGCCTGTTCACGGTGATCGTGGTGGCCGCCGCGCTGCTGTTCGGGCTGTGGCTGGCCAAGTCCAGCACGGACCGGCAGTTCGCCGAATACCAGGTGGTCTTCAACGAAGCGGTCAGCGGCCTCTCGCAGGGCAGCGCGGTGCAGTACAACGGCATCAAGGTCGGCGACGTCAACCAGCTCAAGCTCGATCCGCAGGATCCGCGCCGCGTGCTCGCGCGCATCCGCGTCGGCGCCGACACGCCGATCAAGCAGGACACCCGCGCCAAGCTCGCGCTCACCGGCGTCACCGGCATGGCGGTGATCCAGCTCAGCGGCGGCTCGCCCGGCAGCCCGGCGCTGACTTCGCCGGAAGGCGGCTTGCCGGTGATCGTGGCCGACCCCTCGCCGCTCAGCAAACTGCTGTCCAACGGCGAAGATGTGATGACTAATATCAACGACGTGGTCTCGCGTGCCAGCCAGCTGATGTCCGAGGAGAACGTGGCGCGCATCGGCCGCACCCTGGATCACCTGGACAAGGCCACCGGCGCGGTGGCGGACCAGCGCGACGACATCCGCGCCCTGCTCAGCCAGCTGGCCCAGGCCAGCAAGCAGGCCAACGCCACGCTGGCGCAGACCGAGCAGCTGGCGCGCAGCGCCAACGGCCTGGTCGACCAGCAGGGCCGCGCCACGCTGGAAAGCGCGCGCAATGCGATGGCCTCGCTGGAGCGCTCCACCGCGGCGATCGACCGCCTGCTCAACGACAACCGCGCCGCGCTCAACGGCGGCATGCAGGGCCTGGGCGAACTGGGACCGGCGGTGCGCGAACTGCGCGACGCCGCCAATTCGCTGCGCGGCATCACCCGCAAGTTCGACGACAACCCGGCCGGCTTCCTGCTCGGCCGCGACCGCAGCAAGGAGTTCGAGCCATGACGCGTGCCATGACGACCGCCGCCCGCCGCGCCCCGCTCCTGGCGGCCCTGCTCGCCACCGCCGCCTGCTCGGTGCTGCCCAAGGCAGAGACGCCGGAAATCTACCGCCTGCCCGCCGCATCGCTGCCGCAGGCGCAGGCCGGTGCGGTGAGCTGGTCGCTGCGGGTGGATACGCCGCAGGCCGAGCGCATGCTCGACAGCGCGCGCATCGCGGTGCTCCCCGCCGGCGACACGGTCAGCGTGTACAAGGGCGCGCGCTGGAGCGACCGCGTGCCGGTGCTGCTGCGCAACCGCCTGCTCGAAGGCTTCCGCAACGATGGCCGCATCACGGCGCTCAGCAGCGACGACACCAGCCTGCAGGCCGATTACGTGCTGGACGCCGACCTCACCGCGTTCCAGTCGGAATACCGCGGCAAGGATCCGGTGGTGGTCGTGCGCTACGACGCGCGGCTGGTGCGCAACAGCGGCTTGAAGATCGTTGCCGCACGCCGCTTCGAAGTGACCCAGGCAGTAAACGGCACCGCGGTGCCGCAGGTGGTCGCGGCGTTCGGCCAGGCCGGCGATGCGCTGGCCGCACAGGTAGTGGGCTGGACGCTGCAGCAGCGCGCGGACGCGCACGACTGAATCCGCTCAGCGGCGTGCGTCGATCCAGCGGAAGGTGAGGTTGATGCGCGGCCCGGTCGCCGCGCTCGTCCTGGGTAACGCATGCTGGTAGTGCCGCTGGGTTTCGCCGGCCATGCACAGCAGGCTGCCGTGCGGCAACTCCAGGCCGCGCACTTCGCGCCTGGCCATGCCCTGCTCGCGCCGGCGCAGGCAGAAGCGCCGCTGCGCGCCGAGGCTGACGGAGGCGATCACCGGCCGCGGCCCCAGCTCCGGCTCGTCGTCGCTGTGCCAACCCATCGCATCGCGTCCGTCGCGATAGAGATTGGCCAGCACGCTGTTGAAGCGCGCGCCGCAAGCCTGCTGCACGCGCCAGCGCAGCGAAGACAGCGCCTGCGTCCACGGCTGCGGCTCGAAGCGGGTGCGCGAGTACACATAGGTCGCGTCGGCATCGCCGATCCAGCAGCTCAGGCGCGGCGAATCCACTTCGCGCCCGAAGATGCGGATGCGGTGCACCTCCCAGGGGATGCTGCGCTGCAGTTCCTCGAACAAGGCATCGGCCTCGTCCGCGGCCAGCCACTGCGGCAGCAGGCGCAGCTCCGCATCCGGCAGCGGAATCGCCTGCCACTGCGCAGGGAACAGGCTCACCAGGGCGGACTCATGCCAGCGGACGCGGCTCCACCGGATAGACCGGCTCCGCATCCAGCGTGGCCGCGCAGACCTCGGCCAGTTCGAGCAGGCGCAGATCCGAGCCGCGCGCGCCGACCAGTTGCATGCCCACCGGCATGCCGTCCGGCAGCGTGCCCATCGGGATGCTCACCGCGGGGCAGCCGGCGAGGCTGGCGAAGCTGGTCAGGTCCGCCTGCGAATCCGGCACCGCGCCGCCCAGCGGGAAGGCGCCCTGCGGCGTGGTGGGGAGCACCAGCACGTCGATCTGGGCGAACAGGCGGCGCATCTTCAGCGTGGCCGCATCCAGCACGCGGTCGGCCACGGCGTAGTCGGCCGCGCTCTTGGTCGCAGCGTAGGAAAGCATGCGGCGGAAGCGCTCGGAGGCCGGATGCTCGGCGTCATCCAGGTCGGCGGCGAAGGTGCTGAGCATCTCCGCTTCCATCAGGAACAGGCCGGCGCGGCGCGTGCGGGCGAAGTCCCAATCGCTGAAGTCGACCTGGCGCCGCTCGCCCAGCTCGCGCGGCAGCCGCGATAGCGCGTCCTCGAACACGTCGATCACCGCCGCTTCCACGCCCACCGCCGCCAGGTCCGGCAGCAGGCCGCAGCGCAGGTTGCCCGGCTCCCAGTCCGGCGGCGCGAAGGCCACGCGGCGGCGGCGCGAGCGCGCATCGTCGGCGTCATAGCCGGCCAGCACCTGCAGCAGCACGGTCAGGTCGTTGGCGCTGCGCGCGAGCAGGCCGACCGCGTCCAGCCGCCGCGCGGCGGGCACCAGGCCGCGCGCGGAAATCTCGCCGTGCGTCGGTTTCAGCGCATACACGCCGCAATAGCTGGCGGGAATGCGGATCGAGCCCAGGCTGTCCGAACCGATCGCCGCCACCGCCATGCCCGCCGCCACCGCCGCGGCCGCGCCGCCCGAGGAGCCGCCGGCGGTGTAGCCATGGCGGTGCGGGTTATGGGTGGGGCCGGTGTGCGGATTGTCGGTGGACGCGCCCAGCGCGCCCTCGTCCATATTGGTCTTGCCCAGCAGCACCGCGCCCGAGGCGCGCAGCCGGGCCACCGCATGGGCATCGCCCTGTGCCGGCTGCGCGCGGCCGGGCAGGCCGGCGCGGGTGGGCCAGCCGGCCACGTCGAAGTTGTCCTTGATCGCCACCGGCAGGCCGTCGAGGCGGCCCAGCACGCCATCGCGGCGACGGTGCTGCGCAGCGCGGGCCTGTTCCCGCAGCAGGCCGGCGCTGAGGCCGACGTAGGCATTGAGTTGGGGGTTCAGACGCTCGATGGCTTCCAGGTAGACCTCGGCCAATCCCTCCGGATGAACCCGCCCGGCGGCCAGCCAGTGCAGCAATTGACAAAGTGTGGCGCGACGCAGGTCACGGTCGGAGATCGGCGGCAACTGATTCATGAACTCTCCCTGGTGGCGGGATCGATTATCGACGTGGGCGGTTAAGCGTTTGCAAGCGGTGCCGCACCATGCCGTGCACGCACCATGCGTTGCCGCACGGTGCATGAAACCGGACAATGGCCAGCTGGGGTGGCCGCGGCCGCCTCGCGCGAGCCAGAACCACCGCCAGCCAGAACCTTCCGGAGCAGCCGATGAGCGAACGCGAAATCATGGAATACGACGTCGTCGTCGTGGGCGCGGGCCCCGCCGGCCTGTCGTTCGCCATCCGGCTCAAGCAGCTCAAGCCCGACGTCAGCGTGTGCGTGATCGAGAAGGCTTCGACCATCGGCGCGCAGATCCTGTCCGGCGCGGTGATCGAGCCGCAGCCGCTGGACGCCCTGCTGCCCGGCTGGCGCGACAACCCGCCGCCGATCTGCGTGCCGGCCGTCGAGGACGAGTTCTGGCTGCTCAGCAAGACCGGCCATCGCAGCCTGCCGATCCCGCCGGGCATGCACAACAAGGGCAACTTCATCGTCTCGCTGGGCGCCATGTGCGCGTGGCTGGCGCCGCAGGCCGAGGCGCTGGGCGTGGATGTATTCCCCGGTTTCGCCGCCGCCGACAACATCTATGACGAGCACGGCGCCGTCGCCGGCGTGCGCATCGGCGACATGGGCGTGGCGAAGGACGGCTCGCACAAGAGCGGCTACACCCAGGGCATCGATATCAAGGCCAAGGTCACCGTGCTGGCCGAAGGCGCGCGCGGCAGCCTGAGCAAGCAGCTGATCAAGCGCTTCAAGCTGGACCAGGACAGCGACCCGCAGGGCTATTCGATCGGCATCAAGGAGCTGTGGCAGCTGCCCGCCGGCCGCGTCACGCCCGGCAAGATCGTGCACAGCTTCGGCTGGCCGGCCGACAGCCACACCTACGGCGGCAGCTTCCTGTATCACCTGGACAAGGACCGCGTCGCGCTGGGCTATGTCAGCGGCCTGGACTACAGCGATCCGAACTACCAGCCCTGGGAGGCCTTCCAGCAGTGGAAGAACCATCCCTCGATGAAGCCGCTGCTGGAAGGCGGCAGCATTCTTTCCGCCGGCGCGCGCGCCATCGTCACCGGCGGCTGGCAGTCGCTGCCGAAGCTGGAAATGCCCGGCGCGCTGCTGATCGGCGATACCGCGGGCCTCCTCAACGTGCCGAAGATCAAGGGCACCCACCAGGCGATCAGGAGCGGCATGCTCGCCGCCGAGCACCTGGCCGGCAACGCGCTGGACCCGGCCGGCTTCGACGCGAAGCTGCGCGGCTCGGAGGTGATGGCGGAACTGAAGAAGGTCCGCAACATCAAGCCCGCGTTCAAGAAGGGCCTGTGGATCGGCATGCTCAACGCCGCCTGGGAAACCGTCACCGCCGGCGCCTCGCCGTGGACGCTGAAGAACAAGGCCGACTGGTCGTCCCTGCACAAGCTCGGCCAGCAGGAAGAACCCAGGCGCGACTACGTGCAGCGCGAGCTGCCGCCGCGCGACCGCCTCGCCGGCGTGTACTTCGCCGCCACCGAGCACGACGAGGACCAGCCGGTGCACCTGCACGTGGCCGACACCTCGATCTGCGTGACCAGATGCGCAGAGGAATACGGCAACCCCTGCCAGCGCTTCTGCCCGGCCAACGTCTACGAGATCGTGCAGGACGAGGCCGGCAAGCGGCTGCAGATCAACGCCGCCAACTGCGTGCACTGCAAGACCTGCGACATCAAGGATCCGTACCAGATCATCAACTGGGTGACGCCGGAAGGCGGCTCGGGTCCGAATTATCAGAATCTGTAAGACACCGGTGCGGTCGCCGCTGTCCTTCGCGGGCGTGCCGCGCACGCCCGCAGTCGAGAGGTACGAATGCCTTTGAGTTCCTTGCCATGGCGGGTCAAGCGCCTGCGCTATCTGTCCGAGCGCGTCCTAGGCAGCATCGCCCAGCGTGGTTTGCGCGGAACGCTGTCGCGCATGATGCAGGAGTTCCGCCCGCTGCCGCCGGAGGATCTGGCGCTGGAACTGCTGCCGCTGGAGCAGCCGTTCGCGCCGTTCGAGGTGCCGCATGACGACGCGCCGCGCGTCAGCGTGATCATTCCCGTCTACGGCAAGCTCGCCTGGACGCTCGCCTGCCTGCGCTCCATCGCGCAATACGGCAGCGAGGCGCCGATCGAGATCCTGGTGGTGGACGATGCCTCGCCCGACGACACCGCGGCCACCCTGGCCCAGGTGCAAGGCCTGCGCGTGCTCGGCAATGAGCGCAA
The DNA here is from genome assembly GCF_900112865.1 of Dyella marensis. GTDB lineage: Bacteria > Pseudomonadota > Gammaproteobacteria > Xanthomonadales > Rhodanobacteraceae > Dyella_D > Dyella_D marensis_A. Next base: position 70,942 of record NZ_FONH01000008.1, on the reverse strand, counting down.
CCTCGGCTTCATCGGCAGCTGCAATGCCGGCGCCGCGGCGGCGCGCGCGCCGTACCTGCTGTTCCTCAACAACGACACGCAGGTCACCGCGGGCTGGCTGGACCGGCTGCTGCAGACCTACCTGGAAGAACCGGACTGCGGCATCGCCGGCAGCCAGCTGGTCTATCCGGACGGCCGCCTGCAGGAAGCCGGCGCGCTGGTCTACGACGACGGCGAAGCCTGGAACGTGGGGCGCTTCGAGCAGCGCGACGATCCGCGCTATCTGTATCGCCGCGACGTCGACTATGTCTCCGGCGCGGCCCTGCTGATCGAGCGCGAGCTGTTCATGCAGCTGGGCGGTTTCGATACGCGCTACGCACCGGCCTACTGCGAAGACATGGACCTGGCCTTCGCCGTGCGTGCCGCCGGCCGCCGCGTGGTCTACGAACCGGCCAGCGTGGTGATCCACTGCGAGGGCATCAGCTCGGGCACGGACCTCACCGCCGGCACCAAGCAGTACCAGGTGCTCAACCGCGCCAAGTTCATCGAGAAGTGGGGCGATGCGCTGAAGCGCCAGCCCGCGCGCGGCACGCCGGTGAACAAGGCGATCCACGCCGGCCAGCGGCATATCTTCGTGATGGACGCGCTGACCCCGGACCCGAAGCGCGACGCCGGCTCGCTGCAGCTTTACAACATCATGCAGCTGCTGCGCGGCATGGGCTGGCGCGTCACCTTCATGGCCGACAACGCCCAGGCCAGCGCCGCCGACCTGCGCACGCTGGGCGCGATCGGCGTGCGCGTGCTGTGCAAGCCGACGCTGAGCTCGCTGGCCGCCTGGCTGAAGGAAGAAGGCGCCGGCCTGGACGCGGTGCTGCTGTGCCGCCACTACGTGGCCGACGCCAACCTGCCGCTGGTCCAGCGCATGGCGCCGCAGGCGCGCCTGCTGTTCGACACTGTCGACGTGCATTTCCTGCGCGAGCAACGCGCCGCCGACCACACCAACAACCCGACCCTGGCGCGCCGCGCCGCGGTGTCGCAGCAGCGCGAGATCGCCACCATCCGCGCCTGCCACGCCACCTTCGTGGTCAGCACGGTGGAACTGGAACTGCTGCGCAAGGCGGTGCCCGACGCCCGCGTGATGCTGCTGCCGAACATGCACGAGGTGCATGGGCGCAAGCAGCCGTTCGCGCAGCGCAGCGGCCTGGTCTTCGTGGGCGGCTTCGGCCATCCGCCGAATGTCGATGCCGTGCAGTGGCTGGTCGGCGAGATCTTCCCGAAGATCCGCGCCGCGCGGCCGGACATCGAACTGCACCTGATCGGCCAGATGCCCGAGGCCACGCGCCAGGAGCTCGACGGCAACGGCGTGGTCGCGCACGGCCGCGTCGAGGATCTCGATCCCTGGATGGACGGCTGCCGCATCGCCCTGGCCCCGCTGCGCTACGGCGCCGGCGTGAAGGGCAAGGTCAATACCGCCATGAGCCACGGCCTGCCGGTGGTGGCCACCAGCATCGCCGCCGAGGGCATGTTTCTGGTCGACGACCAGAACGTGCTGATCGGCGACGACACCGATGCCTACGTCGCCGCCGTGCTGCGCCTGTACGACGACCCGGCACTGTGGCTGCGCCTGTCCGAGGCCAGCCTGCGCAACATCCAGGAACATTTCTCCCCCGCCATCGCCCGCGCCACGCTGGAAGCGGCCCTGTCCTGAACGGGCCGCCGGCCGGCGTTTCAAACGCGCCGGCACTTCAAGCGAGCGGCACTTCAAACGATTGTTTGCCGGCGGGTACAATCGATGGCTTCCGGCCACCGTCAGGCGGCCACGCACCAAAGGTCCTCAGATGAAAATTCTTGTCGGCTACAAGCGGGTGGTGGACTTCAACGTCCGTATTCAGGTGAAGCCTGACGGCACCGGCGTGATGACGGACGGCGTCAAGCTTTCGGCCAATCCGTTCGACGATATCGCCCTGGAAGAAGCCCTGCGCCTGCGCGAGAAGGGCATCGCCACCGAAGTGGTGGTGGTGGGCATCGGCCCCGCCGACCTGACCGCGCACCTGCGCAATGGCCTGGCCATGGGCGCCAACCGCGCCATCCACGTGGTCACCGCCGACGAAGTGCAGCCGCTGACCGCGGCGCGCGTGCTGCTGAAGCTGGTCGAGAAGGAGCAGCCGGAGCTGGTGATCCTCGGCAAGCAGGCCATCGACGACGACGCCAACCAGACCGGCCAGATGCTCGCCGCGCTGTGGGATCGCCCCCAGGCCACCTTCGCCAGCAAGGTCGAGATCGCCGCCGGCAAGGCCACGGTGACGCGCGAAGTGGATGCCGGCCTGGAAACCATCGAGGCCGAGCTGCCGGCAGTGATCACCACCGACCTGCGCCTCAACGAGCCGCGCTTCATCAAGCTGCCGGACATCATGAAGGCCAAGTCCAAGCCGATCGACAGCATCGAGTTCGGCTCGCTCGGGGTGGAGGCGCACGATCACCTCAAGACCACGCACTACGCCGCGCCGCCCAAGCGCAGCAAGGGCGTGATGGTCAAGGACGCGGCCGAGCTGGTCGCGGTGCTGAAGCAGAAGGGCCTGCTGTAAGCAGGGCCGGGAGATAGACATGAGCAAGATTCTGGTCGTCGCCGAACACCTCAACGGCAAGCTCAATTCCTCCACCGCCCGCGCCGTCAGCGCCGCCGCCGCCGTCAAGGGCGACAGCATCGACGTGCTGGTGCTGGCCGACAGCGTGGACGCCATCGCCGCCGAAGCGGCGAAGATCGACGGCGTCGGCAAGGTCCTCACCATCGCGCGCGCCGAGAACGCCCATCCGCTGGCCGCCGTGCTGGCGCCGCAGGTGGCCAAGGCAGCTGCCGGTTACTCGCACGTGTTCTTCCCGTCCACCACCTTCGGCAAGGACGTCGCGCCGCGCGTCGCCGCGCTGCTGGGCGTGTCGCAGGTCAGCGACGTGATGAGCGTGGAAGGCGCGCACAGCTTCAAGCGTCCGATCTACGCCGGCAACGCGATCGTCACCGTCGAGGCGAATCCGGCGCATGCCGTGGTTGCCACCATCCGCACGGCCTCCTGGCCGGCGGCCGGCAGCCGCGGCGACAGCGCCGCGGTCGAAGCGCTCGCTGTCGATGCGGCCCTGCCCGCGCACACCCGCTTCGTCGAACTGCAGCAGGGCAAGAGCGACCGCCCCGACCTGCAGGGCGCGGGCAAGGTGGTGTCCGGCGGACGCGGTGTCGGCTCGAAGGAAAACTTCGAGGTGATCTACAAGCTCGCCGACAAGATCGGCGCGGCGGTCGGCGCTTCGCGCGCGGCGGTCGATGCCGGCTATGTGCCAAACGAGCTGCAGGTCGGCCAGACCGGCAAGATCATCGCGCCGGAGCTGTACATGGCATTCGGCATTTCCGGCGCGATCCAGCACCTGACCGGCATCAAGGACGCCGGCACCATCGTCGCCATCAACAAGGACGGCGAGGCGCCGATCTTCGAGATCGCCGACATCGGCCTGGTCGGCGACCTGTTCAAGCTGATCCCCGAGATCGAGCAGGCGCTGGGCTGAGCGGCGGCACGACGAACTTCGTCGCGCGGTTTTCCGTGCGGCGAAGTTCCGCTCGCTTCGTTTCATCACGGCAGCATCACGTTCAGTGGGCCTCGCCGTTTTCCGCGCCGGTTTCATACCGCTGTAGCGCGCCAGTCACCCTCGCCGGCCAACATGCGCGCGGCGGTACAGGGCGAATCCGCGAACCATGCCACGCAACGACATGCGCATGCAGGGCCTGCGCATGGGCGTGCGTTTCTGCCCTTGCTCCGTTCCGGGTACGGGGATAGATTCGGGATTCGGGGAGAAAACGGTCGCGCGCGCGACCGGTCCGTCAGCAACGAGTCGTCACCGCCAGCCCAGCCGCCAGCAGGAGCTTCGATGCACGTCGCTTGTCCCATATGCAACGGCCGCCACGAACAGGTCCATTTCGGCGTCCGCGACGGTTACGACTACTACGCCTGCAGCAGCTGCGAGTCGCTCTACATCAACCCCGACGTACTGGCCAGGATCGATGAGGGCCACACCACTCGCGAGTACGACGCGGACTACTGGAACAGCGAACTGCAATCCGCACGCGAACGCTCGCAGGCGGAAGGCCTGATCTGCGCGGGCGAGGCGATCATCTACGCACGCCGGCCGGTGCGGCGCTTTCTCGACGTGGGCGCCGGCCCCGGCTATCTGCTGGACGAACTGGCCGCGAAGTATCCGGCGCATCCGGATACCTTCCACGCCGTGGAACTGTTTCCGCCGGACGAGCGCAGCACTCATCCGAATTACATCGTCGGCGACGTCGGCAGCCTGGCCGGAAAATTCGACGCCGGCGTGTGCATCGAAGTCGTCGAACACTTGACGCCGGGCATGCTCGGCGGCCTGGCCGCCGGCCTGGCCAAGGTCAGCAATGTCAATGCGGCCTGGCTGTTCAACACCGGCATGCCGTCCTATGTGCGGCACCAGGATCCGGGCTACCTCGATCCGAAGCACCGCGGGCATATCGTGTCCTACGGCATCAAGGCGCTGCGGCGCATCTTCGAGCCGCACGGCTTCCGCGTGCTGGACCTGCCGGGCAAGAGCTTCGCCTTCCTGGTCGAGTATCGGCCCGATTTTTCGCCGATCCCGTTCGAACAGCGCTTCTATCATGCACTGCCGGAGAACCAGCAGCTGCTGAAGGAATGCCCGCTGCTCTACGTCGCCGCGTTCGAATCCGCGCGCTCGTATTTCTTCCAGGACGAGTCCACGCGACGGGCGCAGTGGGCGCTGGGATTGCAGGCGCAGGTCGACCAGCTAAGCATGGTGCGCTGAGCCTTACTCGGGCTTATGGCGTCGCCGGATTCGAAGGCGTTTCCGGCTGAGCCGTCATGCAATCGACGGCACGGACTTCGCGTACGGCAAGCGTGCGCCGCTTGGCGTCGCCGTCCGCCATGCGGAACATGGTCCCGTCGCCGACCCACGGACCGGTTTCCGCCGAACCCTCGGCTGCACCGTGGTACCAGCTTTTTTCCTCGCTCGTGCTGTCGCTGACCCAGATCGTCACCGACTTGGCGCCGGAGCTTTTCGCGTTCCAGCTCACCTTGGCCACCATGCGGCCGCCGGCGTGCTCGCAAGTGCGCAGCATGCCGGGCGAGAGCTCCATGGTGACACCGGACAACTGCCGACCGCCGGCCTTGCCGGTAATCAGGTTCGCGCCGGGAACCGGCGCCGTCTGCCGGTCCGTGCACGCACTCAATGCGAGCATGGCCAGCAGGATGAAAGCATCGCGCTTGCCCATCAGCCTTCCCTCGCTTTTTCCAGCGATACATGGATCGGTTGCGTCGGCTGCACCGCCACATCGTAGTTGAGCCAGGACAGCAGCAGCTGCGTGCCGATGATCAGCGGCAGCGCCGCGGCCATCACCACGCCGGGCGCCGATTGAATGCCGGTCTCCATGCCGGCGAACCAGTGCGCCGTGCCGTAGACCAGCCCGATCAGGATCAAGGGGATCGACAGCAGCAGTTCCAGCGAGGCGGCGGAGAAATTGCGCACGAAGTAGGTGTACAGCAGGCGCCGGAAGAAGTTGCGCATATTGCCCTTGAAGAACGGCAGCAGCACTTTCATCGGGCTGAGGCTCGACGGCTCGTCGCCATACATCGCGCGCATCGGCATCTCGGCGACCACCGCGCGCACCTGGTTGAGGTTGTACAGCAGGTCCGATTCGAAGAAGTAGCGCCTGGCCAGCTTGTCCAGTTCGATCTCGGCCAGGATTTCGCGATGGATCGCGGTGAAGCCGTTGGTCGGATCGAACAGCTGCCAGTAGCCGCTGGAAAGCTTGGTGAGAAAGGACAGGCCCGCATTGCCGAGCAGCCGCACCGCCGGCATGCCGTGCACGTCGCTGATGCGATGAAAGCGATTGCCCTTCACGTAGTCGGCGCGCCCCAGCAGGATCGCGCGCGACAGCTGCGGAATCAGCGCCGGATCCATCTGGCCGTCGCCGTCGATCTTCACCACCACCTTGGCCGGGGTCGCCATGGCGGCCTTGTAGCCGGTGACGGTCGCGCCGCCCACGCCCTGGTTCTCCTCATGCCGGATCACCTTGACGCGCGCGTCCTTGCACTCGGCCTCGACGATATCGCCCGTGTCGATCGGGCATTTGTCGTCCACCACGAAGATCCAGCCGACCTCGCAGCCAATGCGGGCGATGACGTCGAGCACCAGGCGGCCGACGCGGTAGCAGGGGATGACGACGGCGATGGGGGCGGCGATCGTGTCCATAGTTGTGTTCATGGCATATCCGGCGCTGGCACAGTCAGCGGTAAATCCAATACTTGGAAATAGTGAATCCCAGGGCCGCCAGGACCAGGTCCGCCGCCGGCTTGACCATCCACGCGGCGTGCATGCCCTGCGCCCGGCTGGTGGCGACGACGATGCAGGTGCTCAAGGCCGTCATGCTCAGCCAGGTGATCACGTAGCGACCGAAGTGCTGCATGCCCAGCGGCTTCCCGCCGTTTTCCGCAAAGGTCCACTTGCCGTTGAGCCAGAAGCCCAGCATCGCCGCCGTGGCGCGTCCGATCACGTTCGCGCCACCAGTGGCGACGCCGGCGGCGGTCAGCGCGACGAAGATCATCCAGTCCAATCCCAACTGGACGCCGCCCACCACGCCGTAACCGAATCCTTGCTTAAGTAACTTCATGCTTTCCTCAACGTTGATCGGGTCACGTCCGGTCGTCACCCGATCGGCGACAGGGCGGGCTAATAACCACGGGAACGGATCAGGTTGCGGCTGACGTCACGCTCGTTCACCAGCGCGTGCACCCGCCCGGCACAGCGGTCCTTGCACAGGCTCCACAGCGTGGCGTCGCCGATGACGAGTTCGGGCGCCGCCTTGATCGCCTTCAGCGAGGCCCTGATGGCCTGGGGTGTATTGCTCGTGACCAGCACGTGCGACATGCCGGTGCGCTCGAAAATGCCCGACCAGGTCGCTCCCGATTCGTCCCGGTTGGCGGTCGCCAGGATCGCGTTGAAGGTCGGGTCGTACCATCCGCTGCCGAAAGCCTGGCCGTCGAAGGGAGCGACGAAGGGACGATCCGTGTCCGCCAGGTACAGCGAATAGCCCTTCGGCTGCGTCATGCTCAGGTACTGGGCGAATAACAGCTCGACGGCATAGGTGCGCTGCAAATCCTGCTTGACGACACTGGGTTGTCCATTGACGTTGCTGAACATCCTCCAGTACAGGTCGTCGCCGAAAATGTAGAGCGACGCGGGCATGAAGACGATATTTACCAATACCACCGCGCCGAGCACGACCTCCCCGCCCCAGCGCATCCGCGCGCGCTCCCATGCCAGCAGACCCAGCGTGATCAGCGCCGTGAACAACGGCACCAGGTATCGAGCGTATTGGATGCCAAGAAACATGCCGATGCTGGCGGCGAGCAACGCAAGCGTGATCCATCGGATGCGCGGCAACAGCAAGGTCCATAACGCACCGCCACACAGGGCCAGCATGGAAAAGCCGATGGCTCCCGGGGCGGCCTCCAGATAGCGATCGGTCTCGAAGGTCAGGCGCCACAGCGAATTGAGGTGCAGCCCCTGGTTCCAACGGCGATCGGCAAAGTCCTCAGGGCGCGCGAACGAAGACTTGAAGACACCGTTGAATAGAGGGAAGAACGGATTGCCGGTGACAAAGAAGGCGTAGAAATAGCTCGACCCCGCTACGAAGACCACGGGGATGGCGATGCGCAGCGCCTGTCGGAGAAATGGACGCCAACCGACGTAGGCCAGCACCACTGCCGCCAGCGGCAACACCAGCAAGCCCTGGGTGGCCTTCAAGGCAATGGCCAGCGCCGACAGCAGGAAGAACGGAAGCAGCAAGCCTGCTTCGCGCGTGCGCACCAGCCGCACCACCAGCGCGGCCAACGCCACCGTGACGGTGGTGATCGCGGTATCGGCCTGCATGCTGCCGTTGAGCGAAACCATGAGGGGCACCGAGGCGGTGAGGGCCACGGCGAGCCAGCGCAGGCCCGGCGATAGATCGAGCTCCCTGGCCAGGGTCCAGACCGAGACGACGGTCAGTCCATACCAGATGAGGTTGGCCGCACCGCGCGCTTCATGCCCGGCGAGGACCGCGACATAGGCCTGGATGACATCCGACGCCCAGGGCGCCGCGCTCCACACCTGCGAGGCCAGGTCCATCTTGTAATAGCCCAGCGCGACGAGCTGCGCGGGCAGCGTGACGTGCAGGACCAGATCGTCGTACTGCACCGTCGGCGCGCACAGCGCCGCCCCGCCCATGAGCACTACCAGCATGGCGAACGCGGCATGCACCGGCGCCTGCCGCACGGCCTCGCGCCAACTGCCCTGCGCCGCCCGTACGAGGCAGTGCAGGCGATGCCGCCCCAGGCCGACGATGGCGGCCAGCACGGCCAGGTAGGTCAGGAAGTAATGGACGGGAAACGGCAATAGCCAACCGGCAAGCGCCGACAACACCGCCAGGCCGACCAGGATGGCGATGCCGGGGTGGCTCCAGGTGTCCGAGCGGCATATCGATGCACCGATGACGGCGGCGGCAGCCACCAGCAATGCCGCCGCGAGCAAGGGCCCCGCGCCGACGAAGCGCAGCAGCAGCACCAGCGCCACCAGCAGCAGCGCGCTCGCCACCGACCATCGCGCCAGGCGGGCAATGACGACGGCGGCCACCAGGGCGACGGCGAAAAGGACCAGATTGTGATCGGTGACGACGGAACGCAGCCCCTGCAACGCCGGCGTAAGCGCCAGCCCGGCCGCCACGGCGAGGCATCCACCGAGCGACAGCAGGCGCGTCATCCACGTCGCTGCGACGCCCGAAGATCGTTGTTTCTCCACCAGGATGTCCCCTGTCAGCCCCCCTGAAGCTTGCGAACCATTTCCAACGGGTCGCGAATAATTGCCGCAGGATTATACGGTCAGGCAGGCCGCCGCAGCACGGCAAAAACAACTTTGCCGTGACAAGCAAAAGCCTGCAGTTCCAGACCCGCCAGAGCTACAACGGATGAGACGGCCAGGATGGAAATCCTTCCATCCGCCAGGGGGGCGAGCTAGCGCCGGGCCAGCAGGGTCCAGTTGCCATAGACGATGCCCTGCTCGGGCGCCCAGGGCATCACCATCTCGACCTTGCCGAAGCCGGCCTGCCGCGCCTCCTCCAGCACGTCCCAGCCGAAGTGGTAGAAGCACAGCACGCCGCCGCTGATGGGGTCGCCGTGGTATTCGGGCGGCAGGTGGTGCTCGATCTGGCCCTTGGCATTAATCGATGCGCGGGTGATGGTGGGCGGCTGGTCGGTGAAGGGAAAGGTGGCGACCAGGCTGCCGCCGGGCTTGAGCACACGGGCGAATTCACGCAGCGCGGCCCGGTAGTCGGGTACGTGTTCGAGCACGTCGAAGGTCAGCACCGCGTCCTGGCTGGCATCCGGCAGGGTCAGCCGGGTGACGTCCTCGAAGTTGATCTCGCCCTGACCGCCCAGGTGCTGCAGGTTCGCGGCGAGCTTGCCGCGCTTGGCGGCATCGGGTTCGAATTCGCTGCCGTACAGGGCGCCCTGGTGATGCGCCTGCATCCACGCGTAGGTCGAAGTCGCCTGCTCGGTGACATAGATCGAAGCCGACGCCGGATCGACCAGCCCGCGCAGCAGGCTGATGCCGGCGCGCACGCGGGCATTGAGGCCGCACCGCGGGCACTGCAGGCCTTCGCGGGTTTCGACCTGGCCACCGGGGGCCGACACCGCCAGGTCGACCAGTTCGCCACAGGCGCTGCATAGCCGCGCGACCGACTTGCGCCTGCCCGCGGCTTCACAGAAGTCCCTGCTGTGCAGCCAGCAACCCACCAGCTCCTTGCTTTCCTGGCGTGCGGCGTAGGCTTCAAAACGGAATACATGCATTGTCCAGCTCCATGATCGATCCAGCTCGATTGCGGCTCAGGCGAAAGCGTCGCTGCACGCATCGCCTCAACCGGGCTGCGCGGCAATTTCCCCCGCAGGCATGATGTCGTCCAGGCCCGCGGCGACGATCACCTTGCCGCCCCATTCGGCGGCACGATCGCGTTCCCCGTCGAGCCAATAGCAACGGCCCACCGCGGCGGCCAATGCCGCCTGCATGTCGGTCGCCTGATTGCCCACCATGATCGAGACCGGCAGGTCGACGCCCAGTGCATCGCGCGCGGCCAGGAACATGCCCGGTTGCGGCTTGCGGCAGTCGCAGGCCTGTTTCAGATCGCCCAGGCCGGCCTCGGGGTGATGCGGGCAGTAATAGGTGGCATCGAGCGGCGCGCCATGCCGGGCGAACTCGGCATGCATCCACGCGGTATAGGCGCGGAACTGCGCGTCGGTGTAGTAGCCGCGCGCCAGGCCGGCCTGGTTGGAAACCACGATGCACAGATAGCCGGCCGCGCGGGCGCGCCGCACCAGCTCGAAGATGCCGGGCAGCCACTGCGTGTCTTCGGCGCGATGCACATAGCCGTGATCGACGTTGATCACGCCGTCGCGGTCGAGGAACAACGCCGGTCGCAGCGTCTTGGCTCCGAGTACGGCCCGCTCATCGAGAAACACGCGCGGACCCTGCGCCGACGGCGCGCTCATGCGGCCAGCTCGGTCTGGGCGCGTTCGTAGTCTTCCGGCACGCCGATGTCGATGAAGCGCTGCGTCTGCGCGAACGCGCTCACCTGGCCGGCCGCCACCAGCGCGGCCATCACGTCCGTCTCGAACGAGAAGTTCGCCGTCGCGGGGAAACGCTCCTGCACCTCGTGGCGCAGCCGATAGACGCCCGCATTGATGAAGCCGGGGCCCGGCTGGCCCTTTTCCCGGAAGCCGGTGACGCGCGCATCTTCAACTACCACGGCGCCGTAGCGCGCCACGTCGGGCACCGCGGCCAGCGCCATGCACATGCTCCGGTCCGCCGCACGGGCCGCGCGGTCGAGCGCGGCGTAATCGAGCGACAGGAAGGTATCGCCGTTCAAGACGAAGAACGCGTCGCCGGCCAGCAGCGGCATGGCCTTGGCGATCGCTCCGCCGGTGCCCAGCGGCTCGGTCTCGGGCGAGTACACCAGCTGCATGCCGTGCCAGTCGTGGCCCAGCTCCTGCTCCACCCGATCGGCCATGAAGCCGGTGGCGAGCACGGCGCGCCGGATGCCCTGGCCGGCGATCAGGTCCAGCACATGAGCGAGAAACGGACGCCCCGCCACCGGCGCCAGCGGCTTGGGCAGGTCCTTCACGACGCTGCGCAGGCGCGTGCCGAAACCGCCGGCGAGGATGATCGCCTCGTCAGTGCCCAGCATCGCCCGTCTTTTCCTGACCGAAGATTTCCTGCTCGATCAGCGCACAGATCAGGTGGCCCAGCGCCTCGTGGCCTTCCTGGATGCGCGGCGTCTCCGGCGACGGCACGCGGAAGCAGACGTCGCACAGCACAGCCATCGCTCCACCGCCCTGCCCCGTGAAGCCGACCACCTTGAGGCCCTTGGTCCTGGCCGCGTCGATCGCGCGCACGATGTTCTTGGAATTGCCGGAGGTGGAGATGGCGAACAGCACGTCGCCCGCCTGCCCCAGCGCCTCGACCTGGCGCGCGAACACGTAGTCGTAGCCATAGTCGTTGCCGATCGCGGTCAGGATGCTGGTGTCGGTGGTCAGCGCGATCGCGGGCAGGCCCGGGCGATCGAAGTAAAAGCGGCTGACCAGCTCGCCCGCCCAGTGCTGGGCGTCGGCCGCGCTGCCGCCGTTGCCGGCGAACAGCAGCTTGTTGCCGCTCTTCAGTGCCTGCACCGACAGCTCCAGCACCTGCTGCACCTGGCCGTGCAGCGCCTCGTCCCCGGACATGGTCTGCAGCAGGGCGATGGACTTGCTGAATTCGGATTGCAGCATGGCTTTCACATGATGCGCCATGACGTCGCTCCTTGTTGCGTGAAATGGAAATCGAGCAGACGGCCGCCCTGTTCGGCCAATGCCCGGGTCAATCCGATGCGCTTGTCGGGGCTGCACATGAACATCATGAAGCCGCCGCCGCCCGCGCCCGATACCTTGGCCGCGTGGGCGCCATTGGCGAAAGCCACGCGCTCCACCTGCTCGATCACCGGGTTGCTGATCGAGCTGGCCATGTTCTTCTTCGCTTCCCAGCCGGCCTGCAGCGTGCGCGCCAGGCCCTGCAGGTCGCCGCGCAGCACGCATTCCTTCATCTGCACGGCCTCCTGCTTGAGGCTGTGCATGGCGTCGATCGAGCTGCGATTGCCTTCGACCACATTGCGCGACTGCTGGTCGATGATGTCGGCCGAGGCGCGCGAGACACCGGTGAAGTACAGCACCAGCGAGGCTTCCAGCTCCGACCACACCCAGTCCTTGATGCGCAGCGGGTTCACGATGACGCGGTCGTCCTTGTAGAACTCCATGAAGTTGAATCCGCCGAACGCCGCCGCGTACTGATCCTGCTTGCCGCCGGCCAGCCCCAGGTCCTTGCGCTCGATGTCGTAGGCGAGATGGGCCACTTCGTACTCGCCCAGCGGCAGCGCGAAGTATTCGGCGAAGGCCTGCACCAGCGCCACCACCATGGTCGAGGACGAACCCAGGCCCGAGCCCGGCGGCGCGTCCGAGAACGTCTGCACCTTCAGCGGACGCGGCTCGCCGCCGAGGAACTCGTTGCAGATGCGCGCGTAGACGCCCTTCAGCAGCTTGAGCGGACCATCCGGCACCAGCGCCTCGTCGCCGCCGAGCACTTCGGATACGCCGACGTCGATCGCGCAGAACTCGCGCTGGCCGGATTCGGGCTCGGAGAGGATGGCGAAGGCGTGCTTGTCGATGGTGGCGTTCATCACATGGCCGCCGTAGATGTCGCAGTACGGCGACACGTCGGTGCCACCGCCGGCCAGGCCAAGACGCAAGGGCGCGCGCGATCGGACGATCATGAAAGACTCTTCAATTCCAGGGCGTCGGCGAGAGCTCTACGCAGAGAGCCGGTTGAGAAATGCGCTTGCGCGTAGCGGGTGCCCGCGGCCGACAGGCTGCTCCATTCGTCGGCACCGGTCAGCAGGTCCGCCACCGCGGCAGCGATGGCATCCGCGTCGTCCGCGACCTTCGCCACCTGCTCCAGCCCGGCCAGGCCCTGGGCGCCCACCGCGGTGGTCACCAGCGGCAGGCCCTGCTGCAAGGCTTCCACCACCTTCGACTTCACGCCTGCGCCGAAGCGCAGCGGCACCACGGCGACGCGGCTGCGCGCGTAGAAATCCTGCAGCGCCGCATCGTCCACGAAACCGGTGACGACCACGCCGGCGCTGGACAGCGCCTCCACGCGCGCGGTCGGATTGGAGCCGACCAGGTACAGCGTCACCTCGGGCACACGGGCGCGGATCTTCGGCAGGATATCCTCGACCAGCCACACCGCGGCATCCTCGTTCGGCGGATGGCCGAAGCCGGCGACGAATAGCAGGCCCGCGCGCCGCTCCGGTGCAAGGCCGTCGGTGGGGAAGCTTTCGTAGGCATAGGCCTGGATCGCGCGCGCATCGACGCCCGGCTCCAGCTGGCGCACGACATCCGCCTCGTCGCTGGAGGGATACAGCACGATGTCGCTCTTGCGCCACAGCGCGCGCTCATCGGCCTCCATCTCGCGAGCTTCGTCCAGGTACTTCGGTTCGTGGGTCAGCTCGTAGCGCTGGCGCAGCCGGGCGAAGTGCAGGTCATGGCCGTAGTAGGCGATGCGCGCGTCCGGCAGATGCTTCTTGATGGCGCGGATGAACTTGCCGGCGACATGCGGCCGGCTGAGCAGGACGCGATCGATCTGGCCCTGGGCTTCCTGCACGTAACGCTCGAAGCCGCCGCCCCAGTCGGCGCCGAAGATCACCTCCACGCCCATCTCCTGCAACAACGGCGTATAGGTCGGATCGCGCCAAAGATTTTCCGGCCACAGCTTGACCGAGCAGCCCAGCGCGCACAGCTGCTTGATGAACTGGAACATGGTGCGCGAGCCGGCGTCGCGATCCATCTGCGGCACGTAGTGGTCGATGACCAGCACCACCGGCTTGTCCTTGGAGCGCTCGCGCGCGCGGAACACGTTGCGGGCATTCGGATAGTGGTCGCGCTCGAGCACCTCGCGCCAGCGCTCGGCGAATTTCTTCTGGTTCTCGACCTGGTAGGCCTTGATGCCGGCGGTCTCGTCGGTGCCGTGCGAGATGCCTTCGTAGTGCACGACGGTGGAGAACGGCGTGTAGTACACCTTGAGGCCGGCCGCGCGGACCTTGAAGGCCAGGTCCGAGTCCTCGCAATAGGCTGGCACATACAGCTCGTCGAAGCCGCCCAGCTGCCGGAACAGCGCCGCCTTGATCAGCAGCGATGCGCCGGAGCAGTAATCGACTTCGCGCACGTAGTTGAACTCCGGCAGCGTCGGGTCGGACAGGCGCCCGAAATTCCAGCCGGAGGCATCGTCCCAGATGATGCCGCCGGCTTCCTGCAGGCGGCCGTCCGGATAGACCAGCTTGGAACCGACCATGCCGCAATCGTCGAAACGATGGAACACGTCGAACAGGCCGTCGAGCCAGCCTGGCATGACGCGAGTGTCGTTGTTGAGGAAGTAGACGTACTCGCCGCGCGCCAGGCTGGCCGCGCGATTGCAGGAGCGGATGAAGCCCAGGTTCTGCGGATTGACCTCGTAGCGCAGCCCGGGCACCTGGGCGAGCAGGTGGATCTCCTCGTCGCCGGAGGCATCCTCGGCCACGATGATCTCGATCGCGTCCTTCGGCATGTGCTGCATGATCGAGCGCAGGCAGGCCGCGGTGTGATCGAGCCGGCCGTAGGCGGGAATGATTACGCTGACCTTGGGGTTGGCGTATTCGGGGAAAGCCAGCTTGGCGACGATCTCCGCCGGCGTCTCGTCCGGCTCCGCCACCACCGCCGGCTGCACCTGGCCGGTCTTGAGCAGATGCTTCCTGACCAGCTTGCGCACCGGCGCCAGCGCGGCCGAGCGCACCAGCGCGTTGTGCCGCACGGATTCGGCGGCGGTCGCCCAGTCGCCGCGCAGCAGGCGCCCCATGAAGCGGACCGGCTTGGTGAGCTTCCAGGAGCGCGACGACACCACCGTGTCGAAGGACGTGCGCAACCGGCGCTCGCTTTCGGTCAATTCCTGGACGCGCTCGCGCGCGTGGCGGGCGAACAGCTCGTGCTTGTCGATGAGGGCCCGCAGGCCCTCGATCCGCGCCTGCGCATGCTCCAGCCGCTCGCGCAGCAGACGGTTCTCCTGGTGAAATTCGCTGACTTCGTGGACCAGGGCCCCGACCACGGTATCGTCGCGCCGCGCGGAGGCAGCCGTCGGGCTTTCCAGGAACTCCTCACCCAGCAGCTGGCTGCCGAGGCGGTCGAGCTTGCGCTCGATCTCGGTGACCCGCACCTCGCGTCGCTTCAGCCCCTCCAGCTCGCGATCCAGGCTCTGCGCCCACTTCGCCACGCCCTCGTGCTCCTCGACCAGGGCACCGTACCTGCCGCGCACTTCGGTGAGTTCGGCGTCGATACCCTGCGCCCACTTCGCCACGTCATGGTGGTGGTTGTAGAGGTCTTCGGACTCGGAGAAGAACACCGCCGGCGGCAGCTTCGGCAGCTCGGTCTGCCCGTCGGTCGCGACCGCCACGAAGTAGACCGGATCGATCAGGCGCACCGAACGCTCAAGCACTTCGTCGCCGGTGTCGGTAAAGGCCTGCATATCGGCGCCGGTATCCTCGATCGCCATCGGCGCCAGCGCCGAGCCGACCGCCAGGCGCTGACCGTAGTAGCGCACCTTGGGAAAGCGCGTGCGCAGCAGGTCGTCGAGTTCCTGGAAATCGAGTTCCTTGACGTGGAACTCGTTGTGGTGGCCAGCCTTGTCCGAATACACCGGCCGATTGGGCGAGGACAGCACCAGCACGCCGCCGGGACGCAGCACGCGGCGGATCTCGTCGATCATTTCCTGGTGGCGGTCGTGATGTTCGATAGTCTCGAACGACACCACCATGTCGACCGCGTCGTCCGGCAGCGGAATGACCGCCGCATCGCCCTGCCGGTAGCTCAGGTTGGCGATGCCCGCATAGGTATGCGCCGCATGCGCCACGGCCTCGTCGGAGATGTCGATGCCGATCACCGACGCCGCGGTCTGCGCCAGCATGGCGCTGCCGTAGCCTTCGCCGCAGGCGATATCCAGCACGGTCTTGCCGCGCGCCAGCGCGCGGCACCAGGCATAGCGGTGCAGATGCTCGTGGCGGATCTCGCCGGCTTCGGTGGGAACGAAGCGTTCGCCGGTGAATTCCATCAGCGTCCTCCCGTCGGCTGCAGCTCGATGGAAAGCATGGGAATGCCTACCAGGCCATGGCGCATGGTGCTCTCGCTGGCGCGGAACGCCAGGGCGTCATGGATCCAGTGCTGCTGCGTGTGGTCGTCCTGCGAGCCGGTGGCCAACGCGACATCGATGGAGTAGTCGCCGGTCGGCAGGATCGGCATGCGGAAGCGGAACACGGCGCGCACGCCGGTGTTGGCTTCCAGTTTCACCGGCCGGTTTTGATAGGGCATATACGTGTTGTCGCCGAACAGTCGCTGGCCCAGGCGGTCCTTCACGTAGAAGCCGAGGATAGGGCCCTCGATGGAAACGCTGGCGCGCGCGTCGATGGTCAGGTCGACCAGCTCGCCGCCATAGAGAATCTGTACCGGAACGCCGTTGGTATCGCGCAGGTTCACCGCGACGATCTCCGCATGGCCGGCGCCGAAAGCGCTGCCGACATTATCGGGATCGAACTGGAAAACCTTCACGAAATGTCCAGGTCTCGAACCGTCCGGTGCATCCTGGCGGCAGTCGATCGCATCCTGGGCCGGTGCTTCCACGATGGCGCGCCGCTTGCCGGATTCGTCGTCGTTCTTTGCCGCATGGATGGTCACCGCATCGCCCGTGCCGGCGCGATCGGCCGCGTGCTGCGCGGCCAGGTAGGCCTCCACCACGTCGCGCGTCACGCCGTCCATCACCAGCTTGCCGCGGTCCAGCCATACCGCGCGGTCGCACAGGTTGGTGACGGCGCCGGTGTCGTGGCTGACGAACAGCAAGGTGCCGTTCTTCTGGAATTCGCGCAGGAAGCGCATGCATTTCTGGGTGAAGCGCACGTCGCCGACGCTGAGCGCCTCGTCGATGATCAGCACGTCGGCGTCCACATGCGCGGCGATGGAGAACGCCAGGCGTACGTACATGCCGCTGGAATAGGTCTTCACCGGCTGGCGGATGAAGTCGCCGATGTCGGCGAAGGCCAGGATCGAATCGAAGCGCTTGCGCAGCTCGACCTCGGGAATGCCGTACAGCAGGCCGCTGAGGTAGACGTTCTCTTCGCCGGTGAACTCGGGATTGAACCCCGCACCCAGCTCCAGCAGCGCCGCAATGCGGCCCTGCGTGCGCACCTCGCCCTCGGTGGGATGCAAGGTGCCGCAGACCATCTGCAGCAGGGTGGACTTGCCCGAGCCGTTGCGCCCGATGATGCCCACCGTCTCGCCGCGGCGCACGCTGAAGCTGACGTCGCGCAGCGCCCAGAATTCCTTGTGGTAGGTGAGGCCATGGCGTCCCATCATCCGGCCGACGCGCGGCAGCACCATCTGCTTGAGGCGGTCCAACGGCTGCGCGTAGATGTCGTATTTCTTGCCGAGCGCCTCGACCGAGATCATCGCTTCAGAGGACATCGGCAAACCCCTTCCTGGTCTTCTCGAACCACGCGAAGGCCAGCCAGGCGAACAGGCAGGCGGCGACGGTATAGGCGCCCAGGTGCAGCCAGTTCGGCGCGTGCCCCCAGATCAACACGTCGCGCGAGGCTTCCACGATGACCGTGAGCGGATTGAGATAGAGCAGCTGGCGATAGCGCTCGGGGATCATTTCCTTCGAATAGAAGATCGGCGCCAGGAACATCATCATCACCGTGATGATGCCCATCGCGTGCTTGAGGTCGCGCATGAACACGCCCAGCGAGGACAGCACCCAGGTCAGGCCGGCCATGAACGGCATGAATACCAGCACCACGATCGGGAAATACACGACCGTCCACGGCACGTAGCCGCGGATCACCAGCGAGAACGCCAGCAGCACGATGGTGGAGATCAGCAGGTGGAACAGCGCCGAGCCCAGCGTGCTCCACGACAACGTCTCCAGCGGGAACACGATGCGCTTGACGAAGTTGCGGTTCTCGATGATCAGCGTCGGCGCGCGCGTGGCGCATTCCTGGAACAGCGTATTGATGTTCAGGCCGGCGAACAGGATCACCGCGAACTCGAAATGCCCGCCGCCCTGCCCCGTCCAGCGCGACTTGAACACGAAGCCGAACACGAAGGTGTACACCCCGAGCATCAGCAGGGGATTGAAGAAGGACCACAGCAGCCCGATGAACGAGCCGCGATAGCGGCCGATCACATCGCGGCGCGCCATCTGCACCACCAGGTGGTAATGGCGTTGCAGCGCCCGGTAAGGCGACAGGGGATCGATAAGGCTGTACTTCGAAATCATGCGCTGACAGTGGACCCGATAAGTGCATCCATGGCGAAAGCGGCGCCAGCCGGCGCGCGCCCCGCCCACCTTGTAGCCGTCTTCAGCGCAGGGCTTCCGCCAGCTCGCTGCGGAGATCGGCGATATCCTCGACGCCCACCGAAAGCCGGATCAGCGAATCGCTGATGCCCAGGCGCTTGCGATTGGCCGGCGGTACCGAGGCGTGGGTCATGATCGCCGGATGCTCGATCAGGCTCTCCACGCCGCCCAGCGACTCGGCCAGGGCGAACAGGTGGCAGCGCTCCAGCATGCGGCGCGCCTTGCGCAGGCCGCCCTTCACTTCGATGCTGATGATGCCGCCGAAGCCGTGCATCTGGCGCCGCGCCAGGGCGTGCTGCGGATGGCTCTTGAGGCCGGGATAGATCACCCGCTCCACTTCCGGGTGCTTTTCCAGCCACTGCGCCAGTTCGAGCGCGCTCTCGCAATGGGCCTTCATGCGCAGGTGCAGGGTCTTCAGGCCGCGCATGGCCAGGAAGGAGTCGAACGGGCCGGCCACGGCGCCGACCGAGTTCTGCAGGAAGCCCATGCGCTCGGCCAGTTCCTGCTCGCGCGCCACCACGATGCCGCCGACCATGTCCGAATGGCCGTTGAGGTACTTGGTGGCCGAGTGCAGCACCAGGTCCGCGCCGGATTCGAACGGCCGCTGGATCATCGGCGAGCAGAAGGTGTTGTCCACCACCAGGATCAGGCCGTGCTTCTTCGCAAACGCCGCGACCTTGGCCAGGTCGACCAGCTTGAGCATCGGATTGGTGGGCGTCTCGGCCCAGATCATTTTGGTGTTGGGCTTCAGCGCGGCCTTCAGCGCCTGGGCGTCGTTCAAGTCGACAAAGGTGAAATCCAGGCCGGCCGAGCGGCGGCGCACGCGCTCGAACAGGCGGTAGCTGCCGCCGTACAGGTCGTCCATCGCGATCACGTGGCTGCCCGAGTCGAGCAGGTCCAGCACCGTGGCGGCCGCGGCCAGGCCCGAGCCGAACGCAAAACCGGCCACGCCGCCCTCCAGCGCCGCCACGCAGGCCTCGTAGGCCATGCGGGTCGGGTTCTGGGTGCGCGAGTACTCGTAGCCCTTGTGCTTGCCGGGGCTTTCCTGGACGTAGGTCGAAGTCGCGTAGATCGGGGTCATGATCGCCCCGGTGGTCGGGTCGGGCGACTGGCCCGCATGAATGGCCAAGGTCCCCAATCCCAGGGAGGACTGCCCTACCGCGCTCTTCTTCGACTTGGCCATACGTAGCGAACCTGCTCCAGCTCGGGACAAACGCGCATCTTACCTGCCTGGCCGCATTCCACCGAATGTTCGCGCGACAGGCGTTCATGCCTGAGAGGCTTAAGACGTTCGAGATCGTCATCCTGACAATGGAAAATCAAACGATGGTTTAAAACAAAATTTCCTTGACAACCCCGTCACGGGCTCAGCGTTTTGCCCAGATGAAATTGATAAAAATTTCACGGAGCTTACGAATATGACCCGAGTAACCACTCTCATTCACTACCACATCTTTAAGAACGCCGGATCCAGCGTGGACGCCAGCCTCCGGCGCAGCTTCGGCGAACGCTGGGGCAGTTTCGAAGGCCAGCACGCCCATGACATCCAGAGCGCCGAGCAGCTGCGGCGGTTCATGCTCGCCAACCCTGGCTACCGGGCGATCTCCAGCCACCTCGCACGACCGCCGCTGCCCTTCGACGACAGCCTGCCTGTCGTCTTCATCCGCCATCCCTTGCTGCGCGCCTATTCGGTCTACCTGTTCACCCGCCGCGATCCGCAGCAACCCTTCGCCGAAGCCGCCATCAACAACGGTTTCGCCGACTACATCCGCTGGGCCCTGCGCGAAGAACCGGGCAGCATCGTGATCCGCGATTACCAGGTGGTGCACCTGTCGAGCGCTTCGTGGCGCTGCGGCCACATCCTGGATGCCTGCGCCAACGAGGCCGATCTCGCCGAGGCCTGCGCGCTGCTGGACGGCTGGGGCATGGCTGGCGTGGTCGAACAGTACGAGCGCTCGATCGACGCCTATCAGGCGCTTTATGCGCCGCTGCTGCCTGGCCTGGAACTGGCCTACGACTGCGAAAACGTGTCGCCGATCGAGCGCACCACGCCGGCAGCGCAGCTCGATCAACTCGAAGCCCTGCTGGGCAGCGACCTGCACGCACGCTTCATGGCGAGCAATGCGCTCGACCTGGCCCTGTACCACCATGCCTGCGCCCTGCTCGATCACGCCACCGCGACAACCCGCGCCGCGTAAGCCGTGCCTCTCCCGGCGTACACAACCGCGACCCGCAGCTGAATCCGCGGCGGATGCGACCTGACCGGGCTCGCATTCCGCGGCACCCGAAGCTTGGTAACTGGGTTTCGTGCAGGCATCATTGAAAGGATGCATGCGGGCGCCGTGCTGCCCGCCACTCCCCTTTCCCTCCCCCAGCTACGGACCTAATCGATATGAGCAGTCCTCTTCCCGGATCCTCGCCCCTTCTGGTTACGGGTGGCGCGGGCTTTATCGGCGCCAACTTCGTCTTGCGCGCGATCGCCGAGGGCAGAAAGGTCGTCAACCTGGACAAGCTCACCTACGCGGGCAACCTCGACACGCTGGCTTCGCTGCAGGACAACCCGCTGCATGTATTCGTGCAGGGCGACATCGGCGACCGCGAACTGATCGCCAGGCTGCTCGCCACCCATCGCCCGTCCGCGATCGTGAACTTCGCCGCGGAATCCCATGTGGACCGCTCCATCGACGGGCCGGCTGCCTTCGTCGAGACCAACGTGGTCGGCACCCTGGCCCTGCTCGAAGCGGCGCGCGATTACTGGAAGTCGCTCGAAGGCGGCGCGGCGCAGAGCTTCCGCTTCCTGCACGTGTCCACCGACGAGGTCTACGGCTCGCTCGGCAGCGAAGGCAAGTTCACCGAGCAGACGCCGTACGCGCCGAACTCGCCGTACTCCGCCTCGAAGGCGGCCTCCGATCACCTGGTGCGCGCGTTCCACCACACCTACGGCCTGCCGGTGCTCACCACCAACTGCTCCAACAACTACGGCCCGTACCAGTTCCCCGAGAAGCTGATCCCGCTGGTGATCCAGAAGGCGCTGGCCGGCGAGCCGCTGCCGGTCTACGGCGACGGCATGAACATCCGCGACTGGCTGTTCGTCGGCGATCACTGCAGCGCCATCGCACGCGTGCTCGAAGCGGGCCAGGTGGGCGAGACGTATAACGTCGGCGGCAATGCCGAGCGCGAGAACCTCACCGTGGTGAAAGCCATCTGCGCCCTGCTCGACGAACGCCATCCGCTGGCCGACGGCCGCAGGCGCGAGGCGCTGATCACCTTCGTCAAGGACCGCCCCGGCCACGACCGCCGCTACGCCATCGACGCCAGCAAGCTGCAGCGCGAGCTGGGCTGGACGCCGTCGCAGACCTTCGAGTCCGGCATCGCGCAGACGGTGCACTGGTATCTGGACAACCAGGCCTGGGTGGAGCGGGTCCTTGACGGCAGTTACCGTATGGAGCGACTGGGCCAATGAGCACACGTAAAGGCATCATCCTCGCCGGCGGATCGGGCACGCGCCTGTATCCGATCACCCAGGCGGTCAGCAAGCAGCTGCTGCCGGTCTACGACAAGCCGATGATCTACTACCCGCTGGCCACGCTGATGCTGGCCGGCGTGCGCGAGATCCTGGTGATCAACACGCCGCACGAGCAGCCGCTGTTCGAGCGCCTGCTCGGCGACGGCTCGCAGTGGGGCATCGACATTCGCTATGCGGTGCAGCCTTCGCCAGACGGCCTGGCGCAGGCTTTCCTGATCGGCCGCGAGTTCATCGGCAACGACCCGAGCTGCCTGGTGCTGGGCGACAACATCTTCTACGGCGTCGGCCTTACCGAACGCCTGAAGCGTGCCTCCTCGCGCGAGCATGGCGCCACCGTGTTCGGCTACTGGGTGCGCGATCCGGAGCGCTACGGCGTGGCCGAATTCGACAGCAGCGGCCGCGTGATCGGACTGGAAGAGAAGCCTGCGCAGCCGAAGTCCAGCTACGCGGTGACCGGCCTGTATTTCTACGACAACCGCGTGTGCGACTACGCGGCCAGCCTCAAGCCTTCCGCGCGCGGCGAGCTGGAAATCACCGATCTCAACCGCGTGTACCTGCAGGACAACTCCCTGCACCTGGAACAGCTCGGCCGCGGCTTTGCCTGGCTGGACACCGGCACGCACGAGTCGCTGATGGAAGCGGGCAATTACATCGAGACCATCGAGAACCGCCAGGGCCTGAAAGTGTGCTGCCCCGAGGAAATCGCCTTCATCAACGGCTGGATCGACGCCGAGCAGGTGCTGCGTGCCGCGGCGCCGCTGGCCAAGACCGGCTACGGCCAGTATCTGCAACGGCTGGTCACGCAGGGCCATATCCGATGAAAGTGATCGAGACCGCCCTGCCCGGCGTGCTGGTGATCGAACCGCAGGTGTTCGGCGACGCGCGCGGCTTCTTCTACGAAAGCTATAACGAGGCACGTTTCCGCGACGCCGGCATTGACGCGCGCTTCGTGCAGTCCAACGTCTCGCGCTCGGCCAAAGGCGTGCTGCGCGGCCTGCACTACCAGTGGCCCCATCCGCAGGGCAAGTTCGTCAGCGTGCTGGAGGGCGAGGTGTTCGACGTCGCCGTGGACATCCGCCGCGGCTCGCCGCATTTCGGCCAGTGGTTCGGCGCCATGCTCACCGCCGAGAACAAGCGGCACATGTGGATTCCCGAAGGCTTCGCGCACGGCTTCTGCGTGGTGAGCGACTACGCCACCTTCAGCTACCAGTGCACCGCGCTGTACGACGCCAAGGCCGATGCCGGCGTGCTGTGGAACGATCCGGCCATCGGCATCGACTGGCCGATCGCCGAGCCGCAGCTGTCCGACAAGGACCTCAAAGCGCCGCTGCTCAAGGACGTTCCCGAGCATCGCCTGCCGGAGCTGCCGCGTTGAAGATCCTGCTGCTCGGCGGTAACGGACAGCTGGGCCAGACGCTGGCCGGCCATGCCGGGCTGGGCGCGCTCGGCAGCCTGGTCGTCGCTACGCGCGACGGCAAGCTGGCGGGCGGCGGCAGCGGCGAGGTGGCGGACCTGTCCGACCTCGCTGGACTCAAGGCACTGCTCGACCAGGTCGAACCCGATCTCGTGATCAATGCCGCGGCCTACACCGCGGTGGATCGCGCCGAGACGGAAGAAGCCCTGGCTACGCGCATCAACGGCGAGGCGCCGGGTGTCATGGGTGCCTGGGCGCAGGCGCATGACGCGCTGGTCCTGCATTACTCGACCGACTATGTCTTCGACGGCGAATCGGCGACACCCTACCGGCCCGGCGACGCCACCGCGCCGATCGGCGCCTATGGCCGCAGCAAGCTGGCCGGAGAGCAGGCGCTGCAGCAAAGCGGCGCCGCGCATCTGATCCTGCGCACGGCCTGGGTCTACGCGCCGGTCGGACACAACTTCCTGCGCACCATGCTGCGGCTCGGCGCCGAGCGCGACGAGCTGCGCGTGGTCGCCGACCAGCATGGCGCGCCGACCACGACCAGCCTCATTGCCGACGGCAGCGTCGCCGCGCTCAGCCAATGGCTGGAGGCTGACGCCGCAACGCGCCCGGGCCTGCAAGGCATCCATCATCTGGTGGCCGGCGGCAGCACCACCTGGCACGGCTTCGCCTCGGCCATCATGGCCCGCGCCCATGCGCTGGGCCTGCTGGAAAAGCAGCCCAAGGTCAGCCCCATCGGCACGGCCGACTTCCCCACGCCCGCACGTCGGCCGCATTATTCGGTCCTCGACAACCGCGGTTTCGAACAGACCTTCCACATCCACCTGCCATCCTGGCAAGCCGGCCTCGACGACGTGCTCGAGGCGCTTGCCGCAAAGGGAACGCAAACATGTTGATCCCTCTCGTCCTCAGCGGTGGCAGCGGCACCCGCCTTTGGCCGGTCTCGCGCAAGAACCTGCCCAAGCAGTTCCTCTCGCTGATGGGCCAGGGCACCTTGTTCCAGCAGACCGTCGCGCGCACCCGCCTGCTGCCCGACGTGGCCTCGCCCATCGTGGTGGCGAGCGAGGATCACCGCTTCCTGGTCGCCGAGCAGCTGCTCGAATCGGGCATCCAGGATGCGACCATCGTGCTCGAGCCGCTGCCGCGCAATACCGCCCCGGCGATCGCGCTGGGCGCCTTGCAGGCGGTCGGGCAGGATCCGGAGGCGCTGCTGCTGGTGCTGCCGGCGGATCATCTGATCGGCGACGAGGACAGCTTCCGCGACGCCGTCGAGCAGGCCCTGCCCGCGGCGCGCGACAACTGGCTGGTCACCTTCGGCATCCGCCCTGACCGCCCGGAAACCGGCTTCGGCTATATCCGCCGCGGCGATGCCATCGGCGGCCATGCCTACAAGGTGGCCGAGTTCGTCGAGAAGCCGGCGCTGGAGACGGCGCAGGGCTACATCGAGCACGGCGGCTACGACTGGAACTCCGGCATGTTCCTGTTCAAGGCGGCGCGCTTCCTGGACGAGCTGGCCGCGCATGCGCCGGCGATGCTGCAGGCCGTCCGCGCCGCGCATGCCTCCGCCAAGGCCGACCTGGATTTCGTGCGCGTCGACGCCGATGCGTTCGCGCAGGTGCCGGAGAACTCGATCGACTACGCCGTGATGGAGAAGACCCGCCACGCCGCGGTCATCCCCGTCTCCTGCGCGTGGAGCGACATCGGCTCCTGGTCCGCGCTGTGGCTGGCCGGCGTGCGCGATGCGCAGGACAACCTGCGCGAAGGCGACACCATCGCGATCAAGACGCATCGCTCGCTGCTGCGTTCGCACGACCGGCATCTGCTGGCCACCGTCGGCGTGGACGACCTGATCGTGGTCACCACGCCGGACGCCACCCTGGTCGCACATCGCGATGCGGCGCAGGACGTCAAGCGCGTGGTGGATGAGCTCAAGGCCGCGGGGCGTACCGAGCATTCGCTGCATCGTGTCGTGCGCCGGCCCTGGGGCAGCTATGACTCGCTGGAATCGGCCGACCGCTTCCAGGTCAAGCGCATCGTCGTCAAGCCCGGCGCAGCACTCAGCCTGCAGAAGCATCATCACCGCGCGGAGCATTGGATCGTGGTGTCCGGCACGGCCGAAGTGACCTGCGATGACAAGGTATTCCTGCTCGGCGAGAACCAGAGCACCTATATCCCGCTGGGCAGCGTGCATCGCCTGCGCAATCCGGGAAAGGTGCCGCTGGAAATCATCGAGGTGCAGTCGGGGAGCTATCTGGGTGAGGACGATATCGTGCGGCTGGAGGATGTGTACGGGAGATCCTGAGCGCGCCGTCCCGTCTCGACAAAAAAAGCCGCGCTGATGCGCGGCTTTTTTTTGCAGATCGGATACGCGATCACCTTATTGATGCAAGCAGCCGATCATAGGTCTGCGTCGCAACAGCAGCCGGCTTTCATTCCACCGTTACGGACTTCGCCAGATTACGCGGCTGATCCACATCAGTGCCACGCAACACTGCCACGTGATAGGCCAGCAGCTGCATCGGCACCGTAAACACCGCTGGCGCGATGAAATCGCCGCCGCCATCGATGCGCAGGATCGAACCGCGCGCCGCATTGCCGTCCATGCTGGCCGCGCCATCGGCGAACACCAGCAATTCGCCGCCGCGGGCGCGCACTTCCTGCAGGTTGGACTTGAGCTTGTCCAGCAGCGGGCCGTTCGGCGCCACCGCGATCACCGGCATGTCTTCGTCCACCAGCGCGAGCGGGCCGTGCTTGAGTTCACCGGCGGCGTAGGCCTCGGCGTGGATGTACGAGATTTCCTTCAGCTTCAGCGCACCCTCCATCGCCACCGGGTACTGCGCGCCGCGCCCGAGGAACAGCGCGTGCTGGCGATGGATGAGATGCTCGGCGAGATCCACGATCTGCGGCTCCAGCTCCAGCGCCTTCTCGATCTTCTTCGGCAGGCTCTGCAGCTGCGCGGTGAGATCGGCATAGCGCGCATCGTCCAGGCCGCGATGGCGCGCCAGCTGCAATGCCAGCAGGCCGAGCGCGGCGAGCTGGGTGGTGAAGGCCTTGGTGGAGGCGACGCCGATTTCCGGGCCGGCGCGGGTCATCAGCTTGAGGTCCGCCTCGCGTACCACCGAGGACTCCGGCACGTTGCAGATCGCCAGCGTGCCGAGATAGCCGCGGCGGCGCGATTCGCGCATAGCGGCCAGGGTGTCGGCGGTTTCGCCGGACTGGGAGATCGCCACGAACAGCGTGCCGTCCGGCACCACCGCTTCGCGGTAGCGGTATTCGCTGGCCACTTCCACGTTGACCGGCAGGCGCGCGTAGTCCTCGATCCAGTACTTGGCGACCAGGCCCGCGTGATAGCTGGTGCCGCAGGCGATGATGTGCAGACCCTTGGTCTTGCCGAGCAGCTCGTCGCCGTTGACGCCGAAGATATTCGGCAGCACGCCGTGCGGACCGATGCGCGCTTCCAGCGTGTCGGCCACGGCGCGCGGCTGCTCGAAGATTTCCTTCTGCATGTAGTGGCGGTATTCGCCGCGCTCGACCGCGTCGGTCGACAGTTCGCTCTCGTGGATGGTGCGCTCGACCGCCTCGCCGTGCTGGCCGAAGATGCGCACGCGATCGCGGGTGATTTCCACCACGTCGTGTTCTTCGAGGTAGATCATCCGGTTGGTGACCTGGATCAGCGCCTGCGCATCGGAGCCGAGGAAGTTCTCGCCGATGCCCACGCCGACCAGCAGCGGCGCGCCGCGACGGGCGCCGATCACGCGGCCGGGTTCCTTGTCGCTGATCACGGCGATGGCGTAGGCGCCTTCCAGCTCGTGCACCACCGACGAGACCGCATCGAGCAGCGACTTGCCGGAAGCTAGGCGCTCGCCGATCAGCGCCGCCATCACTTCGGTATCCGTCTCGGAGGTGAAGGCGTGGCCGCGCGATTCCAGCTCGCTGCGCAGCGAGGCGTAGTTCTCGATGATGCCGTTGTGCACCAGCGCCACGTGGCCTGCGATATGCGGATGCGCGTTGACCTTGTTCGGCACGCCGTGCGTGGCCCAGCGCGTGTGCGCGATGCCGGTGCCGCCGGGGAACGGGTCGGCCAGGTACTGCGATTCCATCTCGCGCACCTTGCCCTTTTCGCGCACGCGGCGGATCTCGCCTTCCTGCAGCACGGCCAGGCCGGCCGAGTCGTAACCGCGATATTCCAGCGCCTTCAGGCCGGCGATCAGCAGGGGGGCGACGTCACGCTGGGCAGTGGCGGCAACGATTCCACACATGGGCAGAGTCCTCTTGAGGAGAAAGGGGGACCGGAAGCGGACTTCCGCGGGCCGGGACTTTGTCGGCCACCCATTTCAGCAAACTTTCGTGACGCAACGGACCCTGCGCACTTCAATTCGTGCGCTCGGTCGGCCGGCTGTTCATCGGACAGCCGGCTTCGTGGTGGCGAGCATCCGCCAAGTATGAATTGGCGCCTAGTGCACCTTACGGCGTAGGTAATTCAGCAGGTCGATGCGGGTGATCAGGCCCATGAACTGCTCGCCGTCCATCACGATGGCCACGTGGCCGCGCTCGAACACCGGCAGCAGGGCGGTGATCGATTCGTGGATGTCGAGGATCTGCAGGTTGCTGATCATCGCGGTGGAGACCGGGTCGCGGAAGCGGCTTTCGTCCGCGTGCACATGCATCAGCACATCCGACTCGTCGAGGATGCCGACCAGCTTGTTGCCGTCCATCACCGGCAGCTGCGAGACGTCGTACAGCTTCATGCGCGTGTAGGCAGTCATCAGCAGTTCGCCGGGGCCGACCACCACGGTGTCGCGCTGGGTGAACGGGCGCAGCAGCAGGTCGCGCAGGTCGCCGTGCTGCTCGCGGTCGATGAAGCCGTTGTCGAGCATCCAGTAGTCGTTGTACATCTTCGACAGGTACTTGTTGCCGGTGTCGCACACCAGCGTCACCACGCGCTTAGGTTGGGTCTGTTCGCGGCAGTACTTCAGCGCGGCGGACAGCAGGGTGCCGGTGGACGAACCGCCGAGCACACCTTCCTTCGCCAGCAGCTCGCGTGCGGCGAGGAAGCTTTCCTTGTCGCTGATCGCATACGCCTTCCTGACCCGGCTGAAATCGCTGATGGAGGGCAGGAAATCCTCGCCGATGCCTTCGACCATCCAGCTGCCGGACTTGGTCGAGAGCACGCCTTCGTTGATGTACTGCGCGAGGATCGAGCCGACCGGATCGGCCAGCACGATTTCCGTGTCCGGCGAGTGCTCGGCGAAGTAGCGCGACAGGCCGCTCATGGTGCCGGACGAGCCGCAACCGACCACGATGGCGTCGACGCGCCCGTCCATCTGCTCGAGGATTTCCGGGCCGGTGGTGGCGATGTGCGCGGCCGGGTTGTCGGGATTGCCAAACTGGTTGATGAAGTAGGCGCCGGGCGTTTCGCGCGCGATGCGCTCGGCCATGTCCTGGTAGTACTCCGGGTGGCCCTTGGCCACGTCGGAGCGGGTCAGCACCACCTCGGCGCCCATCGCCTTGAGATTGAAGATCTTCTCGCGGCTCATCTTGTCGGGCACCACCAGCACCAGGCGATAGCCCTTCTGCTGCGCCACCAGCGCCAGCCCCAGGCCGGTGTTGCCGGCGGTGCCTTCGACCAGGGTGGCGCCCGGCTTGATCTTCCCGGCGCGTTCGGCGCCTTCGATCATCGACAGGCCGATGCGGTCCTTGATCGAGCCGCCGGGGTTGGCGCTTTCGAGCTTGAGGAAGAGCTCACAGGAACCCGCGTCCAGGCGCTGCGCGCGCACCATCGGGGTGCGGCCGATCAGTTCGAGGACACTCTGGTGGACCGTCATGGAAGCTCCTGCGTTGGCTTGCGGGCAGCCCGGACCGGACCGCCTCAGACCGCCGATCATACCGAGCCGACCCCATCCCCTGGAAACGGAGCGGCCCCGGCAGCCGTTCCCTCGCGGGGTGGCTCCGGGGCCGCATCCTTGAATGCGAAACCGCAGGCTAGTTGACGGTTCGATGCTTGTGCGCGCGTTCATCCCACATGCGCTGCAACCGTTCCTTGGCGTGGAGCTTTTCTTTCTTCATGCCCGTGAGGGTCATGTCGTCGATGGGAAGAACGCCGATCTCGGCGTCATGCACCTTGCTGTCGAGCTCCTTGTGGTGCTGGTACAACCGACGGAACTCGGCGTCGGCTTTCATCAAGGCTTCGACATCGTCACGCTGCTGGTTTTCGAACATGATCCGACCTCCTCGCGAAGAACCGCGGGCGCGGGATCGGTGCGCCCGCTAACGGTGGCAAACCATGCGCATGCCAACGACCCACGCCGGCTTGCCGGTACGCAGGTGATCGGGTGATCGAGGGATAGGCGCATGATTCAGGTCAGTGACCCATGGTGCATGAGCGCCCCATGGGTATTCGACCCTACTCCCGCCTTTTGGGTCATGCAAGCGCGTTGCGGAGAAGCGCATCACAGCGCGGTTCGCATTGGAAAAGACCGTCGCGGCAGGCTTTTTTTCGCGTTAACCATTGCTTTCGATGGAAACGAAAACGCCCGGCGGAATCACCGCCGGGCGCTTCATTCGTGCATGGCTGCAGCGACGCTTACTTGCCCGAATCGCCCTGCATCTGCGAGCGCATCGCCTTCGCCGCCTGGGTGGCGAGATCCGCCTGGCGCTTGGCGGCGTTGGCCACCTTGGCCTGGGCGGCGGCCAGCTTCTTGGCCTGGTCGGCCTGGGCCTGGGCCTGCACGGCCTGGGCCTGGGCGGCGGCGCCCTCCTGCTGCAGGCGGGCGGCCTCCTCCTGGGCCATCTGGTACTGCATGCGCTGGCGATCCAGTTCGCGGCGGGCCGCTTCCACCTCGCGGCGGGTGCCATCGAGCTGGATCTGGTCGTGCTCGCGGTCGAGCTGGTTGACCTTCAACTGGGCTTCCTGCAGCTGGGCCGTGGCCTTGGCCAGGTCCACGCGCCGCTCGGCGATGTACAGCGCCTGGGCACGGTCGCGCGAGCGGGCCTGGGCCAGGCGGCCGATGGCGTCGCGGGCGCGGGCCTGCTCGGCCTGGGCGTAGCCGCTCAGGGCCGGGTCGCGGGCGAGCTGGTCCAGGCTGCTGTTGAGGCGGGCCACGTCCATGTCGTCCTTGGCCTGGGCCGAACCCACGGCCGCGATGGCGAGGACGAGCGCCGACAGGGTGATGCGCAGCGGTCTCATGGGTGGCCTCCCTGATCGTTGGTCTGGGGCTGCGGCTGCTGCTGGGGCAGGGTCTGGAAACCGCCATCCTGCGGCAGCGGCTGCAGCACGGAGGACGACGGCGCCGGCATGTCCTGGGTCTGCTCCTGCGCCGGCAGGCCCTGCTGCTGTTCCTGCATCTGCCGCTGTTGCTGCTGGGCAGCCTGCTGGGCGGCCTCTTCCTGCGCGTTCAGGTTCTGCTCGATCTGCTCGCGCAGCTCGCGGTTGGCCTGGGTCTTGCGCTGGATCTGGGCGCGGGCGGCGCCCAGCCGCGCCTTGGCGCGGGCCAGTTCGGCGTCGGCCTGGGCTTCTTCGGCCAGGGCGGCGGCGTCCTCGTACTTGCGGCTGGCCATGGCGGCCTGGGCTTGCTGGAACTTGTTCTGGGCGAAATCCAGGTCGACCGGGGCGTAATCGGCCGCCCCGGCGTCACGGGCGTACTGCAATTGCATCTGCGCCTGGTTCATGGACCCGTCCGGCGGAGGCACGCTGGCGCAGCCGCCGAGCGAGCCCAGCACGAGGGCCAGGATCAGGGTGGAAAGTACCGTGCGGACGCCATGTTGGCGGCGATCCGGCGCGGGGAAGATGTGGACCATCACTCATTCCTCTAAGAGTGTCGCAGCGTATTGTGGGCGGGCATAATCGTTGTTTGCAACGCGTGAGCGTCATTTCAGGGGACACGAGTGGATATTGGTTACTTCCTCAAGCTGATGGTGGACAAGGGCGCGTCGGACATGTTCCTGACGACCGGCGCCCCCGTGAACATCAAGGTGGAGGGCAAGCTCTACCCGCTGGGCAATACCGGCCTGCCCGGCGGCATGGTGAAGAAGATCGCCTACTCGCTGATGGACGAAGGCCAGGTGCCCCAGTTCGAGCGCGACCTCGAGCTCAACATGGCGCTGGCGGTGAAGGAAGCCGGCCGTTTCCGCATCAACGTGTTCAAGCAGCGCGGCGAAGTGGGCATGGTGATCCGCGCGATCAAGAGCGAGATCCCGAGCATCGACCAGCTGCAGCTGCCGAGCATTTTCCGCGACCTCATCCTGGAGCCGCGCGGCCTGATCCTGGTGGTCGGCGCCACCGGCTCCGGCAAGTCCACCACCCTGGCGGCGATGCTGGACCACCGCAACCAGAACACCTCCGGCCACATCCTCACCATCGAGGATCCGATCGAATACCTGCACCGCCACAAGAAGTCGATCGTGAACCAGCGCGAGGTCGGCCTGGACACGCACAGCTATCACGAGGCGCTGAAGAACGCGATGCGCGAGGCGCCGGACGTGATCATGATCGGCGAGATCCGCGACACCGACACCATGGAAGCGGCCATCGCGTTCTCCGAGACCGGCCACCTGTGCCTGGCGACGCTGCATTCGAACAACGCCGACCAGACGCTGGAGCGCATCCTCAACTTCTTCCCGGAATCGGCGCACAAGAACGTGCTGATGAACCTCGCGCTGAACCTGCGCGCGGTGATCAGCCAGCGCCTGGTGATCGGCAAGGACGGCCGCCGCCTGCCGGCGACCGAGGTGCTGCTCAACACCCCGTTCATCCGCGACATGATCCGCCGCGGCCAGATCCACGAGGTGAAGGAGGCGATGGACCGCAGCCTGCAGGAAGGCATGCAGACCTTCGACCAGTCGCTGTACCGCCTGTACAAGGAAGGCCGCATCGAGCTGGACGAGGCGCTGGCCAAGGCCGACTCGCGCGACGGCCTGGCGCTGAAGATCCGCCTGTCCGAAGGCGGCGGCTCCGACAATGCCGAGCTGGTCGGCAACGATCCTTACGGGCTCGGCTTCTAAGCCATCTTCAGGCGGCGGGGCGCATGCCGCCCTGCCGCCGCCCTCCTCGATCAACCCATCCGCTCAATCGACTGCCGGCGCGTCCGGCTGTGCCTCCGGCACGGCCCGCTTGAAGGCGTCCAGCGCCTGGCAGGCCTCGACGATGCGCCGGATGGTCGGGAACTCCTCCATCGGCAGCTTCCAGCGCAGCGCGTTGTAGTGCTGCGGCACCAGGCAGGCATCGGCCAGGGTCGGCTGGTCGCCGTGGCAGAAACGCCCGGTCGCCGCGTTGCCCGCAAGCATCGCCTCCAAGGCGCGGAAGCCCTCGCCGATCCAATGCCGCGACCAGCTGCCGCGCACGGCTTCGTCCGCATGCAGCTCGTTGCCCAGGTACTGCAGCACGCGCAGGTTGCCCAGCGGGTGCACGTCGCAGGCCAGCAGCTGCGCCAGCGAACGCACGCGCGCCCGGCCAGCCGCATCCGGCGGCAGCAAGGCCGGAGCCGGATGGGTTTCGTCCAGGTATTCCATGATCGCCATGGACTGCGTCAGCACCTGCGCGCCGTCGACCAGGCACGGCACCAGCTCCTGCGGATTGAGTGCCCGGTAGGCCTGCTGGTGCTGCTCGCCGCCGTCGCGCACCAGGTGCACCGGGCGACTCTCGTAGGCCAGCCCCTTCAGATTCAGCGCGATGCGTACGCGGTAGGCGGCGCTGGAGCGCCAGTAGCCGTACAGCACCAGGTCCGAGGTCATGGGCTTGCTTCCTTGTGGCTGTCTCAAGGCGGCCTAGGATACCCGCCGGATACCCGCGCCGCGGTTTGCATCGTCATCGGGCGGGCGGGACAATACGGGGTTCGCGCTCGCCAGGGCGCCCTCATTACTCACTTCCAACCAGGAGTTGCGCCGTGTCGTCCTTCCTCCGCATGAGCGACCTTGATCTGCGCGGCAAGCGCG
Organism: Dyella marensis; assembly: GCF_900112865.1. Lineage (GTDB taxonomy): Bacteria > Pseudomonadota > Gammaproteobacteria > Xanthomonadales > Rhodanobacteraceae > Dyella_D > Dyella_D marensis_A. The sequence continues at coordinate 37,517 of NZ_FONH01000008.1, read as the reverse complement.
TGCTGATCCGCGAAGACCTGAACGTACCGATCGAGGACGGCCGGATCACCTCCACCCAGCGCCTGGACGCCTCGCTGCCGACCATCAAAGCCGCGCGCGATGCCGGCGCCCGCGTGATGGTGATCTCGCACCTGGGCCGTCCGAAGGAAGGCCAGTTCGACGCCGAATCCTCGCTGGCGCCGGTGGCCAAGTGGCTGGGCGACAAGCTGGGCACCCCGGTACGCCTGATCGCCGACTACCTCGGCGGCGTGGACGTCGCCGAAGGCGAGGTGGTGGTGCTGGAGAATTGCCGCATGAACGTCGGCGAGGGCAAGGACGACGAAGCCCTGTCGAAGAAGTACGCGGCACTGTGCGACATCTTCGTGATGGACGCCTTCGGCACCGCGCACCGCGCGCAGGCTTCCACCCATGGCGTGATCAAGTACGCCCCCGTCGCCGCCGCCGGCCCGCTGCTGTCGGCCGAGCTGGACGCGCTGGGCAAGGCGCTGGAGCATCCGGCGCATCCGCTGCTGGCGATCGTCGCCGGCTCCAAGGTCTCCACCAAGCTCACCCTGCTGGAGAACCTGATCGGCAAGGTCGACCAGCTGATCGTCGGCGGCGGCATCGCCAACACCTTCATCGCCGCCGCCGGTTACGGCGTCGGCAATTCGCTGTACGAACCGGACCTGCTCGACGCCGCCAAGAAGGTGATCGCCGACGCCAAGCGCCGCGGCGCCGAAGTGCCGATGCCGGTGGACGTGGTGGTCGCGCCGGAGTTCTCCGCGCACGCGCCGGCCACGGTGAAGCCGGTGGACCAGGTCAAGGACGGCGAGATGATCCTGGACATCGGCCCGCAGACCGCGAAGAACTACGCCGCGCTGATCGCCAAGGCCGGCACCGTGGTGTGGAACGGCCCGGTCGGCGTGTTCGAGTTCGACGCCTTCGGCAAGGGCACCGAGACGCTGGCGCGCGCGGTCGCATCGTCCGACGCGTTCTCCATCGCCGGCGGCGGCGACACGCTGGCCGCGGTGGAGAAGTACGGCATCGAGAAGGACGTCTCCTACATCTCGACCGGCGGCGGCGCCTTCCTGGAATTCCTGGAGGGCAAGGAGCTGCCGGCCGTGGCCGCGCTCAAGGCCCGCGCAGCCAAGTGAGCGGCGCCCGCATGCTCTGCCTGTTCGACCTCGACGGCACCCTGATCGATTCGGAACTGGGCATCGTCAGCTGCGTGCGGCACGCCTTCCAGCAACTGGGCGTGCCGGCACCGGCGGAACTGCGCCACTGGATCGGCCCGCCGCTGCGGCACAGCTTCGGGCCGCTGCTCGATCACGATCCGGCCCTGGTCGAGGCGGCGGTGGAGCATTACCACCAGCGCTTCCACCAGATCGGCTGGCGCGAGCACACCGTGTACCCGGGCGTCGAGGCGATGATCCAGCGCCTGCGCGATGCCGGCCATACGCTTGCGATCGTGACCAGCAAGCCGCAGCGGCATGCGACGCCGATCGTCGAATCGTTTGCGTTCGCCGATGCGTTCACCCGGCTGTACGGTCCGGATCCGCGCAGCCCGCACAGCGAGAAGGCCTCGATGATCGCCGCGGCGCTGGCGGATTTCGGCGCGGATCCCGCACAGACCGTAATGATCGGCGACCGCCACTTCGACATCGACGGCGCGGTGGCCAACCAGGTGCGCGGCATCGGCGTGCTGTGGGGCTTCGGCAGCCGCGAGGAACTGGAGCAGGCCGGCGCGCACGCGCTGACCCATACGCCCGGCGAACTGGCCGAACTGCTCGCCGCCTGAGGCGTCGCACGGCCTTGCGGCCGCTACCATGGGCCATCCTGGCCGGGTGACTTCGATGGAAGCCCAAGAAATTCGCTACGCCCTGGCGGTCTATCGCAACCTCAACTTCACCCGCGCCGCCGCGCAGTGCTTCGTCACCACGCCGGCGCTCTCGCGCGGCCTGCGCAAGCTGGAGGACGAGCTGGGCGCCGCGCTGTTCATCCGCGACACGCACGGTGTGCAGGTCACGCCGTTCGGCGCGCTGATGCGGCCGCACCTGGAACAGATCGCCAACGGCATGGCCGCGGCCCGCGCGGCCGGCAAGCAGTTCCTGGACGCCGATGATGCCCCGGTGCGCATCGGCGTGATGTGCACGATCGGGCCGGCGCGCTTCCTCGGCTTCCTCGGCGAGTTCCGGCTGGCGCAGCCGCAGTGCCAGATCCAGCTGGCCGACAACGGCGTGGACGACCTCACCGAACAGTTGCTCGCCGGCTCGCTGGACCTGGCGGTGATGGCCTTCGCCGAAGGTGCCGACACGCGCTTCAAGACCCAAGTACTGTATCGCGAACCGTTTCATATCGCCGTGCCGAGCGGACATCCGTTTACCGAACGCGAGAGCGTTCCGCTGGCCGAGGCGGCACTGGAGCCGCACCTGCTGCGCGAGAGCTGCGAATACCAGGGCTTCTGGCTCGACGAAATCCGCCAGCTCGGCGTGGAGCTGCCGATCGCCTTCCGCAGCGAGCGCGAGGACTGGATCCAGACCATGGTCGCCGGCGGCTTCGGCATTTCCTTCGTGCCGGCGTATTCGCCGCTGGTACCGGGCATCCAGCTGCGCCCTTTCAGCGATCGCACGATCGAGCGCGAAGTGAGCCTGGTGCACCTGGCCGATCGCCCGTTGAATCCAGCGGCCGCCGAATTCGCACGCTTCGCCATGGCGTGGACATGGCGATGACGCCCCTCGCGGAGCGCCATCGCCGACACCCGAACGGATTGCTTACCTGGCCGGATACAGCGCCGCGCGCAACTTGCCGCCGGCCTGCTCCACCGCGGCCCTGGCCGCCGGGGTATCGCCCAGGGCGTTGAGCATCACGAAGTCGTGGATGGTGCCGAGATAGCGGGTCGCGGTGACCTCCACGCCGGCATCCATCAGCTTGTGCGCATAGGCCTCGCCTTCGTCGCGCAGCACGTCGTTGTCGTCGGTGATCACCAGCGCCGGCGGCAGACCCTTGAGCTGTTCCAGCGTGGCGTTGAGCGGCGTGACCAGCGGGTTCTTGCGCGCGGCTTCGTTCGGCACATAGGCATTCCAGAACCATTGCATCGCCGGCAGCGTCAGCCACGGGCCGTTGGCGAATTCGCGGTACGAGCCGTTATCGAAATTCGCGTCGGTGACCGGATAGAACAGCACCTGGTAGACGAACTTCGGACCGCCGCGCTGCTTGGCCATCAGGGTCACCGCGGCGGTCATGTTGCCGCCGACGCTGTCGCCCGCGATCGCCATGTTGTTGCCGTCGATGCCGTGCTGCTTGCCGTGCTCCACCACCCAGCGGGCGGCGGCGTAGGCCTGCTCGTCCTGCACCGGGAACTTCGCTTCCGGCGCACGCGCATAGTTGACGAACACCACCGCCGCGCGTGCGCCGTGGGCGAGCTGGCGCACCAGGCGGTCGTGGGTGTTCTCGCTGCCCAGCACCCAGCCGGCGCCGTGGATGTACAGCACCGCCGGCAGGGTGCCATCGACGCCGCGCGGACGGATGATGGTCAGCGAGACCTTGCCCGCCTTGGCGTCGTCGAAGCTGATCTCCTGCTTGTCCACCGCCAGCTTGGCCACGTTGCCGGACTGCGCATCCTCCAGCACCTGCCGCGCCTGCGCGACCGGCAGCTTGTAGATCGGCTGGCCGCCCTTGGCGGCGAGCGCGTCGACGAAAGCCTGCGTGGAAGGCTCCAGCTGTCCCGCGCTGGCTTGCGCGGCGGCGCCGAGCGCGATGGCGGCGAACAGCGTCTTGAAGGTATTCATGGCGATTCCTTGAGGTGGGTGGCGTGCCCGGCGCGTCGTGCCGGGTTGCTGCGCACTCTAGGAACGGCCGCCGCCGCACGGAATTTCCATTTCCTCAACAGGTGTTAGCCGGCGTGCAACGGCCCGCGCGGCGCCTTGATCACGCACAAGAAAAAGCCGCGGCGAGCCGCGGCTTTTTCAATCCACCGCAGGCGCTGCTCAGCGGATCGTGCGCTTCACTGCATCGACCACATGCGCCACGGTGAACCCGAAATGCTCGAACAGCTGGTTCGCCGGCGCGGAGGCGCCGAACGTGGTCATGCCGACCACCTCGCCGTCCAGGCCCACGTACTTGCGCCAGAAGTCGGCGGTCGCCGCTTCCACCGCCACGCGCGCGCGGCACCAGCCCGGCAGTACGCCTTCGCGGTATTCCAGCGGCTGCTCGTCGAACAGCTCGGTGCAAGGCATCGACACCACGCGCACCGCGATATCCTGCTGCGCCAGGGTGCGCGCGGCCTCCATCGCCAGTTCCACTTCCGAGCCGGTGGCGATCAGAATGGCCTTGAATTTGGTGTCCTGCGGATCGGACAGCACGTAGCCGCCGCGCGCGATCTGCGCCACCTGCTGCTCGCTGCGCTGCTGGTGCTTGAGGTTCTGGCGCGAGAACACCAGGCAGGACGGCGCGCCCTTGCGCTCGATCGCCATCTTCCAGGACACGGCCGATTCCACCGCGTCGCACGGACGCCACAGCTGGTTGTTCGTGATATAGCGCAGGCTGGCCAGATGTTCCACCGGCTGGTGGGTCGGGCCGTCCTCGCCCAGGCCGATCGAGTCGTGGGTGTAGACGTGGATGGCGTGCGCCGGGATCAGCGCACTCATGCGCACGGCGTTGCGCGCGTAATCGGAGAACACCAGGAAGGTGGCGTCGTACGGGATGAAGCCGCCATGCAGGGCCAGGCCGTTGGCGATCGCGGTCATGCCGAACTCGCGCACGCCGTAGTACACGTAGTTGCCCTTGCCGTCGGCGCTGTTGCCATTGCCGGCGTCCAGGCTGCCCTTCCACTTGGTGAGGTTGGAGCCGGCCAGGTCTGCGGAGCCGCCGATCAGTTCCGGCAGCAGCGGGCCGAACGCGTCCAGCGCCATCTGCGAAGCCTTGCGCGTGGCCACTTCCGGACCTTCCGCCTGCAGCTTGGCCACATAGGCGTTCGACTTCTCGGCCCAGTCGGCCGGCAGCTGGCCGGCGAGGCGGCGCTTGAACTCGGCGGCGAGTTCCGGGTGTGCGGCGGCGTAGGCGTCGAAGGCGGCGTTCCAGACTTCCTCGCGCTCGGCGCCGGCGGCCTTGTGATCCCAGCCGGTATAGATGTCGGCGGGGATCTCGAACGGCGCATAGGACCAGCCCAGCTGCTCGCGCGCGGCGGCGATTTCGTCCTTGCCCAGCGGCGCGCCGTGGCTTTCTTCCTTGCCCTGCTTGTGCGGGGCGCCGAAGCCGATGATGGTCTTGGCGCAGATCAGCGTGGGCTTGTCGGACTGCGCGACGGCCTGTTCGATCGCGCGCTTGATGTCGTCGGCGTTGTGGCCGTCGATGTGGCGGATCACGTTCCAGCCGTAGGCTTCGAAGCGCTTCGGCGTGTCGTCGGTGAACCAGCCGTGCACTTCGCCGTCGATCGAGATGCCGTTGTCGTCGTACACCGCGACCAGCTTGCCCAGGCCCCAGGTGCCGGCGAGCGAGGCCACTTCATGCGAGATGCCTTCCATCAGGCAGCCGTCGCCGAGGAAGACGAAGGTGCGGTGGTCGACGATCTCGTGACCGGGACGGTTGAAGTGCGCGGCGAGGACCTTCTCCGCCAGCGCGAAGCCCACCGCGTTGGCCAGGCCCTGGCCGAGCGGACCGGTAGTGGTTTCCACGCCGGGGGTTTCGCTGGCTTCCGGATGGCCGGCCGTCTTCGAGTGCAACTGGCGGAAATGCTTGAGCTCGTCCATCGGCAGGTCGTAGCCGGTGAGGTGCAGCAGCGCGTACTGCAGCATCGAGCCGTGGCCGTTGGACAGCACGAAGCGGTCGCGGTTGAACCACTTCGGGTTCGCCGGGTTGTGGCGCAGGAAGTCGTTCCACAACACCTCGGCCAGGTCGGCCATGCCCATGGGCATGCCCGGGTGGCCGGACTTGGCGGCCTCCACGGCGTCCATGGCTAAGGCGCGGACGGCGTTGGCGAGTTCGCGGCGGGTGGTCATCGGGGGGTCTCCGGAGGGAAGGCGGCGGCGAAAAACGGGCATTGTCGCCGATCCGCATAGAGCTGTCGCCAGCTTCACCCTGTTCCAACGCTCTTAACTCGGCCTTAATTTATGCGATCGCAATACGGAAACCCTTCAGTCCCGGGCGGCTCTAATCCAGGGCATGGCTGGCAAGGCCATGTGCAATCGCAGGCTTTCCCCCTTCCCCCTGGCCGGCGATTGCTCCCCAAGAAAGGAAGAAGAGGAGTATTCCCCATGAAGAAGTCCCTACTTGCCCTCGCTTTCACCAGCGCCAGCATCATCGGCGCCCCCGTCCTGGCTCAGGACAGCACTTCCACCCCCTCCAGCCCGGCTCCGGCCGGCGGCAACTACCTGCCCAGCCAGCCGGTCGGCAGCGGCAACTGGTTCATCGGCGCCAACGTGGGTCGCACCAACGGCAGCGATACCGGCGGCTTCGGCAGCGGCAACGGCAGCGGTTTCAATTTCCTCAAGGGCGAAAAGGGCCGTCGCACCGGTTACGGCGTGCTCGGCGGCTATCGCTGGAAGGCTGGCCAGGACCTGGGCCTGGGCCTTGAGGCCGGCTATGCGGATCTCGGCAACTACCGGGTGAAGAACGTCTTCAATTCGCAGGACGTCAACCAGCGCAGCACCACCAACGCCCTGCGCGGCTGGCTGCTCGGCGTGAACGGCCGCATCAATCTGCTGCCGCAGTGGTACATCAGCGCCCACGGCGGCTACTTCCGCGCCAACGACAACAGCAACAACTACAACAACAGCCTCGGCCAGGATCTGGGCCTTACCGACGGCGGCCGCTCCGGCCGCGGCAGCTGGTACGGCGGCTTCGGAACCGGCTGGGACATCACCGAGCAGGTCAGCCTGGGCGTGAACTACGACTACTTCCATGCCAACGCCGGCAAGATCAAGAACACCGCCACCGGCGAGGTCACCCAGGGCCTGAAGCGCTCTACCGGCATCGTGTCGCTGAGCGGCGAATACCGCTTCTGATATCTGGATCACTGCAAGCCGGGTTGAAAACGGGCGCCTCGCGCGCCCGTTTTCTTGTCCGATCAATAAGTTGAAGCGGCCGGACTCAGCCATGAATCTTAACTTTGGCTTAATACTGAACTAATCGGTATTGAATCTTTCCAGCCCGGTTCCCATCTAAGCGACGTGAAGCCGGGAACCCCTCGGCCACCCGGCGCCCGGCCCTTTCCCCAACGGCCGCCGCCGTACTTCCATAACAGGAGACTCTCCATGAAGAAGACGCTGCTCGCCCTCGCTTTCGCCACCGCCGGCCTGATGGCCGCCCCTGCCTTCGCGCAGAACGCGCCGTCCGACAACGGCGGCTGGTTCATCAACGGCAATGTGGGCCGCACTTCGATCAACAAGGGCCCGTACGACGACCACGACACCGGCTACGCCCTCAACGGCGGCTACCGCTGGTCGCTGGCCCCCAACTTCGCGCTGGGCGCCGAGGTCGGCTACAACGACCTGGGCAACATCCACCCGAAGAACATCTTCAACAGCAACCCGGTCGTGGATAAGGGCAAGACCCAGCTGCACGGCTGGACCGCCGGCGTGAACGGCCGCTTCAACATCGACCAGAACTGGTACGTCGGCGCGCGTGCCGGCGTGTACAGCTGGAAGGGCCACGGCCTGAACAACGACGTCAACCCGGTCCGCAAGAGCCTGGACGACACCAGCTGGTACGCCGGTGCGGGCTTTGGCTACAACTTCAGCAACAACATGAGCGTCGGTCTGAACTACGACTACTTCGACGCGAAGAAGGACAAGGTGGACCTGAGCACCGACATGGTGTCGGTGAGCGCGGAATACCGCTTCTGAGTAAGGCAAGTCGCATGTCTTCGGACAGGCGAGCGTAACGGCGGGAGGGCGCCGGCAGGCGCCCTCTTCGCTTATCCGGTCCAAGAAAAAAGGCGCCCAGCGGGCGCCTTTTTTTGTCTGCAATGGAAACGGAAACTCAGCCGTTCCACTGGCCCAGCGCAGCCAGGCCGTTGTCCTTGGCGCGGGCGTGCACGGTCTTCTGGGCGTCGCCGTAGTTCGCCTTCATGTCCTTGGACCACAGCTTCAGCGCCGCCTGCTGCATGGCGCGGCCGTAGGAGAACGACAGCGGCCACGGGTGCGGGCCCATGCGGTTCATCGCATTGAGATGCGCGGTGGACTGCTCGTCGGTCTGGCCGCCGGACAGGAACACGATGCCCGGCAGCGTGGCCGGCACGGTGGTCTTCAGCACGCGCACGGTGGCGTCGGCGACTTCCTCGACGCTGGCCTGGTCTTCCGCATCCTTGCCCGGGATCACCATGCTGACCTTCAGGATGCTGCCTTCGAGCAGCACGTTCTGCTCGTACAGCGCGTTGAACAGGCTGCGCAGCACGGCTTCGTGCACTTCGTAGCTGACTTCGATGCTGTGGTCGCCGTCCATGATCACTTCCGGCTCGACCATCGGCACGAGGCCCGCTTCCTGGCACAGCGCGGCGTAGCGCGCCAGCGCGTGGCAGTTGGCCTCGATCGCGGTGGAGCTGGGGTTGTCTTCGCTGATGTTGATCACCGCGCGCCACTTGGCGAACTGGGCACCCAGCTTGACGTACTCCTGCAGGCGCTCGCGCAGGCCGTCCAGGCCCTCGGTCACCACATCGCCCGGAAAGCCGGCCAGCGGCACCGGGCCCTTGTCCACCTTGATGCCCGGGATGATGCCGTTCTTCTTCATCACCTCGGTGAAGGGCACGCCGTCCTTGGTGGACTGGCGGATGGTTTCGTCATAGAGGATCGCGCCGGAGATGTGCTCGCTCAGGCCCGGAGTGGTGAGCAGCAGCTCGCGGTAGGCGCGGCGGTTCTCTTCGCTGTTCTCGATGCCGACCGCTTCGAAACGCTTCTTGATGGTGTTGGTCGACTCGTCGATGGCGATGATGCCCTTGCCGGGCGCAACCATCGCCAGGGCGATGCTTTCAAGATCTTCGATGCTCATGACGACTCCGTAGAACGCGGGGACGGCCCGTGGCCGCGCGGGTAATGGAGACCATCCCGTCGCCGGGCGGCCAAGCCTAAAGGGCGCGAGTATAGCCGGATCGACGCACGGGATCGCCCCGCCTCCGGCGGAGGCGGGTGTAGGAAGCCTCTCAAATGAGGCGAGAAGCCAGGTCAGGCCTGGTCGTAGCCGGGCAGCCGGCAGGCGTCGGTGACTTGCTTGGCCGCGGCCTTGTCCTCGGGCAGGTTGAAGCCCACCACGTAATAGGTCGACACAGGTTCCTTCTTGCTGCCGTTGTTGAGTGAGGGGCCGTATTCGAAGCGCTTGACCAGGCTCAATGCGGCCGAACCCAGGTCGCTCTTCGGCATTACCTTGTTGATGGCCGCATCCTGCGGCTTGCCGTCGGTGCCGATCTCGTAGGTGATCGCCACGCAACCGGGCTTGGTGAGGTTCTGGCCGCTGTTGGGCACGTCCGCCTGCACCGAACCGAAGTTGAGCAGAATCCAATACGAGGAAAGCTGCTCGGGGCCGACCCTGCGCGCCTGCGACTGGGCCAGCGCCGGCGTGGCGGCGGCCAGCGCCAGCGCGGTCGCGGCGGCCAGCGACAGGGAACGAAGCATCGTGTTCATGGAGCCGACTCCTTGGGGACGTGGGTGTGACCGGCAGTGTAATCCTGGCGTCGCGCGGCGGAGCACGCCGCGCCCGCGCTCAGAGATCCTGCAGGCTCTCCACCACGCCCTCGGCGCCCACCGAGAGCAGCTTCAGCGTATTGGTGCCGCCGCCGCGACCGATATGGTCGCCGTGGGTCATTACCACGCGGTCGCCCTCGGCCAGCTTGCCCTGGCTGAAGAGCAGGCGCACGGCCTCGCGGGCCGACGCCGCGGTGGTCTGCGAGCTGGCATGCGTGAATTCCACCGGCTGCACGTCGCGCAGCATCAGCATGCGGCGGCGCGCGTCGGCGAACGGCGACAGCGCATAGATCGGCACCGCACTGCGATAGCGCGACAGCCACTGCGCGGTCGCGCCGGATTCGGTCAGCGCCACCAGCGCGCGCACGCCGACCTGGCTGGCCAGCAGCATCGCCGCCAGCGCGATGGCCTGGTCGGTACGATCCAGCCGATGCCCCGCCGTGGCGAGATCTTCCTTCGGCTCGAACTGTCGTTCGGCGCCCAGGCAGATGCGGCGCAGCGCGGCCACCGCCTTGTCCGGATGCGCGCCCGCGGCCGATTCCTCCGACAGCATCACCGCATCGGTACCGTCGATCACCGCATTGGCCACGTCCAGCACCTCGGCGCGGGTCGGGATCGGCGAGCGCACCATCGACTGCAGCATCTGCGTGGCGGTGATCACCGCGCGATTGCGCTGCACGGATTCGCGGATGATCTTCTTCTGCAGGCCGGGCAGCTCGGCATCGCCGATCTCCACGCCCAGGTCGCCGCGCGCCACCATCACCACGTCGGAGGCGTCGATGATCTCGCCCAGCACGGGAATCGCGTCGGCGCGTTCGATCTTGGCCACCAGCGAGGCCTTGCCGCCGGCTTCTTCCAGCAGGCGGCGCGCCAGTTCCATGTCGGCGGCGGAACGCACGAACGACACCGCCAGGAAATCCGCGCCGATCTCGGCGGCGAGCTTGATGTCCGCCTTGTCCTTGTCCGACAGCGCCGACACCGACAGGCCGCCGCCCTGGCGGTTCAGGCCCTTGCGGTCGGACAGGCGCCCGGCCACCAGCACGCGGCAGCGCACTTCGGCGCCGACCACGCTTTCCACGGTCAGCGCGACCAGGCCGTCGTCGAGCAGCAGCACGTCGTCGGCGCTCACGTCCCTGGGCAGGTCGTGGTAGCTGACACCGACGCGGGTGTTGTCGCCCGGCGGTGCACCGGGGCTGCAGTCGAGCACGAAGCTGTCGCCCACGCGCAGCTCGATCGGGCCGTTGGCGAATTTCTCGATGCGGATCTTCGGACCCTGCAGGTCGGCCAGCACGCCCACCTCGCGGCCGAGCTTCTCCGCTGCCACGCGGACGGCGTTGGCGCGGGCGCGGTGGTCGTCGGGCTGGCCGTGCGACAGGTTGAGGCGGACGACATTGACGCCTTCCGCGAGGATTTTCTCGAGCATCCCGGGCACGTCGGTGGCGGGGCCGAGGGTGGCGACGATCTTGGTGCGGCGCAGCGGAGTTTCGGTAGTCATCGTTCGAGGCTAGCAGAACTGATTCGTTGCGCCAGAGGGTCGGCAGGCCAGTTTTGAACGGCCGCATGGCGCCCCGCTCGAGGCCGCCCCGGCCCGGTCTACCACTGTCTGAAGTGGTATCTCCGACCGGAGACCACATGAGTCGCCAGCCATCTAACTGGTATGCAATATGGACGTCCAGACGGCCAGCGCGTGGCTGCCGGCGGCCCGCGCCGCCGAGCTCGTGCCGCCGGTGCCCGGACGAGCCGTCCGGGCACCGGTTCGAGAGCTGCAGACACTCGCGCTGCACACGAAAAATTCATTCCGCAATGCAACAAAAACAACGAGCAGCCGGCTGCGCTCACTTCGCCAGCGCGCGGTTCAACACGTCGGCCAGGCGTACCCCCGCCACGCGCAACTGGCGCTCGGCCAGCGGCAGCTCCGCGGCGACATAGGCGTCGTCGATCTTGTGCCCTTCCGGATAGATACCGCGGGTCGCCGCGCAGGACTGCTCGGCCCACTGGGCGTACACGTTGTCCCGCGGCGCGATCGGCGCCGGCATGGTTTCCGCCGGGCGCGCGTCCAGCTCCTGCGCATAGTCGCGCCAGTCCTTGCCGTGGGTGCCGAGCAGGCCGGAATCCCACACGCTGTGCAGGTTCGTGCCCTTGCCCTGGAACTGCACCTGGTAGGTATTGCCGCCCTTGTCGTCGCGATAGCCGGCATGCAGCGGCTGGTGCACGTCGCCGACGAAATGCACCACGAACTTCAGCGCCTCCAGGCGCGCCGCATCCGGCTGGGTGCGGTCGGCCAGCACCGCTACGTAGCGATCGAGGCCGCCGACCACGCACTGACCGTCCGCACAATCGCGCGGCGGCACGTACACGCAGTCGTCCGCACGGAAGTTGATGTAGTGCAGCTTGCCGGTGGCCTTGGCCAGGTCCGCACGCGAGTCGTCGCCGCGCAGCTCGTCGGCCCAGCTGGCGATGTCGGCCAGCGACCTGGTGTGCTCCGGCGCGAGCAGGCGCTCGACCTCGGCCTCGGCGGCCGGACTCAGGCGGCGCTGCGCCAGCTCGGCGACGATGGCATGGCCCTGGCGTCCCCAGGCATGGACGGCGGGTGCAATGGCGAGCGCGGCCAGGAGGCCGGCGAGGAAACGTCGGGAAGTGGACATGTCGTTCAATCGGATGGGATGGAAGAGGAAGACATCGAAGAAGCCGGCAACGGCCGGCCATGGAAACGCCTACGGCAAGACGCGCCTCAGCCGGTGGCCGCCTTGTGCAGCAGCGTGCCCGCGGCATCGCGCACGCTCACATCCACCGCGATGCCCTGCCGCACGCTCTGCGTCACCGTGCAGAAATCCTCGAACTGCGCGAGCGCCCGGTCCACATGCGCCAGGTCGGTCTCGGCCTGGCCCAGGTCCAGGTCCACCGCGATGCGCGCCACGCGCCAGCGGCCCTGCTCGTTGCGCGCCAGCGTGGCGCGGGCCTTGGCCGCGAGCTGGCCGGGGTCGTTCTTGTACTTGCGCAGGGCGAACAGCAGGCTGGCGGCCAGGCAGTTGGCCACCGAGACGGCCAGCATGCGGGTGGGATTGGGGCCCGCGCCCTTGCCCACGGGCGGCAGTTCGTCGGTCAGCAGGTCCGGCGCAGCGGTGTCGTCGAAGCGCACGCGGAATTCGTAGCCGGACATCTGTTCCAGGCTGATCTCGATGGTCTGCTGTTCGTCGCTCATGGCCCGGCCCCGGTGTACCGCATCGATCGATAAGGCCCGCGAGCCTACCCCACATGCACGCCGAATGAACCGTGCCGGATGAGATGCCCCCTGATTTCCGGCTAACATTAGGGTTCTTTGGCGGCCGGGTCCGGTCGCTGCTGCCCCGCCATCATCTCCGGAGGACGCTGTCCCATGGCCATCAAGGTCGCCATCAACGGTTACGGTCGCATCGGCCGCAATGTTCTGCGCGCGCTGTACGAGTCCGGTCGCACCGACGAGTTCCAGATCGTCGCGGTCAACGACCTCGGCGACGCCGAGACCAACGCCCACCTGACCCAGTACGACACGGCCCACGGCCGTTTCCCGGGCACCGTGACGGTGGACGGCGGCGACCTGATCGTCAACGGCGACCGCGTCAAGGTCTGCGCCGAGCGCGACCCGTCCAAGCTGCCCTGGGGCGAGCTGGGCGTGGACGTGGTGCTGGAATGCACCGGCCTGTTTACCTCCAAGGCCAAGGCCGGCGCGCACATCACCGCCGGCGCCAAGAAGGTGATCATCTCCGCCCCGGGCGAGAAGGACGTGGACGGCACCTTCGTGTTCGGCGTCAACGACGACACGCTCACCGCCGCGCACCAGGTCATCTCCAACGCTTCGTGCACCACCAACTGCCTGGCGCCGCTGGCCAAGGTGCTGCACGAGAAGATCGGCATCGTGCACGGCCTGATGACCACCATCCACGCCTACACCAACGACCAGGTCCTGACCGACGTCTATCACAAGGACCTGCGCCGCGCCCGCTCGGCCACCATGAGCCAGATCCCGACCAAGACCGGCGCCGCCGCCGCGGTCGGCCTGGTGCTGCCGGAGCTCAACGGCAAGCTGGACGGCTTCGCCATGCGCGTGCCGACCATCAATGTGTCGGTGGTCGACCTCAGCTTCGTCGCCAAGCGCGCGACCAGCCACGAGGAGATCGACGCCATCGTCAACGAAGCGGCCAACGGCAAGCTCAAGGGCATCCTGGCGGTGAACACCAAGCCGCTGGTGTCGGTGGACTTCAACCACAACCCGGCCTCGTCCACCTACGACTCGACCCAGACCCGCGTGATGGAAGGCACCCTGGTCAAGGTGCTCAGCTGGTACGACAACGAGTGGGGTTTCTCCAACCGCATGCTCGACATGACCAAGGCGCTGATGGCCGCCAAGTAAGCGGCCACGCTCTTCGGACACACGAAAAAGCCGGGCCCTGCCCGGCTTTTTCTTTGCGTCGACTTGCCGCACCGCCGTCGGCAAGGCGGCGCCCTATCATGGGCACCATGGAACGCTCCGCCTCCATCGACGAACGCAGCCTCGCCACCGTGGTCGACCGCTTCTACGACAAGGTCCGCGCCGACCCGGCGCTGGGGCCAATCTTCAACGACGCCGTGCACGACTGGGACGAGCACAAGCACACGCTGGTGTCGTTCTGGTCGTCGGTGGCGCTGGGTAAGCAGAGCTATCGCGGTTCGCCGATGTCCGTGCATCGCGCGCAGCCGATCCGTGGCGAGCATTTCGAGCGCTGGCTGGAACTGTGGCGCGAGACGGTGCGGGAGCTGTTCGAGGAGGCGCCCGCCGTGCGGATGATCGGCTACGCCGAACGCATCGGCAGCAGCCTGCGCATGGGGTTGGGTTTGTCGGAACGCCGCGGGGCGCGGCCGCTCGGCATTCCGATCGTCAACCAGTAAACGCACCGGCGTAGGTTGGGGTGAGCCGAAGGCGAACCCCAACGATGCGAGGCGCATCGATATGCCGATGCTGGGGTTCGCCTTCGGCTCACCCCAACCTACGCCTTACAAGACCTTCAACGCCGCGTCGTAATCCGGCTCGTGCGCGATCTCGCTCACCATCTCGGCGTGCAGCACCTTGTCGTTCTGGTCCAGCACCACCACCGCGCGCGCGGCCAGGCCGGCCAGCGGGCCTGAGGCAAGTGCCACGCCGTAGTCGCGCAGGAATTCGCCACCGCGCAGGGTCGACAGCGTCACCACGTTGTCCAGGCCCTCGGCGCCGCAGAAGCGTGCCTGCGCGAACGGCAGGTCGGCGGAGATGCACAGCACCACGGCATCCTTGAGCGATGCGGCCTGTTCGTTGAAGCGGCGCACCGAGGTGGCGCAGGTGGGCGTGTCGATACTGGGGAAGATGTTGAGCACCTTGCGCTTGCCGGCGAAGGACGACAGCGCGACGTTGGACAGGTCCTTGGCGACCAGCGTGAACGCCGGCGCCTTGCTGCCGAGCGCCGGGAAGCGGCCGTCGACCTGGACCGGATTGCCTTTGAGCGTGACCGTGGACATGCGGGATCTCCTGGGATGAATGGGTCGCCAAGTAAACCACGCGGCGGCGCGCCGCATCCACGGCCGCATCAATCCAGGGCCTTCTCCAGGTTCTTTTCGAACAGCTCGCTGTCGCGGTCGCTGGTCATGTCGTAGAGGGTATAGCGGCGATAGAGCCGCGCGCCGCCGTCGCGCAGCAGCGGCTCCCACATGAAGTTGGCGCGGGCGCGGCTGGAATGCGGCAGCAGCAGATCGAAGGGGATCGAGAAGTACACGCCCTTGTCGAAACTGCCCTCGCCGGTCTGGGTGCCGGACTTGTTGGTGATGGTGGCGTATGCGCCCATCCGCACGCCGTTGTCGAACTCGCGCGAGATGTCCAACGTCACGCCATAGTCCTTGGCCAGATAGCGGCCGACGCTGGCGGCGATGGTGACGTCGTGGAAACCGGTCTTGTAGTACAGCGTGGCGTTGCCCGTCACGGTCTTGTAGCCGCGCAGCGCGAAATCCTGGCGGAACCCGCGCTGGCGCACCCAGTTCATGTCCACGCCGAAGGCCCAGCGCTCGCCGTAGGGGCGATACAGCACCTCGCCGCCGACGCCGGCATACATCGACTCGAGCATGCCGCCATAGGCCATGCCGAACACATCCGGCGCCAGCACCTTGGTGCCGGTGAGCTGGAAGTTCGGCATGGTCACGTCGGAGGTGGTCAGGTACTGGCGGATATCGGTGCGCACGCGCGGCAGCAGGCTGGGCGCGGTATAGGTGAACTTGTCGTAGTTGTTGAGCAGGTTGACGCTCACCACGCCATCCCACCAGAGGTTGCGATTGAAGCGATAGGTGGCCGCGCCATTGAGCGAGAACTGGTACAGCACAAACGCATTGGGCCCACCCAGGCTCTGCTGGTAACCCAGCGAGACGCCGCCGTCGAAGCGCTTGGGCGGCTTGGTGTAGAGCGTCTGCTCCTCCTGTTGCCCCGGCGCGTTCTGTTCGGCGCTGCGGCGCAGCTCCTGCATGTCGATGCGGTGGTCGAGCGCATCGATGAAGCGCGGCCGATGGATGCTCTGCTCGTCCAGCGGCAGCCCATAGTTCTCTTCCGCCACCGTGAACCAGTCGATACTCTGGTCCACGCGGTTGTCGAGGATGCGCGACGCACGCCCCAGCGCACGGCTGGGATAGAAGTACGCACGCGGCTCGCCGTGCACCACCAGCTCGGAACCGCGCCGGCCGATGCTGCTGACGTCGATGCCGGCGTTGGCGCCCAGGGCCTTGCTCAGCTCGTCCCAGTCGACCTGGTCCGGCGCCTTGCGCGGCAGCGCGGCGGCGCCTTGCGGCGGATCCGGCGTGGCGGCCAGGCCGCGCACCGGCTCGGGCGGCGGATCGTCGGTCTTGCGCGGCTCGGCATGGCGCGCCAGGTTGGTATGCAGGGTGAGCGTGGCCATGATCTTGTCGCCACGCTCGTACCCCAGGGAAAAGTCGACGTTGTCGTTGAACCGGTACAGCGCCGCGACATTGATCGGCGAACGCTGCCGGAAGACGTTGCCCAGGCCCTCGTGCTTGTAGTTGTTGCCGTCCAGCTCGACCTTGATGCGCAGCTTGTCCAGCGGCGTCTGGTACTCGATGCCGCCGATGAAAGCCGCCGGTCCGCGGAAGTAGCGCAGCGTATTGAACTCGCCGCCCTGCTGGTTGGTGTTGCCGGCGCGATTGTCGAAGCCGCTCCAGGCCCAGCCCAGCGGGCTCTTGATGTCGCCGCGCGAGCCCATGTTGCCCCAGGCCAAGCCGGCGGTGACGTCGACCGGACCGAAGCGCTTGCTCGCCACCACGTATTCGCTGCCGAACAGGCCGGTGCCGCCGATATCGCGCCCACCCACCGCGACCGCGGGCCGCCAGCGGGTCTCGTCCCACAGGCGCAGCTTCAGGTCGATCGATTTGTCTTTGTAGCTCTGGTGTCCGCTCAGGCCCGTCGGACCGTACAGGCGGTTGCTCACCGACGAGTAGCGGAAGGTGCCTTCGATCCAGGGCAGCGGCTGCAGCGACAGGTTGTAGTCGGTGTAGGGATAGGTGCGCGACGCGGTGAACGCCAGCTCGCCTTCGTCGGCCATGCGCGCCGTCGGCGTCTGCATCAGGCCGACTTCGCCGTAGTCGTTGCGCGTATAACCCGGCGCCGACTGCGCATGCAGCACGCCGACGATGCATTGCGACAGCAGCAGGGTCGCGGGCCACATCATGCGCCCGCTGCGCCAGCCCAAACGCGCGATCACGGCGCCACCCCGCCGTCGAGCGGCTGCGTGGCGATGAAGTCCGCCAGCTCGCGATTGAACACGCTGTCGGCGGCGCCGGCGACGAGGCGGCGATCGAGCGGCACATAGACGATCGCACCCGGCGCCAGCACCATCGGCGGGCTTTCGTTCCACAGCGCGATGCCCAGTTCGGACACCTGCCCGTCCGGCTGAATCACGTACAGGACATCGCGATCGGCCATCTGCGTGGCGCAGGCCCTGACGTACTCGCGCGCGTCCTGCAGCGCCACGTGCGACAGCTCGCACGGTTTCTGCACGGCGCCCACCACGCGCACCGTCGATGGCCGCCGCGGATAGCTCAGCGTGTCACCGTCTTCCAGCGGCAGATTGTCCGCATCGTTGGCGGCCAGCGCGCCGGGATCGAGCGTGCGCGCCACATGGCGCCCGGTGACCGGCATGGACTGCAGCCATTGGCGCAATTGCACACTCAATGCCGCCAGCGGGGCATTGCCGTCGCGCGTGGCCTGGTCGGCGACCGCACCCAGCTCATACAGCAGGCCCGCTTGCAGGCGCTTCTGTTCGAGCTGCCTGGACCGCTGCGTCCAGCTCGCGCCGAGCACGTAGGACTCGAACTTCACCTGTGCCGCCGCGGCGGCATCGGCCAGCCGCGCATTGCCTTGCAGGCTCTGCATGCCCGGCCGCTCGACCTGGCCGGAAACGCTGACGGACACCGCCATCGCGTGGATCGGCCAGGCGAGACAAACCAGCCATCCGAGCAGGCGGGCGACCCTCACGTTCGCGCCTCGCGGTAGGGGCGCAGCTGGATCAGCTCCAGCGTCTGGCCAGGCGCCACATGCTGCCGGCTCTTCCAGATGAAGCCGTCGGCGGGATCGACCCAGTAGCGATTGGTCACGTCGAAGCCCGCGCCGTCCGCGCGTACGCGTTCGTCGTAGCGGCGCAGACGATGCACCTGGCCCAGGATCTCCACGTTCTCGAGTTCCTTCGGCTCCAGGTGCGCCACGGCGTTGATGCCATAGCGATAGCCCGGCGACCAGTCCAGCACGCGGCGGTATTCCGTCGCCGCCTGTACATGCTGCAAGCCGGTGGCGAACGGATCGCCGCCGTCGAAAGCCACATGATCGAGATTGGCATCCAGGCCGATCGTCCTCACCAGCACGCCATGGCGAAGGAATACCGCCTGTCCGTCATGTCCGTACCAGCCCTGCAGGTCGCCCTGCACGCTCGCCAGCAGCAGGATCGCGCTGCCGCTCGACGATTCGACTTCCAGCTGGTAATACGGCTCGGCCGCAACGGTGGCGGCGGTGGGATGCACGTCGGGATCGCCGCGTACCGCATTGCGAATCGTGTCGATGCTTCCCAGCGACACCGCCGTGCAGCCGGCCACGGCCCAACTCGCAGCCGCCAGGGCCGCGAGGCGGAGCGAAGCTCGCCACGGGAAGCTCGTCATGCCTGCGTACCTCAATTGGTGAGGTCGTTCTTAGCCGAAGCCGCGTTGGTCACGATGCCCGACAGCGGGAGCAGCTGAGAGAGGAACCGGTTCCAGCGCGTCACGCCCGCCGGGCCCACGAACACCACGTCGCCCGGATGCACGGAGAACTGCGACGCCATCGCGAACGCCGCGGGCGATTTCGCGTCGAGCTGATAGATCGTGGCGGGCGACTTCTCCATGTCTTCCACGCCGCGGATCACATAGACCGCATTGCCTTTGGAGGTGGTCTCGTTGAGGCCACCGGCCTTGCCCAGCGCCTGGGTCAGGCTCATGTCGCTGGTCTTGAAGGGGAATGCCGCGGGACGCTGCACCTCGCCCACCACATAGACTTCCTTGCGATCCCCGTACGGCAGGAAGATCTGGTCGCCGGGCTTGAGCCAGATGTCGGCAAGCTGGTGATTACGCGTGAGCGCATCGAGATCCAGATGGTAGTCGTGCCCATCGCGCGACAGCACCAGGCCGGAAAGATCGGCCTGATCGGTGTTGACCTGCGCCGTACCGATCGCCTGCGCGAGGCTCACCGGCGTTACCGTCACCGGCAGCGGATCGGTCTTGACGAAGGCGCCGCGCATGGTGATGCGCTGTGCGCCGTAGCTGATCACGCTCATGTCGACCTGCGGATCCTGCACGTACTTGGCAAGGCGATGGGAGATCTCGGTGCGCAGTTCCTCCACCGTCTTGCCCGACGCCTTGAGCACGCCGATGTAGGGATAGAACAGCGTGCCGTCCGCGCGCACCACGCGACCGTTCGCGCTGGGCAGCTGCTGCGAGCCCGCGGGCGAAGTCAGTTCGGGGTGATCCCACACGGTGATGTAGAGCGAGTCGCCGATGCCGATGCGGTAAGGCTCCGGCTGATAGCTGCGCAACTCGTCGGGAAGGGTGGCCAGCGGATTGGATGCCTTGTCCATCGCCAGCAGCTTCGGCGTGATCGGCACGAGTTGATAGCGTGCCGCATCGATGGAACCCTGGCGCGAGAAGTCAGTCGCGCTCATGTGCTGGCCCGGAGCCCAGATACAGCCATGCAGGGTCAGGGCGGCACACGCCAACAACAATGCCCGTCGCTTGTTCATCCGTAGAGCCCTTCGATAATCGCGAACGCCGGCGCATGCGGCGGACTTGGATCCTCGGCCCCCTACCGATGACGTGAGACATGCTGGGCCTGGCGTCCATCATGGACATCAGGCCTCGCGACGCGCCCGCTTCTGCGAACGCGTCGTTAAGAACCGATCAATGCGTGCCGGTGGTGCCCGTGGTGCCGGTGCCACCGGTACCGGTGCCGCCCGTACCCGTGCCACCGGTGCCTGCAACGGCCGCTGCGGCCGCCGCGCCTGCACCCTGGTGATTGGCCTTCATGTTGCCGTGCGCGGCGCCCTTGGCGCTCTTGGGCGAGATCAGCTGCGCTGGCGTGGCCGGCTTGACCTGCTGCTGCTGAATCATCTGATTCACGGTGGTCGGCTGCTGCTGTGCGTTCTGCGCTTGCTGCGCGAATGCGGTGCCGGCGATGAGCAGGGTGGTCGTCACTGCAATGGAAGCGGCAAGAAGTTTCATGAGCATCCTCTTCGGTGCGTCGCGTGATGGCGGAGATGCGGGGTGTGAAGCGACTGGACTGTAGCGTCGTTCGTGCGTGGATGACTGAACCAACACCAACCCGACTTGAGAAAAATCCACTAGACGTTCACTTACATCGCTTAGAGTTGCCCTTCCCCGCGAAGATCATTCACACGTATGGATCATCTTCGTTGCGGGTTCGTGATGTCGCTCAAGATTTTCATCTTGCGAATCACTCGATCAGCTTCTTGTCATCCCCGCTTCGCAGAAGCGAGCGATGATAGGCGACGCGTGACGCTCCATTCGACGCGAGCCATCCCCACTGGATTGCCCCGAGGAAGCCGCGATATGCACGACACAAGAACGATGCTCGCCTGCGCTGCGGCCTTGTTCACCTCTGCGGTGGCGATTGTCCTTCTGCGCCGCCTGGCAGAGCCGCTGGGCCTGCTGGACCGCCCCAACGACCGCAAGCAGCACAAAGGCAGCGTGCCCCTGGTAGGCGGCCTGGCGATGTTCTGCGGCGTGTTCGTCGGCGCCTGGTGGTACGGCGATGCCACCCAGATGAGCCGCATGCTGCTGACCACTGCGGCCGGCCTCACCATCATGGGTTCGCTCGACGACCGCCACGAGCTGAGCGTGCGTACGCGGCTCATCGTTCAGACGCTGGCCGTGTTCGTGATGATTGGCAGTACAGACGTCTATATCCGTTCGCTCGGCACGCTCAACGGCGTTCAGCTTCAGCTGGGCCCGCTCGGCATTCCGGTGACGCTGATCGCCGTGATCGGACTGCTCAACGCGTTCAACATGATGGATGGCATCGATGGCCTGTCCGGCAGCATGGGCCTGGTCGGCATCGGCTCGATCTTCGCGTTCCATCACAGCGGCGTCACGCCGGGCGTCACGGTTCTGATCGCCATGCTCGGCGCGGCGATGATTCCCTATCTCGCCACCAACCTCGGCCTGTTCGGCCGCAAAATCTTCATGGGCGACGCCGGCAGCACCGTGCTGGGTTATCTGCTCGGCTGGGCGCTGATCGACCTTAGCCAGAGCCCCGGCTCCGACCTGCTGCCCACCGACGTGCTGTGGTGCGTGGCCCTGCCCGCGCTGGACACGCTGGCGGTGATGTGCCGCCGCATGCGCAACCACCAGTCGCCGTTCAAGCCCGACCGCGGCCATATCCACCACATCCTGCTGCGCACCGGCCTGAGCCCGCGCATGACCCTGGTGGTGCTGGTGATCGCCTCGATCCTGCTGGCCTTCATCGGCCATCTCATCCACGACTACGGCCAGCTGGCCAGCCTGGGCCTGTTCGGCCTGCTGCTGCTGACCTACATCGTGTGCACCACGCGCCGCTCCACCATCGCCGCGAGCCAGGCGGTGCAGCAGCGCGGGCAGTGACGGGATGCGGAAGCGCCATGCTTCCGCCACGCCGTGCTTGACCGACTGGTCAACCTGAGCATCAGCCACCCCTACGTACAGGCGTGGCTGCTTGGCGCGATCGCGCTGCTGTTTCTGCTGTTCCGGCGTTACCGCCTCGGCCTCGGCGTCGCCGCGATCGCACCGCTGTGGCTGCTGCTGTGCGCGACGCCGGTCTTTGCGCATGGCCTGCAGCGCTGGCTGGAAGGCCAGTACGCCATGCAACCGGCCGCGGACTATCCCAAGGCCGACGCCATCGTCGTGCTGGGCGGCGAGGCGCTCGCCGACGAGAAGGAAAGCTGGCGCGACGAAGGCGGCGACGCCATCGCCAACAGCCGCGTGGGCTTCGGCTACCTGCTGTTCCACGCGGATCGCGCTCCGGCAGTGCTCCTGTCAGGCGCCGGCGATGCGCGGCGCATGGCGGCGATGCTGGAGCGCCAGGGCGTACCCCCGGCGGCGGTACGCCTGGAGAGCGCCAGCCTTACCACCTACGAGAACGCGCGCAACTGCGCGGCACTGCTGCGCAACGACGGCGCGCACACCGTGCTGCTGGTGACCTCGCCTGCACATATGCCACGCGCGGCAGCGAGCTTCGAGAAGCAGGGCCTGCACGTGATTCCCGCGCCCGCCCTGCCGCCTTCCGTGCGTGCGCCGGGCAACGGCTGGCAACCGCGTCGCGCGGTCCTGTTCGAGACCTCGCACATCCTGCACGAGTACATCGGCCTGTGGGTCTACCGGCTGCGCGGCTGGGCGTAGGTTGGGGTGATAACCCCAACATGGCTGCCCTTATGCGCAACGCAATGTTGGGGTTATCACCCCAACCTACGTCAGTCGCGCAGCTTGCCGCCGAATTCCACCGCCGCGCCATTCGCTACGCGCGGCACGCCGGCATCGACCTGGTTGTCGTACTCGAACGACTGCGCATCCAGCCGAACGTCGCCCTTGCTGATCTGCAGCTTCTTGCCGGTGCTGAGGAAGGCCATCGGCACCGGCCGGCCGGAGGCGATGGTGCGCGTGCGCCGGATCGTATTCCCCGAGATCACCACCGAGTCGATATGCCGCGCACTGTCGGCCGACTCGTCCTCGGAGAAGTTGATGCAGGTGCCGTAGATATCGCTGAAGGTATTGCCGGCCACCACCAGCCCGCTCACGCCGAGCACGCCGATCGCGCCCATCTGCGGCCGGATGCCGATGAAGGTATTGCCGGTGATCACCGCGTTCACCGCGTTGCGGCTGCGCGCGGAGGCCATGTCGCCGAGCCGGATCGCATCGCCGCCGGGACCATTGCCGGGCGGCGAGCGCTCGAAGATGCAGCCCATCACGCGCGCACCGCTCAGGCCCTTGATCGCCAGGTCCGTGCGCACGGAATTGAGGAAATGGCAGTTGCGCACGGTGAGGTTGTCCGGCATGTCCGCCGCCGTCTTCGGCCGCGTGGAGCTGTCGATGCCCCAGTAGCAGTTGCGGAACTGGCAGTCGAGCACCTGCCAGTTACCGATGTTGCCGCCCTTCTGGTGCCCGTTGAAGAAGGTGATGCCGGCGGTGTTCACCGTATCGATATCGACGAAGTTGCAGCGCCGGATGATCACATTGCGGTACACGCTGAAGTCGTGGTCCGGCTCGAAATCGATGCCGCCGACCGAGCGCGACAGCTTGGCGTTGCCGATATTGCGGAACGTGCAGTTCTCCACCAGCAAGGTATCGCAGTCGATGATCGACAACCCGTTGCGGTTGTCCTTCACCGCGCCGTCGAACACGCAGTCGCGCACGGTGACGCGTTCGTTGTGGCGCTCGGTATTGGACTTGGTGCCCGAGCCGACGTACATGCCGTCGCCGCGGAAGCCGAAGAAGGTCATCCGCTCCACGGTCAGGTCCGAGGTCGCGTTCACCGCCAGCAGGTAGTAGTACTGCGCGTAGCCGAACTCGCCGACGCGCCCGTTGAGCTTC
The DNA here is from genome assembly GCF_900112865.1 of Dyella marensis. Taxonomy (GTDB): domain Bacteria; phylum Pseudomonadota; class Gammaproteobacteria; order Xanthomonadales; family Rhodanobacteraceae; genus Dyella_D; species Dyella_D marensis_A. The sequence goes on along the minus strand of NZ_FONH01000008.1, from coordinate 13,725 downwards.
AGGTCGTGCAGGTGGATGTCGCGCATATTGTCGGCCACGCGCGGCGTGCCGCCATCCTTCACGTAGGTGGCCAGCATGAATTCCGACGCCAGCGAGTCGTCGAAGGAACGCAGCTCGCTGGAGGCGCCCTCGCCGTACAGCTCCAGCCCCGAGCGCAGGTTCAACTGCTTGACCGGATAGACGCCCGCGGGAATCAGCACCCGGCGCGAGCCGTCGATGGCCTTCTGGATGCCGGCGGTGCAGTCGTAGCCGCTGCGTCCGGCGCGGATCGCCGTGTGTTCTTCCTTGGGCAGGAAGTCCAGTACGTTGGCCGGCGTGTCGGGCATGTCAGTGTTCCTCGGAGCGGATCGCTGTCGAGCGCACGCCATCGCGGCATGCGCCTAGGGTCGGCTTCCCCCGGAACGCCCGAGTCTATGGGCTCGCGCGCGCGCGGGGTTTACTCGCGCATGAATCCATTCCTTACGATCGGCACGCCGCCCTTACGATCGGCACGCCGCCCTTACGATCGGCACGCCGCCCTTGCGATCGGCGCGCCGCGGGACGCAAGAACTTCAGGCGACGCGCCGTTCGCGCGCCACCTGCTCCGCCGGCATCTCCAGCGGTCCGCACAGTTCGCGATACACATCCACGGTGCGGCGGATCACGATGCGCTCGTCGAATTCCGCATGCGCCTTGGCCCACGCCGCCTCGCCGAGCCGGCGCGCCAGCGCGGGATCGTCGTGCAGGCGGCGGATCGCGTGCGCCAGCGCCTTGCCGTCGCGCACCGGCACCAGCAGGCCGTCGACATCGTCGGTCACCACTTCGCGGCAGCCCGGCACATCGGTGGTGATCAGCGGCTGCGCGCAGGCGGCTGCTTCGATCAGCGTCTTGGGCAGGCCTTCGCGATAGCTCGGCAGCGCCACCACATCGACCGCGCCGAGCAGGGTCGGCATGTCCTCGACGTGGCCCAGCCAGTTCACCACGCCCTCGTTGACCCAGCCGCGCACGGTGTCTTCCGGCACCGCGGCGGGATTGCCGGGATCCGGCGTGCCGGCGAGCAGGAACTCGATGCGCCGGCCTTCGGCCAGCAGCTCGCGCGCCGCCGCCACGTATTCCTCCAGACCCTTGTCCCACAGCAGACGCGCCGCGACCAGCACGCGCAGCGGCCCGCCCGAACGCTCGCCCGTGCGCTTGACGAAACGCCAGCAGTCCACGCCCGAACCGCGCACCAGCCGGATGCGCCCCGGATCGACCAGCCCGGCGCGCTCGAACAGCGCGACGTCGTCGCTGTTCTGCAGGATCAGCCGCGCGCCCTCGCCGTCCAGCGCCAGCCGCAACAGTGCACGTACCACGGGGCGCAGCGCGCGCGCCTTCAGATCATTGCTGGTGAACACGTAGCCCATGCCGGCCACCGCATTGACCCGCGCCGGCACGCCGGCGAGACGCGCGGCGAGCGAGCCGTAGACAGCGCACTTGATGGTGAAGCCGTGTACCAGCGCCGGCCGCTCGCGCTTGAGCAGCCGGGTCAGATAACGCAGCAGCGCCAGCTCGCGCAGCGGATTGAGGCTGCGCCGCTCCATCGGCACCGGCTCCCAGCGCAGGCCCAGCGCACGCAGCTTCTCGCCGTACGGACCCGGCGGCGAAAGCAGCAGCAGCTCGTGGCCGGCCTTATGCAGCGCCAGCGCCAGCGAGCGCCGGAAGTTGTAGAGATACCAGTCGGTATTGGCGAACAGGACGATCTTCATGGGATGGCTTGCCGCTCAGGGAGTAAGGATCGTGGGCGCGGCTTCGCCACAGGCGGCGCGTGCGCCTCCGCGGCTCAATCGCGTTCATGCCGTTTCCCCCTGTTCGGCGCCCAGCCAGGCCTGGAACATCAACACGTTCCACAGCTGGTGCTGCCAGTTGCGCTTGCCGCTCAGATGCTCGTTCCACACGCGCCGGATCGGCGCATGCCGCAGATAACCCTCGCGGCGCAGGCGGCCCTCGTCGAGCAGGCTTTCCGCCCAGTCGCGCAGCGGGCCGCGCAGCCAGCTGTCGAGCGGCACGCCGAAGCCCTGCTTGGGGCGCTCGATCAGTTCCTTCGGCACGTGCCGGTACAGCACCTGGCGCAGCAGCCACTTGCCCTGGCCGTCGCGGATCTTCAGGTGCAGCGGCATGCGCCAGGCCAGCGCGACTACCCGCGGATCGAGCAAGGGCACGCGCGTTTCCAGGCTGTTGGCCATGGCCGCGCGATCGACCTTCACCAGGATGTCGTCGGCCATGTAGGCCTGCGCATCCATCGCCATCATCCAGTGCTCGAAGCTGTCGGTCTGCGGCCAGGCCTGCGGATCGGTGAGCAGGGTCGATGGCTCGGCCGCGCCCTGCACCAGGTTTTCCGGATCGCTCCACTGGCTGGTGAGCTGGTGGAAGAACTGCTCGCCGCTGGACAGCGCCAGCACGCCGGCCAGCTTCTGCGCCTTGTCGCCGGGCGTGGCGACGTGCATGCGCTTGGGCAGCAGTACGCGGGCGCGCTCGTACCAGCGGTCCCAGGTGGCCGGCGGCACCGCGCGCAAGGCGCCGGCGGCGGCGTGGCGCACGAACGACGGCAGGCGTTGCATGCGTTCCCACACCCGCCGCGCGGCGAGGTAACGGTTGTAGCCGCCGAACAGTTCGTCGCCGGCATCGCCGCTGAGCGCGACGGTGACGTGGCGGCGCGCCAGCTGGCTGACCAGATAAGTCGGAATCTGCGAGCTGTCGGCGAACGGCTCGCAATACATCGAGGGCAGCTTGGGGATCACCGCCAGCGCATCCTCGGGCCGCACGTACAGCTCGGTGTGCTCGGTGCCCAGGTGCGCGGCGACCGCCTTGGCGTGGGTCGCCTCGTCGTAGCCGTCTTCGCCGAAGCCTATCGTGAAGGTCTTCACCGGCCGGCCGCTCTGCTTCTGCATCAGCGCGACGATGGTGCTGCTGTCGATGCCGCCGCTCAGGAAGGCGCCGAGCGGCACGTCGGCCAGCATCTGCGCGCGCACGCTCTGTGCGATCTGCGTCTCCAGTGCATCGATGGCGTCCCGGTCGCTGCCGAAGAACGGCTCGGCCAGGCCGGCGGCGACCACGTCGTTGTAGCGCCAGTATGGTTGCGGCTCCGCATCGCGCGGCCCGCCCGCCTGCAGGCGCAGCACGTGGCCGGGCCGCAGCTTGGCGATGCCGCGATAGATGCTGTACGGCGCCGGCACGCAGTTGTGCCGCAGCAGCAGGGTCAGCGCATCGCGGTCCACGTCGGGACGGAAACCCTCGTACGCCTTCAATGCCTTCAGCTCGGAGCCGAACAGCAGCGCATCGCCCTGCCAGCCGTAGTACAGCGGCTTCTCGCCCAGGCGGTCGCGCGCCAGCGCCAGGCTGCGCTCGCGGCGGTCCCACAACGCCAGCGCGAACATGCCGATGCAGGCCTGCAGCGCGGGCTCCAGGCCCCAGGCGGCGATGCAGGCCACCAGGGTCTCGGTATCCGAATGGCCGCGCCACATCGGCGCCTGCCCTTCGGCGGCCAGTCGCGCGCGCAGGTCCAGATGGTTGTAGATCTCGCCGTTGAACACGGCCGCATAGCGCCCGCAGGCCGAGTGCATCGGCTGATGCCCCGCCGGCGAAAGATCGATGATGGCCAGGCGACGCTGCGCCAGCGCGATGCCGGATGCCTCGTCGCTCCACACGCCGCCGTCATCCGGCCCGCGATGCAACAGCCGGGTGGTCATGGCCAGCGCCTGTCGCTCCAGGCGCTCGCGCGGCGCGCCCGCGGGAATCCACAGACCGGCGATGCCGCACATCAGCGCACCTCCGCATTGCGCAGCACTTCCGCCAGGCGCGGAGCCTGCGAGGCCAGGCTGTAGTGGTCTTCCACGCGATGGCGGCCGGCGCGGCCCTGGCGCGCGCGCAGCTCAGGGCTGCCGATCAGCTGCCGCAGGCCCTGGCGCCATTCCTCGTCGTTGGAGGCGAGGAAGCCGTTGTCGCCGTGCCGCACGATGTCCGCGTTCACGCCCACCGGCGAAGCCACCACCGGCAGGCCGCAGGCCATGTACTGGATGATCTTGTAGCCGCACTTGCCGCGTTCCCACGGCCCGTCGCGCAGCGGCATGATGCCGACGTCCATGTTGGCGATCAGCTGGGCCTCGGTCTCCTCCGACCACGGCAGCACGTCCACCGCCACGCCGTCGAACTGCGCCGCCACTTCCGGCCGCGCACCGACCAGCAGCAGGCGCGCGGCGCCGTTGGCGCAGACGTCCAGCAGCACGTCGCGCAGGTCCAGCGCGTAGTGCTCGGTGGCCGGCGAGCCGATCCAGCCGATCACCGGCTGCGCGCGGCCGCCATGTTCCACCGTGTCGTAGCGCAGCTGGTCCACCACCGTGGGGATGATCTCCACCCGGCCGGCCCTCGCCTGCTCGGCGCGCGCGGCCAGATAGGGATTGCCGGCGATCACGCAGGCCGAGCGCGCCATCACGCGGTCGATCTTGCGGCCCAGCACGCGGCGTACCACCGGGCTGGGCGAGAGGTCGTACTTGTGGAACAGCGCATCGTCATAGTCGACCACGTAGGGCCGCGCATGCAGCGACAGCATCGCTTCCAGCCCATACGGCAGGTACGGAAACAGTTCGCCCTCGATCCAGGCCAGGTCGTGCCCGCCGCGCCGCAGCAGCTCGGCGATGCGCCGGCCGTAGTAGCGCCACGCGGTGTACTTGGTCGCCTGCGGGCTGCCGCCGTACAGACCTTCCAGGTACGAATCCGGAAACAGCTCGTGCACGTCCACGTCGATGCCGCGACGCTCCAGTTCTTCCAGGTACTGCAGGCTGCGCAGGCGCGTGCTCGGCCCCAGCCTGGAATAACGGGAGAACAGGATCACTTTCAGGCGCTTCATGCGGGCACGCGCTCCACCCCGGAGGGGAATTCCACGAACAGCGCCACCAGCGGGATGGTGTACATCCACTGGAACGCGAACGCTTCGATATAGGGATTGGTATTGGAGGCGATGAACGCGGCCACGAAGGCGCTGAACAGGAACTTGTGGTGCGGTGGCAGCTGCCTGGCCGCGGCCAGGCGCAGCACGCGCAGGATATAGACCAGGAACGGGAACGCGTACACCGCCGCGCCGAGCAGGCCGACGCGATAGATGGTGGCCAGCCAGACCAGCTCGTAGCGCCACGGATACTCCGCGCTGCTGACGAAGCTCACGCCCTTGCCGTGGCCGGCGCCGATGCCGCCGTTGTCGAGGATGCCCTGGAACAGCGAGCCGGCCATGCCCACGCGCGAGCTGCCGCCGCCGGAACTGAGCTTGTCGGCGAAGCTGTCGTAGATCACGTCCAGGCGCACGCTGGTATAGGTCTGCAGCAGGATCACCACCGCCACCATGCCCACCGCCATCGGCAGGCCCACCTTCACCAGCCGCGTGAGCGGCGAACGCAGGCTGCGCTGGAAACCCACCGTGCGCGAGGCCAGCAGGCGGCCCAGCACCCAGCCCACCGGAATCGCCAGGATCAGCGCCGAGCGGCCCGAGGTCACCGCGCAGACGAAGATCATCGCCAGCACCGCCATGCGCAGCAGGCGGCTGCGGATCAGTTCCGGCGAACTGAAGAAGCCGCCGGCCAGGAAGATCAGCGAGCCGTACACGTGCATGATGGCGCCGGCAAAACCGCCCTGCAGGTTGATGTTGGCCTGCCCCTTGAAGAAGAACGACACCGCGTCGGCGCCGTAGCGGAAGTACAGATAGAAGTACAAGGCCACGCTGGCGCAGGCGAACACGGTCAGCACGGCGAACCAGTCGACCAGGCGCTGCGGCCCCGGCGCGCGCATCAGGCCTGCCGCCACCAGCATCCACAGCAGCGGCGAGAGGATGTAGATCACCAGCATCTGCGCCGCGGCTTCCGGCGGCGCATCGTTGAGATAGCCGATGGCGGTATAGATCACCGTGACCATCGCCGTGCACATGTACAGCGCCAGCAGCTTCTTGAAGCCCAGGCCGAAGCGGAAGCCCGGCAGCGCGAGGACGGCCGTCACGCCGAGCATCGCCGCGGTGGGCACCGGCAGCGAATTGGGGATCACCACCGCCAGGAACAGCAGGCCGATGGCCGCCAGCAGGAACAGGTGCCGGCGCGTGATGCTGCGCTCGCTCATCGGCACCGGGCCGGGCACGCCATGCATCGAAGGATTCGCGGACGGATTCATAAGGCCACCATGTCGGCGATCCAGCGATCCAGCACGCCGGCCTGCGCCACCTTGCTGTAGGCGCCGATCTCGCGGCGTCCTTCCGCCGGCGCGGCGATCATCCGGCGCAGGGCTTCGGCGCTCTCGCCGCCGCCTTGCGTCACCAGGGTCTGGCCGGCGCCGGTCTCGGCCAGGATCGACGAGGCCGCGTTCTCGACGCCGGACACGCACACCACCGGCACGCCCGAGGCCAGGTACTCGAACACCTTGCCGGTGGCGCAGCACACGCGATTGCCGGTGAGCAGCAGCAGGCGGTCGCAGCGCTTCATCAGCTGCAATGCCAGGCCGCGCCGCACCGGCTTGAGCGTGGTGACGCCGAAGCGCGCGCGCTCCAGCGATTGCTTCTCGCGCGCGGTCAGCTCGCCGACGAACAGCACGTGGCGGCGCGCGTGGCCGTCCTCGATGGCGTTCATCAGCGACACGAAGCGGTCCAGGCTGTCCGACGCGGAAGCATCGCTGGCGCCGACGCGGCCGAAGTGGCCGATCAACTGCGCGCCTTCCGGAATCTGCCGCGCCAGCAGCGCGGCCGCCTCCTGGGCATCCTCGTCCAGGTGCGCGGCGAAGTCGTCCGGATCGAAGCCGTTCGGCAGCAGGCCGACGCGCTTGCCCGGATAGCGGCGCGCGAAATCCTCCACCAGCGCGGGGCTGACCGAGGTGACCAGGCTGGCCGCGTCGATCACGCGCGCCTCGATCAGGCGGCGCGCGGTGTCGGCGAGCCTGCCGGCACGGCCCAGCGGCTCGAACACCAGCCCGTCGCGGAAATCCTGGATGCACGGCAGGCCATGGCGCGAGGCCAGGCTGGCGGCGGCGATCAGGGCATCGATCGGCGAATACGTGCCGACCGCGACGCAGCGTTCGCCCGCGGCCAGGCGCTCGCTGCAGCGCCGGTCCGCTTCGGCCAACGCATTGACCAGCCAGGGACGCGTGGCCGCGTCGCCTCGTGCAGCGGCCGAGAATGGCAGCGAAGGCACGAAGGCCGAAGCCATGCTCAGCAGCGACGACGCCAGCGACGATTCGCTGCCCACGCAATGGCCGGGCAAGGGAATCACTTCCACCGCGGGCGACACCGGCAGGTTCGATGCCGCGCCGTGCTCGCGCGCGAGCACGTGCACGCGGTAGCGGTCCGCGTCCAGGTATTTCACCAGGCCCTTGAAGCGCTGCGCCGCGACGTTGCCGGTCGCATGATGGGCGGCGAACAGGAAGAGATTGACCTTGCTCATTGCACTCCATTCCTGCGCAGTCCCGGCGACAGACCCGTCGCCCGCAACCGCACACCTTGCATGGCCTTCGCGCAGGCTCGCGCCGCCAGCGAAAGCGAAGAGCGGAACCAGGCCAGCGACAGCAGCCCGAGGCCGGCCCACATCAAAAGGAACAGGCCGCGATGGCGCTCGCCGTACAGCACGAAGGCCACCGCCAGCGCCGTCACTGCGGTCGTCGCCAGATAAAGGCGCACGCGTGGCACCGGGCGCCAGACGCGGCAGGAGAACTCGGTGCGCACGACCAGGAACAGCAGGAACGACACTGCCGTGGAGATCGCCGCGCCACCCGCGCCCAGGCGCGGCACCAGCAGGTAATTTCCGGCGACATTCGCCGCCGCCGCGAGGAACGACGCCGCCATCGAGTACATGCTGCGCCGCGCGAGGCTGATGCCGACCGCCGCGCACTCGGACAGCGCATACAGCAACGGCGGCGCCAGGCTGGCCGCGACGATGTATTGCACGCGGTCGTAGGTCGCCGGCAGCACCAGCGCCAGCACCCAGGACAGCAGGCCGGTGGCGACGAAGATCAGCACCACCGCGGCCAGCAAGTGATGGGTCACCGCATCGATCTTCGCCTGCGCATCGCCCTCGGCGGCCCAGCGGTACACGGTCGGCGCCCACACGGTGGAGAAAATGCTGGAGACGATGCCCGCTGCCGCCGCGATGCTCGCCGCCACCGAGAACACACCCAGCTCGGTCAGCGTCGACAGTTGGCGCAGGAACACCCGGTCCATCGCCATCAGCGCCCACGAAGCCACGCCGCCGAAGATCAGCGGGAAACCGAACGCAACCAGGTGGCGCAGGCGCCGCCGGTCCAGCCGCGCCGCCAGCGCCGGCACCCAGGCATGGCGGGTGTTCCAGGCGTAGGCGAACATCACCGCGACGATGGAAACGGTGTAGGCGGCCACCAGCATGAGGAAGGTGCGCCCGGGCACCGCCAGCGCATAGGCCACGACCAGGGCGAGGAACAGCAGCTTGGGCAGCACCTGGCTCATGGAGAAGGCGAAGCCCTTCTCTTCCATGCGCAGGATCACCGAGAGGAAGCGCGAGACGAAGGTAGCCAGGATCGAAGCGGCCGCGATCGCGCTCAGCGTGCCGTCGTCCACCGCGAACAAGGCCTGCGACAGCAGCCCCGGCTTGAGCGCCAGCAACGCCAGCAGCAGCACGGCCAGCGTCGCCAGCCCCGGCAGCGTCGCCGCCTTCAGCAGCGCCGGCTTGTCGGCGGTCTCGTGGTACTCGCGCGCATAGCTCTGGTCCAGCCCGAAGGTGAACAGGATCACCGCGAAATTGGTCGCCACCTGCAGCATGGCGATGCGGCCGATGTCCTCGGCGCTGAAGAACCAGGCCAGCATCGGCAGCGTGACGAAACCGATCGCCGCCGAACCGAGCGGACCGAGGGCGAAGCCGAGCAGCTTGCTCTTGTTCATTGGCCGGCCGCCTGGCGCAGCGGAACGACCACGCGCTCCCTTGCCTGGTGCGGCGCGCGCCCCGCCACTGTTTCGTAGGTGTCGCGCAGCCGCGCGACCACCGCGCCTTCGCCGAAGCGTTCCAGGCAGGCCAGGCGAATGGCGGCCGCGTCGTAGCGATCGATATGCTCGCGCAGTTCGCGCATCGCGCGCGCCAGCGCCTCGATATCGTCCACCGGCACGAGCAGGCCGTCGCGTGCGGTGACGATGCCTTCGGGACCGCCGCAGCGCGTGGCCACCACCGGCCGGCCCATGGCCAGCGCCTCCACGATGGCGACACCGAAGGTTTCGTAGCGGCTGGGATGCACCAGTGCCTGCGCGCGGGCCAGTTCCTCGGCCACCTGCTGGCGTGTCAGCGCGCCCAGGAAGGTCACGCGGTCGGCGATGCCAAGTTGCACAGCGAGCCGCTCCAGCCGCGCGCGCTCCGGACCGTGACCGCCGATGCGCAGGCTCACACCCGGCTGGTCGGCGAAGCCGCGCGCAAACGCCTCGAACAGCAGGTGGATGCCTTTGTTCTCGTTGAGGCCACCCACCGTGAGGAAGGCAAAGCGGCCTTCGGCGGCCGGCTCGCCCAGCGGACGCTCGCCGAACGAGGCGTCGACGATGTTCGGCATCACTTCCCACGATCCAACGTCGGCTCCGAAATAGCCTTCGAGGAAAGCGCCGAACGATGCGCTCACCGCGAACCGGCGCCGTGCATCGCGCGCCGCCTCGCGGGCGATGCGTGCCTGCACACGGCTCACCCGGCCGCGCGGATACATCGAGCTGTGCTCGGTCAGCACGTAGGGCACGCCATCGCGCAACCACAGTTGCCGCGCCAGCGCGCCGCCATACAGGGAAGCATGGGCGTGCACCACGTCCGGCCGGCCGAACTCGGCCACGTACAGCCGGTACAGCTTCAGGCCATGGCGCACCCACCAGCGACAGGCGGCGCCATGGAACAGCGGAAACGGATTGACGCCCGGCGAGCGCAGCACCGGCATGCCCTGGTCGAATTCGCGCCGCACGCCGCGCTCGCTGCCGGCCAGGCCGCGCCAGTGGCGCAGCGAACGCAGCTGTGGATAGATCACGCCCAGCTGGCAGCCATGCCAGTGCAGCGCCAGCGCCTGCTCGCGGAAGAAGCTGCCGCTGATGTCGCCGGGCCGGGCCGGATACCAGGACGGTATGACCAGCACGTGGATGTCGTCGCGGTGGGCGGGCGCGTGCATCGTCAGCGCTCCCGGATGACCCGCGCCGGGATGCCGGCGATGACCTGGTTGCCGGCGAACGACCGGGTCACCACCGAGTTGGCACCGACGATGATGCGGTCGCCCAGCACCACGCCGTCGCGGATGAAGACGTTGTCGCCGATCCAGCAGTCGTCGCCGATCACGATATCGCGCTCGACGTGCCGCAGGGGACCGTCCGCATTGGTGGTCGGCTTGGCCGGATCGTGGGTCAGCGCCTTGATCGACACGTTGTAGCCGATCGCGCAGCCGCGACCGATCACCACGCGCGAGCCCGGCCCGCAGGACAGGTGCGCCTGGTTGAGATAGCTGTGCTCGCCGATGCGGAAATTCTCGCGCGGCCCGATCAGCTTGCTGCCCAGCCCCACCGTCGCCGAGGCGGCGACGCCGGGATAATCGCGCAGGCGCCGCGTATGGCTGCGGCGCTGGGCCCAGTCCACTGAGCCGCTGATGCATCGGGCGAGCAAGTCGAGCACGGCCGCTTACCTCGCCGGCACCGTGGCGAGACCGTCGACCACCATGGCGATCTGTGCATCGGACAGATAAGGATGCATGGGCAGGCTGAGCACTTCGCGCGCGGCCCGGTCGCCCACCGGCAGCTGCGCGTTCTCGTCCGCCACGGCGGGCTGGCGGTTCAGCGGCAGCGGATAGTGCACCGCGGTCGGTACGCCGGCCTCCTTCAAGCGGGCCTGCACGGCCTCGCGGTCCTCCACGCGGATGGTGTACTGCGCATACACGCTGAGGTTGTGCGCCTCGACCGTCGGTGGCTCCACGCCGGCCTCGGCCAGATGTCGCGCATACGCCGCCGCGACTTGCTGGCGCTGGCTGATCTCCTCGTCCAGGATCGCCAGCTTGGGCAGCAGGATTGCCGCCTGCAACGTGTCCAGGCGGCTGTTCATGCCCACCCGCACGTGGTGGTAGCGGCGATCCTGGCCATGCCGCGCGATCTGGCGCATGGCGGTGGCCAGCGCATCGTCGTCGGTGAACATCGCGCCGCCGTCGCCATAGCAGCCCAGCGGCTTGCTCGGGAAGAAACTGGTGCAGGCGATGGTGCTGAGATGGCCGGAGCGCCGGCCCTTGTAGGTGGCGCCGAAGCTTTGCGCGGCGTCCTCGATCACCGGAATGCCGTGGCGCGCGGCGATCGCGTTGATCGCATCGGCGTCTACGCACTGGCCGTACAGCGAGACCGGCACGATCGCGCGGGTGCGCGGGGTAATGGCCGCTTCCAGCAGCGCCGGGTCCAGCAGGAAGGTGCGCGGATCGATGTCCACGTACACCGGCTTCGCACGCAGGATCGCCGCCGTCTCGGCGGTGGCGATGTAGGTGAAGCCGGGCATGATCACTTCGTCGCCGGGGCCCACGCCCAGCGCCATCAGCGCGATCTGCAGCGCATCGGTGCCGTTGGCGCAGCTGATGCAATGCTTCGCGCCGACATAGGCGGCGAGCTTTTCTTCCAGTTCCGCCACCTCGGGACCGAGGATGAACTGCCCGTGCGCGAGCACGCGCTGGATGCCTTCGTCGATGTGCGCCTTGATGCGCGCCTGCTGCGCCTTGAGGTCGATGAAGTCGATCACGCGGTCACCTCCTCGCGGCGGACACGCCCGTCGCGCAGCACGTAGCGCGTGCCGGTGTGCGGGCACAGCGCCTCGCCCGCGCCGCTGAGCGGCAGGTCCAGCTGCTCGCCGTACTCGCTCATCCAGCCGATCTGGCGCGCCGGCACGCCGACCATCAGCGCGTAGGGCGACACGTCCTGGGTGACCACCGCGCCGGCGCCGACGAAGGCGTACTCGCCGATGGTGATGCCGCAGACGATGGTGCAGTTGGCGCCGAGGGTGGCGCCGCGCTTGACCAGGGTGTCGCGGTACTCGTCCTTGCGCTCGATCAGCGAGCGTGGATTGTAGACATTGGTGAACACCATGCTGGGGCCGCAGAACACGCCCTCTTCCAGCGTCACGTTGTCGTACACCGAGACGTTGTTCTGCACCTTGCAGTGGTCGCCGATGCTGACCCGGTTGCCGACGAAGACATTCTGGCCCAGCGACACGCCCTTGCCGATGCGCGCGCCGCCGCAGACATGCACGAAGTGCCACACGCGCGAGCCTTCGCCGATCTGGGCGCCTTCGTCGACGATCGCGCTGGAGTGTTGATAGTGGGCCATGACTGCCTCAGCCGGCATTGCGTGTGAGGAACGGGTGGTATTCGCCGCGCAGGCCGACCGGGGCGGCGTGGCGGATATCGGAAACGGTGGTGATCGCGCAGCGGTTTTCCTCCAGCCCGAAGCCGCGGCCGGCGAGGATTTCCTGGTAGCTGCGCGTATGCAGGTCGGTGAAGCCGCCGGAGAACTCGATTTCCTCGCCGTCCACGGTGATCGAGCGGTAGGTGCGCTGGCCGGCCAGGCGCTGCGCGGCCGGCACGTCCTCCACGTCCACCGAGAGGAACCAGCGCACGCGGGCATGCTCGTATTCGAGATAACCGCCGGCCTTGGTCTCGGACAGCTGGTGCACCACGTTCTGCTGCAGCTCGCCGAAGATGAAATGCAGCATGTCGAAGAAGTGCACGCCGATATTGGTGGCGATGCCGCCGGACTTCTTGGTGTCGCCCTTCCAGGACTGCAGGTACCAGTGGCCGCGCGAGGTCACGTAAGCCAGGTCCACTTCGTGCCGGGCGCCGCGCTTGGAGCTGCGCACCTTATCGCGCAGCGCGACGATCGCCGGATGCAGGCGCAGCTGCAGGATCGTATTGATCCTGCGCCCGGTATCCTGCTCGATCTCGCGCAGGCCGTCGATATTCCACGGGTTGAGTACCAGCGGCTTCTCGCAGATGGCGTCGGCGCCGGAGCGCAGGGCAAAGCGCATATGCGAGTCATGCAGATAGTTGGGCGAGCAGATCGCCATGTAGTCCGCGCGCTGCGGATGGCTGGCGCGGCGCATCTTGTCGATATGGCGGTCGAAGCGCTCGAATTCGGTGAAGAAGTCGGCCTCGGGGAAATAGCTGTCGATCACGCCGACCGAATCGTTCGGGTCATAGGCGGCGACCAGCTTGTTGCCGGTGTCGCGGATGGCCTGCATGTGGCGCGGGGCGATGTAGCCGGCGGCGCCGACCAGAGCGAAGTTCTTCATGAAGCGACTCCTGCGACGGCCGCGGCGGGGGCCGCGGCGGCGTAATAGGTTCGATACCAGTCCACGAATGCCGCAATGCCCTCTTCCACCGACACCTTCGGCCGATAGCCGACCGCCGCGACGAGGCTCGACACATCCGCCTCCGTCTCCGGCACGTCGCCGGCCTGCAGCGGCAGCAGTTCCATCGTGGCCTTGCGGCCCAGGTACTGTTCCAGCACCTCGATGTAGCGCAGCAATTCCACCGGCTGCTCGTTGCCGATGTTGTACAGCCGGTACGGCGCCACGCCGCTGGTCGAGGGATCCGGCTGCGTGGCATCCCACGCCGGGTCCTTGCCCGGCACCGTATCGAGTGCGCGCACCACGCCTTCGACGATGTCGTCGATGTAGGTGAAGCTGCGCTTGTGCCGGCCTTCGTTGAACACGCGGATCGGCTCGCCGGCCAGGATCGCCT
>NZ_FONH01000023.1 GCF_900112865.1 Dyella marensis | reverse complement strand
ATATGCACCCGGACTGGAACATCAGCCTGTTCCATTACCGCAACCATGGCGCGGACTACGGCCGCATCCTGGTCGGCATCCAGGTGCCGGCCGGCGAGCGCGCGATGTTCGAGCAGTTCCTGGCCCAGCTGGGCTACCCCTGCCGCGACGAAAGCGGCAACCCCGCCTACCGCCTGCTCCTGCGCGAAGCCTCGCCCTGAAGCCCCTCTCCCCTCGGGAGAGGGGTTGGGGTGAGGGTACGGGCGGAGCGCAAGAGTGACGTGCATCGCTCCGGCCGAACCCTCATCCACCTGCCGGCACCTTCCTCGCTCCTCAGAGCCGCGCACATCCATGTGCGCTCCCCGCGTGCTCTCCCACGGGGACTACCTTCGGGTCGCCGGAGGGAGAAGGGTTCATCCCTGGGAACTGAGTAGCCCCAGAGGTAGGGGGGTACACCCCTCCCTGCGTTTATCCCTTCAGATACCCGGGAAAGGCGGCCTGCCGCCCCGCCCCGGCGAGCTTTTGCCGTGTCCGCCCCCTGCCCGGGCGGTCCGGCGCCGGTTCTCTTCCGGTGCTCCCGGAAGAGAGCGCAAGCCGCACGGACCGCGGATTGCGTGGCCTCGTCCCTCCCCTGAGACGAGTCCAACCCTGGAAACAGGGGCTACCCCCCTCCCTCGTGCTTGGGCACGAGGGAGGGATTACCTCCAGCCGTCGCCGTCTCAGCGCGAGGTAGCCTTGAACAATTGCGATACTCTGGCCCTAAGGGGTTTCCGCGTACGGAATCAGGGTATGGGTGGAAGTTCGGCCGACGGCGAACAGCCGGGGAGCTATGCGGGCAATGCACCGCGTTTCGAAAGTTTCGTGCGCGACCAGCGCCATGCCCTGTTGGCTTTCCTGCGACGCCGGGTGTCTTCCGAGGAAGATGCGCAGGACATCGCCCAGGAAAGCCTGGTCCGCCTGATCCGCTACCGCGAGCACGCGCCCGAATCCTGGAGTTCGCTGCTCTACCGCATCGCCATCAACGCACTCAACGACCGCGCCCGCCGCGCGCAGTCGCATTACCAGCACGACCACATCAGCCTGGACGAGCACGCGCACGGCCTGGTTTCCAATGACCAGGACCACGACCAGCGCATCGCCAACCAGCAGGAGCTCGCGCGCCTGCAGCAGGCCCTGCTCGGACTTCCCGCGCGCTGCCGCGAGATCTATCTGCTCAACCGTATCGAAGGCATGAGTTACCCGGAAATAGCCAGACACTGCGGCATCTCGGTCAAGGCCGTGGAGAAGAACATCAGCCGGGCTCTCGCGCTGCTGCGCAAGAAACTGTGCGACCAGGGAGAGGCACGATGAACGCCGAAGACGCCATCTCGTCCCGCCCGCTCCCCACCAGTGCCGAGGCCTGGCTGGCGCGCCTGCAGGCGCCGGACTGCGGCCCCGGGGAACGCGCGGCCTTCGAACGCTGGCGCGCGCAGCACCCGGCGCATGCGCAGGCCTACGCCCAGGTCGAACAGCTGCATGCGAAGGTCGCCCTGCTCGCCGGCGATCCGCTGCTGCGCGCGGCCGGCCTGGCCGCACGCCGGCACAGCGCGGCACGGCGCGACCGGCGCCGCCTGCTGACGCGAGGACTGCCGATCGCCGCGGCCGCTTCGCTGCTGTTGGCAGCGGGCGTCTTCCGCCTGCTGCGCGAAACGCCGGCCCAGGCACCCGCCTCGCTGCACAGCTACGCGAGCGCGACCGAGCTGCCGCGCCGGCTGACGCTGGAGGACGGCACCGTGATGATCCTCGACGCCGACTCGACGGTGACCACGCGCTACGACGGCACGCGTCGCCTGGTCATGCTCGAGCGCGGGCGCGCCGAGTTCTCGGTGGCGCACGCTGCCGCGCCGTTCGAGGTGCATGCCGGCGGCAGCGTGATCCGCGATACCGGCACGGTGTTCCAGGTCAGCAAGGAACGCGACGCCGTGGTGGTGGGCCTGCTCGATGGCGCGGTGGTGGTCACCCACGGCGAGGACGGAAACACGCAGACGCAGGCGCTGTTGCCCGCGCAGCAGATCCGCATCGCCGCGGACGGCGACAGCGGCGTGATCGCTCCGCTGGACACCCAGGCCGCACTGGCCTGGCGCCAGGGCGAACTGGTGTTCCGCCAGCGCCGGCTGGATTCGCTGCTGGCGGAGATGAACCGCTATTCCGACATCAAGCTGCTGCTCGGCGACCAGCGCCTGGCCGACCTGCGCGTCAGCGGCAGTTTCCACGCCGGCGACCAGCAGGCCCTGGTCAAGGCGCTGGATGCCGGCTGGGGCCTGCATGCCGTGGCGACGGGGAACCACGAGCTGACCCTCTATCCCGGCCAAGCCAGCAACGCCGGGGGCGCGCGCCACTGAGTCGCCCGCCGCATCCCGTGCTGCAGCAGCCCCGGCGCATCTAGCCCGTATGCGCGCAGGCAGCGTGTTTCCGGCGTTGGCCGCGGCCCTGTTGCTGCTGCTGTTGCCGGTCCGCGCGTGCCTGGCCGCGGAAGAACGCGACTACCGCATCGCCGCCGGCCTGCTGGACGATGGCCTGCGCGCCTTCGCCGCGCAGAGCGGAACCCAGCTGCTGTATGCGCCGGAGATCGCCGCCGGACGGCGCAACGCCAAGCTCAGCGGGCACTTCTCCGCCGACCTGGCGCTGCAGCATCTGTTGATCGGCAGCGGCCTGCGCGCGGTGGCAGTCGATGCGCATACCTATGTGCTGAAGAGCATGCCGCCCACCGCCGTGCAGAAAGACGAACTGCCGCCGATCGAACGGCCGACGCCGGCACTGCGGCTGGCGCCGGTGGAAGTCACCGGCACGCATATCCGCCGCACCGACGTGGAAACCGCCTCGCCGCTGACCGTGATCGACCGCGAGCAGATCGAGCGCAGCGGCTACCAGACCCTGTTCGACCTGCTGCGCGCGCAACCGGGCATCCGGGTCAGCAATGCGCCGGTGGCCATGACCGAAGGCGAGCTGTATCAGAACAACGGACTGGCCACCGCCACCGGCGCCGCCTCGGTGGACCTGCGCGGCCTGGGCTCGTCCGCCACGCTGTTCCTGGTCGACGGCCAGCGCATGGCCGGCTATGGCCTGAGCCAGAACAACTTCAACACGGTCAACGATCTCAACAGCATTCCGCTGGCCCTGGTCGAGCGCGTGGAAATCCTGCGCGACGGCGCGTCGGCCATCTACGGCTCCGACGCGATGGCCGGCGTGATCAACGTGATCATGCGCAAGGACGCACCGGGACTGGGCCTGGCCAGCAGCTACGGCGCCTCCGACCGCGGCGATGCGCGCCAGCGCCGCGTCACCGCCAGCTTCGGCGGCACGCTCGGCCACCAGCTCAATGCGCTGCTCAGCGTGGACTACCTGGAACGCCAGCCGCTGCTCGGCGGCGCACGCGACTGGAGCCGGCAACGCGGCGGCGCCTATACCGGCGACGGCGCATCCAGCGTCGACGCCTTCGTGCTGGATGGCGCCAACCTGCGCTACCTCGCCGGCGGCTGCTCGGCGCGACAGCGCAATGCCAGCGGCGTGTGCATCGACGACGATGCGCAGCTCACCAGCCTGCAGACCGGCTTGCTCAGCCGCTCCCTGTTCGCGCACCTGGACCGGCGCTTCGATGCGCTGCAGGTCTATGCCGACCTGCGCTGGACCAAGCTCGACCAGCGCCAGCAGATGGCGCCGTTCCGCGACAGCTTCATGCTGCCGGCGAGCCATCCGGATAATCGCAGCGGCGAAGACGAGGCGATCTACGACCACAGCTTCGACGACCTCGGCCCGGTGCGCGACCTCGCCGTATCGACCAACCGTTTCGTCACGCTCGGCGCCAAGGGCCGCTGGGGCGAATGGGATTGGGACGCGCACGCCAACGACCAGCGCAACCGCAGCGTCGACGAACTGCGCGGGCTG
Organism: Dyella marensis; assembly: GCF_900112865.1. Taxonomy (GTDB): domain Bacteria; phylum Pseudomonadota; class Gammaproteobacteria; order Xanthomonadales; family Rhodanobacteraceae; genus Dyella_D; species Dyella_D marensis_A. The sequence goes on along the minus strand of NZ_FONH01000023.1, from coordinate 50,734 downwards.
CTGCGCGTGGACAACTTCGGCAAGGCGCTGCGCTCGGGCAGCTTCCGCCTGGATGCGCCCAACGACGACGAGGTGCTGCAGGCGATCTCGCCGGTGCTGATGCGCCATGCCAGCGCCTCCAAGACCAGCCTCAGCGTGCAGTTGTCCGGGCCGCTGGCGCAGTTGCCGCATGGTCCGCTGTCGATGGCGATCGGAGCGGAAACCTGGCGCGACCGCCTCGACGACCGCCCCGATCCGCTGCTGCTGCAGAATCTGATCGAGCAGTACGACGCGCCCTATGAGCGCAGCGAGAACCGCCGCAGCCTCGCCGCCTATACCGAGTTCAACGCGCCGCTCACCTCGCGCCTGCAAGCCAACCTGGCATGGCGGCTGGATCGCTCGCAGCCCTACGGCGCCGCCGTCTCGCCCAAGCTGGGCCTGAAGTGGGACGTGCGCGACGACCTCAGCCTGCGCGGCACCTGGGCCAAGGGCTACCGCGCGCCGACCCTGCTGCAGCTGAGCCGGCCGCCGACGCTTGCGGCGACCCGCTTCATCACCCAGGTGTCCAATACCGCGCTGCCTTGCGTCAATGCCACGCCGGCGACCGTGGACACCTCGTTCTGCCAGCTGCAGGCCAACTCGGTGAGCAATCCGCAGTTGCGTCCGGAAACCTCGCGCAGCTACACCCTGGGCGTGGTGTGGGCCCCGACCAGCGCCTTCGGCGTGGCGCTGGATTTCTATCGCATCCGGCGCGACCACGAGATCGTGCAGCTGCCGCTGAGCTATGCCCTGCTGCATCCGGAAAGCTACCCGCAGCTGTTCCAGCGCACGCGCCGCGGCGTGCTGTATGCGCTCAACCAGCAGCTGGTCAACCTGGGCCATACCGATGCGCGCACCATCGACCTGGACGTGCGCTATCAGCACCGGACGGCTCACCTGGGCCGCTACGACTTCCATCTGGGCGTCGATTACCTGGACCGTCTGAACCGGCAGATGATCGCCGGCGATCCGGTCATGCGCTATGCCGGCTATGCCTCGCAGCCGCGCGTCAGCGCGCTGGCCAGCCTGGACTGGACCTATCGCGCGTGGAGCGTCGGCGCCAACCTGCGCGTCACCGGCCACTATCGCTACGAGCCGTATGCCGGCAGTCCGCTGGGCTGTCCGGATGACATGCAGGCCCTGAACAAATGCGAGACTCCGGCGTTCGCACTGCTCGACCTGCACGCCGCCTTCAACGGCATTGCGCACTGGTCGCTGACCCTCAACGTGCACAACGCGCTCGATCACCAGCCGATCTACTACGGCTCGCCGGGTATCGCGTACAACCCGATGTTCGATGACGTCGTGGGTCGCTACTACCTGATCGGCATCGCCTATCGCCCTTGATGCATCGCGTACCGCGTAGGTTGGGGTGAGCCAAAGGCGAACCCCAACGTGGCGCTCGTGGTGCGAGATCTGTTGGGGTTCGCTGCGCTCACCCCAACCTACGCGAAGCTTGCGCAACGCGATCACAAGGCGTGCACGAAATACGTAAGCGCCAACGCAATACGTGGTGACTGTGTGAAGCGATGTATCGCATACGCTTCATCGTCTACACATTTGATGATGTCGTTCGCGCTTTTCGCGTGTCTGCGCTTGACATGATTTTTTTCACGGCGCACGTTCGACCCGGGAGGCGGCAGTCGCAGGTTCGTGCGTGCTGCCGAGTCGTCGTCTCGCACGACTGCAACGGGAGAAATCGATGTCACGTCGTTATGTGTCGCGTCCGCAAGGACGCGTCTGGGTCAGTGCGCGCCATTGCGGCACGGCCATTTTTGGATTGTCGATGGCGCTGGCCGCCAATGCGCAGGACAGCGCATCGGCCGATCAGCAGAAAGCCAAGACGCTCGAAGGCGTGCAAGTCGTAGGCTCGCGCGCCAAGGACCGCACCGCGGCGGAAACGCCGGCGCCGGTCGATGTGATCGGCCGCGAGCAACTGGAGAACGCCGGCGTCGTCGAGGTAGGCCAGGCCCTGCAGATGCTGGAGCCGAGCTTCAACTTCTCGCGCACCTTCGTCAGCGACGGCACCGATACCATCCGTCCTGCGACGCTGCGCGGCCTCGGTCCCGACCAGGTGCTGGTGCTGGTCAACGGCAAGCGCCGCCACCAGCAGGCGCTGGTCAATGTGCAGCAGACCATCGGCCGCGGTTCGGCCGGCACCGACATCAATGCCATTCCGATCTCCGCGATCGAACGCATCGAAGTGCTGCGCGACGGCGCCGCGGCGCAGTACGGCTCGGATGCGATTTCCGGCGTGATCAATATCGTGCTGAAGAAGCAGGTCGGCGAGACCACCGGCTCGGTTACGGCAGGGCAGACTTACAAGGGCGACGGCTTTACCCGCCAGGGCGGCATCAATACGGGCCTGCGCCTGGGCCAGGACGGCTATCTCAATCTCACCGCCGAATACCGCCACCGCGACCCGACCAATCGCGCCGGCCCCGATTCGCTGCGCGTAAGTCCCCCGCGCGTCACGCAGAAGCTCGGCGACGCCGACACCAAGGACGCCTACTTCTGGCTCAATGGCGGCCTGCCGATCGCGCGCGGCGAACTGTACTGGTTCGGCGGCATCTCGCAACGCAAGGGCGACTCGTACGGTTTCTTCCGGCCGGCCGGCGACAACCGCACCATTCCTTCGCTGTATCCGAACGGCTTCCTGCCGAATATCGCCACCAACGTGAAGGATGCTTCGCTCGCCGTGGGCTATCGCGGTCCGCTGGGCGACAAGTGGGACTACGACATCTCGCTGATCCATGGCCGCAGCCAGTTCGGCTTCGACGAACGCAACTCGGCGAACGTGAGCTGGTGGTACGAGCCGCGCGATCCGGCCAACCCGGCCGCCGGCATCTACGGCGCTTCGCCGACCTCGGCCAATACCGGCACGCTGCGGCTCAACGAGACCACCTTCAATGCCGATGTGCGCGGCCCGATCGACTGGGGCGTGGGCAACGATGCGCTGAACCTGGCGCTGGGCTTCGAGTGGCGGCGCGACAGCTACCAGATCCTGCCGGGCGACCCGGTCTCCTACACCTATGGCCGCACCGACAATCGCGGCATTCCGATCTACGGCCAGACCGGCGATATCGCGCAGCCGGGCATGCAGGGCTTTCCCGGCTTCTCGCCGACGGAGGCGGTGAACCTGGGGCGGCACAACATCGCCTTCTATGTCGACGCCGAATCGCAGGTGACGCAGCGCCTGCTGCTCGGCGCGGCCGTGCGGCACGAGCACTACTCCGACTTCGGCGGCACCACCACCGGCAAGGTCTCGCTGCGCTTCGACGCCAACGACAGCTTCGCCGTGCGCGGCACGCTCGCCACCGGCTTCCGCGCGCCCGGCGTGCAACAGTTGTTCTACAGCCAGCGCTCGACCAACCTCGATCCCAGCGGCACGCTGACCGACACGCTGACCGCGCGGCAGAACAGCGCCGTCACGCGCGCCTTCGGCATCCAGCCGCTGAAGCAGGAGACCTCGCACAGCGGCACGGCGGGCATCGTGTACAAGCCCGGCAACGACTTCACGCTGACCGTCGACGTATTCCGCATCGATATCAAGAACCGCATCATCTTCTCCAGCAATATCGTGCCGGAGAGCGTGGGCACCGACGGCAACCCCTGCGCGGCGAACAATGCCAACTGCCCGATCCGCGGCATCCTGGCGCCGTTCGGCGTGGGCCAGGTGCTGTTCTTCACCAATGCGATCGACACGCGCACCAAGGGCATCGACGTGGTGGCGGAGAAGGGCTTCCGTTTCGACGACAACTCCACGCTCGACCTCACCGCCCTGCTCAACTACAACAAGACCGAGGTCACCAAGCGCAAGTCGCAGTCCGCGATCCTGCCGCCGGACAAGCTGTTCGACGATACCCAGGTGACCCTGATCGAGCAGGGCCAGCCACGCGTGCACCATATTCTGCAGGGCGTCTATCACACCGGCCCATGGGACTTCACGCTGCGCGGCAATTACTTCGGCCCGGTCAGCGGCCAGGGCTTCACTCCCGGCGTCGTGCAGACCTGGGGCGGCAAGTGGCTGGCCGACCTGGCGCTGGGCTACCGCTTCTCGCGCAACCTGAAGTTGACGGTAGGCGCGGACAACGTGTTCGACACCTATCCGGACAAGTGGGATCCGGTACGCGGCGCACCGTTCCCGCAGCTGGGCTTCGTCTACGGCTGGGAGACGCTGCCGTTCGGCGTGAACGGCGGGTATTACTACGCGCGGCTGGACTTCAAGTTCTGACGCGACCGTGGCGCAGGTTGGGGTGAGCCGCAGGCGAACCCCAACATCGCAACATCCAAACGCACCGCACCGTTGGGGTTCGCCTGCGGCTTACCCCAACCTACGTGGCATCCAGCTCGAACACGTGGTTGTCGTAGTCGCTGAAGTACAGCGCGCTGTCGCCGCGCGCCACCTGGTACTCGATCTTCAGCACGCCCAGCCGCTCGGCGCAGGCGCGCAGCTCCGCGGCGTCGACCGCCAGGGCGATGTGGTCGCCGTGGCGGGTGGCCGGCCCCATGCCCTTCACCAGCACGAAGCGGACGCCGGCCAACTCGACGTGGGCTTCCTGGTGGTGGCTGTCGTCGGGCTCGCTGACCAGGATGCGGGCGTCGGGGAAGACCGCGGAAAGCAGGCGTGCGGTCTGGTCCGGGTCGTGCACGATCAATGCGATATGGCTGATGGCCTTGGGCATGGCGGCTCCTCGGGCGACGCCTGAGAGTATGCGCGCGGGTGGGCCAAGTCGATGACAACCGTGTTTCACGGCATCCGTCACGCCAACCCGACCGAGCGGCCACGCTAAACTTCGCCGCATGGCTCCGACTTCCCGCAAGCGCCAGCGGCGCGTTCCCTCCTCCGGCTCGGCGCGTCCGCGCCCCGCCGCCGCCACCCCGGCCCGCCCGGCCGACAGCTCCACCCGCGCGACCCGCGTGCTGGACGTGCTGCTGCAACGCCTGCCGCCGCGCTACCGGGAAAAGGCCCGCGACTACCTGGTGCTGACCCGCATGGATCGCCCGATCGGCGCCCTGCTGCTGCTGTGGCCGACCTGGTGGGCGCTGTGGCTGGCGGCCGGCGATTTTCCGCCGGTGAAGGCGCTGGTGATCTTCACCCTGGGCGTGTTCGCCATGCGCGCGGCCGGCTGCGCCATCAACGACTACGCCGACCGCAAGCTGGACCCGCAGGTGGAACGCACCGCTGGCCGCCCGATCGCCGCCGGCCGGGTGACGCCGCGCGAGGCGCTGATCGTGTTCGGCGCGCTATTGGCGTTCTCCTTCGTGCTGGTGCTGTTCACCAATGCGCTGACCATCAAGCTGTCGTTTGCCGGCGCCGCGCTGGCGGCGCTGTATCCGTTCACCAAGCGCTATACCTATATGCCGCAGGTGGTGCTGGGGGCAGCATTCGGCTGGTCGATCCCGATGGCGTTCGCGGCGGTGAGCAATACCGTGCCGCCGCTGGGGTGGCTGGTGTTCATCGCCAATATCCTGTGGTCGGTGGTGTATGACACGCAGTATGCGATGGTGGATCGCGATGACGACCTGAAAGCCGGCGCCAGGTCGACGGCAATTCTGTTCGGTGATGCCGATCTGCCGATCCTGGGGATACTGAGTGCCACTTTCCTGCTGGCGATGCTGTTTGTCGGCCAGCGGGCGATGCTGGGTTGGCCGTATTGGGTGAGCCTGGTTGGCGCCGCCGGTCTGTTCGGTTGGCAGTTGTGGCGGATTCGCACGCGCGAGCGGGCGGCGTGTTTCTGGGCGTTCCACAACAACAAGTGGCTGGGGATGTTGTTGTGGATAGGGATCGTGCTGGCGCTGGCGGTGAAGTAGTCCCGTAGCACCGGCGTAGGTTGGGGTGAGCCGCAGGCGAACCCCAACGTGGCAACATCCGAACGCTTCGCATTGTTGGGGTTCGCCTGCGGCTCACCCCAACCTACGCCGGTCGGGTTACCGGCCCGACCAGGCCATCCCACGCCTTCATCGCGCAATCCACCACGCCCATCAGCTGCTTGCGCGATGCGCCGTCGCGGGCCTGCAGCGAGAGGCCATTGAGTACGGTGGCGTAGAACGCGGCTACCGTGGCGATGTCCGTCGCCGCCGGCACGTCCCCCTCGCTGACACCCTGCTTCAGGCGGCGGCGGATCAATGCCTGCGTTTCGTTCCTGCGTTCGGCCAGGTCGTGGAAGACCGCCTCGTTGTCGGCAGTGCGATGCGTCGCTCCGAGCACCACCAGGCAGCCGCGGCCATTGCCGAAGCGGCGTGCGGCTTCGCGCAGCATGGCTTCGACGGCGCCGCGCGCGGTGACGTCGCGTTTGTGCAGTTCGTCGCGGGTGCGGGGGCCGGCCGCGTTCACGTACAGGTCCAGCGCTTCGCGGAACAGCGCCTCCTTGCAGCCGAAGGCCGCATACAGGCTCGGCGCATTGATACCCATGGCTGTCGTGAGGTCGCCGATGGACGCACCGTCATAGCCGCGATCGAGAAACACCTCCATCGCCTGGCGCAGGACCTGGTCCCGATCGAATTTTCGCGGGCGTCCCCGCTCTTTGGCCACGGTGGTCATCGGCGCACCTTTCTGTAATGAGCAATACATAAAGTCCTTGACAGCCGCAGTCAAGGCCTGCTTCCATTTATGTATCGACCACTACATAAAAGGCAGCACGACCATGAGCAGTCTCGACGGCAAGGTGGCACTGGTGACCGGCGGTTCGCGCGGGATCGGCGCGGCGATCGTGCGTCGGCTGGCACGGGATGGGGCGACCGTGGCGTTCACCTACGTCAGCTCCCCGGACAAGGCGCAGGCCCTGGTGCAGGAGATCGAAGCGGCCGGCGGCAAGGCGCGTGCCTACCAGGCGGATGCCGCCGACACGGCGGCGCTGCAGGCGGCGGTCGACCGCGTCGCCGCGGAGTCCGGCCGGCTGGACATCCTGGTCAACAATGCCGGCATCTTCCTCGGCGGCGCGTTCGAGGACACCACGCTGGAAGATTTCGAGCGCACCATGGCGGTCAACGTGCGCGCCGTGTTCGTCGCCTCGCAGGCCGCGGTGCGGCATATGGGCGACGGCGGTCGCATCGTCAGCATCGGCAGCTGCCTCGCCGACCGCGTGCCGTCGGCGGGCATGACGCTGTACTCGATGAGCAAGTCGGCGCTGTCGGCCTTCACCCGCGGCCTGGCGCGCGACCTCGGTCCGCGCGGCATCACCGTGAACGTGGTGCAGCCCGGCTCGACCGACACCGACATGAACCCGGCCGATGGCGCGCACGCCGAAGAGCAGCGCGGGCGCATGGCGATCAAGCGCTACGGCGATGCATCCAACATCGCCGGCATGGTGGCCTGGCTGGCCAGCGAGGAAGGTCGCTTTGCCAACGGCGCGGCATTCACCATCGACGGTGGCGCCAATGCCTGACGGCGCCACTTCCGCCAAGCCGCATACGCTGCGCGATCGCTTGCTCGTCCTTGCGGCGGTGTGCCTTGCCGGCCTGGGCATGCCGCTGAGCTTCACCGGCCCGGCCATCGCCTTGCCGGCAATCGGCCAGGCGCTGGGCAGCGATCCGCGCCTGCTGTCGTGGGCGGTGAACGCCTTCATCCTCGCCTTCGGCGGCAGCGTGATGGCGGCGGGTGCACTGGCCGATCAGTACGGACGCAAGCGCATCTTTACGCTCGGCATCGGCCTGTTCACGGTCCTGTCGGTGCTGCTCGCACTGGCGCGCAACCTGTGGTGGCTGGATCTCGGCCGCGCCGCGCAAGGCATCGCCGCGGCGCTCACCATGTCCGCCGGCGCCGCATCGCTGGCGCAGGAGTTCGAAGGCCATGCGCGCACGCGCGCCTACAGCCTGCTCGGCACCACCTTCGGCCTGGGGCTGGCGTTCGGCCCGTTGCTTTCGGCCTGGCTGATCGACTGGCTGGGTTGGCGCGCGGTGTTTCTGTCCACCGCGGCGATCGGCACGCTGGTGCTGCTGGTCGGCGTGCCGCGCATGCGCGAGACGCGCGATCCCCACGCGCAGGGCCTGGACCTTCCAGGCAGCCTGAGCTTCACCGCCGCGCTGGTGCTGCTCACCTTCGGCATCATCGAGGCGCCACGCCATGCGAACGGGCACCTGCCCCTGCTGCTGGTCGGAGCGGCGGCCGCCATGCTGGCCTTGTTCGTCTACGTCGAGCGTCGCGTGCGGCGGCCGATGCTGGACCTGTCGCTGTTCCGCAACCCGCGCTTCCTCGGCGCGCAGGCGCTGCCGCTGGCCACCGCGCTGTGCTACGTGGTGCTGCTGATCTTCCTGCCGCTGCGTTTCGTCGGCGTGGAAGGACGCAGCGAGTTGACGGCGGGTTTGCTGATGATCCCGCTGTCGGTGCCGATGCTGGTGGTGCCGTTCGTCGGCGCGCTGCTGACGCGCTGGTTGTCGGCGGGACTGCTGTCGGCGCTCGGCCTGGGCCTCGCTGCCGCCGGATTGCTCTGGCTGCGTACGGCGGCCGTCCCTGGAGCAGATTGGGATGCGCTGCTGTGGCCGCTGCTGCTGATCGGCACCGGTTCCGGCCTGCCCTGGGGCCTGATGGACGACCTCGCGGTCAGCGTGGTGCCGAAAGAACGCGCCGGCATGGCCACCGGTTTCTTCACCACCACGCGCGTGGCGGGCGAGGCGATCGCGATGGCCGCGGTGGGCACGGCATTGACCGGTCTGATCGAAACGCAACTGGCACAGGCACCGCGCGAGCAGGCCACCGCTGCGGCGGCGAGTCTCGCTACCGGCAGCATGGCGCACGCGGCCGGCGTCGCTCCGGCGATCGGCCGCGACGCGCTGCTGCATGGCTACAACGCTGCGTTCGGCAACTTGCTGGCCGCGCTGGCGGCGTTGACGCTGGCGTTGGCCGCCGCGTCGTTCCTGCTGCTGCGACGCCGAAGGGCCGCCGCTTCCGCAGCCGCTACACCACGCGAGCATTGCTCCGCCCATTGACCCGGGTGCATTGCCGCAGGAGCGGCATGCCGCTCCTGCATGGCTCGTTACACAACGTTTTCATGACAGTTTTGGACGTCTAAACCCAAGCTGTCGGCTACCCGTCATTCCCCCTGAGCCTCGCTGTCACAGCATCGACCTACCTTGCGCAGGGTCAGAGCCTGTGTCCGGGCCAGGGAAGCCTCCACACGACACTCATCGCGATTCCAACAGAATCCGCGCGCGGTGCCGTGTCCGGCTGTCCGCGCACAGCGCTCCGTCATCCCCTCTTCCCCGGAGTCACGACGTTGCGTATCTCTTCGATCAGCCATGCCATCGGCCTGGCCCTGCTGGGCGGCCTGTTTTGCGCCGCTGCGCCGCAGGCCTTCGCCCAGGACAGCACCACCTCCACCAGCGACACCGGCAAGCCGGCCGCCGACCGCGCCAAGAATCTCGATGGCATCGTGGTCACCGCCCGCTCGGGCGTGGAGACGCGCACCAAGGCCGAGACCAGCTACTCCATCACCACCATCGACGAAGACCGCCTGCGTATGCAGGCGCCGACCTCGGTGACGGAAGCGATGAAGTCCGTGCCGGGCTTCTGGGTGGAGGCTTCCGGCGGCGAAGCGAGCGGCAATATCCGTGCGCGCGGTATTCCGGTCGACGGCTTCGGCTCGGTCAACCTGCTCGAGGACGGCGTGCCGGTGCAGCACGATCCGGCGCTGGGCTATCTCAATGCCGACCAGGCGTTCCGCCTGGACGAGACCATCGAACGCATCGAAGTGGTGCGCGGCGGCCCGTCCTCGGTGTTCTATTCGAACGCGCCGGCCGGTGCGATCAACTTCATCCCGCGCAAGGTGGGCGACAAGGCCGAGGGCCTGCTCAAGTTCACCGTCGGCGACTACGGCCTGACCCGCGGCGACTTCTGGGTCGGCACGCCGGTCGGCAACGGCTGGAAGCTGAGCGCCGGCGGCTTCTACCGCACCGACAGCGGCATCCGCGATCCGAAGTTCAATGCCAACGACGGCGGCCAGATCCGCCTGAACCTGGCGCGCGATTTCGAAGGCGGCAGCTTCAGCGCCGACGTCAAGCACCTGGACGACAAGGTGGCGCTGTACCTGGGCATCCCGATGCGCACCACGGCCAGCGGCGACATCCGCGCCGTGCCCGGCTTCGACGGCAACTACGGCACGCTGGCCGGCCCGCAGACCGAGCATGTGCTGATGAAGATGGGCAACGGCGGGCTGTACGACTTCGACAACAGCGAAGGCACGCACGTCAAGCGCGACCAGCTCACGCTGAAGTTCGATTATGAACTTGGCGGCGGCTGGAAGCTGGCCGAGTCGATGCGCTACGACGACACGCATACCCAGCGCAACGGCGTGTTCCCCAACTCGCTGATGAGCGCCAGCAAGTATCTCGCCTCGGTGGCGGGCCAGAAGCCTGCCGGCGCCGCCGGCCTGCAGCTGCGCTATGTGGATAACCCGGACCAGGTGTTCAACAACGCCAACCAGAACGGCAACGGCCTGGTGGTGCTGGGCGGCCTGCGCGGCGTGACCATGCCGGTGAAGGAGTTCATCAACGATACGCGCCTGCTGCGCAAGTTCGACCTGGGCGGCCAGACGCATGACGTCACCTTCGGCTACTACTACGCCCGCTTCGATCAGGATTTCAGCCGCTACTCCTCGGTGGCCCTGCTTGACGCCACCAATAACGCGCGCCTGCTCGACCTGGTGGCGGTGAACGCCGCCGGCCAGCCGATCGCCACGCTGACCGACCACGGCATCTCGCGCTACGGCTACGAGTGGGAGAACGCCAGCGGCACCTCGACCACCAATGCGTTCTATCTTTCCGACGAATGGCAGGTCAACGACGAGCTGCGCATCGACGGCGGCGTGCGCTGGGAGCAGGTCAACACGCGCGGCAAGACCGAGACCAAGCAGACGGTGAACCTGGGTACGCCGGCCACTTCGCAGATCATCACCGGCACCGGCCAGTACGTGCCGTGGGACCACACTTTCAACAAACTCGGCTGGACGCTGGGCGCCAACTGGCAGTTCTCGCCGCGCTCGGGCGTGTTCGCGCGCTGGACGCCGACTTTCCGCCTGCCCAACTTGAGCACCTACATCACCAACCCGACCGCGGTGCCGGTGACGCAGACCATGAAGCTGGGCGAGGTCGGCTACAAGTACACCGACCGCCAGCTCGACCTGTACGCCACCGCGTTCTACACCAAGTACAACAACGTCGGCTTCAGCAACTACGTGTTCAATCCCAACGGCAATACCTCCACCACCCAGCAGGGTTATGCCGACACCAAGACCAAGGGCCTGGAGCTGGAAGGCACCTGGTACCCGGTGGACTGGTTCGACGTGCAGGTGACCGCCACCCTGCAGGACCCGCAGTACCAGGGCCTGCGCTATACCGAGCTGGTGTCCGGCGCGCCGGTGCTGCGCGACTACGAGGGCAACCAGCTGATCCGCGTGCCCAAGCAGAGCTACCGCGTGGTGCCGGGCGTGAACCTGCTCGGCGGCAAGCTGCGCCTGCAACTGGCCTACGAGTACGAGGGCCAGCGTTACGTGGATACCGCCAACTCGGTGAAGCTGCCTTCGTACGACGTGTGGAGCGCCAGCGCGCGTTATGACATCTCCCAGATGTGCTCGCTGTTCTTCTACGCGGACAACATCACCAACTCGCTGGGCCTGACCGAGGGCAATCCGCGCGCGGGCGAGTTGGCGAGTGCGGATGCGGGAGCCAATACGTTCATCGCCCGTCCGATCCTTGGCCGCGCGTATCGTGCGGCGATCATGTACCGCTTCTGAGAGCATGGGGCCGGGCGTTTGCCCGGCCCTTCCGCCGTTGCCATCCTGCGCAAGGCCCCGCCGCACCATGACGATCCACCTGCTCCGTTCCCTTGCCCTGCTGCTCGCCAGCGCGTTGCCTTCCGTTGCCGTGCACGCGGCGGATGCCGAAAAGCCCGACGTCGTGCTGCACGGCGAACTGACCGGCAAGGACAACCAGACCTACCGCACGCTGCCGTTCGACGTGCCGGCCGGCGTCACCCGCATCACCGTGCAGTTCGAATACAGCGGCCGCGAGGAAAAGACCACGGTCGACCTGGGCCTGCTCGGTCCCGACGGCTTCCGCGGCCAGGACGGTTTCCGCGGCTGGAGCGGCGGCACCAAGAAGCGGTTCACCGTATCGGCCACCGATGCCACGCCTTCCTATCTGCCCGGCGCGATCCGCCCCGGCCGTTGGCAACTGCTGCTTGGCATTCCGAATATCCGCCAGGAGAGCCACAGCAGTTACACCGCCAACATCTGGTTCGGCCATGCCGACGATCCCGCCTGGAAGCCGGCGGTGCTCAACCCGCCGCTGCGCAAGGAGGCCGGCTGGTACCGCGGCGACCTGCACATGCACACCGCGCACAGCGACGGCGGCTGCAAGAGTCAGACCGGCGAACGCGTGCCCTGCCCGTTATTCTTCACCGTGCAGGCGGCGGCGCAGCGCGGCCTCGACTTCATCGCCATCACCGATCACAACACCGTGTCGCACGCCAATGCGATGCGCGAACTGCAACCCTACTTCGACAGGCTGCTGCTGATTCCCGGCCGCGAAATCACCACCTTTACCGGCCACGCCAACCTGTTCGGCACCACGGCGCTGGTGGATTTCCGGGTGGGCAGCAAGGAAGTGCCGGATTGGAATGCGCTGTTGAAGGCGATCGCCCCGCTGCATGGCCTGATCTCCATCAACCACGCGATCCGCCCCAGCGGCGAGGTGTGCATGGGTTGCGGCTGGACCGCGAGGCCACCGGCGGACATGAGCCTGGTCCAGGCGGTGGAAGCCGTGAACGGCAGCGACGCCGGCACGCCCATCTCCGGCCTGCCATTCTGGGAATCGCAGCTGGCCAAGGGCTATCGCCTTACCGCCATCGGCGGCAGCGACAACCACGAAGCGTTCCAGAACGAAGCGCGCATCGGCACCAATCCGACCGGCGTGCCCGCCACGGTGGTCTACGCGCAGGAACTGTCGATGCCGGCGATCCTGGACGGCATCCGCGCGGGGCATGTGTTCATCGATACGGAAGGCAGCCGCGACCGGCTGTTGGAGCTGAGCGGCGAGGCGAACGGAACGAAGGCGGTCATGGGCGACGCGTTGCGCGTGCCTGCGAAGGCTTCCGCTTCGTTCGACGTACACGTCGGACATGCGCAGGGCGCCAACCTGGTCGTGCTGCTCGACGGCAAGCCTCTGGCGCCGGCGGTCGATGCACGGATCGATACCGACGATCTGCACCGCAGCTTCAGCTGGACCAGCGACGGCAAGCCGCACTGGTTGCGCGTCGAAGTGGACGACGCGGCCGGCAGGGCGCTGCTGGTGGGTAACCCGATCTATCTCAACCCCACGCGCTGAGCAGGCTTACGCAAACACCACCACGCTCTGCCGACTCAACGCCACCGCCTCCCCTTCCGGGCTCCACAAGGTGGCGCTCTGGTTGAGATAACCGTGGCGCCCCGCAGTGACTTCGGTATCCATCAACCACAGCCCTTCGCGCGCCGGACCGAAGTCATCCGTCAGCAGTTCCAGGGTCCAGGTCAGCGAGCTGGCCATGGTCGGCTGCTTCAGCATGGAAAGCCCGGGTGTCGGGACGATGTCGGCGTAGCCGATGATCTGCGCTTCGCCCAGCGCGCCGGGGCCGGCATAGGGGTCGTCGCGGAAGCCGACGTAGATGCCGGTGCGCGGCTCCTTCGCGCCTCGGAAGATATTCACGCCGCCCAGCCAGCGCATGGCGACGTTTTGCGTAAACGCCGGTGCGACGCCTTCGACATAGACGAACGGCGTCGCGGCTTCCGCCGGCGGCAGGCCGTGCCTTGGCGGCCTGATGTCGAGCACCGATGGGCGCGCCTCGCCGAATACGGCGAAGACCAGGCAGGCGGTCTGTTGCTGGTCGAGGATGCGCGCTTCGACCTGGGTCACCGATTTGCCCCGCCGCAACACGCTGGCCTCGATGCGCACCGGCCCGGGTGCGATCGGCGCGATAAAGCTGGCCTGCAACACGCGCAAAGGCACCGTCTGCGGCACCAGGTCGCGCATGGCGCGCACGGCAAGCGCGGCCTGCAGGCCGCCGAAAATGGTGCGGCCCTGGGCCCAGCTCTCGGGCACCTCGGCGGTCCAGCCGCCATCGTGGGAACGAACCGTGGCGAGCACCTGCGAGTGCAGCATGTCTATCTCCTGATGCTTTTCCAGCGGCGGGAATCGCCGCGCAAGCGGTATCAGTGCGACGGCGCCCGCGCCAGCGCCCACACATCTACCCGCCGCACGCCCGCGCGCTTGAGCAGGCGGGTGCACTCCGCCAACGTGGCGCCGGTGGTCATGACGTCATCCAGCACGACGACGTGATCCGGCAGGGCGCTGCCTGTGCGCAGCCGGAATGCACCACGCACATTGCGGCGGCGCGCGATGCGGTCCAGTTCGGTCTGCGCCGATGTGTCGCGTGTGCGGACCAGGACGTCGCGACCCAAGGGAATATGCATCGCGGCGGCGAGCGGCCTGGCCAGCTCCAAGGCCTGATTGTAGCCACGCTCGCGCAAGCGCCCGCGGTGCAAGGGCACCGGCACGATCAGCGCGGGAACCTCGACCGGCGCCGGCTCGCCCCGCCACAACGCCGCCAGCACGCGCCCGGCCGCCAGGTCATCGCCGAACTTGAAGCGCGTCTCCAGCCGATCCAGCGGCCAGCCGTAGCGAAACGGTGCCCAGGCGGCGTCCCATGGCGGCGCGCGGCGCAGGCATTGCCCGCACATCGCCGCCGCCATCGGCAGTGGCAGGGCGCAACGTGCGCAGCAGGAGCGATTGCGTGGCATGTCCTTGGCGCATGGTGCGCATAAGTCCATCCCTTCCATTCCCGGCGCGCTACAGAGCAGACAGCGCCATGGCAGCAGCAGGCGGCGCAAGGGTTTCAGGTCAATGCGAAGCAGCCGGATCAACGCATTCGGCAACTTTCCCGGACGGTCCGGTGCGCTGTTCATGCACAGTGGCTTCAACAAGAACATCGGAGACATATGCCATCCCATGTATGGGGCTAGGCGAACCAGAAGTTTTCGCCGTCGTGCGGTGCCGAGGGCGTCGGTAGCGCCTTCTTTCGGACTTCTCCCAGCGCGTCAGCGCACGAGCTCGCTTAATGAGAAATATCCAGTTCTTCCACTCTCGTTCGCCTGGGTAGGCTCGCCGCGCTTCGGATGTCCGAAGCATGTCCGGTTCGGGGGCCTACTCGATATCGCCGCGGATCGGCACACATCATACGAATCGAGGGGAGACCCAGGTGATATTCCTCCATCGGCGCGCGAAGCGCTGGCTGCTGCCCGCCATAACCATGGCCAGCGTGAGCATGGCATTCGCAACATCCGCGCAAACTGCATCACTAAGCCCTAATCAGCTAGGCAGCGGCCAGCTGCCTTCCGGATACAGCCGGATCACCTTCGCCCTGGCTAACAGGAACTGGACCGGCGCCATCCTGCTTCCAACCTCTCCGCGCAACGGTGACCAGGTGGAAATCAGCAGCTCAGCCGCCTACCCGAGCAGCCTGGACAACTTCCGCGCGGCCTTGCCCATCAAGAAGCTCGACATCCGTTCAGGCGATCGCTACCTCCTGACTTATTCGTCCAGCGCCAAGGCCTGGTCGGTTTCGGGCGATACCGTGGCCTATCTGTCGCCCAACGACACGAGCGCCGATATGTCAGGCAAAGCTAAGCGCATTACTGTGTACAGCCTTGGGAACGGCAACTGGCTGCCGCAGGTGAACTTGCCGAGCAGCGCTGGCGACGGCGATCTGGCCGTCATTCGCTCCAGTGCGGCGTGGACCGCAGCCATCAACCCCGGCCGCTTGATGTATGCCTCCAGCATGCAGCTTGCCACGGGTGACTATTACGTCTTCAAGTATCTGAGCCATTTCGGGAAATGGATACTGATGGACGCAACGACGCGCCATGTAAGTGCGCGGCGCGATATTCCCGTGCCGGCCACAGCACGGACATCCATGATGCTGTACGACGGCAGCTGGTCAGGCAGCATTCGCCTACCTGCGCAGGCAGGCGACCGCGACCAGATCTATCTGTCGTCGAGGGCTACCTATGACTCAGTGATCGAGAACACCGGCAACGCCCCTACCGAATCCATGCAGCTCAAGCGCGGGCAGGCGTACGAGTTCATGTACGTCAAGGAGAAGCAGCGCTGGATCATCTTGAGTTCGCCGGATACCAGGTACCAAGCCAGAGATCTTCGCAACGGCTGGCTTCCCGGCCTCGTTACGCCGCGCACCTTTGTTGACTTCGCCGATGCCAACTGGGTGCCGTCCCTGCGACTGCCCGACGGCCAGCTGCCGGGTTCGCGCGTGGTGGTTCGTACAAATGCTTTGTACAGCTTCGATGTAGTCAGCGACGGCCTTCAATACCGCATGAGCCAGGGCGAGACCGTCGCCTTCGTGGTAAATGCCTCGCGCCGATGGACGCGCGAAACGACCACGATCGATCTGCTGCTGCTATACAGCGACAAGGCGGCGGCGAAATTCGGGGAGAGCGTCATGCGCGCGCATCTGCTTGAGAGTTTTGCGCTGACAAACGAGGCGCTCGAGAACTCCGGCGCGAATTTCCGCTTCAGGACCAAGGCCGTTCGAAAGTTCGCCTCCCCCAAGCACTGGACCAGCCTGGGAGATGCCGAAAACGAACTAAGAAGCGATTCTGTCGCCCAGGCGTGGCGCAATGAGCTGCGTGCAGACGGCATCTACTACGTCGGCACCGAAGATGGCTGCGGATTGGCCTGGGTACGAAGCAGCCCCTACAACATGGTGGCGGCCGGATCCATGAATTGCGGCACGGCCGTCATGCGCCACGAGCTAGGTCACAACATGGGCCTTAATCACGGTGGCGGAAGCCGTTCGTACAACCAGGGCTATTCGTATTTCGGCACGATCATGGGCGGCAACTCCATTCCGTACTACTCCACTCCTGACCGCTACGACCATGGCACAGGCATACCGCTGGGCATTCCCGGTCAGATTGACGGCGTCCGCGCGATGAACGAATTCTCCGGGCAAGCAGCCAGTTTCCGATAGAGCAGAGAAGAATATGCATATCCGCCACTTTTCAGCTTTTGCCGGCGCCGTGTTCGCTCTCGCCGTCGCCGTGAATACCGCCACGCATGCAGGCACCCACGAGGCCATATCGGCATCGGCCGCCTCCATGCAAGCTGCTCATGCGGGCTTTCCCCTCAGTTACGATTTCGCCACGCTCATTGCAGTGAAGTCCGGCGACAGCTTCTACGCCACGCTGGTCCCGGACGATCGCGTTCGACTGGTCGTCACTTCCGACCTGGCCATGCAAGACGGCTTTCGCCGGATCGCCGGCAGTATCGAAAACACTGACCAAGCCACCACGCGCGGCCGCTTCAGCCTGACCTTGGACCGTTCCGGCCAGACCATCGTCGGAACCGCCGCACTGGACGGCCATGACTATGGCCTCAGAGGTAGCGCGGGCCATGGCTACGTCGAGGACGCGCAGCTGGACAGCGGCGCGTTGATGGACCTGGAGTAATCGCCACACCGAGCCGCTCCGTACGCGTTGCGACGGAGCGGCGCTTTCTGCACCTGATCTCAGCTCCTGGGCTTGAACATCGCCGCATCCAGGATCGACCACAGGTGGATGATCCACCCCAGCCACACGATCCACAGCACGGCGGCCAGCACGAACATCACGATGGCGATCAGCAGGCGCCCCTGCACCAGCTGGCCGAGGCCGGGGATGAAGAAGCTGCAGATGGCGGCGAGGACGTTGCCCGCACTGCCTTGTCCGGTAGTCATGCGTGGGCTCCTGGGTGGGCTGATGCCGAGGATCGTAGCGTAGGGCCGACGTACCGGCGTAGGTTGGGGTGAACCGCAGGCGACTGCGAAGGCAGGATGCCGTAGCGAACATCCGCGTAGCGGATGGCCCGAAGGGCGGGCTGCTGAGGCAGCCCGTAACCCCAACGATGCAATGACGTGCAAGGTCTGTTGGGGTTCGCCTGCGGCTCACCCCAACCTACGTCCATACGTTCCCGCATCGTCAACTTCATTGGCGCCATCATGGTTGACAGACGCCGCCGCGCTGCCAGACTGTCGCCCTTCCCCGTCTTAAGCCATCCCCATGACTCAAGCTCTCCGCCACGACTGGTCCCGCGACGAGGTCGCCGCGCTGTTCGCGCTGCCGTTCAACGAGCTGCTGCACCGCGCCCATGGCGTGCATCGCGAGCACCACGACCCGAACGCCGTGCAGGTGTCCACCCTGCTGTCGATCAAGACCGGCGGTTGCCCGGAAGACTGCGCCTACTGCCCGCAGGCGGCGCGCTACGACACCGGTGTGAAGGCGCAGAAGCTGATGAGCGTGGACGCGGTGGTCGCGCGTGCGCAGGCCGCCAAGGACGCCGGCGCCAGCCGCTTCTGCATGGGCGCGGCCTGGCGCAGCCCGAAGGACCGCGATGTGGCCAAGGTGGCCGAGATCGTCTCGGCGGTGAAGGCGCTGGGCCTGGAGACCTGCGCCACGCTGGGCATGCTCGATGGCGGCCAGGCGGCGACGCTCAAGCAGGCGGGCCTGGATTACTACAACCACAACCTGGACACCGCGCCGGAGTTCTACGGCGAGATCATCCACACCCGCGAATACCAGGACCGCCTGGACACGCTCGAACACGTCCGCTCGGCGGGCTTGAAGACCTGCTGCGGCGGCATCGTCGGCATGGGCGAGACGCGCGCGCAGCGCGCCGGCCTGCTGCAGACGCTGGCCAACCTGCCCGAGCATCCGCAGTCGGTGCCGATCAACCAGCTGGTGCAGGTCGCCGGCACGCCGCTGGAAGGCACCGAGGCGCTGGATCCGTTCGAGTTCGTGCGCACCATCGCGGTGGCGCGCATCCTGCTGCCGACCTCGATGGTGCGCCTGTCCGCCGGCCGCCAGGACATGGACGACGCGGTGCAGGCGCTGTGCTTCTTCGCCGGTGCCAATTCGATCTTCTACGGCGAGAAGCTGCTCACCACCGGCAACCCGGACGTGGAGCATGACCGCCGCCTGTTCCAGCGGCTGGACCTGCATCCGCTGCAAGTGGTGGAGGAAGCCGGCACGGTGCATGCCGACATCCTCGAAGACACAGCGATGGCCGGCAGTTGCGGCACCGGTTGCGGTTGCAGCGCGGCGGCCTGACCGCCCGCAGGCGGCATCGCCATGCCCCGCCCCTCCCTGCTCGCACGACTGGCGCAGTCGACGCACGAGCGTGCGCAATCCAGCCTGCTGCGCCGGCTGCGCACCATCGAGCATGCCGAAGGCCCGTGGCTGGAAAGCGGCGGGCGCCGCCTGCTCGGCTTCTGCGGCAACGACTATCTGGGCCTGGCCCAGCATCCGCTGGTGATCGCCGCGTTCAAGCGCACGGCGGACGACGAAGGCGTGGGCAGCACGGCCGCACACCTGATCTGCGGCCACCGCGCCGAACACGCCGCGCTGGAAGAAGCGCTGGCCGACTGGACCGGCCGCGAACGCGCGGCGCTGTTCTCCACCGGCTACCTGGCCAACCTGGGTGTGATGCAGGCGCTGCTGCGCGCGGGCGACATGTGCGTGCAGGACAAGCTCAATCACGCCTGCCTGCTCGATGGCGCCGCGCTCGCGGGTGCGCAACTGAAGCGCTATCCGCACAACGATGTCGACGGGGCCGCGCGCCAGCTCGCCAGCCGCGCCGAAGCCGGCGCGCTGCTCGCCACTGACGGCATCTTCAGCATGGACGGCGACCTCGCTCCGCTGCGCGAACTGGCGCGGCTGTGCGAGCAGGAGGACGCCACGCTGATGGTCGACGACGCGCACGGCCTGGGCGTGCTCGGCGACAACGGCGCGGGCACCCTGAGCATGCTCGATCTCGGCCAGCGCGACGTGCCGGTGCTGATGGCCACGCTGGGCAAGGCGCTCGGTTGCCATGGCGCCTTCGTCGCCGGTTCCGCCAACCTGGTCGAAGGCCTGCTGCAATCGGCCCGGACCTACGTCTACACCACCGCGATGCCACCGGCCGTCGCTGCCGCCGCGCTGGCCGCGGTGCGCATCGCGCGCGCGGAAAGCTGGCGTCGCGAAAAACTGGCCGCGCTGATCCGCCGCTTCCGCGACGGTGCGCAGCAGCTGGGCCTGCCATTGATGCCCTCGGACACCGCCATCCAGCCGCTGCTGCTGGGCGAGGCCACTACCGCCATGGCCGCCGCCGGGGCGCTGGAGGCCGTGGGTTTCCTGGTCGGCGCGATCCGCCCGCCCACCGTGCCCGCCGGCAAGGCGCGGCTGCGCATCACGCTGTCGGCCGCGCACGAGGAAGAGCACGTGGACCAGTTGCTGGAGGCCCTGTCCGGCCTGGCCCCGGACGAGGCGGGCAGCCCGCCGCTATAATGCCGCGCTAGCTGCCGTATCCCCCATGCCGATCGTCAATCTCTCCGCCTACAAATTCGTCAGCCTGGATGACCTCCCGGCGCTGCGCGAGCGCGTGCTCGAACGCTGCCTGGCACTGTCCCTGAAAGGGACCATCCTGCTGGCCCCGGAAGGCATCAACCTGTTCCTGGCCGGCCCGCGCGACGCGACGGATGCCTTCATGGCCTGGCTGCGGGAGGACGCGCGCTTCGCCGATCTCGCGCCCAAGGAATCGCCGTCCGATGCCGTGCCATTCGGCCGCATGCGCGTGCGCCTGAAGAAGGAAATCATCACCATGCGCCTGCCGGTCCGGCCCGAAAACGGACGCGCGCCGGCGGTAGCGCCGGCCACGCTGCGCCGCTGGCTTGCACAGGGCCGCGACGATGAAGGCCGCGAACTGGTGCTGCTCGATACACGCAACGACTACGAGACCGACGTGGGCCTGTTCGAGCAGGCGGTGGACTATCGCATCGCCAACTTCACTGCGTTCCCGCAGGCCGTCGCCGCGGATCGCGCGCGCTTCGAGGGCCGCACCGTGGTGTCGTACTGCACCGGCGGCATCCGCTGCGAGAAGGCCGCGCTGCATATGCAGGATCTGGGCATCGAGCATGTGTTCCAGCTCGAAGGCGGCATCCTGAAGTATTTCGAGGAAACCGACGGCGCCTACTGGCGCGGCGACTGCTTCGTATTCGACGGGCGCGGCGCGGTGGACAAGGCGCTCGCACCGTCTGCGCTCGATAGCGACGGAGCCGACGCATGAGCCTGCACGTGGAAGTGCGCGGCACGGGTCCCGTGCCGGTGGTGATGCTGCACGGCTGGGCGATGCATGGCGGCGTGATGGCGCCGCTCGCGGAAGCACTGGAAGCGCGCTGCACCGTCTACGTGGTCGACCTGCCGGGCCACGGCCATTCGCGCGATTGCGGCATTCCGCTGGCGCCTTCGGCTTGTGCGGCCGCGATCGCCGCGGCAACGCCTCCGGCCTTGTGGCTGGGTTGGTCCCTGGGCGGATTGATCGCGCTCACCGCCGCGCTGGAACGCCCGCGCCACGTGCGCGGCCTGGCCATGGTCTGCGCCACGCCGAAGTTCGTGCGCGACGCAGGCTGGCCGCACGGCAGCGATCCCGCCCTGGTGCACCAGCTCGCCACCGACCTGGAAACCGACTACCACGCCACGCTGGAACGCTTCCTCGCCCTCGAAGCCATGGGCAGCGCCGACCCGCGCGCCGAACTGCGCCATCTGCGCGCGCTGGCCTTCGAGCGCGGCGAGCCGGACCTGCGCGTGCTGCAGGAAGGCATCCGCATCCTGGAGGACAGCGACCGCCGCGCCGCGCTGCCGGACCTGGCCGTGCCCAATACCTGGATCTCCGGCCGCCGCGACCGCCTGGTGCATCCGCAGGCGATGCAGTGGTCGTCCACGCAATCCGGCGGCGGCTACGACGAGATCGAACGCGCCGGCCACGCACCGTTCTTCGGCCATGCGGACGCGGTCGCGCAGGCCCTCAATCCTCTGCTGGACACCTGGCGATGAGCGACTTCCATATCGACAAGCGCCAGGTCCGCCGCAACTTCGGCCGCGCCGCGCGCACTTACGAACAGCACGATGCCTTGCAGCGCGAGGTGCAGAACCTGCTGCTGGAGCGGCTGGACTTCTATCTGGAAACGCCCGGCCTGGTGATCGACGTCGGCGCCGGCACCGGCCGCGGCGCGGCGCTGCTGAAGAAGCGCTACGCCAAGGCGCAGGTGCTGGCGACGGACCTGGCCCTGCCGATGCTGCGCGCGGCGAAGCAGCACGCCAGCTGGCTCAAGCCGTTCCAGCGCGTATGCGCCGAAGCCACCGCGCTGCCGCTGCCGGACCACAGCGTGGACGTGCTGCATTCCAACCTGTGCTTCCAGTGGATCGACGATCTGCAGGCACTGTTCGGCGAATGCGTGCGCGTGCTGAAACCCGGCGGCCTGCTGCTGTTCTCCACCTTCGGGCCGGACACGCTGAAAGAATTGCGCGCGGCCTGGGCCCAGGCCGACCAGCAGCCGCACGTCAGCCGCTTCCTGGACATGCACGACCTGGGCGACGCGATGATCGCCGCCGGCCTGCGCGACCCGGTGCTGGACGTGGACCGCTACACCCTCACCTACAGCGAGCCGCGCCTGCTGCTGAAGGAACTGCAGGGCCTGGGCGCGACCAATGCCGACACCGCACGCGAGCGCGGCCTCACCGGCAAGAAGCACTACCGCCAGATGCTGGATGCCTACGAGACCATGCGCGTCGACGGCCGCGTTCCCGCCACCTGGGAAGTAGTGACCGCGCATGCCTGGGGCCCGGCCACCGGCCAGTCGCGCCGCGCGAAGGGCGGCGGCGAGATCGCCAGCTTCTCGGTGGATGCGCTGCGCGGTTCGCGCCGGCGTTAGGCCCCGAAACGGTTGAGCGGCAGGCGCAGATAGCGCACGCCTTCTTCATCCGGTGGCGGCAGGCGGCCGCCGCGGATATTCACCTGCAGCGCCGGCAGCAGCAGGCGCGGCACCGGCAGGGTGGCGTCGCGCGCGGTGCGCAGCGCGACGAACGATGCCTCGGTCGCGCCATCCTTGACGTGCACATTGCCCTGGCGCTGCGCCTCGATGCTGCTCTGCGGCTCGGCGCCACGCGAGGCGGGCGGATAGTCGTGGCACAGGAACAGCCTCGTGTCCGCCGGCAGCGCGAGGATCTGCTGGATCGACGCATACAGCCGCGCGGCGTCGCCGCCGGGAAAATCGCAGCGCGCGGTGCCGGTTTCCGGCGCGAACAGCGTGTCGCCGACGAAGGCCGCGTCGCCGATCAGATAGGTGAGCCCATCGTCGGTATGCCCCGGCGTGGCCAGCACGCGGATCTGCATCACGCCGGCATGCAGCACGTCGCCGTCGCGCAGCAGGCTATCGAACTGGCTGCCGTCCGGCACGAACTCCTCGCCCAGCCCGAACAGCGCCTTGAAGCGCGACTGCACGCGCACGATGCCTTCGCCGATGGCCAGCTTCGCGCCGAACGCATTGCGCAGATGGTCGCCCGCGCTGAGGTGATCGGCGTGGGCGTGGGTTTCCAGGATCCATTCCACGGTGAGCCGCTGCTCGCGTACATACGCCATCACCGCCTCGGCCGATGCGGTCGACACGCGCGCCGCAGCCGCGTCGTAGTCCAGCACCGGGTCGATCACCACGGCGGAGCGGCCTTCGTGGACGACGTAGGTGAAGGTGTTGGTGTCGGCGTGGAAGAAGGCGCGGACGTGGGGCTGGAAAGAGGATTGCGGCATATCGGCACGCCGATGGCTGAAGCAGCCGCCATATTGCCGCCAGGCGACGCCACTTGTCATCGCTCGCTCTTGCTCGTCATTCCGGCGCAGGCCGGAATCCAGTAACGATATCGCTCGGTTTTCGCGAGAAAGCGCCTGAAGGTGGTCGCGAAAATCCGGCACTTCCGCTACTGGATTCCGGCCTGCGCCGGAATGACGGCTGTTGCGTGGCTTATGCGCTGTGAAGATCCTCAGCCGTCTCCGTCTGCACCCGCTGCCACTGCATCCGCCCATGCGCCTGCGTCGCGCAGCTCATGCCCATATCGATGAATGCCGCAATACCCTCCAGCATGGTGGGCAGGCGGCGCGCATCGACGATGCTGCGGTCGTGGACCAGTTCGGCCAGCAGCAGGACGGCGCTGTGCGCGTAGTGCAGCCACTCGGTGGCGTCGTTCAACAGGGCCTCCGGATCGGCGTCGGGATCTGAAAAGTACCGGGTGTGGCGGGTGATCCAGGGTTCTCCAAGCGTGTGCATGGCTTGCTCCTTGCGTGATGCCGCGACCTCGCTCCGTAAACGGCGCGCCGCCGGGACAGCACGGCGCGCCGCGATCACACGGACGCGGGTTCCACCGACGCCCATGCATGGGCGGTCGGGCGGCTCGATGGCGAAACAGGGGGAACGCTCGCGCGGTTTTCGGCGTCGCACGCGGCTACGTGCCGGGTAGGACGGCTCGGAAAAATCTAATGAGGCTTTCCGCGAAAAACGCGCTGGCGCGCTTCGTCAGCCGTGTCCGCGTGGTAGGCGGACGGCCCGGCGGGGCGGTGGGGGTGTCGCCGAGGGGATCGGCGGGCGGGCGGGTGCCGTATGATCTGGCTTAGCCATGATCGACTCCGTCTCAGTTGGTGATGGTTAGCGGGTCAGGGGTGTTCGTTGCACCCTTGGCCCGCGACTCTCACGGCATTGCTGCCGTGGTTGTCCGCGATGGGACTCGAAGCACTCCGCGGACAACGCGAATCAAGCTAGCAAAGCAACTACCGGTTGTCTGTAGTTGCTCGCCTATATCAGCCGTTATTTCAGCGTAGTCCGGTGGCAAACCCCAAACCCGCGAAAACACCGTCATTCCGGCGCAGGCCGGAATCCAGTGACGGTATCGCTCGATGTTCGCGAAAAGCCTGCACGGATGGTCCGAAAATCCGGCATTCCCGCTACTGGATTCCGGCCTGCGCCGGAATGACGAGTGCGACGCATCGTGGCGGGGCGATGTTGGGGTTACAGGCTGCATCGGCAGCCCGCCCTTCGGGCCATCCGCTACGCGGATGTTCGCTACGGCATCCTGCCTTCGCAGTCGCCTGCGGCTCACCCCAACCTACTACCGGTGGCGGAAACAACTGACGATGTGATCGTCCACCATCCCGGTCGCCTGCATGAAGGCATAGCAGATGGTGGTACCGACGAAGCGGAAGCCGCGCTTCTTCAGGTCCTTGCTCATGCGATCGGAGACCAGCGTGCTCGCCGGCACCTGGCTGCGGTCGCGCCAGCGGTTCTTCACCGGCCTGCCGTCGACGAACGACCACAGATGCGCGTCCAGGCTGCCAATCTCCTCGATCAACTTCAGCGCCGCCTGCGCATTGCCGCGCGTGGCGGAGATCTTCAGGCGATTGCGCACGATGCCCGGATCGAGCATCAGCTTGTCCAGCTCGCGGTCTTTCATCGCCGCCACGCGTGCGATGTCGAAATCGTGGAACACCTCGCGGTAGCGCTCGCGCTTGGCCAGCACGGTGCGCCACGACAGGCCCGCCTGCGCGCCTTCCAGGATCAGGCATTCGAACAGCAGGCGATCGTCGTGCAACGGCACGCCCCACTCGCTGTCGTGGTAGTCGCGCTCGATCTCGCTGCCGTCGGCCCAGGCGCAGCGGGTGAGAGGCTTGGCCATGCGTGGTGCTCCCGAAGGGAGGCGCAGCATAACGGGAACGGGGAGCATCGTGCTCCCCGTTGCGATGCGCTCAGATGGTGATCGCCTCGCGCCGCCTCTGGCGCATGTGGTTGAGCACCAGCACCACCACCAGCAGCACCAGCGCCACGGCGAAGATGCTCACGCCGAGGTTGTCGCCGCGCAGGCCGGCGGCGTAGCCGGCGGGCAGCTGGCTGCCGTTGTCTTCGAGGTTGACCGCGGCCATGCCGGTGTAGTGCATGCCGCACACGGCGATGCCCATCACCAGCGCGCTGCCGACCATCTGCGCCATGCCGCGCAGGTTGAAGGCCAGCCACAGCGCGGCGATCGAGGCGACGATGGCGATCAGCACCGACAGCGCCACGATGCTCACGTCATAAGTGATGAAGGCGCCCATCAGCACCGCGGTCATGCCCAGGTAGTGCATGCCGGCGACGCCCAGGCCCATGCACACGCCGGCGGCGACCAGCTTGGGCCAGTTGAAGCTGCCGCTGCCGGCGATGCCCAGGCCGAGCGAACAGGCCGCGAAAGCGAGTACGGCGGAGAGCGAGGTGCGCGCCAGGTCGTAGGTCACCGGCATGCCCATGTCGCAGGCGAGCATGGCGATGAAATGCATCGCCCAGATCGCGCCCACGCCCATCGCCGCGCCAGCGGCGAGGATCGCGGCGGTGCGCTGGCGGCTGCTGTGCGCCGCCGGAATGCCCACCGCCAGTTGCAGCGCCGTGTACGAACCCAGCACCGAGATCAGATACGAAAGAACGATCAGCATCCAGTTGTAGCTTTGATGCGCAGCCATGGCACTTCTCCTGATGTCACGTGGAAATGGGAAACGTCCTTTCGCCGGCGCGTGCGCGCCGGTGGTCACTGCCATGGGTCCGGGCCGGGACCGGTCCCCCCTGCCTACTGCGAATTCGTCAGTGCGAGATTTCGAGAATGCAGCTCGCCGCGCCGTGGCTGCGGCAGAACAGGTTGCGTACGAACACGGTCTGCGGTTCCACCGAACCGCCCAGCACGCCTTCGAGATAGCCGCTGTAGAAGCGGCAGCCGGACTGGCTGCCCGGCGAGCACAACGGACTGTTCTGGATCAGCAGCTGGCCGTCGCGCCAGTCCACCGTGGCCAGTTCGCGCAGGGCCGGCACGCCGATGCGCTTGATCGCATCGGGCAGATTGAGCTTGGCGCCCATCGCATAGTTGCGCTTGTATACCCATGCGCCGGTGCGGCGCCCCGCCAGATGCAGCGAGGCCTCGCGCGCATCGGCGGGCACCGCATGCTCCAGGTTGCGCAGCCAGGGATAGATCTTCGGGTAGTCGCGCGCCAGCTGCGGCAGCGTGCTTTCCACCTGGTGTATGTCGGGCCCGGAGCCTTGCGTCGACGGCATGGGTGCGGGTGCGGGTGCGGTGACGGGCGCCGGTACGGGTGCGGACGCCGCCGGCGTCATCGCGGGCCGGCCCTCGGCGACCCCCGCTTCGAAGCTCAGCACGCGACTATGCGTGGCGAGCGCTTCCTCCATCGCGAGCTGCTTGTCGGCCGGGCCGCGCACGATCATGGTCAGCCAGGTACCCCGGCTGTCCTGGGACAAACGTTGCCGCATCAAGGAGAAACCATAGGCCACGACGATGCGGCCGAGTTCCACCAGCAATCCTTCGCGGCGGTCCGAAAGGACCTGCATCTCCAGCTCGATCATCTTTCCCCCTGTGGTCGATGCTGGTTTCAATTGTGAACGGCAACATGAGTCATGCGATCCAGGCAAAATGTGATGTCTTTCTAGAAACCTGCATTGCGCCTCGCATTCAATGACCGGTTCGGCCTGCGCTCTACACACGACATTCACGCAAACGCGTTTTTGCGCGCCGATCCCTCTGTAAGCTTGCGCTTCGCTGACTTCTTCTCATCCATGCCGCGCGTCGTGCGCGGCGAAATAATTTGCGCAGGCCCCATGTCTTCGAATGCTTCCCGACGCGGCGCGATCGCCGCGATGCTCGTCACCATCCTGATCTGGGCCTACAGCTGGGTGGTGATGAAGCAGGTGCTGCAGCATGCGGGTCCGTTCCAATTCTCCGCGCTGCGCTACACGCTGGGCGCGCTGGTGTTGTTCGGCGCCTTGCTGGCGATGCGGCAGTCGCTACGTCCGCCGCCGCTGCTTCCCACCGCCTTGATCGGCCTGTGCCAGACCGCGGCGTTCCAGGGCCTGGGGCAATGGGCGCTGGTCGAAGGCGGCGCCGGACGCGTCGCGCTGCTCGCCTACACCATGCCGTTCTGGGCGGTGCTGCTGGCCTGGGTGGTGTTGCACGAGAAGCCCACGCCGCGGCATTGGGCGGGCCTGGCGCTCGCCGCGCTGGGCCTGGTCTGCATCATCGAACCGTGGCGCGGCCTGGGTTCCGGCGGCAGCACGCTGCTGGCGATCGGCGCGGGCGCGGCGTGGGCGATGGGCACGGTGTTGAGCAAGCGCATGTTCAAGCTGCATCGGCCGACGCCGCTCAATCTCACGGCGTGGCAGATGCTGTTCGGCGCGCTGGGGTTGTGCGTGGTTGCGCTGCTGGTGCCGCAGCGTCCCATCGAATGGACCTGGGGCTTGATCGCCGGTCTCGCCTACAGCGTGGTGCTCGCCTCAAGCGTGGCGTGGGGCTTGTGGCTGCTGGTGCTGCAGCGATTGCCCACCGCGGTGGCGAGTCTGTCCAGTCTTGGCGTGCCGATCGTCAGCGTGCTGCTGGCATGGGCGATCCTGCACGAGCAGCCGTCGGCGATGGAGTGGATGGGCATCGCGCTGGTGCTGGCGGGGTTACTCGCAGTGAGCGGCCTGCGCTTCAAGAAAACGCCGGCGTAGGTTGGGGTGAGCCGAAGGCGACTGCGAAGGCAGGATGCCGTAGCGAACATCCGCGTAGCGGATGGCCCGAAGGGCGGGCTGCCGATGCAGCCTGTAACCCCAACAGGCCCCGCACATGGTCGCAACGTTGGGGTTCGCCTGCGGCTCACCCCAACCTACGCTACCAAGGCAGGGCGTCGAGATCGACGTTGCCGCCGGTCAGCACCAGGCCGACGCGGCGGCCGGCGAAGTGCTCGGCTTGCTTGAGCACCGCGGCGAGCACGGTGGCGCTGGACACTTCGACCACCAGTTTCAATTCGCGCCACAGCAGCTTCATCGCCGCGATGGTTTCCTCGTCGCTGACCGTGATCACCTGGGTGCGATGCGTGCGCAAGGCGTCGAAGTTCGGTGCGCCGATCAAGGTGCGCAGGCCATCGCACAGCGTGTCCGCCTGGAACGGTTCGACGCGCGCTCCCTGTGCCAGCGAGCGCGCCGCGTCGTCGGCGCCAGTCGGCTCGGCGCCGTACATCGCCAGCTCCGGCTTCAAGCCATGCGCGGCGATCGCACAGCCGGCGGCCAGGCCGCCGCCGCCGACCGGCGTAATCAGCGCATCCAGTCCTTCCACCTGGCGCATCAGCTCCAGCACCAGCGTGCCCTGCCCGGCCATCACGCGCGCATCGGCATAGGGATGCACCAGCTCCGCACCGGTCTGGCGCTGCAGCTCGGCAGTCATCGCCTCGCGTGCGGCCGTGGTCGGCGCGCAGCGATGCAGCACGGCGCCAGCCTGCTCGATCGCTTCCAGCTTGGCGCGCACGGCACCCTCGGGCACCACCACGTGCGCGGCGATGCCACGCGTGGCGGCGGCCATTGCCAGCGCATTGCCGTGATTGCCGGAGGAGTGCGTGACCACGCCGCGCGCGGCCTGCGCATCGTCCAGCGACCACACCGCATTGCAGGCGCCGCGGAACTTGAAGGCGCCGCCGCGCTGCAGGTTTTCGCACTTGAAGTGCAGCTGCGCACCGGCCAGCGCATCCAGTCGCGCACTGCGCAGCACCGGCGTCACCGCTGCATAGGGAGCGATGCGCGCGGCGGCGTCGCGGATCTGGTCGAGGTCGGGCAACCCACTCATGGCAGTTCGATCTCCACGCCGCAGCGGAAGCGGCGTTCGGTTCCGGGTTCGAGGCGGATCGCGTCGAAGCAATCCGCCCGGTTGAAGGCATCGGCCCAGCTTTCCATCGGCTCCAGCGCCACCGAGCGGCGCACGTCGCGGGTGACGGTGTCGGCGGTAAAAGCCAGCATCACGCCGGACTCCTGCCACACCGCCAGGCCCAGGCCGCTGTCGGGATCGCGCAGATGCGTACGGGCGCGGCCGTCCTCGTCCAACCGCAGCTGCGCATAGGCGTGATTGATCTCGCGCACGCCGATCGGGCGCGGGCGGCGGAAATCCAGCGCGGGCTCTTCCTGCATCGGCACGTGCGCAGCAGCGCCGGGCAGCGGGATGTAGGCGGCATCGGTGCGCACGATGGTCCCGGCCGGGATCTGCAACTCCCAGCTGTCGACCGGCGCGTGGTCGAGGCGGAAGTACGGATGCCAACCGAAGAAGCACGGCGCCGCGCGCTCGCCGACGTTGCGCATGCTCGCTTCCAGGGTCAGGCCGTCGGCATCGAGCAGGTAGCTGATGCTCAGGTCGATCGCGAAGGGATAGCCAGGATGCACGTCCGGGCGGATCGCCGAGGTGCGGAACTCCGCCCGCGCACCCAGCTCGTCCGCGCCGAGCGCGGCGAGTTCGAAATCCACGCCGCGCACGAAGCCGTGCCGCGCCGCGCGCTGCGGGCCTTCGACGCCCGGCTGCAGATCGTGGCTCTCGCCGTCGAAGGTGTAGCGCGCATCGTCGATGCGGTTGGCGAACGGCACCATGATGGCGAAGCGCGAGCTGGGCCGGCTGTCCAGCTCGGCGGCGTCGCGGTAGCCGTCGGCCAGGTCCAGCGTGGCCGCGCCCAGGGTCTGCTCCAGACTGATCACGGTGGCGCCGCGGCGCGCGATGCGTACGCGGCGGCCGCGTGCGAAGTCTTCCAGCACCGCGATTTCGTGTGTCCCGACGCTGTCGCGTTCGGCGCCATAGGCAGCGCGTGGCTGATCCGATCTCGATTTGTCCTGACCCGGCATCGACTTGTCCTGATCCGAAAATGCCGCATGTTAGCCTGAACCGTCTCCGCAGCCTGCCAGATCCCCCATGAGCGCACGCGACCAGCTGTCCACGCCCACCATCCGCCTCAGCGACTATCGCGCGCCTGCCTGGCGCGTCGAACGCGTCGAGCTGGAATTCGAGCTGGGCATCGACGTCACCGAGGTCGCGTCCCGCCTGTTGCTGCGCCGCGATCGCGCGCAGGACGAGCCGCTGCGCCTGGACGGCGAGGGCCTGGAACTGCTTTCCATCGCACTGGACGGGCAGCCGTTGCCCGTCGACCGCTATCGCCAGACCGAGGCCGAGCTGGAAGTGGACGGCGCACGCGACGGCAGCGTGCTGGAAACGCGCGTGCGGCTGCGGCCCGCGCAGAATACCGCGCTGGAAGGCCTGTACCTGTCCGGCTCTCGCGACACCGGCTTCCTGCTCACGCAGTGCGAGGCGGAAGGTTTCCGCCATATCACGTTCTTTCACGATCGTCCGGATGTGCTGGCCCAGTACACGGTGACGCTGCGCGCGGACCGGTCGCGCTTTCCCGTGCTGCTGGCCGGCGGCAATCCCGATGGCGCGGGCGAGCTGGCCGATGGCCGCCATTGGGCGCGCTTCGTCGATCCGCATCCCAAGCCGAGTTATCTGTTTGCCATCGTGGCCGGACGGCTGGAGCGGATCGCGCGCGACTACCGCACCGCGGACGGGCGCGCGGTCAAGCTGGTGATCTGGTCCGAAGCCCATGTGATCGACCGCTGCGAGTACGCGATGGACGCGCTGGAGCGCTCGATGCGCTGGGACGAGCAGGCCTACGGGCGCAACTACGACCTGGACGTGTTCCACGTCGTCGCCACGCACGACTTCAATATGGGCGCGATGGAGAACAAGGGTCTCAACGTCTTCAACGCGAAATACCTGCTGGCCGATCCGGATTCGACCACCGACGACGAATACCGCGCGGTGGAGGCGGTGGTGGCACACGAGTACTTCCACAACTGGAGCGGCAACCGCGTCACTTGCCGCGACTGGTTCCAGCTGTCGCTGAAGGAAGGGCTCACCGTGTTCCGCGAGCAGCAGTTCTCGGCGGACATGAATTCGCCGGCGCTCAAGCGCATCGAGGATGTCGCGCTGCTGCGCCGCGCGCAGTTCCCGGAGGATGCCGGCCCGCTGGCGCACCCGGTACGACCGTCGCAGTACAGTGAGATCAACAACTTCTACACCGCGACGGTGTACGAGAAGGGTTCCGAACTGGTGCGCATGCTGGCCGGCAAGCTGGGACCGGACGGTTTCCGCCGCGGCATGGACCTGTACTTTGCGCACAACGACGGCCAGGCCGCGACGATCGAGGATTTCCTCGGCGCGCTGGGCGAGGCGAACGGCATCGATCTGTCGCCATACCTGGCCTGGTACGCGCAGGCCGGCACGCCGCGCCTGCGCGCGAGCGGTCGCTACGACGCAACGCGGCGCGAGTACGCGCTCACATTGACGCAACACACACCGCCCACGCCCGGGCAGGCGGAGAAGCGGGCCTTGCCGGTCCCGGTCAAGCTCGCGCTGTTCGCCCGCGATGGACACATGCTGCCGCTGCATGTCGATGGCCATCCGCGCTCGGGCGATACCGAGCTGGTGGTGGTGGCGGACAAGGCCGAGCAGCAGATCGTGTTCCGCGAGGTGGACGCCGAGCCGGTGCCGTCGCTGCTGCGTGGCTTCTCGGCGCCGGTGATTCTCGAAGGCATGGACGCGGCGGCCGACCTGGCGCTGCTGTTGCGCCACGATGCGGATGGCTTCAATCGCTGGCAGGCCGGGCAGCAGCTGGCCACCTGCGCCTACGAGACGTTGCGCGACCATGGCGGCGGCGGCGCGATCGACGCCTGGTGCGGCGCGCTCGCCGGGCTGTTCGCGGAAGACGGCATCGATCCCGCGCTGCTGGCCGAACTGATGACGCCGCCGGGCGAGGTGGAGCTGGCCGAGCGCGAGCGCGAAGCCGACCCGGAACGCATTCATGCGACGCGCCAGCAGCTGCAGCAGCGGCTGGCCGAACAATTGGGCGGCGAGGCGATCCTGTCTCGTTATCAGGCCCTGGCCAGGGAGACCAGCGCGGGGCTGGACGCCACCAGCCAGGCGCAGCGGCGGTTGAAGCGGCGCCTGCTGGAATTGCTTGCCCTGCTGGATACGCCGACCGCCCAGCTGCTGGCGGCGCAGCAGTACGAGCAAGCGCCCGGCATGACCGATCGCCTGGCCGCCCTGGCGGTGCTGGTGCGTAGCGATGCACCGCAGGCTGCCGGGGCGCTTGCACATTTCCGCCAGCGCTATGCGGACAATCCGCTCGCGCTGGACAAGTGGTTCAGCGTGCAGACCCAGCGCACGGGCGAGCCGGCGCTGGCGATCGTGCAGACGCTGGAGCGCGATGCGGCCTTTACGCTGAAGAATCCCAATCGGGTCAATTCGCTCTACGGCGCCTGGGCGCGCAACAACCCGTCAGGCTTCCATCGCACCGATGGCGCCGGCTACCGCCTGCTGGCGGAACGCCTGGCCGAGCTGGATGCGCTCAATCCGCAGATCGCCGCGCGGCTCGCCACCGTGCTCAACGGCTGGCGCCGGCTGGAACCGGTGCGGCGCGCACGCGCCAGGGAGGCGATTGCCGCGCTGGCGGAGCGGGAAGGTCTGTCGCGCAATCTGGCGGAAATCGTGCGCAGCATGCTGCACGAGTGAGCGCCTCGAGCCGGGGGCGCTTCAGACCAGCAGGTGGTCCAGTTCGCTGCGCAGGCGGTGCATGCGCGATTCCAGGCGGGGACGCAGCGAGCGGCGCTCGTCGTCGGCGCGGAGCTCCAGATGCTCCATCGCCATTTCGACGCGCCCCAGTTCGATCAGCAGATCGTGGTGCGGAAAGAACGCCTTGAAGTCGATGCTCATGTCCATGGCCCTGCCCCCTTGAAGCGCTACGGCGGGGAAGGCAAAGCAACCGGCGTGCCATCGTTTGTGATGTGCATCACTGATCGCGCGGCTCTACATCACGAAATTTCCGGGTGCGGATCGCGAAATGACGTAGTACGTCAGCTGCTGCCCTGATCCGGCACAAATTTCCGTTTTAGTCACCCCGTGTTCACGCATCAGGGGTAAATATCGACCTTACGACGAGGCGGCATCAGCCGCTTGCGCCCACCGCATTTACGGTTTCTGGCGCCCGGCAACACGGTCATCCTGGATTCCCCCTGTTCCTGAGACCGCCGGGCGCCAGATCTTAATCTGGTCGGACAAAGCCTTCCGGCAACAGAAAAAACGACGGCGCCCACTGGGCGCCGTCTTGCTTCCTCTCCCCGGCACGCGACCGAACCCCTGTCCGTTCGGCCTCTGTGCGCGTTTCCGCGCAACGTCTGCCCGGTGAAAGTGCACGGAAACAAAAGCAGGAACCGTGCCAGATAATCCGGCCGCCGCGCTAAGGCACTGACCGGGTTACCATATCGCCTTGTTCGTTCGCTTTCAGGCCCCGCAGGCGGTCTCTCACCATGCTTCACCCGACTCCCTACGACGTCATCGTGGTCGGCGGCGGCCACGCCGGCACCGAGGCTGCGCTCGCCGCGGCCCGCACCGGCGCGCGCACGCTGCTGCTCAGCCACAACATCGAGACCATCGGCCAGATGAGCTGCAATCCGGCCATCGGCGGCATCGGCAAGGGACACCTGGTCAAGGAGATCGACGCGCTGGGCGGCGCCATGGCGCGCGCCGCGGATCGCGCCGGCATCCAGTGGCGCACCCTCAACGCCTCCAAGGGCCCGGCCGTGCGCGCCACGCGCTGCCAGGCGGACCGCGCGCTGTACAAGGCGGCGATCCGCCGCATCGTGGAGACCCAGCCGAACCTCGAGCTGTTCCAGCAGGCAGTCGACGACCTGATCCTGGAAGGCGGCCGCGTCACCGGCGTGGTGACCCAGATGGGCCTGAGCTTTCGCGCGGGCGCCGTGGTGCTGACCGCCGGCACCTTCCTCGCCGGCAAGATCCATATCGGCCAGGCGCAGTACGCCGGCGGCCGCGCCGGCGATCCGCCGGCCACCACCCTGGCCCGGCGCCTGCGCGAGCTGCCGGTCGCGGCCGATCGCCTGAAGACCGGCACGCCGCCGCGCATCGACCTGCGCAGCATCGATTTCACCGGCCTGGAGGAACAGCCGGGCGACGACCCCGCCCCGGTGTTCTCCTACCTGGGCTCGCGCGACGAGCATCCGCGCCAGGTCAGCTGCTGGATCACCCACACCAGCGAGCGCACGCACGCGCTGATCCGCGGCGCGCTCGACCGCTCGCCGCTGTATACGGGCCAGATCGAAGGCGTCGGCCCGCGCTACTGCCCGTCGATCGAGGACAAGGTGGTGCGCTTCGCCGAGAAGTCCTCGCACCAGATCTTCATCGAGCCGGAAGGCCTGGATACCTTCGAGATCTACCCGAACGGCATTTCCACCTCCCTGCCCTACGACGTGCAGCTGGCGCTGGTGCATTCGATCAAGGGCTTCGAGCGCGCGCACATCACGCGCCCCGGCTATGCGATCGAGTACGACTATTTCGACCCGCGCGGCCTGCAGCCCTGGCTGGAAACCAAGGGCATTCCCGGCCTGTATTTCGCCGGCCAGATCAACGGCACCACCGGCTATGAAGAGGCCGGCGCGCAGGGCCTGATCGCCGGCCTCAACGCCGCGCTCGCCGTCCAGGGCAAGGCGCCCTGGTATCCGCGGCGCGACGAGGCCTACATCGGCGTGCTGATCGACGACCTGACCAGCAACGGCACCATCGAGCCCTACCGCATGTTCACCTCGCGCGCCGAGTACCGGCTGCACCTGCGCGAAGACAACGCCGACCTGCGCCTGACCGAGACCGGCCATGCCCTGGGCGTGGTGCCGCAGCAGCGTTTCGACGCGCTGCGCGCCAAGCGCGAGGCGGTGGAAACCGAGACGCAGCGCCTGCGCGGGCTGTGGGCCGCGCCGAATAACGCGCTGGGCGCGGCGATCGAGCGCCAGCTCGGCGTCGCGGTCAGCCGCGAGACGAATGCGCTGGACCTGCTGCGCCGCCCCGAACTCGACTACGCCCGTCTCGCCACGGTGACCGAGCTGGGTCCGGCGGTGACCGAAGCCGACGTCGCCGCCCAGGTCGAAGTGCAGGCCAAGTACGCCGGCTACCTGGAGCGCCAGCGCGAGGAGATCGAACGCCAGCGCCGCCACGAGCAGACCGCGATCCCCGCCGGTTTCGACTACGACAAGGTGCGCGGCCTCTCCGCCGAGGTCCTGCTCAAGCTCAAGCGCGCGCTGCCGCAGACCATCGGCCAGGCAGCCCGCATCAGCGGCGTTACCCCGGCGGCGATCTCGCTGCTGCTGGTGCATTTGAAGCGCCGCGCGGCCTGAACTCGCACCGGGCCTTGCGGGCGGACATGGCACCGTTTTCCGGGCGTGGCATGATGCGCGCTCCACCGACGGGAGCACGAATCATGGAAGTCTGGATCGGCCGGGATGGCGAACGACACGGCCCCTACACCGAAGCCGACGTGCGCGAATGGCTGCGCACCGGCAAGCTGAGCCCCGAAGACCTGGGCTGGTACCAGGGCATGGCGGAATGGAAGCCGCTGTCCGCGCTGTTTCCGGAAGCGCCCCCCGCGCTCGACCGCGTGTACTCGCCGCCGAAGGCACCGCTGCAGACCGCGCCCGACCGCGAGCGCTCGCTGGAGGACCACGCCGGCTTCTGGAAGCGCGTGCTGGCCTACCTGATCGACTGCGTGGTGCTGTGGATTCCCAACACCATCATCGCCCGCCTGATGGGCGCCAGCGCGGCGCAGGCGCTGCTGCTGCAGAACGCGCAGGGTGCCGATCCGCAAGCCGCCATGGCCGCCTATGGCGCGTTCTACAGCGCGATGATGCCGGCCCTGCTCATCCAGCTGGTGATCACCTGGCTGTACTTCGCCGTCTGCGAAAGCTCGGCCTGGCAGGCCACCTTGGGCAAGCTGGCGCTGGGCATCCGCGTGGTCGACCTGGACGGCAACCGGATCAGCTTCCTGCGCGCCACCGGCCGCCATTTCGCCAAGATCCTCAGCAGCCTGATCCTGCTGATCGGCTACGTGATGGTGGCGTTCACCCAGCGCAAGCAGGGCCTGCACGACATGATCGCCAGCACCCTGGTGCTGAACGGCCGCGGCAGCGAAGTCGACGATGCGAAATCGCCGCCGTCGAACGAGACGAACAAGGGTTCGTTCAACGCCTGATCCATCCACGCAGGGAACCCGGGCGTTCCCTGCGCCGCCTGGCAACTCCCCGGCACTTGTTATCATTCCACGCTCGACCGGCGCGGCGTGCCGCGCCCCTGTGCTTTTTCCAAGGAAACGTCAGTACCCCATGCTCAGCATCGAACATCGCATTGCCCAGGACATCGCCGCCAAACCGGACCAGGTCATCGCGGCAGTCGACCTGCTGGACGGCGGCGCCACCGTGCCGTTCATCGCGCGCTACCGCAAGGAGGCCACCGGCGGCCTCGACGACACGCAACTGCGCCTGCTGGAAGAGCGCCTGCGCTACCTGCGCGAGCTGGAAGAGCGGCGCGGCGCGATCCTCGCCAGCGTAGAAGAACAGGGCAAGCTCACCGATGCGTTGAAGCGCGACATCCTCGACGCCGACACCAAGGCGCGCCTGGAAGACCTGTACCTGCCGTACAAGCCCAAGCGCCGCACCAAGGCGCAGATCGCGCGCGAAGCGGGCCTCGAGCCGCTGGCGCTGGGCCTGCGCGAGGATCCCACGCAGGCGCCCGAGCTGTTCGCCGCGCAGTTCGTCGACGCGGAGAAGGGTGTGGCCGACGTGCGCGCCGCGCTCGACGGCGCACGCGCCATCCTGATGGAAACCATCGCCGAAGACGCCCACCTGGTGGGCGAGCTGCGCGACTGGCTGTGGGACAAGGGCCAGATCCGCGCCAAGGTGGTGGCGGGCAAGGAAAACGAAGGCGCGAAGTTCCGCGACTACTTCGACCACATGGAATCGATCGGCAAGATCCCCTCGCATCGCCTGCTGGCGCTGATGCGCGCGCGCAACGAGGGCGTGATCGAACTGGAACTGGCGCCCACCCTCGACGCCGAACAGGGCCATCTGGAAGGCGAGGGCCGTGTCGCCGCGCACGCCGGCATCCACGACCGCGGCCGCGCCGCCGACGCCTGGCTGCGCGAGACGGTGCGCCTGACCTGGCGCGTAAAGCTGCACCTGCACCTGACCCTGGACCTGTTCGGCCGCGTGCGCGAGAGCGCCGAGGACGAGGCGATCCGCGTGTTCGGCGACAACCTCAAGGACCTGATGCTGGCCGCGCCGGCCGGCGCCAGGACGGTGATGGGCCTGGACCCGGGCATCCGCACCGGCGTAAAGGTCGCGGTGGTCGACGCCACCGGCAAGGTGCTGGCCACCGACACCGTCTATCCGCACGAGCCACGCAACCAGTGGGACCAGTCCATCGCTCGGCTGGCGGTGCTGTGCAAGCAGCACGGCGTCAACCTGATCGCGATCGGCAACGGCACCGCCTCGCGCGAGACCGACAAGCTCGCCGGCGAGCTGATCAAGAAGCACGCGGACCTGAAGCTTTCGAAGATCGTGGTGAGCGAGGCCGGCGCCTCGGTGTATTCGGCGTCGGAAGTCGCGGCCAAGGAATTCCCGGAGATGGACGTGAGCCTGCGCGGCGCCGTGTCCATCGCGCGCCGCCTGCAGGATCCGCTGGCCGAGCTGGTGAAGATCGAGCCCAAGGCGATCGGCGTGGGCCAGTACCAGCACGACGTCAACCAGGTGAAGCTGGCGCGCGCGCTGGATGCCAAGGTCGAGGACTGCGTGAACGCGGTCGGCGTCGACGTCAACACGGCATCGGCCGCGCTGCTTTCGCGCGTGGCCGGCCTGTCGGCCAGCGTGGCGGAGAACGTGGTCAAGCACCGCGACGCCAACGGCCCGTTCGCCAATCGCATGGCCCTGCTGAAGGTGCCGCGCCTGGGCGACAAGGCCTTCGAGCAGTGCGCGGGCTTCCTGCGCATCCCCAACGGCGACAATCCGCTGGACGCCAGCTCGGTGCATCCGGAAGCCTATCCGGTGGTGGAGCGCATCATCGCCCAGTGCGGGCGCGAGGTGAAAAGCATCGTCGGCGACAGTTCGTTCCTGCGTGGCCTCAAGGCCGAGCAGTACACCGACGAACGCTTCGGCGTGCCGACCGTGCGCGACATCCTTAAAGAACTGGAGAAGCCGGGCCGCGATCCGCGCCCGGAGTTCGTCGCGCCGAGCTTCGCCGAAGGCGTGGAAGACCTGAAGGACCTGCGCCCCGGCATGATCCTCGAAGGCCGCGTCACCAACGTGGCCGCGTTCGGTGCCTTCGTCGACATCGGCGTGCACCAGGACGGCCTGGTGCACGTCTCCGCGCTGTCGCACACCTTCGTCAAGGATCCGCGCGATGCGGTGAAGGCCGGCGACATCGTCAAGGTCAAGGTGATGGAAGTGGACCTGCCGCGCCAGCGCATCGGCCTGTCCATGCGCCTGGACGACGAGCCCGGCCAGGCGCGCGCCGGCCGGCCGGCCGGCGGCGGCAACGAAGGTGGCCGCGGCGGTCCGCGCGACGGTCGCGGTCCGCGTCCCGGCGGCGGCGGTGGCGCGCCGAAGCCGGCACCGGCGCCGGCCAACAGTGCTTTCGCCGACGCGTTATCGCGCGCCATGAAGCGTTGAGGTTCGACTCTGTCGGGATATGCTGCGCTGCGATGCAGCGCAGCATGCGCTGACGTATGGGCATGCATTACCGTAACGCGCGAATAACAAAAGCCATCCCGGCTCAAGGAGCGTTACCGACATGCCCCGCATCCGCCATCTCGCCGGCGCCATCGCCGCCGGCCTGCTGTTCAGCACTGCCGCCGCCGCCACCGATTTCAGCAAGGTCGTGGTCATCGGCGACAGCCTCAGCGACGCCGGCAACATCGCCAAGCTGTCGGGTTCGCCGACCCCGCTGCGCTTCACCACCAACCCCGGCACCACCACGGCAGAGAACGTCGCCGCCGCGCTGAACCTGCCGGTGACCGCGTCGCTCTCGGGCGGCACCGACTACGCCTTCGGCGGCGCCGGCCTGCAGCACAACTCGCCGGGCACTCCGGCCGGCGTGCCGCTGCTGTCGCAGCAGTTCCAGATGTACCTGGCCGCCAACGGCGGCGCGGCCGACAGCAAGGCGCTCTACCAGGTCTGGGGCGGCGCCAACGACATCTTCTACCTGACCTCCAGCTCGACCAATCCGAACGTGCTGGCCGCCGGCGCCGCCGCCGCCGCGCAGACCGAAGTCGGCCTGATCGGCCAGATGCAGGCCGCCGGCGCCAAGTACGTGGTGGTCTACAACCTGCCCGACATCGGCAAGACCCCGTCCGGCCTGGCCGGCGGCGCGGCCGCTTCGGCCGGCGCGACGCAGCTGTCGCTCGCCTTCAACGGCGTGCTCAATGCGGGTATCACCCAGCTGAGCAACAACGGCCTCAACGTGATTCCGGTGAACACCTTCCAGCTGCTCAACGAGGTGATCGCCAATCCGTCGGCCTACGGCTTCACCAACGTCACCACGCCGGCCTGTAACGGCAGCTCGGTGCAGTGCGGCCCGGCCGGTTCCGGCCTGCCCTACAGCTATGCCGCGGGCACCAACAACACCTACCTGTTCGCCGACGGTGTGCATCCGACCACCGCGGCCCACGCCATGCTGGGCCAGTACGTGGTGTCGCTGATCCAGGCACCGGGCCAGATCTCCATGCTCGGCGAAGCGCCGCTGGCCGCCGCCTCGGCGCAGACCCGCGCCATCCGCAACGAGATGATGGCCGACGCGATGGGCAGCGATACGCGCTTCTTCGCCAACGTCGACTACGCCCACCAGCGTTTCGACGAGCAGAGCAGCTCGCCCAAGACCACCAGCAACAACGTCAACCTGACCGTCGGCGCCGACGTGCGCGCCAGCGAGCACATCTCGATGGGCGTGGCGCTGGGCATCGGCCAGCACAACGCCGATTTCGCCGGTGGCGGCGGCTACAAGCTGCAGGACATCAGCGGCCTGGGCTACCTGACCTATCACAACGGCGGCGGCTACATCGGCGGCTACCTGAACTACGCGCAGTCGAACTTCACCGACATCGAGCGCCGCATCCAGCTCGGTGCGATGTCGCGCAGCGAGAGCGGCAAGGCCGACGGCAACCGCCTCGGCGGCGGCGCCACCGGCGGCTGGTGGTTCAACTTCGATACGCTGCGCACCGGTCCGTTCGCCACGGTCGAGTGGCAGACCGTCAAGGTCAACGGCTACACCGAAGGCGGCAACGACAGCACCACCATGTGGTTCGGACGCCAGCAGCGCGATGCGCTGATCTCCACCCTCGGCTGGCGCCTGCAGGGTCATTGGCAGGCCGGCGGCATGATGCTGGCGCCGTACGCCGAGGTGGCCTGGAACCACGACAGCAAGGCCGACCCGCGCAGCGTCACCGCCGGCGTGGTCAGCATGCCCGGCCAGTTCGCCCTCACCGGTTTCCTGCCGGACAAGACCTGGGGCACCGCCGACGTGGGCGTGTCCGCCCAGTTCAGCGAGAGCGTGACCGGCTGGGTCGGCTACAGCGGCCGCTTCGGCGACGACAGCCAGAAGTACAACAGCGTGAACCTGGGCGTGAAAGTCGGCTTCTGAGCCGGCTTTTTCCACGCCAGTTTTTCCTGGGCCCAAAGAAAAAGCCGTCCGCGCGAGCGGACGGCTTTTTTCATGCCCGGATGACGCCGGGGCTTACTTGTTCTTGCCGTTGGTAGCCAGGCTGAGGATGCTGGTGGCCTGCTTCTGCAGGCTGGCGGCTTCCTCATCGGCCAGCGCATCGGTCTTGCTGCCGGCCTGTTCCTGCTTCAGCACCAGGGCGCCGTCGGCGTTCCAGCCGGCGCGCTCGGTCGAATTGGGCTTGGCGTCCTTGCTGGACTTCTTCTGCTGCACCACGACCCACGGCTTGCCGTCCTTGTAGGCATAGTCGGTATTGGTGAAGCCCTTGTCGCCGTAGTCGACCTGCTCGCGGATGAACTTCACTTCGCCCGCTTCGCGGAACACCTGCCAGCCGCGCGAGACCTTGTCTTCCAGCTTGGTGCCGCTGGTGATCTTCATGCCGCCGATCTGCTTCTGCACCGCGGTGAACGCGGCCAGTTCCTTCTCGCCGGGGGTCTGCTCGCCGACCAGCTGGATCGACACCTGGCTGCCGGCGCCCTTGGTCAGCACCGGCGTCTGCAGCGGCGCGGTGTAGCGGCGATCGCCGTCGGTCAGCACGGCCTGCACGATATACATGCTGTTCGGATTCACGTCGGCCGGATTGAATTCCAGCTCGAACGACTGCGGCAGGCTGGCCACCGGATCGATGGTCTTGCTGGCCAGCGGCGTGCCCTCCTGGGACGGATCGAGCAGCTTCAGCTCCAGCTTCGCCTGCGGCGAGACCTGCGAGCTGGCGTCGCGCAGCGCAACCGTGCCGCTGACCGCATTGGCCTTGGTCGGCTGCTGCTGGCCAGGCGCGGAAGCGGCCGGTGCGGATTCGCCGCCAGCCGTCGTGGGCTGCGAGGAATCAGAAGAATTGCAGCCGGCGAGAGCCAGCGCTGCTACCGACATC
Source organism: Dyella marensis (assembly GCF_900112865.1). GTDB lineage: Bacteria > Pseudomonadota > Gammaproteobacteria > Xanthomonadales > Rhodanobacteraceae > Dyella_D > Dyella_D marensis_A. The sequence continues at coordinate 8,554 of NZ_FONH01000023.1, read as the reverse complement.
AGCGACCAAACCAACCTGCGCATGTGAAACCTCAATCGAATGAATCCTAAGGAACAGGGCGCGAAACCCCTGGCGCCAGGCGCCATACGGAATATTTCGCGGGGGAGGTTTCAAGCATACCGGAAAAATAAGCACCCAGAAAAGTCAATAGGAGCTTTGCCTAGCATACGGTTGCGAAGGGAGACATCTACCGTAGTCCAACGCTGAATGACGGTGTTTGGACGTCCATAAAGGACTGGTTAAAAACAAGATTCCTCTCCGTAGGCCGGCCCAGGCAGTTGCTCGAATTCCTGATCGATAGTTGCTTTTCGGTAAAGAAATAGCGGGTTCGCAGCAGCATCGCCGGCGCATGTCCAGGGGGTCGCTCGATGCACGACCGGCAAGGTCACCCAGCCCCCGGCAAATTCCTATAGCCGGCGCGTATTCCAGATCGACACTCGTGCGTTTCTCCCCGATCGGAGTCCGGCTTTCTTACGGATTCTTATCGAAAAAAATTACGAGCAGGGATAAAAATGGCCCGTTGTGACTCCTTCCAGCGCGTTTTTTTCCCCGGAACGTAAGCGTCTCGAAAGACATTTGAGTAAAAGTCAACTGCCAGATCGCCTAGGAGCACACCTGATGGCTACGCAAATAACTACGACGCCGCCGAGCGCGGGAACCTTCGCCGACCGCATCAAGGTGCTGATCCAGCGAGTGGGCAGCGTGACCGAGATCGCGCGAATGTGCGGTTTCTCCGAGGGCGTCGTGCGTAGCTGGCGGGACGGCAATACCGATCCTTCCCGCGCCCGCTGCGTGACCCTGGCCAAGACCATGGGGATTTCCCTGGTGTGGCTGGTGGCCGGCGAGGGTTCGATGATCCAGTCCGAGGCGATCACCTCCGGCGAGGAGCTCGGCACCGAGACCTCCCTGACCCAGCGCCAGCGCACCAAGCTGCGCACGGCCGCCGACACCCTGCACGCCAGCGGCGTGGCGATGGATCCGAACCGCCTGAATACGGCACTGCGCATCCTGCAGTCCGAGCTGGACCTGGCCGACAGCAATCTATCGCTGGCGGACAATGCGGATCTGCTGGCCGACCTCTACGAGATTCTCGGCCCGGGCGGCAACGACGTGGACGCGGCGGCGATGGTGGCTTTCAACCACCGCCTCGGCGACCGCCTCAAGCGCGATCGGCAAATCGCTTAACGCAGCATCGGAAACGAAAACGGCAGCCACCAGGCTGCCGTTTTCGTTTAGTACCGACGACGCTGCCCCGATCGAGGCTCAGAGCCTCGCGATGTCGGCGATGGCGGTGAACTGCGCCTGCAACTGGCCCAGCAAGGCCAGGCGATTGGCGCGCACCGCGGGATTCTCCGCATTCACCAGCACGCCATCGAAGAACGCATCGACCGGCGCCTGCAGCTGCGCCAGGCGCGTCAGCACCGCGGTGTAGTCGCCGGCCTGCAGCGCGCCGGCCGTGTCCGACCTGGCGGCGGCCAGCGCCGACGCCAGTGCACGCTCGACATCGGCTTCGAAATGCGCGGGATCGACTGCGCCCGGCAGCGCCGGCGCACCCGCCTCTTCCGCCTGCTTGCGCAGGATGTTGGCGACGCGCTTGTTGGCGGCGGCCAGGCTCAGCGCTTCCGGCCGGCGGCCGAACTCCGCCACCGCACGCAGGCGGCGATCGAAATCCGCCAGCGATGCCGGCGCCACCGCCAGCACCGCTTCGAACTGCTCGCCATTGAAACCCTGCTCGGCGTAATAGCCGCGCAGGCGTTCGATCACGAAGTCGTACAGCTCCTCGACCAGCGCCGCGCGGCGCTTGCCGGCATCCAGCGTGGGCGCCTTGCCGTCCTTGCCCGGCTTGAGGCCGGCGGCGAGGGCCGCGTCAGGGATCAGTTCCAGCGCCTCGGTGAAGCTGGCCTTGAGATCCAGTTCCAGCCCGCCTTCCACCAGTGTGCGCGCCAGGCCCAGCGCGGCACGGCGCAGCGCGAACGGATCCTTGTTGCCGCTGGGCTTGAGGCCTACCGCGAAGATGCCGGCGAGGGTGTCCAGGCGCTCGGCCACGGCCAGCACCTGGCCGACCTTGCCCGCGGCAATGGCGTCGCCGGCGAAACGGGGCTGGTAGTAGCTGTCGAGTGCGGCGGCCACCTCGGCCGTTTCGCCGTGATGGGTGGCGTAGTAGCGACCCATCACGCCCTGCAGCTCGGGGAACTCGCCGACCATGCGGGTCAGCAGATCGCACTTGCTCAGCGCCGCAGCGCGGGTCGCCTGGCCGGCGTCGACCTCGACGCGATTGGCCACGATGCGCGCCAGCTCCGCCACGCGCACGCTCTTGTCCCACAGGCTGCCCAGCGACTGCTGGTAGGTGACGTTCTTCAGCTGGTCCTGGTAGCCGGCCAGCGGCGTCTTCAGGTCCTCGTCCCAGAAGAACTTTGCGTCGGCGAAGCGCGGGCGGATCACGCGCTCGTAGCCCTTGCGGATCTCGGCCGGGTCCTTGCTCTCGATATTGGCGATGCCGATGAAGTGCTCGGTCAACTTGCCGTTGGCGTCGAACACCGGCACGAACTTCTGGTTGGTCTCCATGGTGGTGACCAGGGCTTCCGGCGGCACCGCCAGGAAGTCCCGCTCGAAGGTGCAGGCGATCGCGGACGGCCATTCGGTGAGGTTGGCGATCTCGTCGAGCAGCGCGTCGTCCAGCTGCGGCAGGCCGCCGGTCTGCGCGGCTGCCTTGGCGACCTCGGCGCGGATGCGCTGGCGGCGCTCGGCCGGATCGGCCAGCACCTTCGCGGCCTGCATCGAGTCCAGCCAGCTGTCGGCATCGGCGACATGGATCGGATGCGGATGCAGGAAGCGGTGGCCGCGCGACTTGCGGCCGCTCTTTAGGCCCAGCGCCTCGCCTTCGATGATGTCGGCGCCGTGCAGCATCACCAGCCAGTGGGCCGGACGCACGAAGCTGTAGTCGTGATCGCCCCAGCGCATCGGCTTGGGAATGGGCAGGCCCTTGAGCGTTTCGTCGAGGATCTCAGGCAACAACGCGGCCAGCGGCTGGCCGGGCTTCACGGCGCGGAACACGAACCAGGCGCCCTTGTCGGTCTCCAGCTTTTCCAGCTGTTCGACGGTGACACCGCAGGACTGCGCGAAACCCTGCAGCGCCTTGCTCGGGTTGCCTTCGGCATCGAGCGAGGCATTCACCGCGGGACCGCGGCGCTCGATGGCCTGCTCCGGCTGCTGCGCGGCGACCTGCGGGATATGGACGGCCAGACGGCGCGGCGAGGCGAACGTGCGCGCCAGGTCCAGGCCGGCTTCCACGCCGCGCTTGGCCAGACCGTCGCAGATGCCGCGCTGGAAAGCGGCGGCAAGCTCGTCGAGCGCCTTGGGCGGCAGTTCTTCCGTGCCCAGCTCGATCAGCAGTGACTTGGCGGCGCTCATGCAGCCTGCTCCTTGGACGGCTTGTGGTTTTTCTTCAGGCCCGGGAAGCCGAGCTTTTCGCGCTGCGCGACGTAGGTTTCGGCCACCGCGCGGGCCAGCGTGCGCACGCGCAGGATGTAGCGCTGGCGCTCGGTCACGCTGATCGCACGACGCGCGTCGAGCAGATTGAAGGTGTGACTGGCCTTCATCACTTGCTCATAGGCCGGCAGCGGCAGGCCGGCGGCGATCAGCTTGTTGGCCTCGCCCTCGCACACGTCGAACCAGCGCAGCAGCTCAGGCACGTTGGCGTGCTGGAAGTTGTAGGTGCTCTGCTCGACTTCGTTCTGGTGGAACACGTCGCCGTAGGTGACGGTGCCGTGCGGGCTTTCGGTCCATACCAGGTCGTAGACGTTGTCCACGTTCTGCAGGTACATGGCCAGGCGCTCCAGGCCGTAGGTGATCTCGCCGGTGACCGGCTTGCACTCCAGGCCGCCGGCCTGCTGGAAATAGGTGAACTGGGTGACTTCCATGCCGTTGAGCCAGACCTCCCAGCCCAGGCCCCAGGCGCCCAGCGTGGGCGATTCCCAGTTGTCCTCGACGAAGCGCAGGTCGTGCACCAGCGGGTCCAGGCCCAGCTCCTTGAGCGAGCCGATGTACAGCTCGAGGATATTGTCCGGATTGGGCTTCATCACCACCTGGTACTGGTAGTAATGCTGCAGGCGGTTGGGGTTTTCGCCATAGCGGCCGTCGGTGGGACGGCGCGAAGGCTGCACGTAGGCCGCGGCCCAGGGCTCCGGGCCCAGCGAGCGCAGGAAGGTGGCGGGATGGAACGTGCCGGCGCCGACCTCGGTATCGAGCGGCTGCAGCAACACGCAACCCTGCGCCGCCCAGTAGCGGTTGAGGGTCTGAATCACATCCTGGAAGGTACGTGCGGACATGGCTTTCCGTGACCTGGAATAAAGCGGGTTAGTATACCGGCGCGCTATGCTCCTGGCCTGATCGCGCGCAGAAAACCGAGGGGAATCCAACGCATGGCCGCCTCACCGCAAATCGCTTCCCTGCTCGGCCGGCGCGGCAAGCTCACGCTCGACGACGTGCTGGCCGCCCTGGTCGTGGACGGTTTCGTCCAGGCCGAGGACGCCAAGAACGTGCGCATGGGCAACCGCAGCGGCCGCTCCTCGGTAGAGCTGCATCCGCTGGTGCTGATCGCCAACGCCAAGCTGGCCAACCAGCGCGATCCGGGCCGCCCGCTCAGCCTGGAAGTCCTGACCGAGTGGCTGGCGACCCACGCGGGGCTGCCGTATCTGAAGATCGACCCGATGAAGATCAACGTGGCGGCGGTGACCCAGGTGGTCAGCAGTGCCTACGCCACGCGCCACCGCATCCTGCCGGTGGCAGCTTCGCCCGGCGAGGTGACCTTCGCCACCTGCGAACCGTTCGATCCGAGCTGGGCCGCCGACCTGTCGCACATGATCCGCCGCGACGTGAAGCGGGTGGTCTCCAATCCGCTGGACATCAATCGCTACCTGCTCGAGTTCTACGGCGTGCAGCGCTCGATCCAGCTGGCGCAGGATGCCAAGACGAGCGGCTACGATTCCTCGGCGATCCTCAATTTCGAGCAGCTGGTCGAGCTGGGCAAGAGCGGCGAAGTCGGCGCGGACGACCGCCACGTCGTGCACATCGTCGACTGGCTGCTGCAGTACGCGTTCGAGCAGCGCGCCTCCGACATCCATCTGGAGCCGCGGCGCGAAGCCGGGCTGATGCGCTTTCGCATCGACGGCGTGATGCACAAGGTGTTCGAGCTGCCGCCGCCGGTGATGACGGCGGTGACCGCGCGCATCAAGATCCTGTCGCGCATGGACGTGGCCGAGAAGCGCCGCCCGCAGGACGGCCGCATCAAGACGCGCTCCTCCGGCGGCCGCGAGGTGGAACTGCGTATTTCCACCATGCCGACCGCGTTCGGCGAGAAGGTGGTGATGCGTATCTTCGATCCGGATATCGTCGCGAAGGATTTCTCGCAGCTGGGTTTTTCGGCGGAGGAAGGCGCTCTGTGGCGCAGCATGGTGGAGCGTCCGCACGGCATCGTGCTGGTGACCGGCCCCACCGGTTCGGGCAAGACCACCACGCTGTATTCCACGTTGAAGCACCTGGCCACGCCGGAGCTCAACGTGTGCACGGTGGAGGATCCGATCGAGATGGTCTCGCCGGAACTCAATCAGATGCAGGTGCAGACTTCGATCGATCTGGACTTCGCCGCGGGCGTGCGCACGCTGCTGCGCCAGGATCCGGACATCATCATGGTCGGCGAGATCCGCGACCTCGAAACCGCGCAGATGGCCGTGCAGGCGTCGCTGACCGGCCATCTGGTGCTGTCGACGCTGCACACCAACGACGCGCCCAGCGCGGTGACGCGCCTGCTCGATCTGGGCGTGCCGCATTACCTGATCCAGTCGACGCTGACCGGGGTGGTGGCGCAGCGCCTGGTGCGCACTTTGTGCCCGCATTGCAAACAGGCCACGGAGCAGGAGCCGCACGAATGGACGGCACTGACCCATGGCTGGTCGGTGCCGCTACCGGAGACCGTGTTCAAGCCGGTGGGTTGCCTGGAGTGCCGCAATACCGGCTTCATGGGGCGCACCGGCATCTATGAGATGATGATTCTGTCACCGCGCTTGCGTGGCCTGTTGTCTTCGCAGCTGGATCTGGGCCGCTTCGGCACCGCGGCCCTGGCCGAGGGCATGCGGCCCTTGCGCATTTCGGCGGCGGCGCAGGTGGCACGCGGACTGACCACGGTGAAGGAAGTGCTGACCGTGCTGCCGCCGATCGAACTGCCGGAAGGCCATTCCCACTGAAGCACGTTCTGTCTCGATGAAGCCTGTCCTGATCATCCGCACCGGCCGCGCGCCGGATCCGATTCGCGCTCGCCATGGCGACTTTCCACATTGGTTCCGCCTGGGTGCGCAGCTGGCGCCGGAGCGGGTGCGCGTCATCGACGTGGCGGCGGGCGAGGCGCTACCGGCGCCCGGCGATGTAGCGGGCGCATTGATTACCGGCTCTGCCGCGATGGTCACGGAGCGCGCCGCGTGGAGCGAACGCACCGCTGGATGGATCAGGGACGCAATGGATGCGGAACTGCCGCTGTTCGGCGTCTGCTACGGGCATCAGCTGATGGCGCATGCGCTGGGCGGGCGGGTGGACTATCTGCCTGGCGGTCGCGAGATCGGCACGATGCTGATCCAGGTGGCGGAGCAGGCCAGGCACGATCCGATGGCGGCCGCGTTGCCGGTGGCATTCCGTGCGCATACCACGCACGAGCAGAGCGTGCTGGAGTTGCCGAAGGGAGCCACGGTGCTCGCCGGGTCGGCGCGCGATCCGCATCATCTGCTGCGCTATGGCAAGAACGCGGTGAGCGTGCAGTTCCATCCGGAGTTCAATGCGGATGTGATGCGCGCATACATTCATCGCAAGCGTGCGGATATGCATCGCGAAGGCTTCGATCCGCACCATACGTTCCGCCAGGTGGCGCCGACGCCGATCGCGCGGAGGTTGCTGCGGCATTTTTCCCGCCATCACGGCATGGCGGCGTATCGCTGACGATCAGCGGCCGCCGCGTGGCGGCATCGGGAAAGGCGTCACTTTCTGGCCGTCGCTGGCGTCGCGGATGGCGAGCGAACCTTTGCGGTCGACTTCTTCGACGCGGATGATGGCCTGCATCGGCAGGTGCAGCACGCGTGTGTCCTTGAACTCCTCGCGCAGCTTTTCTTCAGTCGGATCGACCACGATGCCCTCGCCGGCCGGCTCGAACACCAGTTCGCCGACTTCGGTGAACCCCCAGAGCGCACTGGAAGCCACGTGCCTGGCGTAGAGCTCGTAGCTCTTGCCCAGGTGCAGGAAGGTCACCTTGTAGAGTTTCTTGTTGCGCATCGGCATAGTTTATCCGCGCATGCGGCGGACGACGGCCTGGCGGGACAGCAGCGCGTAGACGACGCCGAACAGGAAGCCGGCGATGTGCGTCCACCATACGACGGCGCCATAGCTGGGGCCGGCATAGCTGAAGAGCAATTGCAGCAGCACCCAGATGCCGATGAGCAGGAAGGCCGGGACGCGGACGAACTCCAGGTAGAGGCCGAGCGGGAGCACCAGGCCCAGGCGTTCGCGCGGAAACAGCGCGATATAGGCGCCGAGCACGGCAGACACCGCGCCGCTGCAGCCGATGATGGGCGAGTGCACGCCGGCGAGCGAAAGCGCGCCGACCAGGTTGGCGACGATGCCGCCCAGCAGGAAGAGCAGGAAAAAACGAGTGGAACCCAGGGTGCGTTCGGAAGGGAGTCCGAAGATCACCAGGAACAGCATATTGCCCAGCACATGCAGCCAGGCCACATGGATGAAGAGCGCAGTGACCAGGCGCAGCAGCGAGGGGTCATGCAACTGGGCGAGGATGGGTTCCTTCGCATCGAAGATATTGGCCGGCACCGTGCCCCATTCGAGCAGCAGGGACAGGCGCTGGCGCGGCGGCAGTACGGCCAGGCCGATGAAGCTCAGGACGCAGAGCAGCACGAGCAACATGGTCACCCATGGCGTGCCCTGGCGGCGGCGGGTTTCGACTTGGACGAACACGCGGTGATCCCCCGATTGGCGCATGGTCCCTGAGGCCTCGAATCATAGGCCAAGCGTGTGTTGCGTATTGGCGTTTCCGCTTGCCGTCTGGTGCGGCAAGTGGATTGAACAGTCCAAACGGCTATAAGAGTTGGGCCTATCGATAATCGCCCATTGAGGCGCTTGTTAATCGCGCCGTCTTAATGCCGAGAGGAATATCGAATGAATCGCGGTGTTTATGCGGAGCTAATGGTGGCGCTATGTTTCAGGCAAGAAAAAACCCTCACCGGAGGGTGAGGGTTTTTAAGGATAAAGCCCCTGGCGATGACCTACTCTTGCATAGCAAGCTACACTACCATCGGCGCAGCTGCGTTTCACTGCCGAGTTCGGGATGGGATCGGGTGGGGCCACAGCGCTATCGTCGCCAGGGAAGGGGTGGGGGCAGCGCAGATTGGTGCGCCAAGCCCCGCAAAGGGGTAAACGAGTGACAAGCGTTTGGTGAATCGGGATGTTCGCTAAGGATTACGTGCGAAGCGTCTTGGGGTTATATGGTCAAGCCGCACGGCTC
>NZ_FONH01000024.1 GCF_900112865.1 Dyella marensis | reverse complement strand
CTCCGGGAGAAGGTGGCGGCAGCCGGATGAGGGTACGGCCGGAGCGATGCACATCACCCTCGCGCTCCGCCCGCACCCTCACCCCACCCCCTCTCTCAGGGACTACCTTCGGGTCGCCGGGGGGAGAGGGGCTAAGTCCTCTTCAGCGTCGGATATTTCAATATGAAAATATCTTCATCCACCTGACCGGCCGCCCGGCCGGGGCGCCGTGTCAAAATTTCGCGACGCAACATTCGCGCTCGGAATCCCCCGCATGCTTGGCATCGTCCGGATCGCGCTCTCGCGGCCCTACACCTTCGTCGTCCTCGCCCTGCTGATCATGATCATCGGCCCGCTGTCCGCGCTGCGGACGCCGACCGATATCTTCCCGGACATCAAGATCCCGGTGATCAGCGTGGTGTGGCAGTACACCGGCCTGCCGCCGGACCAGATGGCCGGGCGCATCGCCTCGCCGTTCGAGCGCGTGCTCACCACCACGGTGAACGACGTCGAACACATCGAAGCGCAGTCGATCAACGGCTTCGGCGTGATCAAGATCTTCTTCCAGCCGACGGTCGACATCCGCACCGCCAACGCGCAGGTGACGGCGGTGGCGCAGACCCTGCTGCGCCAGCTGCCGCCGGGCATCACGCCGCCGCTGATCCTCAACTACAACGCCTCGACCGTGCCGATCATCCAGCTGGCGTTGTCGGGCAAGGGCTTGAGCGAACAGAACCTCGGCGACCTCGGCATCAATGCGGTGCGCCCGGTGCTCACGTCGGTGGCGGGCGCTTCCATTCCGTTTCCGTTCGGCGGCAAGTCGCGCCAGGTGCAGATCGATATCGATCCTGCCGCCCTGCAAGCGCGTGGCCTGTCGGCACAGGACGTGGCCAACGCGCTGGCCGCGCAGAATCTGATCGTGCCGGTGGGCACGCAGAAGATCGGCGAGTACGAATACACGCTGCAGCTCAACAACGCGCCGTCCGACATCCGCGCGCTGGGCGACCTGCCGGTCAAGACGGTCAACGGCACCACGGTGTACATCCGCGACGTGGCCCAGGTGCGCGACGGCAATCCGCCGCAGACCAATATCGTGCACGTCGACGGCAGCCGCTCGGTGCTGATGACGGTGATGAAGAACGGCTCGGCCTCCACGCTGGCGATCATCGAGGGCGTGAAGAAAAAGCTGCTCGACGCCAAGGAGTCCTTCCCCGACACCCTGCAGATCGCGCCGATCGGCGACCAGTCGCTGTTCGTGCGCGCCGCCATCGGCGGCGTGGCGAAGGAGGGCATCATCGCCGCGGCGCTGACCAGCCTGATGATCCTGCTGTTCCTGGGCAGCTGGCGTTCCACCGTGATCATCGCCACCTCGATCCCGCTGGCGATCCTCGGTTCGATCATCGCGCTGTCCGCGGTGGGCGAGACGCTCAATATCATGACGCTGGGTGGCCTGGCGCTGGCGGTGGGCATCCTGGTCGACGACGCCACGGTGACCATCGAGAACATCAACTGGCACCTGGAACACGGCAAGGACGTGGAGACCTCGATCATGGACGGCGCACGCCAGATCGTGACGCCGGCCTTTGTCTCGCTGCTGTGCATCTGCATCGTGTTCGTGCCGATGTTCTTCCTGGAAGGCGTGGCGCGCTTCCTGTTCGTGCCGATGGCCGAAGCGGTGATGTTCGCCATGATCTGCTCGTTCATCCTGTCGCGCACCCTGGTGCCGACGATGGCGAAGTACCTGCTCAAGCCGCATGCGCCGCACACCGACGAGCACGGCTCCGACGCCGCGCTGCCGCCGTCGCGCAATCCGCTGGTGCGCTTCCAGCGCGGCTTCGAGGCGCGCTTCGAGCGGGTGCGCGCGGCCTACCGCGACCTGCTGGCGATGGCACTGGAGCATCGCCGCGTATTCGTCGGCGGCTTCCTCGCCTTCGTGGTCGCCTCGTTCGCGCTGGTGCCGTTCCTGGGCCGCAACTTCTTCCCGTCGGTGGACGCCGGCCAGATCCTGATGCACGTGCGCGCACCGATCGGCACGCGCGTGGAGGAAAGCGCCACCATCTTCGCCAACGTGCAGGCGGCGATCCGCCGCATCGTGCCGCCGGAAGAGTTGGGCACGGTGGTCGACAACATCGGCCAGCCGATCAGCGGCATCAACACCGCCTACAACAACACCGGCACCATCGGTTCCTGGGACGGCGATATCCAGATCGCGCTCAACGAAGGCCACCGTCCCACCGCCGACTACGTGCGCCGCATGCGCGAGGAACTGCCGCGCCAGTTCCCGGGCGTGACGTTCTCGTTCCCGCCGGCGGACATCATCAGTCAGATCCTCAACTTCGGCTCGCCCGCGCCGATCGACCTGCAGGTCCGCGGCAACAACCTGCCGCAGAACTTCGTCTACGCCAACAAGCTGCTGCGCGAGATCCGCCGCGTGCCGGGCGTGGCCGACGCGCGCATCCAGCAGTCGCAGGCCAATCCCACCTTCGCCGTGGACGTGGACCGCACGCGCGCGCAGCTGCTGGGCGTGACCGAGCGTGACGTTACCAACAGCCTGGTGGTGAACCTGGCCGGCTCCAGCCAGGTGGCGCCGACTTTCTGGCTGAATCCGCAGAACCAGATCTCCTACCCGATCGTGATGCAGACGCCGCAGTACAAGCTCGATTCGCTGTCGGCACTGGAGAACATCCCGGTCACCTCCAGCGGCGGCGGCAGCTCGCAGCTGCTCGGTGGCCTGGCCACCATCCGGCGCGGCGCCAGCAGCGCGGTGGTGAGCCAGTACAACATCCAGCCGATGGTGGAGATCTTCGCCACCACGCAGGGGCGCGACCTCGGCGCCGTGGCCGCGGATATCCAGAACATCGTCGCCGCGCACGCCAAGGAACTGCCCAAGGGCTCCTCCACCGCGCTGCTGGGCCAGGTGCAGACCATGAACAACGCCTTCTCCGGCCTGATCCTCGGCCTGCTCGGCGCGGCGGTGCTGATCTACCTGCTGATCGTGGTGAATTTCCAGTCGTGGAGCGATCCGTTCGTGATCGTCACTGCGCTGCCCGCCGCGCTGGCCGGCATCGTGTGGATGCTGTTCGCCACCGGCACCACGCTGTCGGTGCCCGCGCTCACCGGCGCCATCATGTGCATGGGCGTGGCCACGGCGAACTCGATCCTGGTGGTGAGCTTCTGCCGCGAGCGCCTGGCCGAGCACGGCGACGCGCACCTGGCGGCGATGGAAGCCGGCTTCGTGCGCTTCCGTCCCGTGTTGATGACCGCGCTGGCCATGATCATCGGCATGGCGCCGATGGCGCTGGGCCTGGGCGAGGGCGGCGAGCAGAATGCCCCGCTGGGCCGCGCCGTGATCGGCGGCCTGATCTTCGCCACGGTCGCCACGCTGTTCTTCGTTCCCGTCGTCTTCCGCATCATCCACGCGCGGCATGGCCGCGCATCCGACCCGGCTTCGGTTTCCGGAGAGCCCGCTCATGTCGTCTGATCATTCCAACGCGTCTCCCCATACCCCTCGCCCCGTGCCGGCGCATCGCCTGCGCCGCGCCGGCATCATCGGTGCCGTCGTCGTCGTGGCGGTGGTCGCTACCGGCGTGGTCACCCGCGCCAACGACGCGCGCAAGCTGAAGGACTGGACCGACCGGCAGGCCGTGCCCACGGTCAGCGTGGTGCCGGTAGAGCGCAGCGCCGCGGGCGCCTCGCTCGACCTGCCGGGCCGCCTCGAAGCCTATGCGCGCGCACCGATCTACGCGCGCGTCAGCGGTTACCTGAAGTCCTGGAAAGTGGACATCGGCGCGCCGGTGAAGGCCGGCCAGCTGCTGGCCGAGATCGAGACGCCCGACCTGGACCAGCAGCTGCTGCAGGCCAAGGCGGACCTCGCCAGCGCCGAGGCGAACGCCGCGCTGGCCGCCACCACCGCCAAGCGCTGGCAGGCGATGCTCGGTTCGGATTCGGTGTCGCGCCAGGAGGTGGACGAGAAGACCGGCGACTTCACCGCCAAGCAGGCGATCGCCAAGGCGGCCCGGGCCAATGTCGATCGCATCGAGGCGCTCAAGGGCTTCACCCGCATCGTCGCGCCGTTCGACGGCATGGTCACCGCGCGCGAGACCGACGTCGGCGCGCTGATCAATGCCGGCAGCGGCAGCGGTCCGGAACTGTTCGTGGTGTCCGACGTGCGCAAGCTGCGCGTGTACGTGCGCGTGCCGCAGAACTACGCGCCGTCGATCAAGCCCGGCCAGGTCGCCACGCTGTCGCTGCCGGAATATCCGGGCCGCACGTTCCAGGCGCGCGTCGAAGCCTCCGCCGGCGCCGTCGCCGCCGAATCCGGCACCACCCTGATCCAGCTCGCCGTCGACAATGCCGACGGCAAGCTGATGCCCGGCAGCTTCGCCAGCGTGCGGCTGGACCGTCCCGGCGACGCCACCGCGCTACGCGTGCCGGCCAGCGCGCTGATCTTCGACGACAAGGGCATGCGGGTGGCGACGCTGGGCGCGGACCACAAGATCGTCTTCAAGCAGGTCACCATCCTGCGCGACTACGGCAAGACCGTGGAGATCGGCTCCGGCCTCGGCGCGGACGACCAGGTGATCGAAAGCCCGCCGGACGGCCTGGTCGACGGCGACACCGTGCGCACCGCCGCGAAGGACGACACCGAGCTGGCCAAGAACCGGGGGCGCGCCAATGAAAAGAAGGCCTGAGCGCGTCCTCGCGTTCGCGCTGGCGGCCGCGCTGGCCGGTTGTTCGCTGGCGCCGGCGTACAAGGTGCCGGAGACGCCGGTGGCCGGGCAGTACCAGGAACACGGCGAGGCCTACGGCAAGAGCTGGGTGGCGGCGCAGCCGTCCGACCAGCTGCCGCGCGACGGCTGGTGGACGCTGTACGGCGATGCGCGGCTGAGCGATCTGCAGCAGCGTCTGCTCAAGAACAACGCCGACCTCGCCGCCGCGCTGGCGCATTACCAGCAGGCGCAGGCGTTCAGCCGGCAGGCGCGTGCAGGGCTGTTCCCGCAGGTGGGCGTCAACGCCAATGCGCAGCGCGACCGCCAGTCGGATACGCGCCCGCTGCGCGGCGCCACCTCGCCGGCCAACTACGACAGCTACACGCTGGGCGCCGAGGTCGATTACGAAGTCGATCTGTGGGGCCGCGTGCGCAATACTGTCGAAGCGGGCAAGGACGATGCGCTGGCGGCGGCGGCGGATCTCGCTTCCGCGCGCCTGAGCCTGCAGGCGCAGCTGGCCGATAACTATCTGGTGCTGCGTGGCCTCGATCAGCAGATCCAGCTGCTGAAGGAAAGCATCGCCGCTTACCAGAAGGCACTGGAGCTGACGCAGACGCGGCACAGCGGCGGCATCGCTTCGGGTCTGGATGTGGCGCGTGCACAGACGCAGCTGTCCTCGACCAAGTCGCAGTGGTCGCAGACGCAGGCGCAGCGCGCGCTGGTCGAGCATGCGATCGCGTCGCTGGTGGGCGAGTCGGCGTCGAACTTCAACCTGCCGGCCGACATCGCGGTAGTGCCACTGCCGACCGTGCCGGTGAGCCTGCCGTCGACGCTGCTGCAGCGGCGTCCCGACGTCGCCGCCGCCGAGCGCCGCGTCGCCGCCGCGAACGCACGCATCGGCATCGCGCGTGCGGCGTACTTTCCCTCGCTGGGCTTGAGCGCGCAGGGCGGTTTTCAGAGCGACCGCTACGGCGGCCTGTTCACCGCGCCGAACCAGTTCTGGGCGATCGGCCCGACCGCGCTGCTGACCCTGTTCGACGGCGGCCGCCGCAAGGCCGGCGTCGAGGCCGCCAAGGCGGCGACCGAGGAAGCCGGCGCGCGCTATCGCGGCGTCGTGCTCAATGCGTTCCAGCAGGTGGAGGACAACCTCGCCCAGCTCGATCACTACGGCGCGGCGCGCAACGACCAGCAGGATGCGGCGGACGCGGCGAAGCGCTCGCTGGATATCGCGATGGACCGATATCGCCAGGGCGCGGTGGGTTATCTCGACGTGGTGCAGGCGCAGACGGCGTCGCTGGATGCGCAGCGCAGCCTGCTGGACCTGGATACGCGGCAGCTGCGGGCGAGTGTGCAGCTGGTGAGGGCGTTGGGTGGCGGGTGGACGGCGGAAGATCTGGCGTCGGCCAAATAACCCGGCGGCGTAGGTTGGGGTGAGCCGCAGGCGAACCCCAACATGACCACATCCAGCCGTTGCGCATTGTTGGGGTTCGCCTGCGGCTCACCCCAACCTACGCCGGGAGGCGCCGGTGTTAGAGCCTTGCCGCCAGCATCGCCTCCAGCTTGCGCTGGTCGGCGGCGAACTTGCGGATGCCGTCGGCGAGCTTCTCCGTCGCCATCGCATCTTCGTTATGGCCCCAGCGGAACGCGGCCTCGTCCAGCGGCTGCAGGCGCGCTTCGCGCTCGCCGTTGTCCTGCAGCGCACGCGGCAGCGGTTCGCTGGTCGCTTCCAGCTTCTCCAGCAGGTCCGGGCTGATGGTCAGGCGGTCGCAGCCCGCCAGCGCCTGGATCTGGCCGATGTTGCGGAAGCTCGCGCCCATCACCACGGTGTCGAAGCCGTGCTGCTTGTACCAGCTGTAGATGCGGCGCACCGACAGCACGCCCGGGTCTTCGGCCGGCGCATAGGTCTTGGTCGAGGTATTGGCCACGTACCAGTCCATGATGCGGCCGACGAACGGCGAGATCAGGTACACGCCGGCCTCGGCGCAGGCCACCGCCTGCTCGAACGAGAACAGCAGGGTGAGGTTGCACTGGATGCCGCGGCGCTCCAGCGCCTCGGCGGCGCGGATGCCTTCCCAGGTGGAGGCGATCTTGATCAGGATGCGCTCGCGCTGCACGCCGGCCGCGGCGTACAGGCCGATCAGGCGCTCGGCCTTGGTGATGGTGGCGTTGGTGTCGAACGACAGGCGCGCATCCACTTCGGTGGAGACGCGGCCGGGCACCAGCTCGGCGATCTTGCGGCCGGCGGCGACGGCGAGGTAGTCGCTGGCATCGACCAGTTGCTGCTCGCGCGAGGCGCTCTGGCCCTTGGCCCACTGCACGGCTTCGTCGATCAGCGGCGCGTAGGCCGGCAGCTCGGTCGCCTTCAGCAGCAGCGAGGGATTGGTGGTGGCGTCGACCGGGCGATAGCGGGCGATCGCGTCGATGTCGCCGGTGTCGGCGACCACGGTGGTGTACTGGCGCAGCTGTTCGAGTTGGTTGGACACGGCGGAATCCGTCAGAGGGAACGGTCTATTGTCGCCGCCCGGCGGCGCCGGGCAAAGCGCGCTCAGCTTTCGTCTGCAGGTTCGGAACCGGTGACGATGCGTGCATGGCGCTGGTAGGTCCAGTACGACCAGGCCCAGTCCAGCAGCACCACCAGGCGGTTGCGGAAGCCGATCAGGAAATACACGTGGGCCACCAGCCAGACCCACCAGGCCAGCACGCCGGACAGCTTCACCTTGCCGAACTGCGCCACCGCGGCCATGCGGCCGATGGTGGCCAGAGTGCCGTCGTCGCGGTAGCGGAACGGCCCCGGGGCGGCGCGGCCGCGGATGCGCTCGAGTATCGCGTCCGCCACGTAGCGGCCCATCTGCTTGGCCGCCGGGGCGATGCCGGGCACGGGCTTGCCGTCGGGCCGGGTGACGCTGGCCAGGTCGCCGACCACGAACACCTCCGCATGCCCCGGCACCGCCAGTTCCGGTGTCACCAGCACTCGGCCGGCGCGGTCCAGCGGCACGCCCAGCTGCTGGCCGAGCGGGGAGGCGGCGACGCCGGCCGCCCACAGCACGGTGCGCGAGGCCAGGGTCTCGTCGCCGAACTTGACGCTGTCGGGCCCGATCGCGGTGACCGCGGTGCCGGTGCGCACCTGCACGCCGAGCTTCTCCAGCTGGCGCTGCGCCTTCGCCGACAGCTCCGGCGCGAACGCCGGCAGCACGCGCGGCCCGGCTTCCACCAGCAGGATGTTGGCGGCGCGCGGATCGCTGCGGCGGAATTCGCGCGGCAGCGTGTGGCGCGCGATCTCCGCCAGCGTGCCGGCCAGCTCCACGCCGGTGGCGCCGCCGCCGACCACCACGAAGTTGAGCCAGGCCTGCCGCCGCGCCGGATCGTCCTCGCGCTCGGCATGCTCGAAGGCAAGCAGCACGCGGCGGCGGATCGCGAAGGCATCGTCCAGCGTCTTCAGGCCGGGCGCGTAGCGGGCCCAGTCGTCGTGGCCGAAGTAGGCGTGCGTGGCGCCGGTGGCGACGATCAGGTAGTCGTAGTCGAGCGGTCCCTGCGCCAGCCGGACGCGCTTGTCGGCCAGGTCGATGCCCTGCGCCTCGTCCATCAACACCGTGACGTTCTGCTGCTTGCGCAGGATCTGCCGCAGCGGCGCGGCGATCGACGGTGCGGACAGGCCCGCCGTGGCGACCTGGTAGAGCAGGGGCTGGAACAGGTGATGGTTGCGCCGGTCGACCAGGGTGACGCGGAGCGCGGGATCGTCGAGCCGGTGCGCGGCGGCCATGCCGCCGAAACCGCCGCCGAGGATGACGATGTGCGGCCGGGGATCGGGCTGGGACATCGGGGGGGCTCGTTGGGGAAGGGCGCCGCGTATTTTACCGGGCTGCTTGCGCTCAGTCCGGGAGAAGGTGGCGGCGGGTGGATGAGGGGGCGGGCGGAGCGGTGCACATCACTCTAGCGCTCCGCCCGTACCCTCACCCCTACCCCTCTCCCGGAGGGAGAGGGGATCACCTCTCCGTTCCAAATAGGAACCCTTCTCCCTCCGGGAGAAGGTGGCGGCAGCCGGATGAGGGTGCGGGCGGAGCGATGCACATCACTTCCGCGCTCCGCCCGTACCCTCACCCCCTCTCCCGGTGGGAGAGGGGCTTTACGCATCGCTCAGTACAGATCCACCGGATCCACATCCAACGACCACCGCACCCGCCGCGCCGACGGCAATGCCGACAAACCCCGCGCCCACGGCCGCAGCGCCGCATGCAGGACCGCGCGGCTACCCGCCTCGACCAGCAATTGCCCGCGATGCCGCCCCGCGCGCAGCGGCATCGGTGCGGGCATCGGGCCGGCGATGGCCAGTTCCGCCTGCGCCGCTGCCGGTAACAGCATGCCGTACGCCTCATGCAGGAACGCTTCCACATGCTCGCGCTGGTGCGCATCGGCGCGCAGCAGCACCTGGTGCATATACGGCGGTAGCTGCACCGAGCGGCGCTCGGCCAGCAGTTCCTTCGCCGCGGCGGCATAGCCCTGCGCCAGCAGCTGGCGCAGCAGCGGGTGGTCCGGATGGTGGGTCTGCAGGATCACCCGGCCCGGCTTGCTGGCGCGCCCGGCGCGGCCGGCCACCTGCACGATCAGCTGCGCCAGGCGCTCGCTGGCGCGGAAGTCCACGCTGTGCAGGCCCTCGTCCACGCCGACGATGGCGACCAGGGTCAGGTTGGGCAGGTCGTGGCCCTTGGCCAGCATCTGCGTGCCGACCAGGATGGCCGGGCCCTCACCGCGCAGGCGCTCGAGCAGTTCGTCGAAGGCGTCGCGGCGGCGCGTGGTCTCGCGGTCGATGCGCAGCACCGGCGTGTCCGGGAAGCGCGCCGCCAGCGCTTCTTCCAGGCGCTCGGTGCCCTGGCCTTGCGGCTTGAGGTCCGGCGCGTCGCAGGAAGGGCAGTGCTCGGGCAGGCGCGCGTGGTAGTCGCAGTGATGGCAGATCAGCTGGCGGCGGCCTGCGTGCAGGGTGAGCGGATGCTCGCAGCGTGGGCATTCGGCATGCCAGCCGCATTGATGGCACAGCAGCACCGGCGCGTAGCCGCGGCGGTTGCGGAACACCAGGGCCTGCTCGCCACGCGCGACGGCGTCGGCCACCGCGGCCAGCAGGGTGGGCGAGAGGCCGTGCTCCAGCCGCTGCGCGCGCATGTCGACGATCTGCACCTGCGGCGGCCGGATCGCGCCCGGCCGCGCGCGCAGGTGCAGCGCGCGGTAGCGGCCGGCTTCCACGTTGGCCAGCGATTCCAGCGATGGTGTGGCCGAGCCCAGCAGCACCGGCACGCCCAGCGCGCGGCCGCGCAGCAGGGCCAGGTCGCGCGCGTGGTAGCGGAAGCCTTCCTGCTGCTTGTAGGCGCCGTCGTGCTCCTCGTCGACCACGATCAGGCCGGCGCGCGGCAAGGGCGTGAACACCGCCGAGCGGGTGCCCAGGATCACCCGCGCCTCGCCGTCGCGCGCGCGCAGCCAGGCGCGCGCGCGGTCGCCCTCGGCCAGGTTGGAATGCAGCACCTCCACCGGCACACCCAGGCGTTCGCGCACGCGGCGCACGGTCTGCGGCGCCAGGCCGATTTCAGGCACCAGCAGCAGCGCCTGTTTGCCTTCGGCGATCACGCGTTCGATCAGGGCGAGATACACCTCGGTCTTGCCGCTGCCGGTGACGCCGTCGAGCAGGAAGGGCTGGAAGCGGCCCAGCTCCGCGCCGACCGCGTCCACCGCAGCGTGCTGCTCGGCGCTGAGCGCGGGCGCGGCGGTGACCGGTTGCGGCGCGGCGTCGGCTTCGCGGCGCACGCGTTCGATCAGCCCGGCGGCGGCCAGCCGGCGCGCGGCGTCGCGCCAGTCCGGCAGGCGCTCGTGCAATTCGGCGGCGCCCAGCGGCGCCGCCGCCAGGGTTTCCAGCAGGCGCCGGCTGCCGCCCTTGCGGCTGCCGGCGTCGAGCGCGCTGCGGCCGGCGACGGTCAGCGCCCACACTTCCTCGTGGGTATCCGGCAGCGGCTTGTCTTCGCGCAGGGCCAGCGGCAGCGCATTGGCGTAGGCCTCGCCGGGCGCGCCCAGCCAGTAGTCGGCGGCCCAGGCCAGGGTCTTCATCAGTTCTGCGTCGAGCAGCGGCGTGTCGTCGAGCAGGCGCAGCGCCTGCTTCAGGCGCGCGCCGCCCAGCGCGGACTCGACCTCCGTTTCCACCACCACGCCCACCGCCTTGCCGCGCCCGAACGGCACCAGCACCCGACTGCCCGGCCGCGCCTCGCCCGCCGCGGGCGGCAGGTAGTCGAACAGGGTCGGCAGGGGGACGGGCAGGGCGACGCGAAGAACGGAAGGCATGGCGATCCTCAAGGCCGGCCAGTGTAACGACCGTTCCGCTACTCCGCGGCGTAGGTTGGGGTGAGCCACAGGCGAACCCCAACAAACCTCCCACGTGGCCGCCATGTTGGGGTTCGCCTGCGGCTCACCCCAACCTACGCCTTCCCTGTCGGCCCCCTGCTTGCCCCCGGTCGAGAAGTACCCGGTAAGTGGCTCAGCAACCGGAAGAATTTGCCTTATCCACAAGAGCTGTGGATAAGTCTGTGGATGCGCCGGGGAAGGGTGCCCTCAAAGCCAGAAAAATAGGACTTTCCGACGAGCTGTCGAACTTTTAGCCAACTTGTAATGCTATTTGGATTCAATAAGTTACAGAGGCCGCTCGGCTGGTGTTCATCCAATTGACATAGCGATGGTCAATCTATTGACAGTCCTGTGATGCTGTGCAAAACCCTCGCTGGCCCGATTCTGGCAGGGCTCGATGCGTCGGCCACTGCCCGGTTTCGTCGTGATCTTGGTCACAGAATCCAAGGGCATCGCGCTAGTGCGCGACACCCAGCACCAGCGCGCTCATCAGGGCGAATCCGAGCAGCCACGTGTAGCACCAGCCGATCATCAGGTACTTCAGGACGGTCATCGGCCAGCCCTGCCGGTAGACCCGTTTCTGCATCAGCAGCAGGTACACCGGCGCCCATATCGCCAGGGCGAATTCCAGCCAGCCCAGCAGGTACCCGGCCCAGGCCGCATGCGGCGCGATCCAGGCCTTGAGCAGGGCCAGCAGCACCCACAGCAGCACGTTGGCGAACAGGAAGGCGTGGCTGTGCAGCGCCACGATCAAGTGCTCCATGAACAGCCGGCGCTTGAACAGGTAAAACAGCTTCAGCAGCAGGGCGAACGCTGGCATCAGCACGAACATGGTCTGTGGCAGCGCGCTGAAGATGCCAGCCTTCATGCGCTCGATGGCCTGGTCGCGCACTTCCGGGTTGGAACTCTTCAGGCCCTTCACGTTGGCGCGCAGGTTGGCCGCCGCGTGCGCCAGCCGCGCGTTCATGAATTCGGGCAGCCAGGAGATGCGGGCATTGGTCGGCTTGGCCAGCCAGTCTTCCGCTTCGATGTCTTCGTCCTTGGCCGGCTTCGATGCGACCGTGGAGGCAGCGGCCGGTGCGGATGCGACCGGCGCGGAGGCGGCTGCCGCCGGTGTCGCGGCCGACTTGCCCGCTGCCGGCGCATCCTCCGCCGCCAGGGTCGCGATGCGCCGGTCCGCCTGCTTGCGCAATTCCTTCTGGGCCTTGACCAGGCCGGCGTCGGCGCCGGGCACGTTGGCCACGGTCGAACGGGCCTGGTCCAGGCTGGCCAGCTGCTCGTCCAGCGCATGCCGGACTTCGTCCGGCGTATTCAGATCGTCGAACTGGTGCCGGTCCACATGCACGCCCGGCGCGAGGTCCTTGCCGTGCGAGACCAGCACGTCGACCGCGATATGCGTAAGAAAGAACGCCAGCAGGCACAGCACGAACATCAGCCGGAACGGCGGCACGTAGCGCTGGCGGCGGCCGGAGAAATATTCCAGGGTGAGGAAGCCCGGCTTGGTCACCAGCGGCGGCAAGGTGTGCAGCACGCGGCCGTCCACGTGGAGGAAGGTCTCCAGCGTGTCCTCGAACATGTGGTGCACCGGCTTGAGCACGGTGTGGATCGATTGCCCGCAGTCGTGGCAGTACTCGCCCTGCATGGGCGTTGTGCAATTGGCGCAGTGCACGCCCTCGTACGAGACGATTTCTTTCCCGCTCACCTTGACCCCTCCCCTCGCAAGCGGGCGATCTTGGCATAAGAGCTTGACCGATAGCAGCGCGCATCGGTCACCCCATGCCGGCCACGCCTTTGCTCGTCATCCCGGCGCAGGCCGGGATCCAGTGGCGATACCGTCGGGTTTTCGCGGTAACGCTCAAGAGCCATGCTTTTCGACGCCCTCGCCCGTGCGTAGCTTGTCGCCACTGGATCCCGGCCTGCGCCGGGATGACGGATCGAGAGCCTGTAGAATGCCCGGCCCTGGAGTCCCGCCTATGTTCCTTTCCCCTTCCGATCGCGCCCGCGTGGCGCACGAGATCGGCGCCACGGTTCGCCTCGCGCTGCCCCTCATCGCCGCCCAGCTGGCCGCGGTGGGCACCAACGTGGTCGATGCCGTGCTCGCCGGCCACTACAGCGCGCATGTGCTCGGCGCGGTGGCCGTCGGCGCCAGCATCTGGGCGCTGGCCATCGTCAGCGGCATCGGAATGATGATGGCGGTGCCGCCGTCGGTGTCGCAGCTGGACGGCGCCGGCCGCCGCGCCGAGGTCGGTGCGGTGTTCCGCCAGGCGCTGTGGCTGGCGGCGGGCATGGGCGTGCTGCTGTGGTTCGGCGTGCGCCATGCCGGTCCGCTGATCGACCTGATCGGCGTGGACCCGGGCCTGCGCCGGGACGTCGACGCCTTCCTGCACGCGATCAGCTGGGGCGCGCCGGCGCTGACCTGCTACTTCGCGCTGCGCGGCCTGTCCGAAGGCCTGTCGATGACCCTGCCGTCGATGTTCTTCGCCCTGGCCGGCCTGTGCGTGCTGGCGCCGCTGGGCTATGTGCTGATGTTCGGCAAGCTCGGCCTTGAGCCGCAGGGCGCGCGCGGCGTCGGCATGGCCACGGCGCTGGTGCTGTGGCTGGAGATGCTGGGCTTCGCGCTGTACATCGCGCGCCATCGCAACTACCGCGGCCTGAACCTGGGCCAGCGCTTCGACCTGCCCGACCCGCGCCGCATCCGCGAGCTGCTCTCGATCGGCCTGCCGATGGCGATCACCCTGCTGGCCGAGGGCGGCCTGTTCGTGGCGGTGGCGCTGGCGCTGGGCACCCTGGGCGAGACCGTGGTGGCCAGCCACCAGGTGGCGCTGAACATCGCCTCGGTGTTCTTCATGATCCCGCTGGGCCTGGCCATGGCGATCACCGTGCGCGTGGGCAACGCGGTCGGCCGCGGTGACGCGCAGGGCGTGCGCTATGCCGGCTTCTGCGGCATCGGCCTGGCCCTGCTGACCCAGGTCGTCTCGGCCAGCCTGATGCTCGGCCTGCCGCATTTGATCGCCTCGCTGTACACGCGCGACGCGGCGGTGATCGCGCTGGCCACCCAGCTGATCGTGCTGGCCGGCGTGTTCCAGTTCTCCGACGGCATCCAGGTCGCCTCCAACGGCGCGCTGCGCGGCCTCAAGGACACCCGCGTGCCGATGGCGATGACGCTGTTCGCCTACTGGATGATCGGCATGCCGTTCGGCTGGTGGCTGGCGTTCCGCCAGGGGCTGGGCGCGCGCGGCATGTGGATGGGCCTGGTGGCGGGCCTGAGCGTGGCCGCGCTGCTGCTGTTCACCCGCTTCTGGCGCAATTCGGCGACCGAGCGCTGGCGTCGCCAGACCAGCACTTCTCCCACATGACCTGTAAGGGACGACGGGTTACGCTGCCGCCGTCTTCTCGAGGATAAGTACGAATGACGGAGCGTGGCACCAACGGTTTCTGGGCGTTCCTGCGCGTGTTCGGGCGCGGGATCAACATGGTCAGGCTGGTCATCCTCAACCTGGTCTTCTTCGCCTTCTTCGGCCTGTTCCTGTTGCTCCTGCTGGCTTTCTGGGCCGGCAGCCACATGGAGCTGGGCATCCAGAACGACACCGTGCTGGTGCTCAAGCCGCAGGGCGAGCTGGTCGAGCAGTTCAGCATCGAGCCGCTGGAGCGTGCGGTGCAGAGCCTGTCCGGCAATGCGCCCAAGCAGGTGCAGGTGCGCGATCTGGTCGGCGCGATCGACGCCGCCACCACCGACAACCGCATCAGCCGCATCCTGCTCGAGCCGCAGGACCTGCACGGCGGCGGCTTCGCCTCGCTGCGCGAAGTGGCCGATGCGCTCGACCGCTTCCGCGCGGCCGGCAAGCCGGTGGTGGTGTGGGCAGCCAGCATGGACCAGGGCCAGTACTACCTGGCCGCGCACGCCGACCGCATCCTGCTCGATCCGATGGGCGGCGTGGTGCTGACCGGCCTGGCCAACTACCGCCTGTTCTACAAGGACCTGCTCGACCGCCTGGGCGTGGACGTGCACCTGTTCCGCGTCGGCCAGTTCAAGAGCGCGGCCGAGCCATACATCCTCGACCACGCCTCGCCCGAATCGAAGGAAGCCGACGCCTACTGGATGGGCGGCCTGTGGGACCGCTACATCGACGAGGTGGCCAAGCTGCGCAAGCTCCAGCCGGCCGCGCTGCGCGCCGCCGTCGACGGCCTGCCGGAGGCGATCGCCGGCACCAAGGGCGACCTCGGCCAGCTGGCCTTCAACGAACACCTGGTCGACGGCCTCGCCACGCGCGACGACCTCGAGAACATGATGCGCAAGGAAGGCGTCCCCGCCGGCCGCAAGGGCGAAGGCTTCCGCCAGGTCGACCTGCGCCGCTACGGGGCCGGCCTGTCGGTCGAGAACCTGATGGAGCCGGGCGTGGCGGTGGTGGTGGCCGAAGGCGAGATCGTCGGCGGCAAACAGCCGCAGGGCACCGTCGGCGGCGAATCCACCGCGGCGCTGATCCGCGCCGCGCGCGAGGACCGCCGCACCAAGGCGCTGGTGCTGCGCGTGAACTCGCCGGGCGGCGAGGTGTATGCGGCCGAGCAGATCCGCCGCGAAGTCGCGCTGACCAAGGACGCCGGCATCCCGGTGGTGGTCTCGATGGGCAACGTGGCCGCCAGCGGCGGCTACTGGATCTCGATGAATGCCGATCGCATCTTCGCCGAGCCGAACACCATCACCGGCTCGATCGGCATCTTCGGCATGTACTTCACCGTGCCGGGCACGCTGGACAAGCTCGGCGTGAAGACCGATGGCGTCGGTACCGGCCCGCTGGCCGGCGCGTTCAGCATCACCCGTCCGCTGGACCCGAAGGTCGGCACGCTGATCCAGGCGATCATCGACAAGGGCTACCGCGATTTCGTCGGCGGCGTGGCCAAGGCGCGCGGCAAGGAATACGACGCCATCGACACCATCGCCCAGGGCCGCGTGTGGACCGGCCAGCAGGCGCAGGAGCGCGGCCTGGTCGACCAGCTCGGCGGCCTGCGCGAAGCCATCGCCGACGCCGCGCAGCGCGCCAAGCTGGGCAAGACCCCGGCGGTGCACTACGTCGAGGCGCCGGTAAGCGCGATCACGCAGATGATGATCAACGCCAGCGACAGCTCGGCCAGCATCGCCCTGCGTGCCTACGGCGTGCAGCTGCCGTCGTGGGTGGCCCAGCTGCCGGCGATGGCGCCGGAACTGAAGCTGCTGAAGAACGCGCAGTCGGGCAAGCCGAACGTGTACGCCTACTGCTTCTGCGAACCGCGTTGAGCGGGGAATAGGGAATCGGGAATAGGGAATAGGAAAAGCAGGCTTCGCTAGCGCGCGATGTTCGCTCTTCCTATTCCCGACTCTCTATTCCCTATTCCCTCACAGAGGCACTGAAGTAATCCCCTTCGCGCCCCACCCGCACGCGCATGCCGAACGCCTCGCTCAGCGCGTCATCGGTGAGCACGCCGGCCTTGTCGCCGTGGCGCAGCGCCTTGCCCTCGCGCAGCAGCAGCACGCGGCCGATCTCCGGCACGATTTCCTCGATGTGGTGGGTCACCAGCAACAGCGTGGTGCCGCCGCGCGCCAGCGTGCGCAGGCTTTCCAGGAAATGGCGGCGGGTGGCCAGGTCCAGGCCGGCGCTGGGTTCGTCCAGCAGCAGCGCGCGCGGACGGTGCACCAAGGCACGGGCGATCAGCACGCGGCGCGCCTCGCCGGTGGAAAGCGTGGCCAGCTCGCGGCCGCGCAGGTGCGCGATGCCCATCTGCGCCAGCGCCTCCTGTGCGCGCTCGCGCATCGCCGGCGTCGGGCGATGGTCGGGGCCCAGGCCGCGCGCGGCGAAGAAGCCGGAGACCACCGCGTCGAATACTTCCAGCGGCGTGTCGGTGGTGTAGTCCAGCTGCAATGCGGGCGAGACGATGCCGAGCAGGCTGCGCAGCTCGGCCACGTGCCAGCGCTCGCGGCCGAACACGCGCACGCTGGGGCGGCCGTCCTGGCGCGCCAGCGGATAGAGCTGGCGGGTGATCAGCTTCACCAGGGTCGACTTGCCCGAGCCGTTGGCACCGAGGATCGCAGTGTGTTCCCCGGCGCCGACGCGCAGGCTCAGCGCTTCCAGGATCAGGCGCTCGCCGCGCAGCACGCTGGCCTGGTCCAGTTCCAGCACCGGGGCGTCGAGTACGGGCAGGCCGTGCGGAGGAAATCCGACGGCGACGGATTCGCGCTGCACGTCGCTCACTGCTCCGCCGCGTCGATCTGCTTGCGCTGCTCGTCGGCCTGCTTGTCGACCACTTTCTGCACGTCCTTGGCCTTCTGTTCCTGCTTCTTCAGGTCGTCGAAGGGCGTGGCGACGCGCGGCGCGGGCGCGGCTTCGGCTTTCGGGGTCGGCGGCTTGCCTGAGCAGGCGGCGAGGGCGAGCAGGCTGAGCGGGAGGATGAGCCAGCGTTTCATGGTGGATGCTCCGGAGGGACCTGCCCGGAGTGTCCTGCGCGATGGGCGAGGCGGCAACCTCGGGCTGGCCCGGGCGTGACGCAGGTTCTAAGCTCGCCGGCATGAACAACCGCATCGACGCCTGGCAGCTGCAAGGCCATACCGCATTGATCACGGGCGCCAGCAAGGGCATCGGCTACGCCGTCGCGCGTGAGCTGGCCGGGCTCGGCGCCAACCTGCTGCTGGTGGCGCGCGACGACGATCACCTGGAGCAGGTGCGGGTCGAGCTGGCCGACGACTTCGACCACATCGAGGTGCTGGCCTTCGCCGCCGACCTGAGCATGCAGGAGGACCGGCTGGCGGTGTTCGACTGGATCGCCGACCTCGGCGCGCCGCTGTCCCTGCTGGTCAACAACGCCGGCGGCAATACGCCGGCGGCGGTGCTGGAATACAGCGAGCGCGACTACCGCGCGATCTTCGAACTGAACCTGTTTTCCGCTTTCGAGATGTGCCGCCTGGCGCATCCGCAGCTGGTGCAGCACGCCAACGCGGCGATCGTGAACGTAGGTTCCGTCTCCGGCATCACCCATGTGCGCACCGGCGCGGCCTACGGCATGAGCAAGGCCGCGCTGCACCAGCTGACGCGCAACCTCGCGGCGGAATGGGCCACCGACGGCATCCGCGTCAATGCGGTGGCGCCGTGGTACATCCGCACGCAGCGTTCGGAGCCGGCGCTGGCGGACGACGAATACCTCGACGAAGTGCTCGACCACACCCCGCTGCGCCGCATCGGCGAGCCGGAGGAAGTGGCCGCGGCGATCGCCTTCCTGTGCCTGCCGGCGGCCAGCTACATCACCGGGCAGGTGCTGGCGGTGGATGGCGGGTTTCTCAATTACGGGTTCTGAAGGCCGGGCCGCGTGGCCGGCGCACCGTACCGGCGTAGGTTGGGGTGAGCCGCAGGCGAACCCCAACAGAGGCATGGACGGAGCGCCTGTTGGGGTTCGCCTGCGGCTCACCCCAACCTACGGTGAGTGATTCAGCGGCAATTCGTCAGCTGCCCGCGCAGCTCCTCGTCCCGCCGCTCCAGCGGCGGCCGGTCGCTCTTGAAAGCGCGGCGCAGCTTGCGCGCGTTGTCGTCGTAGTCGTCCTGCAGCGCGTGGCAGGTTTCGGCGAAGGTCAGCGGGCGGCACTGGTCCTGCACCCAGACGTAGTTGTTCGATACCAGCCCGGAAGTGACCTTGCCGCGGTTGAGCTCCGGCGCCGATACACCGCCGGCCCCGCCGCGCGCCAGCGGCACCTGGGTCATGCCGACCATGCCGAACGGCGCCAGATAGGGCTGCGGATTGCCGTTGCGGCTGATGTAGAACTTGCCGTCGGTGGCGTTGGTGCAGGCATACAGTCCGGGCAGGGGCGCCGAGGGTTCCGGCGGCGGTGCGGGCGGCGGCGAGGGCGGGCTGGGATCGCGCTCGTCGCTGGCGGGGCGCGGCGGCGGCGGCGCGGCCGGCGCGGGATCGGCCAGCTCGACGATGTCCTGCCGCTGCGAGCGGGCGCAGGGCCGGTCCTGGAAGGTCACCCGTCCATCGGCGCCGGTGCATTTGTACACGGTGGCGGCGCCGGCGGCCGGGGCGGCCAGCGTCAGCAACAGCAGCAGGAAGAAGGAGCGCATCGGCAGGATTCTATGCGCGCGGATGCGGGGCCGACTCAGAACTCCGCCTCATGTTCCTCGGCGGCGAAGCCCAGGGTGATCGCGCCCTCGCCGACATTGACCATGCCGGTGATGCTCATCGGCGCCTCCATCAGCTCCACGCCGTGCTCCGCGCAGGCGGCGCGCAGGCCGGCGTAGCCGGGCAGGCGCTGCAGTTCGGCCAGGTCGCCGCCGTAGCTGACGCACATCACCGGCACCAGCAGCCCCGCGCGCACGCGCTGCACCGCGTAGCCGAACAGCGTCTCCGCGCCGTGCTCGAAGCCGCGCACCTTGCCCACCGGCCCGGTCTCGCCGCGGAAACAGCGCAGCAGCGGCTTGATGTCCAGCGCCGAGCCCAGCACCGCGCTGAACAGGCCCACGCTGCGGTCGCCCTTCTTCTTGGCGCGGGCGCGCAGGTAGTACAGGTCGCGCGGCAGCATGTAGCCGTAGGAATGGTTGGCGATATAGGTGACGCGCTCGCGGATCGCCGGTGGCGTCTCGCCGGCCTTGACCAGGCGGGCGGCCTCGACGATGGCCGGCGCGGTGCCGGCGAACAGGTTGCGGGTGTCGATCACGCGCATCAGGAACTGGCCGGAGAGGCCGCCCTTCTCGCGCGCCTCGCGGTAGTGCTTGAGCACCGCGAAGCTGGCCTTGTTGACGTGGTCGTTGATCGGGCTGCGCGTGGCGGTAACGGTGAGGCAGAACACGCAGTCCTGCTCCAGCACCAGCTTCTCCAGGAACAGCTTCTGCACTTCCTCGACGGAGCAGGGCTCGGTCTCGGCCGAATGGCCGCGGTCGCCCAGCTTGCGGTCGATGAAGCGGCGGACCTCTTCCGTGCCGCGGTCGTCCAGGAAGGTCTCGCTGTCGACCCGTACGGTGATCGGCATCACCGTGACGCGGTTTGCCTCCAGGAAACCCTGCGGAATATCGCAGGACGCATCGATGGCCAGGCCCATGCGCATCTCGTCACCCCCCAAGAGCCTGTTTATGACCTTCCCGTAGCCCGCGCCGATCCCGGCCCTTCGGGTTGCCGTTGAATGGCCACCAGGCGGTAGCGCGCGGCTTGCCCTGGCAGCCAGCCAGGCCTGCGCCACGCACTACCACCTGGCGGCCATTCAACAACAACGCGGGCCACGGGAAGGTCATAAACAGGCTCTCGGCTGGACTGCGGCGGCAACATACCATGGCCCGCCGCGCCACTGACGACCCCATCACAGAATCGACAGGCCGGCGTCAGTCATGCGGCAGTGCGCCATACAGCTGACCGGCAGGCGCTTGCCGCTAGAATGGTTGGAATCATTCGGCCATTCGCCGGCGTGGCGTCGCCGGTAACGCGGCGCGGGAGGCTCCCGCGCGCATCGACCTCGAAGGGTCCCATGAAAGACAAACAGGAAATCGTCTCCAACTGGCTGCCGCGCTACACCGGCACGTCGCTGGAGCAGTTCGGCGACTACGTGCTGCTCACCAATTTCGGCCACTACGTGGACCTGTTCGCGCAGTGGCATGGCGTGGAAGTGCAGGGACGCGACCGTCCCATGCCCAACGCCACCGCCGACGGCATCACCCTGATCAACTTCGGCATGGGCAGCCCCAATGCCGCCACCGTGATGGACCTGCTCAGCGCGATCTCGCCCAAGGCGGCGCTGTTCCTGGGCAAGTGCGGCGGCCTGAAGAAGAAGAACGCGATCGGCGACCTGGTGCTGCCGATCGCCGCGATCCGTGGCGAAGGCACCTCCAACGACTACCTGCCGCCGGAAGTACCGGCACTGCCGGCGTTCCAGCTGCAGCGTGGCGTGTCCACCATGATCCGCGACCTCGGCTACGACTACTGGACCGGCACGGTGTACACCACCAACCGCCGCGTGTGGGAGCACGACGAGCACTTCAAGGACTACCTGCGCCGCACGCGTTGCATGGCGGTGGACATGGAGACCGCGACCATCTTCGCCGCGGGCTTCCACAACGAGATCCCCTGCGGCGCGCTGCTGCTGGTGTCGGACCAGCCGATGATCCCGGAAGGGGTGAAGACCGAAGCCAGCGACCGCAGCGTGACGGCGCAGTTCGTGGAGCGCCACATCCGCATCGGCATCGAGGCGCTGAAGCTGGTGCGCCGCAACGGGCGCAGCGTGAAGCATCTGCGCTTTGAGGAAAATGTCGAGTGAGTGCGGCCAGCCTTTGACTCTCTCAGTGAAAGTCGCGAGCGCACACATCTCC
Source organism: Dyella marensis (assembly GCF_900112865.1). Classification (GTDB taxonomy): domain Bacteria; phylum Pseudomonadota; class Gammaproteobacteria; order Xanthomonadales; family Rhodanobacteraceae; genus Dyella_D; species Dyella_D marensis_A. The sequence goes on along the minus strand of NZ_FONH01000024.1, from coordinate 30,805 downwards.
CTCTCCCCTCCGGGGAGAGGGGGCGCGCATGAAAAAAGAAGGGCCGCAGCGCGGCCCTAGTGGGGAGATCCAACATTATCGGCATGCGGCATCGTCCTGATGCCCGCATGCGCTTTGTGATGAGTCCATGCCGTCGTGGCTCCGCCGCACCATGGGCGGCGGAGCTCGGGCGAAGCGTGTCTTGTTGCGTTGAATGCCGTTCCGAATGCGTGCGAAACGGTGGAGTGGTGGCCGGCTGGGTGATAAATGGCGGCGATCAAATGCCGGACTTGTATTTTTATGCAATGGCAGTGCCGCACTGTCAAGCGCGATTAATTGACGCAAGTTAATGCCTGGCGGCTGGCCGCGTATTTATTGGCGCATGGCGAAATATATTCTGTAAACAAAGGTTGCGTTTTGTTTTGTTGATGCAGTCGCCATGGATAATCGGAGCGCAAATATACCGGTGCGACCCGCGCCATTTGCGTGTTTTGCCGGGGCTGGCGGGGCATCGCTTTTATTTGCCGCAATGGCCTCGATCTTGCGCTTCATTCGCAAGCCCGTGGCGCGCTTTCGCAGGAACAAAGTTAATGCGACGCGGCGTAATTTCCCGGCGTTAAGCGCGCAATAAATCATTGTTGACTCGCCGTTATTCGCCCGATTAGGGTGGCGCCGGATCGCGTTGCCAGAGTTCGGTTTCGGCGTTATTGCAAAAGCGCCGCTGCGATCGTTGGACGCAAAGGACTCAAGACATCCGGTGTTGATCGAAGCGCCATGGCCGACGGTTATGGCGAGTGGGGCGTTTTTCTCTGAATTAACTCATTGGCTGTTTTTTCTCTGCTCGGGGGAGTATCGAATGACCCATCCATCCCATCGGCCGCTCCACGGCCATGTATCCATTCGCCGCACCGCGCTGGCGCTCGCCATCGCGGCGGGCTGTGCCCTCGCGGGGCAGGTCTACGCGCAGGCTTCCACCGGCGCGATCTTCGGCACCGCCCCGGCAGCGCCGGGCGAGACGGTGCTGATCCAGAGCGACAGCGGCGTTACCCGCGAGGTGCCGGTCGACGCCAGCGGCCGCTATTCGGCCGCCAGCCTGCCGCTGGGCAGCTACAAGGTCAGCCTCAAGAAGGACGGCGCCGTGGTCGAGTCCCGCGAGAACGTGGGCCTGACCGTCGGCGCCGGCACCCAGGTGGTGTTCGCCGGCGCCTCCGCGGCGAATGCGACCAACCTCGGCAGCGTCACCGTGGTGGGCAATGCCCTGCCGGCGATCGACGTGAGCCAGGTCGACTCGCGCACGGTGATCAACAGCGAACAGCTGGCCAAGCTGCCGATCGCGCGCAGCGCGGAATCGGTGGCGATCCTGGCGCCGGGCGTCAACACCGGCAGCAGCTACTTCACCAGCCCGACCGGCCAGGTGCTGGTCTCGTTCGGCGGTTCGTCGGTGGCGGAGAACGCGTATTACATCAACGGTTTCAACACCAGCGATCCGCTGCATAACTTCGGCGGCCTGACCCTGCCCTATGGCGCGATCGACCAGGAGCAGGTCATGACCGGCGGCTACGGCGCCGCTTATGGCCGTTCCGACGGCGGCGTGATCAACCAGGTCGGCAAGCGCGGCACCAACGAATGGCACTTCGGTGCGCAGGTGGTGTGGCAGCCGAAGTTCGCCGAGTCCGATCCGGACAATGCGATGTACCCGACCGGCCCGGCCTTCCTGTCCGGCCCCAATGGCCGGCAGGGGCAGATGTTCTGGACGCGGCAGGACAACAAATCCTGGGAGCATGTCGAGGACGCCTATTTCGGCGGCCCGCTGATCAAGGACAAGCTGTACATCTTCGGCGCGGTGGAAGCCGATCACATCGACAGCGGCGTCAACGTCTCCGACCGCATCACCAACACCGAGCAGACCTATTCGTACTCGCGGCCGAAGTGGTACGGCAAGATCGACTGGAACATCACCGACAGCAACATCCTCGAGCTGACCGGCGCCTCCAACAAGAGCACGTACTCCGGCAACACCTACGCCTACGCGTACACCCCTGACAGCGCGAAGGGCACGCGCGGCGACTACCTCGGGCCGGCGACCTACACCAAGGACGGCGCCGACATGTGGGTGGCCAAGTACACCGGCTACATCACCGACAGCCTCACAGTGGAAGCGCTGTACGGCAAGATGACGCAGACCGACTACAGCAATGCCGAAGGCGGCGACGCGGCGTACATCACCAACTCCAGCTTCCAGAATCCCGCGTTGCTGCCGGCCGGTTCCAGCGGCATCAACGGCACGCAGATCAACCAGACCGTCGACGATCCGCGCTCGCACGACAAGACCTCGAACCTGCGCCTGGACGTCAACTACAAGATCGGCAGCCACTCGATCACCGCGGGCATCGACAACCTCAGCGTCAACGCGATCGACATCGGCACCACGCCCTCGGGCCCGGGCTATTACTGGGTCTATGGCCAGGGCGACCCGAACACGCCGATCAGTACCCTGCCGGGCGAAGGAGTGGGCGCACCGGGCGGAGCCGGCTACTATGTGGCGCAGACGATCTACTCCAACTCGGCCAGCGCACGCGTCAAGCAGCATGCGCAGTTCATCGAGGACGCCTGGCAGATCAACGACCGCATCCTGCTGAACATCGGCATTCGCAACGACCAGTTCACCAACTACAACCCCGACGGCGTGCCCTACCTGCGCCTGACCCGGCCGCAGTGGGCGCCGCGCCTGGGCGCCAGCTGGGATGTGTTCGGCGATTCCAGCCTGAAGATCTACGGCAACGCCGGCCGCTACTACCTCGACGAGCCCGCCAACGTGGCGATCCGCGGCGCGGCAGGAAGCACCTTCACCTCGCAGTACTTCACCTACAGCGGCATCGATCCGGTCACCGGCGCGCCGACCGGCCTGGTGCAGATTCCGCAGGACCGCTATCCGGGCGTGTCGGCCAACAACGAGTTCGGCATTCCGCCCGACCCGAAGACGGTGACCAGCCGCAACGCCAAGGCCGAATACCAGGACGAGTACATCGCCGGCTTCGACAAGACGCTCGATGCGTTCGGCCAGAAGTGGGTGTACGGCGCGAAGGGCACCTACCGCGTGCTGCGCAACGACCTGGACGACGTCTGCGACGACAACACCATCCAGGCCTACGCCGTGCAGCAGGGGCTGGACCCGGTGGCGGCGCTGGGCTCGACCGGCTGCTACATCATGAATCCCGGTAAGAGCGCGCAGATCAACGTCTCCAACGGCGCCGGCGGCTACAGCATCCTCAACATCCCCTGGTCGGCCTGGGGCATGCCGGACCTGAAGCGCAAGTACGTGGCGTTGAACACCTACCTGGAGCATCCGTTCGACGGCAAGTGGTACGGCCGCATCGACTATGTGTGGTCGCACAACTTCGGCAATACCGAAGGCTCGGTGCGTTCGGATATCGGCCAGACCGACGTCTCGCAGACCGAGGACTGGGACAACGCCGGCGTGATGACCAACTCCAACGGCTCGCTGGCCAACGATCGCCGGCACCAGCTGAAAATGGTCGGCTACTACCAGGTGACGCCGGAGTGGATGATCGGCGGCAACGTGCAGATCCTGTCGGGCACGCCGAAGACCTGCCTGAGCTACTTCGGTCCGGATCAGACCGATCCGTTCGGCTACGGCGTGGCTTATCACTTCTGCGGACCGGACGGCACGCCGGCGCCTTACGGCTCCACCGGCCGCACGCCGTGGCAGGAGATCGTGAGCTTGAACGGCGAGTACCGCCCGGAATGGGCCGGCAAGAAGCTGGCGTTTGACGTGATGGTCTACAACATCTTCGACAAGCAGGTGGTCACGCAGTATCGCCAGGGTTCGGTGTCCGGTCCCGGCACGCCGAGCGTGAACTGGCAGACGCCGTTGTCGTATACGACGCCGCGGTATGTGCGGTTCTCGGTGAGTTACGACTTCTGACGCGAGCGTAGAAAGCTGGCCGTTGTTGATGAAGAAGCCCTCGCCTATGGCGGGGGCTTTTTCTTGAGCGCCTCTCCCTTGCCGTCATCCCGGCGCAGGCCGGGATCCAGTGAGGAGGACGACGGATTTTCGCGATAGAACTTATGTGGATTCTGGCGAAAATCGAGCGATGTCGTTACTGGATCCCGGCCTACGCCGGGATGACGGCTGATTTCGCGAGGTAGGTTGGGGTGAGCCGAAGGCGAACCCCAACATCGGTGCATCTGATGTGCATCGCGGCGTTGGGCTTCGCCTTCGGCTCACCCCAACCTACGCCCGACAAACTTTTTCGGGCAATTACTACAGACAACCGCCGGTTGCCTTTGCTAGCGTGGTTCTCGTTATCCGCGGTGTGTTTCTGCGCCTTGCGGACAACCATGGCAGCAATGCTATGAAAGCGCGGGCCGCAGGAGTTCAGACCTCCTACGACCCGCTGACCATCACCAACTTAGGAGAGTTGATCATGGCTAAGCCAGATCATACGGGACTTCCGCGCTCGCCGATCCCCTCGGCGACACACCCACCGACCATCCGGGCCGTCCGACGATTACGCGGACACGGTTGAAGAACCTCGGACTAAGAGTTTTCTCCGCCAGTTTTCCGAGCCGTCCTACCCGGCACGTAGCTCTGCGCGACCACGAAAACTACTGACTCCGTATCCACTTCCTCAATCAAGCCGCCCGGCGCTCACCCTTTGAGCTTCCGGTGAACCCTCGAATCCGTGTGATCGCGGCATGCCGTGCTGTCTGCGGCATGCCGTTTACGGAGCGAGGCTGCGGCGCTTAGCAAGGAGTTGCTCATGAACAACGTCTTCGGCGAACCCTGGATCATCCGCCACACCAGTTATTTCTCCGACCCCGCTGCGGGCCCGGACGAACTCCTAAACGACGCCACCGAGTGGCTGCACTACGCCTACAACTCGCTAAAGTTGCTCGCCGAGCTGGTGGACGAGCGCGGCAGCATCGATGCCCATCGCCTGCCGATCATGCTCGACGGCATTGCCGCCTTCGTCGAGATGGGCACGCGTTGCGCGACGCAGGCGCACCTGCGCATGCAATGGCAACAACAACCGGCATGAACAACCGGCGTAGGTTGGGGTGAGCCGCAGGCGAACCCCAACGTTGCCGTGCGTATCGATGTGCCGACGTTGGGGTTCGCTGCGCTCACCCCAACCTACGCACTGCCTCTCACCCTTGGAGCGCCGGACGGTGTTCACCTCAAACCTCGCCCCTGTCTCCACGTCTGAGATCGGGATTGCGTAAACTCATCGCTGCAGGCAATGACCAGATGTTTGCTATAAGTCACGCCGATGATGCTCGTGAAGTCTCGACCTTCCGGGCATGGAGCAACAACAGGGGAAGCAAGATGGATTTGGTTCGGCGTATTGCGCTGGTATTTGTATGCCTGGCGCTGGGGTTTAGCTCGGTTGGTGCTAAGGCACAAACCTATTACGGGGCGCCATATTACCCGGCGTTTTCGCAGTACAAGGGGCCGTTCAATACGGTTGCCGAGGCGGCTCAAGCCTGGTTTGCCTACTACAACGTGCACTACGGGCTCCATCCGCCGGACTGCAACATGTTCTGGACGCCCTATAGCGAGCCGGGGTCGGCTACCGCGGGGTTGGTGTGGCTGACCAGTCCCAATCATTCCTGTGGCGGTGGCGCCAACGGTATTAACGCGACGGCCTACCTCTACAACCCCGGTAAAAGCATCGGGCACCCCGGCTGCCTCTGCGCCGGCGATCCGATCCAGTTGGCGAGCGGCAACGAGTTCCATCAGGACGTCGACTTCAAGCAGGGCTGGCTGACGTTCGAGCGCTACTACAACAGCGATGCCAGCACGGCATCGACGGCGATGGGCAGCAAGTGGCGACACAGCTTCGATCGATCCTTGTGGCTGCAGAACTCGAACACCACGCCGACCTCCGGTCCCTTGCCGCCTACCCGGGCGGTGCTTTATCGCCCCGATGGCGCGCAGCTGGTGTTCACCAAGGCCAATGGGCAGTGGTCGACGGACACGGATGTGGCCGACCAGCTGAGCGAAGTCCTGGACGGCCAAGGGGCGGTGACGGGCTATACGGTGTTCATCGCGTCGTCCCGGCAGTTCGAGAACTACGATGCGTCCGGCCAGCTGCAGTCGATCACCGATCAGGCGGGGGTCGGCGTCACGCTGACGTACAGCACCTCATTGACCGACCCGACCATCGCGCCCACGTCCGGCTTGCTGTTGACGGTGACGGATGCCAACGGCCGCCAGCTCCAGCTGGCCTACGACAGTGCTGGCAAGCTGCGGCAGGTCACCCAGCCGGATAGCGGCGTGCTGACCTATGCGCATGAGGCGAGCACCGGCAACCTGCTCTCGGTGACCTATCCCGATGCGTCGTTGCTGCAATACGCCTACACCGTGGTGCAGCTGAATACGGGCAACACCAACCCCAGCGCGCTGTCCGGGATCATCGACGAAACCGGCACCACCTACGCCAGCATTCTCTACAACAACTACGGCGCGGCCATCCAATCGAGCCTGGCCGGTGGCGTCGAACTGACCCAGATCAGCTTCGATACGACGGGCTCGACCACCGTGACCTACGCCCTCGGCCTGACTTCTCAAGTCAACTTCTCCAGTCTGCAAGGGCTGATGAAGGTGACCTCGGTGAATCAGGCCTGCGCTCCGGCCTGCTTGCAACCGTTCAAGGCACGGACCTACGACACCAACGGTTATCCGGCGTCGACCACGGACTTCAACGGCAACGTCACGGCGACCACCTATGACGCTACGGGCCTGGTCAACCAGCAGGTTGAGGCCTCGGGTACGGCCAGCCAGCGCACCACCACCACGTCCTGGAACACCACGCTGCGCCTGCCGCTGCTGCGCACGGTCAGCGACGCGAACGCCAATGTGGTGGCTCGCAGTGGTTGGGTCTATAACAGCGCCGGCCAGGTGCTGGCCCGCTGCGAGATCGATGTCTCGGTGGCTGGCAGCTACATCTGCACCGCGACGGGCACTGTTCCCGCCGGCGTGCGCCGCTGGACCTATACCTACTGCACGGCCGTCGACAGCATCCAGTGCCCGATCAAGGGGCTGTTGCTGAGTGCCACCGGTCCGCGCACCGACCTGAGCCAGACGACCACCTACAGCTACTACCTCACCAGCAGCGCGGTGGGCTGTGGCACGCCGGGAGCCGCCTGCTATCAGGCTGGCGATCTTCACACCGTGACCGACGCCCTCGGCCGTAGCACAACCATCGTCTCTTACGACGGCGCAGGCCGCGTCACTCGCAGCACGGACGCCAACGGCGTCACCACGGATCTCACCTACACGCCACGTGGGTGGCTGGCCTCGCGTACCGTAGGCGGGGCCACGACGAGCTTCACCTATACGCCCTACGGCGCGATCGCCTCGGTCACCGATCCCGACCAGGTCACTACCAGTTATACCTACGACGGGGCCCATCGGCTGACCCGCATCACCGATGCGCTGGGCAACTACGTGCAGTACACGCTGGACGCCGCGAACAACAAGACGGCCGAACAGGTGTACGACAGCAGCGGTACGGTGCGTAAGAGCCTGTCGCACACCTTCAATGCCCTGAGCCAGCTCACCGCGACGGTCGACGGCCTGAACAAGACGGTGTTCTCGGCCGCCTTCAGCGACGGCTACGACGCCAACGGCCACCTGGTGCACAGTGCCGATGCACTGGGTGTCCAGCGCAAGCAGGGTTACGATGCGCTCAATCGCCTGGTCAGCACCATCGAGAACTACAACGGCACCGATACCGCCACACAGAACACCCAGAGCGTGTTCGCCTACGGTCCGCGGGACGAACTGCAGGGCGTGAGCGACCCGGACGGTCTCAACACGACCTACGACTACGATGGCCTGCGCAACGCTACGGCGGTGCACAGCCCCGACACCGGCACGTCCAGCTACGTCTACGACGCGGCGGGCAATCGCATCCAGGCCACCGATGCAAGGAACATCGTCAGCCACAGCACTTACGACGCCCTCGATCGCCTTACTGCGACGACGTATCCGACCAGCACTGAAAACATCAGCTACCGCTACGACGAAGCCGACAGCGTCACCGGCTGCGTGGGATCCGCCCCGATCGGCCACCTGACCCGCGTGCTGGAGACCGCCGTCACCACGGTCTATTGCTACGACATGCGCGGCAACGTGGCGCAGAAGCGCCAGACCCAGGGCACGAACGTCGATACGGTCGGCTACACCTACACCGCGGCCGATCGCTTGGCGAGCACGCTGACACCCGACGGCACGGCCATCCAGTACGGCCGTGACGGCGCAGGACGCATCAACGCCATCACCGTGCTGCCGCCAGGCACCAGCGGGGCAGGCGCTGGCAACGTCGTCACCAACGTCACCTATCTGCCGTTCGGCCCCATCCTCAGCTACACGCTGGGCAACGGCCAGACCATCACGCGCACCTACGATGCCAACTACGCTGTGATGGACGTCGTCAGCCCGGCGCTGAACCTGCACTTCGCCCGCGACGCGATGGGCAATATCACGGCGCTAGGTAATGCGTCGGGAGCCAATCCGGCGATCGAAACCTATAGCTATGACCCGCTGTATCGCCTCACCGGCCTCAAGGATGCCCAAGGCCAAGCCATTGAGGCTTACGCGTACAACAAGACGGGTGACCGCCTCAGCAAGGTGAGCAATGGCCTGGCGACTGGCACCTATGGCTATCAGGCGGGTACGCACTGGCTGACGAGTATCGGCAGCAGTGCGCGGACCTACGACGCCAATGGCAATACGACGGGTAGCTCAACCGGTGGCGACACCTTTGGTTACGGCTATAACGACCGCAATCGCATGGCGGTGGTGCAGCGGAACGGGCAGATCGTCGCCAACTACACTTACAACGCGATGGGGCAGCGCGTAACCAAGGCGGCGGCGGCTAATCAGCGCTTCGCCTACGACGAAGGCAGTCAGCTCATCGGCGAGTACGGAGCGACAAGCCGTAGCTATGTTTGGTTAGACAACTTGCCTGTCGCGGTAGTGGATACAACCGACACCGCCAGCATCGTGAGCTATGTGCATTCAGATGGGCTAAATACGCCACGTGTGGTCACAGATGGTACGGGAGCCACCATTTGGCAGTGGGGCTATCAGGCAAATCCGTTTGGTGAGAAGACTCCATCAACGGCTGGTATGGCTTTAAACCTAAGGCACCCCGGCCAGTACTACGATGCAGAAAGTGGGGGGTACCACAACCAGCAGCGCGACTACGATCCAGCGACCGGTCGGTATAGGCAAAGCGACCCGATCGGACAGCAAGGTGGCCGGAATACCTATGCTTATGTAGCGGGTAATCCATTGCGCTATACCGATCCAACTGGCACTCAAGCAACGATGCCTTGGGTAGAACCCTGGATAGGAGGAAGAATTGGGGCTCCAATTGATGTGACACCATGGATGGAATCGCGAGCGCGAGGTCAAACCGACCCTATTCAAGACGTGCTGCCAACGGATCCGGGGCGTGATTGCAATGGAAACTGTAAGCCCTGTCCTCCTGGCTGGTCGTGGGCAGCCCCTGGCGACGAGCATGGATCTACGAGTGATTGGCATTGGCACTGGATTGAATACAATCAAAATCCAAAGACATGCGTTTGCTACCCATTCCGCAGAAGTTCTCCGAGCCAGCCGCCGAACGTGCCCGTGCACCCTTTGTCGCCCCTACAAACATTCCCCATGACATAGGTAAATTCCATGCAGAACGTGACGGAACTGATGTCCGACTATCGAAACGCGCTGGTTACTCTGTGGAACTTTTTTTTTAGGAAGCATTATGTATCACTTATGAGTTGCGGCCCCTTGGATGACTACGAATCCATCGAAAGAAAGCTTTTTGCCGGACTGGTGCTGAAGCCAGCGCTGGGCTCTGATGGCGCGGTCGCTCGTCTTGGTGCTGAGGCCAAAGCTGTCTTGGTGAACCCTAACAGCGACAACGTGGAAGTCATGCTTGGCGATTTGGTTGATGGCTATTATAAATGGTCATTACCGATCAGCATTCGTACTGATGCATACTCCTTCGGTTATATCGAATTGTTTGAATTCGATAGATATGGGCAAATCACATTGCCGTATGTCAAATGTCAAATCATTAGCTCTGGCAAGAGTGTGGAGTCTGCAAGCTTCGCGTTGCTTAAATATGAGGATTGTCAATTCTTTCTTTAGGCAGGTCTATGTCTATACGGATGAAAATAAGTCTAAAGGGAGAGATGTCTTTAACTGTATCGGGCGACTATTGAGGCATGGCTGACTATTTGCGCAGCCTCGTATGGTGTGCTGCGCACCATTGAGCGCTGGTCGAGAGAAGACTGCTACATGAATCTTACTGAGTTCACAAACTATCTATTTGAGCGCCCGACTGATGGCCTTGAATGGTATTTCCGCGATGAGCATGAAGATCCGTCTGTCGCGAAGGAGCTGCTTGTCGAATTGACGGCGGGCGTATTCATGCAGGCTGCCAGCATGGGCAGCCAATTTAGTGAGGGGCAGGTATGCATGGGGCTGCGCTGCTTGGTGAATCCAAGTTGCGGTCCGATCGCATACCTATATTTGGACGCGTCGATCGATTTTGAGGTCCGCAAGCGGGCGATTGCTGGTATGCGATTTGTGTTTTCCGACTTGTTTGCGCAGAAGTTGGAAGGGAATGGCGCCTATCGAGAGCATGGTGGCCTGCCGCAGAGCTACGGAGAGACGTGCTACATGTGGTGGGATATGTTTCCCAGGCATGGCATCCCTAGGCGCGCAGATATGGAGGACGTCGACTCTGTTATTTGCCAGACGATCGGCTCCGTTCTGGAGGTTGACGTTCTGGCTTGTCAGGAGTCCGCCTTGCATGGCCTTGGGCACTGGTTTTCATCTCGGCCCGACGAGGTCGAGACGGCCGTGAAGTCGTTTTTGCCTCGAGCGCCGTTTGCTCTTCAGCAATACGCCTTCGAGGCAATGCAAGGTCTGGTGCAGTGAGTTCGCTTCTCGGTCATCTACGGCTTTGATTCACTAACTTCGGAGCTGATGCAGCGGTTAGCGCGCCTTGGCGTTTCTCTGTCATTCGATATCTATCCGTTCGAAGAGACTTAAAGGGGCCGGAGGCGTTAGATGTCCCTCGTCCCCGTCATCATTCATCGAGATGGACTCCCGCTGCGTCACGAAGGCGCGTCTACGCATGCAGTGCCAACGCCAGCCGGCGTAAACAACCGGCGTAGGTTGGGGTAAGCCGCAGGCGCACCCCAACGTGCGGTGCGCATCGATGTGCCGATGTTGGGGTTCGCTGCGCTCACCCCAACCTACGCCGGCTCTTTTGCTCGTCATTCCGGCGCAGGCCGGAATCCAGTAACGACACCGCTCGAAGGTCGCGAGTAGCCAAACTGACGCTATCGCGAAAATCCAGGGTTTGCGCTACTGGATTCCGGCCTGCGCCGGAATGACGAGCAATGGGCTTGGCGCTCCACAGACAATGCACGGACATCGTCACCCGCAGCAACGCAGCATCGATAAAAAAAGAGCCGCCTCTCGGCGGCCCATATGGGGAGATACCAGCTGTTCTTGGCGCGGGAACCTCCATCCAAAGGTTCCCGCGCACTTTGTGATGACTTAAGTGCTCACAGCGAGAAGTCGTAACGCGCGCCGAGGCGGACGTAGCGCGGGTCCTGGAACGAGCGCGGGCGGAAGCAGTTGATGGTGGTGTTGCCCGAGGGGTCTTCGCAGGTCTCGTTGAGCTGGGTGATGCGCTGCTTGCCGAGCAGGTTGAACACGTCGGCCGACAGGGTCAGCTTGTGGTCCAGGAAGGCCGGCTGCCAGGCAGCGCTGAGGTTGATGGTGTAGGTCCACGGCGTGCGGCCGTACGAACCGCGCGGAGCGGGCTTGCCGTTGCACCAGAAGTACGCCGCCTGGTAGCCCACCGGGTCGCCGCCCGCGGATTCCGGACGGGCGCCGATGCAGCTGATCGGCGTGCCGGAGGCGATGCGGGTGACAGTGGAGAGGCGCCATTCCGGCGTCGGCTGGTACACGCCCAGGATGCGCAGCTGGTGCGTCTGGTCGTTGGCCAGCGGGCCGTTGGTGTTCTCCATCAGTTCCGGCGCATCCCAGCTCTCGGTGGTCGACACGTCCGCCTGCACGATGTCGGAGTCGAGCTGGCCTTCGGAGTTGCCGTAGCTGCGCGAGAAGGTGTACTCGACCTTGGCGTACCACTTGTCGCTGAACTGGTGCTCGGCATACAGGTCGAGCATGTAGTAGCGGCGCTTGGCCTTCGGCTCGCCGATCTCCTTGGCGGTCAGCGGCACTTCGAAGTACTGGCCGGCGGCGGGCGACAGGATGAAGGTGTTGGCGTTGCCCGGGTTGTACAGCCAGCACTGCGTGCTGTTGGCGATACCGGCGGCGACCGCGGCGCTCATGCCGTGCGCGTCGCCCCAGGCCTGGATCGGACGGCTGTCGCAGTCGTCGTCGATCAGGTTGCGCAGCACGCGGAACATGGCCTTCGCGCCGACCGTCCAGTTGTTCGCCAGCTGCTTGTCGAAGCCGAGGATGTACTCGTCCTGGTAGTAGGTCTTCAGGTCCTTTACCGACACCGTCCTGGCATCCGGCGGGGTGCCGTTGGCGCCGTTGTTGTAGAAGGTCTGCGACCACGGCGCGCCCACGCTCAGGCCCTGCGGCACGCCGGTGACCGGGTCGATGCTGGTGAACGAGTAGTAGGTGGACGGGAAGGTGGAGGGACCTGCGCCGCGCACGGCCACGCTGGTGGGCAGGCCGAGGTGGTAGCGGCCGGCGTTGCCGTAGACCTTCAGCGAGCTGTCGCCGTACACGTCCCAGGCGAAGCCCAGGCGCGGGTCGAGCTGGTTGCGCTCCTTGGCATAGGCGGCGCCGACGCCGTTGTAGTTGGTGAACTGCTCGTTGCGCAGGCCCAGGTAGATGTTCCAGCGGTCGGTCAGCTGCCAGTGGTCTTCGATGAACTCCGAGCGCTGCGCGGTGCGCGCCGAGGTGCCGGTGCTCAGGCCGGTGGATTCGGCGTAGTAGCCGTTGGCGAACGAGGCCGGGTTGTACAGGGCCGGATCCAGGCCGAGGTTGGTCAGGCGCTGGGTGATCGCCTGGCCGCTGCCGAGGTCGAAGTAGCGCCAGCCGGTGCCGGTCACCGGCGCGCTGCCCCAGGTGGCGCGCAGGATGTAGTTGTCCATGCCGCCGCGGAAGTCATGGCTGCCCAGGCGGTACTCGATGTTGAAGCTCCAGCCGTTGGTGCGGTCCTGCGAGCCGGGGCGCAAGGTGGTGGTGGCGCCGAACTGGCAGCTGGGCGCCGGGTTGGTCGCGGCGATCGCGCGGTTGTCGGTGATCGCCGGGCAGGGCGTGCCGCCGGCGCCGGTGATGCTCTGGATATGGTCCGAACGGCTCTTGCCGTACATCGCGTTGACGGTCAGGTCGTCGGTGATGTAGCCGGTGTAGTGGCCGATGTAGATGTTGCCGCCCGGCGTGCCGTTGGTCTGGGTGCCGTTGTAGTTCTTGGTGTACTGGTGGCCCTTGTAGCCGGTGTTCGACAGGGTGGAATAGTTGTAACCGTAGATCTGCGAGTCGGTGGTCTCGTCGTCGCCGATCGCGGTGAATTCCACGATGTGGTTGTCGGTGATGTTCCAGTCGAACTTGGTCAGCCAGCGGGTGATCTTGTTGGTGTCGTTCTGCACGGTCGAGTTGTTCGACTGCGTGCCGTAGGCGACATCGGTCTGGCGCACCGCGTCCGCGGCGCCGAAGAAGAACAGCTTGTCCTTGATCAGCGCGCCGCCGATCGAGCCCGAGTACTGGATCTCGTCGCGGTCGCGCGGCGAGAAGGCATTGCCGACCTGATACAGCGTGCCGTTGCGGCGATACACGTTGCGCGGCTGCTGCGCCAGGTCGCTGGGCGACCAGAACGCCTGGATGTCGCCCTTCCACTGGTTGGTGCCGCGCTTGGTCACCACGTTGATCACGCCGCCGGTGGAACGGCCGTATTCGGCGCCGTAGCCGCCGATCAGCACCTGCTCCTGGTCGATCGCGTCATACGGCAGCTGGCGCGAGCTCACGCCGGTCAGCGGGTTGGTGGCCGAGAAACCGTTGATGTAGTACGCGTTCTCCGAGGCCGACGAACCGCCGAACGACAGCGCGTTGCCGTAGCCCCTCGCGGCCGGCGTGGTGCCTGGCGCGAGCAGGGCGATCGAGCTGATCGAGGTGCGCGCGATCGGCAGCTTGGCCAGCTGGTCGGCGGTGAGCACGGCGCGCGAGTCCACCGACGACACGTCAATCGCCGGCAGTACGTTGCCCACGACCTGCACCGCGCCCAGCGTCTGCGCATTGGCGGCGTTGGCGGAGAAGGACACCTCGGTACCGCTGCTGATGGTGGTCTGCACGTCATTGCGGCTGTCCACCACCTTGCCGTCCTTCACCAGCGACACGGTGTAGGTGCCGATCGGCAGCGACGCGGCGCGGTAGCGGCCCTGCGCGTCGGCGGTGAGGTCGCGCTTGAGGCCGGTCTGCAGGCTTTCGATGTGGATCGTTTCTCCCGGCGCGGCCTGGCCGAAGATCACGCCCGTCGCGTTGGACTGGGCAAGCGCGACGCCGCTGCTCGCAAGGCCCAGGCCAAGGGCCAGGGCGAGAGTGAGCGGGCGCAGCGGCAGCGGAAAACCACCGGAGCGATTGGCTTTGCTGGAAGTCATGGTCGAACCTCGGTTGATGATGTTTTGGTCTCGAAGACTGAGCGAGTCGTTTCATCGAACCGGAATGCCGCCCACGGCAAAGCCATGCCCGGAGCGGGATGCCCCTGTCATGCCTGCCTTGGTAAGCCTTACTCCCCCGATTCGTCCGGATGTCCCCACACCCGGAGGCCTTTCATGGCGTGCCCCGCCGTGACTAGTGGCCTAGACCGAAGCTACGAACCACGCATTTGTTATGCAATGGTTACGGGGCGTGAGAAAAAACGTATGGGCGCTGCGATGGCGCGCTTCATGCGTACGAAAAATCTCGCATTTCAGACGCAAGTAATTGCGGTATTCGGAGATATCGCAAGCTCGTAGCAAGGAAGCCGAAGACCTTTGCGGCCAGTGCTCACAGCTTCTCGCGGCGAGTCCGAGCACGTTTCGCACGAAACTGCGAATCAAATAAACAAATGCTGAATAACAGGCGCGTTTTGCCCTGTTTTTTTGCCCTTCGCGAACGAAGACGGGGCCCGAAGGCCCCGTTTTTTATAGGAAATTTTCCTAGGTGTTCAGTAGCGCGGCACGCTCGGATCGATCTCCTCCGCCCATGCATCCATGCCGCCCTGCACGTTGTAGACGTTGCTGAAGCCGTGCGCGGCGAAGCGCTCGGCCACGCCGCGGCTGGACACGCCGTGGTGGCAGATGAAGGCGATGGCGGTGTCCTTGGGCAGGGCGGCCAGCGTGTCGTAGCCCTCTTCCTCAAGCACGCGGGCCTGGGCCAGCGGTGCGGCTTGGGCGCGGCCATGGGCCGGGCGCACATCGACCAGCACCAGGTCGCCGGCGGCCAGGCGGGCCTTGAGCTCCTGCACGGTCAGGTTCTTGATCTCCTGCGCACCGGGGAACTTCAGGCTCAGGCCCTCGCCCTGCACGGTGGAGACCCAGTCGATCACGATGCCTTTGGCGCGCTGGGCACTGCCCGGGTCGAAATGCACGTCGATGCCGTTGCTGCTGGAGACGATGTCGTGGTCGCCGGCCGGGGCCAGCTGGAAGCCGGCGCTGTGGTCCGGACCGATCTCCAGGTGCAGGGCCAGGCCCTTGGCGTTGGCGGTGCCCTGGCGGATCGCCTCGGCGGCCTTGTCGGTGATGGTGATCTCCGGTGCGCTGCGGTCCGGCGGGGTGGCGCCGAACAGGCTGTGCAGCTCGCCGCTGGTGTACATCTGGCGAATGATGTCGGCGCCGCCGACCAGCTCGCCTTCCACGTACAGCTGCGGGATGGTCGGCCACTCGCCGTAGGCCTTGATGCCCTCGCGGATCTCCGGGTCTTCCAGCACGTTGACCGTGTGGTAGTCAGGCAGCAGCTCGTTGAGCGTGTTGGTCGCCGCGGCGGAGAAGCCGCACATCGGCTGCTGGCGGGTGCCCTTCATGAACAGCACCACGCGGTGGTTCTTGAGCAGGGTTTCGATGCGTTCGCGGGTGGCGCTGTCGAGGGACATCAGTGGGACTCCGGCAAAGAGGGTCAATGATACGCCCCTCCATATGCCGCCGCCTTCGGGCAGCTTCAACGTCCTCACCCTTCGAGGAGAGGCCTTCTCCCTCCGGGAGAAGGTGGCGGCAGCCGGATGAGGGTACGGGCGGAGCGGTGCGCATCAGCCTTGCGCTCTGCCCGTACCCTCACCCCAACCCCTCTCCCGAGGGGAGAGGGGCTTCAGGAACGAGCGGCGAGGACGCGGCCCGCATCCCTGCGGCGGCGCGTCCTGTCGCCCCGCGTCCTCGCCGCTCGTCCCTGGCGAAAGTTTCCCCGGGGATCAGGCGGCCGGGCGCAGTTCCGCCAGGCTGCGCCGGTGCCGGGCCAGCGGCGCCAGCGCCAGGCCGGAGGCGGGCGAGGGCAGCACCAGCTCGCGGCTGGCGCGGCCGAGCGCGGCCGGCTGCTCGCTCCAGTGGATCAGTTCCATCGCGCCGGTATGGTCCTCGACCAGGGCGGTGCAGTGCTCGACCCAGTCGCCGTCGTTGAGGTACAGCACGCCGTCCATGTCGCGCACATGGCCGAAGTGGATGTGCCCACAGATATGGCCATCGAAGCCGCGCTCGCGCGCATCGGTCGCCACGCGCTCCTCGTAGGCGCGGATATAGGCCAGCGCCTTGCGGATGTGCGATTTCACGATGATCGACAGCGGCAGGTACGGCAGCTCCAGCCGGCGCCGCATGGCGTGCACGCGGCGGTTGGTCCAGCAGATGAAGCGGTGCATCACCTCGCCCAGGTGCAGCATCCAGGTGCGGCCGATCCGCTCGGGATCGAACTCGTCGCCGTGGCTGACCCGGTAGCGGCGGCCGTCGGCGCCTTCGTGCACGGCGTCCAGCTCGATGCGCACGCCGCCGAAGCTCTGTCCGGCCAGGCCGCGCAGCGGCGCGTCGTGGTTGCCGGGGATGTAGATCACCTCGATGCCACGCCGCGCCATGTCCAGCACCTCGGCCAGTACGGCGCCATGATCGGCGTGCCACCAGATGCGCTTGGCCAGCGATTCCATGTCGATGATGTCGCCGACGAGATAAAGCTTCTCGCAGCGGAGCTTGCGCAGGAAGTCGAGCAGGTACGAAGCCTTGCAGTCGGGCGTGCCAAGGTGCACGTCGGAGATGAAGGCGCTGCGGCAGTGAAAGGTCGCCATGGCGGTCTCTCCCGGTGTGGTATCCGGGAGCTCAGTCTGCGCGGGGCAGGTCACCGGCTCGTGGCGGCGCGGTTGCAGCTTTGTTGCGGCGCGGAAGGTGCGCTCAGGCCAGCAGGCGGCGGGCGACCGGCAACGCGGCCTCGGCCCACAGCGCGTATTGCGCGGCGGAGGGGTGCAGGCCGTCGCCGGCGAGCAGGGAGGGGAACTCGCGGGAAATTGGTGCGATGTCGACGAAGGCGGCGCCGGCGCGGCGGCTTTCCTCGCCGGCGATGGCGTTGAAGGCGTCCAGCTCGGCGGCGATCCGCGCGGTATCGCGGCCGCTGTCGCGGGCGAACGGGGTGACGCCCCAGTCGGGAATCGACAGCACCAGAGTGCGGCCGGGACGGTCGCCGGCCAGGGCGATCGCGCGTTCCAGCAGGCGGCGGAACTCGCCGCGGTAGTCGTCGGCGGAACGTCCGCGGTACTGGTTGTTGACGCCGATCAGCAGGCTGACCAGGTCGTAAGGTGGGGCGAATTCGGCGGCATCCATCGCCGCCGACAGCTCGTCGGTGGTCCAGCCGGTGGTGGCGAGGATGGCTGGATCGGCCAGCGCCACGCCCTGCATGCGCAGGGCAGCGGCCAGGCGCATCGGCCAGCGGCCTTCGGCGGGGACGCCCTCGCCGATGGTGTAGGAGTCGCCTAGCGCGAGATAAGCCAGCACGCGTGCGGTCAGGCGACCGCGCGCGCGTGCTGCCCTTCGGCCATGCGCGCGAGCACGCGCTCGATGCGCACGAACACCTCGCGCAGCTGCTCCGGCGGCGGCAGCAGGGTCAGGCGCAGGTGGCGGCTGTCCGGCACGTTGAAGCTGCTGCCGGGCACCACCAGCACCGATTCCTCTTCCAGCAGGCGCAGCGCGAAGGCGTTGTCGTCGAAGCGCGGCACGCGGTCGGCGCGCACGCGCGGGAACGCGTACAGCGCGCCGCCCGGCGTGGCCAGGTCGAGGAACTCGCTGTTGGCCACGCCTTCCAGGATCATCCGGCGCGCCTCGTGCAGGCGCCCGCCGGGCGAGGTCAGCGCGCCGATGGTCGGCTTGCTTTCCAGCGCCGGACGCACCGCCCATTGCGCGGTGACATTGGCGCACAGGCGCAGCGCGGCGAGCAGCTGCAGCGCGTCGCGGTAGTCGTGGGTGCGCACCGGGTCGCCGGAAAGGCTCATCCAGCCCACGCGATAGCCGCAGGCGCGGTGCACCTTGCTCAGGCCACCGAAGCTCACGCAGGGCACGTCGCCGGCCACCGTCGCCAGCGGCACGAACTGCGCGCCGTCGTAGAGGATCTCGTCGTAGATCTCGTCGGTGAGCAGCAGCAGGTGATGGCGCTCGGCGATGCGCACGATGCGCTCCAGCAGCTCGCGCGGATACACGGCGCCGGTCGGGTTGTTCGGATTGATCAGTACGATCGCGCGGGTGCGCGCGGTGACCAGCGCCTCGATCTCGTCCGGATCGGGCAGGTGGCCGTTTTCGGCCAGGCAGCGGTAATAGCGCGGCTGGCCGTCGTTGAGGATGGTGGCGGCGCTCCACAGCGGATAGTCCGGGCTGGGCAGCAGCACTTCGTCGCCCGGCTGCAGCAGGGCGCGCAGGCTCAGGTCGATCAGTTCGCTGACGCCGTTGCCGACGAAGATGCGCTCCACTTCCACGCCGCGCGCGCCGCGCGCGCGCTGCTGCGCGGCGATGGTCTCGCGCGCTTCTTCCAGGCCCTGTTCGTGGCCATAGGCCTCGCTGTCGCGCAGATGGGCGGCGATGGCATCGCGCAGGTGGGGCGGGGTTTCGAAGCCGTAGCGGCCCGGGTTGCCGATATTCAGCTTGATGATCGGCAGGCCGGCGGCCTCCAGTTCACGCGAGCGGCGGGTGAGTGCGCCGCGGATTTCGTAGCGCACTTCGGCCAGGTGCGCGCTGGGTCGGATCATCGGGGCCAACGTCTTGGGTCCTTCGTCTGCTGGGCGCCGTGCGGCGCTCTGGGGTACGTCCGCATGCTAGCAGCGCCCGGCAGGGCGTGCGAGGCGTGCGCCAGCGCGATTCCGGGCAGCCTTCAGGCAGGGCATAATCGCCCCTCATGACCGAGGCCGAGACCATCGAACGCCTGCGCAGCGTCGGCTGGCGCGGCGATGCCCTGCCGGCAGGCCAGCTGCGGCTGGCCCGGGTGGTCGCCCAGCATCGCGCGGGCTACGAGCTGCACGACGGCGTCGCGCTGTTCGGGGCCCAGCCGGCCGGACATTTCCTAAAACGTGGCCTGGATCCCGCCGAACGCCCCGCCGTGGGCGATTTCGTGGAGCTGGAGCCGGGCAACCCGCCGCATATCGCCAAGGTGCTGCCGCGCCGTTCGGTGCTGTCCCGTGCCGCCGCCGGCGAGCGCTACGAGCGGCAGATCATCGCCACCAATATCGACTACGTGCTGGTGCTGACCGGCCTGGATGGCGACTTCAATCCCGCGCGCATCGAGCGCTATCTGTCGCTGACCGAGGACTCCGGCGCGCAGCCGGTGGTGCTGCTGAGCAAGCTGGATATCCGCGACGACGCGGACGCCTTGCTCGCAACCCTGCGTTCGCGCCTGCCCGCCGGCACGCCGATCCACGCCATCAACGGCAAGGACCCGGCCAGCGTGGCCGAGCTTTCGCGCTATCTGCAGCCCGGCGACAGCGCGGTGCTGGTGGGTTCCTCCGGCGCGGGCAAGTCCACGCTTACGAATACCCTGCTCGGCACCCAGCGCATGGCCACCGGCGAAGTGCGCGCGCACGACAGCCGCGGCCGCCACACCACCACGCACCGCGCCCTGCTGCAGCTGCCCAGCGGCGGCTGCCTGATCGACACGCCCGGCATGCGCGAGCTCAAGCTCACCGGCGAGGAAAACCTCGACCTGTTCGCCGACATCGACGAACTGGCCCAGCGCTGCCGTTTCGCCGACTGCGGCCACGGCAGCGAGCCCGGCTGCGCGGTGCAGGCGGCGCTGGACAATGGCGAACTCTCGGCCGAGCGCTGGCGCAATTACCTGAAGCTGCGCGACGAGCGCGAAGAACAGGCGGCCACGCTGGAGGCGCGCCTGCGCCGGCAGCGTGGCGGACGTCCGCCGACCAAGCCGCATGGGCATCGCGGCGGGCGGGAGCGGGAGTAGCTTGTTCTTAGGATTGCTTTACTAATAAGGCCATCGCGGCCAGGGGTGCGGGAATGCAGCGGCTGTCGTCGTCCAAGACGTTCTTCTACAAGCGGATCTTTCCCGTGATGTGGTTCGGTTTCATCGCGGTGTTCGCGCTTATCTGGATTTTTGACAACGGCGCCGCCCGTGCCGCCGCGGATCCCGGTCAGTGGATGGGCCTGTTCGTGCCCTTCGTGATGTGCATTGTCGGTGGCCTGCTGCTCAAGCGCCTGATCTTCAATCTGTCCGACGAGGTCTGGCTGGAGGGCGACACCCTGGTGGTGAAGAACCGCGGGGAGAGCACGCGCCTGGCGCTGGGTGAGGTCATCAACGTCAACAGCACCACCATGACCAACCCGCCGCGCATCACCCTGACGCTGCGCACGGAATCCTCGCGGCTGGGGTCTGAAGTGAATTTCATCCCCGCCGGCATGCGCGGTCCGTTCAGCGCCTTCAAGGCCAGCCCGATCGCCACGGACCTGATCCGGCGCATCGACGCCCTGCGCCGGAGGTCGGCATGAGCGTCGCCGGCGTCGAGCTGTCGCCAGCCTTGCAACGCTACGCCACGCTGGACCAGCGCCTGCTCGCCGCGGTCAAAGGCATCCGCATCCTGCCCACCGTGGCCTGGCCGGCGACCCTGGAAAACCGCCTGATCGCGGCCTTCAGCAAGGGCGACTACAGCCTGCCCCAGGTCGACTACCCGCGCCCGGACCTGTCCGAGGCGCGCGCCGAGCTGGCCAGGATCGAGCGCGAGGCCGGCCACGACGACCCGATGGGCGAATATCTGTGCCGCACCGCCGAGTCCTGGCGCATCGCCGCCGAAATGCTCGAGGCGGTGGGTACGGCGGGTTTCACCGCGCCGTCGATCGTGCTGTATGGCCGTCCGGGCGATCCGATCCCGGGCAGCGACCGCAGCAATCTCGATGCGGCGCGCTACTTCGTCGAGCTGTCGGACGAGCTGGGCTCGGACCTGCTCGGTGACGACGACAGCCAGAGCATGCAGGCCGACGTGCTGCGCGCCGATCTGGCCGCGACGCTGGACCGGTTCTTCGGCGACGGCGTGATCCACGTCGAGGTCGACGACGAACTGACCGCGAAGGCCGCGGCCGGCGCCACCCGCATCCGCCTGCGCGGCGGCACCCATTTCAGCGAATACGACCGCCACCAGCTGCTGGCCCACGAGGCCTACGTGCATTCGCTGACTGCGCTCAATGGCCGTGCCCAGCCGGTGCTGGCCTCGCTGGCGCGCACCTCGCCGCGGGTCACGGCGACGCAGGAAGGCCTGGCCGTGTTCGCCGAGCTGATGTCCGGCGCGATCGACATCGCCCGGCTCAAGCGCATCAGCCTGCGCATCCTGGCCATCGACATGGCGCTCAACGGGGCCGACTTCGTCGAGGTCTACAAGTATTTCTCCAGCTGCGGACAGAACCCGTTCGACAGCTTCCACTCGGCCCAGCGCGTGTTCCGCGGCGTGCCGCTGGGCGGCGGCGCGGCCTTCGCCAAGGACAACGTGTACCTGAGCGGCCTGCTCACCGTGCACACCTTCTTCCGCTGGGCACTCAAGCAGCGGCGCATGGACATGCTGCGGCACCTGTTCGCCGGCAAGCTGGCGCTGCATGACGTGCTGAGCCTGCAGCCGCATTTCGAATCCGGCGCGATCGTGCCGCCGCGCTGGCTGCCGCCGTGGATGCAGCATGTGCATGGGCTGGCGGGCAAGCTGGCGTTCTCGCTGTTCGTCAACCGCATCCACATGGGGCGGGTGCAGGCCGAGAGCCTCTCGCTCAGCCTCTAATACATTCGGGCTAAGCGTCGATCCGCGAGCTGCATGGCGTGGCTTAATGCCGCACATCCGCGCTCGCCATACGCGTACGTTCTTGCGCATTGCGCAAGGGAATCGCACCGGCGCGGTGCTACCATCCCGCGATGTTGCCGCAAGCGGCACGCCCATTCCCTCACGCATCCTCAGCGAATCGCGCACTCATGGCACTCCCCGAAGAACTTCGACTCGCCGCCCTCGAATATCACCGCCTGCCGCGCCCCGGCAAAATCAAGGTTTCGGCCACCAAGGCCATGGTCACCCAGCGCGATCTGTCGCTGGCCTATTCGCCCGGCGTGGCCTACGCCTGCGAAGCCATCGTCGAGGACGCCAACGCCGCCAGCGAGATGACCGCGCGCGGCAACCTGGTGGCGGTGATCACCAACGGCACCGCGGTGCTGGGCCTGGGCGACATCGGTCCGCTGGCCGGCAAGCCGGTGATGGAAGGCAAGGGCGTGCTGTTCCAGAAGTTCGCCGGCATCGACGTGTTCGACATCGAGATCGACGAGCGCGACCCGGACAAGCTGGTCGACATCATCGCCAGCCTGGAGCCGACCTTCGGCGGCATCAACCTCGAGGACATCAAGGCGCCGGAATGCTTCATCGTCGAGCGCAAGCTGCGCGAGCGCATGAAGATCCCGGTATTCCACGACGACCAGCACGGCACCGCGATCATCGTCGGCGCCGCCGTGCTCAACGCGCTGGAAGTGGTGGGCAAGAAGATCGAGGACGTGAAGCTGGCCACCGCCGGCGCCGGCGCGGCCGGCATCGCCTGTTTGGACATGCTGGTGGCGCTGGGCCTCAAGCCTGAGCACATCCTCGCCTACGACCGCGAGGGCGTGCTGTACACCGGCCGCGACCACATGGACCCGGACAAGCAGCGCTACGCGCGCGACACCAAGGCGCGCACGCTGGCCGAGATCGTCGACGGCGCGGACATCTTCCTGGGCCTGTCCGCCGGCGGCGTGCTGAAGCCGGAGATGGTCGCCACCATGGGCCGGCAGCCGATCATCCTGGCGCTGGCCAATCCCAACCCCGAGATCCTGCCGGAGGACGCCCAGCGCGTGCGTCCGGACTGCATCATCGCGACGGGCCGCTCGGACTATCCGAACCAGGTCAACAACGCGCTGTGCTTCCCGTACATCTTCCGCGGCGCGCTGGACGTCGGCGCCACCGGCATCAACGAGGCGATGAAGACCGCCTGCGTGCGCGCCATCGCCCAGCTGGCCCGCATGGAAGCCGGCGACCTGGCCAGCGCCTATGGCGGCGACGTGCCCACCTTCGGCCCGGATTACCTGATCCCGCGCCCGTTCGACCCGCGCCTGCTGGTGATGCTGGCGCCCGCGGTGGCGCAGGCGGCGATGGATTCGGGCGTGGCCACGCGTCCGATCACCGACATGGACGCCTACAAGGAAAAGCTCGGCCAGTTCATCTACCGCACCGGCCTGCTGATGAAGCCGGTGTACGAGCGCGCGCGCGCCGACCGCAAGCGCGTGGTCTACGCCGAGGGCGAGGAAGAGACCGTGCTGCGCGCAGTGCAGACGGTGATCGACGAGCGCCTGGCCTTCCCGATCCTGATCGGCCGCCCCAGCGTGATCGAGACGCGCATCCAGCGCCTGGGCCTGCGCATGAAGGAAGGCGTCGATTTCGAGCTGACCAATATCGACGACGATCCGCGCTTCAACGACTACTGGCAGCAGTACCACGCGCTGACCGAGCGCCGCGGCGTGTCGCCGGCGGCGGCCAAGAACCTGCTGCGCTCGCGGCCCACGCTGATCGCCTCGCTGATGGTCGAGCGCGGCGAGGCGGACGCGATGATCTGCGGCCTGGTGGGACGCTTCCACAAGAAGCTCGGCTACATGCGCAGCGTGTTCGGGCTGGATCCGGGCGTGCAGTGCACCTCGGCCATGACCGGCGTGATCAACGACCAGGGCGCCTGGTTCTTCCTCGACACCCACGTGCAGGTCGACCCCAGCGCCGAGCAGATCGCCGAGGCGACCCTGCAGGCCAGCTATCGCCTGAAGCTGTTCGGCATCGAGCCGAAGGTGGCGCTGCTGTCGCATTCCAACTACGGCAGCCACGACAACCCCAGCGCGGCCAAGATGCGCAAGGTCTACGAGCTGCTGAAGTCGCGCCTGCCCAAGCTTGAGATGGACGGCGAAATGCAGGCCGATACCGCCTGGGACGAGGGCCTGCGCACGCGCATGTTCCCCAACACCACGCTGACCGGCCGCGCCAACCTGTTCGTGATGCCGAACCTGGACGCCGCCAACATCACCTACAACATGGTGCGCGTGATGACCGACGGCGTCGCCATCGGCCCGATCCTGATGGGCATCGACAAGCCGGCGCACATCCTGACCCCGGCCTCGACGCCGCGCCGCGTGGTCAATATGACCGCCATCGCCGCGGTGGACGCGCAGATCCGCGGGCAGCAGAAGAGCCGCTGACGCTTTGAGCCCCTCTCCCTCCGGGAGAGGGGTTGGGGTGAGGGGGCGGGCGGAGCGCAAGAGTGATGCGCACCGCTCCGCCCGTACCCTCATCCGGCTGCCGCCACCTTCTCCCGGAGGGAGAAGGATTCCACTTTGAAAGGTTATCCAAGAACCGGCGCTCACCCGCCGGTTCTTTTTTTGCCTTTTCTAAATCGCCCCACCCCCTCCATGCGGCGCCGTATCGACCCCAGTCGAATTGGCGGCCAGACCCCGCCGGAGCTAAACTCGGAGGGTTCCCCGCATCCCCGATGCGCCACCTGCAGCCACGCCGGTTCCCGGCGTCGCGGAGAGAAGACTCCCCATGGATCAGCTCGACGACATCCTCCACCAGGACCTCGACCCCACCGAAACCCAGGAATGGGTCGATTCGCTCAATGCAGTCATCAACCATGACGGCACCGAGCGCGCGCATTACCTGCTGGAAAAGATGGTCGACTCGACCCGTCGCGCCGGCGGCTACCTGCCGTTCAATCCGACCACCGAATACGTCAACACCATCGCGCCGGCCAACGAGGCGAAGATGACCGGCGATGCGGCGATCGAGTGGCGCATCCGCACCCTGGTCCGCTGGAACGCGATGGCCATGGTGGTGCGTGCCAACCGCAAGCCGGGCGAGCTGGGCGGCCATATCGCCAGCTTCGCGTCCTCGGCCACGCTGTACGACGTGGGCTTCAATCATTTCTGGCGCGCGCCGAGCGCCGACCATCCGGGCGACCTGGTGTTCCACCAGGGCCATTCCAGCCCGGGCATCTATGCGCGCTCCTTCCTGGAAGGCCGCATCGGCGAGGACCAGCTCGACCTGTTCCGCATGGAAGTGGCGGGCAAGGGCCATGGCCTGTCTTCTTATCCGCACCCCTGGCTGATGCCGGACTACTGGCAGGTGCCGACGGTGTCGATGGGCCTGGGCCCGATCCAGGCGATCTACCAGGCGCAGTTCTGGAAGTACCTGGAGCACCGCGGCCTGGTGCCGAAGTCCGACCGCAAGATCTGGTGCTTCATGGGCGACGGCGAGACGGACGAGCCGGAATCGCTCGGCGCCATCTCGCTGGCCGGTCGCGAAGGCCTGGACAACCTGGTGTTCGTGATCAACTGCAACCTGCAGCGCCTGGACGGTCCGGTGCGCGGCAACGGCAAGATCATCCAGGAGCTGGAAGGCGTGTTCCGCGGCGCCGGCTGGAACGCCATCAAGGTGATCTGGGGCAGCTACTGGGATCCGCTCCTGGCGCGCGACAAGGACGGCGTGCTGCAGAAGCTGATGATGGAAACCATCGACGGCGAGTACCAGGCCTGCAAGGCCTTCGGCGGCGCGTACACGCGCGAGCATTTCTTCGGCAAGTATCCCCAGACGCGCGAGATGGTCGCCAACCTGAGCGACGACGACATCTGGCGCCTCAACCGCGGCGGCCATGATCCGCACAAGGTCTACGCGGCCTATCACCAGGCGGTGAACACCAAGGGCATGCCCACGGTGATCCTGGCCAAGACGGTGAAGGGCTACGGCATGGGCGCGGCCGGCGAGTCGCAGAACCCGACGCACCAGCAGAAGAAGCTGGACGACGAGGCCGTGCGCCACTTCCGCGACCGCTTCAACATCCCGGTGCCGGACGGCAAGCTCAAGGACGTGCCGTACTACCACCCCGGCAAGGATTCGCCGGAAGTGCAGTACATGCTCGAGCGCCGCCGCGCGCTGGGCGGCTCGCTGCCGCAGCGCCGCCGCACCTCGGACGTCAAGCTGAAGGCGCCGGAGCTGGCCGCGTTCGAGCAGATCACCAAGGGCACCGGCGAGCGCGAGATCTCCACCACCATGGCGCTGGTGCGCGGCATGAACCTGCTGCTGCGCGACAAGCAGATCGGCGAGCGCATCGTGCCGATCGTGGCCGACGAGGCGCGCACCTTCGGCATGGAAGGCATGTTCCGCCAGATCGGCATCTACGCGCCGTTCGGCCAGAAGTATCGTCCGCAGGACGCCGACCAGCTGCTGTACTACCGCGAAGACCAGAAGGGCCAGGTGCTGCAGGAAGGCATCTCGGAGGCCGGCGGCATGGCCGCCTGGATGGCCGCGGCCACCAGCTACAGCATCAGCAACCAGCCGATGCTGCCGTTCTTCATCTACTACTCGATGTTTGGTTTCCAGCGCATCGGCGACCTGGCCTGGGCCGCCGGCGACATGCGCGCGCGCGGCTTCCTGATCGGCGGCACCTCCGGCCGCACCACGCTCAACGGCGAGGGCCTGCAGCACGAGGACGGTCATTCGCACCTGCTGTCCGGCGCGATCCCGAACGTGAAGTCGTACGACCCGACCTTCTCCTACGAAGTGGCCGTGATCATGCAGGACGGTACGCGCCGCATGCTGCAGGAGCAGGAGGACGTGTACTACTACATCACCGTGATGAACGAGAACTACAGCCATCCCGACCTGCCGGCCGGCGTGGAAGAGCACATCATCAAGGGCATGTACCTGTTCAAGGATGCCGGCAAGCCGAAGAAGGGCGAGCCGCGCGTGCAGTTGCTGGGCTCCGGCACCATCCTGCGCGAAGTCATCGCCGCCGCCGAGCTGCTGGAGAAGGATTTCGGCGTCACCGCCGACATCTGGTCGGTGCCGAGCTTCAGCGAAGTGCGCCGCGACGGTTTCGACGCCGAGCGCTGGAACCGCCTGCATCCGGAAGCCGAGCAGCGCGTGCCGCACGTTACGGCCATGCTGCAGGGCCGGCAGGGCCCGGCCATCGCCGCCACCGACTACGTGCGCGAGTTCGCCGACCAGGTCCGCGCCTTCATTCCGGACGGCATGCGCTACACGGTGCTGGGCACCGACGGCTTCGGCCGCTCGGATACGCGCGAGCACCTGCGCGGTTTCTTCGAGGTCGACCGCTACTGGATCGCGCAGGCCGCGCTGTCGGCGCTGGCGAAGGAAGGCAAGGTCAATCCGAAGGACGTGGCGCGCGCCATGAAGGAATACAAGCTGGATCCGGAGAAGCCGAATCCGCTGTACGTCTGAGGCGCCCCGGTGCAGAACGCAAAAAACCCGCCGGAAGGCGGGTTTTTTGTCTGGACGTCCAATTGAAAGTGCGCTCAGTCGTCTTCGTCGCGGAATGCCCGCCGCAGCAGCAGGAAGGCGCCGATGGTGCCGGCCACGATGGCGGCGGTGGCCACCGGATGGCGGCTGACGTGGCGGCGCAGGCGGCGGTACTGGTAGTTCGCCTCGTCGGCCATGTCCTCGGCGGCGTGCGACAGGCGGCGGGCGTAGTCGCCCTTGTTGCGGCCGAAGCGGCGGTGCAGTTCGCGGCCGCGTTCCATCAGGCCGTCCGCGCGGTCGCCGGCGACGTCCGCATAGTGGCGAGCGCGGTCGCGCATCTGGTCGCCGATGCCGTTGATGGTGCTTTCGAGATCGCGGTGACGGCCCATGGCAGCTTCTCCTTCTGTGCAGGGTAACGACCATGCCAGCGCCATCGTGAGCGGTGCGTAAACAGGGCCGGCGTGACGGTATTTCTGGCGTCAATCGACCATGGCATAGGGGCCGCCGCGCTCCAGTGCGCGCCGATACGCCGGCCGCGCATGGATGCGCTCGAGGAAGTCCCACAGGCGCGGATGGCTGCTTGCCGTCAGGCCTGCGCGCGACGTGGCGGCCTCCAGCGGAAAGCTCATCTGGATGTCCGCTGCGCCGAACTGCGCGCCGCCGAACCAGGGCGCATGCGCCAGTTCGCCTTCCAGGTAATCCAGGTGCGTCTTCAGCTGCGGATCGACGAACACCCGTTGCACCTTGCCCGCGATGCCGCGCAGCAGCGGCTTGACAAAGAACGGCGCCGGGCTATTGGGCAGGCGCGAGAACACCAGCTTCAGCAGCAGCGGCGGCATCGCCGAGCCTTCGGCGTAATGCAGCCAGTAGGTGCTGCGCAGGCGCTCGGGCGTGCCGGGCGGCGGCAGCAGGCGGCCCTGGCCGTAGCGGTCGGCCAGGTATTCGATGATCGCGCCGGACTCGGCCAGGGCCAGCTTGCCGTCGCTGATCACCGGCGACTTGCCCAGCGGGTGGATCCGGCGCAGTTCCGGCGGCGCCAGCAGGGTCCTGGGGTCGCGCTGGTAGTGCTTGATCTCGTACGGCAGCTCCAGCTCTTCCAGCATCCACAGGATGCGCTGCGAGCGGGAGTTATTGAGGTGGTGGACGGTGATCATGGCTTCCCCTTCGATGGCGATGGATTACAGCGTATCCGCCGCCGGTTCGCTCAGCTCGTTCGGCTCGGCATGCAGCTTCTGGCGCTGCCGCAGCGTGGGGAACATCCACATCCACAGTCCCACCACCACCAGGGTGCCGATGCCGCCGATCAAGGTGGCGTTGACCGCGCCCAGCCACGCCGCCAGCAGGCCGGATTCGAACTCGCCCAGCTGGTTGGAGGTATTGATGAAGATCGCGTTGACCGCGCTGACCCGTCCGCGCATGTCGTCCGGCGTATCCAGCTGCACCAGCGCGCCGCGGATCACCATGCTGACCATGTCGAACGCACCCAGCGCGAACAGCGCCACCAGCGACACCCACAACCAGGTGGACACGGCGAACACCAGCGTCGCCACGCCGAAGCCGGCCACGGAGGCGAACATCAGCGTGCCCACGCGCCGCTCCAGGTTGTGCCGCGCCAGCCACAGCGACATCAGCAGCGCGCCCACCGCGGGCGCGGCGCGCAGCAGGCCCAGGCCCCAGGGGCCGGTGTGCAGCACGTCCTTGGCGAAGATCGGCAGCAACGCGGTGGCGCCGCCGAGCAGCACCGCGAACAGGTCCAGCGAGATCACGCCCAGCACGTCCGGCCGCGCGCGGATGAAGTGCACGCCGGCGAACAGCGTCTTCAGCGTGGCCGGCTCGCGCTTCGGCTGCGCCTGCTCGTAGCGCAGGCGGCTCATCAGCAGCACCGCGGCGAGATAGAGCAGGGCGCACACCACGTACACCACGCCAGGACCGGCCACATAGAGCAGGCCGCCCAGTGCTGGACCCATGATCATCGCCGCCTGGCCGGCCGAAGCGTTCACCGCCATCGCGCGGCCCAGCAGCGGCGGCGGCACCAGCGCCGGCAGCATCGACTGCATGGCGGGAAACTCGAAGGCCTTGGCCACGCCGATCACGAACACCAGGGCGAGGATGCTGGCCTCGTGCGCCGCATGCCGCAGGCTGAGCGCGGCCAGCACCGCGATCGCGACAAGGTCGACGATCTGCCCCAGCAGCACGATGCGGCGCCGCTCGAACTGGTCGGCCACGTGGCCCGCGGGCAGCGCCAGCAGAACCGAGGGAATGAACTGCACCAGGCCGATCAGGCCGAGGTCGAGCGCGCGACCGGTGATCTTTTATTTTTGCCAGCCGGCCGCCACCGAGAGCATCTGGAAACCGAAGCCGGAAGCGATGCGCGCGAACCAGAACTGCACGAACGCGGGGTGATGCCGCAGCGACGCGGCGGGCGAGGTCGAGTTCGACATGGGAATCCTTGCCGGGGAGCGCGCATTGTAGTCGCGTCCCCCGGCAAGCTTGACGCCATCGTGCCGCGGATTTGATCCGGGGTTGCCCCGCGCGCCGCTACGGTGGCCGCAAGTTCAAGCGCGGAGAGCTGATCCCATGGCCCGGACCGCCGCACACGTCTACACCGACGAGACCACCATCCTGGCGCTGGAAGCGCTGGTGCGCGAATTGCCGACCAATGGCCACGTGCGCCTGGAGCTGACCAGCGGCGACAGCTGCGAGGGCGTGATCGTGGAACGCCCGAACGTGCAGCTCTATTTCGACCCCAGCGACCGGCGCGAGGGCATCAACGGCGAAGTATGCCTGGAGCGTCCCGAGGTGCCGGACTGGCATCGCTGGATCTGGCTGGACGAGATCGCGCGGGTGGAGCATCTGGATTCGACCATGGGCAGCGAATGCTGACCATGCCTCGCCGCCGAGGTAGGTTAGGGTGAGCCGCAGGCGACTGCGAAGGCAGGATGCCGTAGCGAACATCCGCGTAGCGGATGGCCCGAAGGGCGGGCTGCCGATGCAGCCCGTAACCCCAACAT
>NZ_FONH01000028.1 GCF_900112865.1 Dyella marensis | reverse complement strand
TGTCCCGTCAAAAAGGCGAGGACTCCTGTCCTCGCCCCCTTCGGGGCCTGATCGTCCAGCCCTCACCGCCGCGCCAAGGGGGTTGAAGATCAAGAGCAAGATCAAAAGCCAGAGCAAAAGCGCACAAGCGGAACGCCGCGGCTGCGCCGGCGGTTCCCGACGCGCCCCTACAACTTCCCCTTCACCTCATCCGTATGCTGCCCCAGCATCGGCGCCGCAAACGGCTCCGGCCCGGGTGTGCGGCCGAATTTGATCGACTGCGCGACGCCGTGATAGCGCCCCACCACCGGGTGCTCGATGGTGCCGACGATGCCTTCGGCCAGCACCTGCGGGTGCTCGAACATGTCCTCGATGCGGCGCGCGGCCGCGCTGGGTACCTCGTCGCCGAACAGTGCCTCCCACGCCATCGCCGGCCGGGCGGCCAATGCCTCGTGCAACTGCGGCAGAATCTCGGCGGCGTGTTCGGCGCGCTTGCGCACGGTGTCGTAGCGCGGATCCTCAGCCAGCGCATGCAGGCCGGTCTTCTCGCACAGTGCGCGCCAGAAGCGCGGGGTGTTGGCGGAGATGTAGATATGCCCGTCGGCGGTGGGATGGATGCCGGTGACGCCGCCGGAGCGCATGTCCCGACCGATATCCAGCGACTCGCCATCCGCCCAGATCAGCCGCGCGGACTGCATGGTCAGCGCCGCGCGCAGCAGGGACACGCCGACGAACTGGCCCAGGCCGCTGCGTTCGCGCTCGTACAGCGCCGAGGACACGCCGGCGGCGAGCAGGGCGGCGGCGTAGTAGTCCACCACCGAGCCGTAGATGATTTCCGGCGGACCGCCGCGCTTGCCTTGCAGCGCACACATGCCGGTCATGGTCTGCAGCACCTGGTCGTAGCCGGCCTTGTCGCGCATCGGGCCGGATTCGCCGTAGCCGGTGACGGCGCAGTAGATCAGGCGCGGGTTGATCGCGGTGAGCTGGTCGAAGTCGATGCCCAGCCGCTTCGGCACGTTCGGGCGGAAGTTGTGCACCAGTACGTCGGCGTCGCGCACCAGGCGCAGCAGCACCGCATGGTCGGCGGGGTTCTTCAGGTCCAGCACCATGCCGCGCTTGCTGCGGTTCACGCCGAGGAAGGCGCGGCTTTCGCTGGGCAGGGTGGACGGGTACTGGCGCAGGTTGTCGCCGCCGGGCGGCTCGATCTTCAGCACGTCGGCGCCCTGGTCGGCGAGCAGGGTGCAGCCGTAGGGGCCGGCGATGTACGCGCTCAGGTCGAGTACGCGGATGCCGTGCAGGGGACCGCGCGCCGCGCCGGCCGGATCAGGTGAAGTGCTTTCCATAGGCCGCGTGCCGCTCGGGTTGCCGATGTCGTGTCGTCGCTACTTTGCGCCCGCACCGCATGCGGAAACAGGCGCGGTCGATATGTTCTGTCAGCAGCTTCGCTTGCTTCACCGCGGCGGTTCCGGTGCCAGCTGCACCCAGGTCAGCCGCCAGGCGCCGTCGGCGCGGCCGCCCGCGCGGTAGTACGGCTCGAAGCGCAGCGGCGTGCGCAGGAGGGGACGCAGTTCCAGCAGCGGCGCGGCGTCGCCTTCCTGCGGCGGCAGCACGGTGAGCCAGTCGGTGGGGTCGTCCGACGGCAGGCGCAGGGTTTCCTCGGTCTTGAAGCCGTCGATCAGGCCAGTGGCATAGACCAGGGGGCCGCGCGTGAGGCCCAGGTATTCGAAGCACAGCACCTGTTGCTGCACCGGTTCGCCGTCGGGCGCGCGCGATTCCTGCACGTTGCGGTTGACGGCGCGGTGGGCGCGCGCGGCCATGGGGAAGTCGAGCATGACTTCGTCGCCGTCGCTCCATGTGCGCTCGATGGCGGCGTAGCTTCCCGGCGTGCCCGCGATGGATTCGCCGCCGATGCGCAGCCTGGCACCTTCCGCCCAGGAAGGTATGCGCAGCTTCAATACGAAGCGTGCCGGCGACAACATGGTCAGGCGCAGCGCCACGCCGCCCTGGAAGGGATAGGCCGTGCGCTGTTCCAGCTTGACGGTGCCGGTGCCGGGCCAATCGAATTCGACGCCGCCAGGCCCATAGAGATTCACCGCCACGCCCCGCGCATCGCATCGATACGCCACGCCCGGCAATTCCTCCAATGCCATCGCGCCGCTGGATTTGCAGCAGCGCCAGTAAGTGGTGTGTACGCGCCGGCCGTTGGGGAAGACGTAGTAGCACCAGTCCTCGCCGTTCGGCGCCTGCGCGCCGAGCAGGTCGTTGTACGCGGTGCGCTCGATCTCCTCGGCGTACTTCGGATCGCCTTCGATCAGCAGCAGCTCGCGGTTGAGCTGGATCCAGGCGAGGCTGGAACAGGTCTCGACATAGCCATAGGGGCTGAACGCGCCCGGCGCATTGAACACCTCGCGCGAGCGATGCGCCACGCCGCCCCAGGGACCGCCGCCCAGGGTAAGGTGTTGCGTGTGGATGCTGTGCCACATGCGCTGCACGGCCTCGCGATACGCCATCTCGCCCGTGGCCTTGTGCAATTTCGCCAGGCCGACCAGATTCCACGCCAGCTGATAGGCCTTGCCCGTGGCGATCTCCGCCGCATCGGCACCGGCCTGGATGCGCGGCAGCAGGGCCAGCCCGGGGTGGGCATTGGCCTGCGCCAGCACCTGTTTCGCCAGCTCCAGATAACGCATCTCTCCGGTGGCGAAGTGCAGCTCCATCGCCGGATCCAGCAGCACCGTCGCCGACAGGCCGAAGTGGTTGCCCAGCTCGGTGATGTCGATGCCGCCCTCGCTGAGCGTGTGCCAGCACAGGTCGCCGATGCGCCGGGCCGCCTCGAGCCAGCGCGGTTCGCCGACCTGCTTGTGCGCTTCCAGCAGGCCGAGGATCAGATACGCATGCGTCCAGATATCCCAGGTGCGCACGCTGGGTTCGCCGTTCCAGCTCGGCGGCTTCGGCGGCTGTCGGCGCATGAAGCGGCGTTCCGGCGCATAGGTGCCGAGATAACCGTCCGGCTCCTGCACCGACACCAGGAAATCGGCAACGCGGCGCAGGTGCGCGGTCAGCTGCGGAGCGCCGGTGCGGGCGACCGCCTTGGCGGCGGCGTACAACCACTTGCCGGCATGCTCGCCGTACCAGTCGCCCTCGGTGTTCTGCGCGCGCTGCTCCGGCGCGAACAAGGCAATGGCGGGGCTGTGTTCGTCGACGATGAAGTGCGAAAGCCGTCCGCGCGCATTCGCCGCCAGCGCCTCGCCGAGCAGGCCTTCCAGCTGCACGGACATGCTCACGGGGCGTCCACCACGCAGCGGAAGCCGACGCAGCCGGAGCGGTCCTTGCACGGCGCCATCAGCAGGTACTTGCCATGCTGGTCAAGGCGATAGGCCTGCG
The DNA here is from genome assembly GCF_900112865.1 of Dyella marensis. Lineage (GTDB taxonomy): Bacteria > Pseudomonadota > Gammaproteobacteria > Xanthomonadales > Rhodanobacteraceae > Dyella_D > Dyella_D marensis_A. The sequence continues at coordinate 34,591 of NZ_FONH01000028.1, read as the reverse complement.
GGAAATACCAGTGCGAAGTGCGCGGCTGGTAGCTGCTGCCGCCGCGCAGCACGGCGGCGCGGGTGTGCTCATCGAGATACTCGTTAGTCCACTGCCACACGTTACCCACCAGGTCGAGCACTCCGAACGGGCTGGCGCCGTCGGGATGTGCGTCCACATCGTCCGGTGCACGCAAGGTGCGACCGCGATTGACGGCCGGAACCTTGCTTTCGTCCCATGCATTGCCCCAGGGATACAGCCGCCCATCCGTGCCCTGCGCGGCGTACTGCCATTCCCACTCGTGCGGCAGGCGTTTGCCGGCCCAGGCGGCGTAGGCGCGCGCATCCTCGATCGACACCCAGGTCACCGGCTTGTTTTCCCAGCCCGGCAGCGGCGCGCCATCGCGCCAGTGGCGCAGGAAGTGATGCGGATCGGAGGGTTGCCAGCCACTGGCCTGCAGGAAGGCGTGGAACTGCGCATTGGTGACCGGTGTGCGGTCGATGAAATACGGCTGCAGCTGCATGCGGCGGCGATGGCCGCGGCGCGGCGTGGTCTCCCACGGATACCGCACGTCGTTGCCGGCCCAGGTCTGGCCTTCGATCTCGATGCCGCCGACGGCGAAGTCGAACTCGCCTCCCGCGATGGCGACCATGCCTTCCGGCGCCGATGCCGCCGACGGCGTTGCCGCGATCGGGCGCAACTGCTGCGGTAACGGCTTCCATTCCGCGGAATACGCGCTCAGCGGCGTCGCGGCGAGTTCGCGCATGCGCGCAAGGAAGGCCTCGAGTCCGTCGATCGCCGCACCGGGTGCCAGCGCCAGCACGCCGCCGAACCCGCGCGCTTCCAGCGCAAACGACAATATGGCCCGTCCGTTCTCGATCCGCGGCTCCAGCGCCACGCCATGCCAGGTGTCGAAATAGCGCGCTCCCTCGACATGCGGCACGGCCAGCTGTTCGCCATCGACGTCGTACTCGTGACGATTGACGAGATTCCACACCGTGTAGTCGTCCAGCGGAAAGCGCGAGGCGAACACGCCGTGCTGCAGCGTGCGCTCGTACGGCCGCCACGCCATGCTCACCATCGCGGCCGCGAACTGCCGCTCGATCGCGGCGATGCGGCGCAGCGACTCGGCATCGCGCGGCGTCAGCTGGTTCCAGATGCCCCACACGTTTTCCCACGCGTTGTAGCCGACGCCATTGAAGAAGATGTACTGCAGGTCGTGGTTGCGCTCGCGGCCCCAGCGGTTCTCGTAGTTGATCATGTGGCGCGGTTCCAGCCACTTGAACTTGGCCACCGGCGGCACCGCCTCGTTCGGCGCCTTCTTGCCCCAGCTCTGCACGTTCCAGATCAGCTGCTCCTCGGCGCTGATGGTCGATTCCGGCTGCAGCACCACGGGCCGGCCGGCGGCGGCGCAGGCATCGAAGAAGGCGCGCGGCACGCCGTTGTAGGTGTCGCCGTTGAGGCCGTCGGCGCCGACCGCTTTCACCAGTTCCGCCGCGGCATCCCAGTCGGCCTGGCCCTGCGGTCGCGTGCCGTTGTCCCACGGCATGGTGGGCAGGAATACGCGCACGCCGCGGCGGTGGAAATCCTCGACCGCGCCGCGCAGGCCGTCGAGCCCGCCGGGCAGGTCGCGCGCGAGATCGAACTGGTTGCGGTCATCGATGCCGATATTGGGATAGACGTACCAGAGCAGCACGCTGTCGATGCCGCCGTAGCGCTGCTCCAGGTCGTCCAGGTAGCGATCCACGGTGTAGCGGCCGGCTTCCGGATCGTAGAAGTAGCGATCCTCCACCATCATCTGCGCATGCACGAAGTTGCGCTGTGCCCATTGCAATTCGGGACGGCGGTAGTTGGCGTCGTCGTAGCCGATGCGGGCGAGATGTTCGCGGCGCCAGTCCTTGAGCTCCGCGATCCAGTCGTCGGCGCAGCCGTCCACGTCCATCTTCCAGTGGCCGATCTCCGCGAACGGCCAGCCCGGCGCCTTGCCCGGCGTGGGCAGATAGCGGCCGGTGGTGACGTGGGAGAACTTGTATTCGTTCTTCACCAAGGGCGGGTTGGCGTCGTCGGAATCCACAGCGTACGGATGGTCGGGCGAATGGCTCATGGGAAACGCAATCGGTAATGAAGGGAATCAGGCGAAGCCGACATAGGCGGCCAGCGCTTCGGTCGCATCGGCAGGGCGCACCGCAAGCAGGCGCTGCACCTGCTCATATCCCGGCACGCCTGCCTGTGCACCCAGCCGGGTGCAGGCTAGCGCAGATGCGGCGCTGGCGCGGCGCAGGGCGGCGGGATAGGCCAGGCCGAGGCTGAGGCCGGCGACCAGGACGCCGCAGAAGGTGTCGCCGGCGCCGGTGGTATCGATGGCGTCGACGGCAAAGCCCGGCTGCAGCAGGTACTGGCTGCCGACCCGCGCGCAGCAGCCCCGCGCGCCGAGGGTGACCACCACGGCGGCCACGTCCAGCGCATCGAGGCCGGCGGTGATGTCGTGCTCGCCGGTGATCGCGGCCAGCTCGCCTTCGTTGACGATCAGCAGCTGGCAGTCGTCGAGCAGGCTGCGCGGCAAGGCCTGCGCGGGCGCCGCGTTGAGCGCCACATGGATGCCGGCACGGCAGGCCACGCGCGCCCAGGCTTTGACGGTGGGCAGCGGCGTTTCCAGCTGCAGCAGCAGATGGCTGACGCCGGCCAGCGGCGGCAGGTGATCCGGGCGCAGCGCGGCATTGGCACCGGGTGCCACGGTGATGGCGTTCTCGCCGTCGTCGGCGAGGCAGACGAAGGCGACGCCGCTGCTTTCGCCACGCATGCGCACCGCATCCAGGCCCACGCCGGCCGCGCGCAGCGACGCTTCGATCGGCGCGGCATGCGCATCGTCGCCCAATGCCAGCAGCATGCGCGTCGGCGCGCCGCCCGCCCGGGCGCAGGCCACCGCCTGGTTGGCGCCCTTGCCGCCCGGGAATGTAGCGAAGCCGCGCCCAAGCACGGTCTCCCCCGGCGCCGGCACATGCGCTGCGCGCACCACGAAATCGAGATTGGCCGAGCCGGCGACCAGCACGCCGCGCTTCATGGCCGCAGCGCCTGATAGATCTGCGCATAGAAGCCGCGACTCAGGCGCGGCAGGTCCCTGCCGCCGTCGTCGTGCGGCAGGTGCTGCAGCAGCAGGATGGCCAGCAGGCCTTCGTGCGGGTCGATCATGTAATAGGTGGACGCCGCGCCGGACCAGCCGAACTGCCCCGCCGAACCGGGCTGCCCGCGCCGCACGGGATCGAGCACCACATAGCCGCCCAGGCCGAAGCCTTCGCCCGCGTTGAACTGGTTCACCGGCGGGTCCAGCATGGTGAGCTGATTGCGCAGCATCAGCTCGACGGTCTTGCGCTTGAGCAAGGTGTGGCCTTCCAGCGTGCCGCCGTCCAGCAGCATCTGGGCGAAGCGCGCGTAATCGGCGGCGGTCGAGTACAGCCCGCCGGCGCCGCTGGCATAGGCGTTGAGCCGCGCGCCGGGATGCGCGGCGCTGGGACCGTCGGCGATGCGCAGCTTGCCGTCCTTGCCCATGGTGGTGAGGTCGACGACCCGCGCGCGCTTTGCGGCCGGCACGTCGAAGCCGGTGTCGCGCATGGCCAGCGGGTCGAAGATGCGTTGCTGCAGGAAACGCTCGAACGGCTCGCCGGAGACGACTTCCACCACGCGTGCCGCCAGTTCCAGCGAGGCGCCGTCATAACCGAAGCGCGTATCCGGATCGGCCGCCAGCGGCACGTGGCTCATGCGCTCGGCGAAGCCGCGCAGATCCCTGGCGCCGTGCGGATCGATCTGCTCCATCCGCTGGACCGCCGCCTCATCGCCTTGCAATCCCGCCGGATAACCGGCGGTATGCGTGAGCAGCGCATGCAAGGTGATCGGCTTGTCCGCCGCGCGCAACTGCGGCTGGTTGGCATCGCGGTTCGTCATCACCTGCGGATGTTCGAAACCCGGCAGGTAGCGCGACAGCGGAGCGTCCAGCGCAAGCTTGCCCTCCTCCACCAGCATCAGCACGGCGACCGTGGTCACCGTCTTGGTCATGGAGTAGATGCGGAAGATATCGTCGCGGCGCAGCGGTGCGCGCCGCGCCAGGTCGCGATAGCCGTAGGCCTGCCAGTCGACGATGCGGCCGTGCCGCGCAATCAGCTCGACCACGCCCAGGTAGCCATCCGCACCCGTCGCGACGCGCAGCGACCCATGCAAGCGTTCCAGCCGTTCCGCCGCAAAACCTTCGTCCTTTGCCGACGCCGGCGGCAACGGTGTCCCCGCCACCGCGGGCCAGGCGCACAGGACGAAGGCCGCCATGAAGACGGCCCGCCGCCCTTGCGCCAACCAGACCGTCACAGCGTGACGGTGTAGGTCAGCGAGGTCATGCGGCCGCGGCCCGCCCAGTAGTTCTGGTAGCCCGCCAGCTGCGACCAGCTGAGGATGTACTGCCGGTTGAACAGGTTCTCCACGCCCAGCGACAGCTTGCCGTGCTTGCCGAGGTCGTAGTTCACGCCCAGGTCGAACAGCGTGTAGCCCTTGGTCTGCTCCGAGTAGCTGAACTTGGCGCCGTCGTAGGCACGCGTGTCGCTGCCGGAAACGTGACGGCTGAACAGCGTGGTGAACCCCAGCGTGGCATCGAAGTCCGGCAGGAAATTCCAGGTCGCGGCCGCGGCGAACTTGTCCGGATTGATGTCCAGCACGCCCAGCGGCTTGTTCAGGCCGCCCGCGCCATAGCGCCCGGCCGGATCGGCCGACCAGAACGCGGTCTTGCCACGGATGCGCGAGTACAGGCCAGTGACTTTGAACGCCTTGTCGAAGCGCCACTCGCCAGTGAGCTCGGTGCCTTCGATGCGCACCGGCGCACGGCTCAGGATGAAGTCGGTGGTATGCGGGTCCACCGCCAGCGAGGAACCGAACGGCGACTTGGACACGTAGTGGGTGGCGCCGAACGCGCCATGGTCGCCATGCCAGTTGAAGCCACCCTCATAGTTCTTGAACACGATCGCGTTGAGGTCGCGGATCTTGTCCACCGACTGCCCCGGCGTGTTGATGTTGCGCAGGGGGATGCCGATGTTCGGCAGGGTGAAGCCTTCGCTGTAGGACAGGAAGGTCGACCACTGGTCGTCGACGCGCCAGATCGCGCCGAAGTTCTTCAGCCCTTCCTTGTACTTCAGCCCGCCACCCTGCACGAATACGCGGTTGCGGTAATAGGTGGTGGTGTAGCTGTTGACGGTGAGCTTGTCGTCCTCGCGGCGGTAGCCGGCGCTGAGCGTCACCGGACCCAGGTCCCAGGACAGCTGCGCATACGGCGCCACGCTCTTGTAGTCCATCGGCGGCACCCACAGGCGGTTGGTCAGGGCCAGTCGCTGCTGCGCCTGGTCCTTGCCGAAGTCGATGCCGGTGTGCAGCTCCAGGCCCGCGACATTGAAGATGTCCGGCCGCGTCCACGAAGTGCGCAGGCCTTTCTTGTGCACCAGGATTTCCGACTGGTCGTACAGCGTGCCGAGCGGAGCGATCAGCGGATCTTGCTTGTCCTCGGTGTTCTCCGGCAGGTAGCGCATGGACTGGTCGGCCTTGTAGGCATTGACGTCCAGGTAGCCGCCGAAGAACTTGTCGTTGGTGTATTGCAGCTGGTACTGCTTGAAGTCGTTGAACGCGTCCTTGGCGCCGAAGATATGGCCCTTCTCGGACGTGTTGGTACGCGGCACGGCGCACGGCGGCGTATCGGTGGGGCCGCGGCAACCGAGCACCTGCACGTACTCGCCCTTGCCCTCGATGCGGAAGCGGCTGACGCTGGCCTGCAGGCGCTGCTCGTCTTCGGCGCCGAAGTTGAAGCCGACCTTGGCGTACAGGTTCTTGGATTCGGAATCGGCCAGCGAACCGCTGGTGTTCAGGCCGATGCGGCGGCCGTTGCCGTCGTAGCTGATGCCGCGGTCGATATAGGAAGCCGACAGCAGCGCGTCGAATTCCTTCTGCTTGTGCGTATAGGTGGCACCGACTTTCCAGCCTTCGCTGTCGCTGTGGGCCTGGGTCTGGTAACGCGTGGTCAGCGTCACCTCGTCGCCATCCCTGGTCGGCGTCTTGGACAGGTAGTTGATGATGCCGCCCGCCGCGCCGATACCTTCGGAAGCGGACGGGCCGTTGATCACCTCGACGCGGCCGATGATGCCCATGTCGGTAAAGGTGCCGTTACGCGTGCCTTCGCGCAGCGGCGAACCTTGCGGCACGCCGTCGAACAGGCGCAGCGGGATGCGGCCGCGCAGGGTCTCGCCGGTGTTGCTCATGGCCTGCGAGGACTCGGCGTAGCCGGGCACCGAGCGCGCCAGTACCGCCGTCGCGTCCTCGGTCACCAGCAGGGTGTGCTGGATTTCTTCCTTCGACACCACGGTGATCGCGCCCGGGATCTCGTCGATCGCCTTGGGGCTGCGCGTACCGGTGACGATCACCTGCTGCAGGTTGACGGCGTCCTTGGCCTTGTCGTCTCCGCTCTTCTTGGGAGCGGTGGTATTGGCATCGGCCTGCGCGGCGCCGTTGGCGCTTGCATCCTGCGCCGGCGCGCCGACGGCGTAGGCCAGCAGAATGCCGCTGATGGCGGCGGTGAGTGGCTTGATCATGTCTTGTCTCGTCTTGGTACCGCCTTGCGGCGGGTCGGCGCGTCTTGCGCGCCGGGGACGGTGCTTCGTCTTCGAACTGGCAACGCCCTCCCCCAGGCGTCCCGACGGCCCATGTCTTCTTATGCGAACCGCTTATTCGCGGCTGTACTGCAACCACTTTGGATTGCGAGCGAGCCTATGCGCTTCGCTGTCGGCGTAGAACCGTCGCGGACTATGTTCAGAGGCTAGTTTTTGTTGCTTACGAAGGAAGCTCAGGTATGCGGCAATGCAGCAGCGAACGTGCTTAGCGCGGGTTCGCCTGCATGGCCTTCCGGCTTTCCTGCAGCAGCACGGTGACCAGCCGCACGCGCACGCTGGAGCGCGACCACACGATGCCGATGCGCCGCGGCACGGCGGGGTTGGGCAGCGGAATGCGCGCCAGCTGCAGACCTTCCGGCCAGGGCTGCGCCCAGTCCGGCACCAGCGACACGCCCAGTCCGCGGTCGACCATCACGGCGATCGCATTGAGCGCGTTCAGTTCGAAGCGTTCGCGCGGCACGATGTCGTTCGCGCGCAGGTAGTCATCGGCCTGCCGCCCGCCCCATTGGTTGCGGTCGTAGCGGATCAGCGGCTCGGTGGCGAGCAGGTCGTGCGGATCGCGGCCGGCCATGCTTTTCGGCGCCAGCACGATCAATGGCTCCTCGCGCAGCAGCAGCCATTCGCAGGTCTTGGGCAGGGGGAACGGCGCCTGCAGCACCACGGCTGCATCGAGGTCGCCCGCCTCCACCGCGCGATACAGGTCGACCGAATAGCCGGGCTTGATGAAGACGTTGATCTGCGGAAACGCGTCGACCATGCGCGCCAGCACGTCCGGCAGCATGCCGGCCAGCGCGGTGGGGCAGGCGCCCAGGCGCAGTTCGCCGGAAACGGCGCTGTCGTTGGCCACGCTGCGCAGGTCGGAGACGCTGCGCAGCAGCTCGCGCGAGCGTTCCAGGATGCGCGAGCCTTGTTCGGTGACGCTGACGGTGCGGCCGACGCGGGCGATCAGCGTGGCGCCCAGTTCGCGTTCCAGTGTGCGGATCTGTTGTGCCACCGCGGCGGGTGTCACGTTGAGTACGCGCGCCGCCGCCGCCATCGATCCCTGGTCGACGACGGTGACAAAGGTATTCAGGAATTGCGTTTCCACGTGCCGCCCTCATCGGTCTTGCCCCCGAAGGGACGATGGGAGAGGGGTACGCCTACGTCAAGGGTCGTAGGTTGGGGTGAGCGCAGCGAACCCCAACATGCGCCACGGTCATGCGCTTCGCTGCGTTGGGGTTCGCTGCGCTCACCCCAACCTACGCCGGATGGTCTGTTCTGCGGGAATAGATCGTCAGGCCTTCCAGCGACCGCGTCGGCGCCGGAAACAGCAGGCTGGCCAGATAGCCGATCACGATGCACAGCAGGATCGAGATGGCGAGATAGAAATACGGATGCACCAGGTGGAACGACCAGGCGATCAGCGTCAGCACGATGCTCGAGCCGATCCCGATCGCCACGCCCGGCGAATTCGCCCGCCGCGTAAACATCCCCAGCGTATATGCGCCGGCGAAGCCGCCGCCCAGCAAACCTGCCAGTTCGATCGACACGTCGAACAACGAGTGGATGTCAAAGCGCGATAGCAACAGGGCCGTGGCAATGCCGACCAGCCCCACCGCCACCGTCATGAGCTCGGCGATCAGCACGCTCTTCTTCGGCGACGGCTGCTTCACCAGCTTCTCGTAGAAATCGACCGAGATCAGCGTCGCCACGCTGTTCATGATGCCCGACAGCGTCGCCATCGCCGCCGCGAAGATGCCGGCGATGATCAAACCCGTCACGCCCATCGGCAGTTCCGCCGCGATGAACAGCGGGAAGGTGGCGTCGATCGGCAGCAGCGGATTCAGCCGCTCCGGGTTGTCCTTGTAGAACACGAACAGCGCCGTGCCGATCAGGTAGAACACGAAGCCGCCGGGAATCATGATCGCGGCGAACATCCAGATCGAGCGCCCCGCCTCCTTGTCCGACTCGGTCGACAGCGTGCGCTGCATCAGCACCTGGTCCTTGGGAAAGGTCAGCACCACGTCGAACAGCACCAGAAACAGGAATCCCCACACCGTCGCCTTGGTCAGGTCGAAGCGGAAATCCAGCAGGTGCATCTTGTGGTTGGCGGTGGCGGTGGCCATGAACTGACTGAGTCCGCCATGCAGGTGCCACACGATGAAGCCGATCACGAACAACGCGCCGCCCATCTTCACCAGCACCTGCACGAAGTCGGTCCAGATCACCGCCTTCATGCCGCCCATCGCGGTGTAAACGATGGTGAACACGCCCATCAGCACCACGCTCAGGGTCACGCTGATGCCGGTGATGGTGGCGATGGCCAGCGCCGGCAGGAACAGGATCACGCTCATGCGGCTGCCGATCTGGGTGACGATGCACAGCGCGCTGGCCAGCATGCGGATGGCCGGATGGAAGCGCGTTTCCAGGTACGAGAACACCGACATCAGGTCCAGCCGGCGCAGCAGCGGCACGATCCACACCGCCACGAAGGCCAGGCCGAGCACGGCGATCAGGTTGTTGGTGAGATAGGTCCAGTTGCTTTCGAAGGCCTTGGCCGGGATAGCGATGAAGCTGATCGAACTGGTGTTGGCGGCATACAGGCTGACGCCGGCGGCCCAGAACGGAATGCTGCGGCCGCCGACGAAGAAGTTGGCAGTGTTGTTGCGCTTCTCGCGCAGGTAGAAATACAGGCCGATGCCAAACATCGCGGCCAGGTAGACCAGGATCACCACCCAGTCCAGCCACTTCAGCAGCAGCTTGCCCGACTGCAGCTGTGCGGCGTGCACGGCATAGCCGCCGCCATCGCGCTGCGCCCAGGCGAAGCCGTCCGGCCACGCAGCCGTCACCGCGTCCGCAGCGGGCGCCGCGCCCGGCAGCGTGGCCCAGGAGCCGGTGATGGTGTGGAAGGTCATCGGCTGCACGCCTTGCGGCGTGTCGACCAGGTAGAGCAGATGCGCCTGGCCCAGCGCGCGCGGGGCGGCGGGCAGCAGCTTGCCAGGAACGGTGGTTGCGTCGGTCCAGCCTTTCGCCGCAGACCAGCGCAACAGGTGTTGTCCGCTTTCGCGTCCCACTGCAACGAACAGGTTGGGGCCTTGCGTGGCCAGCGACAACGCAGGCTCGCTGCCCGGCCAGGCAGGTACTTCGGTCCATCCAGTACGAGGATCGGCAGGGTTGGCTTGCCATGCGCGGGCCTTCCCATCCGCATCCTTGCCTGCGACGAACAAGGCATCGGCGGAAACCGCACCGCGCGCATCGATGAGCCGCGCCGGCAACGCGGGCAGCGCGGCCGCATCCAGGCGATCGCCGCGCGGATGGAGTTCCGCCACTGCGGTGTGCCCTTGCGCCGTCCACAGCAGATAGGCCCGCGTGCCATCCTGGATCAACGCCACCTCATTCGGCACTGTCGCTGGCCACGCCAAGGCGAGCCAGCGCTTGCGCGCATCGTCCAGGCGCCACGCCTGCCCCGCTGCAACCGCCACGGTCTGGCCGTCGATCACCGCCATGCCGACCAGCGGTTGCGCCGTCGTCAACGCGGGCAGGTCGACGCCATGCAGCGGCGTGAGGCTTTCGGCGTGCGCGGAACATGCCAGCGCCAACCAGGCCAGGCAGAACAACCACCAGCGGAACACGCGGACCTCTCGATGCTGTGGCGGAACGGACTCGCCCGCCGTCACGGCTTGTGCGCCGCGGCGAGCAGGGCCTGCGCCCGTTTCAGGAACGGCAGGTCGACCATCTTGCCATCGACCATGAAGGCGCCGCGACCCTGGTTGCCCGGCTCGCGCGCGGCCTCGACGATGCGTCGCGCGCTTTCGATCTCCGCGTCGGAGACGGCGAAGGCCTGGTTGGCCAGCGCCACCTGGCGCGGATGGATGCAGCTCTTGCCGAGATAGCCGAGCCGGCGCGCCAGCGCGGCTTCCTCGCGATAACCCTCGCTGTCGGCGACATCGGCGAAGGCGCCGTCGAGCGCGAACACATCCGCCTGCGCCGCCGCCATGCGCATGGCGAACAGCACCGAATGCACGTTGGCCAGGTCGCGCCGCTCAATGCCGTACGGCTCGAACATGTCGGCCAGGCCCAGCTGCAGGCCGGCCACGCGCGGATGCGCGCCGGCGATGGACGCGGCCCGGGCCAGCGCCAGCGGCGTTTCGATATTCACCAACAGGCGGGTGCGCCGCTGCCAGCCGCGGGTGGCTTCGACCCTGGCGATCATGTCCACCGCCGCGCGCACTTCCTCGGCGGATTCGATCTTGGGCAGGTTGATCAGGGTGACGCCGTCGCCGACCACGGCTTCGATGTCATCGGCGAAGTACGGCGTCGACGGCGCATTGGTGCGCACGATCATCAGCTTGGGCGACTGCCGCGCGGCCTCGGTGGCGAGGAAGGACGCGATCGCCGTGCGCGCGGCGCCTTTCAGCTCGGGCGTGACCGAGTCCTCCAGGTCGAACGACAGCGCATCCGCCTCGCCCGCCAGCGCCTTGGCGAACAGCTCCGGCCGCCCTCCGGGAACGAACAGTTTGCTACGCATGGAGGACGGGCGGGGAAATCGGCATGCCCGTAGTGTGCGGCAGCCTTAGCGCGCGATCGGTACAGCGAGGGCTTGTTCAAACGATAGCGATGCTATCGATTCGCCGCGGTGCGGCATGCCGACCCAGGAATCGCGGCGGCCTGCCCCAAGCTCGTCATTCCGGCGCAGGCCGGAATCCAGTGGCGGTGAGCAGGATCTTCGCGAAAACTTCGGATCGGCCTTCGCGAAAATCAGGCCATGTCGTTACTGGATTCCGGCCTGCGCCGGAATGACGAGCCTGGATGGTGCGGCAGCCTGAAAGAGGGCCGCGGGCGCCAAGCGCCCGCGGCCTCCCGCATTACGGATCGAACTTCTTCTCGACCCCCAGCTGGATCGACTGGTTGTCGCGCGTGCTGTTGTCGAGCAGGTTCTGGTACTCCAGGCGCATCGACCAGCCCTTCAGCGTTTGCAGCATCACGCCCGCGCCGACCAGGGTGTGGTTGCGCGTGGTGTTGCCCAGCACCGCCTGGTACAGCGGGCCGCCCAGCAGATCCGCGTAGCGCATGGCCGCCACGCTCGCGCCCTGGAAGTCGTGGCGGAACTCCGCGCGCAGCTGCGGCATCCACACGCCGTAGTCGCGCTTGACCACCCACTGCGCGCGCAGGCCGAGCACGCCGGTGCTGGTCTTCACGGTCGAGCGCTCGTAGTGCAGGTCGTAGACGTCGTCGCCGTGCTCGGTATAGCCGTCCAGCGTGGCGCGGGCGAAGTCGAAGCGACCGTAGGGCGAGATCAGCATGCCGTCCTGCGTGCGGTGCTCGTAGCCCACCGAGAGCGAGGCGAACAGCTGCTTGCCGTCGCGGCTGCCGGTCACCGTATTGCCGTTGTCGGTGACATAGCGGCGCGAGTCGAACGACATCTTTTGGTAGCCGATCAGCGCATCGACATACACCAGCGGCACCGGGCGATAGCTGCCGTACACCGCCGCGCTGTAGGCGTCGACCGTGCTGCGGCTGTCGTGCTTGCCCACGTCGGAGGAGTCATGGCCGTAGCCGATGCCGGCGCCAACGGCCAGCTGGTCGTTGATGGCGCGATCCGCACCCAGGCTGATGCCCGAGGTGGTGAAGTCGATGCCATCGTCGCTGCTGCCCGGCAGGGTCTTGCCGAAGTTCACCGCGCCGCCGGTCCACACCGACCACTGGCCGGGCTGGCCCTGGCCGGTCGAGCCGGCACGCTGGCCCTGGCCCGGGGTCGGCTCGTCCGGCTGCACCAGGAAGCGGCGGCCCCAGTCGTCGTCGCGGCCGCGCAGGCCCGTCATCGGATCGCGGTTCTGCCGTGCACTGGCCGAGCTGAAGCTGATGCCGTTGCTGAAACCGCCACCGCCGTTGCCGGTATGCAGCGATTCGAGGCGACGCTGGAAGTTGTTGATCTGGCCCACCGCCAGGCGCCGTGCCGAATCGGCCTGGGCCTGGAGGATGCCGAGTACTTCCGGATCCTTCGACGGGTCGCTGCGACCGGTCACGGTGATGTTCACCGTCGCCGTGGCCGAGGTGGCGTAGGCATTGCTCAGCGTGTAGCTGACCTGGGCCTGGCCGCTGTAGTTGTTGGCGGCGGTGAATTCGAGCGTATAGCCCGAGGTGCCGCTGTTGTGGATGTTGGCGTGGCCCGCATTGGCCGGCGACACCGCGACCAGCGTAGCCGCCGTGAACGGACCGCCGTGCGCGGCGCTGGTCAGGTCCACCTGCACCGTGCGGCCGGCCACCACGTTGGCAGTCAATGCCGCGGGCAGCGGCACCGGATTGACGGTGACCGTGATGTGCGCGGGCGTCGAGGTGCCGAACGGGTTGGACAGCGTGTAGTCCATGGCTACCGCACCGGAGGCATCCAGCGGCGCCGTGTACACGATGTCGGTACCGCTCACCGCTGCCGTGCCCTTGGCCGGCGGGGTGGTGATCGTCACGCCGGTGAACGGCGCGCCGGTGGCGCCGGCGGTGGCATGGATGGTGACCGACTGGCCGGCCAGCACCGTGGCGCTCTGCGCCGCCGCGACCGGCACGGCCAGCGGCGTCACCGTGACGGTCACCGTGGCCGGCGTAGACGTACCGCCGGGGCCGGTAGCCGTGTAGGTGAAGGTGTCGGTGCCGAAGAAGTTGGTCGACGGCGTGTACACCGCATTGAGGCCGCTCACCGTCGCCGTGCCGTGCGCCGGAGCCTGCGCCACCGCGATGCTGGTGATCGGGCCGGTGTCGTTGGCGGTCACGTTGATGGTGACAGGCGCATTGGCCGGCGTGGTGGCGGTGTCGTTCACCACCACCGGTACGGGCTGGTTGATGCCTACCGTATAGGGCTGGCTGCCGGTGAAGCCGAAGCTGTCGGTCGCCGTCACGGTGAAGGTGAAATTGCCGGCCGTGGTCGGCGTGCCGCTGATGACGCCGGCGCTGCTCAGGGCGATACCGGGCGGCAGCGCACCGGTGCTGAGGCTGTAGGTGAAGCTGCCGCTGCCGCCGGTCGCGCTCACCGTCTGGCTGTAGGCGACGGCGACCTGACCACCCGGCAGGGTGGTGCGCGTGAACACGATCGCCGGTGCACCCACGGTGACGGTGTAGGCCTGGCTGCCGCTGAAGGCGAAGCCGTCCGTCGCCTTGACGGTGAAGTTGTAGCTGCCGGTCGTAGTCGGCGTGCCGCTGACGACACCGGCGCTGCTCAGGGAGATGCCGGGCGGCAGGGCGCCGGAGAGCAGGCTGAAGGTGTAGCCGCCGTTGCCGCCGGCTGCGGTCAGCGTCTGGTTGTAGGCAATGCTGCCAGTCGCCGCAGGCAGCGTGGCCGGCGAGATGGTGATGGTCGGCGCGTTCACGGTAAACGTGTAGGCCTGGCTGCCGGTGAAGCTGAAACCATCGGTCGCGGTGACGGTGAAGTTGTAGCTGCCGGTGGTGGTCGGCGTGCCGGACACCACGCCGGCGCTGCTCAGGGCAATGCCGGGCGGCAGCGCGCCCGCCGAGAGGCTGTAGGTGTAACCGCCGTTGCCGCCGCTGGCAGTGATGGTCTGGCTGTAGGCGGTGCCGCCCGAGGCCGCCGGCAAACTGGCCGGCGCGAGGGTGATCGTCGGCGCGGTCACGGTGAGCGAGTACGACTGACTCGCCGTGAACGGCGCACCCGCGCCGGTGCTGCTGTCGGCCGCACGGACGGTGAAGTTGAAAGTGCCCGCCGCGGTCGGCGTGCCGGACAGCACACCCGCGGACGACAGCGCCATGCCTGCCGGCAGCGCACCCGCCGTAAGCGAGTAGGTATACGGCGAGGTACCGCCGCTGGCCGCGAAGGTGTGCGTATACGGCGCCTCCGCCGCGGCGTTGGCCAGCGCGCCCGGCGGCAGTATCACCGTGCCCGCGCCCACGCTCACGGCGTACGCCTGGCTGCCGGTGAAGCCGCCGGTGTCGGTCGCGGTGATGGTGAAGTTGAAGGGGCCGGCGGCCGTCGGCGTGCCGCTCAGCACACCGGTGCTGCCGTCCAGGCTCAGGCCGGTCGGCAGCACGCCCGACGTCAGGGCGTAGGTGAAGCTGGCCGGATGGCCTTCGGATGCCGTGATCGTCTGGCTATAGGCATTGCCGACCGCCGGCACCGGCAAGGTGCTCGGCGACAGCGTGATGGTCGGCGCGACGATGGCGAGCGTGTAGCTGCCCGACACGGTGAAGGGCGCACTCGTACCGGTCGAGCTGTCGGTGGCCGTCACGGTGAAGTTGAAGTTGCCCGCCGCCGTCGGCGAACCCGACAGCGTGCCGGTGGACGACAGCGACACGCCCGGCGGCAGCGCACCCGCGGTGACCGCGTAGGTATACGGCGCGGTGCCGTTGGCGGCGGTGAAACTGCCGCTTACCGCCACGCCGGCCGTACCGTTGATGGTTGCGCCGGAGGCGGGCGTCAGCGTCAGCGTCGGCGCAGCCACCGTGATGGTGTAGGCGCGGCTGCCGGTGTACGGGCCGGTGCCGGTGCTGCTGTCGGTCGCGGTAATGGTGAAGTTGAAGGCGCCGGCCGCGGTGGGCGTACCGGTGATGGCGCCGGTGCTGCTCATGCTCAGGCCGGAGGGCAGCGATCCGGCGGTGATGGCGAAGGTGTACGCCGCGGTGCCGCCGGAGGCCGTCACGTTCTGCGAATACGCCGTGGCCACCGTCGGGTTGGGCAGCGTGGTCGGCGAGACCACGACGGTCGGCGCATTCACGGTCAGCGTCAGCGCACCGCTGGTGGCGCTGAACGGACCGGTGCCGCCGCTGCTGTCGGTCGCGGTCACGGTGAAGTTGAAGGTGCCGCCCGCGGTGGGCGTACCCGACAGCGTGCCGTTGCTCGCCAGCGTGATGCCGGCAGGCAAGCTGCCGGAAGCGATCGTGTAGCTGTACGGCGCGGTGCCGCCGGTGGCGCTGGCCAGCGAGCGGCTATAGGCGGTACCGACCGTCGCCGGCAGCGGATTGGTCGGCGTGTAGTTGATGGTCGGCGCGGCGATGGTCAGCGTCAGCGTGCCGCTGGTCTTGTTGAAGGGGCCGGTGCCGGTGCTGCTGTCGGTCGCCTTGACGGTGAAGTTGAACGTGCCGTTTGCCGTCGGCGTGCCGGAAAGCGTGCCGTTGGCGGCCAGCGTGATGCCGGCCGGCAGGGCACCGGAAGCGATCGTGTAGGTGTACGGCGCTGCGCCGCCGCTGGCGCCTGCGACCGACTGGCTGTATGCCACGCCGACGGTGCCCGCGGCCGGGCTGGACGGCGTGTAGGTGATGGTCGGCGGCGAGACGGTGATCGTCACGGTGGCCGGCGACGAGGTGCCGCCCGCGTTGGTGGCCGTGTAGGTGAAGCTGTCCGGACCGGCGTAGCCCGCCGTCGGCGTGTAGGTGATCGAGGTGCCAGTGGCGACAGCGCTACCGTGCGCCGCATTCGTGCCGATCGCGACCGATGAAGGCGCGCCGCCGGTGATGTTGAGCGTGATCGGGTTGTTGGTGCTGTTGTAGGCGACGGTGGCGCTGACCGGGTTGGCGACCGGGGGCGGCAGGTTCTGGACGGTGACAGTGAAGTTGCTGGCAGAGAAGAAGCCGCCGCTATCGGTCGCCCTCACCGTGAAGCTCTTCAGGCCCAGGGCGGTGGGCGTGCCGCTGATCGTGCCGTTACTCGCCAATACCAAGCCAGCCGGGAGCGTGGTGCCTCCGTCCAGCGTGTAGGTGTAGGGAGCCGTGCCTCCAGTCGCGGTGAACGTAAAGCTGTAGGGCGCGTTGATGACTGGATCGGTGGGCGTATTCGAGATGTGCACGTTCGGCGCTGCGATCGTGACCGTGTAGCTCTGAATGCCAGTGACGCTAGCGCTGTCGGTCGCGGTGACGGTGAACGAATAGGTATTGTCCGTCGTCGGCGTACCGGAGATCACGCCGCCGCTGCTAAGAGTCAAGCCGGCCGGCAAGGTGCCGCCGGTGACGGCATAGGTATAGGGCGAGGTACCGCCGGAGGCGGTCAACGTGGTCGAGCTATAGGGAACCGCCACCGTGCCCGAAGGCAGCGTCGTCGGCGTGATGCTGATCGGTGACGTGTGCGGCGCGATATTGAGCGTGACGGTGATCGCCGGGTCGGTGCCGCCGAGGCCGTCGTCGAACTTGAAGGAATCGGTCGTGGCGCCGTCACCGTTATTCGTATAGGTGATCTTGCGATTGCTGTAGTCGGTGGTCTGCGCCGTACCGTGGGTGGCGGGCGTTGTGACATCGCCGATCACCAGGAATCCGGACCCGCTGCAGCTCGCAGGCACGTCGATGACGATCGTGCCGCCAGATGGCACCGGCGATCCGACGCTCGCATTGGGCGGTGTGAAATCCGGGCAGCTCGCGTGCGATATGCCAGGCACTGCCAGCATGATGCACAGCAACAGGAACGCGCTCCAGCGGCCGAAAATGCTACGGCCGAGCCCATGGCGCATCGCGTCGCGATGCTTCGACTCCGTATGCCACATGACTTGTCCCCTGCTTGCCCATCTTCCCAACGGGCGGGCGCCTGGCGGCGCATTCGTGAAAGCTGCCGTGGCTCGTGAACGAGCAGCCGCGGTACCGGACCCCTCCGCCGGCAGACTTCTGGCCTTGCCTGGCGGTCCTGCACCTACCCCCGTAAGTGCTTACCCTCCTTGGGCAAGCAGCGCGACATTGTGACCTGGCTCACGAAGTGCTTGTCAAGATGCCGGATCATGCGCAAAAGTTAAGCGATCCGGCCAGGGGCTCTTTTTGCCGGCATAACCAAGGGGGAAAACTCATGTCACAACCCTTTCTCGGGCAGATCATGCCCGTGGCGTTCAATTTCGCGCCCAGGGGATTCGCTTTCTGCAATGGACAGCTGCTGCCCATCGCGCAGAACCAGGCGCTGTTCTCGCTGCTGGGCACGTACTACGGCGGCAACGGCACCACGAATTTCCAGCTTCCCGATCTGCGCAGCCGCACGCCGCTGGGTTCCACCAATGGCCAGGACATCGGCCAGACCGGCGGCGTCGAGAACGTCACGCTGCTGACCGCCAATCTGCCTTCGCACAACCACGGCTTCAACGCCAGTACGGCCGCGGCGACTGCCATCGATCCCAGCAAGGGTCTGTTCGGCAACACCGGCTCTGAGCAGATCTACGGTGCCAACAGCGGTACGCAGATCGCGCTCAATGTGCTCGACAACGCGGGCCAGACGCTGCCGCATTCCAACCTGCAGCCATACCTGGTGCTGAATTTCTGCATCGCGCTTAACGGCATCTATCCTTCGCGCAGCTGACCGGAGCCACGCCATGTCTCAACCTTATGTTGGCGAAGTCCGCCTGTTTCCCTACAACTTCGCGCCCAATGGCTGGTTCGATTGCGATGGCCGCCTACTTTCCATCGCCGAGTACGAGGTGCTGTACACCTTGCTCGGCACGACCTACGGCGGCGATGGCGTGAACACATTCGGCCTGCCCAATCTGTGCGGTCGCGTGCCGATCCATCAGGGCACGGGGCTGGGTATGGGGACGTACGTGCTTGGCCAGATCGCCGGCACCGAGAACGTCACCTTGCTGTCCAACCAGATACCGGCGCATACCCATGCCTACTATGCCGTGAGTTCGGCTGGCAGCTCCACCGCGCCGTCCGCTACCTTGCAGCTTGGTGCCGTCAGCGGCGATGTGCTCTACACGACCAGCACGGCCAGCATTCCCAGCGTCGCCATGGCGAGTTCCGCCGTCGGTTCCATGGGCAACGGCCAGCCGCACGACAACACCATGCCGTCATTGGTCGCGCGCTTCTGCATCGCGTGGGCCGGCGTCTTCCCCTCGCAGGGCTGACGCTCATCGACCGATCACAAGGACCAACATCATGAGCGATCCCTTTCTTGGCGAGATCCAGATCTACGCTTTCAATTTTGCGCCTTACAACTGGGCCGCATGCTCGGGACAGTTGATGCCGATCCAGCAGAATACGGCTCTTTTCTCCCTGCTGGGCACCACCTTCGGCGGCAATGGCACGTCCAACTACCAGTTGCCGAACTACATCGGCAACGCCGCCTGCGGCCAGGGTTCGGGCGCCGGGCTGACGCCACGCGTCATGGGTGAAACCTTCGGCTCGGACAGTGTCACGCTGGTGACCAACACCATGCCGGCGCACAGCCATGCCGCGCGCATCTACAACCAGACCGATGCCACTAAGCGCACCGGCACGCCGGCCACCGGCAATGCCATCATCCCGTTGCAGAAGCCGGGCATGAAAGCATTCACCGCCGATGCCACGTTCAACACCACTTTTCCGCCCGCAACGATCGGCGTGGCGGGTGCCGGCGCGCCGCACGAGAACCAGCAGCCCTACCTCACGCTGAACTTCTGCATCTGCCTGTCGGGTGTCTTTCCGACGCGTCCGTGAGCACGGTTGATGCACTGAGCTTTCCCCTGTTGCGGGCAGCCTGGCTGCCCGCAACAGGGAAAGACCTTCCGCCGGGCTTGAGCTGGCGCGAAGCACAGAACCAGGACATTCCCTTCTTCCGTCGCCTCTACGCCGACGTACGCACAGCCGAACTCGCCGCAGTGCCATGGCCGGAAGCTCTTCGCCAGAACTTCCTCGACAGCCAGTTCGTGCTGCAGCACCAGCACTACACCGCCCACTACCAGCCGGCGGATTACCTGGTGATCGAGGATGCGGGCGAGCCCGTCGGCCGCCTGTATCTGCATCAGGACGGGCGCGAGGTCAACGTGATCGATATCGCGCTGCTCTCGGTGGCGCGTGGTCGCGGCATCGGCTCGGCACTGCTGAAACTGGTCCAGCAGACCGCGCAACGCGACGGCCTGGCCAGCGTCATGCTGCATGTCGAGCAGCGCAATGCCGGCGCGCGCCGGCTCTACGAGCGGATGGGTTTCGTCATCGAGGAAGACCTCGGCAGCCACCAGCGCATGCGCTGGAGGGCCACCGCGGCCGCGCTCAGTTGAACAGCGCCTGGTAGATGAAGCCGGTCTGGTCCCGCGCGACCGGCACCAGGAAAATGCCGAACTCGCCGATGGCGGCGTGCTTCATCTGGTAAATCTTCTGCGGGAACACGATCGCCGCCTCGTGGCGGAACAACAGCGAGAACGGCGAGCGCACCATGCCCTGGTACTGCTGCACCGGCAGCGGCCGCGCCTCCACCAGTGCGAACGGTGCATTGCCGTCGTGATCCAGGGCGACCGTGAAGGTCTCGCCCACGTGTCCCGCGAAATGTTCCAGAGCAAAGAATTGCATCGCGCCGCCCCCTGTACGCCGCTGATGGAATGGGCGCCGAGTGTCGCACAGAAGCGGCGCCGAATCGCGTGTCGGCAGCGCGCTATTGCATGTGCACCAGGCCGCTTCCGATGCCCTGGCACAGGCGCAGCGAAAGCTTGCGGCCACGCTCGACAAAGCGGCGCATCGCTTCGCCATGAGCAGGGGGCGCTGCCTCTTCCGCGTCGGCGGCACCGGCAAGCCGCTGCGCCAGCTGCGCATCGGCGACATGGCCGTGCAGGAACAATAGCGACGCCCACAGTGAAGGCCTTGACGTCTGCGAAAGCATGGATGGCGCTCCGTCAGTCATGGGTCGCGCCGCTCAGCGCGGTGGCGCGCATCGAAGTGCGCTCGGCAAAAGCCACATACCAAGCGGCCAGGCGCACACGGCCCGCGCGGAAGTCGTAGACCTCGCGGAACTCGATCCAGCTCAGCGCGGTGGCGAGCGCGATGGCGCCAAGGTCGATCGCCGCCGTGTCGATCTCACGTTCGAGGTAATCGCAGGCAGCGGCGATCTTGTCGCGATAAGCGTCGGCCAGCACCGGCCACCGCAAGGCCTCCGGCCGCCGCTCGAGATCCCAGCGCGCCGCGATGCCGGCATCGGCGATGCCTTGCGCCAGCGCCTGCGCGCACAGGACGCGATAGCGCGCGGCGCCATCGGCCGGGATCAGCTTCGGCCCGTCGTGCAGGTCGTCGAGGTATGCGCAGATCACGTTGGAATCGAACAGCACCGTGCCGTCGTCGAGCACCAGCACCGGCACCTTGCCCAGTGGATTCAACGCATACACGGCCTCGTTGCGCCGCGTGGGACTGGTTTCGTGATGGATCACTTCCAGGCGATCGGCCAGGCCGCTTTCGTGGGCGGCGACGAGCACCTTGCGGGCGTAGGGAGAGTGCGTCTGGTAGAGCAGTTTCATGGGATCAACCGATCGCGCAACGAAGGATGGATGTTCTTGCCGCACAGGACGGTGGCGACGAGGCGGCCGGCATGGCGCGCCGGCTCGGCCAGGATGCCGGCGACGCCCGCGGCCCCCGCGGGTTCGACCACCATCCCCAGGTGGCGCTGGATCAGGCGCATGGCGTCGAGCAGTTGCGCCTCGCTCACCGCGACGATGCGATCGCAGCAGCGCCGCAGCTGCGGCAGCCGCGAGGCGATCGGCACGCGCACCGCGATGCCGTCGGCGATCGTGTCGGCATGCGCGGTTTCGATCGCGCGTCCCGCTTCCAGCGACAGCTTCATCGACGGCGCGCCAGCGGCGACCACCGCCACGATCTCGACCGACGGCGCACGCGCGCGCAACACCGAGCCGATGCCTTCCAGCAGCGCGCCATTACCCAGCGGCACCAGCACCACCTCCGGTGCGGCTTCGGCCAGCAATTCCAGCGCGATGGTGGCGGCACCTTGCGCGATCGCGGGCTCGGCACCGTCTTCGACGAAGCGCAACCGATGCTCTTCCGCGTACTGGCGCGCGGCCGACTTCGCCGCGTCGAAATCCACACCGGCCAGACGCACCTCGGCGCCCAGCGCGCGCATCGCCTCGAGCTTCGCCGGATTGGCGGTCTGGGCCGCGAAGACCGTGCAGGCATGGCCGCGGCGCGTGGCTGCGCGCGCCAGCCCTTGGCCGAAGTTGCCAGCCGAAGCGGACACGATGGCCTCGCCGGAATTCAGCGCGGTGGCGACGAACCATTCCGTGCCGCGACCCTTGAACGAACCGATCGGGTTGTCGGTTTCATCCTTGCCCAGCAGTCGGCAACCCAGCGCGTCATCGAGGGCGGCCGCCCTGCGCAAGGGCGTATGCAGGAACACGGGATCGATCTGCGGCGAGGCGGCGAGAACGCCGTCGAGGTCCAATGAGAGGGTCATGCGATGCGCTCGCTTCGGTGGCGAAGGCTGACCATGCTAGGGTGGCGCCGCGCGGCAGGGCCGCGTCCGCCGGGAGGACGGCGGGTTTTCTACCCGATCTTCGACGAGGCGACGCGGCCATGCCCACCGCTCTGGACAAATTCGACCGCCGCATCCTGGCCATCCTGCAGACCGATGCGCGCCGCTCGGCCGAACTGATCGGCGCGGAGATCGGCCTGTCCGCCTCGGCGGTGCAGCGGCGCATCGTGCGCCTGCGCGAGGAGGGCGTGATCGTCGCCGAGGTGGCGATCGTCGATCCCAAGCGCGCGGGACGTCCGCTGACGCTGATCGTCGACGTGGAAGTGGAACGCGAGCGGCCCGAGCTGCTGGCGAGCCTCAAGCAATGGATCGCGGCCGAACCGGCGGTGCAGGAAGCCTGGTACGTCACCGGCGAAGGCGACTACGTGCTGGTGGTCAGCGCGCGCGATGTCGAGGACTACGACGCGCTGATGCAGAAGCTGGTGGCGGAGAACGCCAATGTGCGGCGGTTCCAGACGCGCGTGGCGCTGGGCACCTTGAAGCGCGGGGTGCTGGTACCGATCGAGGAGTAACCCCCCAATCTCCCTCTCCCCAGCGGAGAGAGGGTCGGGGTGAGGGGGACCTACGGAGCGTAGAAGCGGGAGCCTAAAAGCGAGCGACGCTTCGTCGATCCTCTTTGGCGAGCCCCGACCCTCATTCGCCTGCCGCCACGATCAAGGACTCGATTAACGCGGCAAGTCGAACACCAGCACCTCGGCGTCACCGCCGCCTTCCAGCTCGATCGACGCAACATCCTTCAACCGCAACGCATCGCCTGCGTCCAACACGGTGCCATTGACGGTCACGCTGCCGCGTGCCACGTGGACATAGCCGAGCCTGCCTTGCGCCAGCTCGAGCGCCAGCTTGTCGCCCGCCGCCAGGATCGATGCGTACAGGTACGCGTCCTGGTTCATCCGCAACGACCCGTCACGGCCGTCGGGCGACACGATCAGTCTCAGCTGGCCCCGCTTGGAAGCCTCGTCGAAGCGCTTCTCCTCGTAGCTGGGCTCGACGCCCTGCCGCTCCGGCATGATCCAGATCTGCAGGAAGTGCACCGGCTCCTTGGCGTCATGATTGAACTCGCTGTGGCGCACGCCGGTGCCCGCGCTCATGCGCTGCACGTCGCCATAGCGCAGCACCGAGCCGGTGCCCAGGCTGTCCTTGTGCTCCAGCGCGCCGCCGAGCACGTAGGAGATGATCTCCATGTTCTGGTGGCCGTGGGTGCCGAAGCCCTGGCCGCCGCTCACGCGGTCCTCGTTGATCACGCGCAGCGGGCCGAAGCCCATATGGCGCGGGTCGCAGTACTCGGCGAAGGAAAAGCTGTGGCGGGAGGACAGCCAGCCGTGCTCGGCGCGGCCACGTTCCTGGCTCTTGCGGACTTCCAACATGGGATGCCTCCGTAGTGATGTGCGATGGATTCGATGGCTTGCCGACCCGGGCCACCCAGCCCAAAGAAGCCTTGTTTTGCTTGCCATCGCGTCCTGATGGAGAGAGTATGGGCGCCCTCGCCGGCGCGGAAAAGCGAGTAGATTGCCGGCCTACCATCGAGAATTTCGAATGCTGCGCCTCAGCCTCGACGCCCTGCAGATCCTGGACGCCATCGACCGCCGCGGCTCCTTCGCCGCGGCCGGCAAGGAACTGCACAAAGTGCCCTCCACCATCTCCTACACCGTGGCCAAACTGGAGGAGGAACTGGGCGTGCAACTGTTCGAGCGCGCCGGCCCGCGCGCCGACCTGACCCAGGCCGGCAGCGTGCTGCTCAAGGAAGGCCGCCACCTGCTGCGCGCCGCGCAGGACCTGGAGGCGCGCGTGCGCCGCGTGGCCTCCGGCTGGGAGACCGAGTTCGCCATCGAGATCGACTCGATGTTCGCTCCGATCGCGCTGCGCGAGGACATCGAGGCGTTCTGCGCCGTGGCCGACCGCACCCGGCTGCGGGTGGGGCAGGAAGCGCTGTCGGGCACCTGGGAGGCGCTGCTGGAGCGCCGCGCCGACCTGCTGATCGGCGCCGCCGGCGAAGGCCCTTCCGGCGGCGGCTACGTGGCCGAGCCGATGGGCTCGCTGCCGTTCGTGTTCGCGGTGGCGCCGGAGCATCCGCTGGCCGCGCTCGACCGCCCGCTGGGCCGGCTGGACCTGCAGCAGTACCGCGCCATCGCCGTGGCCGACAGCGCACGCAAGCTGGTCTCGCGCACAGTGGGACTGGCCTTCGGGCAGGAGGCGATGACCGTGCCGGATATCCGCAGCAAACTGGATTTCCAGCGCGCGGGCCTGGGCTTCGGCTTCCTGCCGGAACCGTATGCGCGCCCCGCGATCCAGGCCGGCGAGCTGGTGGTGAAACAGGTGGAGGAACCCAAGCCGGCCGAGACCTTCTACCTGGCCTGGCGCACCGGCGAGGAAGGCGCCGCGCTGCGCTGGTGGATCGAGCGCTCGCGGCGGCCCGGCACGCTGGAGCGCCTGCTCGCGCTATCGTTCTGTAACTGACCGGATGACGGAGGCCGCCATGGCACCCTTCGGACGCGCATTGCGACGGCTGCGCCAGCTGCGCGGCATGAAACAGAGCCACCTGGCCGAGCTGCTCGGCGTCACCCAGTCCACCGTGTCGCGCTGGGAACGTGGCGACCTCGAGCTGTCCACGGCGCAGCGCCTGGCCGTGCAGCGCCTGCTGGAAGCGCGGCCGGACCCCGCGCAGGACGCCGCGCTGAAGCGGCTGGTGGAAACCTCGACGCAGAAGGTGCACCTGGTGTGCGACCGCACGCATCGACTGCTGGCCGTCTCGCCGGCGCGCTTCGCCGACTGGCGCCGTCCCGCCGGCGAGCTGCTGGGCACCTCGATGCTGGTCTACGCCACGCCGGAAATCCTCGCCGCCGAAGCCACGCTGGATGCGCGCGGCTGGTACGAGGATCGCCAGGGCTCGCTGCGCATCGCCACCGGCACCAATGCAGAGCTGCCGATCCGGCCCAGCACCGCGCTGTGGGAACGCATCGCGCTGGCGGACGGCAGCGTGGGACGGCTGGTCACGACGCTGAGCTGAGCGCCGCGCATAATTTATGCGTGGCGGGCGCACCGATACGCTCGCTACGCTCTTGCTCCCAGCACCACGGGAGCGAGCCATGACCATCCTGGTGACCGGCAGCGCCGGCCATCTCGGCGAGGCACTGATGCGCAGCCTGCGCGCCGCCTCGCGCGAGGCGATCGGCATCGACCTGAAAGCTTCGCCGTTCACGCACCGCACCGGCGACATCGCCGACCGCGCCTTCGTGCGCGAATCGATGCGCGGCGTGCACGCCGTGATCCACACCGCCACCCTGCACAAGCCGCACGTGGCCACGCATCCGGCGCAGCACTTCGTCGATACCAATATCAGCGGCACGCTGGCGCTGCTGGAGGAAGCGGTGGCGGCGGGCGTGCGGGCCTTCGTCTTCACCAGCACCACCAGCGTGTTCGGCGCGGCACTGACGCCGGCCGCGGACGCGCCGGCCGCATGGATCACCGAGTGCGTCGCGCCGGTGCCGAAGAACATCTACGGCACCACCAAGCTCGCCGCCGAGCAGCTGTGCGAGCTGTACCACCGGCGGCACGGGCTGCCGGTGCTGGTATTGCGCACGTCGCGCTTCTTTCCCGAAGCCGACGACGATGCCGCCAAGCGCGCCGCCTACGATCTCGCCAACGCGCAGGCCAACGAGCTGCTGTATCGACGCGCGGACATCGAGGACGTGGTCAACGCGCACCTGCTGGCGATCGAGCGTGCGCCGGCCCTGGGCTTCGGCCGCTACATCGTCTCGGCCACCACGCCGTTCGCACCGGAAGATCTCGCGCTGCTGCACCGCGATGCGCCGGCGGTGCTCCGGCGCCTGTTCCCTTCGTTCGAGGCGCTGTATGGCGCGCGCGGCTGGCGGATGTTCCCGCGCATCGACCGCGTCTACGTCAACGCGTCGGCGCGCCACGAGCTGGGCTGGCAGCCGCGCCATCATTTCGCCCAGGTGCTGGGCTGCCTGGCGGCGGAGCGCGAGTTCCGCAGCCCGCTGGCGCTGGCGGTGGGCGCGAAGGGCTATCACGCGACGACGTTCGGCGAGCTGCCTTATCCGGTGGACTGAAGCCGCCGCGCGTACTGCGCCGGCGTGCAGCCGACCAGGGCGCGGAAGTCGCGGATGAAATGCGCCTGGTCGAAGTAACCCAAGGACAACGCCAGCTCTACCCAATCGGCGGCCTGTCCCTGCTGCAATTGCGCGATAGCCTCGTGCAGGCGGTAGCGGTTGATCACCCACTTCGGGCCGATGCCGACGTAGTTCTTGAACAGGCGTTGCAGGGCGCGCGCGTTGAGCCCGATGCGTTCGCACAGCTGTTCGACGGCGGTGATGGAGCGGTCGCTGGCGATAGCGGCGACGAGGCCGGCGACGCGTTCGACGTTGGCATCCGCGGCGGGCAGGTGCGCCAGCAGCAGCCGTTCGGCGGCGGCCGTCATCGCGTCCATGTCGGCGGCGGCTAACACTTCAGCTTCGAAACGCTCGGCCGGCGCGCCGAACAGATCGCGCGCGGCGAGCGAACCGTCCATCAGCTTCGCCACTTCGGCGCTGTAGAACGGACGGAAGCCGCCGGGCCGGAACTTGATGCCGAAAACCCGGCCCTGTCCTTCGAGCACGCGCACGAAGCGCCCCTGGTGCACACCATAGAGCCGCGCCTGCGGCGGCTCGACCACCAGGTGGACGCTCGGATGCGGCAGGGTTTCCTGCGTCTGCGGCGGCAGGCCGCGCAGATCCCAGGCGACAAACCAGTAATGCTCGATCAGGCCCGCCAGGACGGCGCCGGGCGGGCGGCGTTCGTGCCGGAACTCGCCCTGCGGCAGGCGCGGGTGCAGTACGCCGCGCGGCTCGGGTGCCGGCGCGCTCATGGCTGTCGCGTTTTTCCAATCATCGAAAGGGGCCTCCTGTTGCAATGCCGGTCCAGGCGGCGATCGTCCGCGCCGGTGGAGCACACTATGTTCCCTCGATGTCCCTTGCAGCTGGCCGTCGCCATCGTCGCCCTGGTGGCGGCGCCGGCGATGGCCCACGATCCGGAGAGCAGCATGCAGCACGCCCAAGGCACGTTCGACGTCAAGCTCGCGGCACAGCCGTCCGCACCCGGCATCGAAGCCGCGGCGCTGGGCCGGCAGACCATCGACAAGCGCTTCCACGGCGACCTGGACGGCAGCAGCCTGGGCGAGATGCTGGCGGTGATGGACCGGGCCACCGGCTCCGGCGCCTATGTCGCGCTGGAGCGGGTCACCGGCACGCTGGGCGGGAAACACGGCAGCTTCGTGCTGATGCACAGCGCGACGATGACGCGCGGTACGCCGGCGCTGGCGGTGACGGTGGTGCCCGATTCCGGCACCGATGAACTGGCAGGGCTGAGCGGGACGCTGGTCATCCATATCGACGCCAAGGGCGGGCATTCCTACACGTTCGACTACAGCATGCCTACGGAGTGAGACCCCGTAGGTTGGGGTGAGCCGCAGGCGAACCCCAACATGGCACCACCCATGCGCATCGCACTGTTGGGGTTCGCCTGCGGCTCACCCCAACCTACGCCAGTTACCGGATGCCTCCACGGCGCAAGCGGTAATCAGGGCGAGATCGGTCCTGTTTATCCGCTAACCTGCGCGCCATGTACCGCTCCGCCACCCGAGCCCTGGCCGTGCTGGAGCTGCTCCAGACGCACCGCCGCATCAGCGGCGCGGAGATCGCGCAACGGCTGGGCGTGGACGCGCGCACGGTGCGCCGCTACATCGCCGCGCTGGAGGAACTGGGCATTCCGGTTACCGCCGAGCGCGGCCGCTACGGCGCCTACCTGCTGATCGCCGGCTTCAAGCTGCCGCCGATGATGTTCACCGACGACGAAGCGCTGGCGCTGTCGGTGGGCCTGCTGGCGGCGCGCGGCATGGGGCTGACCGAGGCCTCCGCCGCGGTGGCCAGCGCGCAGGCCAAGCTCGAGCGGGTGATGCCGGAGCGGCTGATGGCGCGCACGCGCGCGGTGGCCGATACGGTGATGCTCGACCTGGCGCGCTCGTCCGCCCCCGGCGCCAGCGACACGCTGTTCGCCCTGAGCGCCGCCGCGCAGCAATGCCGGCGGGTGCGCCTGCGCTATCGCAGCTCCGCCGACATGGAGACGGAGCGCGAGGTCGATCCCTATGGCCTCGCGCACAGCGGGGGCTTCTGGTACGTCGCCGGCCACTGCCATCTACGGCGGGGACTGCGCTCGTTCCGCCTCGATCGCGTGGCCGACGTCGCGGCGCAGGAAACGCTGTTCCTGCGACCGCGGGATTTCGACGCCGTCGCGCACCTCACCTTCAGCCTGGCCACCCTGCCGCGCGCGCATACCGCCGAAGTGCTCCTGCACACCACCCTGCAGGAAGCGCTGGAACGGCTGGGCGGCACGATGGGCCTGTTCGAGCCGGTCGACGGCGGCGTGCTGCTGCGCGCGCAGATCGACGGGCTGGACTGGTTCGCGCGCCAGCTGGCGCGACAGCCGTTCGATTTCACCGTGCGCGCACCGGAAGCCTTGCGCGCCGCAGTGCGCGCGTTGAGCGCACGCCTGGGCGAACTGGCCGGGCGCGAAGCTTGACGGCCCAGCGCTCAGAAATTGATGCGCAGGCCCGCACCGAACGATCCGCCCGTGCTGCCGCCGCCGGCCAGGCGCCGCTGCACGCCTGCATGCGCATAGACATCCACCGTGCGATGCACCTTGATGGTCAGGCCGGTGCTCAGCCGCAAGGCGCTGCCGTTGCGCACGGCGGCGGCATCGACCGATGAAGCGCTGGCCGGCGCGGCACGGCTCCGTCCCGCGAACTGCCGTTCGAGCTCGGCCTGCAGATAAGGGACGAAGCGCTCATTGTCGATGCGCGCGATACGCACACCGAGGCGCGCCGTGGCCTGGCGTGTACGGATAGTGCCGATGCCGCGCGCCACGCGTGTACGCAACGACTGGTAGGTCAGCTGGACCTGCGGCTCGACGATCAAGTTATCGCCGAGCGGCAGCGGGGCGCCGGCTTCCGCCGAGAGCGTCCATTGGCCGGTCCGGATTTTCGCGACGCCGCGTGCCCGGCCGGTGCCGCTGGCGCGCCTTATGCCGGCGTCCACGTAGGCGCCGTTCTCGCCATGGCGGGTATACCAGGCGGCGAGGCCGCGGATGTCGTTGTCGATACCTGTCGTGCGCCCGGGCCTGACCCGCAGCGTCCCCCGATCCAACGCCCAGCCCGCACGCTGATGAGCGCCGCCGTCATTCCAGTAGGCCACGTTGCCGCCGAGCTGCAGCGCAGCGGCGCGCGAACGCGCAGCATGGAAGCCGCCGACATGCTCGAACATGCCATGGACATTCCGCATGAAGACTTCGCCGCCGACATCGCGCACGGGCATCACCTGGCGGATCTCGCCGAGCCGGCGGTGCAGGCCGTCCATGAGCAGGCCACCCTGGGCCAGCTGTGCAGCGGACCCTATCGCGGCATTCGCATCGGCGTCGGCGAAAGGTGCGCAGGCATGGGCAGCCTGGAACACCCATGGCACGCATAGCCATCCCGCGCCTGCCACTGCGCGGCGATGCCTTCCACGCCACGGGCCGCGCAAAGCTTCTGGAGCACGCGCGATCCTCATCGCATCGCCTCTCGATGATCCGTCGCCGGATGGGATCTGGCATCTCGCTCGATGGTGGCGAGCACGCGCCGCACACGGTCGCAGGTCGATCGCCGGTAGGCCTCCTGCTGCCCCTTCGCGATGACGGCCTCATGCTGCTTCGCCGCTGCTTGCCCGGCCATGAGGAAGAGCGCCTTGCGCTGCGGATCGTCCTTGACCACCCATTCGCTGTACGCCGCAAACTTGGCCAGCTCCACGGCCGGGAGCCTGCAGACGTCGCGCGCCGCCACCATGACCATGCCGGCGTCGAAGACATCGTCGGCGCTCGGTTGATCCGCAGCAGCGGCCTCGGCCATGTCGCCGAGCGTAGCAGCGGCGACTTCCGGCATCGGCGGCGCCTCGGCCAGGGCGATGCGGTGATCGTCCGGCGAGCGGCAACCGGAGCATGCCGTCGCCAGTACGGCCAGGACCATGATGTTGCGCATGAAGCTTCACCTCGCTGGATAAAACGCCAGGGTGCGATGGCGGCCAGGGCCGCATCGGCGCTGCGTATCTGATTCGTCAGCCGGACCCGTTGCCGCCCGGCTCCCAGGTCATCACGGGCTGGACCACCTCCATCACCCAGGCGCGATCGATCAGTCCGAAGTAGCGGCTATCGAACGAACGGCCGTTGGTATCGGACATCACCCATAGCTGCGAGGGCGCCAGCCGCAATTGCGTGGGCGAAGGCCCGGGCAGGGGCAGGCCAGCCGCATCGGTGGCGAGACGGGCGCTGAGCGGCAACAGCCGCCCATCGACTCGCACGCCATCGTCATGCGCGGAGACCCAATCACCGCCGATCGCGGCCACCCGCTTGAGCATCGGCAGATAACCGTTGGGGCAGACGTCGCCCGCGTGCAGATAGCCGCGCTCCATCGCCAGGGCGATCGCCCCGGTGCGCGGCGGACAGAAGCGCACGTAAGCACCGCGCTGCACCGACTGCTTCACCACCCGGTACACACCCAGCGGCAGGCTGCGCGTGTAGTTCAGGCGCAAGCCCGCGGCATAGCCGGCTTCGAGCAGGACCAGCATGGCCACCATCGCCGCAAACAGCGCGGTCCCGGCGCGGCGCGGCCAGCTTGCGCCTGTAAACGGCACAGACGATGCCATCTCAGCGAAACGTGACGCGCACGGCGACCGGTCGATGGATCCGCCCGGCCGTGACAGCGCCGGCGGTGCGTTCCAGCCGCGCGCGGAACGGATAGCTGGCACCCGTACCTATGGCGGCGAACTCACGCGACTGGCCCGGCACCATGCGAAAAGCACCGTCGCCCGTCTCGATGGCGATGCCGTAGCCGCCCGGGCCGGTCGCATTCATATAGAACAGCGTCGCGTTGTTCACATCGGCGTCCGCCGCCGTGCCGAAGGTGATGTCGGTCAGCAGGTCGGCCGGATTCGCGCATGCCGCCATGGTCAGGCGGAAGGTCTGCCAGCCTGGTGTGACCTTGCCGTTGCGCAGATCCGATACGAGGTAATTCCCTAGCGAGACGTCCTGGTTGAGCGAGCCGGTCTCGATCGAGCAGGCCGGACGGATCAGTTCCAGGCGCTCCATTTTCACCGGATTGATGATCCGGTTAGGCGTGAATGCCGCCGCGTCGGGCACCCAGATCCTGCCCAGGCGGCCGTTCACGGTGGTATCCGCCAGACCGTATCTGACGGACCCGCCGGTACGGACATATTCCGCATAGAAGAACGTCTGCCATCTGGACTCTCCCCCAGGAAACGACTTCATGGCCTTGCGCGGCAGGACGGCATAGCCCGCGTCGCCCTGAGTCTTGGCAAACAGCCGGATGCCCAGGCCGGACGGCTGTCCGCCGACGGTGATCTCGCGGATATCGCCGGAGACCAGTCCATCGCCCTGCAGCTCCATGCTGACCTCGGTCGTGGTCGGCGCGGTGCATTGGATTCGCGCCGTGGCGCTGTCCGCCATGGTGGTCCGGATCGGCGAACCCGCAGGCAGATCGCCATCCACCAGGATGCCGGCCGGTCGATTGACCGCGAAGGGCGGCGTATAGGTCACCGTGCATGCCGCGCTCGCGCTACGCGCATGGCAGACGCCGGCGAGGCATGCACCCAGGAATACGAATCGAGCCATGGTCATGCTGCATCTCCGCTGTCGGGCACGTCGGCCACGCCGGTTTCACCATGCCGATGGGCGGTGACGTCATCGACCATGTGAGTGGTGAACTGCCTGCCCAGCCACTGGTTCCATCGCCATGCCTTGTGCATCAACTGGGCGCGGTAGCGTGCGTTGTGCCGCGGCGTGCGCGAGTGATAGTTGGCGGCGCGCGTCCACAGGTCGCCGCGATCGCTGCGCAGATGCCCGCGCAGGCGCCATGCCGCCAGCTGATAGGGATAGATCACGCGGGTACCCAGGATGACGACCTCGGCTTCGCTGCGGCTTGCGCAGAACAACGCGAGCAGGAAGAGGCCGGCCAGATGGCGATGTGTCGTGTTCTTCATGAGTCGTCTCGTTCGTACAGGTCGCGGGCGGCGCTTGCGCCGCCCGCGTGCCGGCCAGGCCGGACTCAGTCGTAGTAGGCCTCGTAGATGACGTCGGAGCGGAAATTGCCCGCGGTCGCCACGCCCGTGGCGTAGTACTGCACGCCGAACTTGAGCGAGGTCGGCCCGGTGGTGGCCAGGGTCACGTCCTTGCGCGCGTGGTTGGTGAGGTTGATCAGGTTGTTGCCGTCGTCGAGCATCTGCATCTCGACGTTCTGCGCGCCGGTGAAGCCGAGTACGTTCTTCATACGGCCGTCGATGTTGACGCTGGGGCTGCTGCCGACGAAGCGGAAGTGCGCCTTGGTGATCGTGGCGCTGGCGCAGGAACCGCCCTTGCCGTCGCTGAAGGTCACCTCGTAGCCCTTGCGGTTGGCGGTCTTGCCGCTCGCGTTGAGGGTGGAGGTCAGCACCGGATCCAGCGACACGGAGAAGTTGGCGAACGCGCCGTTGCTGCCGCTGCCGCCGGATACGACACAGGTCATATTGCTCACCGTTCCCAGAAAGGTGATCAGCCCCGTATCGGCGCTGGCCGATGCGGCGACGACGAGGCCCAGGCCGAGCGCGGCCATCTTGATGTGCTTCATGGTGACTCCATGGGTGAAGTGGGGGTGGGGTTGTTGCTGCCGCGCTGCGGCGTTGCTCGTCGTCCGTCCATGGTGGCAACGGCGACAAAGTCGTTCGGCGTGCTGCCGTGCTGTGCGGAATGACTGCGCGATGCGGTCGGCACGCCACCGTTCTCCGTCGAGATCAGATGGCCAAATGATAGGTAACCCTTTCGGGCGTCAGCCATAGTAGGAGTTGCAAAGTGGGTGCGGTTTTTCTTGCTTCCGCGCTTTTAAGATGACTCCGATCGTCAATCCGACGATCCATCCGCAAGCTCTGCGGCCTTGTCGTTTGCCCACAAATCTTGCGCTGACTCGCCACACACGAATGGGCGGCCTTGGCATATCGCCGGACCATGCAGCCGTCGCGGCGGCGCAGGCGCGATGATCCGTGCGATCGGCAAGCCGGCGCGATCTTTCTTCGGTATCGAAGGCAGAGATTTTTCGCTACCGATTCGTCGCGGCGTCAGCCGGAAAAACCCTCACGCCGCAGGAAATCGAACAGCTCCACGTCGTTGCGAAGACCCAGCTTGCGCGCCGCGTCGCTCTTCTGCTTGCTGATGGTGGTGATGCCGCGATTGAGCCGCAGCGCGATGTCCTTCACCCGCAGGCCCTTGGCGAGCAGGCGCAGTACTTCCGCTTCGCGCGGCGACAGCGCGCGGTACCCCGGCGGCCGGAAGCCGGCCTGGGCCAGCTGCCTGCGCAATGAAGCGCTGATATAGGCGCTGCCGCGCTCCGCGGCCTGGATGGCGGCCGGCAGCTCGGCCATGGACGAGGCCTTGTCGAGCAGGCCCAGCACGCCACTGGCATATACCGTGCGCAGGACGCTGGCGTTGCTGGTCATGCTGAGCACCAGCACGGGAAGCTCCGGATGATTGCGGCAGATGCGCTCGATCATGGCGTAGCCGTCGATGTGCTGCGTGCCGGGCATGGACAGGTCGGTGACCAGCAGGTCGAAGCTCTGCTCCGACAGCAGCTGGAAGAGTTCGTCCACGGTGCCCGTCTCCGCGACTACCTGCCCCAACGCATGGACTTCGATGATGGCCCGCACGCCGATGCGCACGACGGGGTGATCGTCGGCGAGGAGGATCCGCTGGAACATGATCGAAGGGAGCTCGGAAGACGAACGCTTACTAGCTTAGGTGCGGGCTTTCGCGCTGCGTAGAGAGGCGTTGTCCGAAAATGGCAGCTTGTTGCAAGCGCCTGACGATCGTGTTTTGGTACCCGATCGTGCGGCACGGGGAGTGCGACCATCCTCCATCGCCGGGCACGGCCCGGATCTCCCACCGCCCGGCGGCGCCGGGCATCCCAGCAGGAGCAGATCATGCGCATGCGTCATCGCTTTCTCGTCCTCGCCAGCGTGCTGGCGATCGCCGTCCCCGCGGCCGCCCAGACCGGGCTCGGCTATTTGGCGAATAAGCTGGATATCGCGATGAAGAACTTCGATGCGGCGGACCGCAACCACGACGGCCTGCTCAGCAAGGAGGAGGCACAGAACGGCAACGTGCCCTTCATCGCCAGGCATTTCGACCAGATCGACCGCGAGCATCGCGGGCACGTGTCCAAGGAGGATGTGGGGAATTACCTGAAATCGCTGACCAGGCCGGCGCCGGCGGCTTCCGGCGGGAAGCCTTGATGCCCGGCGAGCGAATCCATTCCATATTAGCGGCAGCCGGATGAGGGTCGGGCGGAGCGGTGCACATCACTCTTGCGCTCCGCCCGTACCCTCACCCCAACCCCTCTCTCCCACGGGGACTACCTTCGGGTCGCCGGAGGGAGAGGGGCTCTGCGTCGCTACGCACAGACGCTGCGGATATCCCTCAATCTCAAAGTTGGAACCCTTCTCCCGCCGGGAGCACGCGGGGAGCGCACATGGATGTGCGCGGCTCTGAGGAGCGAGGAAGGTGCCGGCAGGCGGATGAGGGTGCGGGCGGAGCGGTGCACATCACTCTTGCGCTTCGCCCGTACCCTCACCCCAACCCCTCTCCCGAAGGGAGAGGGGCTCTGCGTTGTGGCGCGCACAAACGCTGCGAC
>NZ_FONH01000030.1 GCF_900112865.1 Dyella marensis | reverse complement strand
GGGCCATTGCTCGGGATGGACGGCCGTATCGGCGGCCGGTGCGGCGCCTAGCGGCAGGCAAGCCAAGGCGATGGCCAAGGCGATCGGTGCGATACGCAAACGACGGACAAACGCCAGCACGCTGTTCTCCCCTTCACGATAAAAATCATCGGCACTCCCCAGGAGCTGCCCCGAAGCCGTGAGCCTGCCAGAAATGACAGCGCTGTCAATTGGCGATGCACCAAGCGATAAAGAAGCGTCCACGTAGGTTGGGGTGAGCCGCAGGCGACTGCGAAGGCAGGATGCCGTAGCGAACATCCGCGTAGCGGATGGCCCGAAGGGCGGGCTGCTGAGGCAGCCCGTAACCCCAACAAACCTTCCCAAGACCTTGCGCCCCTCATGCCCCAGCGTCCGTTGGGGTTACGGGCTGCCTCAGCAGCCCGTAACCCCAACCTACGCGGATGCTGTCATGCCGGCTTGGCGGTCGACTCGCGCAACTGCAATGTGTAGGGCACCTGCAGCAACAACCCCGTACCACGCCCACGCAGCTTGTCCATCAACTGCAAGGTAGCGAGCTTACCCATCTCGCGGCTCGGCTGCCGCACGGTAGTCAACGGCGGCCACAACTGCGTCGCCAGCGGCGTGTCGTCGAAGCCGCACACCGACAGATCGCGCGGCACCTTCAGCCCGCGCTCGTTGGCTGCCCACATCACACCGGCCGCCATATCGTCATTGGCCGCAAAGATCGCCGTCGGCCGCTTTGCCAATTCGAACAGACCGCGCGCCGCCATCACGCCGGAGCCGAAGGTGAATTCCCCTTGCACCACCAGCTTCGGATCGAACGCCAACCCGGCCGCCGCCAAGGCATCCTTGTAGCCCTGCAGGCGCCAGCGGCTCGCGCCGTGGTTGGCGATGCCGACGATATGGCCGATGCGCTTGTGCCCCAGTTCGACCAGGTGCTGCACCACCGCCTTCGCCGCCTGCTGCTCGTCCATGCACACGCCGATCGCCTCGTCGCGATGCAGCGGCGAGATGCAGGCGTACGGCACGCCGTGCTCCTGCAGCCGGCGCAGCAGCGGGGCGTGGTCGGTGAGCGGCGGGGTCATGATCACGCCGTCGATATGGTGGTCGGCGACCAGCGCGTCGATGCGGCGGATCGGATCATGCCCGCGCAGGCGCAGCGGGCTGACCATCATGCTGTAGCGGTGCGCGTCGCAGGCATCGAGCACGCCGTCCTGGATCTCGGCCAGGTAGGTGGACGCCGGGTTTTCGTTGTTGTCGTACAGCATGGCGATCAGGAACGAGCGGCTGCCGGCCAGGCCGCGCGCCGCGGGGCTGGGCCGGTAGTTCATCTGCTCCATCGCGGCCAGCACTTTCTTGCGCGTGGAGTCCTTGACCGATGGTTCCTCGTTCAGCACGCGGGACACCGTCTTGGGCGACACGCCCGTCGCGCGCGCTACGTCTTCCAGGCGGACCCGCATGCATGTACCCCACGTCGACTGCCGCAGGGGACTATGCCTGCCGCGCCGGACGCTTTACAAGGAGGCGCCCGGCGCGCGGAACCGCCGCACTATCCGGCAATCCCATGGGCCGGCCACTGGAACCGCCTCGATGAAGTCCACCAAAGCGCTCGACCTGGATGCCGTGAAGGCCTTCGTCTTCATCGCCGACCTGCAGAGCTTCACGCGCGCGGCGCAGTCGCTGGCCACCACGCAGTCGGCGCTCAGCCTCAAGCTGCGGCGGCTGGAGGAACAGCTGGGCCGGCGCCTGCTGGAGCGCACGCCGCGGCAGGTGCGCCTGTCGGCCGAGGGCTCGCTGTTCCTGGAGGCGGCACGCGCCCTGGTCGGCGCGCACGAGCGCGCGGTGTCGTCGTTCCACGTCGAGCGCCGCCGCCTCACGGTGGGCATCAGCCAGCTGATCGTCGGCAGCGAGCTGCCGGCCCTGCTGCGCCATATGAACGAGCATGACCCGCATCTGCTGCTGGAATTGCGCGTGGGCGGTTCGCGCGAACTGCTGCAGGCGTACGAGGAAGGCGCGCTCGACGCGATCCTGGTGATGCAGCCGGAAAGCCGCCGCCAGGAGGGCGAGGTGATCTATGCGGAACAGTTCGCCTGGATCGCCGCCGCCCATTGGCAAGCGCGCCCCGGCGAGCCGTTGCCGCTGTCGACGCAGGGCGAGTCCTGCAGCATCCGCGCGGCGGCGGTGCGGGCGCTCGACCAGGCCGGCATCGCCTGGACCGAAGTCTTTATCGGCAAGGGCGCGGCGGTGCTGGGCGCCGCGGCGGCGGCCGGGCTGGCCATCGCCGTGCTCGCCCGTCGCGCGGCGCCGGGCGGCACGGTCGATGTAGGACCGGCGCTGTCGCTGCCGGCGCTGCCGCGGCAGGACGTGGCGCTTTACACGGGGCTCAACGATCGCCGCTCGCGGCAGGCCCTGCAGACACTCGCGGAAGCATTCAAGCAGCTGGCGGGGTAGGTTGGGGTGAGCCGCAGGCGAACCCCAACATCGCAACATGGATATGCATCGCAACGTTGGGGTTCGCCCGCGGCTCACCCCAACCTACGCCCTTCGAGGGGCGCCGCCCGCACGAGCAAGGGTGCCGGCGCTTGTCCCGATGGGCCAAACCGCGCCGTCCGGGCCATGCCCTCTCGCGCGCCGGCCGCGTCGGCGCTAATGTCGCTGCACTCTTCCCACGCCGATGATGGCCCGGGAGAACGCGGTAGGGCCGGCGATCCGGAAGATCGCCGCCTTGGGGCGCTGCCGGCCAGGCCGGCGGCACCAGCACAGAAACAGGGGTGGAGCAGTGGTGGTTTCGTTGTATTCCCGGCGCTGGGAAAGCGGCTGGCGGCACATCGCGCTGGGCCTGTCCCTGCTTGCGCTGGCCGGCTGCGCCCGGGTGAGCGTGATCCGTTCCGAAGTGAACAAGGCGCTGAACGGCCCGCCCACGCCGAAGTCCGCACCCGCTGACAGCGGCGAGGTTCGCGATGGCGACCTGATGCCACCGGCCACGGTGGTCAACACCTATCTGCAGTACGGCCGCTACGCCGACGGCGAACGCCGCCTGCGCCAGTACCTGGCCCGCTACCCCGGCGACCGCGCCGCGCAGGGCCTGCTGCGCCAGCTCACCGCCGACCCGCGCGAAGCGCTGGGCGCGGCTTCGCGCAACTACGTGGTGCAGCAGGGCGATTCGTACAGCACGCTGGCCTCGCGCTACCTGGGCGACGCCAGCCGCTTCCTGATCCTGGCGCGCTACAACGGCTCGAACGACCCGTCCGCCTTGCACGTCGGCGATACGGTGCGCCTGCCCACCGCGCCGTCGCGCGCGCCGGCGGCGGACACCCTGGTGGTGCGCGCCACCGCCGATGACTTGCTTGCAACCGCCCCGGCTCCGGCGCCGGCATCGCCGCCGGCGGCCACGGCCAATGCCGGCCCCGTCGATGCGCCGCGCCTGCAGGCGGAAAGCACCGCCTTGCTGCGGCAGGGTCGCAAGAGCGATGCGCTGGCGAAGCTGGACCAGGCGCTCAAGCTCGATCCGCACCTGAAGCCCGCGGGCGACCAGCAGCTGCGCGAGCAGCTGCTGTCCACTTATCACGAACGCGCGGTGCTGCTGTACCGCGACCAGAAGCTGGACCAGGCGATCGCGCTGTGGGACCACGTGCTGGATATCGACCCCGCCTACGAGCGGGCGGTGATCTATCGCGCCCGCGCGGTCGAGCTGAAGCAGCGCCTGAAGCAGCTCTAGGACCGCGAGTTCGCCTGCGGCGCGGGTTCTTCGCTGTCGTCGTCGGCCTGCAGCACCAGGGTCGGCTGCGCGGCCGCATCCGCGGCGGCGCCCGGCGCGGCGGGGTTTTCGCCCGGCTGGCGCGCCTGCAGCGAGCTGTTCATCAGGTTGAAGGTGGCGAACAGGCGGCCGAGTTCGTCGCGCCGTGCCAGCCGGATGCGGTAGCCGTATTCGCCGCGCGCCACGCGCAGCATCGCCTCGCCGAGCATGCCCAGCAGCGCCAGCGGGCGGCGGAACAGCGCGTAGGCGGCGCCCACCATCGCCGCCAGGGTCAGCACGAGCACCGCGGCGATCACCCAGAAGGTGGTGCGCTGGGCGGCGGCCAGCGGCGCCGTGCTGACGCCCAGGCGCAGCAGGCCGACGTCCTTGTCCTGGTAGCGGATCGGCACGTCGAACAGCAGCATGCCTTCGTCCGCGCCGTTCGCGCGGCGCTGGTAGCTGGTCACGCCGTCGGCGAGTGCGCTGCGCGAAGCGGGGGCCGTGGGCAGCACGCCGCCGAGTTCGGCCGGCGCGGTGCTCGCCACCACCGCACCGGCGCGGTTGGCGATGGCCAGGTAATGGATCTGCTGGTTGCGCGAGACATCCTGCACCAGGGCGCGGGTGGCCGCGTCGTCGTGCAGCAGCAGGTTCTCCGCCGCCTCGGCGGCGACCACGCGGCCGAGCGAGCCGCCGAAGTCCGTGGCCAGGCCGTTCACCGCGGTGTTCTGCTTGGCGTAGATCGCGGCCAGTCCGGCCAGCAGCACCACGCACAGGATCGCCGCCAGAGCACCGATCCAGCGCGTGCGCAGCGAAATGATGCGCGAGGCCAGCGGCGACTCGTGCGCGCGCTCGTACTCCTTGCGCGCCAGGCGCAGGTCGTCGATCACCTCGGCGCCGCGCTGGTAGCGCGTGGCCGGCGTCGGCGACAGCAGGGTGCGCACGATGCCCACCAGCATGGCCGGCGTGGCCGGGTCGATCGGATCGATCGACGGATGCGGCAGGCGCTGGCGTTCGCGCAACAGGCGCGGCAGGTCGGGCATGTCCGGCCAGGGCAGCTTGCCGGTGACCAGCCAGTACAGCGTCACGCCGAGCGAGAACAGGTCGCTGCGCGCATCCGAGGGCTCGCCGCGCAGGCGTTCCGGCGCCATGTAGGCGGGCGTGCCGCCGATGATGCGGCCGTCGCCGGCGCCTTCCGCGCGGCGCTCGGCAATGCCGAAGTCGCTGAGCTTGGCGTAGTGCCAGTCGTCGACCAGCATGATGTTTTCGGGCTTCACGTCATGGTGCAGCACGCCCTGGCCATGCGCGTAGTCCAGCGCGGCGGCCATCTGCGTGGCCAGCTCGATAACCACGGACAGCGGCGGCAGGCCTTCGCGCGCGACGCGGCTGGCCAGGGTTTCGCCCGGCAAGCGCTCCATCGCCACATAGGCGCGGCCGTCCTCGGTGCGCCCGGTGTCGAAGATGGTGACGATGTTGGGATGGACCAGCTGGCCGGCGGCGCGCGCCTCGGCCAGCAGGTGTTCTTCCAGGCCGCGCGCGGCGGCGCGGCGGTGCAGGCATTTGATCGCCACGGGACGGTCGATGCCCGGGTCGAAGCCGGCATACACCATGGCCATCGCGCCCGCGCCGAGCACGCCGTCGATGCGGTAGCGGCCGATCATCCGCGGCGCGGCGACAGCGTTCATGCGCGCGTGGTCGCCCACCAGGCCAGTGCCGCGGCGCCGGCCAGTGCCACCGCCACGGCGGCGATCAGCCAGCCGGTGACGGCGCGCATGCGGCCGCCGGGCTCGCGGGTGAGGAACACGAATTCCGCCTGGCCGAAGCGCACGCGGTCGCCGTGGCGCAGCGGCGCCTCGTGCACGCGCTGGCCGTTGACGAAGGTGCCGTTGGTGGACAGCGTGTTCATGACCACGTAGTGGCCCTGCTGATGCATGATCCAGGCGTGGGTGGACGACACGCTGAGGTCGTCGATCACCACGTCGTTATGCCCGCCGCGGCCCACCGTCTGGCGGCCCGCATGCAGGGCCAGGCGGCGGCCTTCGAAGCCTTCGGAGGCCCCTTCCAGCACCGGCGAGGTGGCGCTGGCGCGGCCGGCGGTATCCGGCTCGGTCTCGGCGGCGAGCCGCTTCAGTTCCTCGGCCGAAAACAGCCGCGTACCTTGCGGGCCGGCGGAACGGCGGGGCGGGGGGCTGGCTCGATGGGTTTCCATGACGCGTTTCGCTGCGGATCAGTCCGACACTGTAGCCAACATATGTCGGCTATGGCGATCAAAGCTTGATCGGGCGCACAACCGGAACAAGCGCCGCAGCGCCGTAGGTTGGGGTGAGCCGCAGGCGAACCCCAACGCTGCGGTGCACTTGCAGCTAACGATGTTGGGGTTCGCCTGCGGCTCACCCCAACCTACGTCGGCTTTGTCGCCTGGCGGAGTGATGGCCCGGCAGGCGCCGGGCAAGCGGCCGGATCCGTCGATCAGCGCGACATCGATCCCAGCTGTTGCTGCTGTTGCTGCTGCTGGTTCTGCGGCGCCTGCTCCTGGCCCGGCGCGCTCTGCAGCTGCGCGCTGGAGGCGCTGCTCTGCGCCAGCGGGGTGTTGACCGCCTGGCCGACGTTGACCTCGGCGTGCTGCTTGAACGGCGAACGCAGGTCGCCCTCCACGGCCCAGGCACGTGAGCCGTCGTCGTTGAGCACCACGTGGTCGATCTTCTTCAGGCCGTTGCGCTGCGCCTCGACGGCCAGCGAGCCGGCGAAGTTTTCGCGCTGTCCGGCCGAGGCGCCGCCGCCGAGCTTCTGCACGCCGTCCAGCGCCTGGTTGTAGAGCGCGTGCTGCGGATGCCCCGGCTGGTTCAGCAGCGGCTTGCCGGCCTGTTCCTGCGCATGCAGCCTGGTCTGGGTCTGCAGCTGCTTCTGGGTCAGCGGGCCGGCTTCGCCGTCCTGCTTGAGGTGGTGGTCGTGCTGGAAGGCCTCCACCGCGCCCTTGGTGCCCGGACCGTAATGCCCGTCCACGCGCAGCGGCTTGCCGGCGGCGCCCTTGTAGCCCAGGTCGTGCAGCTGCTTCTGCAGGGCGCTGACGTCCTGGCCCTTGTCGCCCTCCTTGAGCACGGCATGACCGGCCGGAGCCGGATGCTTCGGCGGCGCCGCGGCGGGCGCCTCCGGCTTGGCGGTGGACGCGCCCGGGGCGGCCGGCGCGGTGGCCGACTTGGCCGGCACGCCCTTGTCCAGCTCCTGGGCGTACTTGGCGTACTTGTCCATCTGCTGGCCCATGCCCTTGTAGGCCTCGGCCACCGTCATGCTGCCGTCGCCATACAGGCCGGGATTGCGTTCGATCACCTTGTGCGACAGCACGTGATCCACGCGCTGGTCCGGGTCGGCTTTCAAGGCATTGAGGAACTTGGTGCCGCCGCCCTGGCCGAGGTTGTGCAGCGCATAGACGTTGGCATCCGCATCCGGGCCGCCCAGCTTGGCGCCGAGCTCCATGTTGGTCTTGGTGAACTCCGCCAGCATGCCGGCCTGCAGCTTGGAGTTGTTGCGCATCTCCGGCGAATTGATCTGGTCGGCGGTGAGCTTGTCGGCGTTGGGCACGCCGTACTTCTCGCCGTACTTGTGCACCATGCCGACCCAGGTGTCGTCCAGGAACTGGCCGTAGCCGTAGGCCGAGGACATCGCCTTGGTGCCGTCGAACTGCGTGACGGTGTTGAGCTCGGCGTGCTTGGCGCCGGCAATGGGGCGCGCGTGCGGGTTGTAGCCCGATTCGAAGCCGGCGATCTTGGCCATCAGGCCGGGCTCGATGCCGGCCTTGGCGGCCGCGTCGGCCAGATCCTGCTTGTTCGCTTCCCAACGTTCGTCGATCTTGGACATGTCGTTTCCTCCGTGAATGCCGTTGTCCGGTGCGCGTTACTTGGCCCCGGGCAGCTGGTACGCGTATTTCTTGGGATCGAAGTTCACCGTGAGGTCCTCGACCTTGGCCTTCGCCCTGGTCTTGGTCACCAGCAGCGGGAACAGGCCGGCGCCGGGGCGCTCGGTGACCTTGAGGTCGTAGGTCACGTCCTGTTCGCCGGACTTGGTCTGCGGGATGCGGCTGACGTCGACGAAGCCGCCCTGGCGCGGCATCACGATGCTGTAGTCGGCCACCACCTTGCCCTGGAAGGCGCCGCCGCTGACGAACAGCCAGCCGTAGTCGCCCTGGTTGCTCAGCTTGACCAGGCCGGCCTTGTTGCAGCCGCAGTAGCCGTTGCTGCCGAACTCCATCGCGCTGTCCATCGCCACGAAGGTCCATGCGCCCTTGGCGTCGATGCTGACCTGGAACGCGCCCATCAGGCCGGGATCGGTCTGGCCGTAGCTGTAGCGGTTGTCGTCGTGGATGTCGTACGCGTTGGCGGCGTAGACGAACAGCTGCTTGCCCTTGGCCGTGTCGACCAGCTCGGGCTTGCCCGGCTGCATGCAGTAGGTGAGGTCGTCGCCCTGCTCGGTGGTGTGGGTATAGCTCCAGCAGGCGTGCTTGGCGTCATACTGCTTGCCGTACTGGTCTTCCATCACCGCCTTGACGATGGCGTTGAGGTCCGGCGCGGGGGCGGCGCAGGCGGCCTGGCCCAGCAGCAGCACGGACAAGGCGAGTCCGGCCCTGGCGATCTTGTACATCCGACGTCTCCTTCGCATCACGCTTGGCTTCCTGCAATGACTGTAGCGGCGGGACTTTACCGGCTTTATGCGGCAGCCGGGTGTAAATGCAGTTAACCGTAACGCGGGGATGTGAACGGCTTCATGCGACGGGCATGTTCGGATGTTTCTAAGGCCTCGTTGGCACGATCTGCGAAGGACTGATACCCAGCACCCGCCGCACGCAGCGCGCCATATGGCCCGCATGCGCAAAACCTGCCTCGGATGCGATCGCCGTGAGGCTCAGCCTGCCCTCCTGCAGGCGCAGGCGCGCGCGTTCGACGCGCCGCTCCATCACGAAGCGATGCGCCGGCATGCCCGCGGCCTGGCGGAACAGCGGCTTGAAGTGCGACAGGCTGTAGCCGGCGACGGCGGCCAGTTCCGGCAGACCGAGGTCTT
This sequence comes from Dyella marensis, assembly GCF_900112865.1. GTDB lineage: Bacteria > Pseudomonadota > Gammaproteobacteria > Xanthomonadales > Rhodanobacteraceae > Dyella_D > Dyella_D marensis_A. The sequence continues at coordinate 28,074 of NZ_FONH01000030.1, read as the reverse complement.
CGTCGAGATGAGCCTCGATGTATTCGATGACGCGGCCCAGGCGCCATGCGGGCAGGGCGCGCACAGGCGACGGCGTTTCCCGGCGCGTCTGCAGCACCAGCAGCCGCGAGGCGAGGGCAGAGGCGAGGCTGTCGGCGAACAGGCGGCCGCCGGGATGCCGCTCGCGCTCCTCGGCCTGCATCATCCAGCCGATGCGTTCCACCTGGGCGTCGCGGAGGTGGATCGAGGGTGCCAGCGCCGTGTCGCCCGATCCCATCGCTGCGGCGCTTTCCCGCAGCAGCTCGGGCGACAGGCGCAGCAGCAGCGAGGTCGCCGGCGCGATCAGCGTCCAGCGCGTGCTGGAACCGGCCGGCACCACGCAGAACTGTCCATGCAGACGCGTACCCTGCCGCTCGACGCGACCGGCGCGGTAAGAGACGGGCACCGGCTCGCCCAGGTGCAGGCACAGCACGTGGCGATGGTCGACCGGCGAATCGAACCGGCCCGACGGCACGGGCGAGGTGAGCACGTCCAGCAGCGGCAACGGGCCGACGGCGGAAGGGTCGGGATAGCAGTCGGGCCGGCGGGTCATGCCCGCCATCGTTCGCCGATCCCGGACGGGCGGCATGTGCCGGAAATCATCCATCCGTGCCCGGCGCCGGCCATTCGTGCACGCGCCGCTGCAATCGCGGCGCCAGCATGGCCGCCATCCCCACCCGGAGCCCGCATCGATGCAACGCCGTCAGTTCCTCCAGTACAGCCTCGCCACCCTGGCCGCCGGCGCGGCAGCCGGCCTGATCACACTGGCGCAGGCGCACGGCCTGTCCGGCGGCGGCGAAAGACCGTCTACCGGTGCGGCCGCCTTCCGCGCCATGCGCCGCTACGCCGAATTGCCATTCGGCCGCATCGCCTACGTCGACCGTGGGCACGGCAAGGCGGCGCTGTTCCTGCACGGCGCGCCGCTCAACAGCTACCAGTGGCGCGGCGCCATCGATCGCCTCGCCGCGCATCGCCGCTGCATCGCACCGGATTTCATGGGCCTGGGGTATTCGGAGCCGCTCTCAGGCCAGTCGCTGGCCGCCGCCGACCAGGCCGCGATGCTCGCCGCGCTGCTGGACAGGCTTTCCATCCACGACGTCGACATCGTCGCCAGCGACAGCGGCGGCGCCGTGGCGCAGCTGTTCCTCGTCCGCTATCCGGAGCGCGTACGCACCCTGCTGCTGACCAACTGCGACGTGGAGATCGACAGCCCGCCGCCCAAGGTCAAACCCGCCATCGAGATGGCGCGCAATGGCACGCTCGCCGAGGCGACGGCGAAATGGCTGACCGATCGCGCACTGGCGCGCTCTACTTTCGGTGCGGCGGTGTTTCACGATCCGAGCCGCTTCGCGGACGAGACGATCGATTACTACGTCACGCCATTGGTCAGCACGGCGCTGCGCCGCCAGCAGTACCACGCTTTCCATGTGGCGCTGGAACCGAATCCTTTGGCCGGCATCGAGGCAACGCTCAAGCGCAGCCAAGTGCCGGTGCGGATCGTGTGGGGAGCGAGCGACGACATCTTCGTGATGGCGGATGCGGAGTATCTGGATCGGACGTTTCCGCAGTCGAGAGGGATTCGGCAAGTAGCCGACGGAAAGCTGTTCTTCCAGGAGGAATACCCTGAAATTATCGCAGAGGAGACCCACCGTCTATGGAATATCCGCTGAGGCCTCGTCATCACAGCGGCACTGATCAATATCAGCAAGATCCTGCCGGTCCGGCGAGCCTCCGCATTCTGCTCAACACAGCCGCACTAGCCGCCACTATCACCAATCAACAAACTTGCAATTGATCTCGCCTTCCGCGGCATTGGATATCACACCGTCCGCATCAGTCATAGTAAGTCGATATTTGTGAGGGCCGGGTCTGTTTGGACAGCGCAAGGGGTAATACATAGGGGAAGATACCGAGTACCTCGATCCATACTGATTGATGCATTCGGTCGCCAATGGACCGCAATCAAACTCTTCGAAGTGAAAGTCGACTGGAGTTCTAGGGTACCCCTTAAAACTCAATGTAACTGTTCCAATGTGATTGGTATATCCGTATCCCTCACCCAGTTCCACCATGAACGGTTCACACTCCGCGCCTTCTCGATAAAGTTTGAACCCTTTCGTCAAACCACTAACGACTGCCTTCTTGAAGTCATCATCCAGCAATGCTGCCGCGTCCCCCTTATTGGAGTGGAAGGCCAGCTCTACAAGAGCAGATGGCATGGCAGCCAAGCGGTTCTCACCATAGTTCCCATCGTTCCTTGCTTCTTCGTCCATCGGAAAGTCCTCGTATCGAGGCAAGGACCGAACAATTTCTTTCATGCCACACAGGAGGCGGTCCGCCAACTTTTTACTTTCTGGCGAGCCTCTGTGGTAATAGACCCGAGTCCCCCTCACCGTACCGGATGGCTCGGCATTTGTATGGAGGTGTACGGCGGCAGCGGCATCGACATGATTGGCAAAAAACGGCCGACTCCTGATGTCTTCCAAGCGCTCCCTGCCTTGCGTTTTATCGTCAGGCAGTGAGTGCCATATCTCAGGATTCTTTGGATATTGCCAAGCGAGGTAGTAGCGAGCCGATATATGGCGCCAGGGCTGCTTGGTCTCGGCATGAGTGTAAGAGGCATCGAACCTCGCGAGCACCGGCACCGCACCCCAGATTCGCTGGCGCATCTCCTCCTGCAGGAGCTCTGCATATTCCATGGTAATGACATCCTCCTGCACGCCGTGCTGCTCACTGCGTTGGAATACCCATGAATAGTTATCTTTCTTTCCATACAACCGGTAGTAGCCATGTCCCGGCGACAGCACAATTCGCGGCACGCCATTGAGGCTAGCGCTTCGCCGCGGCGGCGGCGGACGCTCCTCCGGATGGTAGAAGTACATATCCTTGCCGTCGAACCGGAAAACTATGCCTCGATGGGTAAACCTGTCGGCCACTTCCAGATCCGCGGCATTAATGAGCCAGCTTTCGAGATCCTCCATTTCCGCTGTGTTCGACAACTCGCCCAGACCCGGGCCAAGATCGACGAGTAGCTGTCCTGCGTCATCGAACTTTACGGTTACGTTGATAGGTCCCTGCCTCTCGTCAAACCACGTGCGCCCGTTGGCCGCCTCGTACAGGCGACGGGACAGGTGCTGCTCCATCTGCCGCCTCGCCCCGGCAGCGATCAGTTCTATCGGCATGCTTCGCCCTGAACGGGTACCTGGATGTGGCGTGGATTCCAGCTGTGCGAAGGCTATTGCCATCGAGGAAGCAGGTACTAAAGCGAGATATGACATAAGGCTCGCCATGGCGAACGTGCACAACCAGCGCATAGGTATCCACCCCTGATGCTTATGGAACTCGCATCGTAGAAACTCGGCGGACGCGCGACTATCAGAGAAGTCTTCTTTAGCAGAGAATCGTAGAAATCCGAAAATCGGGCGTTCCGCAGATGCATCGATTTGCGCTCGGCGGGACACCTCAGGCTTAAGACATCCAGCTCTCTCGATCGACAATGGCTTCCATCATCATGCAAGGACGCATCCATGCACCGACTCGCCATCGCGCTATTGTGCGCATTCGCCATAGCCGCACAGGCAGCGCCTTCCGTCACGCAACTGCCGCCCGGCGTCGCCTTCAAGGGCGACTTCGAGCAAGCCACGGTTGGACCGATGCCGAAGGCGACAACCTCGTCGTGGTCAGCATGCGCAGCGACGACAGCAAGTACGAGGCCAACGACGTAGCGCGCCACCGAATGCATCGCCTCGGCCTTTTGGCTACTACACGCTCCTGCTCGCGCTTGTTGTAATCGCCGACCTCCACCCGGCGGAGAACAGTGCGATGCGCTTGAAAGCACCGATGCGTTGCGTCGAAGGGAACTACCGACCCTCGCCCGAGGATTTCGACCCCACCAAGATCGAATACGACGCAGCAGTGGCGCATGCGCTGTTCGAAGCGATGGATCGCGGATGGGATTCCGGCTTGAGCACCGATGCGCGGATGATCATCGAGGCGTATCGCAAGGCCTTGATCAATCGGGCGAATGATTTGATGTGGAAGTGGGGATATCCGTAGGAGCGGAGAGAAAACCAAACGTTCGGTTTTTTTAAGAGGCGTAGGTTGGGGTGAGCGAAGCGAACCCCAACGCAACCTTGGGGTTCGCCTCCGGCCCACCCCAACCTGCCTCGTCGTTCAAGCCCACGCTTTCTTCGCCGGAACCGCGACCCACAGCGTCACCATCAGCAATCCCACCAGCGCCCACGGCAGCAACGCCGCGCCGCCCGACTTCAGCATCACCCCGCCCACCACGCCGCCGCCGGCGATCGCCAGGTTCCAGCCGACCACCACCAGCGACTGCCCCAGATCCTGCTGCTGGCCCGAACGCCGCGCCACCGCCGTCTGGATCAGCGTCGCCGCGCCGCCGAAACCGAGCCCCCACACCACCACCGCACCCACCAGCACCGCCTGCGACGTCGGCCACAAGGCCATCGCCACCGCCGCCAGCAGGAACAGCGCCATGCCCAGCGCGATCAGCGCGCGCATCCAGCGATCGATCAGCGCACCGGTCACCGCGATGCTGACCACCGACGACACGCCGAACAGCAGCAGCAGGCGGTCCAGCGTCCCCTGCGAGCCCGACAGCGCCACGAACGGCGCGATATACGTGTACAGCACGTTGTGCGCCAGCACGGCCAGCAGCATCACCACGTACACCGCCAGCAGGCCGGGCCGCGCCAGCACCTCGCGCAGCGAACCGCCATGCCGCGCCGGCAGGCCGGGTACCGGCGGCAGCGCGGCGCGCGACCAGCCCACCAGCGCCACGCTCAGGATCGACATCAGACCGAACACCCAGCGCCAACCGATCAGCTGCGACAACCACGTGCCGGCGGGAATGCCGATCGACATCGCCAGCGGCGTGCCGACCATCGCCACCGCGATCGCGCGCCCCTGCAGCTGCGGCGCCACCATGCGGCTGGCATAGCCGGCCAGCAGCGCCCACAGCAGGCCGGCGGCGACACCGCCGAAGAAGCGCGAGACCAGCATCAGCGCATAGGCATCGGTCCATGCCATCGCGCTGTTGACCAGTGCGAAACCGAGGATCGCCGCCATCAGCAGCGGCCGGCGCGGCAGGTGGCTGGTGAGCTTGACCAGCGGGATCGCGGTGAGCAGCGAACCCAGCGCATAGACGGTGGTGAGCTGGCCGACTGCGGCCTCGCTGATGCCCAGATCACGACTCATCGCCGGCAGCAGGCCGGCCACGATGCATTCGGTGAGCACGGTGATGAAGGCGCCGCAGGCCAGCGCCAGCAGGCCAAGCATGGGCAGGCGCGCGGGCGTCGGCTCGCAGGCTTCGCAAGGGAGGGCTTTGTCGGCGGCGCTCATCGCCGCGATTCCGGGATCGGCTGCATGGAAAGGCTCCTTTCTTAAGAGGAGCCATAAGTTAGATACCGCGCGCCGCCGGAAAAAGACGGGTAGAGTTCCGGGCTTTCCGGAACTTTATTTCCGCAATCCATGAAATCCCTGGACAGTCTTGGCGTCCTGCAGACCTTCGTGCAGGTCGCCGACACCCTCAGCTTCGTGGAGACCGGACGCCTGCAGGGCGTCTCCGCCTCCGCCGTCGGCAAGGCCATCGCGCGGCTGGAACAGCAGCTGGGCGTGCGCCTGTTCCACCGCAGCACCCGCAGCGTGGCACTCACCGCCGAGGGCCAGCTGTTCCTGGCGCGCTGCCGACGTGCGCTGGACGAGTTGGAACTGGCCGAAGCGGAACTCACCGACCCGTCCGGCGAACCGCGCGGCACCCTGCGGGTGAGCCTGCCGCTGGCCAGCAGCCTGCTGCTGCCGGTGCTGTCGGATTTCATGCAGGCCTATCCGCAGGTGCGGCTGGACCTGGATTTCGACGACCGCCTGGTCGATGTGATCGAGGAAGGTTTCGACGCCGTGCTGCGCGTGGGCGAGCCCGGCGATTCACGCCTGAGCGCGCGCCGCATCGGCACCTTCCGCCGCTGCCTGGTCGCTTCGCCCGGTTATCTGGCGCGCAAGGGCACGCCGCGCGAACCGGCCGACCTGTTGCTGCACGACTGCCTGCACTACCGCTTTCCCACCAGCGGCAAGCTGGAGGTGTGGCCCACGCCGCCGGAGGTGGAGATTCCGATCGCCATGGTGTGCAACGACGTGGACACCCGCGTGTGCTTCGCTCAGCGCGGCCGCGGCATTGCCTATGTGCCGGAGCATGCGGTGCGCGCGGCCCTGGCCTCGGGCGAGCTGGTGCCGGTACTGGAGGAGTACGCGAAGGTGTGCGGGACGTTTTATCTGTTGTGGCCGTCGGGGCGGCACATGCTGCCGAAGCTGCGGGCGTTCGTGGATTTTGTGGGAGAGCGGTTGTTGTAGGTTGGGGTGGGAACCCCAACGTCGCGACATCCGAACGCACCGCACCGTTGGAGTTACGGGCTGCCTCAGCAGCCCGCCCTTCGAGCCATCCGCTACGCGGATGTTCGCTACGGCATCCTGCCTTCGCAGTCGCCTGCGGCTCACCCCAACCTGCGTGTCCGGGCGGCGCCACGCCTGCGCGCAAATTCCGCCAGCCGCGCCGCATCCACCGGCGGGCTGTACAGATGCCCCTGCATCTCGTGGCAGCCCAGCGCGGCCAGCAGGTCGGCCTGGCGCTGCGTCTCGACACCTTCCGCCACCACGCGCTTACCCAGGCTGATCGCCAAAGCGATGATGGCGTGGATCACCGAGGCGTCTTCCGGATCGTCCGCCATGTCGGCGATGAAGCTGCGGTCGATCTTCAGCGTGTCGATGGCGAAGCGGCGCAGATAGGCAAGGCTGGAATAGCCGGTGCCGAAGTCGTCGATCGAGAGATTCACCCCCAGCGACTTCAATCCCGCGATGCGCTGGCGCACCGCGTCGGTGGGCTCCATCAGCATGCTCTCGGTCAGCTCCAGCTCCAGCAGGTGCGGTGGCAGGCCGGCCTCGCGCAGCGCCTCCATCACCAGCTGCAGGAAGTTCTCGCGGCCGAACTGCAGCTGGGAGATGTTCACGCTCACGCCGACGTCGCGCAGCGGGCCGTCCTGCCAGTCGCGGCAGGCCTGGCAGGCCTCTTTCAGCACCCAGGCGCCGATCACCAGGATCAGGCCGCTGGCCTCGGCGATCGGAATGAATGCATCCGGCCGGCACACCGTGCCGTCGGTGCGGCGCCAGCGCAGCAATGCCTCGGCGCCGAGCATGCGGCCATCGCTGGTATCCACGCGCGGCTGGAAATCCAGGAACAGCTCCGAGCGCGCCAGCGCCGCGCGCAGGGCGTTCTCGAGGTCGAACTCGGCCTGCGCCCCCGCATCCATGCTGGAGATGTAGAAGTGGTAGTCGTTGCGGCCCGCACGCTTGGCTGCGTACATCGCCATGTCGGCATGGCGGATCAGCAGGTCCGGCTCGTCGCCGTCGTCGGGGAACATGGCGATGCCGATACTGGCGGTCAGCCGCAGCTCGCGCCGGCCCACGCGCATCGGCGCGCTCAGCGCTTCCAGCGCCTGCAATGCACAGGCTGCCACCGCGTCGCGATCGTTCACTGCGGGAATCAGCACCACGAACTCGTCGCCGCCCAGCCGGGCCACCGTATCGCCGGCGCCCATCGCCGACAGCAACCGTTCCGCCACCTGCTTGAGCACCGCATCGCCGGCCACGTGGCCCAGCGTGTCGTTGATCTGCTTGAAGCGGTCCACGTCGATGAACACCACCGCCAGGTGATGCGCACCCTGCCGCGCGCGTCCCAGCGCGGCCGACAGCCGCTCCAGCAGCAGCGGACGGTTGGGCAGGTCGGTGAGCGCATCGAAATGCGCCAGGTGCGACATGCGCTCGGACAAGGCCAGGATCGCGCTCACGTCATGCAGCACGAACACCGCGCCGATCACGCCGCCCAGCTCGTTGCGGATCGGCACGGCCGAGCATTCCATCGCCCGCGAAGGCTCGCCCTCCGGTTCCAGCACGCACAGCAGCGGGCCGGCCGGCGCACCGGTATTCAAGGCGGTGCGCACGGGATGGTCTTCGCGCACGCGTTCGCTGGCGCGCCACAGCGGCAGGCGGTCTTCCAGCTTGTCGGCGAAGGGCTGGGTGGAACGCGCCAGCAGTTCGGCGCCGGCGGGGTTGGCAAAGCCGAGGCGGCCCTCGCGGTCCAGGGTGAATACCGCATCGCCGATCGCCTTCAGGGTGATGTCGGTGAGGCGGCGCTCCTCGCGCAGGGCCTCTTCCGCGCCGATGCGCGCGGTGACGTCGCGCAGGGTGAGGATCACCCGGTCCGGTTCCTCGTCGATCACGCCGCCGGCCGCTTCCATGACGCGATACGAGCCGTCGGCGTGGCGCATGCGCAGCAATGTGGTGCCCGGATGGTCGCCGTTGATCAGGCGGCGCCACAGTTCCACCGCCGTGGCCAGGCTCGCCTCGTCGATCAGGCTCTGCAGCGAACTCTCCACCAGCTTGTCGGGGCGATAGCCGAGGATGGGGTAGGCCGCCGGCGAAACGTATTTGCAGTAGCCCTGGGCATCGAGCAACAGCACCAGGTCGTGCGAGTACTCCGCCAGCATGCGGTAGCGCGCCTCGCTGCCGCGCAAGGTGCGGCCCAGGCGGCGGCGCTGCTCCATCGAAGTGACCAGCGGCAGCGCCACGGCGATGCAGCACAGCACGAACAGCTGGAACTGCATGGTCGCCAGTGCGGGCGGTGTCCCCGGTTCGGCGATCGGTCCCTGTCCGATCACGGTCAGCCAGCCGCCCAGCAGCGCCACCATCAGCACGCCGCCGACGCCCCAGCGGCGGTTGCCGACCATCGCCAGCAGCACCAGCGGCGGAAATACGACGAACAGGCCCGGCACCTCCGGCTGCACGAAGGCGCCGACCGTGGCCAGTGCCAGCAACAGCAGGGCCAGCAGGCTGCGTCGCGCGCGCTGCTGCGACAGCGGCGCGATATGCCGCCAGCGCGCAATACCCAGCGCCAGCGGCACCGCGATGGCATTGCCCAGCGCATGCGAACACGAGCGCATGCCCAAGGTCAGCCACACGCTGGCACCCGTCTCCAGCGCATGCACCGGCGCGGCCAGGGCGGAGGTGACCACCGGCGCCACCACCACCGCCCACACGATGAAGCGCTGCACGCCCAGCGGCTGTTCCAGGTAGGTGACACCCTCGCTGCCGGACAGCATGCGCACCACCCAGCCGATTTCCAGCGCATTGACCAGGGTGAGGTTGAGCGCATTCAGCGCGCTGAAGCCGCCGAGCACGCCAAGCAGCCAGACCATCGCCGTGGTGATGGCGAGGAAGCGCAGCATGCCCTCGCCGCCGCGCCGCATCAGCGCGGCAATGGCCAGGCCATTGGCGATCCAGACCGTGGCCAGCGGGCCGCCGAAGCGGGTCAGCCAGATCGAGGCGGCCGCCGCCAGGCCGACCGCGGCGACCGAAACCGCGAAGTCGTAACGTCGGTACGCCTGGCGGATCAGTCCCTCCATGCCGCGAGGATAGGAATCACACCTGCGAAAAAGCGGTGAAGCCGATGTCGTGGCCTTGCGGAGGGCGGCGGCGGGCCCGCGTGTTCAGTCGCGCTGCGGGCGGGACAGCACGTCCACCCACACGGCAAGCACGAGGATGGCCCCCTTCACGATGTACTGCCAGTACGTGTCCACATCCATCATCGACATGCCGTTGTCGAGGCTGGCCATCACCAGCGCGCCGATCAGCGCGCCGTGCACCGTGCCCGCGCCGCCGCGCATGGAAGCGCCGCCGATAAAGCACGCCGCGATCGCATCCAGCTCGCCGTTGGTGCCGGCCGAGGGCGAGCCCGCGGCCAGGCGCGCGGTGTTGACGATGCCGGCGAAGGCGCACATCAGGCCCATGATGCCGAACACCACCAGCTTCACCCGCGCCACGTTGACGCCCGACAGCCGCGTGGCTTCCAGGTTGCCGCCCACCGCATAGATATGCCGGCCCAGCACGGTCTGCGAGGCCAGGTAGGAGAACACCGCCAGCAGCGCCACCAGGATCAGCACCGGCAGCGGGATGCCGCCATAGCTGTTGAGCGTGGCGACGAATACGCCCAGTGCCGCGCCGATCGCCACCACCTTGAGCAGGTCCGCCCACCACGGCAGCTGGCGGATCTGCAGCTGCGCGCGGCGGCGACGGCGCAATACGGCGAGCGCGACCACCACCGCGAAGATCGCCACGCCCAGCACCGTGGACCACAGCGGCGACACATAGCCCTGGCCCAGGTAGACCAGGTCGGCCGGTACCGGCGCGATGGTCGCGCTGTGCGTAGTGCCCAGCAGCACGCCGCGGAATGCCAGCATCCCGCCCAGGCCGACGATGAACGAAGGCACGCGCAGGCGCGTCACCCAGAACCCGTTGAACAGGCCGATCAATACGCCAAGCCCGAGCACTGCAACGATCGCCACCGGCGTCGACCAGCCCTGGTTGACCGTCAGCACCGCCACCACGCCGCCGAGCAGGCCCAGCAGCGAACCGACCGACAGATCGATCTCGCCGGCGATGATCACGAACACCATGCCGCAGGCGAGCATGCCGGTGATGGCCATCTGCCGGAACAGGTTGGACACGTTGCGCGCCGTGACGAAGTCGCCGCCGGTGGCCACGTGGAAGAAGACCCAGATCGCCGCCACCGCCAGCAGCAGGGCCAGGATCTTGTAACGGGCGAACAGTTGCTGGATGGACTGGGCTTGCATGCGGTTTCCGTAGAGAAAGTCAGGCGGCGCGCGCGGAAGTATCGATCGCCGCGGCCAGCACCTGTTCCTGGGTCAGGCCCTGGTTGGGGAAATCGCCGCGCAGCCGGCCTTCGCCCATCACCAGCACGCGGTCGGCCATGCCCAGCACTTCCGGCATCTCCGAGGAGACCAGGACGATGGCGACGCCCTGCGCGGCCAGCTCGAAGATCAGCCGGTAGATCTCGGCCTTGGCGCCGACATCGACGCCACGCGTGGGCTCGTCCAGGATCAGCACCTTCGGCCGCGCCAGCAGCATCTTGGCCAGCACGGCCTTCTGCTGGTTGCCGCCGGAGAGGCGGGCAATCGGCAGGGCGGGGCTGGCGGTCTTGACGCGACGCTCGGCAATCTGCGCCTCGATGGCCACCAGCTCGCGCTGGCGGTCGATATGGCCGGCGTGCGCGTAATGATCGAGCGTGGCGAGCGTGATGTTGTCGCCCACGCCGAGCAGCGGCACGATGCCGTGGCGCTTGCGGTCCTCCGGCACCATGCCGAGCCCGGCGCGGATCGCATCGGCGGGCGAGCGGATTTTCAGCGGACGGCCTTCCAGGAACAGCTCGACCGAACTCTTGCCCGTGTAGGCGCCGAAGATCGCGCTCACCAGCTCGGTGCGCCCGGCGCCGACCAGCCCGGCAATGCCGAGGATCTCGCCGCGGCGCAGTTGGAACGACACGTCGTCCACCCGCTTGCGCTGCGGATTGACGGGGTCGAGGCAGGTGGCGTGGCGCGCCTCGAAGATCACCTCGCCGATGGCGTGCTCGATGCGCGGATACAGGTTCTCCAGCTTGCGGCCGACCATCAGGGTGATCAGCGTGTCCACGTCCAGCTCATGCATCGGCTGGGTGGCGATATGGCGGCCGTCGCGGATCACGCAGACGGTGTCGCACACGCGTTCCACCTCGTCGAGCTTGTGCGAGATGTAGATGCAGGCGACGCCGCGGCGCTTGAGATCCTCGACGATGCCCAGCAGCACCTCGGTCTCGCTGGAGGTCAGCGACGAGGTCGGCTCGTCCAGGATCAGCAGCTTCGCCTGCTTGGCCAGCGCCTTGGCGATCTCGAACAACTGCTGGTGACCGCCGCCGTAATGCATCGCCGGCAAGGCCACGTTGACATCGTGGAGGCCCAGCTCCTGCAGCAGCGCGTCGGCCTTGGCATACATGGCGTCGTAGTCCATGCGGCCGCCGGGGCGGGTGATCTCGTGGCCGAGGAAGATGTTCTCCGCCACCGACAGTTGCGGTACCAGCATCAGTTCCTGGTGGATGATCACGATGCCGGCGCGCTCGCTGTCGCGCACCGAGCGCGCGCGCAGCGGCTGGCCCTGCCACAGGATCTCGCCGTCCCAGCTGCCGTGCGGGTAGACGCCGGACAGCACCTTCATCAGCGTGGACTTGCCCGCGCCGTTCTCGCCGCACAGCCCCAGGCATTCGCCCGCGCGCAAGCGAAGGTCGATGCCGTCCAGCGCCTTGACCCCGCCGAAGGACTTGGCGATGCCGCGCATCTCGAACAGGCAGCTTTCCCCGGCCATCGCGCTTACTTCGCGCCGTAGATCTGTTCGCGGGTGTAGAAACCGTCCTTGATCACGGTGTCGTCCACCTTGTCCTTGGTCAGCAGGGTCGGCTGCAGCAGGACCGAATCCACGTCCTTCTTGCCGTTGTTCATCTTGCCGGTGTACGTGGGCGCCTCGCCCTTGGCCAGCTTCACCGCCAGCTCCGCCGCGGTGGTGGCGATAGTCTTCAGCGGCTTGTACACGGTCATCGCCTGGGTGCCGTCGACCACGCGGCGCACGCCGGCGAGGTCCGCGTCCTGGCCGGACACGGCCACCTTGCCGGCCAGCTGCTGCGCGGCCAGCGCCTGGATCGCGCCGCCGGCGGTGGCGTCGTTGGAGGCGACGATGCCCTGGATATCGTTGTGGTTGGCGGTGAGCGCGTCCTCGACGATGCGCAGCGCCTTGGAGGCATCCCATTCCGGCGTCCACTGCTGGCCGACGATCTTGACGTCGCCGCGGTCGATCGCCGGCTGCAGCACCTTCAGCTGGCCTTCGCGCAGGATCTTGGCGTTGTTGTCGGTGGGCGAGCCGCCGAGCAGGAAGTAATTACCCTTGGGCACCGCATCGAGCACGCCCTGCGCCTGCAGTTCGCCGACCTTCTCGTTGTCGAAGGAGATGTAGGCGTCGACGTCGGCGCCGAGGATCAGGCGGTCGTAGGAGATCACCTTGATGCCGTTGCGCTTGGCCTCGGCGATCACGTTGTCCAGCACCTTGGAGTTGAACGGCACGATCACCAGCACGTTCACGCCGCGCGAGATCAGGTTCTCCAGCTGCTGCACCTGGCGCTGCTCGTTGCCATCCGCCGATTGCACATAGACCTTGGCGCCCAGCTTCTCAGCGGCGGCCACGAAGTAGTCGCGGTCGCGCGTCCAGCGCTCCAGGCGCATGTCGTCGATGGAGAAGCCGATCTTCGGCTGGTCGGAGGCCTTGCCGCTGCAGGCGGTGAGTGCGGCCACGGCCAGGCCGGTCGCGACCAGGGCCAGCAGGACTCGCGCGAACAAACGCTTCATGGGTGTTCCCCTCAAATGAATGGCCGGCCGCTCAAGGCGTCGTCGCGGTGCGCAACCGTCGGTAGGTGTCGCGGAACCGCGGCTGCCGGTGTTCGCGATAGTAGGCATGTCGGGCGGCGTCGGGCAGGTATTCGCTCACGAGCGGCGGCATGGCGCACACTTCGTCGATGCGCGCGCCCGGCTCGGCGGCCAGGTGCGCCAGGCGGGCGGCGCCGAGCGCGGCGCCCACGTCGCCGCCCGCGCGCAGTTCGAGCGGGCGGCCGGCGATATCGGCCAGCATCTGCAGCCAATACGCGCTGCGCGTGCCGCCGCCGATCACCGCCACGCGATCCGCGCGCAGGCCGGCCGCGTCCACCGCTTCGATGCCGTCGAGCAGCCCCAGGCCGACGCCTTCCAGCGTGGCGTTGGCGAGGTCCGCGCGGGTGGTGTCGGCCTGCAGGCCGGTGAACGAACCGGTGGCGTGAACGTCGTTGTGCGGCGTGCGCTCGCCGGTGAGATAGGGCAGGAACAGTGGGCCGTCGTCGCGCCGCGGCGCGGCCTGTGCCTCGGCCAGCATGGCGCCGACGTCGGCATGGCCGGTGAGGCGCGCGGTGTAGTCCAGGCAGCTGGCGGCGTTGAGCATCACCGACATCAGGTGCCAGGTGCCCGGCAGGGCATGGCAGAAGCTGTGCACGGCCTGTTCGGGCCGCGACAGGAAACCGTCGGAGACGGCGAAGTACACGCCGGAGGTGCCCAGCGACAGCATCGCCTGTCCGTGCCGCACGATGCCCGCGCCCACCGCGCCGGCCGCATTGTCGCCACCGCCCGCGGCCACCGGCACGCGCGCCATGCCCCAGCGCTCGGCCAGCTCGGCGCGCAGGCGGCCGGCGGATTCGCTGCCTTCGTGCACGCCCGGCATCTGCTCGCGGCTGAGGCCACAGGCGGCCAGCATCGGGTCGCTCCACTGGCGCTTGCCGACGTCCAACCACAAGGTGCCCGCCGCGTCGGAAACGTCGCTGGCGTAGTCGCCGGTGAGGCACAGGCGCAGGTAGTCCTTCGGCAGCAGCACCTTGGCCACCGCGTCGAAGACCGAGGGCTCGTGCTCGCGCACCCAGGCCAGCTTGGGCGCGGTGAAGCCGGGCATGGCGAGGTTGCCGGTGATCGCATGGAAGTCCGGCAGCGTTTCCATCCAGCGGCACTGCGCGTCGCTGCGTCCGTCATTCCACAGGATGGCCGGACGCAGTACGCGGTCGCTGCGGTCGAGCAGGGTGGCGCCGTGCATCTGGCCGCTGAGGCCGATGGCGGCCACGCGGCTGGCCGGAATGCCGTCCCGTGCTGCCGCCTGCAATAACTCATCGATGGCGGCGACGGCGGCGCGCCACCAGTCCACCGGATCCTGCTCGGACCAGCGCGGTCGCGGATGCGACACCGTCAGCGGCTGCGAGGCCACGGCCCGCACCGCGCCGGCCGCATCGACCAGCACGGCCTTGACCGCGGAGGTGCCCAGGTCCAGCCCGAGGAACATCGGGCTCAACCGTAGATGTAGCGGTTGACCAGGTTCTCCAGCCGCTCCTGCTGGCCGGAGACGTGGCCGGGGCGCAGGTCGCGCTTGGCCGCTTCGTCCGCCAGAGCCTGCAGGGTGTAGCCGCCGTCGAGGATCTGCTGGCCCAGCCCGGCGTCCCAGCCGGCATAACGCTGTGCCTTGAACGCGGCCAGGCGGTCGTCGTCGATCATCTTCGCCGCGCGCTCCAGCGCCAGCGCCAGCGCGTCGATCGCGCCGACATGGCCGTGGAACAGGTCGGCCGCATCCACGCTCTGGCGGCGCACCTTGGTGTCGAAGTTGAAGCCGCCGGTGGTGAAACCGCCGGCCTGCAGAATCTCGTACATCACCAGGGTCAGTTCCTCCACGCTGTTGGGGAACTGATCCGTATCCCAGCCGTTCTGCGGATCGCCGCGGTTGGCATCGATGCTGCCGAACACGCCCAGCGAGATCGCGGTGGCCACCTCGTGATGGAAGGAGTGCCCCGCCAGGGTGGCGTGGTTGGCTTCCAGGTTGACCTTGACCTCGCGCTCCAGCCCGAACTCCTTGAGGAAGCCGTACACGGTGGCGGTGTCGTAGTCGTACTGGTGCTTGGTCGGCTCCTGCGGCTTGGGCTCGATCAGGATGGTGCCCTGGAAGCCCAGCTTGTGCTTGTGCTCCACCACCATCTGGAAGAAACGGCCCAGCTGCGCGCGCTCGCGGCGCAGGTCGGTGTTGAGCAGGGTGTCGTAGCCCTCGCGCCCGCCCCACAGCACATAGTTGGCGCCGCCCAGGCGGTGCGTCGCGCCCATGGCGTGAAACACCTGGCTGGCGGCGTAGGCGAACACTTCCGGCTGCGGGCTGCTGGCCGCGCCCGCGGCGTAGCGCGGGTGGCTGAACAGGTTGGCGGTACCCCACAGCAGCTTCATGCCGGTCTGGGCCTGCTTGGCCTCCAGCACATCGACCATGGCGGCGAAGTTGCGCGAATACTCGGCCAGGTTGGCGCCTTCCGGGGCGACGTCGGTGTCGTGGAAGGTGTAGAACGGCGCGCCCAGGCGCTGGAAGAAATCGAAGGCCGCGTCGGCCTTGGCATGGGCCTGCGCCATCAGGTCGCCGGCCTGCTGCCAGGGGCGCTGGAAGGTGCCGGCGCCGAACATGTCCATGCCGGGCCACACGAAACTGTGCCAATAGCACACGGCCAGGCGCAGGTGCTCGTCCATGCGCTTGCCCAGGATGACCCGCGACGGATCGTAGTGACGGAATGCGAGCGGATCGTCCGTCTTAGCGCCGGCGTAACGAATCGGCGCCACGTGTTCGAAATAACTCATCGGAAAGCCTCCCGTGCGAGCCGCCCGGGGGATTCAGGGTCGGCTGCGGATGCTCCGGATGCTGCAATCGGCGCTGTTTTGGTGCAATTGCGAAATCCGTCACCTGACCATTCTTTTTCCCTGTCGCGTTGCGACATGCGGGCGCAAGGGCGAACTGGTAGCGTCCATGATCTACGGCAGGTGCCGTCGGTTACTGCCACTGGTACGCCCATGACGCCCCATCGCATCGCCCTGCTGTTCAACGCCAACAAGGTCTACGACCGGCAGGTGATCGCCGGCATCGGCCAGTACCTGAAATCCACCCGCGTGGTGTGGGACCTGTTCCTGGAAGAGGATTTCCGCTGCCGCACGCTGGGCATCCAGCACTGGCGCGGCGACGGCATCATCGCCGACTTCGACGATCCCACCGTGGAAGAGGCACTGGCGCACCTGTCCATCCCGGTAGTGGCGATCGGCGGTTCCTACGCGGATGACAGCCGCTATCCGGCCAACATCCCCTACGTGGCCACCGACAACACCAAGCTGGTGCGCGTGGCCTATGACCACCTGATCGAGCAGGGCCTGCAGCGCTTCGCCTTCTACGGCCTGCCGCCCTCGCCGGGCAACCGCTGGGCGCAGGAGCGCGAGGACGCGTTCCTGCGCATGATCGCGGCCGACGGCCTGGAAGGCATGGTCTACCGCGGCTCGCCCACCAGCGCCGGCGGCTGGGGCCGCTCGCAGGAAGACATGGTGGCCTGGGTGCGCTCGCTGCCCAAGCCGATCGGCGTGGTGGCGGTGACCGATGCACGCGCGCGGCAGCTGCTGCAGGCCTGCGTGGTGGCCGACGTGCCGATTCCCGAGCAGATCGCCGTGGTGGGTATCGACAACGATCCGATGGCGCAGCTGCTCAGCCGTATCCCGCTGACCTCGGTGATCCAGGGTGCGGAAGAGATGGGCCGCATGGCGGCGCAGGTGCTGCACCAGATGCTGCATGGCGGCGACTGTTCCAGCACGCGCGTGCTGGTGCCGCCGGTGGGCTTGTGCGTGCAGGCGAGCAGCCAGCACGAACCGCTGCGCAGTCCGTATGTGATGCGTGCGAAGCATTACATCCGGCAGTACGCCTGCCTGGGCATCAAGACCGAGCAGGTGGCGGATTACGTGGGCATCTCGCGCACCTTGCTCGAGGAGCATTTCAAGCGCGAGCTGAAGCAGACCGTGCACCAGGCGATTCTCGAGCACAAGCTGGAGATGGCGCGGTCGATGCTGGTGGACAACTCGATTCCGCTGGCGGAGGTGGCCGTGCGGTGCGGGTTTACGTCGCTGCAGTATATGTATGCGGTGTTTCGGCGCGAGTTCAATTGCACGCCGAGGCAATTTTTGGGGATGGCCAAGATCTGACGTAGGTTGGGGTGAGCCGCAGGCTCACCCCAACCTACGCCGTGGCTTTACAGCTTTACCGTCTGCGTTGTGCCGTCGTATTCGACGCTCTTATCGCCGCCCGCATCCACCCCATCCGCATTCGCCTTGTCCGCACGAATCACCCGGACGACGAACTGCCGCTTCGCCGGCGCCCCGCTGCCATCGCCTTCGCGCTTGCCGATGGTGAGCGTCTTCGCCTTGTCGTCATAACTCAGCGCAATGCGCGAGTAGCGGCCCTTCTCGTAGCCGTACGTGGTTCCTTCATCCTCGTACAACGAGAACTGCCCATCTGCGCCGGCATACACCAGCAAGGTCACCGGCGCGTCCGGCTTCTCCCCGGTGTACTGGATGTCCGGACCGGTCGGCACGATCGCACCGGCACGCACGAACAGCGGCATCCGCGCCAGCGGCGCATCGGCCTGGATCGCCGCGCCGCCCTCGTGGTACTTGCCGGTGTGGAACTCGTACCAGCCCGCGCCGGCCGGCAGGTACACCGGACGTGAGGTGGCCTTGTACTCCGTCACCGGCGCGACCAGGAACGCGGGGCCGAACATGTACTCGTCATCGATCCCGCGCACCTTCGCATCGCCCGGGAAATCCATGGCGAGCCCGCGCATGATGGTGCCGTCCTTCCAGTACGTATCGCCGGCCAGCGTGTAGATGTATGGCATCAGGCGATAGCGCAGGCGGTCGTAGTAGGCCAGTGCTTCGTATACCGGCGAGCCGGGCGAGGCGAGGTTGTAGATCTCGCGGTACGGGAACTGCCCGTGCGAGCGGAACAGCGGGCTGAACGCACCGAACTGGAACCAGCGCAGGTTGAGCTCGCGCCATTCGTCGAGATCCGCGGCGCCGGGCTTTTCATAGCGCGGCTCCAGTGCGAAGCCGCCGATATCGGTGGTCCAGTTCGGGATGCCGGCCAGCGAGAAGTTCAGGCCCGCCGAAATCTGGTCGTGCAGGTTGCTCCAGCGCGAAGCCACGTCGCCGCTCCACGTCGCCGCCGCATTGCGCTGCTGCCCGGCGAAGGCGGAGCGGGTGAGGATGAAGGCGCGGCGATCGCCGTGGTCGCGGCGCCAGCCGTCGTACACGCCAGTGGTGTGCATCAGCGGATACGAGTTGAAGAACGCGCCGCCCGGGCCGAGTGCGGTCGGGCCCATGCGCAGCTTGCGCTCGGCGATGTCGAGGTTGGAATGCGTATCCGGCTCGGAGGCATCCAGCCACCATGCATCGATGCCGACGGCGCCGAGTTTTTCCTGGATCTGCCGCCAGTAGATGTGGCGCGCTTCCTCGGCATAGGGATCGTAGAACGCATTGAGATAGCCCTTGCCGATCCAGTCGACCTCACCCTTCTCCACGTTGCGGCGGTAGATATAGCCCTTGGCGTCCAGCTCCTGGTAGTTCTTGGTGGTCGGATAGAACTTCGGCCATACCGAGATCATCAGCTGCACGTGCATGGCATGCAGCTGATCGACCAGGCCCTTGGCATCGGGGAAGCGCGACTTGTCGAAATCGTGCGAGCCCCAGGCATCTTCCGGCCAGTAGCTCCAGTCCTCCACCACGTTGTCCAGCGGAAGGCCGAGTTCGCGATAGCGCTTGGCGGTGTCGAGGATTTCAGCCTGCGTCTTGTAGCGCTCGCGGCTCTGCCAGAACCCGTACGCCCAGCGCGGCAGCAGGGTGGCCTTGCCGGTGATCTCGCGGTAGCCGGCAATCACCTGGTCGAGGTTGTCGCCAGCGACAAAGTAGTAATCCACCGCGTGGCCGACCTCGGAGAACAGCGAAAGCTCGTTCTGCTCATCGCCGGACAACGGATCGAGATGCAGCAGGGTGAGATAGCCTTCGTTCGGCAACCACTCGATGCGCAGCTTGTGCTGGCTCCCCGCATCCATCGGCAGGCGCAGGTTGTGGTACCAGGGATTCCAGTTCTGCCGCCAGTCGTCGTAGACCAGCTTGCCGTCCAGCCAGACCTTGGCATAGCTGCTGGCATACAGGCGCAGCTTGTGCACGCCGGACACCGCCGGCTCGATGCTGCCTTCCCACACCACCTTGCCGGTGGTCTTGGCCGGGGATTCGGCCGGCCACTGCGTGAGATCCTTGAGGTACTGGTAGTCCGGCTGCTTCTCCACGCGCTTGAGCTTGAGCGTGCCGCCGGCGTCGTAATAGCTGGCGGTGAGACCGCCGGGCTTGCCGTCGACGTCGTAGAGCTTCAGCGACTGGCTGAGCGGCTGGTATTCGCGCGCATCGCCGAAACGGGTGATCGAGTTGTTGTCCCACAGCAGGCCGTAGTTGCGCGAGGACACCACGAACGGAATGCCCACGTCCATGTTGTGCTGCGCCAGCTCCACGTCCTCGCCCTTGTAGTTCATCTGGCGGTTCTGGTGCTGGCCCAGGCCGTAGAAGGCCTCGTCGGCGGGCGATTCGAAACGCTGGCGCACCGCGTAGTACGGCTTGCCTTCCACCGTTTCGGGCTGGAATGTGCGGCCATCCGCGCGCTCGGCCAGCAGCGGCTTGCCGCTGGCGTCGAGGAAGCGCACCGCGCCGTCGCGCAGCGAGACCCGCGCCGACAGCCGCTCCGTCTTCAGCGTCACCGCGTCCGGCGTTTCGTCCACCGTGAAGTGCGTGGCGCCGCCGGTCTTCACCGCCATCAGGCTGCCGGGCAACTCGAACTTGCCATCGGGCACGGCGGTGACGTGCACGATGCGCTCGTCCACCGCCTGCAGGCGCACCTGCTGCGTACCTTGATCCAGATGGACGATCACGCCATCGGCGAGCTTCTCGGCGTGGCCGGCGGCGGGCTTGGCGGCATCGGCCTGCTCCGGCGCCTTGCCGCAGCCGGCCAGCACGGCCAGCGCCAGCGCGCACCAGGGCATCCACTTGCGGTTTGCGATCGGGGACATGCGCATCTCGTTCCTTCAGTACGTGGCCAGCCGCACGCGCAGTACGCGCGGCTCGCCGATGAAATTCAAACCCCAGTCGGTCTGGTCGCCGTTCCACAGGCGGCGGAAGACCCAGCGGCCATGGTCGTAGTGGCCTTCCTCGACGCGATCGAGCAGGAAATCCGGCTTGCGCCCGTGCGCCGGGGAAAAGCTCACGCGTACGTCGCGGGCGACGACCAGGTATTCGTTCGGCGCCAGCTGCGCGATCAACGCGCCGCCGGCATGGTCGGGATTGCCCTTGGGCGGCTCGGTGCCGAACTGCAGCTGCCCGAAGCCCAGGTGCGCCTGCCACTCGCCCAGGTCCAGCGTCGCCTCGTGCGTGTCATCCGGCTCCGCCGCGCCCCACAGCTTGCCGGCATAGGCGGCCGCGGCCAGTTCGCCCGCCATCGGCGCCAGCACGCGGTAGTTGGCGGCGAACATCGCCAGCGTGTCGTCGTCGACCTTGCGCGCACCCAGCGGATAGTTGCTGTAGCCGGTGAAATCCATGCCGAACGGGGACCAGCCGATCGCGCCGGCACCGACCGCCGCATAGACGTAGCGCGCATAGACCTTGTCGTTGCCGGTCTCGGCGACGAACAGCGGATTGTCCTTGCGCGCGTAGCGTTCGAGATAGGTGCTGTAGTGTTTGTAGTCCGGCTTGTAGATGTCCGGCGCCAGCACGTCCAGCGACGGCGCGGCGGCTTTCCAGACGTGCAGCACGTTGTCGGTGGGGCCGCCGCTTTCGTAGGCGCCGGGCGGGCCCGGATTGAACGGATCGCGCAAGGCCGCGTTGGCATACATCGGCAGCGGATACACCGCCTTGCCGGCCGCGGTGACCTGCTCGATGAAATGCGCAACGTGCCAGGCGTGGAAGAATTCGGCCGCGTCGTTGCCGAAGACCTGGCTCCAGTTGCCGGCGGGCTTCCCGGTCGCACGCAGCAATGCCTCGGGCACCGAACCGGCGAAGACCTTGTCCGCCATCGGCGAGTGATCGCGGTCGGTGCCGTAGGTGCCGGACTCGTTCTCCACCTGCACCATGATCACCGTGTGCCGCTCGCCATCGATCTTGCGCAGATGCGTCATCAGCTGCACGAAGGCCTTGCGGTCCGCCTCCAGCGTGGCGGAGGCCAGCGGCGACAGCGAGTTCAGGCGGCGGCCTTCGCGGTTCATCAAGCGAGGGAAGCGGCGGTCGTCCAACTTCACCCACGAGGGCGCGTAACTCGGGCCATTGTTCTTCCAGGTGGCGAACCACAGCAGGACCAGGCGTACGCGATGTTCCCGCGCCTGCTCGACCAGCGTGTCGAGAAAGCTGAAATCGAACTGGCCTTCCTTCGGCTCGATCTGTTCCCAGGCGATCGGCACCTGCACGGTGTTGGCATGCAGCTGGCCGATCGCTGGCCAGACCTCGTCCAGCATGGCGGGCCAGTTGCTGGAGTTGTTGACCTGGGCGCCGAGGATCAGGAAGGGCTTGCCGTCGACGAGGAGAGCGTGGCGGCCGTGCTCGGCGACCAGCCGCGGCATGTCTTCGGCCAGGGCGGGCGAAGCGAGCGCAAGGCAAAGCCAGGCACCAGCCAGATATCGCATCATTCTTCTCATGGCCTTACCTCCGCGCCCCTGCGCTCGGCGTAGGTTGGGGGGAGCACAGCGAACCCCAACGTCGGCAAATTCGCAGCTGCCGCATTGTTGGGGTTTGCCTTTGGCTCACCCCAACCTACGCTGGCGGTATCGATAGGATCGCCGTAGAAGATGCCGCGGCCGCTGGTGGCGAAATACAAGCGGCCGAAGATGCGCGGGTCGCCGACGAGATGGCTGATG
Organism: Dyella marensis; assembly: GCF_900112865.1. Taxonomy (GTDB): domain Bacteria; phylum Pseudomonadota; class Gammaproteobacteria; order Xanthomonadales; family Rhodanobacteraceae; genus Dyella_D; species Dyella_D marensis_A. The sequence continues at coordinate 5,816 of NZ_FONH01000030.1, read as the reverse complement.
CGCCCATAGCGATGCTCCGCGTCATCGATGCGCTGCCAGCTCGCTCCATCGTCCAGCGAGCGGAAGATGCCTTGCGCGCCATGCAGGCGGCCGGCGAGGAACTGCACGGGCTTGTCCGATCCCGGCGCGGACTTGCCGAAGCCGAAGGCGTCGACGCCGGTGATGCCTTCGAAGCGCTTGAGCACGCGCCCCGAGTCATCGCCACGCAGCCACTCGCCTTCGCGGCTGCCAACGTAGAGCACGCCAGCCGCATCGGGCGCTGCCTGCACTCGCGTCTGCGACCGGCCATGCGATGCATCGCCCAACGCGCCACCGATCGGCGCGAACCGCACGCCGCCATCGCGGCTGGCGTAAAGCGCGCCGCTCATGCGGTCGTATGCATAGAACCGCTGCGCGTCCACGCGATCGGCCAAGACCCGCAGGCCAGCCCCGAGACCTTCGACGGCCGCCCACGTCTTGCCGAAGTCATGGGTCAGATACACGTGCTGCGCATTGCGCGGCGCCCATACCACGGCGCGCCCATCCGCCGCGATCGCCATGCTGCCCGCGCCTTCGCCCTCCGGCGGTTCGCTGGCGAATGCCTGCCACTGCTTGCCGCCGTCCTGCGACCACGCCGCCCGGATCGCCGCGCCGAATGGCTTGCGCAGGAAGCCGCTGCGCACGATCAGCGCGGGCCGGGCCTGGGCAAAGTCGATGCTTTCGCCGTTGGCGTAGCGTGGCGGAGCGGCGAATTGCAGCTGCGCGGTATCCAGATCGTCATGACGATAACCGTCGAGATCGCCGATCGCGCTGAGCAGGTGCGCGCCTTCCGGCGGACTGATCAGGCCAAGTGCCACCGTTTCTTCCAGGCCCTCGTCCTGGAACGACCAGTGCACCGTGCCGCCGCGCTCCAGCGCACGCATGTCTCGCGAGGCCCAGATGCCGTAGCCGGTGACGAACAGCACGTGATCCGGGTCGTAGGGATCGATCTCGATCGAAGCCAGCCAGTGCGGTGTGTGGTCGCGCGTCCAGGTGGCCTTGCCGTGATCGAACTCGGAACGCGGGAATACCGGCGTCCAGTGCGCGCCGCCGTCGACGCTGCGGAACAGCTCGTCCTTCGGCGTGTAGTGCCCGAAGGTGGCGGTCATCAGCACCTTGGGGTCATGCGGATCGACCGTGACCGCGCCCCAGCCGCTGTGCTGGTCCTTCCACGGCGTGATCTCGGTCCAGCGCGCCGTCGCCGGCTCGTATTTCCACACCGCGCCGTCGCGCATGTTGTCGGGACCGGGCTCGTCGCCGTAACTGAGGTAGTACGCACCGTCGCCGCCACGCACCATGTGATTGGGGCGCAGGCCGACCGGCTGGCCGGCCACCGGCTTCCAGCTGCGGCCGCCATCGTCGGAGCGGAACAGGCTGGTCTCCCGCGTGGAGACGCCGGCGTACAGCGTGAGTGTCGGGCGACCCGGCTTGCCACTGGCCGGCTCGAACTCCACGAAGACGATGCCGATCGCCTGGCGCCGCCATGGGTTCTCGGCGCTGGCGGATGGCGACGTCGCGACCGCGGGGAAACTCTCCACCTGCGACCAGTGCGCACCGTAGTCCTCGCTGCGCCACAGGCCTGCGCCGCGCGAACCGAGGAAAAGCACGCGCCCGTCGTGCGGATCGACCGCCAGGCGCTCGCCGTTGCCACGGCCCAGCTCATTGCCGCCCATCTTGAAGGGCAGGTCGGCACGCTCGAAATGCTTGCCGCGATCGGCCGAACGCAACACCGCGCCATGGCCCGCCTGCGGCGTGGTGTAGGTACCGGCGGCGAGATAAACACGCCCGGCATCCGACGGATCCACCGCCAGGCTGTCGATGCCCAGCAGGTTCTCGTCCTTCGCCTCGATCCAGTCGGTCAATGCTACCCAGCGCTGTGCCGCAGCGTCCCAGCGGTAGGCCCCGCCGACGTCGGTGCGTGCGTAGTACAGGCCTTGCTCGCGCGGATGGAACACCAGCCCGCTGACGAAACCGCCACCGCCGATACGCACGCCGGCGTAGCGGTAGGGCACCACTTCCTCCGCGGCCACCGCCGCGGCGAAAGCCAGCAGGCAGACCGCCAGCGCCGCCTGCCAACCGGACCGCACGTGGCGGTCCGGTTCGCCCTTGCTCCGGACCCCCGGCATCAGAACGTCGCGCGCACCACCAGCTCGTAGCGGCGGTCGTTGACGAACCAGCCGCGGTTGTACAGGCGGTGATCGATCGTGCCGTCGGCGTAGCTGGTCGGGCCCATCAGGACCTTGGTGGTGGCGTTGGTGAGGTTGTTGGTCTGCAGGCCCACCTGCACGTTCTTGTTGAGGCGATACATGATCGAGCCGTCGAGCTGGCCGTAGTCGTCCGCCCAGGTCGGCAAGTGGGTGGCCGCGTCGCTGGTGGTCAGCAGGTAGCGCGAGCGCCAGTTCCAGGCCAGGCGCATCGACCAGTTGCCCAGTTCGTACATGCCCACCAGGTTGTAGCTGCGCTTGGACAGGCCTTCCAGCGGCAGCACGACGCCGGTCACCGTGGTGTTGGAGTACGGGTCGGTGGCGCTGTTGGTGCCGCCCTTGCTGTCGACGTAGGTGAAGTTGGCCTGCACGCCGAAGCCCTTCAGCCAGCCCGGCAGGAAGTCGAAGAACTGCTGGTAGCCGATTTCGCCGCCGCGAATCTTGCCCTTGCCCATGTTGTACGGACGGGTCACCTCGAACGGCTGGCCGCCGTAGATCTCGGTGCGCGTCTGGCTGGAGATGTAATCGCGCACGTCCTTGTAGAACAGCGTGGTGTACAGCTGGCCGGCGGGCGCGAAGTACCACTCCAGCGCAGTGTCGTACTGGTTGGCGCGCATCGGCTTCAGGTTCGGATTGCCGGCCGTGCCGTTCCACTTGGTTACGGCGGTGTTGTCCGAGTTGAGCGTGGCGCTCATCAGCAGGAACGGCTGCAGCTGGGTGAAGTCCGGGCGGGTCATCGCCTTGGACGCGGCCAGTCGCCACTGCAGGGCGTCGGTGAACTTGAAGCGCAGGTTGAAGCTCGGCAGCGCGTTCTTGTAGTGGCCGCGGGCGTCCAGCGGGAAGTACGTGCCGTTGTAGACCGCCTTGATGCTGTCGGGCACGCCCGAGGTGGTCAGGTCGGGGTACTGGCCGAAGCCGGTGGCTTCCACGTCCGTGCGCACCAGGCGCACGCCGATGTTGCCGTCGACCGGCACGCCCAGCGCGTCGTCGTTGCCGAAGTACAGCACGGCATAGGCGGACTTGGTCTTCTCGCCCTGGTTGTTGATGTCCTGCTTGCGGAACTCGTCGCGCGGCTTCCAGCCCCACGGCACGCCGACCGAATTCAACTGCTGGTAGGCGTAGTGGTAGTCGCGCACCAGCTTGTCACTGGGGAAGTACAGCTGGCCGGGAATGTTGACGTCGCCGCGGAAGAAGTTCGAGTACGAATACAGGGTGGACTCGTGCGGCAGGTACGTGCCGAGGTCCGCCAGGCCGTTGGGACTGCCGATGGTGGCCCAGTTGTCGGTGACCACGCCCCAGTTGTAGCCGTTGTTCTTGTTCAGCTCGCTGCGGTTGGTGGCGCGCACGCCGAACTTCATGTAACGCAGCCACTTGCTGTCCTCGAAGTTGTATTCGAGGTCCAGCTTCAAGGCACGCTCGATGCCGACATTGTTCTCGTGGTGGTCCATCGCCGCGCTCCAGAAATAATTCGCCGGATTGAGCGCGTACGCGGAATTAGTGGTGACCGTTGGCTTGGAGCCGTTGGGCACGCTCAGCGTGACATTGGGCAGGTAGATCGAATCGAACACCGTGAAGTCCAGCGTCTTGCTGGTGGACTTCACGAACTGGGCGTCGGCGTACAACACCATCTGGTCATTGATGTTGTACTTGAGGCTGTTGGACCAGTCGGTGGTGACGGTGCGCTGGGTCGAGTAGCGACGATCGGCCATGAAGCGCACGCCGTCGGTGTTGAGGTTGCCGCGCCAGGAGTCCGACGCCAGCGAGCCGCTCTGGAAAACGCCGTTGCCGTCGTAGGTGAAGCTGCCGCCGTTGGCGGGATGCACATTGTTGCTGCTGTCGTTGAAGATGCCGCCGAACTCGTCCCACTGCATGCGGTAGTCCGAGCGCAGCACCTGGCTGGTCAGCTCCAGATCCTTGGTCGGGCGCCACTGCAGCGCACCGGCCAGGCCGATGCGGCGGCGCTTGAAGTCCAGCGTGCGCCAGTCGGCGCCGCCCGGGACATAGACGTTGCTGAAATTGGTGCCGTTGAGCACGGCCGCGTCATTGCGCTTCACGTACGGCTCGACCTGGATGCCGTCCGAGCGCGTGGCCAGTTCCGAGTAGGCGATGTCGAACAGCGCGCCGAATTCGCCGTGGTTCTCGGTCTTCCATACGTTGCTGTAGAGGAACGAGGCCGAGGGCTTGCTCTTCTTGGCGAAGTCGCCTTCGTTGATGCCGCCGGTGAAGCCGATCACCCGTCCCGGCGAGTCGAACGGCAGGCGCGTGCGCAGGTTCACCGTGCCGCCGATGCCGCCTTCGATGATCTCGGCCGAGGGATTCTTGTACACGTCCACGCCGGACATCAGCTCGGCCGGCACGTCCTCGAAGCTCAGGCCGCGGCCGGAGTTGGCGCTGAACACGTCGCGCCCGTTCAATTCGCTGCGCACCTGGGTGAGGCCGCGGATCATCACGCCGCTGCCTTCGGCGGAGAAGTGATCGGGGTCGTTGCGCGCCATGAAGTGGTCGATGGTGACGCCGCTCACGCGCTGCAGGGTTTCGGTGACGCTGCGGTCGGGCAACGCGCCGATGTCGACGGCTGTGACGGAGTCGACAATCTGGTCGGCGTTCTGCTTGAGCTGCTGGGCGGACTGCAGGCTGGCGCGCACGCCGGTGACGGTGACGCCGGCCAGTTCCTGCACCGGTTTCTCGTCTTTCTTGCCGTCCTTCTTGGATTTGGGCTGCGCGTCGGGCTTGGCCGGGGCGCCGTTGTCCTGCACGGGTTGGGCCTGCTGTGCGGACGCGGCGGCGCCGTAGAGCAGGGCGAGGCCGATGGCGGCGGCCATGGCGAGGCGCGCGGGCGCCTGGGACGGGCGGCGCAGTGCCCCGCCATGCAATCTCTCGATCATGGTCTTTCGACTCCCCAACAGATTTTTGTGTCCGTGGACTGGTGTCCATCGGCTTTGCGCAGGTCCGGCCGATTTCCCCTTTCGGTGGCTGGACTTCCGCCGTCCCGGGCTGCGGTGGATCGCATGCTGGGATGGGCGGGGGCTGGGCACAATTACGAAATTGAATGTTGGGGGTAATGTTTCTTCATTTGCGGTTGCCACATGGATCGTGACAAATGTGGGTTTTCTAGTGGTTTTTGTGGGGCGGCGGGGCCGCCTTTTCGTCACTCCGGCGTGGCAGGAATCCGCTTTGCTCGTCACCCCGACGCAGGCCGGGATCTGCTTTGCTCGTCATTCCTGCGCAGGCAGGAATTCAGTTGCGGTGCGCTTGATTGTCGCGGTGCGCGCAGCTTTGTCTCGCCGTTGGCGAGGGTTTCGTGCCGCTGCCGCGGCCCGACCTACTTTCTCTTGCTTGCCCAAGAGAAAGTAGGCAAAGAGAAGGGCACCCTGCACGGCGCCCTCCGGTGACTACGTCACCTCCGGGTACGTGAGGGCTGGCCGGGCTTTTTGACGGGACATCCATGTCCCGTCAAAAAGGCGAGGACTCCTGTCCTCGCCCCCTTCGGGGCCTGATCGTCCAGCCCTCACCGCCGCGCCAAGGGGGTTGAAGATCAAGAGCAAGATCAAAAGCCAGAGCAAAAGCGCACAAGCGGAACGCCGCGGCTGCGCC
>NZ_FONH01000037.1 GCF_900112865.1 Dyella marensis | reverse complement strand
GGCAGGAAGCTGACGTTCTTCTACGACAGCTCCGCGCGCCTGAACTCCATCACGCTGCCGGACAATAAATCGCTCTACTACTACTACGTCTCCGCCAGCAGCAATATCGCCCAGGTGACGTATCCCGACGCTCGTTATCGTCTCTATGGCTTCAACGAGGCTGCCTACATCGGGCAAACCAGCCTGCCCAACGCGATGACCGGCATCCAGGACGAGAACGGCGCGCGCTACGAGAGCATCACCTACGACAACGCGGGCCGGGCGACCTCGTCCACCTTCGTCGGCGGCGTGGGCGCCACCAAGATTGCCTATAACGCCGACGGCTCCGCTTCCGTCACTTATCCGTTGGGCAATACGGTCAAGATCGGCATGTCGTCGGTTGCCGGGTTGGTGCGCGTCAGCTCCATGGACGCCCCGTGCGCTCCGGATTGCGGGCAGCATTGGAAGAGTCGCACCTACGACAGCCGTGGCTTCCCGGCGACGTATGTCGATTTCAAGGGCGTAACGACCCAGGTCACCTACGATGAGTATGGCCTGCTGCTGCAGACCATTGAAGCGGTGGGCACGACCGAACAGCGCACGACTACCACGGTATGGGACAAGCAGATCCGCCGCCCGTTGAGCCGGACCGTGCTGGACAGCCAGGGCCACGCGGTCGCCTCTACCGGGTGGGCCTATAACGCCCTGGGTCAGGTGCTGGCCTATTGCGAGATCGACCCGCAGGCGCCGTCCGCGGCGGGCTATACCTGCTCGAATACAGGGACGGCCCCGGATGGCGTGCGCCGCTCGACCTACACCTATTGCACGGCCGTCGATGCGGTGCAGTGCCCCCTGGTCGGCTTGATGCTCACCGCGACCGGCCCGCGTACCGATGTCACGCAGACGACGACCTATCAGTACTACCTCACCGACGGCACGCAGTGGCAGCACGGCGACCTCAAGTCGGTGACGAACGCGCTCGGCCAGGTCATCACATTTGCCGCCTATGACAAGAACGGGCGGCCTACGCGCACCGTCGACCCCAATGGCGTCATTACCGACCTGACCTACTATCCGCGCGGGTGGCTGAGTTCTCGAACGGTACGTGCGAACGCCAATGGCTCCGCCTCGTCGAACGATGCTGTCACCAGTTGGACTTACAGGAACGACGGAAGCGTTACTCAGGTGACCTATCCGGATAACGCTTCGATCAGCTACGGATACGACCCAGCTCACCGCCTGCTGCAGATCCGCAACAGCAACAGCGAATACCTCAACTTCACCCTGGATGCCGCGGGAAATCGCATCAAGGAAGAAGTAACCACATCCAGCGATGCCACCGTCAAGCGGTCCCTGACCCGCACCTACAATGCCTTGGGACAGTTGACGGGCGTGCTGGACGGTTATGGTCGCAGCGTCATGAGTGCCGCCTATGCGGACAGCTACGACGCCAATGGCAATCTGGTGCATGCGGTCGATGGCCTGAATGTCCAGCTCCAGCGCGGCTACGACACGCTGAACCGTTTGGTGGGTGTGACCGAAGATCTGAATGGCAGCGATCAGGCGACGCGGAATGCCCAGACCGTGTATCAGTACGACGCGCTCGACCGGGTGGCGGGCGTCGGCGATCCGGATTCGCTAAACACGCTCTATGACCACAATGCGTTTGGCGATCAGGTCGGGTTGCATAGTCCTGATACGGGCAATTCCAGTGCGATCGTCGACAAGGCCGGCAATCCGATTTCGGTGACCGACGCGCGTGGCATCCAGGTCACGCAGGCCTTCGATGTACTGAATCGACGCACCTCGGCGACCTACCCTTCGTCCACTGACAATGTGGCCTGGTTCTATGACGAGCCCGATAGCGTGACGGGTTGTACGGGCTCGTATCCCATCGGTCGCCTGACTCGAGTGCTGGAGGCCAACGTCACCACGATCTACTGCTACGACGTTCGCGGCAACGTGTCGCGCAAGAGTCAGACGCAGGGCACGCAGACGGATGTGGTGGCTTATACCTACACCCTCGCCGATCGCCTGGCGACACTGACGTATCCCAGTGGCGCGGTCGTCGCTTACCGGCGAGATCTCACCGGACGGGTGCAGTCGGTAGCGGTGACCACCGCTGGCACGACATGGACGATCGTCGACTCGATCAACTACATGCCGCTCGGACCTGTCGCGAGCTACATGCTGGGGCAGCCCGGCTTCAGCAGGCCGGTTACGCGCACGTACGACGCGAACTATGCATTGACTGACTTGGTGAGTGAGTCGCTCAACCTGCATTTCGCCAGGGACGTGATGGGCAATATCACGGCGCTTGGTAATGCGGCGGGAGCCAATCCGGCGACGGAAACGTATCGTTACGATGCGCTGTATCGCCTGACCTCCCTCAACGATGCCACCGGCACGGCCGTCGAGGCTTATACCTATAACAAGACCGGCGACCGCCTGAGCAAAGCCGCCACTGGTCTCGCCACCGGTGCCTACGGATACCAGAGCGGAACGCATTGGCTGACCAGTATCGGCAGCAGCGCGCGCACCTACGATGCCAATGGCAATACCAGCGGGACCTCGACAGGTAGCGACGCGTTTGGCTATGGCTACAACGGGCGCAACCGGATGACGGTGGTGCAGCGGAATGGCCAGACCGTGGCCCAGTACAGCTACAACGCCATGGGGCAGCGCGTGGCTAAGTCCGTGACGCTTCCGCAGGTGGTGAATCAGCGGTTTGTGTATGGCGAAGGCAGTCAGCTGTTAAGTGAGTACGGCACGACGAATCGTGACTACATCTGGGTAGATGATCTGCCGGTGGCGGTTGTCGATGGCACGGGGGCTACGGCCAAGACAAACTATGTGCTTGCGGATGGATTGGGGACGCCTCGAGCCGTTAGGAACGATGCCGGAGTAGTTCAATGGCAATGGTCTTATCAGGGCAATGCCTTCGGTGAGAGGCAGCCGGCCTCGCTGACCGGTTATATGCTCAATCTCAGATTTCCCGGGCAATACTACGATGCTGAAACGGGAATGCATGAGAACGTCAATCGGACCTATGCCCCGGCCGTCGGACGCTATGTCCAGAGTGATCCAATAGGACTAAATGGTGGTTTTAGTACCTATGCGGCTGTAGCAAGCAATCCGCTTGCCTACGTCGATCCACTCGGATTGCAGGTGGCCGGTACTGGACATGAGGATTGGGGGCGTTGGAACAGCGAGAGGGATATTGCTCGCGCTATGATTCTCCCAATGCTGTTGGGCTCCAATCCCTATCGTAAGAATCCGCCTGGCGATGATTCTATTGAGCCGATTCTTACGCCGTTCGAATTTCTGGCAGGTGGTGGTGTTGTTAGGGGAGCATCACTTGCATCGAACTCAGTGAGATTGGTATGCGAGTCCGTTCAAGCCGCACGGACCGTGTCTCTTTTTCGGGCGGTATCAGCTGCGGAGCTTCAAGGGATTCAGGCCACTGGTAGATTTGCAGCTGGTCCAAATTCCTTGGGTGGGAAGTTCTTCGCCGAAAGTTACGAGCACGCAGCCCAGTGGGGAGAGACACTCAACGGCGCGGGGAATTCGACAATTCTTAGGGTTCGCCTGCCTCGAGCCCAGGCGGATAAGCTTATAAGATGGGATCGCCTCGATGGTATCGGCCCTGCACGTTACGGTGAACTTGATCAGTTAGAGGGAGCCCGCATCAGTTGGTGAAAACTCTATTTTGTGAGAGATCGGATATGAGCGAGCTAGTGAAAGTCATGGTTCAGTGGGCGGAAGAAAAAAAACCGGCCATACCAAAGAATGGTAGATACTCAACTGTTGCTAAATTTGATGAGGATATTGCCCAGTGGCCTCGTGAGGCTTGGAGTATTGTTTTAGAGTTCGATCCAGCGCTCGCGACACAAGGACAGACACATGAGGCAATGGCTCACTTTTTGATGCCACTGGGCCCGCAACAGCGCTTGAAAAGTGGCCGTACTTTTGAGCTGTATGAGGGTCTAAAGCGGACTGCGGTGGTAACAGTGCTCTAAGGGTGGGCCTGAATGCACTGTTGCCGCTCTGCTTCTATACAAGATCTAGGCATCATGGCGGTCACGGCATAGAAATTTCGGTCAGGTAATGAAGCGGCCCCAGCACGGCATAAGAGACAAGCAGCGTCTCGAATGGGGCAATGATGGAAAGGGCCAGCGTGACCAGCAGCAGGGCGCTGTTGAGGTTGTGCAGCCGTGCGCCGATGAACGCCTTCATATCCCTCTTCCCTAAGTGGATCTCAGCTCCGTCGGGCGATGTTATGAGAGGGCGAAACCGGGCGTCAATCCGCATAACGAACCCGTCATTTTCCACCATCGACGAACATCCGACATACGTGAATGAATCACCGTAAGCACCGCGCCGATTCACACGAACCTCATCGATGCAGTTCTATCCCTAAAACACCACGCCGCACCGTGCAATGGGTGCGCCACTCGATAGACATCGAAGGCCTGACAGCCTGTGGAGGAAGCGCCATGCTTTACTACGCACTTATATTCCTGGTCATCGCGTTGATCGCGGGTTTCTTTGGCTTCTTTGGTGTTGCCGGGTTGGCCGCGAGCATCGCCAAGGTACTTTTCGTGGTGTTCGTTGTGTTGCTCATCATTTCGCTGATCATGGGGCGCCGTCGACCGCCTGTGTGAAGTGACACTGGTCGAGGCTGATGCACGTGACCGGCGCGAGGATCAACTCGCGCCGGTTCTTCAATGACACTCATGAGGACGGCGCGCACCGCGCCAATGGACGTGGCCTGTTTTGACGGAGCGGAAACGCCGGCGACGCTAGCGTGTTCCGCGGCAAAACGGAGCAGCCCGCATGCATATCGTTCTTGGCGGCACGGGGCACGTTGGATCGGCTGCGGCGAGGCGGCTGATCGAGATGGGCGAGCCGGTTACGGTCGTCTCGCGCGACGACAGCCAACGCCACCATTGGGAACAGCGCGGCGCCAAATTGGCGGTCGCGGATGTCTTCGATCCGGCTGCACTGCGCGATGTCTTTCGCAAAGGCAAGCGCGCATTCCTGCTCAATCCTCCGGCCGATACGTCGACCGACACGGATGCCCAGGAAAAGCGCAGCGTCGCCGCGATCCTGGAGGCATTGGACGGCTCCGGCCTGGAGCAGGTAGTGGCCGAATCGACCATGGGTGCGCAGCCCGGCGAGCGTATTGGCGACCTGAGCGTGCTCTACGGCTTCGAGCAAGGCCTGCGCAGTCAACCGATCCCGGCCAACGTGATCCGCGCCGCGTACTACATGAGCAACTGGGATGCATCGTTGCCGATGGTCATCAAGGAAGGCCGCCTTGAATCGATGCTCCCGGCCGACCTGGCCATTCCGATGGTCGCGCCGGAGGATCTGGGCCGGGCCGCGGCCTGGCTGCTTACCGGGCAGCGCGGCGAATCCGGCATTCATTATGTCGAAGGGCCCGAGCGCTATTCCACAAACGATGTCGCTGCAGCTTTTTCTGCGGCAATCGGCAAGCCGGTCGCCGTGGAGGTCATTCCTCGCGACCATTGGGAGGCGAAGTATCGCGAGCTCGGATTCTCGGAGGCCGCGGCTGCGTCGTACGCTCGTATGACCGCGGTCAGCGTCGATGGGGGCTTCGAACGCCCCACTGCATCTGAGCGCGGCACGATCACGCTGCAGGACTACATCGATGGGCTGGTCCGGCGGGCTTCCTGATCGAGGGATAGCGGTGGTCGAGGCTGATCGTCTGTGTCGATTCCGTGCGCGCCCATTCGTCGCATACTTGAAGGCGACCATACCGGCCGCCCGTTCCCGCTGAGGAAACTGCCATGTCCTACATCGATGGTTTCGTGATCGCCGTACCCAATGCCAATCGCGACAAGTTCATCACGCACGCCCGCACCTTTGATGCCATTTTCGTGGAGTTCGGCGCCATCCGCGTGGTGGAGTGCTGGGGTGACGACGTGCCAGATGGCAAAGTCACCGACTTCCGCCGCGCCGTGCAGGCGAAGGAAGATGAATCCGTGGTGTTCTCCTGGGTGGAATGGCCCGACAAGGCCACCCGCGACGCCGGCATGGAGAAATTCATGAAGGATCCGCGCATGGAGGCCGCCAGCGATTGCCCCTTCGATGGCAAGCGCATGATCTTCGGCGGCTTCAAGGCGGTGGTCAGCTTGCCGGGCTAGGGAAACCCTGAGCCCCAACCTTGCTTCCGGAATCTCATAGTTTGGCCACACCGGCCAAACTATGGTTCAGGACGCAACTGCATCTGCCCGCTACAGATAACCGAGGCGCATCAAGGTGAAGGCGCTCATATCGGCGCAGGCATGAAAGCTGATCACGTACCACAGATTGGCCGGCCAGCGGGACCGTATGGCGGCTGCGAACAGAGCGAACACCAAAGCATTGGCGACGCCGAAGCGACCCAGTTGCCAGTGGTAAGCAGCGAATATGAGTGCCGTCAGGGCAAATGCCAGTAAGGGACGAAAGCTTGAGACCCGCAAGTGACGCAAGAACGCGTCGTGCAGGAAGCCTCGAAAAACCAACTCTTCGTAGAAGCCGCCGATCAGCCAGGCCATGACCAGAGCGATCACATAACCGGAAAGGTGGTCGCGCACGAACGCGAAATCGGTCAGGTCGGGCCGCTCGCCCAGCAGGCGGAACAGCGCCGGGCCGATGACGCTGTAATTGATGGCAGCGTAAATCACTCCAAGCGCACCGCCAACGATCAGCGGAACGATGCCGAATGCCCGCCAACGGAAACCGACATCGGCCCAGCCGAGTCGCCGATAACGCAGCATGACTGTGCAAAGCCCCAGGCCAAATATCGGATAAAGAAACATCGGCAAGCCCAGATGAGGGGCTGCCAGCACGCAGAGCGTACCGAGGACGATCAGGTACGCCTGGCGAGACGGCTTTCGATCGGCGTGAACTGCGAGAACTCGGTTCACTCGCGAGGCTCCTGATGATCAGGCTGGCACCATGCCGGCCATACTAAGACCGAAGCCGCCTTTGCAGTGGCGGCCCACTCGTGCGCGATCTCACATGGATTCGGCCGAAAGCGGATGTCGCATAAGTGTCGATGCACTTCACCTGACACCCTCGTCTTTCATGGGCCAGAGTATTGCTTGCGCGACGACTACATGGTCCCCATTGAATGTAGCCGCAGGAGAGCCGTACGGCTCGTAACCAAGGCTTAGTGCGTCGGACACGCGTTGACAGAATGCGGCGTCATCCTTGCCCGTGAGCAAGCGATATCGAGGCAGGTCATTGGGCGGCAGATCGGGCATCTTGGAAATCTCCTAACGTTGCTTCATGCAGTGGGTTAAGTCGGCTCGGGGTCGGAAGCGAACGTCAGGTCGCGTCGTCGTTGGGGACATCCGGAGCGCGAAAATCGACTTAGCGGAGCTCGTCAGTGATCTCTATCGCTCCATTCTCTGTAATGACCACAAACTTCTGACCGACTGTTCCCGATGTGAACCCCTTCGAAAGAACAAGGTATACGGTGCGACCGCCAAGTTCTTTGTATCCGGCCTCGTAGGACAGTTGAAGGCCATTGATGGGAAGACCCTGGATCGCGGCCAATTGCACCTCATTGAGCACGAACCTTTTTCCAAAGGCCGCGATGGTGAGCTTCGAGATGCCGTTGTTTCCTTGTTTTCCCGAGATCGTCACGGGACCCGACCCGCCTATTCCGTCTGAGGTTAGCTCGAAGGTGTCCATTCGGAGGATGCCTTCCTTGGAAGCAGATGCAGAGAAAGATCCAAAGACCAGAGCAGAGATAGTGGCCAAAAGGCACAGATATCTCATGTTTTGTCCCCCTCATCATTGATTGGACCCATAGCGCCAACTTTGCGAGTCGAAGAGTGATGGGCCCAGCAGCCACCATAATAGAATTATAAATTCTTGTTTTATATGCGATTGGGTTGTGCAAATGTCTTCCGTGTACTACCAGATATACCACCCGTCGAGTGGTGCTGGGAATGCTAACCATTGGTCTGCGACTTCGGGGTGGGGCACTAGACCTTGCTCTGGCCTCCGTTGCGGCGGCCGCTCTTCGACGCCTCGCGTAATTAGCCTGGGTCCAGGCCCAATTGATATCGCAATTTTCGATTCGACGCGATGAGCTTGTCGATACGCGCTTGGTCGATCTCCACAAGCAGGAGTAGGTGGAGCTGAAATAGCGCCTGGAGCTTGAATGTTAGCGGAAGTAGCTCACGCCCCCGCGCCGATCGCGTGGCCAAGTCTGGATCGTAATGCGTGAGGTAGTTTCGTGTATCGACGACTTTGTCGATGAGAGCTGTGCGGAACTTGGCGCTGCCAAAGTGAGACACGAATGGCTTGAGCATGCACCGCAGCCGGGCTCGCAATGATGGCTTGTTCGCATACGCCAACTGGTCAATCAACCAATCCCGATCTGCCTCGGGGCAGGTGGCGAGAATCCTCTCGACTTTCGCGTCAAAAACGGCTGCAGGCTCGATGGCTTCGGTGCTCGTTCGATCGTGCAATGTCTCTAGCCCCTGAGCGATCGAGAGAAACGCGCTTTCTAGGAAGGTATGTCGGCCGGCTTGCACCGCAAAGTACAGGTTGAAGGCAGGTGACAGTGCTTCGTGATGAGTCATCCAACTCGTCAACATACGTTCCAAACGGCCGGTGACGTCCGGATATGCGAACAGCATGCTGTCGCGTTTGGCCGTGACAGTGCGCGGGGGCGTGCTGCTCTCGTAGAAGACTTGCAGCCGAATTGGCTTGTGCTCCTGACCGGCTTCCCTCGTCGCCGCCGGAGAATAGGCGTAGAGCTCGTCGATCGTCAGCGTTTGATCGGCGGCAAACGATAGAAAATTGACCAGCCGTGCTAACTGCTGGCAGATGTCATCGAAGCTGGCCTCAGCCACGGGTATGACATTCAGTCGTGCCTGATGAGTGATCCTGGCTTCGGTCTGTGCATTTCCCCCGGGCGCCGTCCAGGTGAACTCGAAAATGACCTGTAGTCCCGGCAAGTTCAGCTCGATATTCGGCGGCGGCACGTACCGGATGAACGCCGATTGCACTTTGTGCTCAGCGTCGAACTCGAAATCCGATTCGATGCCGGTGATTTGTAGCCATTCGTCCAGCCCCGCAATGACAGCCTCGAGCCTGATGACGCGCAATTGGTCTTCGGGTGGCAAATGCGCACCGCGAAAGACGTTCCCGACGTGCAGCTTCGAGACGGCGACCGTGCCGAAGCCATAGTTGCGATCGAGATAGAAACAGTCATACAGGGTGACAGGGCCACCCTGCACGATGCCGTGGATCGTCCTTAGGTCTTGTGGCGTGTCTCTAAAGACGGCCTCCTCGCTGCAGAACAGGTCGAGCAGCTCCAAGCTGCACTTGCCGACCTCGGAAATGCGTAGCCGCCCGCTGACCTCTTCTGGGTGCTCTGGCAGCCAGAAATGGCCTTCAAGAGCCTGCGGAGCATCCAGTTTCAACGTCGCCTCCTTTTGCCCGCGCCGGGCGCTGGTTGGGCATAGGTTACTTCGTCGGCCATCTAATGCTCTGTGGCGGAATTCGAGACAGGTAGGCTTCGACGGGTCGCCGTTGCGATGTCGGAAGCATCTATCGGAAAGGGCGAATCCGCCGGACCTAATGTGCGAGCAGCCCGTCAAAGTGTGCGGGTCGCTCGGAAAAAGGTAATTCAGGTAATCGAGGGCTGAAATTGAAGATTTTTAATTTAAAAACAAAGATATATGAGTCGCTCAGAGAAGTAATTCTATAGTGATTGATAGGTAATTAATCACCTCTATAAGAGGTGATGTAGATAAGCCCGATGACTAAGGAAAATCAATGACTTATGAGGCGATTACTTTCAGGGTCACCGTGCATTACTTATGAGAGGTAATCTACATTTCTTGTAGATACAAAGGTTTGGGCTGCAGAACGGCGCCCGTCACCCGAGTTACCTGGTTCCGCGGCCAGCCTCCTATCGCTGAAAGATCCGCGCCGCTAGGTCACCCGAAGGCTATGCACGCGTCACTTTGCGTCTCCGCCAGGTGCTGCGACCTCGCCGTTTGAAAGTTTGCGCAACAAGCTGTGAGCTACCCCTGGATCTGTGGATCGATGCGTCGAAATCGTCATGGAAAGGCTGCGCGGGTGCGGCGGGGGTAACCGCACGGATCGAGGGGCGACGTCCCGGTGCAGCGTGTGAGTCGGGTGGCTTCGCAGGGGCGCTCGGCGTGAGACTTTCGTTGGTCAGCTATCCAGTTTCATCGCCATTGGTCTAAAGGCCATGAAGGCGCCCTGGGACATTATTTGGGAATAAGTCTCACTTCCTGAAGGGTATTTGGCATGTCTTGCGAGGAAAACGGCCACAGAACAACGCACAACGTGCCGTGACATGTAGTCGAGATACCATCCATTGGCACGGGCATTCGCACATAGCGCGGATCGCTCCGATGACAGGGATACGCATCTCAGGGGGATGGAGTGAAGTCGATTCGACGTGTGCTGCTGATGCTTGGCGTCAGCTGGTTGGGTTTGGGGGCGGTATCGGCCGTCGACGCAGCGGGAGCCAGCACCACGCGTGTGCAAAGCGCACCGGCGAGTATCTCCACGGCGAGAGCGCCTGCCCAGGCGCTGAGCCTCTCGCCTCAACCGCTGCTCGCCGCGCAGACGGCCAGCAGCGGTTCTAGCACCTTCTACGGCCCTCCGTTCCTCATTGGCTATAAGGATCCCCACTACACCGTCGACGAAGCGGCGGCCGCTTGGTGGGAGTGGTTCCAGAATTACTGGGGTATCCGGCCTCCGCATTGCTATTTCACGTACTCGTCGACAAGTGATGGTGCCACGACGAACATCTTCGGGCTGATGTACCAGGACGGAGACCAATGCAAGGGCGGCCCGGAGTACATCCCAGGCACGGCTTATACGTACAACCCGGGCAAGAACATCGGCAACGGCAGCGGCGGCTGCGACGGTGGCGAGGGTTCGGATGACCCCGGGGCTGGCCCGACCTGCCCCGAAAGCCAAGGCTCGCCCCAGGTGCTCGATCCCATCAACGCGTCGACCGGCAACAAGTACGCTCAGGAGAACGACTACGCCGCGACCCGCTGGCTGACGCTGCGCCGGTTCTACAATAGCGCCGCGCCGGTGATCTACACCAACATCGGCAGCCACTGGCGGCACAGTTTCGATCGCACCCTGCAGCTGTCCAACCCCAACACCACGCCGACCACCGGCCCGCTGCCGGCGATCACGGCCATCCTGTTCCGCCCGGATGGCCGGCAGGAAACCTTCAACAAGGTCAACGGGCAATGGGTGGGCGATCTGGACGTGGCCGATGCCCTGTCCGAGATCGACGATGCCCAGGGCAATGCCACAGGCTACACCGTGTTCATCGGGGCGCTGCGCCGCACCGAAACCTACGATACGAGCGGCTTGCTGCGGACGGTGACGGACCCAAGCGGCGCCGGGATCACGCTGGCTTACAGCACGGCGTCCACGCCATCGACCGTGGCGCCTACCACGGGCCTACTACTTACGGTGACCGACCCCAGGGGGCGCCAGCTCAACTTCAGCTACGACAGTAGCGGGCGTGTCCATCAAGTGGCGCTGCCTGATGGTGGCGCCTTGACATATACCTACGATAGCGGTGGTGACCTAGTCTCGGTGCAATATCCCGACGGCAAATCCAAGCAGTACATCTACAACGAATCCTCGCTGACGGGCGGCGCCAATCTGCGCAGCGCGCTGACAGGCGTGATCGACGAAGCAGGGGTGCGCTACGAGACCACGACCTACAACACCGCCGGCGGCGCCACGTCGGAGAGCTTGGCGGGCAACGTCGAAAGCTCGCAACTAACCTACAACGCTGACGGCACGACAGTGGTGCAGTACCCGCTAGGCCTGAGCGTCAAGCTGAACTTCACCCGGGTCAATGACGTGATCAAGGTGGCCGGCTCGGATCGGCCCTGCGGCGCGGCCTGCAATCAGCCGTGGACCTCGCGCACGTACGATGCGAACGGTTACCCGGCCTCGTACACTGACTTCAGCAACAACGTCACGGCAACGACGTACAACGCGGCGGGCTTGCTGACCCAGACCGTGGAGCTGCAGGGGCAGTCGGGTCAACGGACAACGGCGACCACGTGGGATACAGCACGACGCAATCCCTTGCAGCAGACCCTGGCCGATGCCAATGGCACGGTGGTCGGCAAGGTCGCCTGGGTCTACAACGCTCGCGGCCAGATGCTCGCTCGCTGCGAGATCGATCCTGCCGTGGCCAGCAGTTATGCCTGTTCGACCAGTGGAACGGCACCGGCGGGGGTGCGTCGCTGGACCTTTAGCTACTGCAATGTCGTCGACAGCGCACAGTGCCCGATCGTTGGCCTATTGCTCAGCGCCACTGGTCCACGCACCGACCTCGCGCAGACAACGACATACAGCTACTACCTGACCAGCAGTGCGGTGAACTGCGGTACGCCCGGTGCGGCCTGCTATCAGGCGGGGGATCTGCACACCATCACGGACGCCTTGGGTCATGTCACAACCATCGTGTCCTACGATGGTGCCGGCCGCGTGACTCGCACGACGGATGCAAACGGCATCAATGCGGATACCACGTACACGGCGCGTGGCTGGGTTGCGACGCGCACCATCGGCGGGGCCACGACGGCTTTCACCTATACGCCTTATGGCACAGTGGCGTCGATCACCGATCCCGACAACGTCACTGGCAGCTATACCTACGATGCCGCGCATCGCCTGACGCGTATCACCGACGCGCTGGGTAACTATGTGCAGTACACCCTCGACGCAGCGGGCAACAAGACCGCGGAGCAGGTATATGACAGCAGCGATATGCTGCGTAAGAGCCTATCGCGCACCTACAATGCGCTTGGGCAGCTCACCGGACTGACCGACGGGTTGAACCACACTGTCTTCAACGCCAGCTTCACGGACAGCTACGACGCCAACGGCAACCTAGTGCACAGTACCGATGCGTTGGGTATCCAGCGCAAGCAAGGCTATGACGCTCTTAACCGTCTTGTCAGCACTATCGACAACTACAACGGCTTCGATGCCGCTACGCAGAACACGCAAAGCGTGCTCGTCTATGGTCCGCGCGACGAGCTGCAGGGTGTGAGTGACCCGGATGGCCTCAATACCACCTATGACTACGACGGGTTGGGCAATGCCACTGGCGTGCATAGCCCGGACACGGGTGTGTCCACTTATATCTATGACGTCGCCGGCAACCGCATCAAGAAGACCGACGCCAATGGCAATGTCAGCGCATCAAGCTACGATGCACTCAATCGTCGCACAGCTACGACGTATATCGATAGCGGGCTCAATGTCAGCTATACCTACGATGAAGCCAATAGCATTACTGGATGCAGCAGTTCTTATCCGATTGGCCGGCCGACCCGAGTAATCGAGAGCGCTGTCACTACTGTGTTTTGCTATGACGCGCGCGGCAATGTCATCCAAAAGCGCCAAATGCAGTCCGCGCAGACCGACGTGACCCAGTACAGCTATACATTGGGAGACCGTCTAAGTAGCGTCATTGCTCCGAGCGCGACCGCGACGCAATACACAAGGGATACCGCTGGCCGGGTCAACAGCGTCACGGTAACGCCGACTGGCAAGTTAGCCATTACGGCTGTTAGTGGCATCACATATCTCCCGTTCGGCCCGGTAGTTAGCTATACCCTTGGCAACGGCCAGACCATCACCCGTAGTTATGACGCCGACTACGCTCTCACCGATGTGGTCAGCTCGGTGCTTAATCTGCACTTCGCCCGCAACGCGATGGGCAATATCACTGCGCTAGGTAGCACGGCTGGCGCCAGCCCAGCCATTGAGACTTATGCGTACGATCCCATGTACCGACTCACGGCGGTGAACGCTCCGAGCGGAAGTGCAATCGAAGCGTATACGTACAATAAGTCCGGAGATCGTTTAAGCAAGGTCGCTGGTGGTCTCGCCACGGGCACCTACGACTACCAGACTGGCACCCACTGGCTCATCGGTATCGGCAATGGCGCGCGTACTTACGACGCCAATGGAAACACAACTGGAAGCGCTGCGGCGGGCAACACTTACGGGTATGGCTACAACAGACGCAACCGCCTGACCGTGGTGCAGCTCAACAACCAAACAGTGGGGCAATATACGTACAACGCTGCGGGACAGCGCGTCGCCAAGAGTGCGACGTTACCGCAGGCGACCAATGAGCGTTTTGCGTATGACGAAAGTAATCAGCTGATTGGTGAGTACGGCACAACAAATCGCGATTACATCTGGTTGGGTGAGCTTGTGGTAGCGGTGGTGGACTTCACCGGCACAGCCAGTACGGTTAATTATGTGCATGCGGACGGATTGAACACACCACGCGTGATCACGGATGCCAATGGCAGCGTGATATGGCAGTGGAATTACCAAGCCAACCCCTTCGGTGAACGGCAGCCGACTTCAAGTAGCGGCTACGTCTTCAATCTGCGCTTCCCGGGGCAATATAGCGATGCGGAGTCGGGTCTTTACCAGAACGCTAATCGTACCTATGACAGCGCCACTGGCCGCTACATCGAAAGCGACCCTGCGGGCTTAAATGGAGGCATCTCACTATTCGGTTATGCATATGACTCCCCCCTTGAGTTCCTAGACCCCACGGGGTTATGGCCGCAAGGTGGAGCTGCACGGGTTCCCTCGGCGCATCGGCCTTCCCCCGGGCCTGGTGGAGACTATGGAAACGGGGCGCCGAGAGGGCCATCGCAGCCGATAGGCTTTGCTAGGCCCAAGCCTGAAGACGATCGAAAGACACCCGGTGCCTGGCCAAGCGCGCCTCAAGATCCGGAGAGAGACTATGCGCGATGTGTTGCAGGATACTGCTCGACAGATCCTATGGCGTGTCACAAGGGCCAGCCAACCAGAACACCCATTCAGTTCCAGGGCAGCGGTCCAGAAGCCTATCCCGGCCTATCTGTCTTTCAAGATAGATACCCAGGATGTACCTGCACACAAATAGCGCCGAACGAAGCCTGGAGCAATCTTTCTCAATCTCAGAACGCGAATAATTGGGACGCGGCGGAATTGGCAACAAAGGTTCAAGAAATGAGAAACGAGGCGAGGGAAATTAAATGAAAAGACTACTGTGTATGCTAACGCTTATGGTTGCACCCATATATGGTGCTATAGCTGATGAGCCAGCCAAGCCAGTAACAGTCAAACTAACACCGCTAACATTTACCATGGGGTGCGTTAACACCACAGGCGACGAAAATCGACAGTTACTTAAGCGAGCATCAAATGCCGATAGCGCGGTGAACGCCGAAGAATGCGTTGATAAATCCGCGCAGGTGAAAGATGCGCGAATTGTCGCTGTGGTCGCGGGAAAGGCCAAGAACATTGGCATATATGAGGTCATCCTTAAGCTAGATTCAGAGGACGCAAAAAAGCTCGCAAGCATGACTTTGGCCTCAGGGGGGCCTCGCAGAATTGTATTGTCAGTCAAAGGGCATGCCATCCTCGCAGCACTCCTAAATGCCCCCTTTCATGGTGAAAGATATTTGATCTCTGCGGAAACGGCCGATGACGCACGGCGAATATCGAACCTGTTTATTGACTAGCCTATGTTGATGTTCGAGTCGCACACGCCTGGCGTGCCGATTTGCAGAAGTCAATTCAGTCAACCGCCTTTGCACCAGTGCCGTTGAGATTGGTAACGGCATAGTCACCGAACGACACCACTTCTTCACCAAGCCAATCATTGATCTGGTAGAAGCGTGCCATCAACGGCAGCAGTTCGTTGATCGCAAACACCTGCGCCGCTGGCACCACCGATCCAAATCCGGTGGTGCCGGTCGGCACTAGGCCGAGCAGCTGTGGCGGCATACGGTGCGCGGCGGGCACATCATCCCGCGTGACATTCTTGATGCTGAAGAACTCGTCCTTGGCTGCTACCTCGCTGATCGGCATCAGCTGAAGTCCGTCCTTCTTGCCGCCCGGTGCATAGATAAAGAGATTGCGGAAGTTCCCCGGCCCCTTGCTGTTCTTGAGCGCATCGCGGATACCGTTCACCTGTTCTTCGTCGGCCAGCGCATCGGTGATGTAGAGGATGTAGCTGGCGTGCGATCCATTGAGATAGTACTTCCGGCGAAACAACGTGCCAGCCCCATTCAGCCACGCGCTCGACAGTGCCGGTAGGTATTCCGGCACGCCATAGACCTCTTGGTGAACATCTGGCTCCATCAAGTGGAAGATCGAACCCTTGGCGAACTCGTATTCCGCCTTCCATCCGGTGACCTGGAAGTACACGATCCATATCGTCGGCGCCTCGCCGCATGTACTTCGCCAGCGCAGGCTGCAGTTCCATCGTGGTCCGAACCCGACTCTTGCGCCGCTCGAGATGGCCGTTTCCGAATACCATGAAATCCAGCGCCTAGCGCGAGAATGCTTCGCGGCTAAGTAGTTTGTGCGGCTTGAAGCACGACACCAGGATGTTGCGCTTCCCATAGATCGCGCTGGAGTGACGTGGCGTCGATCGAAACGACCGCGCGAGGCCGCTCAAGGAGACCGGCGTTTCATACCACAGTCCATTGCGCCAAGCTTCGATGTACTCCAATACTTCCCGGCCATCGAGCACCGGCATGGGATCGCCAAAGCAGAAAAAGCCTTGAGCGCAACAGATGGTGGGCTCAGCAGGATTCGAACCTGCAACCAAGGGATTATGAGACCCAAGGGGAGAGGATGGGCGCGCGTCGGCTGTTCCGCAAAATTGAGTCACTTCTTCAGAAGTACCTGGCTATGCATGTTGGAAAGACACATGGCTCTACCGACTTCATGACTCTTCGCAGAGCCGAGTTCTCGCTCCCGTTACACCGTGCTTAGCTATGTCTACTTTGTGTTGCGATTTCAGTCAGTCAACGCAACACATTGTTGGAATCGTTCGGCCGTGTTTCGAAGTTCAACGTCTGTCGAGGACGCTCGTTCAAGCGCCGGGCCACAGCATCGAGTTTAGCCTGCGAGTAGCCCGACAGGTCCGTGCCCTTCGGGAAATACTGGCGTAGCAGCCCGTTGGTGTTCTCGTTGGACCCCCGCTGCCACGGATGCTGCGGGTCGCAGAAGTAGACCTGGATGTCCGTGGCCAGCGTGAAGCGCTGGTGGTCAGCCATTTCCTTGCCACGATCCCAGGTCAGCGATTTGTAGAGCTCTCTAGGCAGCTTGTGAGCGTGCTTGATCAATGCGTCGATGACGGTTTGCGTGTCTTTGCCCGTGACCTTCACCAAC
>NZ_FONH01000025.1 GCF_900112865.1 Dyella marensis | reverse complement strand
ACTTTCTCTTGCTTGCCCAAGAGAAAGTAACCAAAGAGAAGGGCACCCTGCACGGCGCCCTCCGCAGCTTCGCTGCTGCGGGTACGTGAGGGCTGGCCGGGCTTTTTGACGGGACATCCATGTCCCGTCAAAAAGGCGAGGACTCCTGTCCTCGCCCCCTTCGGGGCCTGATCGTCCAGCCCTCACCGCCGCGCCAAGGGGTTCGAAGATCAAGAGCCAGAGCAAAAGCCAGAGCAAAAGCCAGAGCAAAAGCGCACAAGCGGAACGCCGCGGGCTGCGCCGCGTGCTCTCGTTGGATCTCCGCAACGCCCTGCATCTCCCTCTCCCCTCCGAGGAGAGGGTTGGATGAGGGGCCGGGGCTCGCCTCGACGTAACAACCGCAGGCCGAGGTCATCGCCGGCGAATTCGCTTCCAACAGCCGTCATGCGCCGGTCCGGAATCGCCCCTATACTCGACCCTCAGTGCCTGTCATGGGGGCTGGCACGGATCAACAAGGACGGAACCATGGAACAGGAACGGAATTACTACGCCGCACCACAGGCTGCGGTGGACGATGTCGGGGGCTTTTCGGCGGAAGATCTGGAAGCGCGCAAGGCCGGTCGCGGACAGCGCCTGGCGGCGGTCATCCTGGATAGCGTGATCTTCGCCGTGGGTGGCGTGTTCGCCGGCATCGGCGGCGCGGCCGCCGGCAGGGGCGATGGCGGCATGGTCGCGATGGCCGTGGGCTCGCTGATCATCCTGGCCCTGATCGTGGTCAATTGCGTGTTGTTGCACCAGAACGGGCAGACCCTGGGCAAGAAGCTGCTGGGTATCAAGATCGTGCGCAGCGACGGCGGTCGCATCGGCCTGGGCCGCATCATCGGCATGCGCGTCATCCCGATGGGCCTGCTCGGCGCGATCCCCTACCTCGGCTTCCTGATCTCGCTGGTCGACTCGCTGATGATCTTCGGCGTCGAACGCCGCTGCGTCCACGACATGATCGCCGACACCATCGTCATCCAGGCCTGATGCTCGACACCCTTCGGCAGATCGAGACGCCCGAAGGGGTGTTTCTGCGCCTGCGCGCGGCCGGCGCGCTGCCGCGCGCGCAGGCGTGGACGATCGATTTCGTGCTGCGCCTGGTGGTGTTCTCCGCCGCGATGATTCCCTTGTCGCTGTTCGGCTCGGCGGGCTCGGGCGTCGGCGCGCTGCTGATGTTTGTGCTGATGTGGGCCTACGCGGTGGTGTGCGAGGTGTGGTTCGGCGGGCAGACGCTGGGCAAGCGCGCGATGGGGCTGCGCGTGGTCAGCGCGGACGGCGCGCCGGTCACCCTGGTGCCGTCGGTGCTGCGCAACCTGCTGCGCGTGGTGGACATCCTGCCCGGCGTGTACGCGGTGGGACTGGCCAGCACGCTGATCGATCCCTACGGGCGGCGCCTGGGCGATGTGATTGCCGGCACCCTGGTGATCCATGGCGGCGAACTGCCGGTCGGCAGCCAGGTGCCGAAGGTGGCGCCGATGGCGCCGCCGCCGGGGCTGGCTCCGGACGAGCAGGCGGTGATCGTGGAATTCGCCGAGCGCTGCGGGCAACTCACGCCGCAGCGCCAGCAAGAGCTTGCCGACCTGCTGCAGCCGTTGACCGGCTGCAGCGGCGAGGCCGGCGTGCAGCGCCTGCTCGGCTACGCCAACTGGCTGCTGGGGCGGACATGAAGCAGGAACGGTTCGTCGCCTTGCATCGCGAGGCCTGGAGCGAGCTGCAGCACTGGCTCGACCTGGTCGACAGCAAGCCGCGCCAGGCGCTGCGCGATGCGCGCGCGAGCGGGTTTCCGGTCGAATACCGGCGCCTGTGCCACCACCTGGCGCTGGCGCGCGCGCGCGGCTACAGCGGCGAGGTCACCGACCGCCTGCAGCGCATGGTGCAGCAGGGCCATCGCCTGCTGTACCGCCCGCCGGCGCCGCGCTGGCATCGCGCGCTCAGCTTTCTGGTCGCGGGTTTTCCGCGGCTGGTGCGCAGCGAGTGGCGCTGCATGGCGGCGGCGGCCGTGCTGTTCTTCGCGCCGGCGCTGTTCTGCCTGGTCGCGCTGCAGTTCCATCCGCAATGGGCGCATTCGATCTTCGGCAGCGCGCAGCTGGCCGAATTCGAGAAGATGTACGACCCGGCCAACCACAGGATCGGCCGCAGCAGCGGTACGGACCTGGCGATGTTCGGCCATTACGTGATGAACAACGTCAGCATCGCCTTCCGCACGTTCGCCTCGGGCCTCGCGCTCGGCGTGGGCGCGGTCTACGTGCTGGCAGCCAATGGCGTGATCATCGGCGGCGTGGCCGGCCATCTCACCCAGATGGGCTACGGCGGACCGTTCTGGCGCTTCGTCGCCGCGCACGCGGCGTTCGAGCTCACCG
The DNA here is from genome assembly GCF_900112865.1 of Dyella marensis. Taxonomy (GTDB): domain Bacteria; phylum Pseudomonadota; class Gammaproteobacteria; order Xanthomonadales; family Rhodanobacteraceae; genus Dyella_D; species Dyella_D marensis_A. The sequence continues at coordinate 48,942 of NZ_FONH01000025.1, read as the reverse complement.
CCCTGGTGATCGCCGGCGGCGCGGGACTCAAGCTCGGCCTCACCCTGCTGGCGCCGGGCCGGCAGCGGCGCGGGCCGGCGATGGTGGCGGCCGGATGGATCGGCGCGCAGCTCGCGCTGGGCGCCTTCGCCATGCTGCTGATCGCTGCGGCGATCGAAGCGTTCTGGTCGTCGGTCGCGTGGTTTCCGGACCTGCTGAAATTCGGCAGCGCCGCGCTGCTGTGGCTGCTGGTGCTGGGCTGGCTGTGGCGCGGCGGCGCGCAGGCGGAGGGCGGCGATGGAGCTTGAGCGCATCACCGTCGCGCTGCGTCCGCGCACGGCGCGCGAGGCGATCGACCTTGGCGCGGCCATGCTGCGCGCGCATGCGCGGCCGGTGTGGGCGGCGTGGTTCGTGTTCAGCCTGCCGATCGCGGCGCTGTGCATCGCGACGGGCTGGCTGCTGCAGCTGCCGTGGCTGGCCACGCTGCTGATCTGGTGGCTGCTGCCGCTGTTCGACCGGGTGCCGCTGTACGTGCTGTCGCGTGCCGTGTTCGAGCGCGCGCCGCGCTGGCGCGAGACGCTGCGGGGCCAGCGGCAATGGCGCTGGGGCGGCACCATCGCCTCGATCAGCTGGCGGCGCATCGACAGCCATCGCGCCTTGCGCCTGCCGATGGAATTGCTGGAAGGACTGGCCGCGAAGCAGCGCCGCGAGCGCTGGCGCGTGTTGCGGCGGCCGATCGGCGCCGACGCGACCGGACTGGCGTTCGGCTGCCTGGAACTGGCCCTGGTGATGTTCATGGGCGCCTTTCTGTTCGTACTGCTGTTCATTCCGCCGGAGCTGCTGCCCGACTGGCTGCGCGGCTCGGTGGGCGGCGTCGCGCACCGCACGCCGGAAGTCACCGGCGCGCTGATCGCCGCCGTGGCCTACCTGGCCTGGAGCGCGATCGAACCGCTGCACGTGGCCGCCGGTTTCGCGCTCTATCTCAACCGCCGCACCCAATTGGAAGCCTGGGACGTCGACCTCGCCTTCCGCCGCCTGCGCGACCGCTGGCTCGCCGCCGGCCGCGTCGCCGCCGCCGTGCTGCTCGCGCTGGCCTGCGCCTGGCCGCATGGCGCCTGGGCGCAGAAGACCGCCGCGCCCGCCGAACACAAGGACGTCCCGGTCACCCACATCGAGGACACCTTCGCCGCGCCTGCCGGCAAGGACGACCAGCGCTTCGCCGAGGCGGCGGCGCAGGCTTTCCGCGATCCGCGTTTCGGCGGCGAGCACAAGGAACACGCCTGGATGCCGCGGCAGTGGTCGGACAAGCCCAAGGAGCTGAAGCCGGGCCCCATGCCGCTGGAAGGCATCGGCAATGCGCTGGCGCTGGGCATGAAGTGGCTGCTCCTGCTGCTGCTCGCCGCGCTGGTGGTGGCGATCGCGGTGTACGTCGCACGGCGCGCGCGCCTGCCGGTGCTGGCCGCGCCGTCGCGCCGGCAGGCGGTGCTGGACACACATCTGGAAGCCATCGAGGCGCAGGAGCGTCTGCCGGAGGACCTGGCCGGCGCCACGCAGCGCCTGTGGAGCGGTGGCCGGCGCCGGGAGGCGCTGGCCTTGCTCTATCGCGGCTGCGTGGAACAGGTGGCGACCGCTTTGCAGTTGCCGGTCGAGCCGGATGCCACCGAGGCGGATTGCCTGCGCAGCGCGCGCCGGCTGGACGACCGGCAGCAGCGCCAGCGCGCCGAGGCGATCGTGCGCGCCTGGCAGTACGCGGCGTATGCCGACCGCTATCCGCGCGACGAGGATTTCGAGCGCCTGCTCGACGGCTGGCCGGCGCGGCACGGGAGCGCGGCATGAACCGCGCGCCGATCCTGGTGATCGTCGTGGCCGCGCTGATCGCCATCGGGGCGACGGCGTTCTTCACCGCCTTCGAGCGCCGCGAAATCACCGTGCCGGCCGAGGCCAAGGGCGAGGCCAGGTACAACCGCTTCTTCGCGCTGGAGCGCACGCTGGCCAGGCTCGATATCCCGGTCAGCTCGGTCGCCACGCTGTCGCCCGAGCGCGTGCCGCTGGCGGAGGACGACATCCTGGTGCTGGGCGACGGCCTGGAGCGCATCGGCGTGGACGACGCGCAGCGCATCGCCGACTGGGTGCGCTCCGGCGGCCGGCTGGTGTTGTCGACCGGCCAGTCCGAAGACGCGGCGCATACGCCTTTGCTGGAGGCGCTGGAGGTGCTGTCGTCCAAGGCCGTGAAAGCCGGCTGCGACCGGCTCGTCGCCGACGTGAAGGACAACAGCGGCGACGGTTTCATGCTGTGCGGCCCGCGCTTCCTGCTCAACGACGAGACGGCGCAGGATCTCGACCTCGGCGTCGGCGACGACCAGCGCGGCTACTCCTTCGCGCGCTTCTTCGTCGGCGACGGCGAGGTGAGCCTGCTGTCCGACCTGGCGCCGCTGTCCAACCGCGCGCTCAGTCATCCGGCGCAGCAGCGCTTCGCCTGGCGCCTGCTGGAGCCCTCGCGCGAGGGGCACGTATGGCTGCTCTACGCGCTGGACGGTCCTTCGTTCTGGCGGGCGCTGTTCACCCGCGGGTGGCCGGGGCTGCTCGCGCTCACTGCGCTGCTGCTGGCCTGGATGGCGATGCGCGGCACGCGGCTGGGTCCGCTGATGCCGGTGCCGCCGCTGCAGCGCCGCGCGCTGCTGGAACATGTGCAGGCCGCCGGCGAGTTCCTCTATCGGCGCGACGCGGGACTGGGCCTGCACGCACTGGCCTGCCGCGCCGCGCTGGCGCGCGCGCGGCGGCTGGACCCGGTCTGCGCCGAACTGGAAGGCGAGGCACTGTACGAACGCCTCGCCGACCGCCACGGCATCGAATCCGCGCAGCTGGCGCGGGCTTTCCAGATTCCCGCGAACGCGCACGCGTTCCGTGACAGCATCACCACCCTGGCGCGACTCAGGAGCCGCCCATGACCACCGATTCCACTTCCCCCGCGCTGGCGCCGGAGCCCGCCGCACCCGCCGTGTCGGCGCTGCCGCTGGACCAGCTGGTGACGCGCATCGCCTCGCTGCGCGAGCAGGTCGCGCGCGCCTTCATCGGCCAGGAGCGGGTGTTCGACGAGGTGCTGCTGGCGCTGCTGGCCGGTGGCCACGTGCTGATCGAGGGCGTGCCGGGCCTGGGCAAGACCCTGCTGGTGCGCGCGCTGGCCGCGGCGGTGAGCTGCAGCTTCGGCCGCGTGCAGTTCACGCCCGACCTGATGCCGACCGACGTCACCGGCCACGCGATCTACGACCCCAAGGCCGAACGCTTCCAGATCCGCCGCGGCCCGGTGTTCGCCAACCTGCTGCTGGCCGACGAGATCAACCGTGCGCCGGCCAAGACCCAGGCCGCGCTGCTGGAATGCATGCAGGAAGGGCAGGTGACCATCGAGGGGCGCCGCTTCCCGCTGCCGGCGCCGTTCATGGTGGTGGCGACGCAGAACCCGATCGAGCAGGAAGGCACCTATCCGCTGCCGGAAGCGCAGTTGGACCGCTTCCTGATCAAGGTGCTGATCGACTACCCGACCCTGGACGACGAAAAGCGCATGGTCGACGAAGTGCTCAGCGGCCGCGTCGCCGCGGACCTGGACGTCTCCCGCGTGAACCCGGTGCTGAGCCAGCCGGAACTGCTCGCCCTGCAGCAGGGCGTAGCGGCGCTGCGCGTGGATGCGGCGGTGATCGATTACGCGGTGCGCATCGCCCGCGCCACCCGCGAATGGCCCGGCGTGCTCGGCGGCGCCGGCCCGCGCGGCGGCCTGGCGCTGGTGCGCCTGGCGCGCGCGCAGGCGGTGCTGGAGGGGCGCGACTTCGTCACGCCGGACGACGTGCGCCAGGTGGCGCTGCCGGCGCTGCGCCATCGCCTGCTGCTGGCGCCCGAGGCGCTGATCGAGCGGCAGCAGCCGGACGACGTGCTCAAGGCGCTGCTGCACAAGGTCGCCGCGCCCCGCCAATGATGCGTCCGGCTTCCACCCTGCTGTGGCTGCTGCTCGGCTGGACCGGGCTGGGCGTGCTGGCGGCGATCGGCTGGCTGCCGCTGGCGGCATGGCTGGCGTTCGCCGTGCTGGTGATCGTGCTGGCCGCGTTCGATGCGCGGCGCCTGCGCGCGCAGCCCAGCCCCGCGGTGCAGCGCGAACTGCCACCGGTGGTGCCGCTCGGCCCCGAGCTGGTGGTGAACCTGCGCCTGCGTCCGCAGGGCAAGCGCTCGCTCGCCTTCGAACTGCACGACCTGCATCCGGGCGGCTGGCCGGTGCGCGGCATGCCGCGCCGGCTGAGCCTGCCGCCGGGCCGCGAACTCGCGCTCGACTACGCGCTGACGCCGACCGGCCGCGGCCGCTTCGATTTCGCCGGCACCCATCTGCGCCTGCATTCGCCGTGGCGGCTGTGGACGCAGCGGCGCACCGTCGGCGAGCCGGCCGGCCTGCGCGTGTATCCGAACTTCGCGCCGCTGGCGCGCATGGCGGGCCTGAGCGTGGAAGTGGCCTCGCGCAGCGTCGGCGCGCGCCTGCAGCGTCGGCGCGGCGAAGGCACCGAGTTTCACGAGCTGCGCGATTACCGCATCGGCGACAGCCTGCGCAAGATCGACTGGAAGGCCACCGCGCGCGTGGCGCGCCTGGTCTCGCGCGAATACCGCGACGAACGCAACCAGCAGGTGGTGCTGCTGCTCGACTGCGGCCGCCGCATGCTAGCGCAGGACGACCGGCTGGCGCATTTCGACCACGTGCTCAATGCCTCGCTGGCGCTGGCCTATATCGCGCTGCGCCAGGGCGATTCGGTCGGCATGCTGGCCTGCGCCGGCGAAGACCTGCGCTGGATGCCGCCGCAGCAGGGCAACGGCGGCATGGACATGCTGCTCGGCGCCGGCTACGACCTGCAGCCGCAGGCGGTGGCCACCGACTACCTCGCGGCCGCCAGCGCCTTGCAGGCGCGGCAGCGGCGGCGCGCGTTCGTGGTGCTGGTGACGAATGTGCGCGACGAGGACGACGAAGAATTGCGCATGGCGGTGCGGCTGCTGTCGCGGCGGCACCTGGTGCTGGTGGTGAGCCTGCGCGAGCTGGCGCTGGATCAGGCGGCGGCGAACGTGGATCACGAACTCGATACCGCCATCCGCGCCGCGGCGGCGATGGATTACCTGGCGCAGCGCGATGCGATGCACGATGCGCTGCGGCGCGCGGGCGTGGCGATGCTGGATGTCAGCTGCAGCGAGCTGTCGGGTGTATTGGTGGAGCGGTATCTCGCCGTGAAACGAGCGGGCCGCCTCTAGCCGGCGTAGGTTGGGGTGAGCCGCAGGCGAACCCCAACAGGCCTTGCATGTGGTCGCGATGTTGGGGTTCGCCTGCGGCTCACCCCAACCTACGCCGTCAGGTATCGTCTCCGTAATCGATCGCCACCACCTCCACCCTCAAATCCCCCGCCGGCCGCTGCCACGTCACCTCCTCGCCAATCCGCGCCCCGATCAACGCCCGCGCCAACGGCGACACATAACTGACCAGCCCGCGCTCCACATCCGCCTCGTCCTCGCCGACGATGCGATACGTACGCTCGCCTTCCTCCGCCGAATCCACCGTCACTCCCGCGCCGAACGCCACCCGGTCGCGCGGCTGCTGCGCCAGGTCGATCTCGATCGCGCCGGCCACGCGCGCCTTCAGCCAGCGCAGTTCGCGTTCCACCGCGGCCAGCTCGCTCTGCTGCGCCAGCGTCTGCTCGCCGGCCTTCAAGGCATCGCGCCGCGCCTGTGCCGCGTCCAGGCGCCCGCGCAGCAGCTCCAGGCCATGCGGGGTGACGTAGTTGGGATGCTCGCTCAGCGGGATTTCCGGCAACGCGTCGCCGGCGTCGTCGGTGTCCTTCACGAAGGCACGGCTCATGACATTCTCCTGCGCCCCGGGACGCGGGGCGCCATGCTTGGTCTATCCATCGACATGGCGCCGGCGCGACCGCGGCTCAAGCGCCGGACGGTCGCGATGCGTCAGATGTGAAGGCGCCGTCAGTCTTCCTCGGCGTGCGGCTTCCAGGCCTCGCTGAGCTGTTTCTGCACCGGCGGCGGCACCGGCTCGTAATGACTCAGGTCCAGGCTGTAGCGGCCGCGACCGCCGGTGACCGCCTTCAGTTCGGAGGGATAGTCGATCAGCTCGGCCAGCGGCGCCTGCGCCTTGATCACCAGCTCGCCGCCGCGCTGCGCATCGGTGCCGAGGATGCGCGCGCGCTTGCCGGCCAGGCCGCCGGTGACGTCGCCCACGTTCGCCTCGGGAATCGCCACCTCCACATCCACGATCGGCTCCAGCACGATCGGACGCGCCTTGCCGACGGCATCCAGGAAAGCCTTCTTGCCTGCGGAGACAAAGGCCACTTCCTTGGAATCCACCGGGTGGTACTTGCCGTCGTACACGGTCACGCGCAGATCCTGCATCGGATAGCCGGCCACCGCGCCGTTCTCCATCGCCTGGCGCACGCCTTTCTCGATCGCCGGCAGGAACTGGTTGGGAATCACGCCGCCTTTCACCTCGTCGACGAACTGGAAACCCGCGCCGCGGTCCAGCGGTTCCACGCGCAGGAATACTTCGCCGAACTGGCCCGCGCCGCCGGTCTGCTTCTTGTGGCGGTGATGGCCTTCGGCGCGGCTGGCGATGGTTTCGCGATAGGCCACGCGCGGCGGGTGGGTGATCACCTCCACGCCGTAGCGCTCCTTCATGCGTTCCAGCATCACCTTCAGGTGCAGGTCGGACAGGCCGCGCACCACGGTCTCGTTGAGTTCCTTGTGATGCTCGACGCGGAAGCAGGGATCTTCCTCGGCCAGCCGCGACAGCGCCTGCGAAAGCTTCTGCTCCTGGCCCTTGTGCTTCGGTTCCAGGGCCAGGCCGAACATCGGTTGCGGAAAGCGCAGGGGCGCCAGGTGGATCAGGTCCTCGTCGTGCGAATCGTGCAGCACGGCATCGAAATGGATTTCCTCTACTTTCGCCACCGCGGCGATGTCGCCCGGGATCGCCTGCTCGATCTCCACGTGCTGCTTGCCGTTGAGCCGGAACAGATGGCCGACCTTGAACGGCTTGCGGCCGTCGTCGATGAACAGCTGCGTATCGCGGCGGATGGTGCCTTGCCACACGCGGAACACGCCGAGCTTGCCCACGAACGGATCGTTGACGATCTTGAACACGTCGGCGATCACGTGCCTTGCCGGATCGGCGCCGACCTCGATGCTTTCGTCCTTCACGTTGAGGAACGGCGGCGGATTGCCTTCGGCGGGATTGGGCAGCAGGCGTTCGGCCAGTTCCAGGAATTCGGCCACGCCCGCGCCGGTGCGCGCGCTGACGAAGCAGATCGGCACCAGGTGGCCTTCGCGCAGGCACTGCTCGAAGGCATCGTGCAGCTGCTGCGGGGTGAGCGCTTCCTCGCCGGCATCGAGGTAGGAGCCCATCACGGCTTCGTTGATTTCCACCACCTGGTCGAGGATGCGCTGGTGCGCTTGGGCCAGCGAGGAGAAATCGGTGGCGCCATCGTTGTGGAAGAAACAGTCCAGCACCTTGGCGCCGCTGTCGGCAGGCAGGTTCACCGGCAGGCATTCGGCGCCGAATTCCTCGCGCAGCGCCTCGACCAGCGCCTCCAGGCGCGCGACGTCGGTGTCGATCTTGTTGACCAGCAGCACGCGGGCGAGGCCGCGTTCCCTGGCGCGCTCCATCATGCGGCGGGTGCCGTATTCGATGCCGTTGGCGGCGTTGACCACGATGGCGACGGTCTCGACCGCGGCGAAGGCCGACAGCGCGGCGCCGCGGAAGTCCGCGTAGCCGGCGGTATCGATCAGGTTGACATGGCAGCGCGGACGATCGATCGCGGCCAGGCAGCTGTCGATGGAATGGCCGCGGGTCTTTTCCTGCGGATCGGTATCGGACTGCGTGCTGCCGCGTTCCACCGAGCCCTGCGTCTGGATGGCGCCGCCTGCATGCAGCAGGGCCTCGAACAAGGTGGTCTTGCCGGAACCGGCATGGCCGGCGAGCGCGATGTTGCGGATGGTTTCCGTGTTGTACGACACGATGCGACCCTCCTCTGCTGAAGCCGGAGGCGCGGGTCCTGCGGTCGTCGACAGTCGGCGCCGCACGACACCGCGCATGGCGGCTGACGATGGCGGGGCGTCATGGCGAGTCCGGGCGTCGGGGACGCGGGGGCGGTCATGGCGGGGTACGGCGCGGGGCGCCGTCCGCATAGCCTTGAGCGAGGGGACGGCGGGGTCAAGCTGCAGCGCGGGGAACCACGACGGATGGGATTTGTCTTGGATGGGTTGTGCGCGGACCATCCGCGCTTTGCCCCGCTTTCAGGTCGCCCGCCATCGAACACGCACCGCAGGTCGAACATCACCGCTGGAACGCGCCGGACGGACGCGACCGTGGCCTGGCTCCGCTGGACGGTCCCACCCGCGCGCTGCTGCACGAGCTGCGCTGGCGCCGGCCTCAGCGCGACCGGCGGCGTTTCTGGGGCGGCATGGCGCTGGCGCTGCTCCTGCACGTGGTCTTCATCGGCATCACCTGGTGGGAAATGCAGCCGCGGCCCGGCGAGCCGCTGCCTCCGCCCCGGGCTGGCGACGCCCTGCAGGTGCGCTTCATTCCCCGCGGCGAATCGCAGGCCGCGCCGCCACCGCCCGCCGAGGCGTTGCCGCCGCCACCGTCCGTGCCGCGCGTGGCGCCGGTGCGCGAGCCGCCGGCCAAGAACGCGATGACGGCCAGCCTGCCCACTCCTGCGCCGGCCCCGGCCACCAGTGTCGCCACGGCGGCGCCGCGCCTGTTCGGTCCGGATGGCCGGCCGCTGCTGCCCTCGACCCAGCCGGCGCGGGCCTCCACCGCCGGTTATGTCGAGCGCGGCGTGGTGGGCGACAGCCAGGTGATGCGGCACGACAACCCGGTGAAATACCAGGCCACGCGTTTCGACAAGGACTGGAACAAGGGCAATGCGCTCGACAGCGCGCTCAAGCGCGTGGTCGACGCGACCACGGTGAAGAAGACCGTGACCCTGGCGCCCGGGCTGCGCATCCACTGCGCGGTCGCGCTGGCCGCGCTGGCCGGCGGTTGCGGCGGCGATCCGCCGCCGCCGCCCTCGGCCAAAGATGGCGACTTCCGCCTCAGCATGGCGCCGGCCCGTTCGCTGGCGCCGGAGCCGAACCCGCCGGCGCCGCCGAGCGAAGAGGAGTGCATCAAGATCTATCGGGACGGCAAGCCGTTGCCGTATGGATGTCCGGTGGATACGCCCACCCGCTCGGTGGATGCCGAATTGAAGCTGCACGCGCCGAAAGAAACGCATCCGTAGGTTGGGGTTCGCCTGTGGCTCACTCCAACCTGCGCCCGGCTGGCGGGCCCGCCCGCTACACTGCGCGCCATGTCGCCAGCCGCCCCGGAACCCTCCCGCGCCATCGTCTCGCTGCCTTCGCCGCGTGACGCAGCGACGCGTGCGGCGGTCTACCGCAATCGCCGCAAGGACCGTCCGCGCGACCGCCTGCTGCGCGTGCTGGGCCTGGTCGGCACGCTGCTGGTGCACCTGATCGTGCTGTTCAGCGCCATCCTCGGCCCGGCCTACGACCTGGCGGAGCCGCCGGAGGAACACAGCGCCCCACTGCAGGTGCGCCTGATCGAAAAGAAGAAAGACGAGCCGCCGCCTCCGCCGCCGGTGCGCGGCACGCCGCCGAAGGAAGTCGGACCCGTGCGCAAGGCTGGCGGTGCGCCCGCGGTGGCGCGCACGCGGCGCGAGAGCAGCAGTTCCACCCGCGTCGAGGCGGATCTCGCGCCGGTGCCGGTGCCGGCGGTGGAGACGCCGGTGATCGTGGTGAAGGCGCGCCCCAGCGCGCCGAAGCCCGAAGCGGTCGCCGCGCCGCGTCCCGCGGTGACCTTGCCCAAGCCGTCGCCCGCGCCGGAAATGCAGCCCGTGCCGACCAGCGCCGAGCCGCCGCAGGTCACGCTGGAGACGCCGCCCGCGCCGCAGCCGGTGCCGCCGAAGTTCCAGCCCGAGCCGGTACGCAAGGCGCAGGCCGAAGGCACCGCGCCGATGCCGCCGCCGGCCTCGCTGGCGCTGCCCGACGTGCCGGCGCAGTCCGCGCCGCAGGTGAGCGCGCCGACCATCGCGATGGAACACGCGGTGCCCAAGCCCACGCCGCCCAGTCCTCCGCAGGCGATCCGCGCCGAAACCGTCGCCGCGCCTGCCGAACCGGAACTGCAGGCGGTGCCGCTGCCGGCGCAGGCCGCGCCGACGGTGAACCTGCAGGCCCAGTCCACCAGCACCGCCGTGGTGCCGCGCGAACAGCAGCGCATCCAGGCGCCTTCGATCCGCGTGGCCGAAGCCGAACTGGAAGCGGTGCCGCTGCCCGACAACGCGCGTCCCAGCCTTGACCGTCCGCAGGCGCCGCCGGTGCAGACGCTGGCGCCGCAGTCCGTCGCCATCGACAACAAGCCTGCGCTGGAACGCCCGCAGCTCCAGGCCGCGCCGTCGCCGGCGCAAGCCGCGCCATCCACCAGCCAGCAGGCCGCACCCGCGGAAAGCCAGGCCGCCAGCTCCACCGCCGGCCCCAAGGCCAGCACGCCGACCGGCGCAACGGCCAGCGCCGAAAGCGGCAAGAGCAGCGCGCCGAACGCCACCCCGCAAGGCAGCGAGAGCGGTACGCCCGGCGCCTCGCCCAACGGCGTCGCCGCTTCGCCCGGCGGTCCCGGCAAGAGCGGCCTGAACCTGTCGCTGCCGCCGGGGCAGGGCACCGGGCAGGGCAATGGCAAGCAGGGCGGCGGCGAAGGCCAGAACGGCCTCGCCGGCAACTACATCCAGCTGCAGCCGCGCGGCAACAGCGAAATCATGGAGCACCGCGCGCCGAACATCGGCTACAAGTCCACGCGTTTCGAGAAGGACTGGACGCCGGAGGGCGAGAGCTCGATCGACACCGCGCTGCGCCATGCGGTGGAGAAGACCACCGTGCGCCACACCTTCCACCTGCCGCGCGGCGTGCGCGTGGAGTGCGTGGTGATGCCGCTGTTCCCGGTGGGGCTGTTCGGCTGCGGCAATGGCGATCCGCCGCCGAAGCCGGTGGACGACAAGGTGTACGAGCGGATGGTGCTGGCGCCGGCCAATCCGCTGGTGCCGCCGGCGCCGGCGGCTTCTGCGGCTGCCGTCGCTGCGCCGATCAAGCTGGACAACAGCGCGCAGTGCGCGACGGCGAGAGTGAGCGGCGGTCCGTTGCCGCCGGGGTGCGTGGACGATCGCCTGCCGGCGGGGCGCGCGGCGCCGGCGAAGGCATCCACCTCGTCATGGGTGCCGGCGAGCGATCAGTTTCACTGATCCGCCCCCGCCGTAGGTTGGGGTGAGCCACAGGCGAACCCCAACAAACGTCACGAAGTGCCTCAGCGCCTGTTGGGGTTCGCCTGCGGCTCACCCCAACCTACGGCGGCGTTGCGTTGCCGGCATTACTTGAAGTCGATCGCCACGCGCGCGAACCACGACGCGCCATTCAGGCCGAACTGCACCGCTTCGTACTTGAAGCCGTTGTCGGTCTCGTTCGGATCCTGCCTGGTCGGGAACTTGTCGAAGATATTCGAGCCGCCCACGGTCAGCTTGATCTGATCGTTGAAGTGATAGGTGAGCGCCACGTCGGCTGATGTCTTGTCCGCATAGTGCTGATTGGGCACCGGCGGTCCACTGAAGGTGCCCAGCGTCATCGGGCCGAAGTAGATGAACTTCCAGCTCGCTTCCCATGCGCCGCGGGCGTAGTCGAAGCCGAGGATCGCCTTCGAGCTCGGTGCGCCGTCTTCCAGGAACAGGCGTTCGCGCTCGGACAGCAGCACGTCCTCGCGGCCTTCGAGGGCCGGCGGTGCGTGGATCTTCTTGACGCGGGTGAACGAGCGGTTGAAGCCGAAGTTGGTGCGCAGCGTGCCGCCGCCCAGTTCCATGCGGTGGCTGGCGGTGAAGTCCAGGCCCTTGGTGCTGGTGTCGACCGAGTTGACGAAGAACTGCGCCTCGCCCACGCCCAGCTGTTGCAGGGTCGCGCCGATGTTCGGGTCGGTGGTGTCGAAGCGGCCGCTGAGCACGATGCGGTCGTCGATATCGATGCGATAGCCGTCCAGGGTGAACTGCAGGTCGTTGCCCGGCGACCAGGTGGCGCCCAGCGTGTAGCTCTTGGACTTCTCTTCCTTCAATGGCGGAATGCCCGCGGCGTTGGCGATCGCGCCGCCGTTCGGCGCCAGCACCACGTCGACCGGCTGGCCGCTGACGAAGTCGGTGAAGGTCGAGGAGAACCAGCGCTGCTGCAGCGACGGCGCACGGAAGCCGGTCGACACCGAGCCGCGCAGCAGCAGCTTGTCGGTGGCGTGGTAGGCGCCGGCCAGCTTGCCGGTGGTGGTGGAGCCGAAATCGCTGTAGTGCTCGTAGCGCACCGCGGCGTCGGTGAGGAAGCGTTCCGTCCAGTCGGTTTCCACGTCGGCATAGGCCGCGTAGCTGTGGCGGCTCTGGTTGGTGGCGTCGCCGGGCTGGAAGCCGGGGAAACCCTGGCTGCCGGCATTGCCGCCGCCGGGGCCGTCGGCGTCGATGTACGAGCCGGGCTCGCCGGGGGTGATGCGGTAGTTCTCGCGGCGGTATTCCGCGCCGAACGCCACGTTGAGGCCGTGCAGGATGTCGCCGTAGTAGCGCGACAGATCCAGGTTGGTGGTTTCCTGCTCGAAGGAGAAGCCGCCGGCGTGGAAGCGGTCGGGACTCAAGCCCGCGCCGCCGGCCAGCAGGTCGGCGTTGGCGATGGAGGCGTTGAGCGTGTTGCTGATGATGTCCTGCAGCGAGTTGTAGCCGTAGGTCTGCGACAGGTCCGCGCGCCAGTCGCCGAAGTTGTCCCACACGCCGAGGATGGCGTAGCGGTCCTTGATCGAGCCGTTGATGTACGGCACGAAGCCGTCCGGATACATCGCCGCCGAGTTGCGCGAGGGAATGTCGTCCGAGCCGAGGCCGCCGCGCGCGAACGCCGCGGAGGAGGCCGAGCGGTTCTGGATGCCGCCGGTGAAGTACAGGTGCGCCGATTCGGCCACCGGCACTTCGCCGTTGACGTACAGCGTCTCGTTGTCGACCTTGGTGTCGCCGATGGTGCGCGGATCGCCCGGGTCGGAACGGTTGGAGCGCCCGCGCTTCTGCCACTCGCCGGTGACGCCGACGCTGCCGCCGTTGTCGAAGCGGAAGCCGCAATAGGCCGAGGTGAGGTAGTTCTTGCCGTCGCCGCGGGTGTATTCGCCGAAGCCGGCCACGCTTTCGCAGCCGGGGCTTTTCTTCAGCACGATATTCATCACGCCGGCGATGGCGTCCGAGCCGTACTGCGCGGCGGCGCCGTCGCGCAGCACTTCCACGCGTTCGATCGCCAGTGCCGGAATCGCATTGAGGTCGGTGCCGGTATTGCCGCGGTTGCGTGCGCCGAACAGGTTCACCAGCGCCACGCTGTGGCGGCGCTTGCCGTTCTCCAGCACCAGGGTCTGGTCCGAGCCCAGGCCGCGCAGCGCGGCGGAGTCGACCAGGTCGGCGTTGTCCGAGCCGGTCTGTCGCACCGAGGTGAACGAAGGCACGGTGTACTGCAGGTTCTGCGCGAGATCGAATTGCGGGCTCTGCTCGGCGAGCTTCTGCATCGGGATCACATCGACCGGCACAGGCGTTTCCGTTTCCGAACCGCCGACGCGGCGCGAACCGAGCACGGTCACGCCTTCGAGATTGGTGGCTTTCTTCTGGTCCGCCGCTGGCGCGTTGGCGTCGGCGCTCTTGGCATCCTGGGCCGCCGCGGTGGCGGCAAAACCCATCATGGCCATGGCAACGGCCGTGCACAGCAGTGTCTTGCGCGAGTAATGCATTCCACCCTCCCCGGTGAATGTGGATCCCCCCGGGCGAGACTAAGCGACGCATGCGCCGGCTGAAAACCTGCGCAGCGCACATTGTGGACGATGTCAGCTATGCGCAAGCTTGAAAGGTAGGTCGGGGTGAGCGCAGCGAACCCCAACGGGCGGTCGTTTCAAACGCCCGGTTAGCCGTGTGGCGTTTTGTTGGGGTTCGCTGCGCTCACCCCAACCTACGACGTGCGTCTACAACAGGCGCAGCAGTCCCTTCATCAGCGGCAGCCGGCGCACGCGCACTGCGCTGACCCGGAACACCGCATTGGCCAGTGCCGGCGCGGCGGTGGGCATGGCCAGGAAGCTGGCGGCGGCCGGATCGCGGTCGCCGGGCACGATGATCACGTCCACCGCATCGGGCAGCTGGGCCATGCTGGCCAGCGGATAGTCCTTGTAGCTGCGCTGCTGCGGCTGGCCGTCCTTGAAGGTGATGGCGAGATTGAGCGCGGCGGAGAGCGCATCCAGCGTGGCGCCGGCGATCTGTCCCTCGAGGCCGAGCGGATTGATCACGCGGCCCACGTCGACCGCGCAGACCACGCGTTCGATATTGAGCTTCTCGCCCTGCAGCGAGGTCTCGATCGCATGCGCCACGTAGGCCCCGTCCATATGCCAGCACGCCATGCCCAGCCCGTTGACCGTGCGCAGCCAGTTCCTCCACTCGATGCGGTCGGCGACCAGCTTGAGCACATTGATCAACCGGCCGGTATCGAACGAGCCGCCGCCCTGCAGCGGCACCTCGCGCGCCTCGCCGAGCAGGCGCAGGCGCGTGACGAGCGGGTCTTCCTTCAGCGCGTTGGCGATCTCGTCGACGAAGCTTTCCACCGCGAACGCGTTGCTCACATGCGGCATGCCGCGATGCGGGCCGCGCGGCAGCGCGGACTGCAGCGCATACCAGTCGCTGCGGTAATTGGGCACCAGGCCGGCGGGCAGCTGGTTGACGTCGACCTCGGAGGTCCACAGCCGCTGTTCCGGCGTGCCGCGGCGGGCGAGCGCGGAGGCGCTGGCCATGCGCTGGTCCCAGGTGACGATCTGGCGCTTGCGGTCCAGCGTGGCGCTGAGCCGGTGCACGCTGGCGGGGCGGTAGAAGTCGTGCGCGAGGTCTTCCTCGCGCGTCCACAGCAGGCGCACCGGGCGGTCGGCCAGCTTGGCCAGCATCACCGCCTCGGCCACGAAGTCGTGGTCCAGGCGACGGCCGTAGCCGCCGCCGACGCGCGGCACGCGGATCTCGATCTGGTCCGGCTTGAAGCCGGTCAGCCGCTGCACCACCGACCAGGCGCGCTGCGGCGCCTGGGTCGGCGCGACCAGCACGGCGCGGTCCTTGTCCACCCGCGCCAGGCAGTTCATCGGCTCGGCGGTGGCGTGGGCCAGCCACGGCTGCACGTAGGTGGCGTCGACGCGGCGCGCGGCTTTCTTCGCCATGCCGTCGACGTCGCCGTCGTTGCGCACGCGCATGGTGGGGGTGTTGTCCCTGGCGGCGGCATCCTTGGCCGCGGCGCCCTTGGCGGTGGCCTCCCTGGGATTGACCAGGTCGTTCGCCTGCTGCTCCAGCGCGGCGCTGGATTCGCTGCCGCTGGGGCCCGGCTTCCATTCGAGCTTGAGCTTGGCGCGCGCCTGCAGCGCCGACCAGGTGTCCTCGGCCAGCACGGCCACGGACGGCGCCAGCGGCGTTTCGCCGGGCAGCAGGCCGGGCTCGGGCTTGAGCTCGACGATCTTGACCACGCCCTTGACCGCTTCGGCCTCGTGGAAATCCTTGTCGGCCAGCGTGCCGTCGACCCACGGGCAGTGCACCAGCACGGCCACCAGCGCGTCGCCGAAATAGTTGTCGATGGCGAACTGGGCCTGGCCGGTGACGATGGCGCGCGCGTCGACGTCGCCGGCCGGCTGGCCGATCAGGGTGTAGCGGTCGGGCGTCTTCACCGGCACCGGCGCGGTGGGCGGGGCGACCTTGGAGGCGGCCTCCGCCAGCGAGCCGTAGTCGAAGCGGCGGCCGTCCGGCGAGATCACCGCGCCGCCCTGCGTGCGCAGGCGGTCCGCCGGCACGCCGAGGCGGCGCGCGGCGGCCTGCATCAGCAGCCAGCGGGCCAGCGCCCCGGCCTGGCGCAGGTCGTGCCAGGCGGCGGGGATCGAACTGCCGGTGCCGCCGACCTGGTGGCCGTAGATCCAGCGCGGCTCGCCATTGCCGTTCTCCACGCCCAGGCCCAGCGGCACCACGCTCACGCGCGCCCAGTCGGCGTCCAACTCGTCGGCCAGGATGCGCGGCAGCGCGGTGGCGACGCCGGTGCCGGTGTCCGGATCGCGCGCGCCGATCAATACATTGCCGTCGGCGTCGATGCGCACATAGGCGCCCAGGCCGTACAGCGTGTCGCCGAGCATGGCCGGCGGCACCGGCGCATCGCCGGCTTCGGCGTAGCGCACGCCGACGATCAATGCGCCGGCGGTGCCGGCCAGCACCTGCAGGAAGCGGCGGCGCTGGGGCAGGGCGGGAGTGTTCTTGCGGCTCATGCATGGCCTCCGGCCATCGCCGCGGAAGCGCGCTTGATCGCGCGGCGCACGCGGGTCTGGCAGCCGCAGCGGCACAGGTTGGGCAACTGGTCGATCTGGTCGTCGCTCGGCTGCGGATGGCGGTTGAGCAGGTCCAGCGAGGCGATCAGCCAGCCCGGCGTGCAGTAGCCGCAGCCGATCGCGTCCTCGTCCACGAAAGCCTGCTGCAGCGGATGCAGCTTGCCATCGGCGGCCGCCAGGCCTTCGACGGTGGTGACTTTCTTGTCGGCCAGCTCATGCATGGGCACGCTCGCGGCCGACACCGGCTTTTTGTCGACCAGCACCAGGTCGGCGCCGCCCAGGCCATGGTCGCTGGCGTACTTGGTACCGGTGAGGCGCAGCACGTCGCGCAGGTACCACAGCAGCGGCATGTCCGGATCGCCGGTATGGCGGAACGGGCGCCCGTTGATCTCCACCTCGATGCCGTCGCGCACCTTCTCGGGAGTGATGCTGCTGGTCGGATTGCTTGCCAGGGCCTGCGCCTGCGCCATCGTGAAACTCTCCTTGCCGATCCGGTGCATTGTGGCATCGCCGGGGCGGCTTGGGGACTCGCCCGCGCGTCCGCGCCGGGCCCGTGGTTCATGTGACCGGTGCTGACGAGCGCCGCGAGGGGATCAGGGCGACTGCGAAGGCAGCGCCGACGCGGGGAACATCCGACGCCAGACATGGAACACCGGGATGCCCACCGCCATCACGGCGAGCACGATGCATGCCTGGATCGGCTTGGCCAGCAGGGTGGCCACGACGATCCAGCCGACGACGCCGACGAAGATCAGTGGCAACACCGGATAGCCGGGCACGCGGAAGTCGGCGCCACCTTTGTCGCGCGAGCGATACCAGAAGATGGTGACCACGCCGACGGCGCAGGCGAGCCAATCGCCAAAGGTCGCGTAGTCGAGCAATTGGCCGAAATTGAATGCCATGGCGAGAAACACGGCCCAGCCGGACAGGAGCAGCAGCGCCACGTTCGGCGTGCGGTGGCGCGGGTGCAGGCGCGCCACGTTGCGGAAGAACAAGCCATCGTCGCCCATCACCTGCAGCACGCGGGCGCCGGCCACCAGGGTGATGTTGCAGAAGCCCAGGGTCGAAACGGCGATGCCGATGGCAATGACCTTGGCGCCGATCGGGCCGAACACGCGGCTCATCACGTCAGCGGCAGGCGTGTTGCTGCGGGCGAGACCGTCGTGCCCGAGCACCGCCAGATAGGCGACGTTGACCAAGGCATACACCACGATCACCGCGAGCATGCCGAAGAACAACGCCCGCGGCAGCGTCCGCTGCGGCTCGCGCACTTCGCCGGCAAGATTATTGAGATAGGTGAACCCCGAGTAGGCAAACAGCACCGGCAGCGCCGCGCCGATGAAGCCCACATTGCCGCGCGCCGGATCGCTCGCCAGCACGCCCGCGCCATCGGCGCCGGCCAGGAACAGCCCGCACACCACCAGCACCGCCACCGCCAGCAGCTTCAGCAGGGTGAACAGGTTCTGCACCTGCGCGCCGAGCTTCAGGCCGAACAGGTTGATGCCGGCCACGAACACCAGCGCGCCGGCCGCCAGCGGCTTGATCGTGCCCGGCGGCAGGCCGAACACGCCGGAGGCGTAGCTGGCGAAGATCGTCGCCACCGCCGCCGCCGAGCCGGAATAGATCACCAGCAGCATGGTCCAGCCGAACAGGAAGCCCGCGAGCGAGCCGAACGCCTCGCGCAGGTACACATAGCTGCCGCCCGCATGCGGGCGCCGCGCGCCGAGCTCGGCATAGCACAGCGCGCCGATCAGCGTGAGCACGCCCGCGCCCACCCACACCAGCAGCAGGGCCAGGCCCGATTCCGTGCGCTGCGCGGCAATGCCGGGATTGAGGAAGATGCCCCCGCCGATGATCCCGCCGACCACGATCATGGCGGCATCCCACGAAGTCAGTCGCCGCATGTAACCGGATGCCGGGGTATCGCTCATGGAGGGGCCGCCCTGTGGAAAAAACTGGCGGCGAGCATGGCGGGTATCGAAGGAGGGGGCAAGCGTTCGGCCGCTCTGGCCGAGCTGGGGCCGAGGGGAACACCCATCGCTTTCCAGGGCACTCGACGATTCCGTACGCAGCCGCGTGCGCTCCAGAGCTCCAGATAAATCCGGGTTACCTGCTTTTTTGCGCTCCCTACGATGCGCAGCCCCATGACTTTCTATGACAGAAATGCCGCCGTCGAAGCGGCCGGGGTTCATCCGCAACGGGGCTGGTTAATGCGCTCCCTTATTCATCAATCTCCAAATCGGTAAATCAAATGACGCATTGGATTTCGAAGACCGCCCTGGCGGTGGCAATGGTGACCTCCGGCGCGGCGATGGCGGCCGACGGCGGCCAGTTCTTCGTCAACGGCCAGATCGGAAGCCAGAAGGTTTCCACGTCCAAGGCGCTGAAGGGCGTGAAAAAGAACGAGCTGATCGGCACCCTGCGTGCCGGCTATATGTGGAACAACGGTCCGCTCTCCTACGGCGCCGAAACCGGTTATGTCGTGCTGGGCAGCGAAAACGGCGTTATTGCCAAGGAGTCCAACGGCGTTTCTCCCCGTATCGTGATGCCTGAGCAGGCGTTGAGGGTCAAGACCAATGGTTGGCTCTTCGGCGGCAACGCAAAGCTGCATATCGGCGACAGCTGGTTCGTGTCCGGCCGTGGCGGCCTGTTCCGCTCCAACCTCAGGGTGCGTACCGGCGAGGTCAACAAGCCCGCGAGTTCGTCCCACAAGAGCACCAAGAACGGCTATTACGCCGGCGTCGGCGCGGGCTACGATTTCAACGAACACTTCGGCCTGGGCGCCAACTTCGACTACTACCGTGCCCGCGTGAATCTCGGGAGCGGCGTGAAAACCATCGGTGGCGGCTATGAAGTCTATGGTGTCACCGCCGAGTATCGGCTCTAAAAAAGCGACATCACCCGGTGTCATCCGATGCAATAGGACAGCGGCCGCTTGATGCGGCCGTTTTCTTTCGGGAGCAAGCCAATCGCGCCAAAAAAACCGGCCCCTCGCGGGCCGGCCAATGTCGTTGAAGCGGCTCCACCGCAGGACATACACCACGGTCGCCGCGAGCATGCCTCCGCTTCAGTCGGCATTGCCGGCGATTCCACGCAATGAATACAGCGGCTCCAGCAGCCACTCGTAGATCTTGCGATGCTCGCCCAGGATGTCCGCCTCGAGTGCCATGCCAGGGCGCAACGGCTCCTGCCGGCCGTAGGTCATGACGGTTTGCGCCTCCAGCGTCACCGACACGCGATAGTACGGTTCGGTGGCCTGGCCGTTACCGGCCAAGGCCGTCGATTCGCCGGGATTGACCGCGCTGCGCGAGATCCGGCGTACCCGGCCGCGATAGTGCCCGAACTTCTGGTACGGGTACGCCTCGTAGCGCAGCAGCACGATGTCCCCCGGCTTGACGAAGCCGATGGCGCGGCTGGGCACCATCAGCTGGGCACGCAGTTCCGAGCCTCTGGGCAGCAAGCTCAGCAAGGGTTGTCCGGCCTTCAACGCCTGGCCCGCTTGCACCAGACGGCTGGCGACCAGGCCTGCGACCGGCGCTTTCATCAGCAGCTCGCCATGGGTCTCCTGCTGCACGCGCTCCTGGTTGAGCAGGGCGCGATCGCGCCGGATCGTCGCCAGCTGTGCCTGCCGCTGTGCCCGCAGTTCGTGCAGGGATTGTTCCATCTGCGCCATGCCGCGGTAGATCGACGTCGCCTGCCGCTCTAGGGTCTGCCGCTCGCCCGTCAGTTCCAGCAAGGCCTGTTCCTGCTGGTTGACCTGCAGCTGGCTGACGTATTTCGCGTGGGCGATGCGTCGATAGCGCTCGAGGGTATCGCGGCCGAGACGAATCTGTTCGCCCCGCGTCGCGAGGGATTCCTTCACCTGGCGCAGTTCCTTGCCTGCCATCGCCAGCTGTCTTGATGCACCGGCCATCTGCGCGTCGATCTGCGCGACCTGCGCGTCTCCCAGTCGCTGCACGTTGAGCTCCCGCACGGCCAGTTCCTGGCGAATGACGGTCAGTACGTCCTGCCCGGCTGCAGTGGCGCGCGGTACGTCGATCCGTGCCAGCGGGTCACCGGCGGCGACCAGATCGCCTTCTTCCGGAAACAGGCGTCCGACCACGCCGGCAACCGGCGCCGCCACGGTGGACAGGCCCAGGCTAGGTACGAGCTGTCCGGTCACGCGCGAGCGCCGGCTGTACTGGCCGCAGACGAGGAAGCCGATCACGGTCGCCGCGGCGGCGACCGAGAACCCGGCCAGCACCCACGGTCGTGCTGGCTGGGCCAGCGAAATTCCGCCGAGCTGGATGCTCCGCCTGGACTCCAGTACTTCGCGGCGAAAGAGTTCGCCCGTCATGCAGGACCGGTGGGCATGGCTTGGGCTGGCCGCGGTGGTGGCCGCCATTCCTTTGCAATGCGGCCGCCATGCAGCACCAGCACCCGGTCGGCGCTGGCGATGGTTTCGGGGCGATGGGCAATGATAATGCGGGTCATCTTGAGCGCACCGACGGCCTCGTTGACCAGGCGTTCGCGCTCCACATCGAGATGGCTGGTCGCCTCGTCCAGGAACAGGAAGCGGGGATTGCGGTAAAGCGCGCGTGCCAGGATCACTCGCTGCTTCTGCCCGCCCGACAGCGTCGTACCCATGTCGCCGATCAGGCTGTGATAACCCATCGGCATGGCTTCGATCTCCTGATGGACTCCGGCACGGCGGGCGGCGTCCTCGACGCAGCGCAAGTCGTAGCCGTCATCGCCGAAGGCGATATTTTCGGCCAGGCTTGCGGCAAACAACTGGTCTTCCTGCATCACCGCGCCGACCCAGCGGCGGAAGTGTCGTGGGCCAAGACGCTGCAGATCTTCACCATCGATGAGGATCGAGCCCGCTGTCGCCGGCAGCAGTCCCAGCAACAGTTTCATCAGCGTGGTCTTGCCGCATCCGGAGGGGCCGACGATCGCCAGCGATTCGCCGTCTTCGACGGCGAAGCTGCAGTCCTTCAACACCCACGGTTCGCCTTCGGCGTAGCGAAAGCCCAGCCCTGTCACCTCCAGCCGCGCGTGCTCGGGCATCGCAGGTTCGGACCGGCCCTGGTCGGCTTCCGGCTCGGCCAGCGCGATGTCCGCCAGGCGTTCCCCATGCAGACGGAGCATGCGAAATTCGACCCACTTGTCGATCAAGGTGGCCACGCGCTGGGCGAACTGGTCCTTGTAGGCCAGGTACGCCACCAACATGCCGACGGAGAAGGCGTCGGAAAGCGCCAGCACCGCGCCGATCCAGATCACCGCAATGCGCTCGGCGCCGAAAATCAGCTGGCTGGCGGAGTTGAAGCCAAGGCCAAGCCTAGCCAAGCAGACTTCACTGTTGAGCGTATCCTGCATCAGGTTGGCATGACGCGAGCGACGCACGGATTCGCAGCCGGCGACTTTCACCGACTGGATGCCGCGGATCGATTCAAGCAGATGGGTCTGCTGCAGCGCGGCCGCGACCAGCTGCCGCTCGGTGCCTGCGCGCAGCGGCCCATAGACCAGCCAGCGCAGGCTCAGATAGAGCGTCGCTGCCAGCAGCGTCACCAGAGCGAGCTTGGCGCTGTACAGGAGCATCATGCCGAGTGTGACCACCGCCATGAGGCCGTCGATGAACGCCTCGACGAAGTGGGTGGTAAGGGTCTGCTGGATCGCCTGCACCGCGCCCATGCGCGAGGTGATGTCGCCGAGGTGGCGCTTCTGGAAGAAGTCCAGGGGCAGGCGGAGCAGGTGGGCGAACACATTGCCCATCCATTGGAAGCCGAGCCGGGTCGAAAGGTAGATGACGCTCCAGCCACGCAGCAGGCCGATGCCCAGCTGCAGCAGCAGGGCAAGACTGAAGCCGAGGCCCAGCACGGCGAGCAGATCGCGGTCGGCCGTGACCAGCACCTGGTCGACCACCCACTGCATGAAGAACGGAGCCAGCAGCACGAACACCTGCAGGGCGACCGACAGGAGCAGGATCGGCGTGATAGCCCGGTACAGGCCGCTGATGCGACCCGTAAGCTGCAGCACGGAAATCCGCGGGAGGGCACGCCGCGGCTGGAAGGTCGAGGTCGGCGTCAACTCCAGCGCGATGCCGGTGAAGTGCTTGGAAGCTTCGGTGCGCGGAAGCGTGCGCTTGCCGGCCGCCGGATCATGGACGGTGAGCCGGTCGCGCTTGACCTTCGCCAGCACGACATAGTGGTTCAGGTCCCAATGCAGGATGCACGGCAGGCTGAGTCGATCGAGCTGTTCCAGCTCCAGCCGCAGCGGGCGGCCTTGCATCTGGATCTGCTCTGCAACATGCATCAGCCGCAGCAGGTTCATCCCCCGGAGCGACGCCGGAAAGCGGCGTCGCAGTTCGAACAGGCCGATGCGTTGTCCGTGCGCCGCGGCAATCATGGCCAGACACGCCAGACCACATTCCCCAGTCTCTGTTTGGACGATCGCCTCCATCGTCAATGTGCCAAGGACCGGCAGTCGCCCCGATCGATGGCCGCGGAGGCGAACCACGAGCCCGATGCATGCCGGGTGCAGCACACAACGGGGAAGTGGCTTTCAAAGCGGCAATGCAAACCAGGGCTCCTTCTTGGGTAAAGGTGCCCGCTCCGAAGAAGGGGCACGGGATGATTCTGGTGTGATTGAAATCAGGGCCGGCATTCGGCGACGTAGAAGACTCCGCGTCGCAGGAATATCGGCGGGCCGAACATGCCCGGTGTGGGGTAATCGCAGATTCCAGGCGCCGTGATCCGCTTCCCGTCGTCTACCAGCCAAATAATGCGGCCGTTGCCGCCGTTGACGGTTTCCAGTTCTTGCATGGTGAGTTCTCGCATTTTCTTTCTTTCCGTTCTGGCAATGCTGCACGGGTAGAAAAACACACGGAGAGCTTGCGCGAAATCGATAGACGTCCAGCAATCGACGCAAAAACGCCAAAAAAAACCGGCCCCTCGCGGGGCCGGCCAAAGTCCTGTATCGCTTAAGACGTTTCAGAACGCGCGCAGGAACAGGTCGAAGTTCGCCACGTTGAGCGTGCCGATGCCCGAACCCGGCTCGTAGCCGCCCTTGCCCTGGTAGAACCAGTTGTCGCCCTGGCGGATGTCGTTGAAGCCGCTCCAGCTGCCGTAGCCGAAGATGTTCTGCAGCGCATACACCTGCGGATTCCAGAAGCCCACGCGGTGGCCGGCGCTCTGCGTCAGCAGCGCGCTGATGCCGTTGAGCTGCGGCGCCACGAAACTGGTGCCGCCGTTGCCGGCGGTGGCGCCGCCGTCGACGCTGGAGACCACGATGTAGCCGGTCTCCGGATCCGCATTGAGCGAGATGTCCGGCAGGTTGCGGCCGTGGAAATTGCCCGGCAGCTTCAGCAGCACCTGCGGACCGGTGGTGTCGTTGTAGGTCAGCGTCTGGTTCTTCTCGCTGGTGCGCACGCCCTGGGTGAACAGCTGGTAGAACGGCCGCTTCCAGTACACGCTCACGCCGCCGCCGGCGCCGACTGAGAACAGGTCGATCGCGCCCTGGCCGACGTACTTGTCGAAGTAGTTCTGCAGGTAGTCCCAGCCCCACACCTGTTCCTTGGTGATCGACTCCACCGGGCCCGTGCGGAACTTGTAGCTGAAGGGCGTGGTGGTGCCGCCCGCGGCGGTCATGAAGGGATCGGAGGCCGGCGAATCCACCGTCAGCGGTGCGTTGAAGGTGCCCGGCGTGGTGCCGACGCCGAGGCCGCGCACCGTGTCGTAGGCGCCGGAATCGCCGGTGGCGGCGAAGAACGACTGACCCTGCACGGCCGCTTCCAGCAGGATCTGATGCCAGATCTGCAGGTCGCCGACGTCGGTGGTGTCGGTGTTCTTGGCGCCGTCCACGTTGAGCGCGGCGAAGTTGTAGATCTCCGGCAGGCCCCAGCTGGTGGAGATGGTGTCGGCCACGTTGTCCGACACCGCCTGCAGCGCGGCGTTGGTGAAGCTGCTGCCCGAGTTGGGCCCGTGGTAGACCAGGATGTCCGCCTCGGGCGCCAGGCCGCCGGCCTGTTCCACGTCCAGCGAAGTCTCGCCGCTGCCGCCGTCGATCGGGGCGCCGCCATCGACCGGAACCTTGGTGATGCGGTTGGCCTTGGTGGTCAGGCCGATGCCGTCCCAGTAGGCCTGCACGTCGTCGACATAGAAGTCCGACAGCGTGACGATGGCGACCGTGGTGCCCTTGCCGGTGATGCCGCGCGCGTACAGCGGATTGATGTTGTACAGGTTGGCCACGTCGCCGACGGTGTACTCGCCCGGCACGCCGGTCGCGGTGGGATTGCCGGCGGCGGGCTTCGCCGTGGCGGCGATGCTGGCCTGGGTCTTGGCCGCCGGCTGCAGCGTGACCTTGGCCGCGTCCGGCGCGGTGATGCGGTGCGACAGCACTTTGTGCTCATTGCTCAGGCTGGAGCCGAGCAGCACGCTGTCGGCGATCGAGGCCGGCAGGACCGGCGCCTTGGACGGACGATGGAAGACATCGCCGCTTTCCTTCGACCGGTAGTTGTGGATCGGCGCCTGGAACGCGGTGGCGAACTGGCTGATGGTGCCGCTGGTGCGGATCGCCATGCGGTTGGGCAGCAGCGTGCCGGTGAGGCCGTTCTGGCGCAGGAAGTCCTGCACCCGCTTGATCTCCTGGTCGGTCGCGCCGTACTTGTCGGCGAACTGCGCGGTGCTCAGGAAGCGGCGGAAGTTCGGATGGCCGGGTGTCACGGTCTGCTGGATGTACTGCTCCAGCTGCGCCTGGTTGTGCAGCTTGAGCACCAGGGTGACGTTGACCTTCTGGTCCGCGCTGGCGGCGCCCAGGTCCGCGGCGGGCTTCGTGCCGGCGGCGAATGAAGCGGTGGAGACGGTGGCGAACAAAAGCGTCAGGGACGCGGCGAGGGTCTTGCGGTGAAGCTTGGCGAGCATGTGCGTTCCTCCGTGGATGGACCCGGATGCGCGGACACGAACGAACGGCGAGGCGACAGGTGCCAACGCCGCGCTCCGCAGCCAGGCCGGCTAAGCGCTGCTTTGGTCAATGCGAAGAACTTCCCCGCCGATACGCGGCTCCCCTGAAGGCCGAGGTATCGGTTCGGCAAAGCTAGCGCTTGGCGGTGCCGGAGCCAAGAAGTTTCCTATGGAAATTTTCTTATTAGATCGCCGAAAAATCCGAGGCTGCGACCGGATGGCTCTCGGCAACTCGTTGGTTCTCAAGGGAAAGAATGGGCGAGTGTTGGCCGTTATTTCTTAGGGCTTAATCCATCCGGTTTGGGAGCCAGCGCACGCTTGCGGCACAATGGCCGGGTTGTGCACCGCGAAAAACCATCGCGCGGCGCACCGCTTCTTCCCTCCAGTCCCCAGCCGCCGCCATGACCACCATCAAGCAAGACGATCTGATCCAGTCCGTCGCCGACGCCCTGCAGTACATCAGCTACTACCACCCGGTCGACTACATCACCAACCTGGCCCAGGCCTACGAGCGCGAGGAATCGCCGGCGGCACGCGATGCGATGGCGCAGATCCTGATCAATTCGCGCATGGCGGCCGAAGGCCATCGCCCGCTGTGCCAGGACACCGGCATCGTCACCGTGTTCCTCAAGGTCGGCATGAACGTGCGCTGGGATGCCACCCTGTCGCTGGAAGACATGGTCAACGAAGGCGTGCGCCGCGCTTACAACCATCCGGACAACAAGCTGCGCGCCAGCGTGCTGGCCGACCCGGCCGGCAAGCGCCTCAATACCAGGGACAACACGCCGGCGGTGATCAATGTCTCGATCGTGCCGGGCGATACGGTCGAGGTGATCGTGGCGGCCAAGGGCGGCGGTTCGGAGGCGAAATCCAAGTTCGCCATGCTCAACCCGTCCGATTCCATCGTCGACTGGGTGCTCAAGACCGTGCCGACCATGGGCGCCGGCTGGTGCCCGCCCGGCATGCTGGGCATCGGCATCGGCGGCACCGCCGAGAAGGCCATGCTGCTGGCGAAGGAATCGCTGATGGAGCATATCGACATCCAGGAGCTGATCGCGCGCGGCCCGCAGAACCGCATCGAGGAACTGCGCCTGGAGCTGTACGAGAAGGTCAACGCGCTGGGCATCGGCGCGCAGGGCCTGGGCGGCCTCACCACGGTGCTGGACGTCAAGATCAAGGACTATCCGACCCACGCCGCCAACCTGCCGGTGGCGATGATCCCCAACTGCGCCGCTACCCGCCATGCGCACTTCACCCTGGACGGCTCCGGCCCGGTGATGCTCGAGGCGCCGTCGCTGGAGCATTGGCCGAAGCTGACCTACGACTCCTCCAAGGGCCGCCGCGTCGACCTCGACACGATCACCCGCGAGGACGTGGCCAGCTGGAAGCCGGGCGAGGTGCTGCTGCTCAACGGCAAGCTGCTCACCGGCCGCGACGCCGCGCACAAGCGCATGGTCGACATGCTCAACAAGGGCGAGCCGCTGCCGGTCGATTTCAAGGGCCGCTTCATCTATTACGTCGGCCCGGTCGATCCGGTGCGCGACGAAGTGGTCGGCCCCGCCGGCCCCACCACCGCCACCCGCATGGACAAGTTCACCGAGCAGGTGCTGGCGCAGACCGGCCTGCTGGGCATGGTCGGCAAGGCCGAGCGCGGCCCGGCGGCGATCGAGGCGATCAAGCAACACCAGTCGGTGTACCTGATGGCCGTGGGCGGCGCCGCCTACCTGGTGTCCAAGGCGATCAAGTCCTCGCGCGTGGTGGGCTTTGCCGACCTCGGCATGGAGGCGATCTACGAGTTCGACGTCAAGGACATGCCGGTGACCGTGGCGGTCGACTCGGCCGGCACCTCGGTGCACCAGACCGGCCCGAAGGAATGGCAGGCGCGGATCGGCAAGATTCCTGTAGTCGTGGCCTGACCAGGGCGTAAGCCCCTCTCCCTCCGGGAGAGGGGTTGGGGTGAGGGTGCGGGCGGAGCGGTGCGCCTGACTCCGCCCGTACCCTCATCCGGCTGCCGCCACCTTCTCCCGGAGGGAGAAGGACTACACCTCCGTAGACTTCCGTCCAGCCTGATTTTCCGGCCTATATCCCATTGCATTCTTCCCTGATGCAGCGCAACACTCGGTGGATTACTTCTTCCACCACGCAACCGAAGGTACCCGTGAACCCGCAAAGCCCCGCGTCGCTTCCTGCCGACGCATCCTGGATCGTGATGAAGTTCGGCGGCACCAGTGTCGCCACCCTGCCGCGCTGGCAGAACATCCGTGAGCTGGTCGCCAGCCGCCGCGCCGAAGGCGCCCGCGTGCTGGTGGTCGTGTCCGCGCTCACCGGCATCACCGACGCACTCAAACAGATGTGCGCCCAGGAAGACAAAGGCAAACGCGTCGAGGCTGCACGGGCGATCGCCCAGCGTCATTACGACCTGCTCGATCACATGCAGCTGGCGGTTCCGGCCACCCTCGCGGAGCGGCTGTCCGAACTGGCGATGCTGGCCGAGGACGGCCCCGGCGCCATGGGCGAACTGGCCTGGGCCGCGCTGGTGCAGGCGCATGGCGAGCTGATGTCCAGCGCACTGGGCGCCGCGTTCCTCTCGCATGCCGGGCTGCCCACCGAGTGGCTGGATGCGCGCGACTGCCTCGCGGCGGTGGCGCTGCCCAACCAGAACGAGCGCACCAAGCTGCTGTCGGCGATGGTCGAGGCGCGCCCGGACCCGGCGCTCAACGCGCGCCTGGCGGAGCTGGGCGAGGTGTTCATCACCCAGGGCTTCATCGCCCGCGAGGCGCAGGGCCGCACGGTGCTGCTCGGCCGCGGCGGCTCGGACACCTCGGCTTCGTACTTCGGCGCGCTGCTGAAGGCGCAGCGCGTGGAGATCTGGACCGACGTGGCCGGCATGTTCACCGCCAACCCGCGCCAGGTGCCGGGTGCGCGCCTGCTGCAGCGGCTGGATTACGAAGAAGCCCAGGAAATCGCCTCCACCGGCGCCAAGGTGCTGCATCCGCGCTGTCTCTCGCCGCTGCGCGAGCCGCGCGTGCCGATGCTGATCAAGGACACCAACCGGCCCGAGCTGGAAGGCACCGTGATCGGCCCCGAGGTGCGCGAGCACGCGCCCAGCGTCAAGGCGATCAGCGCGCGCAAGGGCATCACCCTGGTCTCGATGGAATCGGTGGGCATGTGGCAGCAGGTCGGCTTCCTAGCCGACGTGTTCGCGCAGTTCAAGCAGCACGGCCTGTCGGTGGACCTGATCGGCTCGGCCGAGACCAACGTCACCGTGTCGCTGGATCCCACCGAGAACCTGCTCGATTCCGACGCCATCGCGGCCCTGGCCAGCGACCTGGCCAAGGTGTGCCGGGTCAAGGTGATCGCGCCCTGCGCGGCGATCACCCTGGTCGGCCGCGGCATGCGCTCGATGCTGCATACGCTGTCCGGCGTGCTGGCGGAATTCGGCCAGATCCGTGTGCACCTGATCTCGCAGTCGTCCAACAATCTCAACCTCACCTTCGTGGTGGACGAGAACGTGGTGGACGATCTGCTGCCGCACCTGCACGAGCTGCTGATCGCCGCCGGCGCGCTGCGCACCGACGACAGCGCACTGTTCGGCCCCAGCTGGCAGGCGCTGTACGGCAGCGGCGAAGTGGCCGCCCCGGCGGCCTCGTGGTGGCGCACGGCC
Source organism: Dyella marensis (assembly GCF_900112865.1). Taxonomy (GTDB): domain Bacteria; phylum Pseudomonadota; class Gammaproteobacteria; order Xanthomonadales; family Rhodanobacteraceae; genus Dyella_D; species Dyella_D marensis_A. The sequence goes on along the minus strand of NZ_FONH01000025.1, from coordinate 19,925 downwards.
GAGCGCGAGCGCCTGCTCCGGCTCGGCGCCGAGCGCACGCCGCGCTATGTCTACCACCTGCCCACGGTGCGCCAGCAGGCACGCGAGCTGAAGTCGCTGGGCGCGGTCGACCGCCTGCACTACGCGGTGAAGGCCAATACGCATCCGGCCATCCTCAAGGCGCTGGCCGAAGAGGGCTTCGGCTTCGAATGCGTGTCGCCGGGCGAGCTGAAGGCGGTGCTGGCGGCGGTGCCGGAATCGGCCCCGCTGCTGTTCACGCCGAACTTCGCGCCGCGCGCCGACTACGAGTGGGCGCTGACCACGCGCGCCACCATCTCGCTGGATGCGCTGTACCAGCTGGAAAATTGGGGCGAACTGTTCCGCGGCCGCGAAATCGTGCTGCGCGTGGACCTGGGCCGCGGCCTGGGCCACCACGAGAAGGTGCGCACCGGCGGCAGCGGCAGCAAGTTCGGCCTGCCGGTGGAACTGGTGGACAGCTTCCTGCGCCTGGCCGACGCGCACGGCGTGATCGTGCGCGGCCTGCACGCGCACCTGGGCTCGGGCATCCTCGACGAAGGCCACTGGGGCGAGGTCTACGGCCAGCTGGCCAGCCTGGCCGAGCGCATTGGCAGCGTGGCCTTCCTGGACATCGGCGGTGGCCTGGGCGTGCCCTCGCATCCGGGCGAGGCGCGGCTGGACATCGCCGCCCTGGACCGCGTGCTGCGCAGCGTGAAGGCGGCCTATCCGCACTATCAACTGTGGATGGAGCCCGGCCGCTACCTGGTGGCCGACGCCGGCGTGCTGCTGGCCCGCGTCACCCAGCAGAAGGGCAAGGGCTCCTGGCGCTACCTCGGCGTGGACACCGGCATGAACAGCCTGATCCGCCCCGCGCTGTACGAAGCCTGGCATGAGATCGTCAACCTCACCCGCCTGGACGAGCCGGCCACCGGCCTGTTCCAGGTGGTCGGCCCGATCTGCGAAAGCGGCGACGTCCTCGGCACCGACCGCCGCCTGCCGGAAGCGCAGGAGGGCGACGTGGTGCTGGTGGCGCAGGCCGGCGCGTACGGCAAGGTGATGTCGTCGCCGTACAACATGCGCGATGAGGCGGAAGAGGTGATCCTCGACTAGCTACTTGCCCTTGCCTCACGGTGTGAGGTGGAATCCTTCTCCCTTCGGGAGAAGGTGCCGGCAGGCGGATGAGGGTACGGGCGGAGTGGTGCGCACCACTCCGCCCGTACCCTCACCCCAACCCCTCTCCCGAGGGGAGAGGGGCTCTGCGCCGCCGCACGATCAGCATTCAGCCACTTTGCTGCCGACACAGTCAGGCAAGGTGACAAAACGGAGCCACTAATAAAGTGACCACCCCCATCCAACCCCGCCTCACCCAGGTCTTCCGCTTCGTCCGCTGCAGCTACGCCGACGGCGTGGCCGAGCTGGCCTATGCCTTCGACAATGGCGAGGAGCTGGTCGAGCGCGTGCGTTTCCCCGGCGCCCCCGCCGTGCCGCCCGCGTATGCCGCCGCCTTCGAGCGCGCGCTGCAACTGCTGCACCTGGTCGCCGGCGTCAGCTACTACAAGGCCGGCGTGCCGCCGCGTATCGAAGTGGCGGGCGGTCCGCTGGACGACGGTACAGCCGATCTGCTGGATGCGCTGTACCTGCATGGCCTGGCGGAATTCGCCTATCGCAATGGCCTGGATCTGCGCGGGCGCATCGCCTTTCCACGCGGCGCCGCCGCGGCTGCGCCGGCGCCCGCGCTCAACCTGCCCAAGCGCACCCTGGTACCGATCGGTGGCGGCAAGGACTCGCTGGTCGCGGTGGAGGCGATCAAGTCCGCCGGCGGCGCGGCCACCGCGGTGTGGGTGGGCAATTCGGAGCTGATCGCGGCCTGCGCGGCTCGCACGGGCCTGCCCACGCTCAACATCCAGCGCGAGCTGGCGCCGCAGTTGTTCGACCTCAACCGCCTGGGCGCCTGGAACGGGCATATCCCGGTGACCGCGGTGAACTCGGCGATCCTCGCCCTGGCCGCGATCCTGTACGGCTTCGACAGCATTGCCTTCGCCAACGAGCGCTCGGCCTCGGCCGCGACGCTCGAATACGAAGGCCAGCAGGTCAACCATCAATGGAGCAAGGGTTACGCCTTCGAGCAGCTGCTGGGCGACTGGCTGCATGCGCAAGTGGCGGCGGATCTGGACTATTTCTCGCTGCTGCGGCCGTACTCGGAGCTGGCGGTGACCCGCGCCTTCGCCAAGCTCACGCCGTACTTCGATGCGTTCTCCAGCTGCAACCGCAACTTCCGCATCCTCGGTCCCAAGCCGGCCGACCGCTGGTGCGGGCAGTGCCCGAAATGCCATTTCGTGTTCCTCGCGCTGGCGCCGTTCCTGCCCAAGCCACGCCTGCTGCAGATCTTCGGCCGCAACCTGCTGGACGACGACAGCCAGGCCGCCGGCTTCGACGCGCTGCTGGAATACCAGGACCACAAGCCGTTCGAATGCGTGGGCGAGGGCGCCGAGGCGCGCGCCGCGATGTACGCGCTGAGCCAGCGGCCGGAGTGGCAGGAAGACGCGCTGGTGGCGCGCTTCCGCAGCGAGATCCTGCCGCAGCTCGATGTCTCGGCGCTGGCGCTGGAGCCCTGGCTGCAGCCGTCGCCCGAGCAGCGCATCCCGGTGCGCCTGCGCGGCGCGCTCGACTTCTTCGCCTGAGCGGCCCGCATGCGCATCGCTGAGCTGGACGCCAGGCGTGTCGCCATCTGGGGTTTCGGCCGCGAGGGCCGCGCCGCCATCGCCGCCCTGCGGCAACGCCTGCCGCAACTTCCGCTGACGCTGTTCTGCCGCGAGGCGGAGGTCGCCGCGGCACAGGCTTTCGATGCCGCGCTGGCCGTGCATGGACGCGAGCCGGATGCGATCGACCTGGCCGCGTTCGACGTGGTGGTGAAATCGCCCGGCGTGTCGGCCTACAAGCCGGCACTGCTCGCCGCGAAAGAGGCGGGCCTGCGGGTCACCTCGGGCACCGCGCTGTGGTTCGGCGAGAACCCCGCGGCCAAGGTCATCGCGGTCACCGGCACCAAGGGCAAGAGCACCACCACCGCGCTGCTCGCGCACCTGGCGCGTGCGCTCGGCGTGCGCACCGCCCTGGCCGGCAATATCGGCATGCCGCTGCTGGAGCTGCTCGACCAGTCGGCCGAGCTGTGGACGATCGAGCTGTCCAGCTTCCAGACCGGCGAAGCCGGCCCGCTGGCGCTGGGCGTGATCACCAGCCTGTACGAGGAACATCTGGACTGGCACGGCTCGCGCGAGCGCTACGTCGCCGACAAGCTGAAGCTGGCGGACGTCTCGCAACGCCTGCTGGTGAATGCCCTGCAGCCGTCGCTGCTGGACAAGACCGCCGGCCATCCCGCACGCCTGCTGTTCGGCGAGGCGCATGGCTGGCATGTCGCGGACGGCTTCATCCGCCGCGGCGACCGCAATGTCTTCGAGGCGAAGCGCCTCGCCGCCCCCGGCGCGCACAACGCGCTCAATGCCTGCGCCGCGCTCGCCGCACTGGAAGCCATGGGCTACGACGCCGTGGCCGCGGCGCCGGCGCTGGCCAGCTTCGTGCCGCTGCCGCATCGCCTGCAGCCGCTGGGCGAGCGCGACGGCATCCACTGGGTCAACGATTCGATCAGCACCACGCCGCTGGCCACGCTGGCCGCGCTGGAAAGCCTGCACGGCCGCGCGGTGACGGTGCTGGCCGGCGGCCACGACCGTGGCCTGGACTGGTCGGAATTCGTCGCCGCCGAACTGGCGCATCCGCCGCATGCCATCGTGTGCAGCGGCGCCAACGGTCCGCGCATCGCCGCCGCGCTGCGCGAAGCCAAGGTCGCGACCACGCTGGTCGAAGCCGCCACCCTCGACGCCGCCGTGGCCGAAGCGCGCAGGCTTACGCCAACCGGCGGTTGCATCCTGCTTTCGCCCGGCGCGCCCAGCTTCGACCAGTTTCATGACTATGCCGAGCGCGGCCGCCATTTCGCGGATCTTGCCGGCTTCGACGGGCGCGCGATTACCGGCATCGCCGGCCTGGGCATCGCCTGACCGAAACGGATGGCGTAGGTTGGGGTGAGCCGCAGGCGAACCCCAACAGGCCTCTCATCACGAACGCCACGTTGGGGTTCGCCTTCGGCTCACCCCAACCTACGAGGGATCTTCATGGGCCGCGTCGCCGCTGTTTCGATCGTCTCCACCGACACCGACTACCTGCACCGCATCCAGGCCGGCCATTTCGCCCTCGACACCGACGAGCCCAAGGCGCTGGGCGGGCAGGGCGCGGCACCGGCGCCGTTCGACCTGTATCTGTCCTCGCTGGCGGCATGCACCGCGATCACTTTGCGCATGTATGCGCAGCGCAAGGACTGGAACCTGGGCGAGTTCCGCGCGGAACTCAGCCTCACGCGCGATGAGGAAGGCAAGCTGCATATCCATCGCGTGCTGCGCTCGGACCAGCCGCTGAGCGACGAGCAATGGAACCGCCTGCTGGAAATCGTCGCCAACACGCCGGTGACCAAGGCCATGCGCGAAGGCGCCGAGATCAGCAGCGAGCGCGGGGCTTTCATTGCTTTATAAAAGGCAGTTGTCGCCCTCAGGTACGATTTAGCGTCATTCCGGCGCAGGCCGGAATCCAGCAGCGACCACGTCCGATCCTGGCGGGAGAGCTTCCCGCCTTTCATCGCCTCGCAAACATCCAACAATATCGCCACTGGATTCCGGCCTGCGCCGGAATGACGGGCTTTGCCGACTTGTAGCGCCATGACCTACGGCGTGGTGACTGCCCCCAGCTGCTTCGCCAGCGCATACAGCACGCGCATGTCGTCGATATCGAGCGTGTCGCCGTCCATGCCGCGGAAATGGTGATGGAACGAGCGCACCGCCGCCGCGCGGTTGTCGAGCGAGTAGCCGATCAGGCCCAGCGCCATCCACGGATCGAAACCCGCCGGCGGATCCACCAGCCATCCCTGCGGCCACAAGCCGTAGCCCGCATCGGCCAGCCGGTTCCACGGAAACAGCGGGCCGGGATCGTCCTTGCGCCCCGGCGCGAGGTCTTCATGGCCGATGATCTGCGTGCGCGGAATGCGCAGGCGCGTGGTCAGGTCGCCCAGCAGCCGCAGCAGGCTGTCGATCTGCGGCTGGGCGAATGGCGTGTGGCCGTCGTTGTCCAGCTCGATGCCGATCGAGGCGGAGTTGACATCGGTGATGGTGCCCCAGCGTCCGGGTCCGGCGTGCCAGGCGCGCTGCTCGTCCGCCACCAGCTGGTAGATGCCGCCGTCCGCGCCGATCAGGTAATGCGCGCTCACCGGGCCGCCGCTGTTGGCGGTGCGCAGCGTGTGCAGGCTTTCCTGCACCGAGTGCTGGTCGGTGAAATGCAGCACGATCAGCACCGGCCGGCGGATGTCGTGATTGGGCGAGGGCACCCAGGTGGCCAGCGGATTGCGCGCCGGCAGCGGCGCGCAGGCGGCCAGCCAGGCCAGCGGCAGCAGGATCAGGCCGCGGCGCGCGGCATGGCACAGGGCAACGCAGGCGGAACGTGACAAGGCGCTCTCTCGCGGCAGGAAACCCGGCGAAAGCTGCCGCAGCGCAGGGACAGCGTCAAGGATGCCGATCGCCGGTTGGCGGCCGCCGGTCCCGCGGCTAGGATCGATGCGACCACGATTGCGCGCCCCGCCATGCAGATCCGCCTCGACGACCTGACCGATCCCCGCATCATCGACCTGCTCGGCGAGCACCTGCGCGACATGGCGCGCCACTCGCCGCCGGAAAGCATCCATGCCCTGGACCTGGACGGCCTGCGCCGGCCGGAGCTCAGCTTCTGGACCGTGTGGGACGGCGAGGACCTGCTGGGCTGCGGCGCGCTCAAGCAGCTCGACGCCGGCCATGGCGAGATCAAATCGATGCGCACGGCCAACGCGCACCGGCGGCGCGGCGTGGCGGCGGTGATGCTGCGGCATATCGTGGATGAGGCTGCCGCGCGTTCGTACCGCCGGCTGAGCCTGGAAACCGGCTCGATGGCGGCCTTCGAGCCGGCCCGAAAACTTTATGCCAGCTTCGGCTTCGCCTTCTGCGGACCCTTCGCCGACTACGTCGACGACCCCAACAGCGTCTTCATGACCCGGCTGCTGTAGCCGTCACGCACGCCGCTTCGGGCTGGGCAATAATGCGGCCGTCTGCACTTTAGGGGGCGCCGCTTTTCGGCGCAGGGGTGTGCGATGCATCTGGACCTTTTCACGCTCGGCGTCATCGGACTCGCCGTCGGGGCGACGATTTCCCTGAGCTTCACCCTGCTCGGCCTGGTGCTGCGCGGGCTGCCTGCGCTGCGCATCTGGGCGGCGGCGTTCTGGATCATCACCCTGGCCGGCCTGGCACAGGGCCTGGACGAGCGCGAGACCTTCCTGTCGGCGATCGTCGGCAACGTGCTGATCGCCATCGCCAACGCGGCAATGCTGATGGGCATTGCCGTGCACGTGCGCTATGCGTTGCGCTGGCGCTGGCCGCTGTTGCTCTCGGGTGTTTTCCTGGTCATGCAGGTGGCCTTCCTGCTGGCGCCGCCCGGGCAGCGCGTCGAGGCGCTGGCGTTCGGCGGCAGGAGCGTGGTGTGGGATGCGTGGATGATCTGGGTGCTGCTGCGCCGCGCGCCGCGCGACCTGCGCGTCAGTTGCGTATTCACCGCGCTGGTGTTCGGTTCCGACGCCGTGTTCTACGCCATGCGCTCGATCGTGATGGTGGCGCCGGCCACCACCTCGCAGGTGCTGCTGGCCACGCAACTGGTGACGGCCAACTATCTGTTTGCGATCTTCTGCACCTTCCTGGTCAGCACCGGCTTCACCCTGATGCTGGCCGAGCGCCTGACCCTGGACCTGCGCAGCATGGCGCGCACCGACGGCCTCACCGGCCTGCGCAACCGCAACGCGGTGATCGACGACGGCCGCCAGGCGGTCGCAGCCTGCCGTGCGCAAGGCCGCACCTCGTCGGTGCTGCTGCTGGACCTGGATCGCTTCAAGGCCGTTAACGACAGCTGGGGCCATGCCGCCGGCGACGAAGTGCTGCGCCACTTCGTGAAGATCGTGCACGCGGTGCAGCTGCCGGATGGAGCGCTGCTGGGCCGCTACGGCGGCGAGGAATTCCTGCTGGTGCTGCCTGGCATCGACGCCGCCCAGGCCATCGTCGCCGCCGAGGAAGTGCGCTCGCGCCTGGCCGCGGCGCCCGCCGCGCACGGCGAGCTGCGCATCGCCGTCACCACCAGCATCGGTGTCGCCGGCGGCGCCGGCCTGGATATCAACAGCCTGATCACCGCGGCGGATGCGGCGCTCTATCGCGCCAAGCACCACGGCCGCAACCGCGTCGAATGGGCCGGCTTCCGCGAGGCGCAGACGGCGGCGGTGTGAGATTGACCCTGGCGTAGGTTGGGGTGAGCCGCAGGCAAACCCCAACAGACCTCACACGTGTTCGCGATGTTGGGGTTCGCTGGCGCTCACCCCAACCTACGCCGAAGTAGGGGTTTTCAGCGCGGCAAAGCCAGTGAGCCTTCGATCAAGAACTCCGTCCCGGTGTTGCCGGCGGGCTGTTGCCCGCCGGCGAACAACACGTACTTGCCTGGCGCCACTTTCCTCTCACCCTTGAGGTTCACCACGCTCAACTGCCGTGGATCGATCTCGAAATGCACGAGCTTCGATTCGCCCGCCTTGAATGCCACTCGCCGAAAGCCGACCAGACTATGCCGTGGCGCGCCTTCCTCGCTTGAACTCAGATACACCTGTACCACCTCGTCGCCATCCCGCTCGCCCGCATTGCGCACCCGCACATCGACGCCAAGCTTGTCACCGGCCTTCAAGGTTTTGCTCGACAACGTCGGCGCCTCATAGGCAAAGCGCGTATAGCTCAGCCCTTCGCCGAACGCGAACAGCGGCGTGCCACGGAAATACCGATACGTCCTTCCTTCCATCCGGTAATCGTCGAACTTCGGCAGGTCGTCCGCGGACGCATAGAACGTGACCGGCAGGCGGCCCGCCGGGTTGTAGTTGCCGGCCAATACATCCGCGATCGCCGTACCGCCTTCCTCGCCGGGGTACCACGCGGCGACGATCGCGTCGGCGTGCTGCTTCGCCCAGTTCAGCGCGACGGCGCTGCCGCTGGTCAGCACCACCACCAGCGGCTTGCCGCTCGCCTTGGCCGCCTCCAGCAGCTTCTGTTGAGTGGCGGGCAGGGCCAGGTCGGTGCGGTCGCCGCCGGAGAAGCCCGGCACGCTGACCTGCAGTTCCTCGCCCTCGACATCCGGCGACAGCCCGACCACCGCCACCACGACATCGGCCTTGGCAACCGCTTCCTTCGCTTCGCGCAGCTGCGCATCGGCCGGCGCGTTCCATTGCAGGCGGATGCCCTGGTCCTCGCCGCTGTGGCGCAGTTCCAGCTTCAGCGGGCGCGGGCGCGTGTCGGCGAAATGCAGCGGCACGTTGAGGTCGTAGTCCTTGCCGTGGTCGTCCAGCACCAGCTTGCCGTCGACGTACAGGCGCACCGGATCGTGGCCCTTGCAGTCGAAGCAGCGGTCGATGTGCACGTTGAGGTTGTAGTCGCCTGCGCCAGGCGGGAGCAGGTCGCCGGTCCAGCGCACGGCGTAGTTGGCGGCGGCGAAGCCCTTGGCGGGCGGCACTTCGTCCCAGTCGAAGTCGATGCGGTGGTCGGTGCGCACGAGCCTGGGCTTGCCGTTGAAGTCGGCGTGGTCGAAGTACTCGCCGCGCAGCCCCGGCCCCGCATCCTTGCCGCCCGTGCGCAGCGCGCTGGCCGGCACGGGCACGGACACGCCCTGCGCCAGCGTCGCGCCTTGCGCATAGCTCACGCGCGCCGCGCCGAACTGCTTGCGCAGGCCCGCCAGTGGCGTGACCGGATCGACCGCGGTGCCGTGGTAGTTCGCCTCCAGGATATTCAGCGCATCGGCATTGGGTCCGATCACCGCGATGCGCGTGTCCTGCTTCAGCGGCAGCGCGCCGCCTTCGTTCTTCAGCAGCACGATCGATTCGCGCGCGGCCCGCAGCGCGAGCGCGCGATGCGCCGGGGAGTTGATGTCGGCCGCGCCAAGCGTGGCATAAGGGCCGTTCGGCTCGTCGAGCATGCCCATCCGGTAACGCGCGGCGAACAACCGCCGCGCAGCCTGGTCCAGCACGGCCTCGCTCACCTGGCCCTTGCGCACCGCCTCGCCCAGCGCCGCGTAGGCGATGCCGCAATCGAGATCCGTGCCCGCGGCAACCGCGGCGGCCGAGGAGCCGGCGTTGTCGGGCTTGTAGTGGTGGAACTGGGTCATGTCGTCAACCGCATCGCAGTCGGAGACGACGTAGCCGGCGAAGCGCCAGTCGCGGCGCAGCCGCTCCTGCAACAGCAGCGGCGAGGCGCAGGCCGGCGTGCCTTCCAGCGCGTTGTAGGCGCACATCACCGACGCGGCCTGGCCTTCGGTCACCGCCATGCGGAACGCGGGCAGGTAGGTGTCTTCCAGGTCATGCGGCGGGGTGTGCGAATCGAAGCCATGCCGGCCTTTCTCCGGCCCGCTGTGCACGGCGAAATGCTTGGGCGTGGCGGCAGCCTTCAGCTCGGCCGGGTCGTCGCCCTGGATGCCGCGCACGAACCGGGTGGCGAGCGTGCCGGTGAGGAACGGATCCTCGCCGTAGGTTTCCTGGCCGCGGCCCCAGCGCGGGTCGCGGAAGATATTGATGTTCGGCGACCAGATGCTCAGGCCGTGATAGCGCGGATGATCGCCGCGGCCGGCCAGATTGTACTTCGCGCGCGCCTCGGTGGAGACCACCTCGCCCACCTCATGCAGCAGCGCCGCGTTCCAGCTCGCCGCCAGGCCGATCGCCTGCGGGAACACCGTGGCATAGCCCGCGCGCGCCGTGCCGTGCAGCCCCTCGCTCCACCAGTCGTAGGCCGGCACGCCCAGGCGCGGGATCGCCGGCGCCGAGCTCTGCAGCTGCGCGATCTTCTCCTCCAGCGTCATGCGCGCCACCAGCTCCGCCGCGCGGCGCTCGGCCTGGGCGGCGTCCATGGCGACGGCGTGGCCGGCGCAGGCCAGGCCCAGCGCCAGGGCGGCCAGGCGCCGGAAACGAAGGGGACGAACGCGGGAACGGGACGACGGCTTCACGGACTCTCCTCGCAGGGCAGGGGAGTCCCGAGTCTGCCACGTTCAATTTTTTGGACGGGACAATGCCGAGGCCGCCGGGGCAGGGCCGTAGCTGGCCTCCATCAGCGTCGTCGCCAGCTCGCCGATCTTCAGGTGATCGAAGCTGGTGTTGTTCAGCACGATCACGCTGTGGCCGTCGTCCAGCGTGCGCCAGGCGAGCGCGCGGAAGGCGCCGTTGGAGCCGTATTCCCAGGCGACGGGGTGCTCGACGCCGGCAAAGGAGAGCGTCTTGGTGCGTCCGCCCAGGGCGTAGTGCTGGGGCGAGCGCTCTACGCTCATCAGCGTGCGCGTACTTTCCGGCGACAGCAGCCTGCCGCCGAACAGGCCATCCATCAGGGCGAACAGATCGTTGGCGCTGGCGTAGTAGCCGCCGGCAAGCGCCATGAAGTCCGGCGAAGGCTTGTCCAGCGCGATGGGATGCGGTGCGAGCTGCCGATAGCCGAGCGCCATGCCCGGCACCTTGGACGAGCTTCCCGTATAGACGCCGCTGTGGCGCAGCGCCAGCGGCTGGACCAGATAGCCGTCCACCAGGGACACATAACTGCGCCCGGTGACTTTCTCGACGATCGCTTTTACCAACAGCCAGTTGGCGTGTGAGTAATCCCAATCCGTGCCAGGCGCGAAGCGCAGGTCGCCACTGGCGTAGCGGCGGACGGCTTCGGCGTTGTCGAGCGACAGGAGACGCACGGACGGATCGCGCTTGATCGCCTCGTCGATCTCGTTAGGTACGCCGCTGGCGTGGCTCAGCAGATGGCGCAAGGTGAGCTTGTTGCCGTTGTCGCGGCGATAGTCCGGCAGATAGGTCGAGATCGGCCGGTCCAGCGCCAGTTCGCCTTGCTGCACCAGCCGCATCACCAGCATCGAGGCGATCCATTTGGAGATCGAGCCGCTTTCGAACGGCGTATCGGCCGTCAATGGGCGCTGCGTCTGCGCATCCGCTACGCCGAAGCTCTCGACATAGTCCACCTGCGAGCCATGGCCTACCAGGATCACGCCATTGAAGTGCTGGTCCACGGCAAAGCGCCGGGCGGTGGCGGCGCAGGCAGCGCAATCCGCGAGGGCGGGGAAGGCGGCCAGCAGGAAAGGCGCTGCCAGTATCCATCGCCATCCCGCCCATCCATGCTTACGCTTGCGCAACTTCGACGAGCCATTCATCGGGGCACCTTGCGGGAGAGAAGCTCCAGTTCGGATGCCCGGCGGCGCTGCAGGGTTTAAGCGCGCCGCGATCTTTCCTCGCCGTGTCGGCTCAGCGGCTGGTGGACACCGCGGCGTTGCTGGCGACCGAGGCCGGTACCGAGACCTGCGTGGTCAGCATGCTGCCCAGCACCAGGGCGCAGACCAGCAGACCGGCGGCGAAGAAACCGTGCAACATGATGTTCTCGAATTTCATGACAGCTCTCCCAGGCGCAACCGATGGGTGGCATCCGTACGCGCCGTCTTGCGCGTCGTATCAACGGCCGGCGGTAACCACCGCGGTGGCGGCGATCGCTTGCGGAGCCGCGGCGTGGGTGGTCAGCATGCCGCCCAGGACCAGGGCGCAAACCAGCAGGCCGGCGGCGAAGAAGCCTTGCAGCATCACGGTCTCGACTTTCATGACATCTCTCCTAGGTGGGTGATTGAGTCTTTCGAGGTATAGATGGCAAGGGGCGTGCCAACCTCGAAGAAGGCTCGCAGGCCGCACCGTTGAGCCATTTCTCGAAAACGTCATGAGGCGCCGAGATTGTCCGCGGACAGATGGACGGCCATATCCGGACACGGCGGACACCGGACACCAACGCGCCGTACCAGGGCAGCGCGTCCCGCTGCCGCTCCAGGAATGCACCCACCAGGCCGGCCACTTCATCCGGCGCATCCAGCGTCGCGAAGTGCGTCGAATCGAGGATATGCACCTCCGCCTGCGGCGCCTCGCGCCGGTAGGCCCAGGCGCCGGGCACGGTGAAGTACTCATCCCGCTTGCCCCACAGCACCAGCACCGGCACGCGCAGCTTGCGCAGCAGCGCCTGCCAGGCCGGATAGCGCTCGACATTGCTGCCGTAGTCGAACCACAGGTCGTTGCGCGCCTCGACCACGCCGGGCCGTTGCGTGGCGGCGCGCATCAGCGCCCAGGCGTCGGGGCCGGCGTGATCTTCGTCGTCCCAGTCGTCGGCGCCCGGGTACGGCAGCCTGCCGGCATACGCCGTACGGCGCATATCCAACTGTTCGTTGCGCTCGCGCCAATGCCGCCGCAGCTCGCCCTGCGGATTCTGCGCGGCGGGAAAACCATCGAGATGGATCACGCCGTTCTGCACCATCACGGCGGTGATCGCCGAGGGATCGGCGCCGATCAGGCGGAAACCGACCGGCACGCCGTAGTCCTGCATGTACAGGCTGTAGCGATGGATGCCGCGTGCGGCCAGGAAGTGCGCCACCGTCTGCGCGAGATGGTCGAAGCTGTAGCGATAGCTCCGGCGATCCGGTGCGTCGGAATAGCCGAAGGACGGATAGTCCACCGCGATCACATGCAGATGCCGGTCGGCCAGTTGCTCCATCACCCGCGCGTACTGGATCGACGACAGCGGATAGCCATGCAGGAACACCACGGTCGGATCGTCCGGCGAGCCGCCCTCGCGATAGAACAGGCGCAGGCCGTCCACCGCCTGCCAGCCTTCCCGCAAGGTGGCGGCGCTTGCCGTCATCGGTGCGCAGGCCAGCGCGAACAGCCACAGCAGGGACACGAGCGTCTTCATGGGTTCTCCGGCAAGATGGGCAGCCCCGAGCGGGGTGCGCCGAGTATTCGGCGCGGTAGCGGGCCGGTGAAGCGAAGAGTCTTCATCGAGCCATGAATGCCCTTCATGCCGCCGGAGCACCATGCGCTACACGCTGCCGCCGATGCACACGCTGCGCGCCTTCGAGGCCGCGGCGCGCCTGCGCAACTTCACCCTGGCCGGCGAGGAGCTGCACCTGACCGCTAGCGCGGTGAGCCACCAGATCCGTGCGCTGGAAGCGTTCTACGGTACGGCGCTGTTCCGGCGGCAGCGGCACGAGGTGGCGCTGACCTCCGCGGGCGAGCGCCTGCTAGACGCGGCGCAGCCGTTGCTGGAGCGGCTTTCCGCGCTGGGCGATGCGCTGCGCGCGCGCGACGCGCAACGCTTGTCCCTCACCGCGCCGCCGTCGCTGGTGAGCCGCTGGCTGATGCCGCGGCTGGGCGCCTTCCTCGCGGCGCATCCGCAAGTCGACTTCAGGCTGCATGCCACCACGGCGCTGCTCGACCTGGATGCGGAGCAGGCGGACCTCGCCATCCGCTATGGCGACGGACGCTGGCCGGGCTTGCATGCGGAGAAGCTGTTCGACGAGTCGATCTTTCCGGTGGCCGCGCCGGCGTATGCGCGCATGCTCAAGCTGGTTGGCGACGATTTCCATGCCGCTACGCTGTTGCGCGATGACTTCCACAGCTGGGAGCGCTGGCCCGGCGCCGCGGGCGCAACGCCGTCCGGGCCGGTGTACAGCGATTCCGCGCTGCTGCTGCAGGCGGCCGAGGCGGGGCACGGCGTGGCGCTGGGGCGCAGCGTGCTGGTCGCCGATGCCATCCGCTCCGGCGCGCTCGTCCGGCTGGGCACGCGTGCCATCGCCGTGCCTGGCGCCTATTACCTGGTTTCCGCCCGCGACGTAGCGGACACGCCGGCGGTGGCCGCGTTCCGCGCATGGCTGGCAACGGCCACGTAGGTTCGGGTGAGCAGAGCGAACCCCAACGGTCCCTCGATGGCCGCCGTCACGCTGGGGTTCGCTCTGCTCACCCCAACCTACGCGGTGCGGCTTGCTCCCGGGCATTGGTCATATCGCGGCCGCTTATGGCCGAATGCTTACCAGGCTGGTCATCGCGTCCACGTAGGAAAGCTTTTCGTCCACCAGCAACGGCAACAGCGGCGTCACCGACACTTCGTTGGTCTTGGTCCAGCGCAGCTTTCCTTCGCCATCGCGGAACACCAGTCCGCCCACGTCCTGGATCACGTACGGTTCGCCATTGACGCGGCCCAGGAACATCATCACGTGGCCGGGGATGTAGATCAGATCGCCAACCTGGGCATGGGCCAATGCGCGCATGCGCTCTTCGTGGTTGTCCCTGGCATCGAAGAGCCGATGCTTCAGCACCGGGCTTCTGGCTTGATCGCCGCTGTTGCGCGGCAACTGCAGGCCCATGCTGCGATAGACGTCGGAGACGAAGCCACTGCAGTCGCGACCGTTGTAAAGATGGCCCCAGCCGTAGCGCTCGCCGAGGAACTTGAACGCCTGGCGGATCAGGTTGGCGCGGGTCAACGGCAGATAATCGGCGGCGCTGTCGGCCTTGCGCTGGAGCAGCGCCGGTTGCAGGTGCAGCGAGCCGTCTCCCGTGCGAGTGGGCAGCGACAGCGTCCAGGCTTCGTAGGGTCCCTGGCCATTCACCGGTTGATCCGGCGGCAACAGGGCCAGCGGGATGCGTGTGCCCATGTCCAGTTGCGTTTCCGATACGGTCGGCGCTTCCGGCGTGAACACGGTGCGCTCCTTGTCGCCGGTGATTACGCGATACGAGGTCTTGGCCGCATAGGCCAGCACTTCGTCGCGCGTGCCGATACCGATGGCCGCGCGTTCCACCCAGGCGGCGTAGCGCGGGCTCACCACGAAGAACCACTGGCCGTCCGCGCTGGTGTGCACGATGGCCACCGGGTCGCCGGGGAACAGCGTGCTCTCCTGGAACTGCTCGAAATCCTGCAGTCCCTTGCCGGGGAAGGCGCGCAAGCCGGTGGGCAGGTTGCGCATCGATACGCGGTGCGTCACCAGGCCGTAGCGGACCGGCGCACGCGCGGGAATCTTGTCCAGTGCCAGTGCGGCGATCGCCGCATCGATCGCGGCCTTCGGCACCAGCTGGTCGTGTTCGTCGTACAACGGTTTGGCTGGTGCCTTCGACAGCTTGGCGATCCAGGCCCGTACTTGTTCGCCTGCCACTTCGCTGCCGAGCCTGGACAGGTCGTACATGCTTGGGTCGTTGGCGAGCAGGCGCGCATTCAAGGCGTCGATCGCGCTCTTGTCCAGAATGAGTTTGTCCGTTTCTGAAGCGCGCGCCACCCAGTATTCCGGCGAGAGCATCGCATCGTCGGTGCCGATCACGCCGGAAGGCGGAATGGGCAGCACATCGCCGGCGACGACCGGCGCGCAGACCAGGGCAAGCAGCAGCGCGCCGGCGAGATGGGTGGTCAATCGCATGTTTCGTTTCCCGGATCAGCGGTGAGCGGATACGTTGCTGGCGACCGACTCCGGCGCAGACACATGCGAGCTCAGCATGCCGCCCAGGGCCAGGGCACAGACCAGCAGGCCGGCGACGAAGAAACCCTTCAGCATCATGGTCTCGAATTTCATGACATCTCTCCTTGGGGTGGTGATTGAGGCTTTCGGGGTACAGGTGGCAAAGGGCGTGCCAACTGATGCGATGGCTCGCAAACGGCGCAGTTGAGCCATTTCTTCAAAGTGGCGCGGCGCGGGAGGGTTGTCCGCGGACAGGCGGACGCCCGTGTCCGGACAACGGGGCGGACAGCGGACGCGGGCCTGCCCGCGGCGGGCGGATAGTGGGGTGTCGGTCACGCGGCCCGGCGGCATGCCCCGCTAAAATCGCCGGACCGCGCCGCGCGGCAACCGCTGAAAAGGAGTTTCACGGTATGCGCATCGAAACCGTCGATGAGCTCAAGCACCACCTCAAGATCCTGTTCGACGACCCCTCCCTGCAGTTCGACGACGACCTCGGCTACGGCGTCACCTTCGGCGTGCCCGGCAAGGCCAGGGACGTGATGCTGTCCCTGCAGGACCGCACCGACGCCACCCGCTGGGGCGGCGAGGCCGGCAATCTGTTCTACAAATGCGACGACCAGAACTGGCTGCTCTACCTGCGCTCGATTCCGCACGCGGTGGTTTGCATCGCGTCGGTGCGGTCGCTGCATCGGCGGCATCTGGAGCAGTACCAGGGGATGGGTTCGCAGGCGTGAGAGCGTGGCCGGCTGGAACGGTCCGTTGAAGTCGGGCAGGCTAGGGGGAGATGGGCTGCGACCGGATAGGGGCGTCATGGCCATACCGAAAGTCTGGAATCCCGGGTCGAAGGCGCGGCTCGGCATCGCGTTGTTCGCGCTGGCGTATCTCGCGGCGACTCATCCGTGGACGTCGGACGAACGCTCGATCGCGCAGGGCCACTATCAGTTGGCGCTGGCGTTCTTGATGATGGCTGCGTTTCCGCGCGGGACGAAGCTGTACGTGGCGCTTGGCGTTACGCTCGCGGTGCTCCTGCTGGTGGGGGCGGCCCTCGATGGGCTGTCCATGAGATGAGACCTCAGATAGTGCGGCGTGCCGGAACCGAGGTGATGTCGATGGAGTACATCAGAGTCTTGTGGAAGGGCGTAGGCCTCGGCTATCCCATCGAAATCCTGCTGGAGATCGGCCCGGACGGTTACCAGCGGCGCAAGGTGGAGCGTTTCGCCGATGGTCGCGTGGCGCTGGCCAGCGCGAGGTTTGCGGAAGGCGATACGCGGTTGGATGAAACGCCGTCGCCGTCGCTGGCGGAGATCGATGCCGATCCGGAATTCGTGGCGCAGCGGATGACGAGGATGGAGTTCGAGCGTGCGTGGAACGATGGATTCCTGACGCGACGCGCGACGTCTTGATACAGGTCCGTAGGTTGGGGTGAGCCGTAGGCGAACCCCAACGCCGCGATCACGTGCGAGGCCTGTTGGGGTTCGCCCATGGCTCACCCCAACCTACGCCAGCTCGTCATTCCGGCGCAGGCTGGATGACGGGTCGAGTGATGAGCTGCTCACGCCTCCGGCGGCGTCACCCCGCATGCCGCCAGCATCTCCGTAATCTTCGCGCTGACCCAATCGAAATCCTCCGGCCCTGCCGCGGCCAGCGGCGGGTCGGTGAGGTTGGCGAAGGCGGTCCAGAATTCGTCGCGGTCGTCGGTTTCGCGCAGCAGGTGCGGGACCTGTTGCGCGATGGTGTCGAGCATGGCCTGGAGCTGGTCGCGGGGCGTAGTCATTCGCGAAAAGTACGCCGCCGGTTGCTATGGCGGCGTGTAGGTCTTGGCCTCAGCGATATCAGGCAATGCCCCACAGCTTTTTCGCTTCTTCTGCGACCACGTCAGGGAATTCCTCGGGGAAGAACAGGTTCGCGCCTTCGATCCGGCGTACGCCCTTGGAGTTGCCCAGCGTCTTGTCCAGGTAGTCCGGATCGGAACCCTTGAAGATGGTGTCGCCGGTGCCCCAGAGGATGCGGGTGGGGATCGTACTCTGCTTAAGCTTCGCCTCGACGCCGGCCAGCGGGTTGGGATCGAGGCCGAGCGCGTAGGCATCGGCCAGGGCCTTGCGCTGTGGCGTGGCGACGATCGGGCCCAGGTACATGTCGAAGGTTTCATCGGCCATGCGCGCGGGGTAGGTGAAGGTCGAGCCGCCCAGGCCCTTGGGCGAACGGGCGAAATTCTTGTCGAGCACGTTGGGGACCAGCCACTCGTCGGCGAACTTGCCGCGGCGCGCGGCTTCCAGCACCGGCAGCACGGCGGGTGGCGGGCTGTCCGGCTCCACGTCGCAGTTGGTGAGCAGGACGGTGCGCACGCGCTCCGGATGCGTAGTCATGAACAGCTGGGCGACGGCGCCGCCGCTGTCGTTGGCGATGAGATCCACTGTGCCGATGTTCAACTGGTCGAGCAGGGTGGTGAGCATCTGCATCTGGTCGGCGGGTGTCACGCCCTGGCCGGGCGCGGGGCGGGTGTAGCCCAGGCCCATCGAGTCCGCCGCCACGCAGCGGCGGTAGGGCGAGAGGCGGTCGATCGCGCCGCGCCATTGATAGCTGTTGAGCGGGAAGCCGTGCAGGAACAGCGCGGCCGGGCCGCTGCCGCGATCGACGTAGGCGATCTCGCCGAAGCGATTGCTGGCGTAGCGGCGGGCTGCGTTGAAAGCGGCGACGCCGTCGAGGCTGCCGCCGCCGGAGCCGCCTGAGGCGGCGATGGCCTTCCGGGCGCCGCGAGGGACACAGGCGACCAGCGCGCCGGCGGCCAGGGTACCGGCGGCGAGGCTGAGGAACTGTCTGCGATGCATGGCGATGCTCTCCGAATGGTCTTGCATGTGGGTAGGAGACGGCTGATGAGGGACGATGATTCGCTCGCGCCGGCATCGCGGCAATGACCTCCGAGGTCATGGCGCCATGACCTGCCAGGTCATGGTTTCGGATATGGGCGCGCCGTATGCTCCGTTCCCATGAACCGAGCCCACGCCCCCTTGCCGATGGCCATGCCCGCCTCCGCGGTGGGCGGATTGCTGCGCGAATGGCGTGCCGCACGGCGGCTCAGCCAGCTGGATCTGGCGCTGGAGGCCGGCATCTCTGCCCGTCACCTCAGCTGCGTCGAAACCGGCAAGGCGCAGGCCAGCCGCGAGATGCTGGCGCGGCTGGCCGACACGCTGGGCATGCCGCTGCGCGAGCGCAACTCACTATTGGTGGCGGCGGGTTTTGCGCCGAAGTATCCGGAAAGCGCACTGGCCACACCGGCGATGGCGCAGATCCGCAATGCCATCGACGCGATCCTGCAGCAGCAGGAGCCGTACCCCGCCTTCCTGCTCAATCGCCACTGGGATGTGCTGGGCGCCAACCGTGCCGCGGAGCGCATCGGCAACCATGTGATGCGCGGCAGGCCGAGCAAGCACACCAATATGCTGCGGCAGATGTTCGATCCGGAAGACTTCCGCCAGGCGGTGGTCAACTGGGAAGAGATCGCCGGGAGCATCGTGCGCCACCTGCACAACGAGGTGGCCGCGGCGCCTTCCGATACCCAGGCGCGTGAGTTGCTGGACGAAGTGCTTGCCTACCCGGGCGTGCCGGCCAGCTGGCGCACGCGCGACCTGTCCACCGCGCCGTCGCCGCTGATGACGACGGTGTTGCAGGGCGACGGCGAGCAGCTCAGCTTCTTCTCCACCATCACTACCTTCGGCACGCCGCGCGACGTGACGCTTGAAGAGTTGCACATCGAGTGCTGCTTCCCGATGGACGAGGCCACCGCCGCGCGTTGCCGCCAGCTGGCGGACCAGGATCCCTGAGCCAACCGGCTAGTGGCAGACCAGCACCGGCACGTCGCAGCACAGAATCACCTTGTGCGCGACATTGCTGAGCATCAGCCGCTCGATGCCGTTGTGCGTGTGCGCGTCCATCACGATCAGGTCGCAGTGGTGCTTGGTGGCGGCGCCGGCGATGGCCGCATAGGGGCGGTTGTCGAACACATATTCCGCATCGCAGGGCACGCCGGCCGCCTGGGCTTTCTCGCGCACCTCGTCGAGGTATTCCTGCGCATGCTCGATCGAGCGCCGCTTGCAGGCGTCGCCCTGGACCATGTCGGCGATGAAACTGACGGCGGGTAGCGGCGGCAGCACATGCAGGGCGTGCACGCGGGCGTGCAGTTGCGCGGCGAGGCGGATGCCCGTGTCGATGGCGTGGACGGAGGCGTCGGTGCCGTCGGTGGGAATGAGGATGTGCGTGTACATGGTCGTCTCCCTTATGACTCGCCTGCCGTGCGGTTGGGGCGCGGCGAGGGCGGGTGACGGTTCCGGTATCCGCTGATTGGGGTGAGGTTGCAAGTGGTGCGCTTGGTGTATTGATTTCCTTCAAGTTGGAATCCTTCTCCCTCCGGCGACCCGAAGGTAGTCCCCGTGGGAGAGCACGCGGGGAGCGCACATGGATGTGCGCGGCTCTGAGGAGCGAGGAAGGTGGCGGCAGCCGGATGA
>NZ_FONH01000038.1 GCF_900112865.1 Dyella marensis | reverse complement strand
GCGCCGCCGTCAGCGTCGTCTTGCCGTGGTCCACGTGACCGATCGTGCCGACGTTGACGTGCGGCTTGGTGCGTTCGAACTTACCCTTTGCCATGTCTCAAACCTCTGAAAGAACGTGTGTTGTAGAAGGAGGAAGACCTTATCAGGCCTTCTTGATGACCTGCTCGGCGATGTTGTTCGGCGCCTCGGCGTAATGGTCGAACTCCATCGTGAAGGTTGCGCGACCCTGGGTCAGCGAGCGGATGGTGGTCGCATAGCCGAACATCTCGCCGAGCGGCACCATCGCGTTGATGGTCTTGCCCGACGGCGTGTCGTCCTGGCCCTGCAGCAGGCCGCGACGACGGCTCAGATCGCCCATCACGTCACCGACGTAGTCTTCCGGCGTCACCACCTCGACCTTCATGATCGGCTCGAGCAGGACCGGATCGGCCTTGCGGAAGCCTTCCTTGAAGCCCATCGATGCGGCGATCTTGAACGCGGTTTCGGACGAATCGACGTCATGGTACGAACCGAACACCAGCTTGCACTTGATGCCCACCACCGGATAGCCGGCGAGCGGACCGCTGGAGATGGTTTCGCGCAGACCCTTTTCAACCGCCGGGATGAATTCCTTGGGAATCACACCGCCGGAAATCTCGTTGACGAACAGGAAATCGTCCTTGACGTTCGGGCTCTGCTTGTCCTCGTCGCTCATCGGCGACAGCTCGAGCACGACATGACCGTACTGGCCCTTGCCGCCCGACTGCTTGGCGTGCTTGTAGTCGGCCTTGACGTCGCTCTTGCGGATCGTCTCGCGGTAAGCCACCTGCGGCTTGCCGACGTTGGCCTCGACGTTGAACTCGCGACGCATGCGGTCGACGATGATGTCCAGGTGCAGCT
Source organism: Dyella marensis (assembly GCF_900112865.1). GTDB lineage: Bacteria > Pseudomonadota > Gammaproteobacteria > Xanthomonadales > Rhodanobacteraceae > Dyella_D > Dyella_D marensis_A. The sequence continues at coordinate 15,046 of NZ_FONH01000038.1, read as the reverse complement.
CGCCCATGCCGGAGATGATGGTCTGGCCGGATTCCTCGTCCGTACGCACGCGGAAGGACGGATCCTCGGCGGCCAGGCGGCCCAGCGCGATGCCCATCTTTTCCTGGTCGGACTTGGTCTTCGGCTCGACCGCCATCGAGATCACCGGCTCCGGGAACGTCATGCGCTCCAGGGTGATCACGTGGTCCTGCGAGCACAGCGTATCGCCGGTCGTCACGTCCTTCAGGCCGACCGCCGCGGCGATGTCGCCGGCGCGGACTTCCTTGATTTCCTGACGCTCGTTCGCGTGCATCTGCAGGATGCGGCCGATGCGCTCCTTGCGCGACTTGATCGGGTTGTAGACCTGGTCGCCGGCGTTGAGCGTGCCCGAGTAGACGCGGAAGAACGTGAGCGAGCCGACGAACGGATCGGTCATGATCTTGAACGCCAGTGCGGAGAACGGCGCGGTGTCGTCGGCGCTGCGCGTGGCTTCCTTGTCGTCCTCGTCGGTGCCGGCGACCGGCGGACGGTCGGCGGGCGACGGCAGCAGGTTCACCACCGCGTCGAGCATCGCCTGGACGCCCTTGTTCTTGAACGCGGTACCGCAGTAGACCGGGATGATCTCGCTGGACAGCGTGCGCGCGCGCAAGCCGCTGACGATCTCTTCCTCGGAGAGGTCACCCTCTTCGAGGTACTTGTTCATCAGGTCTTCGGACGCTTCCGCGGCCGCCTCGACCATGAAGCTATGGGCTTCTTCGGCCTTTTCCTTCAGGTTGGCGGGGATGTCCTGGTACTCGAACTTCATGCCCTGGGACTCCATGTCCCACACGATCGACTTCATCTTGAGCAGGTCGATCACGCCCTCGAAGTTGTCCTCGGCGCCGATCGGCACCTGCATCGGCACCGGGTTGGCACCCAGGCGAGCCTTCAGCTGCTCGACGACCTTTTCGAAGTTGGCACCCGTGCGGTCCATCTTGTTGACGAACGCAAGGCGAGGCACGTGGTACTTGTTGGCCTGGCGCCACACGGTTTCCGACTGCGGCTGCACACCACCCACGGCACAAAGCACGAACACCGCACCGTCGAGCACGCGCAACGAACGCTCCACCTCGATGGTGAAGTCGACGTGCCCTGGCGTATCGATGATGTTGAAGCGGTGCTCGGGCAGGGAACGATCCATGCCCTTCCAGAACGCCGTCGTCGCCGCCGACGTAATGGTGATGCCGCGCTCCTGCTCCTGCTCCATCCAGTCCATGGTTGCCGCACCGTCATGCACCTCGCCAATCTTGTGACTGACGCCGGTGTAGAACAGGATGCGCTCCGTGGTCGTGGTCTTACCGGCATCGATGTGGGCCATGATGCCGAAGTTGCGATAGCGCTCGATGGGGGTGGTGCGTGCCACGGCAGTAACCTCGAATCTGTACTTTGCTTACCAGCGGTAGTGCGAGAAGGCCTTGTTGGCTTCAGCCATACGGTGCGTCTCTTCGCGCTTCTTGATCGCGCCACCGCGATTCTCGGAAGCCTCGAGCAGCTCGGCGGCCAGCTTGCGCGGCATCGAGGTCTCGCCGCGCTTGCGGGCGGACTCGATGGCCCAGCGCATGGCCAGCGCCATGCGGCGGCCGGAGCGGACTTCGACCGGCACCTGGTAAGTGGCACCACCCACGCGGCGGGACTTCACCTCGACCGCAGGAGCGATGTTATTGAGCGCCTTCTCGACCAGCGAGACCGGCTCGGCGTGCTTCTCGCCCAGGTGATCGAGCGCACCGTAGACGATGCTCTCGGCCACGGACTTCTTGCCGCTCTTCATCACCATGTTGATGAAGCGGGCGATCAGCTGGCTGCCATGCTTGGGGTCCGGCAGGACCAGGCGGGCGGGATGTGAACCTTTACGCGACATATCTCGTTGTCCTCTAGCTCTTTAGCTCTTCGGGCGCTTGGCGCCGTACTTGGAGCGCGACTGACGGCGCTTGGTGACGCCGGCGCAGTCGAGGCTGCCGCGCACCGTGTGATAACGCACACCCGGCAGATCCTTGACGCGGCCGCCGCGGATAAGCACCACCGAGTGCTCCTGCAGGTTGTGGCCTTCGCCGCCGATGTAGCTGATGACTTCGTAACCGTTGGTCAGGCGCACCTTGGCAACCTTACGCAGGGCCGAATTCGGCTTCTTCGGGGTGGTGGTGTAGACGCGCGTGCAAACGCCGCGGCGCTGCGGGCTGTTCTGCAGGGCCGGAGAAGCACTCTTGTAGCTCTTCGGGCTGCGGGACTTGCGCACCAACTGGTTGATAGTCGACATGCGTAACTTTTCCTGAGAAACATAAAGGCAGACCGAACCAGCTCGGTCTGCCAAGAAGCGGGAATTTAACATGGGCAGCTAGTCACAGACAAGCTGACGCCCTGCCCTCCATGACTCGAACACGAGGCGCAATCCTTGCGCCTCATTTCGTATGTCAGCGAGCAAGTCCCCGACGGGGCTTACTCCGAACCATTGTCGCTACCGACGGTGGCTTCCGCGAAGGAGACCGGGGAAGCGGTGCCGGAAAGGGTATCCAGCTCCGCGGCGGTCAGACCGCCCTGGCGACGACGCTGTGCGTGGTACGCCAGACCCGTACCTGCCGGGATGAGACGGCCGACAATAACATTTTCCTTCAGGCCTCGCAAGGTGTCGCGCGTGCCACGGACGGCCGCCTCGGTGAGGACGCGGGTCGTCTCCTGGAACGAAGCGGCCGAGATGAACGACTCGGTCGCCAGCGACGCCTTGGTGATGCCCAGCAGTACCGACTGGAAGTCCGTCGGACGCTCGTTGCGGGCGGTGGCGCGGTCGTTTTCCGCATTGATGCGGACCCGCTCCACCTGCTCGCCGCGCAGGTAATGACTGTCGCCCGGCTCGGTGATCTCAACTTTGCGCAGCATCTGGCGAATGATCGTTTCGATGTGCTTGTCGTTGATCTTCACGCCCTGCAGGCGGTAGACGTCCTGGATTTCCTTGACCAGGTACGAAGCCAGCGGCTCGACACCCAGCAGGCGCAGGATGTCGTGCGGATTCGGCTCGCCGTCCACCACGGTTTCGCCCTTCTCCACGTGCTCGCCTTCGAACACGATGACCTGGCGCCACTTCGGGATCAGCTCCTCGTGCTCGTTGCCGTCGGAGTCCTTGATGATCAGGCGCTGCTTGCCCTTGGTGTCCTTGCCGAAGCTGACCACGCCGGAGCGCTCGGCCAGGATCGCCGGCTCCTTCGGCTTGCGCGCCTCGAACAGGTCGGCCACGCGGGGCAGACCGCCGGTGATGTCGCGGGTCTTGGAGGTTTCCTGCGGGATACGGGCGACCACGTCGCCCACGCCCACTTCGGCGCCGTTCTGGATCGACACGATCGCGCCGGCCGGGAGCATGTACTGCGCCGGCACGTCGGTGCCCGGCAGCTTGAGCTCACGGCCCTTGCTGTCTTCCAGGCGGACGATCGGGCGCAGGTCCTTGGCCGCGGTGCCGCGACGCTTCGGATCGGTCACCACCGCCGATTCCAGGCCGGTCAGCTCGTCGGTCTGGCTCTGCACGGTGACGCCATCGATGAAGTCGATGAAGCGCACGGTACCGGCCACTTCCGACACGATCGGATGGGTATGCGGATCCCAGTTGGCCACGGTCTGGCCGGCCTTGACCGGGTCGCCGTCCTTGACCGCGATGGTGGCGCCGTAAGGCACCTTGTAGCGCTCGCGCTCGCGGCCGTTGGCGTCGATCACCGACACTTCGCCCGAACGCGACACCGCCACCAGATGACCCTGAGCGTGCTGCACGGTCTTGAGGTTGTTGAACTTCAGCGTGCCGGTGGTCTTCACCGTCACGTTGTCCACCGCCGCCGCACGCGAAGCCGCACCACCGATGTGGAACGTACGCATGGTCAGCTGGGTGCCGGGTTCGCCGATCGACTGCGCGGCGACCACGCCCACGGCCTCGCCCATGTTGACCAGGTGGCCACGGGCCAGGTCGCGGCCGTAGCACAGCGCGCACACGCCATGCGAAGCCTGACAGGTGATCGGCGAGCGCACCTTGATCGACTGCACGCCGGCCTTGTCGAGCTTTTCGACCAGGGCTTCGTCCAGCAGGGTGTCGCGGGTGACGATCGGCTCGTTGTCTTCGCCGGGGCCGTAGACGTCCTCGACCACCACGCGGCCGAGCACGCGCTCGCGCAGCGGCTCGACCACGTCGCCGCCTTCCACGATCGGCTGCATGATGACGCCGTCCTCGGTGCCGCAGTCGAGCGAGGTGATCACCACGTCCTGCGCCACGTCCACCAGGCGGCGGGTCAGGTAACCCGAGTTGGCGGTCTTCAGCGCCGTATCCGCGAGACCCTTACGGGCACCGTGGGTGGAGTTGAAGTACTGCAGCACGTTCAGGCCTTCGCGGAAGTTGGCCTTGATCGGGGTTTCGATGATCGAGCCGTCCGGGCGGGCCATCAGGCCGCGCATGCCGGCCAGCTGGCGAATCTGCGCCACCGAACCACGGGCGCCGGAGTCGGCCATGATGTACAGCGAGTTCATCGACTTCTGCGCGACGATCTCGCCCTTGGCATTGGTGACCTTCTCGGTACCGATGCCGTCGATCATCGCCTTGGCCACCAGCTCGTTGGTGCGCGACCAGATGTCGACCACCTTGTTGTAGCGCTCGCCGGCGGTGACCAGGCCCGACTGGTACTGCTCCTGGATCTCGACCACTTCCTTCTCGGCCTCTTCCAGGATCGGCTTCTTCTGCTCGGGGATGATCATGTCATCGATGCCGATGGAGATGCCGGCGCGGGTCGCGAAGCGGAAGCCGGTGTACATCAGCTTGTCCGCGAACACCACGGTGTCCTTCAGGCCCAGCAGGCGGTAGCTGGAGTTGATCAGGCGCGAGATGGCCTTCTTGGTCAGCTCGGTGTTGGCCAGCGCGAACGGCAGGCCTTCCGGCAGGATCTCGGCCAGCAGGGCGCGACCGACGGTGGTCTCGGCCAGCTGCACGGAGCTGGTGCGAGTGCCTTCCTCGTCGATCTGGGTGACCTTCATGCGCACCTTGATCTTGGCGTGCAGCTCCACCGCGCGGTTGTCGTAGGCGCGGCGCACTTCGGTGATGCTCGAGAACACCATACCGGTGCCCTTCACGTTCACCAGCTCGCGGGTCATGTAGTACAGGCCCAGCACCACGTCCTGGGTCGGCACGATGATCGGCTCGCCGTTGGCGGGCGACAGGATGTTGTTCGACGACATCATCAGGGCGCGCGCTTCCAGCTGCGCCTCGATCGACAGCGGCACGTGCACGGCCATCTGGTCGCCGTCGAAGTCCGCGTTGAACGCGGTACAGACCAGCGGATGCAGCTGGATCGCCTTGCCTTCGATCAGCACCGGCTCGAACGCCTGGATGCCCAGGCGATGCAGGGTCGGCGCGCGGTTCAGCAGCACGGGATGCTCGCGGATCACGTCCTCGAGAATGTCCCACACCTGGCCTTCCTCACGCTCGACGAGCTTCTTGGCGGCCTTGATGGTGGTCGCTTCGCCGCGAGCCTGCAGCTTGGCGAAGATGAAGGGCTTGAACAGCTCCAGCGCCATCTTCTTCGGCAACCCGCACTGGTGCAGGCGCAGGGTCGGGCCCACCACGATCACCGAACGACCGGAGTAGTCCACGCGCTTGCCGAGCAGGTTCTGGCGGAAGCGGCCCTGCTTGCCCTTGATCATGTCGGCCAGCGACTTCAGCGCGCGCTTGTTGGTGCCGGTAATGGCACGGCCGCGGCGGCCGTTGTCGAGCAGCGCGTCGACCGATTCCTGCAGCATGCGCTTCTCGTTGCGCACGATGATGTCGGGCGCATTGAGTTCGAGCAGGCGCTTCAGGCGGTTGTTGCGGTTGATGACGCGGCGGTACAGGTCGTTGAGGTCGGAGGTCGCGAAGCGGCCGCCGTCCAGCGGGACCAGCGGGCGCAGGTCCGGCGGCAGCACCGGCAGCACGGTCAGCACCATCCACTCGGGACGGTTGCCGGACTCCAGGAACGCCTCGATCAGCTTCACGCGCTTGGTGAGGCGCTTGAGCTTGGTCTCGGAGTTGGTCGAGGAGATCTCTTCCTTCAGGCGCACCACTTCGCCCGGCAGGTCGAGCGACTTCAGCAGCTCGTACACCGCCTCGGCGCCCATGCGCGCGTCGAACTCGTCGCCGTGCTCTTCCACCGCCTCGAGGTACTGGTCCTCGCTGAGCAGCTGGCCGCGCTCGAGCGCGGTCAGGCCCGGATCGATCACCACGAAGGCTTCGAAGTACAGGATGCGCTCGATGTCGCGCAGGGTCATGTCCAGCATCAGGCCGATGCGCGACGGCAGCGACTTGAGGAACCAGATGTGCGCGGTCGGGCTGGCCAGCTCGATGTGGCCCATGCGCTCGCGGCGCACCTTGGCCAGGGTGACCTCGGTGCCACACTTCTCGCAGACCACGCCGCGGTGCTTCATGCGCTTGTACTTGCCGCACAGGCACTCGTAGTCCTTCACCGGGCCGAAGATGGCGGCGCAGAACAGGCCGTCGCGCTCCGGCTTGAAGGTGCGGTAGTTGATGGTCTCGGGCTTCTTGACTTCACCGTACGACCAGGAACGGATCAACTCCGGCGAGGCCAGCGCGATCTTGATCGAGTCAAAATCGGGCGTGGCGCGCTGCTGGTTGAACAGATTGAGCAAATCTTTCATTGCATAAGCTCCTGTAACCCAGGGGTTACTTGATCTCTTCCAGGTCGATGTCGATGCCGAGCGAGCGGATTTCCTTCACGAGCACGTTGAAGGACTCCGGCATGCCGGCCGCCATCTCGTGGTTGCCGTCGACGATGTTCTTGTACATCTGGTTGCGGCCCTGCACGTCGTCGGACTTCACCGTCAGCATTTCCTGCAGGGTGTAGGCCGCGCCGTAGGCTTCCAGCGCCCAGACTTCCATTTCGCCGAAGCGCTGGCCGCCGAACTGCGCCTTGCCGCCCAGCGGCTGCTGAGTGACGAGCGAGTACGGACCGGTGGAGCGCGCGTGCATCTTGTCGTCGACCAGGTGGTTCAGCTTCAGGTAGTGCATGTAGCCGACGGTGACCGGGCGATCGAACGCTTCGCCGGTGCGGCCGTCGAACAGCGTGGTCTGGCCCGACTCGGGCAGATCCGCCAGCTTCAGCATCGCCTTCAGTTCGGATTCCTCGGCGCCGTCGAACACCGGCGTGGCCATCGGCACGCCTTCCTGCAGGTTGTTCGCCAGGGTGAAGATCTCTTCGTCGGTCAGCGACTTCAGGTCGACGTGCTGCACGGCGCCAGCCACATGGTGGTTGTAGATCTGGTCGAGGAACTCGCGGATCTGCGCCACCTTGGCCTGCGCTTCGAGCATCTTCTGGATCTTCTTGCCCAGGCCCTTCGCGGCCCAGCCAAGATGCACTTCCAGAATCTGGCCGATGTTCATACGCGACGGCACGCCCAGCGGGTTCAGCACGATGTCGACCGAGGTGCCGTCCGCCATGAACGGCATGTCCTCGACCGGCACCACGTTGGACACCACGCCCTTGTTGCCGTGACGGCCGGCCATCTTGTCGCCCGGCTGGATGCGGCGCTTCACGGCCAGGAACACCTTGACCATCTTCAGCACGCCCGGCGCGAGGTCGTCGCCCTGGGTGATCTTGCCCTGCTTCTCCTTGAAGCGCTTCTCGAACTCCTCCTTGTGGCGCTTGACCTGGTCGGCCGCGCGCTCGAGGAACTCGGTGACGTCCTCGTCCTTGACGTTGACCTTGAACCAGTCGTCCTTCTTCAGGCCGTCCAGGTAGGCGTCGGTGACTTCGGCGCCACGCTTGAGGCCGCCCGGGCCGCTGTTGGCGATCTTGCCGACCAGCTGCGTGCGCATGCGGTTGTAGATCGCGCCCTCGAGGATGCGGAACTGGTCGTCAAGATCCTTGCGGATGCGCTTGACTTCCATTTCCTCGATCTGCTTCGCGCGCTTGTCCTTCTCGATGCCGTCGCGGGTGAAGACCTGCACGTCGATGACGGTGCCGTCCATGCCCGGCGGCACGCGCAGCGAGCTGTCCTTCACGTCGGACGCCTTCTCGCCGAAGATCGCGCGCAGCAGCTTCTCCTCCGGGGTCAGCTGGCTCTCGCCCTTGGGCGTGACCTTGCCGACCAGGATGTCGCCGGCCTTCACCTCGGCGCCGATGTACACGATGCCGGACTCGTCGAGGCGGGCCAGCGCCTGCTCACCCACGTTCGGGATGTCGGCGGTGATTTCCTCGGCGCCCAGCTTGGTGTCGCGCGCGATGCAGGCCAGCTCCTCGATGTGGATCGAGGTGTAGCGGTCTTCCTGCACGACGCGCTCGGACAGCAGGATCGAGTCTTCGAAGTTGTAGCCGTTCCACGGCATGAAGGCGATCAGCATGTTCTGGCCGAGCGCGAGCTCGCCCAGGTCGGTCGACGAACCGTCGGCCAGCGTATCGCCCTTCGCCACCACGTCGCCCACGTTCACCAGCGGACGCTGGTTGAGGTTGGTGTTCTGGTTGGAACGGGTGTACTTGGTCAGCGTATAGATATCGACGCCGGCGTCGTTGTCGCCGACCTCGCTCTCGTTGACGCGCACCACGATACGGCCGGCGTCGACCTGGTCGATCACGCCGCCGCGCTTGGCGGTGACGATGACGCCCGAGTCGCGCGCCACGGCGCGCTCGATGCCGGTGCCCACCAGCGGGGTCTGCGAACGCAGCGTCGGCACGGCCTGGCGCTGCATGTTCGCGCCCATCAGCGCGCGGTTCGCGTCATCGTGCTCCAGGAACGGCACCAGCGCCGCCGCGACCGACACGGTCTGCATCGGCGAGACGTCCATGTAGCCGACTTCGGAAGCCGGGCGCAGCTCGGACTCGCCGCGGAAACGGCAGGACACGAAGTCTTCGACGAAGCGGCCGTCCTTCAACGGCGAGTTCGCCTGGGCGATCACGTGGTCGCCCTCTTCGATCGCCGACAGGTAATCGACCTTGTCGGTAACCTTGCCGTTCTCGACCTTGCGGTACGGCGTCTCCAGGAAGCCGTAGGCGTTGGTGCGGGCGTACACGGCCAGCGAGTTGATCAGGCCGATGTTCGGGCCTTCCGGCGTTTCGATGGTGCAGACGCGGCCGTAATGGGTCGGGTGCACGTCGCGCACTTCGAAGCCGGCACGCTCGCGGGTCAGGCCGCCCGGGCCGAGGGCCGAGACGCGGCGCTTGTGCGTCACTTCCGACAGCGGGTTGTTCTGGTCCATGAACTGGCTGAGCTGCGAGGAGCCGAAGAACTCCTTCACCGCCGCCGCGACCGGCTTGGCGTTGATCAGTTCCTGCGGGGTCAGGCCCTCGGACTCGGCCAGCGACAGGCGCTCGCGCACGGCGCGCTCGACGCGCACCAGGCCGATGCGGAAGGTGTTCTCGGCCATCTCGCCGACCGAACGCACGCGGCGGTTGCCGAGGTGGTCGATGTCGTCGACCGTGCCGTGGCCGTTCTTGATGTCGATCAGCACCTTCAGCACGTCGAGGATGTCGGAGCTGTCGCCCTGCGACTGCACCAGGCTCTGGGCTTCCTCTTCCTTGCGCTCGCCGAAGTACTTGTGGTCGTACAGCACGCCCGGACCGACGATCTCCTTGCGGCCGACGCGACGGTTGAACTTCATGCGGCCCACGGCCGACAGGTCGTAGCGGTCGAAGGTGAAGAACAGGTTGTAGAACAGGTTCTGCGCGGCGTCCTTGGTCGGCGGCTCGCCCGGGCGCATCATGCGGTAGATCTCCACCAGCGCCTCGAGCTGCGTCTTGGTGTTGTCGATGCGCAGGGTGTGCGAGATATAGGCGCCGCGGTCGAGGTCGTTCACGTACAGGGTCGGCACCGTCTCGATGCCGGCCTTGCGGAAGTTCTCGAGCTGGTCGGCGGTGATCTCGTCGTTGGCCGAGGCCAGCAGCTCGCCGGTCTTGGCGTCAACGATGTCGATCGCCAGGATGCGGCCGACCGGGTAGTCGTCCGGCACTTCCAGCGCGGTGATGTTCTCGGCGGCCAGCTGGCGGACGTGGCGCGCGGTGATGCGCTTGCCGGCTTCCACCAGCACCTTGTCGCCCACGACCAGGTCGAAGGTCAGCGTTTCGCCGCGCAGGCGCTCGGCGACGAGCTCCAGCGTGGTGCCGCCCTTCTTGCCCAGGTGGAACACGTTGTGCTCGAAGAAGATGCTCAGCATCTCTTCGTTGGCATAGCCCAGCGCGCGCAGCAGCACCGTCACCGGCAGCTTGCGGCGACGGTCGATACGGGTATACAGCGCGTCCTTCGGGTCGAACTCGAAGTCCAGCCAGGAGCCGCGGTAGGGAATCACGCGGGCCGAGAACAGCAGCTTGCCGGAGCTGTGCGTCTTGCCGCGGTCGTGATCGAAGAACACGCCCGGCGAACGATGCAGCTGCGAGACGATGACGCGCTCGGTGCCGTTGATGATGAAGGTGCCGGTGTCGGTCATGAGCGGGATCTCGCCCATGTAGACCTCCTGCTCCTTCACGTACTTGACGGCCTTCTTCGACGCCGGGCTGTCCTTGTCATAGATGACCAGGCGCACGGTGACGCGCAGCGGCGCGCCGAAAGTCATGCCGCGGTTGCGGCATTCGCGCTCGTCGAACGCGGGCTCGCCCAGTCGATAGTCGACGTACTCCAGCGCCGCATTGCCGGAATAGCTGACGATCGGGAAGACCGACTTCAGCGCGGCGTGCAGACCCTTGTCGTCGCGCTGCTTCGGCGCGACCTGCTCCTGCAGGAACTCACGGTAGGAATCGGTCTGGATGGTCAGCAGGTTCGGCACGCCCAGTACAGGGGGACGCTTGCCGAAATCCTTGCGGATGCGCTTCTTCTCGGTAAACGAGTAGGTCATGGTGGGTACCGCCTCGGTTCGCAGTGACGCCGGTGGTGCACACACCGGCTGAATGGAATTGCAGGGAATCGAGAATAGGGAATCGTCAATCGGCGAGAGCTACGCCGGGTTTTCCGATTCCCTATTCTCCATTCCCTATTCCCGCTTCATTTAAAGCAGGCAAAGCCCGGGAGCTTTCGCTCCCAGGCTTGCTTGACGCTGGATCAAACTGACGGCGCGCAAGAGCGCCGATTACTTCAGTTCGACCGTGGCGCCGGCAGCTTCGAGGTCCTTCTTGAACTTCGCAGCGTCGTCCTTCGAAGCGGCTTCCTTCACGACGCCACCGGCCTCGGTCAGGTCCTTCGCTTCCTTCAGGCCCAGGCCGGTGATGGCGCGGACGGCCTTGATCACGTCGACCTTCTTGTCGCCGGCGCTCTTCAGGATGACGTCGAACTCGGTCTGCTCTTCGGCAGCCGGGCCAGCGGCGGCCGGGCCGGTGGCCATCATGACCGGGGCGGCGGCGGACACGCCAAACTTCTCTTCGATGGCCTTCACCAGCTCCATCACTTCCATCAGCGACTTGGCGGCGACGGCTTCAACGATCTGTTCGTTGGTCAGGGACATTTTGATTACCTCTGGAAATTGATTCGGTTAGAAACTGCGTCGAACTGAACGATCAAGCTTCGGCCGCGGCCGGGGCCGCTTCGGTTTCACCGCCACCCTGCTTGTCGGCCACGGCCTTGACGGCGCGGGCGAACATCGCAGCGGGCTCGGCCAGCACGCGGGCCAGCATGGCGAGGGCTTCTTCGCGGGTCGGCAGCGAGGCCAGCACGTCCACATGGGCGGCGGGCAGCAGCTTGCCTTCCACGGAGACGACCCGGGGCTTGAGCTTTTCGTTGGTCTTGGCGAATTCCTTGATCAGGCGACCGGCAGCGCCGGGCTCCTCCATCGAGAACGCGTACAGCAGCGGACCGGTGAGGGCGTCCTTGACGACCTCGAACCCGGTACCGCCGACAGCGCGCGAAGCCAGCGTGTTCTTGACGACTTTCAGGAACACGCCGCTCTCGCGGGCCTTCTTGCGCATCGCGGTCATCTGTTCGACCGTGGTGCCCGCGTACTCGGCAGCGACCAAGGAGTGCGCCTTCGCGGCAATTTCTGCCAGTTCGGCGACGACTTCTTGCTTCTGAGAGAGATTCAGAGCCATATCACTCCTCCACTTTGAAATCCGCTTGCGACTCCTGCCGCTTGCGGTCCTGGGCGACGCCTTCCGTGACGTCGGGGATCCAAGAGATCCCGGGTGGTGGCCTTTCCAGAACAGTTCCAGAAGGGGCAGCACCATCTGCGCAGGCCGGATCCGCAAGGGAACCGATTAAGCGAACCCGCTGGCGACGACGGCGGTTCCATGCCAGTACGAGCTCCCTGCTCGTCGTCGTCGCGCGCTGATCGCGCCTGCGGTCTTTGACGGCGGCACCGGCACGAACCGGCACCTGCCCTCAAAAACGTGCCTGCGCCGGCTGGGCCGGCGCAGGACTTGATGTCTTACTTGGCCGAGACCGCCACGGTGGAGGTATCGACCGGAACGCCCACGCCCATCGTGCTGGACAGGGCGATCTTCTGCAGGTACTGGCCCTTCGCCGTGGAAGGCTTGGCCTTCAGCAGGTCGGCGATGAGCGCATTGAGGTTGTCGGCAAGCTGCGCCGCCTCGAAGTTGGCCTTGCCGATGGTGGCGTGGATGATGCCCGCCTTGTCGTTGCGGAACTTCACCTGGCCGGCCTTGGCGTTCTTCACCGCGGTGGCGACGTCGGCGGTGACCGAGCCGTCCTTCGGGTTCGGCATCAGGCCGCGCGGGCCGAGCAGCTGGCCCAGCTTGCCGACCACGCGCATCGCGTCCGGCGTGGCGATCACGCGACCGAAGTCGAGGTCGCCGGCCTGCATGCGCTCGGCCAGGTCGTCCATGCCGACGGCGTCGGCGCCGGCGGCCTTGGCGGCCTCGGCCTTCTCACCGGCCGGCACGAACACGGCGACCTTGATGGTCTTGCCGGTGCCGTGCGGCAGCAGCGAGGAGCCGCGCACACCCTGGTCGGACTTCTTCGCATCGATGCCGAGGCGGACGGCGACGTCCACGGACTCGGCGAACTTCGCCTTGGCGTTGTTCTTGACGATGTTCAGGGCTTCTTCCAGGCCATACAGCTTGCCCGGCTGCACCGCCGCCTGGGCGGCCTTCAAACGCTTGGTGATCTTTGCCATGTCTTAACCCTCCACCACGAAGCCCATGCTGCGGGCGCTACCGGCAATGGTGCGCACCGCGGCATCCAGATCGGCAGCCGTCAGATCCGGCTCCTTCTGCTTCGCAACGTCTTCCAGCTGCTTGCGGCTGATCTTGCCGACCTTGTCGGTGTTCGGCTTGGACGAGCCCTTGGCGATGCCCGTGACCTTCTTGATCAGGACGCTGGCCGGCGGGGTCTTGGTGATGAAGGTGAAGCTACGGTCCGAATAGGCCGTGATGATCACGGGAATCGGCATGCCCGGTTCCATCTTCTGCGTGGCGGCATTGAACGCCTTGCAGAATTCCATGATGTTCAGGCCGCGCTGGCCGAGGGCGGGGCCCACCGGCGGCGACGGGTTGGCCTGGCCGGCCTTGACCTGCAGCTTGATATAACCGACGACTTTCTTTGCCATTGGATTTTCCTCGCGAGTTCGGGCGCCTTGCGGCTCCTCGCAGTGCACATTCCCTGGATGGAGGGCGGCCCGCGCTCCAGCGGACCGAGAAATACGGACACGCCGAGCGAAATGCCCCGGCGTGAACCGCGTAGTTTACGGAGTGATCAAGTTTTAAGCAAGCCCCGTGCCGGGGCTTGCGTCAGGCCTTCTCGACCTGTCCGAATTCGAGCTCGACCGGGGTCGAACGACCGAAGATGAGCACCGCGACGCGCAGGCGGCTCTTCTCGTAGTTGACTTCCTCGACCACGCCGTTGAAGTCGTTGAAGGGGCCGTCGGTCACGCGGACCATTTCACCCGGCTCAAACAGGACCTTGGGCTTCGGCTTCTCCACACCCTCGCGGACGCGACTGAGGATGTTGTCGGCTTCGCTGTCGCGGATCGGCAGCGGGCGGTCGGCGGTGCCGCCGATGAAGCCCATCACCTTGGGAGTTTCCTTCACCAGGTGCCAGCACTCATCGTCGATCCGCGGGGCCTTGCCCTCGGTGTCGGTCTCGATCTGCACCAGCACATAGCCCGGGAAGAACTTGCGATCGCTGCGGCGCTTCTGGCCGCCGCGCATCTCGATCACTTCCTCGGTCGGCACCAGCACTTCGCCGAACCTTTCTTCCATGCCGGCGCGCTGAATGCGCTCGACCAGCGACTTGCGCACCTGGTTCTCGAAGCCCGAATAGGCGTGCACCACATACCAACGCTTGCTCATGCCCTTTACCTCACGAACCCAGCTTGAGCAGCCAGTCGAGCACGACCGACTTAAGGATGAGATCGATCACGCCCAGCAGCAGGGAGAGAACGATCACCACGACGATGATGATGCCGGTGGTCTTCAGCGTCTCGTCACGCGTCGGCCAGACCACCTTGCGCATTTCGAACTGGGACTCGCCCAGGAACGAGCGGACGCGGCGACCGAGCGCCGTCGTGGCCGCAATACCCAGAGCAGCCACCAGGGCCACCAGCACGCCGACCAGGCGCACCGAGGCGGGGATGCTCGTGTCGTTGCTGAACCAGGAATAGGCCACGATACCGGCGACCAGCACCAGCACGGCAAGCACCAGCTTGGCGATGTCGGCGGCGCCCGCCTCCTTGAGGTTAGCGCCCTTGGTCTGTTCTGCCTTGGTATTCATGCACGCGATCGGATAGGAGCCGGCAACCGGGCCCCGAAGCCCCGGATACCACTCGCCACCCGTCTTAGGTCCTCGGGAAGGTGGCACGCCAGGAGGGACTCGAACCCCCAACCTGCGGTTTTGGAGACCGCTGCTCTGCCAATTGAGCTACTGGCGTACGTTTGAAAATCAGTGGAGTCGCACGCCTGGCCTGCCGTGAGCTGCCGCCTTCGCGGCGAGGACGGAAGGGGTTCCTTCCGTCCCTGTCTCACAGCCCGCTCGGCGGGCGACTCCCAATGTTACTACTTACTTGGTGATCTTGGCGACGACGCCGGCGCCGACGGTGCGGCCGCCTTCGCGGATCGCGAAGCGCAGGCCGTCCGTCATCGCGATCGGC
>NZ_FONH01000026.1 GCF_900112865.1 Dyella marensis | reverse complement strand
GCCCCTGTTTCCAGGGTTGGACTCGTCTCAGGGGAGGGACGAGGCCACGCAATCCGCGGTCCGTGCGGCTTGCGCTCTCTTCCGGGAGCACCGGAAGAGAACCGGCGCCGGACCGCCCGGGCAGGGGGCGGACACGGCAAAAGCTCGCCGGGGCGGGGCGGCAGGCCGCCTTTCCCGGGTATCTGAAGGGATAAACGCAGGGAGGGGTGTACCCCCCTACCTCTGGGGCTACTCAGTTCCCAGGGATGAACCCTTCTCCCTCCGGCGACCCGAAGGTAGTCCCCGTGGGAGAGCACGCGGGGAGCGCACATGGATGTGCGCGGCTCTGAGGAGCGAGGAAGGTGCCGGCAGGTGGATGAGGGTTCGGCCGGAGCGATGCACGTCACTCTTGCGCTCCGCCCGTACCCTCACCCCAACCCCTCTCCCGAGGGGAGAGGGGCTTCAGGGCGAGGCTTCGCGCAGGAGCAGGCGGTAGGCGGGGTTGCCGCTTTCGTCGCGGCAGGGGTAGCCCAGCTGGGCCAGGAACTGCTCGAACATCGCGCGCTCGCCGGCCGGCACCTGGATGCCGACCAGGATGCGGCCGTAGTCCGCGCCATGGTTGCGGTAATGGAACAGGCTGATGTTCCAGTCCGGGTGCATATGGCCGAGGAAGCGGGTCAGCGCGCCGGGGCGCTCGGGAAACTCGAAGCGGTACAGCAGCTCGTCGTGGGCCAGCGGGGAGCGGCCGCCGATCATGTGGCGCAGGTGCAGCTTGGCCAGCTCGTCGTCGGTGAGATCCAGCACGCCGAAGCCTTCCGCGGCGAAAGCGGCGGTCAGCGCCTCGCGCTCGTCGCGCTGGCGGATCTGGATGCCGACGAAGATATGCGCGCTGGCCGCATCGCCGATGCGGTAGTTGAATTCGGTGATCGAGCGCTGGCCCAGCGTCGCGCAGAAGCGGCGGAAGCTGCCGCGTTCTTCCGGGATGGTCACGGCGAACACCGCCTCGCGCTGCTCGCCCACTTCGGCGCGCTCGGCCACGAAGCGCAGGCGGTCGAAGTTGAGGTTGGCGCCGGAGACGATGGCGACCAGGGTGGCGTCGTCGAGCTGGTGCGTGGCCGCGTACTGCTTGAGCCCCGCCAGGGCCAGCGCGCCGGAGGGCTCCGGCACGCTGCGGGTTTCCTGGAAGACGTCGCGGATCGCCGCACAGATGGCGTCGGTATCGACGCGCAGCATGGCGTCGACATGGCGCTGGCACAGCGCGAAGGTTTCCGCGCCCACGCGCTTGACCGCGGTGCCGTCGGCGAACAGGCCCACCTCGTCCAGCGTCACGCGTTCGCCTTGCTCCAGCGACTGCGCCATCGCGTCGGAGTCGACGGTCTGCACGCCAATCACCTTCACCTCGGGCCGCAGCGCCTTGATATAGGCCGCCACGCCGGCGAGCAGGCCGCCGCCGCCCACCGGCACGAACACCGCATGCAGCGGGCCCGGATGCTGGCGCAGGATTTCCATGCCCACGGTGGCCTGGCCGGCGATCACGGCGGGGTCGTCGAAGGGATGCACGAAGGTGTAGCCGTGCTGTTGTTCGAGCCGCGCGGCCTCGGCCTGCGCATCGCTGTACGAATCCCCGGCCAGCACCACCTCGACCCAGGCGCCGCCGAGGCGGCGCACCGCATCGATCTTTACCTGCGGCGCGGTCACCGGCATCACGATCACGGCGCGCAGGCCCAGCTTCGCCGCCGCCAGCGCCACGCCCTGCGCATGGTTGCCGGCGGAAGCGGCGATCACGCCGCGCGCGCGTTGCGCCGCGTCGAGCCCGACCATCTTGTTGTAGGCGCCGCGCAGCTTGAAGGAGAACACCGGCTGCTGGTCTTCGCGCTTGAGCAGCACGCGCTGGCCGAGCCGTGCCGACAGCAGCGGCGCCGATTCCAGTGCGGTCTCCCGCGCCACCTCGTAGACCCGCGCCGCCAGCGTGCGGCGCAGCAGGTCGTGGTCCGCTTCTTCCGTCGGCGGCCGGTGCGCGGCCACCGCGTTCACTGCAGCGCTTCCGCGGCGGGATGGCTGACCTCGATCACGTCCACCAGCTTGCGCGTCTGCTTGATCAGCTGGTCCACCGCCTCGTCGGCGCCGTGCATCACCAGGGTCAGTTGCGAGACGGCCGGGTCTTGCGTGGCGGCCACGGTGAGCGAGTCGATATTGAAACCGCGCGCGGAAAACAACCCGGCCACGCGCACCAGGGCGCCGGCTTCGTTCTGCAGCAGGATGGAAAGCGTGTGTTTCATGAGTCTCTCGATCAGAACATGTCGCTGGCGGCGCCGTCGGCCTGCACGGCCTGGCGCGAGGCGATGTGATCGCCGGTAATCATCTGCGCGTAAGTGGCGCCGGGGCCGACCATCGGATACACGCCGGCATCCGGGTCGATCATCACCTCCAGGAAGGCCGGGCCCGGGTGGGCGAGGAAGTCGGCGATGGTGGCCGCCAGTTCTTCCCTGCGCTCCAGGCGGCGTGCCCACTCGAAACCGTCGGCCTGCGCGGCCTTGATGAAGTCCTTGCGGTGCAGGCTCTTGTCGGAGGAAGCGAAGCGGCCGCGGAAGAACAGCTTCTGCCACTGCCGCACCATGCCGTCGCCGATGTTGTTGAGCACGACGACTTTGACCGGCAGGCCGTAAGTGGTGACGGTTTCCAGCTCGCCCAGGTTCATGCGGATGCTGGCGTCGCCGTCGATATCGATCACCACCGCGCCAGGCCGCGCGAACTGCGCGCCGATCGCCGCGGGCAGGCCGAAGCCCATGGTGCCCATCGAGCCGGAGCTGAGCCAATGGCGCGGCTCGCGGAAGTCGAAATACTGCGCCGCCCACATCTGGTGCTGGCCGACGCCGGTGCTGATCACTGCGTGGCCTTGCGTATGGCGGTTGATCTCCTCGATCACCGCATAGGGCTGGATCAGCGGGCTGGCGCGGTCGTAGTCCAGCGCGTGCACCTGTTTCAGTTCCGCCACGTGGCGATGCCAGGGTGCATAGCGTGCGGACAGCTGCTCGCGCCAGCCGTGGCGTTCGCCCCAGGCGCGCAGCTGCGCAAGCGTGCGCGTCAGGTCGCCCGTATGGTGCCAGTCGACGCTCTTGACCTTGCCGATCTCGGCCGGGTCGATGTCGATCTGCGCGATGAACTTCGCCTGCGGCGCGAACTTGTCCGGCACACCCGCCACGCGGTCGTCGAAGCGCGCGCCCAGCGTGAACAGGAAGTCGCAATCCTCCACCGCGTAGTTGGCATAGGCCGTACCGTGCATGCCCAGCATGTGCAGGGCCAGCGGCTCGGTGGTGTCGTAAGCGCCCAGGCCCATCAGGGTGGTGGTGACGGGCAGGCCGTAGTCGGCGACGAAGGCGCGCAACTCATGGGAAGCGCCGGAGGCGATGGTGCCGCCGCCGGCGTAGATCAGCGGACGTTTGGACTGTGCCAGTGCCTCGAAGAAGGCCACGCATTGCGCGTCGTCCAGGGTGGATTGCTCCAGCCGCTGCAGCCGCGCGCGATAGCCGGGCATCGGCAGCAGGCCCTCGCCGTGGAACGGCAGCAGGGTGTTCTGTACATCCTTGGGGATATCCACCACCACCGGCCCGGGCCGGCCGCTGCGCGCGATCTCGAACGCGGTGCGCAGGGTGGCTTCCAGCTTCTCGGCGTCGGTGACCAGGAACACATGCTTGGCGCAGGCGCTCATGATGTTGGCGATCGGCGCTTCCTGGAACGCATCCGAACCGATCGCGGTGGTCGGCACCTGGCCGCACAGCACTACCATCGGCACCGAATCGGACATCGAGTCGCGCACCGGCGTCACCATGTTGGTGGCGCCGGGGCCCGAGGTGACGATGGCCACGCCGACCTTGCCCGAGGCACGTGCGTAGCCGGCCGCCATGAAGCCCGCGCCCTGCTCGTTGGCCGGCACGATCAGCGGCATCGGCTCGCCGCCGCTGGGCCCGATATGCGTGGCGTTGTAGCGGAACACCGCGTCGTACACCGGCAGGATGGCGCCGCCCGAATAGCCGAACAGCACGTCCACGCCCTCGTCGGCCAGTACCTGTACCACCACCTCGGCGCCGCTCATGCGCAACGCATTGAGGGGATGGGTGGCGTCGTCTTCGGGGACAGCGTCGTAGGTGTGCGGCAGCAGCGCGTTCATGGTGAAGCGGGTTCCTTTGGATTGAGCCTCGCGCCCGCAGGATGGCGAGGTAAAGCCCCTCTCCCTTCGGGAGAGGGGTTGGGGTGAGGGTACGGGCGGAGCGCAAGAATGATGTGCACCGCTCCGGCCGAACCCTCATCCGCCTGCCGGCACCTTCTCCCGGAGGGAGAAGGGGGTACGCCGTGAGCTTGAGGTACTAAGCGCGAGCTGGCTCAGCCCACCTTCTTCAGCGGCTCGCCGGCCGCCTTGGCGGCACCCGCCTGCAGCCAGGACATGCGCGCGCGCAGCTTGGCGCCGACCTGCTCGATCGGATGCTCCAGGTCCGCCTGCTTGAAGCGCTTGTAGTTGGGCAGGCCGGCCTGGTACTCGGCGATCCAGTTGCGCGCGAAGGTGCCGTCCTGGATATCGGTCAGCACATCCTTCATGCGCGCCTTGGTACCGGCGTCGATCACCCGCGGGCCGCTGACGTAGTCGCCGTACTGCGCGGTCTCGGAGACGAATTCCAGCATGCGCGCGATGCCGCCTTCGTAGAACAGGTCCACGATCAGCTTCAGCTCGTGCAGCACTTCGTAGTAGGCGATCTCCGGCTGGTAGCCGGCTTCCACCAGGGTCTCGAAACCGGCCTGCACCAGCGAGCTGGCGCCGCCGCACAGCACGGCCTGTTCGCCGAACAGATCCGTCTCGGTCTCTTCCTTGAAGTCGGTCTTGATCAGCAGCGCGCGGCCGCCGCCGATGCCGTCGGCATAGGCCTTGGCCTTGGCCTCGGCCTGGCCGGTGACGTCCTGGTGGATCGCCCAGATGCTGGGCACGCCGCGGCCGATCTCGTACTCGCGGCGCACCAGCGCGCCCGGACCCTTCGGCGCGACCAGGATCACGTCGATGTCCTCGCGCGGGGCGATCTGCTTGAAGTGCACGTTGAAGCCGTGCGCGAACAGCAGCGCGGCGCCGGCCTTGATGTTCGGCTCGATCGATTCCTTGTACAGCGCCGGCTGCACCATGTCGGGCGTCAGCACGGCGACCAGGTCGGCGCCGCGCACGGCTTCGCCCGGCTCGGCCACGGTGAAGCCTTCCGCGCTGGCGCGTTCCCACGAGGGGCCGCCCTTGCGCAGGCCGACCACGACGTCCAGGCCGGAGTCGCGCAGGTTGAGGGCGTGCGCGCGGCCCTGGCTGCCGTAGCCGAGCACGGCGATGCGGGCGTTGGCCAGCGTCGGGTTGGAAGTGGTGCTGCTCATGCGGTGACTCCTTCGGTAGCGGTGACTTGGACGTGTTTGGGGGTAGCGACGGATGTTTCGGGGTGCGTATTGGCGCCGTCGGAAGCGGAGCCGACCAGGCGCGCGTACTTGGCCAGCGCGCCGGTGGTGACCTTGGGTGCGGGTGGCGTCCAGTGCTGGCGGCGCTCGGCCAGATCGGCGTCGGTGGCGATTTCGCGCAGGCCGGCATCGATGCGGATGCGGTCGCCGTCGCGCAGCAACGCGATCGGGCCGCCGCGCACCGCTTCCGGCGCCATGTGGCCGACCATGAAGCCGTGGGTGGCGCCGGAGAAGCGGCCGTCGGTGATCAGCGCAACGTCGTCGCCCAGGCCGCGGCCGATCAGCGCGGCGGTGACGCCGAGCATCTCGCGCATGCCCGGGCCGCCGGCCGGACCTTCGTTGCGGATCACGATCACGTCGCCCTTGGCGATGCGGCCCTGCTGCACGGCGGCGAAGGCCTGCTCCTCGCTTTCGAACACGCGGGCGGTGCCTTCGAAATGGGTGGCGCCCTTGCCGGCAAGCTTGAGGATGCAGCCTTCCGGCGCGAGGTTGCCGTACAGGATCGAATAGCCGCCGCGCGGCTTCAGCGGCTGGCCGACCGGCAGGATCACGTCCTGCTGCTCCGCGCGCGGCGCCGCCGCGGCTTCCTCGAACAGGCTGCGGCCGGTGACGGTCGGAACGTCGTCCAGCATGCCGGCGGCGATCAGTTCCTGCGCCACGCGCGCGGCGCCGCCGGCGCCGAACATTTCCACCGCGGTATAGCGGCCGCCCGGCAGCAGGTCGGCGATCACCGGCGTGTGCTTGGAGGCCGGCTCGAAATCTTCCAGCGTCCACGGCGCACCGGCTTCGCGCGCGATTGCCAGCAGATGCAGCACTGCGTTGGTGGAGCCGGCGGTGGCGGCGACCATGCGCGCGGCGTTGCGCAGCGAGGTGCGATTGATCAGCGCGCGCGGCGTGCGCTGCTCGCGCAGGCAATCCATCACCAGCTCGCCGCAGCGGCGTGCCGCCGCGGCCTTGGCCGGATGCGTGGCGGGAATGTCGTTGAAACCCATCGGCGACAGGCCCAGCGTGGTCAGCACCATCGCCATGGTGTTGGCGGTGAACTGGCCGCCGCAGGCACCGGCGCCCGGGCAGGCATCGCGCTCGACCGCAGCCAGCTCGGCGTCGTCGATCTTGCCGGCGCCATGCGCGCCGACCGCCTCGAACACCTGCTGGATGGTGATCGGATGCGCATCGTGCGTGCCGTGCGCGATGGTGCCGCCGTACAGCGCGACTGCAGGGATATCCAGGCGCGCCATCGCCATCGCGGCGGCGGGGATGGTCTTGTCGCAGCCGCACAGCACCACCATCGCGTCCAGGCAGTGGCCGTCGACGGCCAGCTCGATCGAGTCGGTGATCACCTCGCGGCTGATCAGCGAGGCGCGCATGCCGGGCGTGCCCATGGCAATGCCGTCGGTGACGGCGATGGTGTTGAACTCGATCGGCGTGCCGCCGGCGGCGCGGATGCCTTCGGCCACCTGTTCGGCCAGCTCGCGCAGGTTGAGGTTGCAGGGGCTGACGTTGGACCAGGTATGCACCACCGCCACCAGCGGCTTGGCGATGGCGCCGTCGTCCAGCCCGGTGGCGCGCAGCATCGCGCGCGCGGGGGCGCGGTCGGCGCCGGTCTTGATGAGGTCACTGCGCATGGAAAGACAAACTCCGGGTTGCGGTACATCGGTGGCTGCGATGGGTTGCTCCCCCTGCGCGCAGGGGCACGCGGGACAGGGCGCGGGGAGTGGCGTTCACCCGGGGCGGAGTGAGCGACGCCCTCATATCCCGCTGCACGCAGGGGGAAGCAGACGGCACGGAGGCCGCGCTGGCGCGAACCATGGGGACATGGCTCAGCCGCACGCGCGCGCTCCGCTGAAAAAGGCTTCCGAGTTGGCGACGTGTTCGTCCAGCGCGGCCACCACGGCTTCGCGGATCGCCGCGGTGCCGGCGTCGCCGCCGATGTCGCGGCTGCGCGGGCCGTGCTCCAGCACGTGCTCGACCGCCGCTTCCACTGCGCCGGCTTCTTCTTCCAGGCCCAGCGAATGGCGCAGCAGCATCGCCGCGGAGAGGATCGCGCCGACCGGATTGGCCACGCCCTTGCCGGCGATGTCCGGCGCCGAACCGTGGATCGGCTCGTACAGGCCGCGCGCGCCTTCGCCCAGCGAGGCGGAGGGCAGCAGGCCCAGCGAACCGGCCAGGGCGGCGGCTTCGTCGGTGAGGATGTCGCCGAACAGGTTCTCGGTGACCACCACGTCGTAGCTGGCCGGCTGGGTCAGCAGCAGCATCGCCATCGAATCGACCAGCTGGTGCTCCAGCTTCACGTCCGGATAGTCGGCGGCGATGCGCTGCACCGTGCTGCGCCACAGGCGCGAGGTTTCCAGCACGTTGGCCTTGTCCACCGAGGTGACCTTGTGGCGGCGGCCGCGCGCCAGCTCGAAGGCGCGGCGCACCACTCGCTCGACTTCGACCACGGTGTACTTGCACTCGTCGGTGGCGGTATCGACGGTGCGCGTCTTGGCGCCGAAGTAGGCGCCGCCGGTGAGCTCGCGCACGAACAGCACGTCGACGTTGCGCAGCTTGTCGTCCTTCAGCGGCGACAGCGCGGTGAGCGCCGGATGCACCTGCAGCGGACGCAGGTTGGCGTACACGCCCAGCGCCGCGCGCAGCGCCAGCAGGCCCTGCTCGGGACGCACCGGCGCGGACGGATCGGACCACTTCGGCCCGCCGACTGCGCCCAGCAGCACCGCATCGGCGGATTTGCACGCGGCCAGAGCATCGGCCGGCAGCGGTTCGCCGGTGGCGTCGATGGCGCAGCCGCCGATCAGGTGTTGCTCGTAGTCGAACGTATGGTCGTAGTGGGCGGCGACGGCGTCCAGCACGGCGACGGCGGCGGCGGTGACTTCCGGACCGACGCCGTCGCCGGGCAGGGTGACGATGCGGGCTTTCATGCGGCTTGCTCCAGATGCTGTTCGTAGTGGGCGATGGCGTCGTCGTGCTGCAGCAGGTAGCCGAGCTGGTCGACGCCGTTCAGCAGGCAGTGGCGGGCGAAGGGTTCGAGCTGGAACGGAATGCGGCCGCCGTCGGGCAGGGCGATGTACTGGCCTTCCACGTCGATGCTCAGCTCGGTTCCGGGGTGATCCAGCAGCCAGCGGTGCTCGGCATCGGACACCACGATGGCCAGCAGGCCGTTCTTCAGCGCGTTGTTGCGGAAGATGTCCGCGATCTCGCTGCACAGCACCGCCTGGATCCCAAAGTCCAGCAGCGCCCACGGCGCGTGCTCGCGCGAGGAGCCGCAACCGAAGTTGCGCCCGGCGACCAGGATCGCGCAGCCCTTGGCCTGCGGCTGGTTCAGCGGGAAGGCCGGGTTGTCGCTGCCGTCCGGCAGATAGCGCCAGTCGTTGAAGCACAGCTTGCCCAGGCCGGCGCGCTCGGTGGTGGTAAGAAAGCGCGCGGGAATGATGCGGTCGGTGTCGATGTTCTCGTCGGCCAGGACTGCGGTACGCGAATGGATGCGGGTGACGGCTTTCATGCGGCAGCGGCCTCGTTGACGTATTCGCGCGGGTCGGCGATGGAGCCGGCCAGCGCGGAAGCGGCGGCGGTGGCCGGACTGGCCAGCACGGTGCGCGCGCCCTTGCCCTGGCGGCCTTCGAAGTTGCGGTTGGAGGTGCTGACCACCAGCTGGCCCGGCTGCGCCAGGTCGCCGTTCATGGCGATGCACATCGAGCAGCCCGGCACGCGCCACTCGGCGCCGGCCGCGGTGAACACCTGGTGCAGGCCTTCGCGCTCGGCGTCGCGGCGCACCGCTTCGGAACCCGGCACCACCAGCATGCGCACACCTTCGGCGATGCGGCGACCGCGCAAGATCGCGGCGGCCTCGCGCAGGTCGGACAGGCGCGAGTTGGTGCAGCTGCCGATGAACACCACGTCCACCGGCGTGCCCTGCATCGGCTTGCCGGGCTGGGCGCGCATGTAGTCCAGCGCGCGGGTTTCCTGCGCCGAGCGCGCGGCCGGCACGGGAGCGTCCATGGCGATGGCCATGCCCGGATGGGTGCCGTAGGTGACGGTGGGCTTGACCTTGCTCGCGTCGATACGCACTTCGCGGTCGTAGCTGGCGCCGGCGTCGGTGCGCAGCGCGCGCCACTTGGCCACGGCCGCATCCCACGCCGCGCCCTGCGGCACGCGCGGACGGCCCTTCAGCCAGGCGAAGGTGGTGTCGTCGGGTGCGATCAGGCCCGCGCGCGCGCCGGCCTCGATCGACATGTTGCAGACCGTCATGCGCTCGTCCATCGACAAGGCCTCGATGGCTTCGCCGCGGTATTCGATGACATGGCCGGTGCCGCCGTCGACACCGATCTCGCCGATGATGTGCAGGATCAGATCCTTCGCGCCGATGCCCTTGGGCAGCTGGCCGTCGACATGGATCGCCAGCGTCTTCGGCTTGCGCTGCAGCAGGCACTGCGTGGCCATCACGTGGCCGACCTCGGTGGTGCCGATGCCGAAGGCCAATGCTCCAAAGGCACCGTGGGTGGAGGTGTGGCTGTCGCCGCATACGATGGTCATGCCCGGCTGGGTGGCGCCCAGCTCGGGGCCGATCACGTGCACGATGCCGCGCTCGCTGCTGTCCCAGCCGTGCAGCTCGACGCCGAACTCGCGGCAGTTCGCTTCCAGCTGGGCGACCTGGGCCTTGGCTTCCTCGTTGGCGTAGGGGCGCTCGCCCTTGTCGTTGGCGGGCAGGGTCGGCGTGGAGTGGTCCAGCGTGGCCAGCGCGCGATCGGGGCGACGCAGCTTCAGGCCGCGCTCGCGCAGTTCGCTGAAGGCCTGCGGCGAGGTGACTTCGTGCACCAGGTGCAGGTCGATGTACAGGATGGCCGGCGTGTCGGCGGTTTCGGGCGCGACGACGTGCGCGTCCCACAGTTTCTCGAACAGGGTGCGCGCGCTCATGCGGCCACCTGCTCGGCGGCCTGCACGTGCACGGGCGCCAGCCAGCCCCAGCGGTCGTCGGTCCTGCCATCGAACAGGCCGAAGAAGGCGTCCTGCAGCGCACGGGTGATCGGGCCGGGGCGGCCGGTGCCGACCGGCTTGCGGTCGACCGAGCGCACCGGGGTGATCTCGGCGGCGGTGCCGGTCATGAACACTTCGTCGGCGGTGTACAGCGCTTCGCGCGGCAGGTCGCGTTCCTCGACCTTGATGCCGAGGTCTTCGGCCAGCGTCATCACCGTGTCGCGGGTGATGCCGGCCAGGATGCCGGCGCTGGTCGGCGGGGTCAGCAGCTTGCCGTTCTTGACCACGAACACGTTCTCGCCGGCGCCTTCGCTCAGCAGGCCGTTGTGGCCGAGCGCGATGCCTTCGGCGTAGCCGCCGCGGCGCGCTTCCAGGCCGATCAGCTGGCTGCTCAGGTAATTGCCGCCGGCCTTGGCCCAGCTCGGCACGGTGTTCGGCGCCGGGCGCTGCCACGAGGACACGCACACGTCGGCGCCCTGCTCGCGCGCATCGCCCAGGTAGGCGCCCCATTCCATCGCCATGATCGCCACGTCCACCGGCGCGCCCGGCTTGGCCAGCACGCCCAGGCCGCCGGCGCCGCGGAACACGATGGGACGCACGTAGGCCGAGCCCATGCGGTTGGCGCGGATCACTTCCATGCAGGCGGCGTTGATCTCGTCTTCGCTGTAGCCGACCTCGATCTCGTACACGCGCGCCGACTCGAACAGGCGCCGCGTGTGGTCGGCGAGGCGGAAATAGGCCGGGCCCTGCGGCGTGGCATACACGCGCTCGCCCTCGAACACCGAGGAGCCGTAGTGCAGCGCGTGGGTGCTGACGTGGACCGTGGCTTCGGTCCACGGCTTGATCTGGCCGTTGTGCCAGAGAAAGGGCGTGGTCATGCGGTGGCTCCTTGGACTTGCGGTTGCGCGGCGGCGGACGGGGCGGCCTGCCGCTCGATGCGGTTGACGATGGAAAGCGCGGCCAGCGCGGTGGCCTCGACGATGTCGGTGCTGACGCCGTTGCCGCGCCAGTTGCGCGCGGCGTGGCGCGCGGTGAGCTGGGCCTGGCCCTGGGCGTCGCCGCCTTCGCTGACGGCGCGCACCTGGAACTGGGTCAGCTCCAGGTCGGTGCCGGTGGCGCGTTCCATCGCGCGCAGGACCGCGTCCACGGGACCGTCGCCGATGGCGGCTTCGCCGATCTCGCGGCCATCGTCGTGGGCCAGCCGCACCGAGGCGGAGGCGCTGCCGCCCAGGTGCGAGGAACTGTTCAACTGCACGATCCGCCAGGGGCCGGCAGCGTCCGGATCCTGGCCCAGCGCCAGCGCTTCCAGGTCTTCGTCGTGGATTTCGCGTTTCTTGTCGGCCAGCGCCTTGAAGCGCGCGAAGATGTCGTCCATCGCGGCTTCTTCGGGCGTGTGGCCCAGCGCCTGCAGGCGCGAGCGCAGCGCGTGGCGGCCGGAATGCTTGCCCAGCACCAGCTTGGTCTCGCCCATGCCGACGTCCTGCGGACGCATGATTTCGTAGGTGCCGCGGTGCTTGAGCATGCCGTGCTGGTGAATGCCCGACTCGTGCGCGAAAGCGTTGTCGCCGACGATGGCCTTATTGCGCGGCACGGCCTGGCCGGTCAGCTGGGTCAGCAGGCGCGAGGTCTGCACCAGGCGGCGCGCGTCGATGCGCGAGTCCACGCCGAAGTAGGGGCCGCGCACGCGCAGCGCCATCACCACTTCTTCCAGCGAGGCGTTGCCGGCGCGTTCGCCGATGCCGTTGATGGTGCATTCGATCTGCCGCGCGCCGGCGCTGACCGCGGCCAGGCTGTTGGCGACGGCCATCCCCAGGTCGTCGTGGCAGTGCGAGGAGAACACCACGCGCTCGGCGCCCTTCACGTGCTTGCGCAGGTAGGCGAAGCGTTCGGCGATTTCGGCGGGGGTGACGTAGCCGACCGTGTCCGGCGCGTTGACCGTAGTGGCGCCGGCGGCGATGGCCGCGCTGAACACTTCGGCCAGGTAGTCCGGCTCGGTGCGCATGGCGTC
This sequence comes from Dyella marensis, assembly GCF_900112865.1. Lineage (GTDB taxonomy): Bacteria > Pseudomonadota > Gammaproteobacteria > Xanthomonadales > Rhodanobacteraceae > Dyella_D > Dyella_D marensis_A. The sequence goes on along the minus strand of NZ_FONH01000026.1, from coordinate 31,820 downwards.
CTCGGCGGAGAACTCGACCTCGTGGCACAGCGCCCTGGCGCGCTCGACGGCAGCGATGGCGGTGTCGATCACCTGCTGCTTGCTCATGCCCAGCTTGTGCTCGCGATGCAGCGGGCTGGTCGACAGGAACACATGGATGCGCGAGTGCTGCGCGGCTTCCAGCGCGCGGCCGGCGGTGTCGATGTCGGCGGCCTGGCAGCGCGCCAGCGCGCAGACGGTGGAGTGGCGAACCGCCTTGGCGATGTCGGCGACGGCGGCGAAATCGTCCGGCGAAGCCTGCGGAAAGCCCGCTTCCATCACGTCCACGCCGAGCGCCTCGAGCGCGTGCGCCATGCGCAGCTTGGCGCGGCGGTCCATGCCGAAGCCTGGCGCCTGTTCGCCGTCGCGCAGGGTGGTGTCGAAGATGCGCACGCGGTCGTCGGCTACTACGCCGTCCTCGCTGCTGTCGTTGCTGTGCTGGGTTTCGTGATTCATGTCGGCTCCGCTGCTGGCGCTGCGCCGAGGGCAACAAAAAACCCCGCATCCTGTTCGGGTGCGGGGTTCTTTGGGGTATTCAGGTCAGTTTTGCTTTACCTGGACACACGCCCTCAGCCCGCACCTCCGTTGGTAATAAGGAGTACGAGTACAAGGGCAAGAAGGAGGTTGCCGCGCAGCCGCAGCAGGCCTGGAACCGCTGGAGGGCGGGTCCTTTCGGCGATGCTTGCGGTGGTGTTGCGTTGCGACATGTCATCGACCCTAACGGGGCTCGTCAGGGCGTGTCAACAGTTTCTTGTGTAATGATCGAAAAAAACTGACTCGATCACATTTGGACGTCCAGATGGCCGGATGGGATGAGAGCGCCATTCGGCGCCGATTCCGCGCATGTCGGCACACATGGAGGAAATGGCTGAAATCCAGACTATTCCTACAGGCGTGTGCGAAGGTCGGCAGGGAAGTCGACGCGCATCAGTAGATTGCGTGGACTGGTACGACGGTCGATCCGCACTACCATGCCATGCCGTACGGTCCATTCGGACTCTGCTTTGCCGGGCCAAAACACGGATGTGGCGGGGCACAAAAAACCGACTCGACGTAGGTTGGGGTGAGCCGAAGGCGAACCCCAACAGACCTCACGGTTAAAGGAGAGGCTCGTTGGGGTTCGCCTGCGGCTTACCCCAACCTACGGACGTGAGCCGGTTGCGGGAGCAGCCACTGCTTGAGCGCGTCGTCGCTGGCCTCGATCGCTTCGGCCTGGGCCGGTCGCGCCAGCATCGCTTGCAGCGCCGGGGGCACGGCGACGCCGCGGCCGATCAGCGGTTCGACCACGCTTTCGAACTTCGCCGCATGCGCGGTCGACACCACGGCCCAGTCCGCTTTTTCCTGGCGCAGGTCGAGCCGGTGCATCGCCGTCGCCGTGTGCGGGCAGAACACTTCGCCGTGCTCCAGCGCATGCCGGCGCACCGTGGCGCGGATGGTGTCGTCGTCGACGCTGTGCGAGGAGAGCTGGCCGCGCAGGTCGTCGTCGTAGGGAAAGGTCCAGCGCAGGCGCTCGAAGTTGCTCGGTGCGCCGACGTCCATCGCGTTGGCCAGCGTGGCGACCGCGGCGCGCGGCGCATAGGGCGTGCCGGCGAAGTAGTCCGGCAGCGTCTCGTTGGCATTGCAGGCCAGCTCGATCGCGCCGACCGGCAGCCCCATCTCGCGCACCCACACGGCGGCCAATGCATTGCCCAGGTTGCCGGTGGGCACGATGAAGTTGAGCGGGCGGCGATGCTCGCGCCACCAGCGCAGCGAAGCGTGCGCGTAGTACGCCATCTGCGGCAGCAGGCGGCCGAGGCTGATGCTGTTGGCGGAGGACAGCGGCCGCTGCGCCTGCAGCGCCGTGTCGTTGAGCGCGGCCTTGACCATGCGCTGGCAATCATCGAAGCGGCCGGCCACGCGCAGGGCGCGTACGTTGTCGCCGAAACAACCGAGCTGGTGCGCCTGGCGCGGCGAGACCAATCCATCCGGATAGAGGATCACCACCTCCACGCCGGGCTGCCGGTGAAATGCGGCCGCCACCGCCGCGCCGGTGTCGCCGGAGGTGGCGACCAGGATGGTTAGCGGCGCCTCGCCGGCCTTGCGCAGGCGGCGGAAGCAGCTGGCCAGGAAGCGCGCGCCGAAATCCTTGAAGGCCGCGCTGGGCCCATGGAACAGCTCCAGCATCGCGGCGCCGGGGTGCTGCGGCAGCGGCCGCAGCGGCGCGTCGAAGCAGAAGGCCTCGGCGCAGATCGCCGGCAGTTCCGCGGCCAGCGCATGGCCGGCGAAGAAGGGGCGCAGCAGGCGTGCCGCCGTGTCGGCGAGCGTGCCGTCGGGGTCGAAGTCGTCCGGGCGCCGGCTGGGCAGGGCCTCGGGCACATACAGGCCGCCGTCCGGCGCGAGGCCGGCGGCGATCGCCTCGCCGATGCCGGCGCCGTGCGCGGCGCCACGCGTGCTGTGATAGAGCAGGGGTTCGCTCATGCCTTGCGCTCCACGTCGATCAATGCGGCGCTGGGACCGGCGATCGGCGAGACCAGCGTGTCGCTGTCCAGCCCCGCCTCGGCGAAGGCCGCGGCCATCGCGGCGGCGGCGGCCTTGGCTTCGTCGCGCTGCTCGAACCAGCCGAACACGCTGGGGCCGGCGCCGGAAATGCTCGCGCCCATCGCGCGATGGTCCATCGCCGCCTGCTTCACCCGCGCGAAGCCAGGGATCAAGGGTGCGCGGCGCGGTTCCACCAGCACGTCGTTCAAGCCTTCGCGTACCAGCCCGGCATCGCCCTGCCAGCAGCCGGCGAGCATGAGCGAAAGATTCGCGCTCTGCGCGACGAACTCGCCCAGCTGATAGGCGCCGGCCAGCGCGGCGCGCGCCTTGCGCGTCTCCAGCACCATGTGCGGATGGACCAGGGCGCAATGCCAGGCGTCCGGCACGGGCACGCGCACCAGGCGGTCGCGCGTGGCCAGCACCAGGCCGCCGAGCAGCATCGGCCCCACGTTGTCGCCGTGGCGGCCGCCGCTGGCCACGGCTTCGCCTTCGAGCGCGAAACCGTACAGCGACTCCATCGGCAGCGGACGTTCCAGCAGCGCATTGGCGGCCACCAGGGCAGCCACGCAGGACGACGCGGAACCGCCCATGCCCGAACCCAGCGCGATGCCCTTGTGCAGCACCAGTTCGAAGCCATGGCGCAGCCCCAGCGCCTTGCGCAGGGCCATCAGCGCCATGCCGGCGGTGTTCTGCGCGGGATCGAGCGGCAGGTCGACGACGCAGCCTTCGATGGCGGCGATGCGCACGACGGGCTCGTCGATGCGGCGCACCCGGGCGCGGTCGCCGGCGCCGGCCACGCTGTGGCCGAGGATGTCGAAGCCGATGCCGACGTTGCCGACACTGGCCGGCGCGAGGGCCTGGGCGGAAAGAGCGCGTTGGGGAGAGCGGGCCATCGGTTCCGGATTCTGAGCAGCGAGCTGGGCGTTCATGCGCGTGCCTCCAGCGACTCGGCGATGCGCAGCAGGTCGCCGAACACGCCCGCGGCCGTCACTTCCGGCCCGGCGCCCGGTCCCTGCACCAGCAGCGGATTATCGTGGTATCGGCGCGTGGTGAATTGCACCACGTTGTCGGTCAGGCGCGTGTGCGCGAAGGGGTGGGAGGCGGGCAGCACGGCCAGTTTCACGCTGGCGCGGCCGTCGCGGTCCAGGCTGGCGACGTGGCGCAGCACGCCGCCCTCGGCGCGGGCGATGGCCAGCTGGGCGGCCATCGGGGCGTCCAGTTCGTCCAGGCGCGCCATGAAGGCGTCGGCGTCCAGCGCGGCCAGTTCGGCGGGCACCAGGCTCTGCACGTCCACGTCGTCCAGCGACAGCGCCCAGCCGGCTTCGCGGGCGAGGATCACCAGCTTGCGCGCCACGTCCAGGCCGGACAGGTCGTCGCGCGGATCGGGCTCCGTATAGCCCAGCGCATGCGCCTCGCGCACCAGCGCGGAGAACGGCCGGCCGCCGTCGTGGCGGTTGCACAGCCAGGCCAGCGTGCCGGAGAACATGCCGTCGACGGCGAGCAGCTCATCGCCGGTGTCGAGCAGGTCGCGCAGCGTCTGCACTACCGGCAGGCCGGCGCAGACCGTGGCTTCGTAGCGGAAGCGCGCGCCGGCATGGCTGGCCGCGCGGATCGCCTGCCAGCGCTCCAGCGGGCCGCTGCCGGCGAGCTTGTTCGGGGTGACCACATGCACGCCCTCGGCCAGCCAGCCGGCGTAGTGCGCGGCCACCTCGTCGTTGGCGCTGCAGTCGATCAGCAGGGCGTGGCGGCCGTCGTCGCCAAGCACGTGGCGGGCGAACTGGCGCAGGTCGGCGGGGCGCCAGATCTGGGCGCGGTCGCAGCGGCGGTTGAGGTCCGGATCGTCGCAGTCCAGCCACATGCGCTTGCTGGCGGCCACGCCGCACAGCTTCAGTTCCAGGCCGGATTCGGAAAGGCGCGTCTGCGCCGCACGCAGTTGGGTGAGCAGGGCGCTGCCGACACGACCGGGGCCGATCAGACCCACGGCCAGCATGCGGCGGCGTGGAGTGGTCGTCGGCAGCGCCCGGACAAGCACGGGGTGTTTGGGATGTTCGAGTTGAGGGGCGAGGGCGTTCACAGAGGTCTCCTTGAGTTGGGAGCCCCGTCTCTCGCTGGCGGTTCGGAGTGGCCCGGCCCGCCTCTTCGAGGGGCGGGGCCGTTGCGTGTGATGAAGCTACTCGCGCGCGGACACCCACCCGTGGCCGGTGGTACCGGTACCGGTGGTAATAATCGTGGCGGAGGAAGCGATGGCGCCGGCCAACGGCATGCGCCCGGCGTGGACCGGGCTGGAAAGCATGCGGATGGAGGCAGGAAGCGGCGACATGGGATCGACCATACGGGCCATGCTGCACCGCAGTCAACAGGTGCAACTGAAACTTTAGGACTCGACCCCGGTGACACCCACGTAACGAGACGAAGTGTTGAATCCCCGCGATCTCAACAACCAGGAGCCTTCCTCATGAACAAACGCATCCGCGGTATCGCCGCGACCGGCCTGGCTCTCGGCCTTGGCCTGGCCTGCGGCACGAGCAGCGCCCAGGACCTCGGCAAGCTCGGCGGACTGCTCGGCGGTGGCGGCGGTTCGATGAGCTCCGGCAGCATGGGCAATGTGGCCGGGCTGCTGCAGTACTGCGTGAAGAACAATTACCTCGGCGGCGATTCCGGTGCGTCGGGCATCAAGGATCAGTTGCTGGGCAAGCTCGGTGGCGGTGCGTCGGCCAATGGCAGTGCGTCATCGGGCGGCGATGTGCTCGGTGGCCTGATGGGCAAGAAAAAGAAGAGTTCCGGCCAGCCTACGAGCGGCGATCCCACGCGCGATCCGAGCTATCTCAGCGGCGCCAGCGGCATTCTGCAAGGGAAGAATGGCAAGAGCCTGGATCTGTCCAGCGTGGGCGGCGGCTCGAGCGACCTGAAGTCGCAGCTCACCACCAAGGTGTGCGACACGGTGTTGAAGCAGGGGAAGTCGTTCTTGGGGATGTAAGGCTGCCAAGTTGGAATCCTTCTTCCTTCGGGAGCACGCGGGGAGCGCACTTGGATGTGCGCGGCTCTGAGGAGCGAGGAAGGTGGCGGCAGCCGGATGAGGGTAAGGGCGCAGTGGTGCGCTTTGCTCCGCCCGTACCCTCACCCCAACCCCTCTCCCAGAGGGAGAGGGGCTCAAGCAATCACTTCGACAGGTCGATCGCGTACACCGCCGTCCCGTCCCCGTTGTCTTTCACCTGCCGCACATTCTTCACCCCCGCCTCGCGCGCCTCAGCTTCCTTGCCCGCGGCGCCCTTGAACACCACCGGCCCGCGCGTCTTCACCGGCGCGAAGCGCCATGACGCCTTCGGCAGGTCCTTCGCGCTCAGCGTGCGCTGGCGCTCCAGCCATTTGGCCAGGATCTCGCGTGTGCCGTCCGGCGCGGCCAGCACGATGTTCTTGCCGTCCAGCCCCGGGAAATTGCCGCCGCCGCTGGCGCGATAGTTGTTGGTCACGATCACGAAGGGCTGCTTCGGGTCGACCTTCCTGCCCTTCCAGCGCAGGTCGACGATGCGCTTGCCGGCCGGCTTGGTCACATCGATCACGTAGCTGATGTCGCCCTGCAGCTGGTCGAAGTTGTAGCCGGGCATGCGGTCGTTGAGCAGCGGCTGCTCGGCGGTGGTGGACGGATCGATCTGGCGGAAACGCTCGGCCGACTTCTCCAGCCACGCCTTCAGCCCGGCGCCGTCGGTTTTCACCGCCGCCAGGGTGTTCGGATAGAAGTACAGGTCGGCCGCGCTGCGCAGGCTCAAGGGGCCGGCCGGCACGTCGGTGTAGTCGTCCGGGCCGCCGAAGCCGGTGCGGAACGCGGCGGCCGCGGCCACCACGGGCACGTTGGCCAGTTCCGGATGGGTCTTGGGCAGTTCGGCCTGCACGTAGGCGCGCTCCGCGGCGTTGACCACCGAAAGCGCGGTCATGTTGCCCACGTCGGAAAAATAGCTGCTCAGGCGCAGGCGGGTCTCGCCGATCGGCGTGCTGACATGGGCCACGGCGGCCTCGTGCGCCTTGGCGACGAGCGGGGCGATGGCCGCGTCCGCCGGCACGCAGTCGTCCTTCTTGGTGCAGATCGGGCGGACTTCGCTGTGGGTGTGCTCCTTGTCGACGGTCCAGCGTCCGTCGCGGCGTGCCAGCGCCAGCTCGACCACGCCAAGGTCCTTGCCGAAGAAACCGCCCATCACCGCTGGCACGCCGCGCACGAAGCCGCGTTCGGCGTCGACCTCCTGCATGTCCTTGTAATGCGGACCGGGAAATTCGGTGTGCGAATGGCCCAGCAGCAGCACGTCGATGCCGGGCACGGCGGCGAGGTGCCAGCCGCCGTTCTCCATGTCGGAGGTATAGGCGGCCGTGTTGAGGCCGCCATGGAGCACCGCCACGATCAGGTCCGGGTGCTGGGCCTGCAGTTCGGGCAGGTATTTCTTCGCCGCCTCGACCACGCCCGTCACGGTGACCTTGCCTTCCAGGTTCTGCTTGTCCCATTCCAGGATCGGCGGCGGGGTGAAGCCGATGATGCCCACGCGCAGCGGCACGCTGCGCTTGCCGCCGCCGGGCGTGTCGACCTGGATCGACTTCTCCACCACCGCCCACGGCTTGAAGATCGGCGCGCCGTCGCGGGCGCTGAACACGTTGGCCAGCACCAGCGGGAAATGCGGGCCGGCGCAGCGGTCGCTGCGGCCGCCGTCGACGTTCATCGGCGTGCCGGTGACCTGCGACAGGAACGGCAGGCCGTAGTTGAACTCGTGGTTGCCGGCGGTGCCGCCGTCGTAGCCGACCGCATCCATGGCGGCGTAGATCGACAGTTCTTCGTTGCAGCCGAGCGGCTTCACCTGCGCCTGGTAGTCGGCCAGCACGCTGCCCTGGATGGTGTCGCCGCTGTCGAACAGGAAGCTGTTCGGATACTGCTGACGGGCCTGGCGGATCAGCGTGGCGGTGCGCTCGTAGCCCACCGTCGCATCGGGCTTGAGCTTGTAATAGTCGTAGCTCAGCACATTGGAGTGGATGTCAGTGGTCTCCAGGATCGCCACCTGGGCATGGCTGCCGTCCGGCACGCGGCCCGTGCGGGCGCTCTGGGAGGCGCAACCGGCGAGCAGCGCGGCGGCGAGGACGGCAAAGGGGAGATGGCGGAGCGGCATGGGGATTCCCTTCAAACGAAAGCAAGCCGCGCAAGCTAGCAGATCGGCATGGCGGAGGACGCCTCGCCGGGCCTTCGAAACCGGGCAACGGCGGCTGAACCCTAGCCCGTCGCCGCCTGCCCGTTACCTCTGGTTCTGTCTGTGAAGGAAATGAGAACGTAAGATGGCGCCCTGATGACAGACCGGCCGGAACAGGGGGCCAACGCAACATGCAGAGAGGGTCGTTTCGCATTACGCGGAACAGCGTGGCGTGGCTGTGCGCAAGCCTGTTCTTCGCCGGCTGCGTGCGCGCCACCGCCGGCCAGGAGCCGGTGCTGCAGCAGCAGGGTTTCGTCTTTGCGCTGATGCTGTGCACCTGTGGCGTGCTGCTGTTCGCCTTCGCGCGCGTGGCCATGGCGCTGGTGGTGACGGGCGCGCTGTTCCTGGGGCTGGACTTCATTTCGGAGATCAAGCAGCAGTATCTCGACGCGCCGCTGATGCCGTCGGACTTCGTCTATTACCTGCGTTCCAGTCTGGTCGAGACGCTGGCGCACTATCCGCACCTGTGGGAACTGGCGGCAGGTGTGGCGGTGCTGGTGCCGCTGGGCCTGTGGCTGGTGTGGCGCGGCGATCGCCGCATGCTCGGCAACCTGTCGCGGCCGAAGGCGTTCGCCGTGCGTGTCGGCGGCGCCGTCGCCTGCGCGCTGGTGTTCTGGATCTGCCTGCTGCCGAACGGCCCGTTTGCCCAGGTGCATGCGCGCAATGCGTGGCAGAAGCTGTCCGACGACGCGCAGCTGACCAACTTCTTCGTCAACCTGCAGGACTCCAACGTCGCGCTGCCGCCGATGACCGACGACACGCTGGCCGAGCAGGAGTGGGGCGCCACTGCGCACGGTGGCCTCGGCACGGCGCAGCAGCCGTACCCCGACATCGTGCAGGTGCTGGAAGAGAGCACCTTCGACCCGTCCAACTTCGCCGTCTGCAACGTGCCGCAGTGCCGCGTGCAGATGTTCAAGCCGGACAAGTACACCCTGGCGCACGGCCCGCTGCGCGTGCACACCTTCGGCGGCGGCACCTGGGTCAGCGAGTTCGCCGTGCTCACCGGCATGCCGCAGGACATCTTCGGCCCCGGCGGCATGTATGCGCCCTACGTGCTGGCGCCGCATGTGCGCGACTCGCTGCCGCAGCAGCTGCAGCGCCTGGGCTATCTCACCGTGGCGATCTATCCGACCAACGGCGCCTTCCTCAACGGCCGCAACGCGTATACGGCCTATGGCTTCGAGCAGTTCTACGACGCCAAGGATCTGGGACTGGAGGAGTGGGAAGAAACCGACGCGCAGATGTTCGACGCCGCCAAGCGCGTCTACGACAAGGTCAAGAAGCCGGGCCAGCCGGTGTTCGTGATGATCCTGACCCTGGCCCAGCACGGCCCGCACGACCTGGACCCGCTGTCCTCGCTGCCGGCGCCGTTCAACCGGCCGCTGCTCAAGGGCCTGGCCGAGAAACCGGCGCTGAACTTCAATACCTATCTATCCAACCTGCACAACTCCGACCTGGCGATGACCCAGCTGGAGAAAGCCTTCCTGGATCGCCCCGAGCCCACCGTGCTGATGCACTTCGGCGACCACCAGCCCTCGTTCGATGGCCTGATCCGCCAGATGGAGCGCAGCTGGCCGCCGGCGCTGCAGCCGTACAAGGACTACCTGTCGTACTACATGATCAAGAGCAACGTGCCCGGCCGCAGCTTGCCGAACTACCCGATGCTCGATATCGCGCACCTGCCGAACATGGTGCTGCAGGCGGCTGGCGTGCCGATGGATCCGTATTTCTCCGCGGCGACGGTGCTGCGCGAGCGCTGCAAGGGCCTGTACACCGATTGCATCGACCAGGATCTGGTGAAGTCGTATCACGGGTGGATCTTCAATCACCTGCACGTGTACGAGGAATAATCGACGCCCGGCGTAGGTTGGGGTGAGCCAAAGGCGAACCCCAACATCGGCACGTTCAAACGCATCGCACCGTTGGGGTTCGCCTTTGGCTCACCCCAGCCTACGCGTGTTGTCAGTGCCGCTCGGGCTTGGCGTAATCGAAATACGTCCAGCGCTTGCCGTCCGCACTTTCCAGCTGCTTCAGCTGCAGGCGGAAGGTGTAGCTCGAGCCCTGCAATGTGCTGCCGTCCACACGCTGCATGCTCAGGCCGGTGGACGCCTGCGCCGGGCGCAGTTCGGTCGGCGTCACGCGATAGCTGTCCGCCGCCTTGCCCAGCGTGCCGCCCAGCGCCTCCTGCAGCACGCGCCCCTGCGCCTGCGGGAGCTTCAGGCCAAGCAGGGCCGCAATGGTCGGCGCCACGTCGACGTTGCCGCTGGGCAGCGCGTCGCGGAAGCCGCCGCGGAAGCTCGGGCCGGCGGCGAGCAGGGTGTTGTGCACGTCGATCGGACTGAAGCTGCCGTGCTCGCCGCGCTCGCTGGGCGATTCGGGGAAGACGGTGGAGTACTCGGTACCGCGGAAGCCCTGGATGGTCGCGTCGGCATCCCAGGCGTAGCTGACGATGATGTCCGGACCACGTGCCGCGTTCTCCAGGTGCACGTTCTCCGCCGGCAGCGTGCCAGGCAGGTTGCCGTAGCGCTTGGCCACGAACACCGCCGCCACATACTCGCGCGACTGCAGGAAACGCACGGCGCGCTTCACTACGTCGGCGTCGTGTTCCGGCTGATAGAAGTATTCGGTGCCGCCGTTCGGCGCCAGCACCAGCGCGCCCTTGGGCAGCGTGTCGGGCACCACATAGCTGGGCGTGGTGTAGGCCATCGGCTTGCCGCACACGCGGCCGTCGTCGTCGTAGCGGGTCGGCTGCTGCTGCGAGCCATCGGCGCGGATGCCGGTCATCACCGGCGAGTACACGCAGCCCAGGCCGTCGAAGGCGGGGATGCCGCCGCGCGTGGTCAGCTCATGCGCCATGCGGATGCCGCCGGAGACCGAATAACCCCATTCGGCGTCGACGCCGGCCACGCGGCCGTCGTTGATCTGGCGCAGCGGGAACAGGTCGGTCGGGCCGGCGATATTGCTGTGGCCATGGTCGGAGACCACGATGATGTCGGTGTCTCCGGCCATGCCCAGCTCGCGCAGCTTCGCTTCGAGCTGGCCGAGCAGCGCATCCTGCGCCTGCAGCGCGAGATGGAACTCCGGCGAACCGACGCCGTAGATGTGCTGGGTGGTATCGGGATTGCGCATCCACACCACGCTCAGGTCCGGCTTGTGCCTGGGCAGCACCTGGTCCAGGTAGACCTTCATCATCCACTCGTTCGCCGCGCTCGGCGGCGTATCGCCGCCGGCGGTGGCGTCGCTGGTGGCGCCGTCCTTGAGCTTGGCCGCCTTGCCGCGCGCCGTCGGATCCTCGTCCTCGCCGCGCAAGGTCAGTTCGCCTTCCGCGTAGACGTTCGGCGTGGTCTTGGGCAGCGGGAAGCCGGCGGCCTGCAGCTCCTTGGCGAAGGACAGCGGCAGCGCGGTGCGCTCGTCCAGCAGCAGGCCGACCTTGTCCGGGTCGCCCTGGTTGGGCAGGCGGTAGTTCTGCAGGAAGGCTGCGCCGGACTTGCCGATGGCGGCGGTCTTCAAGCCGGCTTTCTGCGCGGCGGCGAACAGCGTGGGCAGTTCCAGCAGGTCGCCCTTGCTGGCCTTGTCCAGGGCGCGCAGCACCAGGTCGTCTTCCACATAGACCGGGTTGCGGAAGTTCACGTCCTCGCCAGTGGTGGTGCGGGCGACCGGCGTGGTCTTCAGGCCCGTCTCGCGCGAGGCCCAGAAGCGGTTGCCGTAGAAGCCCAGCGTGCCGGGGAAGCTGCCGGTGGCGAAGGTCGAGGCGTTCGCCATGGTGAAGGTGGGATAGGTCGAGTGGTTGTCCTCGAACCAGGTACCGCGCCTGGACAGCGCCAGCAGGTTGGGCGTGTCCTCCTCGCTCACCGCGTCGGGGCGCATGCCGTCCCATACGAACAGGATCACCCGGTGCGGGGCCGCCAGGGCGGGGCTTGCGTAGATGGCGGTCAGCAGCAGGGCGGCCGCGGTTTTCAGGGCGCGGCGATGGAGCGGGAGCATCGGGAACCTCGGTGGATGGGGTGGAGCAGGCCGGCCATGCTGGGGAAGGCATGTTGCAGTTTGGTGTCGGCCTGGCGGAACGCGTAGGTTGGGGTGAGCCGCAGGCGAACCCCAACATGGCCGCATCCAGACGCATCGTCCTGTTGGGGTTCGCCTGCGGCTCACCCCAACCTACGCCGGTTTAGCCTTGAGGAATGCCCTTCATATCCGGCAGGTGATGGGCAATCCCCTTGTGGCAATCGATACAGGTCTTCTCCCCCGTGCCCAGCCAGCGCTTGTGGATCGAAGCCGAGCGCGGCGACTGGCGGGTCAGGTCCATCGAGGCGTAGTTGTGGCAGTTGCGGCATTCCAGCGAGTCGTTGGCTTTCAGACGCGCCCATTCGTGTTCCGCCAGCACCAGCCGTTCGTCGAGAAACTTCTCCCGCGTATCGATGGTGCCGAAGATCTTGCCCCACACTTCTTTCGAAGCCTGCATCTTGCGCGCGATCTTGTCGGTCCAGTTGTGCGGCACATGGCAGTCGGGGCAGGTGGCGCGCACGCCTGAGCGGTTGCTGTAGTGGATGGTCGTCTTCAGCTCCTGGAACACGTTGTCACGCATCTCGTGACAGCTGGTGCAGAACCTCTCGGTATTGGTCGCCTCCAGCGCCGTATTGAACGCGCCCCAGAACAGCACGCCGGCGAGAAAGCCGCCGAGGGTGAGAAAGCCCAGGCTGTAGTGCACGCTGGGACGGCGCAGCGTGTGCCAGAAGACGAGCAGGCATCGCTTCATCCAGGCCCACATGCTCAGTTCGCCTTGTTCGGTTCGGACAGCACGGTGTCGATGTCCTTGAAGCCGTTAGCCACCAGCGGCTGGGCATCGGTCTGCACTACGTGGCACTGGTTGCAGAAGTAGCGTCGCGGCGAGATGGTGGCGAGGAACTGGTCGTCGCGGTCCATGTAGTGGGTGACGCTCACCGGCGGCGCCTGGAACTTGTCCGCGTTGGCGCGCGCATGGCACAGCATGCAGCGGTTGGAATTGCGGTCGATCTGGTAGTTGTCGATGCTGTGCGGGATGGTCGGCGGCTGCATCGGATAGGCGCGGTTGCGCCGGATGTCGGTGTTTTCCACCCGCGCCATCGGCGGCGGCGCGATCTCCTTGTCGAGCTCGGCGCCGCGGCGGATCGCATCGAGGCCGGAACCGGCAGGCACCACGGCAACGGCGGGGCGCGGTGCGGGCGCAGCCACCGAAGCGGCCGGCGCAGCGGCCTCCTGCGCGGCGCCGGTGGGTCCCGCCTTACGGTGCGAAGCCACGAACGCCAGCACCGATGCCAGCGCCAGCACGACCACGGCGCTGGCGACGAAACGGGAAGTGTTGGACATCAGGGCATCCTCAGGCGGGCAGCACTTTGACGGCGCACTTCTTGTAGTCGGTCTGCTTGGAGATCGGATCGGTCGCGTCCAGCGTGACCTTGTTGATCAGCTGGCCCGCGTCGAACCACGGCACGAACACCAGCCCGCGCGGCACGCGGTTGCGGCCGCGCGTCTCGATGCGCGAGAGCATTTCGCCGCGGCGCGACACCACGCGCACCTCGTCGCCGCGCTTGAGGCCGCGCGCCACCGCATCGTCCGGATGCATGAACACCACCGCGGCGGGGAAGCTGCGGTACAGCTCCGGCACGCGCATGGTCATCGAGCCGGAATGCCAGTGCTCCAGCACGCGGCCGGTGCATAGCCACAGGTTGTATTCGTCGTCCGGCATCTCCGCCGGCGGCTCGTAGGGCAGTGCCCAGATCACCGCGCGGCCGTCGGGATTGCCGTAGAACTGGAAGCCGGCGCCCGCCTTGACGTAGGGATCGGCGCCTTCGCGATAGCGCCAGCGCGTTTCCTTGCCGTCGACCACTGGCCAGCGCAGGCCGCGCGCCTGGTGATAGGCGTCGAACGGGGCGAGGTCGTGGCCGTGGCCGCGCCCGAACGCGGCGTATTCCTCGAACAAGCCCTTCTGCACGTAGAAGCCGAACGCGGCGGACTCGTCGTTCTGGAAGCCCGCTTCGATATCGGCGGCCGGGAAGCGATCCACCTTGCCGTTGCGATAGAGCACGTCGTACAGCGTCTTGTCCTTGAACTGCGGGTTGGCCGCGAGGATCTCCGCCGGCCAGCATTCGTCTGTGGTGAAGCGCTTGGCGAATTCCATCAGCTGCCACAGGTCCGAGCGCGCCTCGCCGGGCGCCTTCACCAGCTGGTGCCAGAACTGCGTGCGCCGTTCGGCATTGCCGTAGGCGCCTTCCTTCTCCACCCACATCGCCGCCGGCAGGATCAGGTCCGCCGCCTGTGCGGTAACGGTGGGATAGGCGTCGGAAACGACGATGAAGTTGTCCGGGTTGCGATAGCCGGGATAGGTCTCCTCCAGCATGTTCGCGCCGGCCTGCATGTTGTTATTGACCATCACCCAGTAGGCATTGAGCTTGCCGTCGCGCAGCGCGCGGTTCTGCTCCACCGCGTGATAGCCCGGGACCGGATCGATGATGCCGTGCGGGATGTTCCAGATCTCCTCCGCATGGCGGCGGTGTTCCGGATTGGTCACCACCATGTCCGCCGGCAGGCGATGGCTGAAGGTGCCCACCTCGCGCGCGGTGCCGCAGGCGGAAGGCTGGCCGGTGAGCGAGAACGGGCTGTTGCCGGGCGTGGCGATCTTCCCGGTCAGCAGGTGGATGTTGTAGACCATGTTGTTGGCCCACACGCCGCGCGTGTGCTGGTTGAAGCCCATGGTCCAGAACGAGGTCACCTTCAGCTTGGGATCGGCGTACAGCTCGGCCAGCTGCTCCAGCCAGCCGCGCTCGACGCCGGTCATCTGCACGGTTTTTTCCAGCGTGTACGGCGCCACGAAGTTGGCGAATTCCTCGAAGCTGATCGGCTGGCCGCCGTTGGCGTCCTTGGCGTGCTTCGCCTTCAGCTCCAGCGGATGGTCCGGGCGCAGGCCGTAGCCGATATCGTCGTTGCCGCGCTTGAAGCTGGTGTACTTGCCGACGAAGTCCTGGTTGACCTTGCCGGTCTTGATGATGTGGTTGGCGATGTAGTTGAGGATGACCAGGTCGGTCTGCGGGGTGAACACGATCGGGATGTCGGCCAGCTCGAAGCTGCGGTGCTCGTAGGTCGACAGCACCGCCACTTTCACGTGCGGATTGGACAGGCGCCGGTCGGTCACCCGCGTCCACAGGATCGGGTGCATCTCCGCCATGTTCGAGCCCCACAGCACGAAGGCGTCGGCGGCTTCGATGTCGTCGTAGCAACCCATCGGCTCGTCCATGCCGAAGCTGCGCATGAAACCCATCACCGCCGAGGCCATGCAGTGGCGTGCGTTCGGGTCGATATGGTTGCTGCGGAAGCCGCCCTTCATCAGCTTGTTGGCGGCGTAGCCTTCGAAAATCGTCCACTGGCCCGAGCCGAACATGCCCACCGCGCCCGGCCCCTTGGTCTTCAGCACCTGCTTGAACTGCGCGGCCATCACGTCGAAGGCTTCGTCCCACGATACCGGCGTGAACTGGCCGTTCTTGTCGTAGGCGCCGTTGGTCTTGCGCAGCAGCGGCGTGGTCAAGCGGTCCGTGCCGTACATGATCTTAGACAGGAAATAGCCCTTGACGCAGTTGATGCCGCGGTTGACCTCCGCGTGCACGTCGCCATGGGTGGCTACCACGCGGCCGTTCTTCACCGCCACGTTGACGCCGCAGCCGGTGCCGCAGAAGCGGCACGGCGCCTTGTCCCATTTCAGTTGCGTGAGGTCGCCCTCGGTCAGCACGTTGCTGGCGGCGGCCGGAAGCGCGAGGCCGGCGGCGCTGGCCGCGGCCGCCGCTGCCGTGTTGCGGATGAATTCGCGTCGCGTCAGGGTCATGCGTCGGCTCCTTGTGACGGCTGCAGCGGCTGTTCGAGTTCGTCGCGCGGCTCGGCGTGGTGATAGATCAGCGAGATGTTGACCACGCCCGGCAGCGCGAGCATGGCGTCGATCAGTTCGAGCACCTCGCGCTGGTGGCCGGTTTCGCACAACAGTACGCAGCGATGCTCGCCGCGCGCGGAGATCTCCAATGCCGGTTGCGTGTCGACATAGGCTTCCAAAGCCGGCATGGCTTCCGGCCGGTGCTGCACCAGCAGGCTGGAGATATGCAGCTCGTCGTTCATCGCCTCGTTCCCGCGCTCGCCGCGCGGAAAGCGCCCCTGCAGGAAGGCGCGCCGGTCGGGCCGGAAGTCGTTGCTGGACATGCTCAGCCTCCCGGCGGGCCGTTGAACATCTGCCAGATCCACACGGCGAAGCCGTAGGACGCTACGGTCAGCACGGCCAGGATGGGAAACAGCGCGACGGTAAGGAGCAGGAAGACCATCCGCTCCTGGCGTTTCCCGGTGCGATCCACGGGACGTTCCATGCTCACTCCCCTTGCCGGCGGGACGGGACGTGGTGCCACGCCCTCAACCGATCCTAGTGCGATCGAACCGGCGATCACTTGACGCCGGTCAAGTCGAGCACATCGCGCGGTACTCTACCGAGCGTTCACGTTGATGTTTGGTGAAACCGGCTGTGACAGCGATCGGGAGCGCTGCCTACAATCCTGCAACTTCCAGGCAAGGGGCACTGACATCATGAGGCGCGCATCCCACGGTCGCTTTGCGTGGTTTTTTCTCGCCTGCCTGCTCGCCTTCGGCCTGCATGCCGCCGAGCCCTCGCCATCGCTGCGCGTCGTGGTGGATGGCAAGGCGACCGTGTTCGACCGCACCGCACTGGCGGCACTGCCGCAGGCCAAGCTGACGGCAGCGGTCCACGACGAAAAGCCCGCGGAGTGGTCGGGCGTCGCGCTGGCCGAGCTGCTGCGCCGCGCGGGCGCGCTGGACAAGCCGCTGCGCGGCAAGGGCCTGGCGCTGTTCGTGCGCGTCACCGCCACCGACCACTATCAGGCGGTGTTCGCGCTGGCCGAGCTGGATCCGTCGATCGGCGGCAAGACCGTGCTGCTGGCCGACGCCCGCGACGGGCAATCCCTGGCGACCGATGGCCCATTCCGCCTGGTGGTTCCGGACGACAAGCGCGCCGCGCGCTGGGTGCGCGGCATCGTGTCGATCGAGGTGGTGGACGGCACCGCGCAGTGAAGCGCGATCAGGCGGCGTAGCGTACGCCGCCGATCCAGGTTTCCTGCACGACCAGTGCGTCGTCCAGCACGGCGAAGTCCGCGCGCTGGCCGGCGACGATGCGCCCCAGTTCGCGCTCCAGTCCCAGCCAGGCGGCCGGATAGGCGCTGGCCATGCGCGAGGCTTCCGCCAGCGGCAGGCCCACCGCGTTGACCAGATGGCGCACGCCGGTGGCCATGTCCAGCGCCGAGCCGGCCAGCACGCCGTCGTCGCTCTGGCAGACGCCGTCGCGGGCGACGATGGTCTGGCCATTGAGCACGTAGGTCGGATCGTCCGCGCCCACCGGTGGCATCGCATCGGTGACCAGCACGCTCTTGCCGCGCGCCTTGGCGGCGATGGCGACGCGCAGGCTGGCCGGATGCACGTGATGCAGATCGACGATCAGCCCGCACCAGCTGTGCGGATCGTCCAGCGCCGCACCGACCACGCCGGGGTCGCGGCTGCCGAGCGGGGTCATCGCGTTGTAGAGGTGGGTGAAGCCGCTGACGCCGGCATCCAGCGCGGCGCGCATGGTGGCGTAGTCGGCGGCGGTATGGCCGGCGACCACGATCACGCCGGCCGCACTCAGCTGGCGGATGGTCTCCAGCGGCACGCGTTCGGGCGCGAGCGTCATCATCACCACGCCGCGGTGCTTGCGCGCGATGTCGGCGATATCCGCGGCGTCGGGCAGGCGGAACAGGTTGGCGTCGTGGATGCCCTTGCGCGCCGGCGCCAGGAACGGGCCTTCCAGATGGATGCCGAGAATGCCGGGTACGCCTTCGGCGATCGCTGCATCGACTGCTTCGAGCGCGGCGTGCATCACGTCGGCGGTATCGGTGATCAGCGTCGGCAGCATGCCGGTGGTGCCGAACCTGCGGTGCGCCGCGGCGATGCCGCGCAGCGTGTCCACCGTCGGCGCGGCATTGAACAGCAGCCCGCCGCCGCCGTTGACCTGCACGTCGATGAAGCCGGGCAGCAGCAGGCGGCCCTGCAGGTCGTGGCGCGTGGCCTTGTCCAGCGAAGGATCGCCGGCCGGCACCAGCGCCTCGATGCGCCCGCCGCGCACCAGCACGGCGAGATCGTTGCGCGGGCCGTGGTCGGCGAGGACGCGGCCGTTGACCAGGGCCAGTAGCGGTTGCGCTGCGCTCATCAGACCGTCTCCGTCACCTTGCGCAGGTGCGGCGGCACGTCCGGATCGAAGCCGCGCGCCAGCGCCAGTTCGCTGGTGGCGCGATAGAAGCTCTGCACCGCCAGCAGCGGGGTGACGATCGAATCCATGCCGGCCGGCAGCGGCAGCGCGTCCGCGCCGCTGGCGCCGGGCTTGGCCACCAGCACGCGCGCGCCGCGCGCGCGGAATTCCTCCGCCACGGCCAGCGTGCTGTCCAGCGTGTCGTCGCCCTGGGCGAAGAACAGCACCGGGAAGCCGGCGCCGACGATCGCCATCGGACCGTGCTTCACCTCGGCCGCGCTGAAGGCCTCGGCGTGCA
This sequence comes from Dyella marensis, assembly GCF_900112865.1. Taxonomy (GTDB): domain Bacteria; phylum Pseudomonadota; class Gammaproteobacteria; order Xanthomonadales; family Rhodanobacteraceae; genus Dyella_D; species Dyella_D marensis_A. The sequence goes on along the minus strand of NZ_FONH01000026.1, from coordinate 13,468 downwards.
GGCCGCAGGTTTCCTTGAGCTTGAGCGCCGCTTCCAGTGCGGCGCCGAAGCCGTAGCCGCGGCCGACCACGAACAGGTTGCGCGCCTCGCGCAGGCCGTCGACCAGCGCGCTCCAGTCGGCGTCCCAGCCACGGCGCAGGTCGGCGGGCAGGCGCGCCACGTCGGCGTGCAGGGTGTCGTCATTGCCCCAGTGCGCGGTCAGCTGCAGGATCGCCGCCAGCGTGGCCAGGTAGCTCTTGGTCGCCGCCACGCTCAGCTCGGGGCCGGCGCGCAGCGGGATCACCGTGTCGGCCAGCGCGGCCAGCGGCGAGTCCTCCACGTTGACCATCGCCACCACCAGCGCGCCGGCGTCCTTCGCCGCCTGCGCGCTGCGCAGCAGATCGGGGCTCTTGCCGGACTGCGAGATGACCAGGAACAGCGCGCCGTCCAGCTTCAGGTCGGCGTCGTAGATGGAGGCCACGGACGGCGAGGCCGAGGCGGTGAGCAGCCCCAGCCGGGTCTCGAACACGTACTTGGCATAGGCCGCCGCATGGTCGGAACTGCCGCGCGCGCAGGTGACGATGAACCGCGGCGGCTCGGCGCGCAGCCGTTCGCCCAGCGCCTTCAGCACGTCGGCATTGGCGGCGAGCTGGCGCTCGACCACGTCGGCGGACTCGTGGGCTTCGCGGTACATCAGGGTGTCGCTGGCTTGCTTCATGGGATGGCGTTCTCGGTGATGCGTGCGGCCGTGCGTCAGGCCTTGCGTGGCTGACCGGCGCGGGGCGCGGCGGTCTTGGGGGTGTTGTTCTTCGGTGGCGCGGTGGAACCGCGCACCACCAGTTCGGGGACGAAGCATTCGTTCGACGGTTCGGCGAAGCCTTCGCCGTTCTCGCGCTGCAGATCGGCCATCAGGTGCAGCGCGGCGTGGCGGCCGATCTCGCCGGTGGACTGGCGCGCGGTGGTGAGCGCCGGCCAGGCCTGCTTGGAGAACGGGCTGTCCTCGAAGCCGGCGATCGAAAGATCCCACGGCACGTCCAGGCCGCTGGAGCGCGCCGCGGCGAGCACGCCGGCGGCGATTTCGTCGTTGCTGCCGAAGATCGCGGTGGGCGGATCCTTCAGCGCCAGCAGCTTGCGCGCGCCGCGAAAACCGTCGTCGAAGGCGTAGCGGCCGGGCAGCACCAGCTTCTTGTCCTGCACGATGCCGTAGTCCTTCAGCGCATCGGCGTAGCCCTGGTAGCGCTCCGGGCTGGAACGGTGATGCGGCTCGCCCCACAGGAAGCCGATGCGCTTGTGGCCGAGCTGGATCAGGTGCTCGGTGATCGCATAGGCCGCGCTGCGGTCGTCCACGTAGACGCAGGGCGAGCCGTCGTGCGGATCCTCGCGCGAGGAAATGATCCGCACGAAGTCGATGCCGTGCTTGGACAGCGTGCTGACCAGCTCATGCTGCTCGGACATCGGCGGCGCCAGCACCAGGCCGGCCAGGCGATTGCGTTCGACCAGCGCGCACAGCTCGCGCGCCAGGGCGGGCGACGAGGAATCGCAGGGGTGGATCTGCAGGCCGAAGCCGCGTTCGCGGCAGGCCGACAGCACGCCTTCCTGCATGCTGATCACGTAGTGCGCGTTGGGGTTGTCGTAGACCAGGCCGATCGCATACGCATGCGTGCTGCGCAGGCCGCGCGCGGACGGATTGGGCTGGTAGCCGAGCGCCTCGATGGTGCGCTCCACCTTTTCGCGCGTGTCGGCACGCACCGAGGCCTCGCGGTTGATCACGCGGGAGACCGTCTTCAGCGAGACGCCGGACGATTTGGCGACGTCCTTGATGGTGGGGTTGCGCAACTTAAGGAAACTCCGGGGGAAACAGGACGGGCATCGTAGCCCAGCCGCTTGCGGCGAGGATGGCGGAGCCGTGACAACGGCCCCGCCTGACCTGGCTCACGGCGCGTGCTGGCCCACGCGGTGCCCGCGCAGTCCGTAGAACAGGATGTACAGGTAGCAGGGCACCATCAGCAGCATGAAGACCAGCTGGAAGTCGTAGTGCTGCTTCAGATGCACGAAGGCCTGCGGCACCAGCGCGCCGCCGACGATCGCCATGATCAGCAGCGCCGAGCCGGCCTCGGTCCAGCGCCCCAGCCCCTTGATCGCCAGCGGGAAGATCGCCGGCCACATCATGGCGTTGGCGAAGCCCAGCGCGGCCACGAAGCCGACCGAGGTGTAGCCGGTGGTGGCCCAGGCGCCCACGGTGAAGGCCACGCCCAGTACCGCCGATACGGCCAGGTAGCTCTGCTGCGAGATGATCTTCGGGATCAGCACCAGGCCGGCCAGGTAGCCCAGCAGCATGGCGAACAGGGTGAACGAGGTGAAATGCTTGGTGGCGTCCAGCGGCAGCCCCAGGCCCTGGCCATAGGTGCCGATCGCGTCGCCCGCCATCACTTCCACGCCCACGTACAGGAACAGGCACAGCACGCCCAGCCACAGGTGCGGGAAGCTCAGCAGGTTGCCCTTGGCGTGGCCGATCTCCGCTTCGCTGTTGGCGCCGGACGGCTTGATCTCCGGCAGCGGCGAACGCAGCACCCACACCGCCAGCAGCACCAGCAGGCCGGCCATGGCCAGATAAGGCATGTGCACCTTGGCGGCGAAGGTGTTGAGCAGCGCCTCGCGCGCTTCCGGCGTCGGCGCGGCCTTCACCTGCTGGTCGAAAGTATCGATGCCGCTCAGCACCAGCCAGCCGAACACGAACGGCGCCAGCGCGCCGGCCACCTTGTTGCAGATGCCCATGAAGGCGATGCGCTGCGCCGCACTGTCGATGGGACCCAGGATGCTGATGTACGGATTGGACGCCGTCTGCAGCAGGGCCAGGCCCGCGCCGATCACGAACAGGCCGGCCAGCGCGCCGCCGTAGACGCGCATCGACACGAACTGGCCGAACAGCACCGCGCCGATCGCCATCACGAACAGGCCCAGCGCCATGCCTTTCTTCATGCCGGTGCGCTTGAGCACCGCGGAGGAGGGCAGGGCCAGGAAGAAGTACGAGCAATAGAACACCATCGGCACCAGGAAGGCGTTCACGTCGTCCAGGGAGAACGCCAGCTTGACGAAGGTGATCAGCGGCCCGTTGAGCCAGGTGACGAAGCCGAAGATGAAGAACAGCAGGCCGATGATCAGCATCGGTACCAGGCCGGAGGCCCGGTCGTGCGTATCGCCGGCGGCGAAGCTTGTGGACGACATGTAGTGACTCCCCGAGTAGTGCCGATGCCGACGGCGGCCCGCAGGCCGCGTCGCCTCCCATCGTGTTATCCGCGCTAACTAGCAACGTTGTCAATCGGCGCTTCGGAAGGGTGCCTGGAAGGCTGCCGCGGGTCAGCACCTCGGCAGTGGGGCATGGCGCGGCGCGACATGCCTGCCCCGGACCCGGCAAAAACCGTGCTAAGTGGCGCAGCCATGGGAATCGGCCGGCTTCCGGGCCGGGCCCGGCCGGCGTTATGCAGAGGTGTTTGCTGCGTCGCGGAACCGTCAGCAAGGGTCTAGGAAATTCGACCTGTTGACAACGTTGTCATTGCGCTCCCATATTCCGCCCTCATCGGGGGCTGTGACAACAGCATGACGTCGGCATGACCGCGTCGAACGTGAAGATGGGGAGGGGCTTGTGGCGGAACTGGTCAACCAGGGCGGCGGGCTGAAGGGTGCCTCGCAGGGGATGCCTTTCCTGGCGGCGGACGTCGGTGGGACCCATGCGCGCATCGGGCTGGTCAGCCAGCGCCCGGACGGCGCGCGCCCCGTCACCGTGCTGCAGTACCACCGCTACGCCTGCGCCGAATGGCCCAGCCTCACCGCGGTGCTCAAGGATTTCGTCAGCCAGCTCGGCGGCGCCGTGCAGGTGGACCAGTGCGCGGTGGCCAGCGCCGGCTACGTGCTGGGCGACGCCATCGTCAACGACAACCTGCCCTGGCCGGTGTCCATCCGCGACATCCGCGACAGCCTGGGGATCGAGCGGCTGGCCGTGGTCAACGATTTCGAGGCCGTGGCCTATGCCACGCAGTTCCTGGTCCATGCCGACACCACGCCGGTGATCGAGGCGCAGACCCCCGGCGGCGTCGGCCCGGTGCTGGTGATGGGGCCGGGCACCGGCCTGGGCTCGGCGGTGCTGCTGCCGGGCAAGCCGCACGCCACCGTGCTGGCCACCGAGGCGGGGCAGATCGCCCTGTCGCCCGGCAACGAGCGCGAGATCGAGATCCTGCGCGTGCTGGCCGGCGAGCGGCCGTACGTGTCGTTCGAACATGCGCTGTCCGGTCCCGGCCTGCTGAATCTGTATCGCGCGCTGTGCGTGCTGCGCGGCCAGTCACCCGTACTGGCCAAGCCGAGCGAGATCACCCGCGCCGCGCTGGACGCCAGCGATGCCGCGGCCGTGGAGGCGCTGGAGGTCTTCTGCGGCCTGCTCGGCAGCTTCGTCGGCGATCTGACCCTGCTTTACGGCGCGCGCGGCGGCGTGTTCCTCGCCGGCGGCATCCTGCCGCAGATCCGCGACGTGCTGCTGACCAGCAGTTTCCGCGAGCGCTTTTTCAACAAGGGCGTGATGCGGGCCTTTTTGCAGCAAGTGCCGGTGCGCCTGATGGAGCACGGGCAGCTGGGAGTGATCGGCGCGGCCGGCATGTATCTGGAAGGCCATACCGCGCATCCGCCGGAGAGCTCAGCAACACAGCCATCGTAGTCAGCGCAGCAACCTAAGGGGCGCAAGCCCAGTCACCGCCTAGCGGACCTCGGCGACGCCACGGCATCCGCACCAGCGATCCTTTGAGGGGAGGAAACCATGTCACACCGTAAGACGCTACTAGCCGCCAGCATCGTCGCCGGACTCTGTCTTTCCGGCGCCATCTACGCGCAGGATGCCCAGACCGGCACGACCGGCACGGCCCAGACCAAGGCCGGCGCCGACAAGAACAAGGCCAAGGAGCTGGGCACCGTCGTGGTCACCGGCATCCGCGATACCGAGGCGGAGTCGATCGAATTCAAGAAGTACGCCGACTCGCATGTCGACGTCATCACTGCCGAGGACGTGGGCAAGCTGCCGGCCAAGAACGTGGCCGATACGCTGCAGCGCCTGCCCGGCGTGAACATCAGTTCGTCCAGCGCCAGCGAAGGCGGCTTCGACGAGGCCGACCGCGTCAGCCTGCGCGGCACCAATCCCAGCATGACCCAGACCCTGGTCAACGGCCACACCGTGGGCACCGGCGACTGGTTCGTGCTGAGCCAGGTGCAGACCGTGGGCCGCAGCGTGAGCTATAGCCTGCTGCCGTCCGAAATCGTCAGCCAGGTGGTGGTGCACAAGAGTTCCGAAGCGAAGATCGTCGAAGGCGGCAGTGCCGGCTCGGTCGACATCATCACGCGCAAGCCGCTGGAGTTCGCCAAGCCGCTCACCGCGGAAGCCTCGATCGGCGGCGTCTATTCCGACCTGCCGAGCAACACCAAGCCGCAGTTCAGCGGCCTGTTCAACTGGAAGAACAGCGACAACACCTTCGGCGTGATGCTGCAGGGCTTCTACGAGAAGCGCAGCCTGCAGCGCAACGGCCAGGAAGTGGTGGGCGGCTACGGCAAGATCGCCGCCACCGATCCGGCCGCCGTGGCCGACCCGAAGCTGGCCGGCCTGGCTTATCCGAACCTGCTCGGCGCCACGCTGTTCACTCAGGAGCGCGAGCGCAAGGGTGGCGTGATCGACCTGGAGTTCAAGCCCAGCGATACGGTCACGCTGAACCTGAGCGGTTTCTACTCCAAGCTCGAAGCGGACAACTACAACCGCAACTACATGTTGTGGAGCAGCCACTTCGCGCCGTACCTGGTGCCCAGCAGCTATTCGGTGAAGAACGGCGTGATCACCAACGCCGTCTATCCGAAGGTGACCGATCCCAGCGTGATGTGCGGCGGCGCGCCGTGCACCAACACCTCGTGGGGCGTCTACGACCAGATCTCGCGTCCGGGCGCGGCCTCGCAATCGCGCTATGTCACCCTGGACGGCGAGTGGCGCGCCTCGCAGTCGCTCACCTTCAAGGGCCAGGTCGGCACTACCAAGGGCAAGGGCAGCAGCCCGACGCAGGACGTGCTCGAGCTGGGCACGGGCGGCGGTGGCGGCGCGTCGTGGGCCATGAACGGTCTTGACCATCCCGCCAGCTGGTCGCTCGGCGGCGACAACAGCACGCCCTCTGGCATCCGCCCGCAGGACGGCTGGATCTTCGGCGACCAGGCGATCGAGGTCACCGACAAGGAAAACTGGATCGGCGGCGACGGCGAGTGGGCGGTGGATCGCGGCGTGCTGTCCTCGCTGGAATTCGGCGCGCGCTATTCGGACCACACCCGCCAGAACAAGACCGACATCGGCCAGGGCCCGAACTTCGCCACCGACTGGCAGAATCCGGCCAACTATCCGACCGGCCACGCCAACTATCCGAGCGACTTCACCAGCGATCTGGGCGGCAGCGTGCCCGGCAACATCTGGTACTACACGCCGGGCCAGCTGGCCCAGATCGACGGCCAGTTCGCCAACCGCGATGCGGTGACGCGCTTCAACTGGCAGAACATCTACAAGGTGAAGGAAAAGGTCACCGCCGCCTACCTGCAGGCCAACTTCTCCGGCGAGCGCTGGAGCGGCAACCTGGGCGGCCGCTGGGTGCGCACCGAAGAGAACATCAACTACAACACCAGCAATCCCGAGCAGTACACCGTGGCAGGTCCGATCACCGGCTCGGCCTTCGGCAACTACTACAAGAGCAAGTACGACCACACGTACAGCAAGTTCCTGCCCAGCGCGAACTTCAAGTACAGCTTCACCGACGACCTGATCGGCCGCCTCGCGGCGTCGCAGACCATGACCCGTCCGGACTACTCCGCGCTGGCCGGTTCGGTCTCGCTGGACGACCTGACCCACACCGGCAGCGGCGGCAACCCGCAGCTCAAGCCGATCGTCTCGACCAACTTCGATGCGTCCCTGGAGTGGTACTTCGCGCCGCGCGGCCTGCTGTCGGCCGGTGCGTATTACATGGACCTGAAGGACTACGTGAACTTCGGTCCGGTCAGCCGCACCTACAAGGACCAGAACGCCAGCAACAACTCCGGCCAGGACGTGTTCAACACCTACCTGGTGAGCGTGCCGGTGAACGTGGACGGCCATATCAGCGGCATCGAATTGGCTTATACGCAGCCCATCGGCGACAACTTCGGCGTGGCCGCCAACTACACCTATGCCGACGGCAGCACCTCCACCGGCAAGCCGCTGCAGGGCACCTCGGAGAACACCTACAACGTTTCCGGCTACTTCGAGAACGAGCGCTTCAACGCGCGCCTGAGCTACACCTACCGTTCGTCGTTCTTCGCCGGCGTCAGCCGCACCGACACGTACTTCCAGTCGGGCCTGGGCAACCTCGCGTTGTCGCTGGGCTACAAGATCAACGACTGGGCTTCGCTGTCGTTCGACGCGATGAACCTCAACAATCCCAAGATCAAGTACTACACCAACGTCGAGGGCATCGGTAACCAGCCGTACGCCTTCTACGTCAACGGACGCCAGTACTACCTCAACCTCCGGTTGAAGTATTGAGGCACACTGAGCAACACCTCCCCATTTGGGCCCGGCTTGTCCGGGCCCTTCTTTAGGGAGGCCACGAAAAGCGGTAGGTTGGGGTGAGCGCAGCGAACCCCAACGAGGGTTCGACCGGCGACAGCTTTCGGCGTCTGCCCGCCGATCGTTGGGGTTCGCTGCGCTCACCCCAACCTACGCTTCCCCGCACGGGGCGCTTCAGCAGAACTTAGAGAGAAGAGGAACGCAGCCAGTGACTTTCGCACCACACCTCGGCCGGACCCTGCTGCTGGCCGCGCTGGCCGTTCTTCCGTCTTTCGCTCTTGCGGGCGGAGCACAAGGTGATGCCCCGCTGTCGCTGATTCCGCTGCCCGGGAAAGTGACACGATCAAACGGTGTACTCGCTATCCATGCGAACACCGTGCTGGTGGCCACCGACGCCGACAGCCGCCGCACCGCCACCTGGCTCGCCGCGCAGATCAAGCGCAGCCGCGGGCTGGACCTGCGCATCGTCGACCGGGCCGGCAGCGCGCCGGCCATCGTGCTTCACCGCGACGCCAAGTCGTCCGCTCCCGTCGAAGGCTATGTGCTGGACGTCGACGCCAAGGGCGCGCGCATCGCCGCGCGCGACAGCGATGGCCTGTTCCACAGCGCGGTCACGCTATGGCAGTTGCTGACCCAGGAAGATGCCAAAGCCGCCGCGCCCTTCGTGCATATCGAAGACGCGCCGCGCTTCCCCTGGCGCGGCCTGATGCTGGACTCTGCCCGCCATTTCCAGAGCGTCGCCGAGATCCGCGCGCTGATCGACCAGATGGCGCTGCACAAGCTCAACGTGTTGCATTGGCATCTCACCGACGACCAGGGCTGGCGCATCGAGATCAAGCGTTATCCGGAACTGACCCGCATCGGCGCCTGGCGCTCGCCGCCGTACGCGGGCAAGGATGGCGAGCCGGCGCGCTACGGCGGCTTCTATACCCAGGATGAGATCCGCGCGCTGGTTGCCTACGCCGCGGAGCGCCACGTCACCATCGTCCCCGAGCTGGACATGCCCGGCCACGCGCAGGCCGCGGTCGCCTCGTATCCGGAGCTGGGCGTGACCGGCCAGCGTCCGCCGGTGTCGGGCGACTGGGGCGTGCATACCTATCTATACAACGTGGATGACGCCACCTTCGTGTTCATGCAGCACGTGCTGGACGAAGTGATGGCGCTGTTCCCGTCGCGCTACATCCACGTGGGCGGCGACGAGGCAGTGAAGGACCAGTGGCAGGCGTCGTCCGCGGTGCAGGCGAAGATCCGCGCGCTGGGGCTGAAGAACGAAGATGCGCTGCAAGGCTGGTTCATCGCGCGCCTGGGCACCTACCTGAAGGCGCACGGGCGCCGGCTGATCGGCTGGGACGAGATTCTCGAGGGTGGCGTGCCGGCCGACGCCACGGTGATGTCGTGGCGCGGCATCAAGGGTGCGATCGAGGCGGCGCGCAAGGGTCATGACGTGGTGTCCTCGCCGGCGCCGGACCTGTACTTCGACCAGTTGCAGAGCGACCGTGCGGACGAGACGACCGGCCGTGTCCCTGTGCGCGACCTGGCGGGCATCTATGCATTCGAGCCGGTGCCGAAGGAACTGGACGCCACCCAGGCGCGGCATGTGCTGGGTGCGCAAGCCAATGTGTGGACCGAACACATGCCCACCATCGCGCATGTGCAGCACGCGGTGTTTCCGCGGCTGGACGCGCTGTCAGAAGTGCTGTGGTCGCCTGCGAACGAACGCGACTGGAATGGCTTCCTCGCACGCCTGCCGGCACAGCTGGCGCGGTATCGCGCCGCCGATGTCGCCTACGCGGACAGCGCTTTCGCGCCCATCATCGAAACAGACCGCAACGCCGCGCTCGCCGCCGGCAAGGCCAGCGTGACGCTGGCCAACCAGGTGAAGTTCGGCACGCTGCACTACACGCTGGACGGCAGCGAGCCGACCGCGCAATCGCCGCGCTACCAGGCGCCGTTCGAGGTGAAGCTGCCGACCACGGTGCGTGCGGTGGCGTTGGACGCCAGCGGCCAGCCCTTGGCGGCGCCGCGCGAGCGCGTGCTGGATGCCACCCATCTGCTGACGCGTGAGAACGCCGAGCTGATCAATTGCCCGGGCAGCGACTTCCGCCTGCGCGTACAGCCCATGCCGGATGCGACCAGCATGACGCCGGCCTACAGCGTCAATATCTTCGATACCTGCCAGGAATATCCGGCCGCGCGCCTGGACGGCATCGCCAGCATCCACGTCGAAGCGGTGCGCCTGGAGCGCAACTTCCAGCTGGCGCACGAGGCCAAGCTGGTGGTATCGCGCCCGGCGAAGACCGCGCATGGCGAACTGGTAGTGCGCAAGGACAGCTGCGAGGGCGACGTGCTGGCCAGCATGCCGCTGCCGGATCCATCCGGCCCGCGCCGCTTCCAGCTGGCCGCGGCGCTGCCGGATGCGAAAGGCGTGCACGATCTCTGTCTGATCTTCACCGCGCCCATCACCGGCCCGCTCTACGGCATCGAGCGCGCCAGCCTGACGCCGTCGGCTACACGATGAACGCCGCCGCTCGCCGCCTCGCTTCGGTCGACGCCCTGCGCGGCTGCACCGTGGCGGCGATGCTGCTGGTCAACGATCCGGGCGACTGGAGCCATGTGTACTGGCCACTCGAGCACGCCCAATGGCATGGCTGCACGCCGACCGACCTGGTGTTCCCGTTCTTCCTGTTCGTGGTGGGTGTGTCGGTGGCGCTGGCGATCGCACCGCGGATGGAGCAGGGCGCGGACCGCGGCGCATTGATGCGCGCCGCGCTGGTGCGCGCCTTGCGCATCGTCGGCCTGGGCCTGCTGATCAATGCCGCCGCGGCGCTGATCCTGCCGGATGCGCATATGCGCATCCCGGGCGTGCTGCAGCGGATCGGCATCTGCTTCGCGGCGGCGGCGGCGTTCCAGCTTTATGCCAATGGCCGCGTGCAGTGGAGCGCCATCGCCGCGCTGCTGGCCGGCTATGCGGGACTGCTCGCGCTGGGTGGCACGCTGGAGCCGTTCCAGAACATCGTCAGCCGCACCGATACCACCGTGTTCGGCCACTTCGCCTACCGCTATTTCCCCGCCACCGGCCTGGGCCACGATCCGGAGGGCCTGCTTGGCACGCTGCCTTCGATCGCCACCTCGCTGCTGGGTTTGCGCGCGGGCCACTGGCTGCGGCGCGACGATCGGCGTGCGCTGCTGCTGAGCGGCGTGGCCTATGTGCTGCTCGGTGCGATGTGGTCGCTGCTGCAGCCGCTCAACAAGAATCTGTGGACGCCGTCGTTCGTGCTGTGGACGGCCGGTTGGGCGACGCTGGCGCTGCTGGCGTTCCACCTGCTGGTGGACCTGCGCGGCTGGCCCGCCTTGGGGCGGCGCTTCGGCGTCAACGCGGTCGCCGCGTATGCGGGCTCGGAGTTCATGCAGATCCTGCTGCCAGGGCTGGGTATCCAGGATCCCCTGTATCGATCGGTATTCGCCGGATGGATCACGCCGCTGGCCGGGCCGTATGTCGCATCGCTCGCGTTTGCCGTGACTTTCGTCGCCGTGTGGTGGGCGATCGTGTGGGCGATGGATCGCCGGCGGATCTACCTCAAGCTCTGACGCGCTTCGCCATCAGCCGCTATCATCGTCCGCTTGCTGACATCAAGCTGACGATGAAGAGGTTTGCCATGAGTCGTTCGTCCATGCTCGCGCGCCGCGGGTCGGTGCTTTCGCTCTGCGCGCTGATGAGCGCCTGCGCCAGCCAGGCAGTGACGCCGCCGAAGCAGAATGCGGCCGCCGTTATCGACGTGCCGTCGATCAAGCGCCCTGAGGGCGAGACGCCGTCGTGGTGGTTCCGCAATGGTGCCGCGCAGGCGGCGCAGGTGTCGGCGCAGGCGAGTGCGCAGGGGCAGAAGGCGAAGAATGTCATCGTCTTCCTCGGCGACGGCATGAGCATCCCGACCATCGCCGCCGCGCACGTGCGCGCGGGGCAGCGCAAGGGCGTGGACGGCGAGAGCTACAAGCTGAGCTTCGAGCAGTTCCCCTTCAGCGCCTTCAGCCGCACCTACGAGACCGACCAGCAGACGCCGGATTCGGCCGGCACCATGACCGCGATCATGACCGGCGTGAAGACGCGCGCCGGCTATATCGGTGTCTCGCAGGTGCCACGCCGGCAGGATTGCGCCGCCAGCAGGGGCCAGGAGCTGGTGACCACGCTGGAACTGGCTGCCGCTGCCGGCATGAGCACCGGCGCGGTGACCACCACGCGTATCACCCACGCCACGCCGGCGGCGACGTATGGCCACCTGCCGGAGCGCAACTGGGAAGTGGATGCCGAGCTGACCGCACAGGCGAAGGCGCAGGGTTGCAAGGATTTCGCGGCGCAGCTGGTCGACTTCCCCGCGCTCGATGGCCTCACCGTGGCGATGGGCGGCGGGCGCACCGAATTCATGCCGGCGGGCGAGACCGATCCGGAATACGCCAACAAGGTGGGACAGCGCCTCGATGGCCGCGACCTGATCGCCGAGTGGAAGGCGAAGCACCCGGGCGGCGCTTACGTATGGAACGAGCAGCAGCTCAAGGCGCTGGACCTGTCGAATACGCCGCGCCTGCTCGGCCTGTTCGAGCCTTCGCACATGAACTACGAACATGAGCGTGCGCAGGACAAGGCCGGCGAGCCGAGCCTGGCCGAGATGACCGTGGCGGCGATCGACGTGCTCAAGCGCAACCCCAACGGTTTCTTCCTGATGGTCGAAGGCGGCCGCATCGATCATGCGCTGCACGCCGGCAATGCCTACCGCGCGCTGGACGAGACCATTTCGATGGCCGACGCCGTGGCGGCGGCGCTTGCCCATACCGATCCCAAGGACACGCTGATCGTGGTCACCGCCGACCATGCGCACACGCTCACCTTCGCCGGCTACCCCAAGCGCGGCAACGACATCCTCGGGCTGGTGCAGGGGCACACCGACAGCTACGACGAGGAAGGCGGTGCGGGCGTGGCGCGCGACGCGACCGGCAAGCCGTACACCACGCTGGGTTTCGCCAACGGCCCGGGCTATACCGGTGCGACCGACAAGCAACCGGAGGGGCCGAAGCGCTATCCGCACAATCCGGGCGAGTACTCGCCGGCAAAGAACGGGCGGCCCGACCTGAGCAAGGTCGACACCACCGCGCCAGACTACATGCAGGAATCGATCGTGCCGTTGAAGGGCGAGACGCATGGCGGCGAGGACGTGGCGATCTTTGCCAATGGCCCGGGTGCGTCGGCGTTCCATGGCGAGATCGAGCAGAACGCGATCTTCCATGTGATCGTGCAGCATGCGCCGCGCTTGCGTGAGGAGTTGTGCAGGCTTGGCAGCTGCAATGCGGACGGGGTGCCGGTGGAGCGGCCGGCGTATGAGGCGTGGGTGAAGCAGGTGAGCGGCAAGTAAGCTCACTGCTCGTCATTCCTGCGCAGGCAGGAATCCAGTAACGACATCGCTCGATAGTCGCGAAAAGCCGGACCGATGTTGTCGCGAAAACCCTGGGTTTTCGCGACTGGATTCCTGCCTGCGCAGGAATGACGAGCAGGGTAGGTTGGGGTTACGGGCTGCCTCAGCAGCCCGCCCTTCGGGCCATCCGCTACGCGGATGTTCGCTACGGCATCCTGCCTTCGCAGTCGCCTGCGGCTCACCCCAACCTACGTCAAAGCAGCAGTTGCGGGTGCGGGTTGGCGCCGAACGGCGACGCTCCTTCGATGCGCAGGGCCGCCGCGAGATAAGCCCATAGCGCCTCAGCGGGCGCCGCATCCTCCGGCGGCGAGCCATCGGGCAGCTGTCGGCCGGCGCTGCCCGTCCTGACGTACTTGCCGATCACCGTCGCAGTGCCGCCCTTCGCGTGGTCGGCACCCGGCAGCGTGCGGCTGAACTCGCC
>NZ_FONH01000029.1 GCF_900112865.1 Dyella marensis | reverse complement strand
ACCCTTCTCCCTCCGGGAGAAGGTGGCGGCAGCCGGATGAGGGTGCGGGCGGAGCGGAGCGCATCACTCCTGCGCTCCGCCCGCACCCTCATCCCAACCCCTCTCTCCCACAGGGACTACCTTCGGGTCGCCGGGGGAGAGGGGCTTTTATCTCAAGCTTCGGGGCGGCCGTGTTCGATAAACCACAACCCCGCAAACAGCTTCGGATCGATCGAATACCCCTGTGCCGCCCGCGCGAACAGCCACGCCCCGGCCTCGCGGCGCGGCACTTCGTGCACCACGATGTTCTCGCTCTCATCGCCGCCGCCCGGGCCGACCTTCTGCAGGTCCCAGGCGCGCACGAAGGCGATCATTTCGGTGCTCATGCCGGAGGAGGAGGGGCCTTCGTGCACGAACTCCACGCGCGCGCAGCGGTAGCCGGTCTCTTCTTCCAGCTCGCGCTGCGCGGCGATCAGCGCGCTTTCGTCGTGGTGGCCAGCCTCGTCGCCGATCAGGCCGGCGGGCATCTCGATGGTGTGCTTGAGGATGGACACGCGGTACTGCTCGACGAACAGCACTTTGTCTTCCGGCGTCACCGCCAGGATGATCACCGCGCCGGCGGGGTTGTTGCGCTCGGCGTATTCCCAGCGGCCGCGCTTGCGCAGGCTGAGCCAGCGGCCTTCGTACAGCGTTTCGACCGGGGCCTGGGCGTCGTCGGGAATGCGATCGGTCGAGTGCATGGGGAAGCCGTCTGCGGAAGGAAGCACCGCATGGTGCCGGCAGCGCATGACGGCGACAACCTTGGCTTATGGCAACCGTTCCGCTTCCAGGCGTTCCAGCGGCACCGGCTTCACCCGCGTCGCCCATGCCACGCCCGCCACCAGCAGTCCGATGCCGAGCAGGGTCTGCGCGCCGGGCAGCGTGCCGCGCAGCAGGAAGGCGTAGCCGAGCGCGGCCAGCGTCTCGAACACGATCAGCTGCCCGGCCAGCGCGGTGGGCAGGCGCTGGCTCGCTTCGTTCCAGCACAGCGTGCCCAGCCAGGAAGCGAACAGGCCGATCGCCGCCATCAGCGCGATGAACACCTGGGGCCGCGGACCGAACGGCATCGGGAAGGCGTTGCCGCCTACGCCCATCGCCAGCCACAGCAGCGCGTAGCCGGCCAGCGCCAGCGGCAGCGTGGCCACGCCCTGCGCGGTGGCCCAGCTGCGCGGGCTGCGGCCGGGATGGTGGCGCAGCCAGTCGGCATTGCGCAGCGGATACCAGGTCCAGCAGGCCACCGCGCCGAAGGCGAGCAGGGCGCCAGTGGCGTAGCGGCTCAGATCCGCACCGGCCTGCGCCTTCAAGGCGGCCAGCTCGGCCTGGTTCACGCAGGCGATGCCGGCGGCGATCAGCAGCAGCGAAGGGGCCAGCCGCCCCCACGGCAGGCGGCCGTCGCGGCGCGCGTTGCGCAGGTTGGCGCTGACCGCGATCACCACCGGCAGGGTGCCGATGATCATGGTCGGCAGCGGACCGCCCGCGCGCTGAATGGCGCTGGCCAGGCACAGGTAATAGAGCAGGTTACCGACCGCGGCCAGCTTGAGCGCTTCGATCCAGTCGGCGCGGGAAAGCTGGCGCAGCGCGGCGCGGTCCAGCCAGGCCAGCGGCAGCGCGATCAGGCCGAAGGCGAGATAGCGGCCGACCGATTGCAGGGCGGCCGGATACTCGGGCACCAGCAGCGGGCCGACGAAGACCAGGCCCCACATCAGGCCGGCGACGAGTGCATAGAGGGTTCCAGTCCACATGCGCACAGCTTGCGCGCGCGCCGCCGTGCGGTCTTGTACGAGATTGCTATCGCTGCAGCTGGCGCTGGTAGCGCGCGGGCGTGACACCGTAGCGGCGTGCGAAGGCGCGGGTCAGGTGCGCCTGGTCGGTCAGCCCGGTGGCGGCGGCGACCTGCGCCGGCGCCTCGCCGGCGGTCAAGCGGCGCTTGGCTGCGGACAGGCGCAGCGCCATCAGCATCTGCTGCGGCGTGGCGTGGTGGCGCGCCTGGAACTGGCGCAGGAAGTGGAACGGACTGAGGCCGGCGACCGCGGCCAGTTCGTCCAGGGTGAGGCGCTCGGCCAGATGCTCACGCAGATACTCGATGACCGGTTCGAAGCGCGACAACGCCTCCGCCCGCCATGGCTGCGGCGCACTGGCGTGGCGGCGGAACATCTGCAGCAGCTGCAGCATCAGGCTGTCGAAAGCCAGCGGCTCGCGTGCCTGCCACAGCGCGTCGAGCAGGGCGGTGATGCGCCGCGCGCCGGCCGCATCGGCGCACACCGCGTCGCCGAACCACCAGCCCGGCTCGCCGGTGATCTCGGCCACGGCGAACTGTTGGACGTAGACCATGCGGTAGTGCCAGCCGCCCTCGGTTTCGGCACGGCCGGTGTGCAGCTCGTCGGGATTCATCATCACCAGCGAGTCGGGCGGCGCGAGGTGGTCGGCGCCGCGATAGCGGAAGCGCTCCACGCCGGACTCGATCGCGCCCAGGCCGAAGCCGTCATGCACATGCGGTTCGAATGCATGGCGCACGATGTGGGCGCGATACAGCTCGATGCCCGCGCGGTGGGCGGGGCAGCGGAACTCCGCGGCATCGCGCAGGTGTTCGAACGCGTGGGGGACGCCTTGCACGTGAATTCAGGACCTCGGTCGGGAAGATTTGGATATATACGCTCTATCGATTCGTTAGGAAATATCGAATGGGCATATCGATAAACCTTGCGTAGTCTCACCCGGGAGAGCTGGCGGTGGGAGAGCGCTGCCAAACCCTAAGGATAAGAACCCATGCAACTGCACCGCTACGCGCGTCCCCTGGGCGCGTCGCTGCTAGGCCTTGCCCTGCTCGCGGCCCATGCCCACGCGCAGAACACGCTGACACGCGCCAATGGCGCTCCGGTCGGCGACAACCAGAACTCGCAGACCGCCGGCCCGGCCGGTCCCGCCCTGCTGCAGGATGCGCAGCTGGTGGAAAAACTGCAGCATTTCGGCCGCGAGCGCATTCCCGAGCGCGTGGTGCATGCGCGCGGCACCGGCGTGCATGGGCAGTTCGTTTCCGCCGGCGATTTCAGCGAGCTGACTGCCGCCTCGCTGTTCGGTGCTGCCGGCAAGACCACGCCGGTGTTCGTGCGCTTCTCGACGGTGATCCACCCTTCCGGTTCGCCGGAGACGCTGCGCGATCCGCGCGGCTTCGCCACCAAGTTCTATACCGACCAGGGCAACTGGGACCTGGTGGGCAACAACCTGCCGGTGTTCTTCATCCGCGATGCGATCAAGTTCCCGGACATGGTGCATTCGCTCAAGCCCTCCCCGGTCACCAACCGGCAGGACCCGAACCGCTACTTCGATTTCTTCTCGCACGTGCCCGAAGCCACCCACATGCTGACCTGGGTGTACAGCGACAACGGCACGCCGGCGTCGTACCGCACCATGGACGGCTTCGGCGTGCATGCCTTCAAGTTCGTCAACGCGAAGGGCGAGGTGCACTACGTCAAGTTCCATTGGAAGAGCCGCCAGGGCATCAGGAACCTCAGCGCGAAAGAAGCCGAGGCGGTGCAGGGCAAGGACTTCAACAACCTCACGCATGACCTGTACGACGCCATCGCGGCGAAGAACTACCCCGCGTGGGATCTGTACGTGCAGGTGCTCAAGCCCGAGCAGCTGTCCGGCTTCGCATTCGATCCGCAGGACGCGACCAAGGTGTGGCCGAACGTGCCGGAGACGAAGCTCGGCACCATGACGCTCGATCGCGTTCCCGCCAATTTCTTCCAGGAAACCGAGCAGGCCGCCTTCGCGCCGGTGCGCATGGTGCCGGGCATCGAGGCTTCGGAGGATCGCCTGCTGCAGGGACGCCTGTTCTCCTACGCCGACACGCAGACCTATCGCCTGGGCGTGAACAACCAGCAGTTGCCGATCAATCGTCCGCGCGTGCCGGTGCGTGCGTATCACCAGGACGGCGCGATGAACGCCGGCGCCACCGACTCCGACGTCAACTACCAGCCCAGCGAAACGGCCGGTGCCTACGCCGACGATGCGCGCTACAAGGCCAGCCAGCTGCCGCTGAGCGGGACCACGCAGCAGCAGCGGATCGCCCGGACCATGAACTTCGAGCAGGCCGGCGAGCTGTATCGCAGCCTGTCGCCGCAGCAGAAGAGCAACCTCATCGCCAACCTGGCGGGTGACCTGGGGCAGGTGAAGGACAGCCGCGTGCGCGACACCATGCTCAGTTACTTCTACAAGGCCGATGCCGACTACGGCGCCCGCATCGCCAAGGCCGTCGGCGCCAGGCCGGAACAGATCGAACGCCTCGCGCGAGCACTGTAAGCACTCTCGCTTGCAGTGGCCGCCGGCCCGGGAGTCACGCTCTCAGCTCCCGGGCCGTGCGGCACCTTTGATTCCTTCATGTCCAGGAGATTCGCGATGAAGCGAACGCTGCTGCTTGCCTGCCTGTTGCTCGCCGCCTGCGGTTCGCCGCCGCCCGCGACGCCGGCCGCCACGCCCGAAGCCGCGCGCCGCGCGGAAGCCGAGGCGGAGCTGAAAACCTATTTCTTCGAAGCGGCGCGGCAGGGCGACGTGGTGTTGCTGCGCGAGTACGTGAAGTCCGGTTTCCCGGTCGACGTGCGCACGCCGCAGGGTTATACGGCGCTGATCCTTGCCGCGTATCACGGCCAGGAGACTGCCGTGCGCGAGCTGATCGCGCTGGGTGCCGATCCTTGTGCCCGCGATAACCGCGGCAGCACCGCGACGATGGGCGCGGCGTTCAAGGGCGAGCTGGCGGTGGCGAAGCTGCTGCTCGACCAGCCCTGCGCCAAGGCGGACGACCGCAACCGCGATGGGCAGACGGCGGCGATGTATGCGGCGCTGTCCGGCAACGCGCGCTTGCTTGGCCTGCTGCGCGAGCGCGGTGCGAACCTTGCGATGAAAGATGCGCAGGGGCGGACGGCGGCATCGATCGCGCGCGAGCAAGGCGCCGAGGAAGTCGCGCGATCGATTGAGCACGCCCCCCATTGAGTACCACGACGTAGGTTGGGGTGAGCCGCAGGCGAACCCCAACGATGCGATGCGTTTGGACGTGGCGATGTTGGGGTTCGCCTGCGGCTCACCCCAACCTACGCCAGCTACGCCAGCGCCTTCAGGCGTTGCCGGGTCAACGGCCCGAAGCGCAGCCGCTCGCACAGGTCGTCCAGCAGTTCGGCCTTCGCTCCGTTCCACGCCAGCGCATCCGCCGCCATCGACACCGGCGCGTCCAGCGCGATGCGGGTGAGCCGCCGGTACAGCAGCGCGGCATCCTTGTGCTCGCGCAGTTTCTGCGCGCAGCTGGCCGCGCCGCGGATGCGCAGGAACGGCACTTCGTCCACGCGCTCCAGCAGCGTGTCCAGGCTGCCGAAATGCGCCAGCAGAGCGGCGGCGGTCTTGGCGCCGATGCCGGGCACGCCGGGGATGTTGTCGACCGCGTCGCCGCACAGCGCCAGGTAGTCGGCCACCTGGTGCGGATGCACGCCCAGGCGTTCGTGCACGCCGGCCGGGCCCCAGCGCAGGTTGCGCGCGTAGTCCCATTGTTCGTCGTGCTCGCCGAGCAGCTGGCCGAAGTCCTTGTCGGCCGACACGATCACGCTGCGGAAGCCGTGCGAGCGCAGGCTCCACAGCGAGCTGCCGATCAGGTCGTCGGCTTCGAAGCTGTGGTCGATCAGCACCACCAGGCCGAGCGCGAGGGCGATCTCGCGGCACAGCACGAACTGGCGCTCCAGGTCCGGCGGCGGCAATTCGCGGTTGGCCTTGTAGGCCGGATAGATGGCGTTGCGGAACGAGGTGGTGAGCGAGGCGTCGAACGCCACCGCGATGTGCTCGGGTCGGGTGCGTTCGAGCAGCTCGCACAGAAAGCGGGTGAAGCCGTGCACGGCGTTGACCGGATGGCCTTCGCTGTCGGTGAACTCGTCAGGCATGGAATGCCAGGCGCGGAACACGTACAGGCTGCCGTCGACCAGGTGCGCGGAGAGCGTGCTCATGACTGCCAGGTGCTCAGCAGGTCGTCGAGCGCGGGGCGGTCGCGGTCGGGCACGTCCAGCTGCGGCGTGCCCAGGTGCACGAAGCCGACCACGTGCTCGTGCCGGGACAGGCCGAGCATGGCGGCCACCTCGTCGTCGTAGGCGGCCCAGCCGGTCAGCCACTGCGCGCCCAGGCCCAGCTGGCCGGCGCCGAGCAGCAGGTTGTAGGCGACGCAGCCGGCGCTGAGCTTCTGTTCGATCTCCGGCACCTTGCTGCCGAGGTCGAGGCGCGCGACCACGACGATCACCAGCGGCGCATAGGTATAGCGGCGGCGCTCTTTCTCGCGCTTGGAATCGGGCAGTGCCGGATCGCGCGCCTCGGCCAGCGCGGCCAGGCGTTCGCCGAAGCGCAGCTTGTCGGTGCCGCGCAGCAGGATCAGGCGGAACGGCACCAGCTTGCCGTGGTCCGGCACGCGGATCGCCGCTTCCAGCAGCGCGCGCAGCGTGGCCTCGTCGGGCGCCGGCTCGCCCAGCTGGGCGGTGGGCACGGAGTGGCGGTGCAGCAGCGGCTGGAGCGGGGAGGACATGGGGGATTCCTGCAAAAGCAAAGCGTCCATGCTAACCGCCGCGGACCAAGGAGGCGACTCGCGTCCGCTACGCGGTGAGCGGCAGGCGGAACGAACCGGGCAGCAGCTCCTTCACCGTGGTTTCCTGCAGCTTGCCGTGCAGATTGGCCAACAGTACCGGCATCGACTGGTCGCACAGCTCATCCATCACCTGGCGGCAGGCGCCGCAGGGGCTGATCGGGCCTTCGGTGTCGCCGATCACGGCGAGGCGGACGAAATCACCCGGCTTGCAGCCGGCGGCGATCGCCGAGAACAGCGCGGTGCGCTCGGCGCAATTGCACAGGCCATAGGAAGCGTTTTCCACATTGCAGCCGAGGAAATGGCGGCCATCGCGGGTGAGCAGCGCGGCGCCGACGAGAAAGCGCGAATAAGGGGCATAGGCCTGCTCGCGGGCCTGGCGGGCGAGTTCGACCAGCGGATCGGTCACGGATTGCACGGGCATCGGGATCTCCGGATGGGACCCCCGCGGCAAGCCGGCGCACGGGCGCCGGTCGGCCGGCGGTGGGCCAGTCTGCGCCATCGGGCGGCCGAGGGGCAAGCAGCATCCGCCAAGGCGGCTCGCGTAAGATGCGCTGACCTTTCCGCAGGGGATGCACGATGCCGATCACCGTGGCCGCATTGCGAGAGACCGCCGCCGGCGAACGCCGCGTGGCGATCACGCCCGAAGTGGCGAAGAAGCTGCGCGGCAAGGGCCTGCGCGTCCTGCTGGAGCGGGGCGCCGGTGCGGCGGCCGGATTCCCGGATGCGAGCTATACGGATATCGAATTCGCCGACGCCGCGGCCGTGCTGGCGCAGGCCGACCTGTTCGCCTGCGTGCTGCCGCCGGACGACGCCACCTGGCAAGGCCTGCGCGAAGGCGCGCTGGTGGTCGGCCAGCTGCGGCCCTACGGTGCGGCGGCGCGCATCGCCGCCTTGAGCGCGCGCAAGCTGACTTCCTTCGCGCTGGAACTGCTGCCGCGCACCACGCGCGCGCAGGCGATGGACGTGCTCAGCTCGCAGGCGGCGGTGGCCGGCTATCGCGCGATGCTGATCGCCGCCGAAGCGGCGCCGAAATTCTTTCCCATGCTCACCACCGCGGCCGGCACCATCCGCCCGTCGCGCGTGCTGGTGATCGGCGCCGGCGTGGCCGGCCTGCAGGCGATCGCCACGGCGCGCCGCCTGGGCGCGCAGATCGAGGGCTACGACGTGCGCCCCGAGACGCGCGAACAGGTGGAATCGCTGGGCGCGAAGTTCCTGGATCTGGGCGTGAGCGCCGCCGGCAGCGGCGGCTATGCGCGCGAGCTGTCGGCGGAAGAGCGCGCCGCGCAGCAACAGGCGCTGGCCGACCATCTGAAAGTGGTGGACGTGATCGTGACCACCGCCGCGGTGCCCGGCCGTCCGGCGCCGAAGATCCTCACCGCCGCGATGGTGCAGGGCATGAAGCCCGGCGCGCTGATCGTGGACCTCGCCGCCGAAGGCGGCGGCAACTGCGAGCTGACCCGTCCGGGCGAGCGCGTGGAGCAGGGCGGCGTGGTGGTGCTGGGACCGCTCAACCTGCCGGCGGGGGCGCCGCTGCATGCGTCGGAGATGTATGCGCGCAACGTCTACAACTTCGTCGAGCTGCTGGTGAAGGACGGCGCGCTGGTGCCGGACTTCGGCGACGAGCTGGTGGCGAAGAGCTGCGTCACGCAGGCGGGCGAGCTGCGCTTCGCGGGTTGAGTAGGTTGGGGTGATAACCCCAACATGGCGCGTTCGATGCCTCGCGATGTTGGGGTTATCACCCCAACCTACGTCTTCAGTGCCCGCCGCGCGGTGGCGGCGGCCCGAAGCCACCCATCGGCCGCGGCATGCCCGGCGGCGGCGGACGGTGCGGCGGGATGCCGTGCTCCTGGCGGAACTGGTGCATCAGCTGCTGGCGTTGTTCCGGCGGCAGCTGCTGGTAGCGCTTGAAGGCGTCGTGCAACTGGGCGCGCTGGTCGGGGCTGAGGCGCTCGAACTTGCGCATGTTCTCGCGCGCTTTATCGCGCTGCTCCGGCGTCATCTGCTGCCACTGCTCGATGCGCTGGCGAATCTCCTGTCGCTGGTCGGGCGGCAGGGTGCTCCACTGGTGCACGCGGTCGAGCATGCGCGCCTGGCGCGGCGGCGGGATGGTGTTCCACTCGTTGCGCAGCGGGCCGAGCATTTCGCGCTCGGACGGCGAGAGGCTGTCCCACGGACGCGGCCCGGGCGGCGGTCCCGGCGGTGGCCCGGGCGGAGCGCCCGGCGGCGGCGGCGGACCCTGCTGCGCCCATGCGGGCGCAGCCGCGACGCCGAACAGCAGCGCGATCGAAAGCAGGAGGGAAGCGATACGGCCTGGATGCATGGATCAGCGGCTCGCCTGGCTGGAGTCGTTGGTGGCCAGCCAGTCGTAGAAGTCGAGGTTCTGCATCAGCGACGGATCGGTATTGCCGAGATCCGGCGGCAGGTCGCCGTCGGTGGCTTCCACCGTCTGCGTGGCGCCGGGGGCCTGCACCGGCGCGCTGTCGCGCGGCGAGAACACCATCAGCGCGGCCACCGCGATCGCGGCAAAAGCACCGGCGGGCACCAGCATGCGCGCGAAGCGCAGGTGCGCCGGTGCCGCGGCGGCGGCCAGCGCCTCGCGCCGGGCGGCGCGCAGCCGGCCGGCCGTGGCCGGATCGATGCGCCGGCTCGCTTCGCGGTACAGCTCGCGGGCGCGGCGTTCAAGATTGTCGGGCGCATTCATCGCCAGTCCTCCAATTGGTCGCGCAGGTTGTGCATCGCGCGCGACAGATGGGTTTTCACGCTTCCCTCGGAGCAGCCCATGGCCTGGGCCGTCTCCGCTACGTCGAGTCCTTCCAGCACGCGCAGCATGAAGGCTTCCTGCTGGCGGCGCGGCAGCTTGCGCACGGCGGCGGCCATGTCCTCATAGGACTGCGAGTCCTGCAACCGGTCCAGCGGACCGGGACCGTTATCGGCCGGTTCCCAGGCGGGCAGTTCGTCGCCGTCGTCGTCGCGGCCGCCGCCCAGCCAGCCGACCACGATGGAGCGCACCTTGCGGCGGCGCTGCAGGTCCACGATGCGGCGGCGCAGGATGCCCCAGAACAGCGGGGTCCATTCCTGCGCGGGCTTGTCGCGGTAGTTGCGGACCAGGCGCAGCATCGCGTCCTGCACCGCGTCCATGGCGTCCTCGCGATGGCCCAGGCTCATCTCGGCCAGGCGGAACGCGCGGCGTTCGACCTGGGCCAGGAAGGCGTCCAGCGAGGTCGGCACCGCCTGCGCATCGTTGGCCAGCAGTTCCGCTTCGAGCGTGGAGACGGCGCTGTTCATGGCGCGGTCGTCCGGTTCGTCGGATCGGACATCCGGAGACTCCATCGGTTCGACTCCCCGCCTCAACGCGGCACGCTCGCACGGGTTGACCCGCAACCGTATGATGCGCCGACAACCGCAGGCTGGCAGGGAGGGGTCATGATCGACGGGTTCCTGGCGCTTTACATCTTCATGCTGGCCGCATTCACCGGCTACGAGATCATCGCGAGAGTGCCGGTGATCCTGCACACCCCGCTGATGTCCGGTTCCAATTTCGTGCACGGTATTGTGCTGGTCGGCGCCATGGTCGCGCTAGGGCATGCGCAGACATCGTTTGAACTTGCGATCGGCTTCCTCGGCGTGCTGCTGGGAGCCGGCAACGCAGCGGGCGGCTACGTGGTGACCGAGCGCATGCTGGAGATGTTCAAGACCAGCAAGCCCGCCGGCGGCAAGGAGGCCAAGTGATGGCCTGGCTGCCGACCCTGATCAAGGCCTGTTATTTCCTGGCCGCACTGCTGTTCATCCTGGGCCTGAAGCGCATGAGCTCGCCGCGCACCGCGCGCGGCGGCATCGTGTGGGCGGGGGTGGGCATGCTAGTGGCGGTGCTGGCCACCTTCGCCCTGCCGGACATGCACAACCGCGGGCTGATCCTGGTGGCGGTACTGCTGGGCGTGTCCGCCGCGTGGTGGTCGGGCCGCCGCGTGGCGATGACGGCGATGCCGCAGATGGTGGCGCTGTACAACGGCATGGGCGGCGGCGCGGCGGCGGCGATCGGCGCGGTCGAGCTGATCGGCTATGCCAACCGCAGCATCACCTTGCTCGACGGCGACCGCTTCACCGCCGACGGCGCCGCGCCGGGCACGGCGCAGCTGGTGCTGGCGGTGCTGGGCGCGCTGATCGGCGCGGTGAGCTTCTCCGGTTCGCTGATCGCCTTCGCCAAGCTGCAGGGCTGGCTGGACCGGCGCTTCGTATTCCCGGGCCAGCGCACCGTCAACATGCTGGTGCTGGCCGCGGCGGTGCTGCTGGGCGTGGCGCTGGCGTGCGGGCAATTGGGGTTTGCGCTGATCGCCGCGTTCTTCGTGCTGGCGCTGCTGTTCGGCCTGATGATGACGCTGCCGATCGGCGGCGCCGACATGCCGGTGGTGATCTCGCTCTATAACGCCTTCACCGGCCTGGCCGTGGCGTTCGAAGGCTTCGTGCTGCAGAACGAGGCGATGATCATCGCCGGCACCGTGGTCGGCGCGGCCGGCACCCTGCTGACCCAGCTGATGGCCAAGGCAATGAACCGCTCGCTGGGCAATGTGCTGTTCGGCAGTTTCGGCGCGGCCGGCGGCGCGGCGCAGGCGATCGACGGCGCGCAAAAACCCATTGAGGCCGCGGACGCGGCGGTGATGATGGCCTACGCCGAGCGCGTGGTGATCGTGCCCGGCTACGGCATGGCCGTGGCGCAGGCGCAGCATAAGGTGTGGGAGTTCGCGCAGCTGCTGATCGCGCGAGGGGTGAAGGTGAAGTTCGCCATCCATCCGGTGGCGGGCCGCATGCCCGGCCATATGAATGTGCTGCTGGCGGAGGCCGGCGTGCCCTATGACCTGATCGCCGACATGGACGACATCAATCCGGAATTCCCGGCCACCGACGTCGCCCTGGTGATCGGCGCCAACGACGTGGTCAATCCACTGGCCAAGACCGATCCGGCCTCGCCGATCTACGGCATGCCGATCCTCGACGTGGCCGACGCGCGGCAGGTGATCGTGGTCAAGCGCGGCAAGGGCACCGGCTTCGCCGGCATCGAGAATGCGCTGTTCTATGCCGACAACGCGCGCATGCTGTACGGCGACGGCCAGGCCGCAGCCGGCCAACTGGTGGCTGAGCTGAAGACGCTCGATACCTGAGCGGGCCGCTCAGGCGGCGCGCTTGGGCGCGGTGCGCCAGGCCACCCAGGCTGCCAGCGCGATGCCGAGCGCGAACCAGACCAGGTCGCCCGGGGCCAGGTTCAGGCGCACCAGGTCGGTCAGCAGGTCGAAGCCGGCGATCTTCATCGCCTCGACCAGGCCCAGGCCCATCAGGCCGGCTACCCGCGCCGCGGCCATCAGCACGCTGACGTAGCCGCAGGCCAGCAGCGTGGCCAGGGCCGCCAGCACGGCGGCGCCGCGCGGCTCCGGGCGCACCCAGCCGCGGATCATGCTGCCGAGCAGCCAGCCGGCGGGCAGCGCCAGCCAGGGCATGACGTGGGAGAAGAACAGGGTGGGCAGCATCCACACCGCGCCGAAGGCCAGGCCCAGCATCACGGCGCTGACCAGGGCGAACACGGCGGAGAACAGCGCGCGTGCGCTCATGAGGGGCGGTGACCGGTAAACGGGGCTGGCACGTGGCTCTTCCCTGAGGGTTAAAGCGGGGAATCATAGCGCGGGCCATCTTGAGATCGGGTCCGGTCGGCCTGATCTGGGTCTGCGGGCGGCATAATAGGCCGCTTGGCCCGGCCTCGACCCGGGCTTTCGACATTCCTCAGGATCGGCATGAGCGGTTTCAGTCTTAGCAGCGAACCTTTCACCCTGGAGCGCGATTGCGACGCCGTGATGGTGCCGCAGGGAGAAACGGTGACCCTGCCGGCCGGGCAGATCGGCTACATCACCCAGGCGCTGGGCGGCAGCTTCACGGTCTACGTGGAGGGCAACCTGTTCCGCATCGCCGGCAAGGACGCGGACGCGCTGGGCAAGGAGCCGCCGCCGCCGATCGAGCTGCCGGACGACGCCACCGACGCCGACGTGGAAAAACTCGTATGGCAGCAGCTGCGCACCGTGTTCGATCCGGAGATCCCGGTGAACGTGGTCGAGCTGGGCCTGGTCTACGACGTCAGCCTCGACGCCGTCGAGGGCGGCCGCAAGGTCTACGTGAAGATGACCCTGACCGCCCCGGGCTGCGGCATGGGCGACATCCTGATCGACGACGCGCGCACCAAGCTGGAGCTGATCCCGACGGTGAAGGAAGCGGACGTGGATCTGGTGTTCGACCCGCCGTGGAATCACTCCATGATGTCGGAGATCGCCAAGCTTGAGACCGGCATGCTCTGAGGCGTGCCTAAGAAATCGGCCTAGGAAAAAAGCGCCCCGACGGGCGCTTTTTTTGTGGTCCGTGACACGGTTCGAGGCTTCTTTTCCTGCCTCCAAAAAATGTCCGATAGTCGCCGCTGAAACCATTATTCAGCATCCGTTTATCCCTGTCGGAACGCATGCCCGCGCCCGCTTCGTTTCAAACGCAAGAAATCGAGGCAGCCATATCGTCATTCCATGCGGGCATGACTTGTCGCCGTCCCGCATGCGCGCGAACAGCACCGATGCGAACGCTTGCGCGTTGCTTGCATTCGCAAAAAGTTGCTGCGGGCGAAGTGCCGAAAACCACTCATTTCCAGCGGTTTTCGCATGCATTGACGAAGTCGTGCGTGGCCCCTTAGCGTCAATGAATCCTCAGCCGGGATGGTTGACGGATGACGCATGGGCGGTACCTCGGGGGAGGCGGGCCGCTCACAACGCACAAAAACGTCGGCAGGTCTGGGTCATGGAATGACCAGGGGACAGTCAGCCGCACGTTCACTCTGGATCGCTGGGCAAACACACACCAAAGGCGCCGCACCCAAGCGCGGCATTTCCATCATGGGGCCGAACGGCCGCATCGGGTTCGTTCGTGCCTGAAAAAAGTCTGGGGAGTCATGGAATGAGCAGTCAGAAATATTCGTGGGGCATCACCAACAAGCTGTACCGCAAGGCTCTTCTGCCGGCCGCCGTCTCGATGGCGATGCTGGCCGGTTCGGCGCAGGCCGCCGACAACTGGGTCGGCACCAAGACCCATCCGGCGATCGAAAAGTCCGGCGCCGGCGTTTCCACCCTGTCCACCGCCAACACGGGCGCGCAGTGGACCATTCGCATGCGCGGCAATCCGACCGTGGACAACGCCCTGGTCACCCCGCTGGAGCAGAGCAAGCCGCTGCACGTCGCGGTCAGCCTGAAGCTGCGCAACGCCGACCAGCTGCAGCAGTTCCTGCATGAGCTGGCCACGCCGGGCAGCGCGCACTACGGCAAGTACCTGACGCCGGCGCAGTTCAAGGCGGCCTACGCGCCGACCGAGCAGCAGGTGCAGGCGGTGGTGGCGCATCTGCGCGCTGCCGGCTTCGACAATGTCACCGTGTCGCCGAACAACCTGCTGGTCGAGGCCGACGGCAATGCCGGCCACGTGCAGGCCGCGTTCCGCACCACCATGAAGACCTTCCAGTTCCGCGGCCGCCAGCGCGTGGCCAACGACGGCGAAGTGCAGGTGCCGGCGTCGCTCGCCGACACCGTCGATGCGGTGCTGGGCCTGCAGGACGTCAGCGTGAAGCACACCATGCACCACGTGCTGAAGCAGCTGACCCCGGCCGAGATCCATCCGAACGCGACCACGGCCACCGTCGCCAGCCACAACCCGAAGGACTTCCCGGCGATCTACGACGTCGGCAGCGTGCCGGCGGCGACCAACACCACGGTCGGCATCGTCACCTGGGGCGCCACCACCACCACCATCAACGACCTCAACACCTTCACCAGCAATGCCGGCCTGCCGACCACCAACGTGCAGACGGTGAAAGTGGGCACGGCCGCGCTGTGGGACGACACCGACGGCGACGGCGAGTGGAACCTGGACAGCCAGACCATCGTCGGCACCACCGGCGGCGTGCAGAAGCTGATCTTCTACACCGCGGCCAACGGCACCAACAACGCCTCGCTCACCGACGCCGGCATCACCGCCGCCTACAACAAGGCGGTGACCGACAACGTGGCCAAGGTGGTCAACGTATCGCTGGGCGAAGACGAGACCGCCGCGCACAACGCCGGCACCCAGCAGGCCGACGACAACGTGTTCCAGCAGGCC
Source organism: Dyella marensis (assembly GCF_900112865.1). Lineage (GTDB taxonomy): Bacteria > Pseudomonadota > Gammaproteobacteria > Xanthomonadales > Rhodanobacteraceae > Dyella_D > Dyella_D marensis_A. The sequence goes on along the minus strand of NZ_FONH01000029.1, from coordinate 22,897 downwards.
GTCGCGCAGGGCCAGACTTTCTCGATCTCCTCCGGCGACGAAGGCGTGTACGAGTCGCAGGGCGGCGTGCTGACCAACTCGTCGGGCACCGTCACGGCGGATCTCACCGCGTACTCGGTGAGCGAGCCGGCGGCGTCGCCGTACGTGGTCGCGGTGGGCGGCACCACGCTGTCGACCAATGGCACCACCTGGGCCGGCGAGACGGTGTGGAACGAAGGCCTGGCCACGGTCAGCTCCACCGATACGCGCAAGCGCCTGTGGGCCACCGGCGGCGGCGTCAGCTCGTTCGAGACCGCGCCGAGCTGGCAGACCGCGGCACTGGGTTCCTCGGTGACCAAGCGCGTGCTGCCCGACGTGGCGTTCGACGCGGCGCAGTCCAGCGGCGCGCAGATCGTCTACCAGGGCGGCACCTACGCCATCGGCGGCACCAGCCTGGCTTCGCCGATCTTCGTCGGCGTGTGGGCGCGCCTGCAGTCGAACAACGGCAATGCGCTGCCGTTCCCGACCTCGAAGTTCTACGGCGACTTCCCGAACCATCCCGAGCTGCTGCATGACGTGACCTCGGGCAACAACGGCTATAGCGGCCACGGCTACAACGCCGCCGCCGGCTGGGACTACACCACCGGCTTCGGCAGCCTGGACATCTCCAAGGTCAATGCCTTCGCGGCGGCGAACTGGGTCTCCGGCGGCAGCACCGGCGGCACGCCCACGGCCAACTTCAGCTTCACCACCAGCGGCCTGACCGCCAACTTCACCGACAGCTCCACCGACAGCGGCGGCACCATCTCGTCGCATGCGTGGACCTTCGGCGACGGCGGCACCTCGACCGCGACCAGCCCGAGCCACACCTACGCGGCGGCCGGCACCTACACCGTCACCGAGACGGTGACCGACGGCACCAGCGGCAAGACCAGCGCCAAGAGTTCGTCGGTCACGGTGTCCAGCGGTGGCGGCGGTGCGACCCAGCTGCTCGGCAACCCGGGCTTCGAGACCGGCACGGCCTCGCCGTGGTCGATCAGCTCCGGCGCGCTGTGCAGCAACTCCAGCTGCAGCGGCCAGACCGCGCATGGCGGCACCTGGTTCACCTGGTTGGACGGCTATGGCAGCAGCCATACCGACACCGTCTCGCAGAGCGTGGCGATCCCGGCCGGCAAGACCTCCGCTTCGCTGACGTTCTACCTGCACATCGACACGGCCGAGACCACCACCTCGACCGCGTACGACAAGCTCAACGTGCAGGTGCTCAACAGCAGCGGCACCGTGCTGAAGACGCTGGCCACCTACTCGAACCTCAACAAGGCTTCGGGTTATGCGCTGAAGACGTTCGACCTGAGCGCGTATATCGGCCAGACCGTGACCATCAAGTTCACGGGCACCGAGGACAGCTCGCAGCAGACCTCGTTCGTGCTGGACGATGTGAACCTCAACGTGCAATGAGAAATGAAACGGGCCCGGTCATCGACCGGGCCCGTTGCTTTCCATGTAGGTTGGGGTGAGCCGGAGGCGAACCCCAACAAGCGCCTGTGTTGTCGCACCGTTGGGGTTTGCCTTCGGCTCACCCCAACCTACGCCAGCGCTTATGCCTCTTCGAACCGATTGGCATCCCGGTTCTTGCGCACCTTGGTCGGATCCCAGATGCGCCCGTTCATGGCGATGTACACGCCGTCCGGCAGCGTCTGCACCGCGCCGACCGCGCAGCCGATGTTGAACACCGCATCCGAGCCCTGGAAGCGCGCGGGATTGAGCGCGCCGGTCAGCACGATCACCTTGCCCTTGATGCTGGCCAGTTCGCGCGCGGTCTCCACCATGGTGTCGGTGCCGTGCGTCACCAGCACGTGGCGATGCGGCTGCGCCTCGATGGTCGAGCGCACCAGCACGCGGTCCTCGGCGCCCATGTGCAGGCTGTCCTTGCGCAGGATCGGGATCACGTCGAACTGGAAGGCGACGCCGAGCTGGCCGAGGATCTCGCCGATCTGCGGCGCGCCGATCTTGTAGTCCGACTTGTCGTCGAAATAGATCTTGTCGATGGTGCCGCCGGTGGTGACGATGGTCAGGTGCTGCATGGGGAAAGGCCGTGGTGGAGGAAGGGCATTAGTGTAGGTTGGGGTGAGCCGCAGGCGAACCCCAACAGGCCCGTCCGGTCACCGCGGCGTTGGGGTTCGCCTGCGGCTCACCCAACCTACGCCAGCAGGGCGGTGTCGGCTGCGTCCAGCGTATCCAGTCGGTCCAGGCCGTGGCTCACGAAGCGTCGCAGCGCCGCCCCCGGCCGCTGATCGCCGCGCTGGCGCCGGGCCCAGGCCGCCTGCCGCGCCAGCAGGGCCGCGGCGGCGCAGCGGGCCAGGGTGATCGCCAGGCCGCGCGCGCCGGCTTCCAGTTCATCGCGTTGGCCGCCACGGGCGTCGAGCCAGCGCATCGCCGCATCCAGCGTGTGCTGCACGGCGCTGGTCGCGTGCATGTCGTCGCTGTCGGCCAGCCAGTGGCCGATGCATTCGCGCAGCGCGCCGGGCGCCTTGCCGGCCAGCGCGCGCAGCGCGTCCAGCGAAAGTACGTTCGTGGTGCCTTCCCAGATCGCGTAGACCTGTGCGTCGCGCAGCAGCTGCGGCAGGCCGGTGTCCTCGATGTAGCCGGCGCCGCCGAAGCATTCCAGCGCCTCGGAACAGAGCTTGATCGCCAGCTTGCCGGTCCACAGCTTGGCCAGCGGCGTAAGCAGGCGCAGCAGCGCGGCTTCCTGCGGCGTGGCGGCGTGCTGTTCGGTGCGGCCGAGCAGGTGCGCCACTTCGAAGCTCAGCGCGAAGGCCGCCTCGAATTCCGCCTGCATGCCGGCCAGCGTCTGCGCGTGCAGCGGCTGCTCCGCCAGCGTGCGACCGAAGGCCTGGCGGCGGCGTGCGTAGTCGCGCGCCAGCTGCAGCGCGCGCGACATGCTGGCGACGGCGCAGATCGCGTTCCAGCTGCGGGTGACGTTGAGCATCGGCGCCACCTGGCGCACGCCGTGTTCCAGCTCGCCCACCGGCCAGGCCGGCAGGCCTTCGAGGTGGATTTCGGCGGTGGGCAGTTCGTGGGTGCCGAGCTTGTCCTTCAGGCGGTCGATGACCAGCTCGGGCTTGCGCTGCCCGTCGTCCATCGTCTCCACGTAGAACAGCGCCAGCGCGCCGGGCCCGACGCCCGCGCCCTCGGGGCGGGCCAGCGCCAGCGCGGCCTCGCCGACCACCGCCGAGCTGAACCACTTGCGCCCGTACAGGCGCCACTGGCCGTCCACGTCGCGGCGGGCGACGGTCTCGGTGTTGCCGACGTCGGAGCCGCCGGCGTTCTCGGTCATCCACTGGCCGCTGAGCCAGAAATTCGCCGGATCGCGGCTGAGGAAATGCGGCAGCGCGCGTTCGATCAGCGTGGCGTTGCCGGAGGCCTTCAGCGCCGTGGCGGCGCCGTCGGTCATCGCCAGCGGGCAGGTATAGAACTCGCTGGCCAGGTGATACAGGTAGACACGGGCGAACTCCTCCACGCGCGCTTCCGGATGCGCCTCGTGACCCGCGGCAAGCACGGCGTGGCGCGTGGTCAGCAGCGGACCTTCCTGCCACGCCGGAGTCAGCTCGATGCGGTCGACGCGGCGGCCCCAGGCGTCCCACTGGGTCAGCACCGGCTTGCGCCGCGTGGTAGTGCAGACGCGGCGCCAGGCCAGGCGTGCGTAGTCGCCGAGGGCGTCGAGGTCCGCGTCGATGGCGGCGCGGCGCCCGGCCGGCAGCACGCGGTCGAGCAGGTCGACCAGCAGGCGGTCGTCGCGGTACGGATGCGCCAGCTGCGGCGCTTCTTGCAGGAATCCCATGCGGCCCTCCCTGGGCTTGAGAATGCCTCGGGAGTATAGGCCTGGGTGTGTTCGTCCTCTGTGGAGCCGCTCAGCGCGCCGGCTTGCGCTGCACGCCGGCACCGAGCGCGCCGATCAGCAGCAGCGTCAGCACGATCTCCACCAGCGCCAGCCAGCGCTCGCTGGACGAACTCCAGCCCTCGGCGATGCCGTGGCAGAAATAGAACAAGGCCAGGATGCCCACCCACAGCAGCGCGCGGCGCACATCGCGGCGCAGCGCGAACAGCGGCAGCAGCAGCGGCAGCACGGTGATCAGCAGCACCAGCCACACCGGCATCAGCTGCGCGGGAAACAGCCAGCCGTGCCAGGCCAGCTGCAGCAGCGCGAGCGCGGCCCAGGCGAGCAGGCCGACGCGATAAGCGGTGGGAATGCCCTTGAAGCTCATGCGCCCGCAGCCAACCGGCGCGCGACATCGGCCAGGCGCCGGCCCAGCGCGCGCGCCAGTTCGCGCTCGTGCTCGCTGATCGCGTTGTCGCCCTGCGGGCCTGACACATGACTGGCGCCGTAGGGCGTGCCGCCGCTGCGTGTGGCGGTCAGTGCGGGCTCGGTATACGGCACGCCGACCAGCAGCATGCCGTGGTGCAGCAACGGCAACGCCATGCTCAGCAGGGTCGATTCCTGCCCACCGTGCATGGTGCTGGTGGAGGTGAACACTGCGGCGGGCTTGCCGGCCAGCGCGCCGCTGGCCCACTCCGCGCCGGTGTTGTCGAGGAAGTATTTGAGCGGCGCGGCCATGTTGCCGAAGCGGGTGGGGCTGCCCAGGGCCAGGGCCGCGCAATCGAGCAGATCCTGGCGGGTGGCGTAGGGCGCGCCTTCTTCCGGCTCCGGCGGCTGCGCGATTTCGGTCACCGGCGCCACCGGCGGCACCTGGCGCAGGCGCGCCTGCATGCCGGGCACTTCCTCCACCCCGCGCGCGACCAGCCGCGCCAGGCGCGCCGTATGGCCGGTGCGGCTGTAGTACAGGACCAGGATGTCTCGGCTCATGGATGCCTTGTGCCCGCGGCTTGGGGCGTTCGCTGTCGATCGGTTAGTGTAGCGTTCCATCCCGCCCATGTTCCGCTCATGCAGCCGACGAGGACCCGCATGGCCTGGCGCTTCGACCGCGACCGCACCACCAGCTTCAGCCGCTTCCTGTGGCAGCGCTTCATCGACGACAAGTGCTTCGAGACCGCGGGCGCGCTCTCCTACACCACGCTGGTCTCGCTGGTGCCCCTGGTGGTGGCGGTGCTGGCGATGTTCTCCGCGTTCCCGGTATTCGCCGAATGGCGCAATACGCTGATCAACTTCGTCTTCAACATGGTGCCGGCCGCGGCCGAGACGGTGAAGAGCGCGCTGCTGGCCTTCGCCGACAACGCCAGCAAGCTCACCGGCATCAGCGTGATCGTGATGCTGTTCAGCGCGATCTCGATGATGGTCAGCATCGAGGACCGCCTCAACCGCATCTGGCGCGTGCACCAGCCGCGCGGCTGGGGTTCGCGCCTGCTGCTGTACTGGGCCGCGCTGACGCTGGGGCCGATCCTGGTGGTGGGCGGGCTGGCCGCCAGTTCCTATGTGACCGCGCTGCCGCTGATCAAGAGCGCGGCCAGCTTCAACTTCGGCACCTACCTGCTGAACGCGCTGCCGTTCGTGGTGACCTTCGTGACGCTGTGGCTGCTCTACGTGGTGGTGCCGAACCGGCGCGTCTCGCTGCGGCACGCGGCGATCGGCGCGGTGCTCGGCGCGCTGCTGTTCGAGCTGGCGCGCTGGGGCTTCGCGCTGTTCGTGCACCACGCGCAGACCTACCAGCAGATCTACGGCGCCGCGCTGGCGGCGCTGCCGATCTTCCTGCTGTGGATCTACCTGTCGTGGATCATCGTGATCCTCGGCGCCTCGATCGCCGCCTCGATCTCGGCCTATGAGTACCAGCTGCCGACCGAATGCCTGCCGGAAGGCTCGGAGTTCCTCGGCCTGATGGTGGTGCTGCGCTACTTCGTCGATGCGCAGCGCAAGGGCTACAGCGTGGATCCGGCGATCGTGCGGCTGCAGGAGCCGTACCTGCGCAGCGGCTCGGTCGCCGCCTTCTTCGAGGACCTGCAGCGCGCGGACCTGATCCAGCGCAGCGAGGCCGGCGGCTGGCTGCTCAGCCGCAGCCTCGACGCCACCGACCTGCTGCGCGTGTACCAGTTCGCGGGGTATCGTCTGCCGCTGGATCCGGCCGGCGAGGCGCAATCGCTCGGCATCCAGCTGCCGGACGAGCTGCTGCAACTGCTGTGCTCCACGGCGAAGACACTGCGGGAGACCCTGGACGCCAAGCTCGACCAGGTCTTTCCGCCCTCGCAAGAAACTCCGAAGGAAGTGGTTGCATGAATCGGTTGAAAGCTACCGCCATCGTCCTCGCCGCGGCCCTGGCCGGCGGTGTGCCCGCCGCGCAGGCCGCCATGCCCGCGCAGCCGACCTTGAAGATCAACACGCTCGACGGCAAGCCGTACGATCTCGCGCAGCAGCGCGGCAAGTACGTGATCGTCAACTACTGGGCCACCTGGTGCGTGCCGTGCATCAAGGAGATGCCGGACATCTCGCGCTTCGTCGCCGCGCACAAGGACAAGGTCGCCGCGATCGGCCTGGCCTACGAGGACACCGACAAGGCCGATATCCAGGCCTTCCTGGCCAAGCATCCGGTGAGCTATCCGATCGCCCAGGTCACCCTGGACCAGCCGCCGAAGGATTTCGATGAGCCGCGCGGCCTGCCCACCACCTGGCTGATCGGTCCGGACGGCAAGGTGGCCAAGCGCTTCGTCGGTCCGGTCACCGAGGCCTCGCTGGGCGAAGCGATCGGCCTGGGCAAGGCGGGGAAGTAAGGCGATGGCCGCGGCCTTGTTCCAGGTGAGCGGCAGGGTGCAGGGCGTGTGCTTTCGCGCCAGCACCCGCGAGCAGGCCATGGCGCGGGGGCTGACCGGCTACGCCAGGAACCTGCCCGGCGGCGGCGTCGAAGTACTCGCCTGCGGCAACGCCTCCGCCATCGACGCGCTGGAACAATGGCTGCGCAAGGGGCCGCCGGCGGCGCGCGTGGACCAGGTCGCACGCAGCGAATGGGACGGCGAGGCACCGGAGGATTTCCGCACGGGCTGAGCGCCCGTGCCGGCTCATTCGTCCGCGAAACTGTCGGGCACCCACTGCGCCTTGTCGGTGACGTGCTCGCGCCGCGGTTTGCCCTTGAGCCTGGGCAGCTTCACTTCGGGAATCTCCGTTTCCTTGCGCGGGATGTGCTCGAGCAGGTGGCGGATCAGGTTGATGCGACCACGCTTCTGGTCGTTGTAGTCGACCACGAACCACGGCGCATACGGGCGGTTGGTGCGCTCGATCATTTCGTCGCGCAGGCGGCCCATCTGTGCGTACTTCTCGCGCGAGGCCAGGTCGACCGGCGACAGCTTCCAGCGCTTGAGCGGATCCTCGGCGCGTTCGGCGAAGCGTTCTTCCTGCTTCTTCTGGTCCACCGCCAGCCAATATTTGACCAGGATGATGCCGTCATCGGCGAGCAGCTTCTCGAAGTGCGGCACGGCGTGCAGGAAGTCCTCGCGCTGCTGCTCGGTGCAGAAGCCCATGGCCGGCTCGACCACCGCGCGGTTGTACCAGCTGCGGTCGAACAGCACGATCTCGCCGGCCGCCGGCAGGTGCGCGACGTAGCGCTGGAAGTACCATTGCGCGGCTTCGGTCTCGGTGGGCTTGCCCAACGCGGCGATGTGGTAGCCGCGCGTATCCATCGATTCGGTGATCGCCTTGATGGTGCCGCCCTTGCCGGCCGCGTCGCGCCCTTCGAACACCACCACCACGCGATGGCCGCTGCGCTTGAGCCAGCGATGCAGGCCGGTCAGCTCGAGCTGCAGTTTCTCCATGGTCTTGCCGTAGCCTTTGTCCTTCTTGCTCATGTCGGTCTCCAGCAGATCAGGGCGTAGGTCGGGGTGAGCCGCAGGCGAACGCCAACGATGCGAGGCGCCTGGATGTCGCCACGTCGGCGCCGTCAAAGATCCAGGTCGATCGGCGGCCGCCCGATGCGATGGCGCGCGCCCATGGCCTGGATCGCGCGGCGCAGGTCGGCGGCGAAGCCCGCGGTGTCGAATACCGGATTGTCCGTGCAGGTTTCGCGCAGATGGCGGCGCAGGGTGTCCAGCGCCGCGCGGTCGTTGCCCAGGTGCACGGCCATGGAGACGAACGAGTCCTCGTCGTCCGCCACCAGCTCCGGCAGCCCGGCGTGGAACAGCAGGCTGGCGCCCTGGCGCCCGGCCAGGGTGCGGCCGATCCAGGTCAGCACGGGACAGCCGGCCCACAGTGCGTCGATCGCGGTGGACTGCGCGTTGCAGGGCAGCGTGTCCAGGAACAGGTCGGCATGCAGCAGCCGGCCCAGGTGTTCGGCCTGCGGCAGGCGAGGCATGAAGACCAGGCGCGCCGGATCCACTTCCATCAGCTGCGCGGCCTGGCGCAGGCGGTCGTCGGCGCCGTCGTTGCCGGACAGCAGCCACAGCACGCTGTCCGGCACCTGCTGCAGGATCAGCATGAAGCGCGCGAAGCTGTGCGGGTTGAGCTTGTGGTGGCCGTTGAAGCTGGCGAACACCGTGCCGTGCTCGGGCAGGCCGCAGGCGGCGCGCGATGGCGGCGCGTTGAACGCCACGCTGTCGTCGAACGGCAGCGCGCAGCGCGACAGGCGCACGATCTTCTCGCTGAAGCCTTCGCGCAGCGGCGCCGGCAAGGCGACGGCATCGGCCAGCACATAGTCGGTCCAGGCCGCGCCGGCGGTGGCCGGATAGGCCAGCCAGTTGACCTGCACCGGCGCGGGGCGGAATTCGAACAGGTCGCTGTTGGCGCCGCCGCCGTAGCTGCGCAGGTCGAACAGCACTTCGATGCCGGCTTCATGCACGCGGCGCGCCACCTCCATCGGCGCCAGGCCGGCGGCCTCGTGCACGGTGGTCGCGGCGGCCAGCCGCCGCCGCACCGGGCCGCCGTCGTCCGGCGCCAGGCAGAACACGTGCACCTGCAGGCGCTCGTCGCCGAGCTTTTCCAGCACGCCCGCCAGCAGCTGGCCGATCGGCCGCTCGCCGAAGCCGTTGGAGACGAAGCCCACGCGCAGCGGCTCGATCGCGGTGCGCGGCGTCGGCGCGAAGCCGAGCGTGTCGCGCCAGCCGGCCGCGAGTTTTTCCACGCCGGCGGCGAAGGTGGTGGCGCAACGGCGCTGCTCGGCGGCGCTGGCGTCCTCGGCGAGAAAAGCGAATGGCATGACGCCGTCGCGTCCCTCGGCGACGGCGCGGTGCAGGCGTTCGCTCAGTTCATCGAGGCCGCGCCAGTCGCACAGGCGGCGCCTGGCGAAGACCAGCATGGCCAGCGCGGCGCCGGAGGCGGCGTCCAGGCGCAGCGCGCGTTCGAAAGCTTCGGCGGCGGCGGGCAGGTTGCCGGCATCGTCCAGCAGCAGGCCGGCGTGGAACGGATACAGCGGTTGTTCCGGCGCGCGGCGCTCGGCCTGCAGCCAGGCCTCGGCGGCCTCGGGGATGCGGCCCAGCGCATGCAGCACGCGGGCGCGCAGGGCGTAGGCGCCGTCGTAGTCGGGCGCCAGGTGCAGGCCTTCGTCCGCGTGCCGGGCCGCCTGTTCGAGGTTGCCCAGTTCGAGTTCCGCCGCGGCGAGATTGAGGCGCAGGCCCGCATGCTGGGGCGCGCCGTGCGTGGCCATGGCATAGGACTCGCGCGCCTGCGCGAAGCGCCCGATGGCCATCAGCGCATTGCCCAGCGCCAGCAGGATCGCCGCATGGCCGGGCTGCTGGCGCAGGGCGGCGCGCAGGCGCGCGATCGCGCCCTCCGCATCGCCTTCCTCCAGCTGCACGCCGGCCAGATTGCACTGCACTTCGACGCTGTCGGGGGCGAGCGCGGCGGCCGCCTCCAGCGCTGCACGCGCCTCGGCGAGGCGGCCGAGCTGGAGCAGGGCCAGGCCATGCAGGCGGGCGAGCTCGACGTCCTGCGGCGATTCGGCGCGCGCGCGCGCCGCGAGCGCCTGCGCCCCGGCCGCGTCATCGCGGTCGAGCAGACGGGCCAGCTGGTGGTGTAGGGCGAGGAGTTCGGATCGTGAAGCCTGCTTCATCCGCGCACGCTAACGCAGGCGGCCAGCAGTGCCAATCGCCGGGTGCGTGACACCGTAAGCAGGCTCAGGCCAGCGCCTTGAGCTGGTCCGCCTGGTGCTCGCGCAACAGGGCGCCGACCAGTTCGTCCAGGTCGCCCTGCATGATCTCGGGCAGGCGGTACAGGTCCAGGCCGATGCGGTGGTCGGTGACCAGATTGTCCTTGTAGCGGTAGGTGCGGATGCGCTGGCTGCGGTCGCCGCTGCCGACCTGCAGGCGGCGCGACTGGGCCTGCTCGGCGGTCTGCTTGGACTGGGCTTCGTCGAGCAGGCGCGCTTTCAGCAGGCTCATCGCGCGGGCGCGGTTCTTGTGCTGGCTGCGCTCGTCCTGGCACTCGACCACGATGCCGCTGGGCAGGTGGGTGATGCGGATCGCCGAGTCGGTCTTGTTGACGTGCTGGCCGCCGGCGCCGGAGGCGCGGAAGGTGTCGACCTTCAGGTCGGCCGGCGCGATCGGGATGTCCTCGATGTCGTCCATCTCCGGCAGCACCGCCACCGTGGCGGTGGAGGTATGCACGCGGCCCTGCGATTCGGTGGCCGGCACGCGCTTTACGCAGTGCACGCCGGATTCGAACTTCAGGCGCGAGAACACACCCTGGCCCTCGATGCGCGCAACGATTTCCTTGTAGCCGCCGTGCTCGCCGGCGTGCTCGTTGAGGATTTCCACGCGCCAGCCCTGGCGCTCGGCGTAGCGCGCGTACATGCGGAACACGTCGCCGGCGAAGATCGCCGCCTCGTCGCCGCCGGCGCCGGCACGCACTTCCAGGAACAGGTTGGCTTCGTCGCGCGGATCCTTCGGCAGCAGCAGGACCTGCAGTTCGCCGTCCAGTTCGGCCAGGCGCGACTCGAGGCGGGCGACATCGTCGGCGGCCAGATCGCGCATGTCCGGATCGGCCAGCATCTGGCGCGATGCGTCGAGGTCGCGCCGGGCCTGGTCGTGTTCGCGCAGCGCGGCGACCACCGGTTCCAGCTGGGCGTATTCGCGCGACAGCTCGCGGAAGCGCTGGCCGTCGGCAAGCACCTCCGGCTGGGCCAGCAGCAGGCTGACTTCTTCGTGGCGTTCGGCGAGCGATTCGAGTTTGCGGCGGATGGATGGCGTCATGGTGCGGGCAGGGAGAAGGGAGGGGACGCGGCCGTGCAGGCCATGGCGGGAGCGTGCGGTGCAGGCCCGCTAGGCTTCGCCGTCCGGTTCCTTTTCGTCCAGCCCGTACAGGCGTCCGGCCGCGTGCAGCAGTTCCATGTCGCCGGCCAGCGCGGCTTCGCGCAGGCGGGCGCTGGGATGATGCAGCAGCTTGTTGGTGAGCGTGTTGGCGAGGAAGGCCAGCGCCTCGTCGGCCGACTTGCCGCGGGCGAGCATGGCGCGCGCCTTCTCCAGCACTTCGTCGCGATGCGCTTCGGCATGCTGGCGCATGTCCACCGCCGGGTTGCGCAGGGTGAGCGCGCGGCGCCAGGCCATGTAACGCTCCACCTGCAGGTCGATGATGGCGTCCGCCTCGCGGGCGGCGGCCTCGCGCGAGCGGCGATTGTCGTCGATCACCTGGCGCAGGTCGTCGATGCCGTAGAGGAAGACGTCTTCCAGTTCGCCCACGGCCGGCTCGATGTCGCGCGGCACGGCGATGTCCACCATGAACATCGGCTTGCGGCGGCGCACGCCGATGGCCTTCTCCACCATCGGCCGGGTGACGATCGGCGTGCGCGCGGCGGTGGAGGAAATCACGATGTCGGCTTCGGCCAGGTGCTGCGGCAGGTCGTGCAGGCCGATGGCGTAGCCGCCGTGGCGGCTGGCCAGTTCCTGCGCGTTCTCCAGCGTGCGGTTGGCTACGATCAGGCGGCGCACCTGCTTGTCGGCCAGGTGCCGCGCGGCCAGCTCGATGGTGTCGCCGGCGCCGATCAGCAGCACGCAGGCCTGCTTGAGGTCGGTGAAGGCCTGCTCGGCCAGGCGCACCGCGGTGAACGCCACCGACACGGTATGCGCGCCGATGCGGGTGTCGGTGCGCACGCGCTTGGCCACCGCGAAGGTGTGCTGCAGCAGGCGGTCCATCGGCGCGCGCAGGGTCTGCGCGTCGCGGGCGACCTGGTACGCGTCCTTCACCTGGCCGAGGATCTGCGGCTCGCCCAGCACCATCGAGTCGAGGCCGGTCGCCACGCGGAACATGTGACGCACGGCGGCATCTTCGTCGTGGCGGTAGAGGAACTCGTCGAGCTTGCCGGGAGTCAGCTGATGGTGCCGGCCCAGCCATGCCTCCGGCACGCCTTCGGCGCCGGCGGCGACGCTGACGTAAAGCTCGGTGCGGTTGCAGGTGGAGAGGATCATCGCCTCTTCCACGCCGGGCTCGCGGCTCAGCTCCTGCAATGCAGGGCCGGCGTTCGCTTCATCGAACGCCACTTGCTCGCGCAACTGGACCGGCGCGGTGAGGTGATTGAGCCCGAGGGCGATCAGCGGCATGGTGAGGATCGTTTGGGAGCGGCGGGCATCCGCGGCGTAAACTAGGCTGCGGTACCGGCCGTTCCCGAGGCGGCGACGGCTGTAATGATGGATAACGGAGAATAGTGTGCTGAGCAGGTGGGCCAAGTTCAAGCAACTGCGGCATTTTGCGATCTGCGCCATCGGCCTGGCGGTCCTGGCCGGATGCGCCACGGCACCGGGCCAGCAGGCTTCCCGGCCGGCCTCCCGGCAACCGCTGGACCACCTGGCGGTGGTCACCCCGGATACCGATCACGACCTGATGGCCCAGTTGCTGGCCGGCGAGATGGCGATCGTGCGGACCGACCTCAAGGCCGCCACCGAGGCCTATGCCAAGGCGATGGCGCTGAGCAACGACCCGCGCGTCGCCCAGCAGGCCACCGAGCTGGCCACGGCCACCCACGACACCGCGCTGGCCGGCCGCGCCATCGAGCGCTGGCAGGAACTCGGCGCCAAGCCCGCCGAACTGGCCATGGTCCGCGCCCAGCTGGCGCTGGACCGCGGCGACACCGACGAGGCCAATCGCCAGCTCGACAAGTTGATCGCCACCGGCGACCCGGACGCCTGGCGCCGCTTCGGCCGCGTCCTGCTGACCAGCCGCGACAGCGCCGTGGCGGCGCGCCTGCTGGAGTCGCTGGCCACGCCGCAGCGGCTGCCGGCCGATCCGCAGGCCTGGCTGGCGATGAGCGAGCTGGGCGACAAGCTCGGCCGGCACGCCTATGCGCAGCAGCTGGCCGATGCCGCGATCAAGCGCTTCAACAGCGCGGAGACCTATGCCTGGTCGGCGCAGCTCAAATACCGCAACGGCGACCGCGCCGGCGCGCAGGCCATGTTCCAGAAGGCGCTGGGCCGCGAACCGAAGAACGCCAGCCTGCGCCTGGCCTACGCCACCCTGCTGGGGCAGAACGGCGACTATGCCCAGGCCGCCAAGGTGCTCGACAGCGGCCCGCAGAACACCGAGACCTACGCGCTGCGCGCCACCCTGGCCGCGCGCGCCAGCGACACCAAGGCGATCGCGCGGATCTACGCCCAGCTGCAGCGCGCGCCGCACGACGTGCGCGACGGCAACGGCTTCCTGCTCGGCACCCTGGCCGAGATGCTGGACAAGAACGACGAGGCGCTGGACTGGTACAGCCAGGTGCCGGACGAGGACGAGCACGCCTTCGAGGCCGACCTGCGCAGCGCCATCCTGCTGCACAAGATGGCGCGCATCGGCGAATCGCACGCACTGCTGACCCAGATGCAGACCGACTACCTCGACCAGCCGGCGCAGCTGCGCCGCGCCTACGAAGTAGACGCCAGCCTGTACATGGCCGAGCAGAAATTCCCCATGGCCGAGGCGGCCTTCAGCCGTGCCCTGCAGGTGGTGCCGGACGATCCGGAACTGCTCTACGGCCGCGGCCTGGCCTATGCCGAGACGGGGCAGACCGACAAGGCGGTGGCCGATTTCCGCCGCCTGCTGCAGCTCAAGCCCGACGACATCGACGCCACCAATGCGCTGGGCTACACCCTGGCCGACGCCGACCGCGACCTGCCCGAGGCGGAGAAACTGATCCAGACCGCCCGCGCGGCCAAGCCGAACGACCCGGCCATCGCCGATTCCTGGGGCTGGCTGCAGTACCGCCTGGGCCACCTGGACCAGGCCGAGCAGACCCTGCGCGCCGCCTGGCAGGCGCGCAAGGACGCCGATGTCGGCGTGCACCTGGGCGAAGTGCTGTGGAAGCAGGGGCGGCAGTCGGACGCGCAGCACGTGTTCGATGAAGTGCGCCGCATCGATCCCAAGAGCAGCACCCTCCACGACACGCTGAAGCGATTGAATCCATGAGGACTTTCCTGCGCATCACGGCGGCGGCGCTGCCGCTGCTGCTGGCCGCCTGCGCACCGGCGCCCGCCGTCCGCGTGAAGGGCGACGCCGCCCTGCTCAACGAGCAGGAGGCGCGCGAGCGGGTCCTGGCCGGCACCGACCATTGGGTGCTGCAGGGCAAGCTGGGCATTTCCGACGGCAAGGACGGCGGCAGCGGCACGCTGAACTGGTCGCAGGACGGCGAGCGCTACGAGTTCACCGTGCGCTCGCCGGTGGTCGGCAAGAGCTTCCGCCTCAGCGGCGGCCCCGACGGTGCGCTGCTGGAAGGTGTCGACGGCGGCCCCCTGCGCGGGCCGGATGCCGAGTCGCTGATGCTCAAGGCGCTGGGCTGGGACGTGCCGCTGCGCGACCTGCGCGCCTGGGTGCTCGGCCTGCGCGCCGACGGCGGCCCGGCCGAGCTCAGCTTCGGCACCGACCGCCTGCCGTCGCTGCTGCAGCAGGATGGCTGGAACGTGGACTACCGCGAATGGGACGCCACCCGCCAGCCGCCGGTGCCGAAGAAGGTGTTCGCGGAGAAGCCGCCGTACCGGGTACGGCTGTCGATCGACTCCTGGACGTTCCAGTAAGGCCGCACCGCGGGTAGGCTTGGCGCCCCCGCGGCCAGGCGCCGTCAGTCGGAATCGACATGAGCTACAGCATTCAGCGCGCCGTGCCAGCGCAGGTAGAGGCGCTGTGCGCCATCGAACGCGACGCCATGGAGCTGTTCCGCGGCCATCGCGCCTGGCGTTTCTACGCCCCCGTGACCATGCCGCCGGAGCTGCTGCGGCTGGCGACCGAGCGCGGCCTGGTGTGGGTCGCGGTCAGCGATGCGACGGGCGAGCCGGTCGGCTTCGTCTGGCTGGATACCGAGGACGAGGCCGGCATCGGCCTGGCCGAGATCGACGTACTGCCGGACTGGGGCGGCAAAGGCATCGGCGCGGCCTTGCTGGAGCATGCCTGCGCCTGGGCCCGCGCCGCGGGTTATCGGCAGATCACCCTGGGCACCCTGGCCGATGTGCCATGGAATGCGCCGTTCTACGCCAAGCATGGCTTCGTCGAGGTCGACAAGCGCGACCCGGCCTTCGCGTTCGCGCGCGAGCGGGACCTCGAAAACGGCTTCCCCGACGACCTGCGCGTGTTCATGAGCCGCACGCTGGAGCCGCCGGGGCCGGAGGGTTGGACCGTCTGGCCCGCGCCGGCCAAGCTGAACCTGTTCCTGCGCATCACCGGGCGCCGTCCCGACGGCTACCACGAGCTGCAGACGGTGTTCCGCCTGCTGGACTGGGGCGACGAGGTGCGGCTGCGGCCGCGCCTCGATGGCGTGGTGCGGCGCCTCACCGAGGTCCCCGGCGTGCCGGAAGAACAGGACCTGGCGGTCCGCGCCGCGCGCCTGCTGCAGCCGCATGCGCCGGCCGGCGCCGGGGTGGAGATCGAGGTGGAGAAGCGCATCCCCATCGGCGGGGGGCTGGGCGGCGGCAGTTCGGACGCGGCCACGGTGCTGGTCGCGCTCAATCATCTGTGGGGCGCCGGCCTGTCCGAGGACGAACTGGCCGGGCTGGGGCGCCAGCTCGGCGCCGACGTGCCGGTCTTCGTGCGCGGGCGCTCGGCCTGGGCCGAGGGGGTGGGCGACCGGCTGCAGCCGATCGTGCTGCCGCAGCGCTGGTACGTGGTGGTCGATCCGCGCGAACAGGTGCCCACCGCCGAGCTTTTTCAAGCGTCTGAATTGACACGAAATGCTCCGCCAGCCACAATTTCATCCTTTGCTTCGGGCGAAACAGCCGAAAACGTCTTCGAGCCGGTCGTACGCGCGCGCCATCCCCGGGTGGCCGCGGCGCTGGGCTGGCTGAACGAGTTCGGTCGGGCGAGGCTCTCCGGCAGTGGCGGTTGCGTGTTCCTCGAGACCAAGTCGCAGGAACGGGCGGAATTCGTCGCCGAGAAATGCCCGCCCTCATGCTCGGCCCATGTGGCCGTCGGCGTGGAGCGTTCCCCGTTGCAGGAGGCCCTGGCGCGCCATCGCGGCGCCGCCTGAGCCGCAAGCATCAAGCTCCGGCGCGCCGCGAGGCGGGCCGGAGCCAAAAAAATTCACTGGGGCGTCGCCAAGCTGGTTAAGGCACGGGATTTTGATTCCCGCATGCGCAGGTTCGAATCCTGCCGCCCCAGCCACTTCGAAATCGAGATGGCCAAAGGCTCACCGCAATGACCGTGGACACGTCCACCCCGATGCTCTTCACCGGCAATGCGCACCGCGCCCTGGCCGAGGATGTCGCCACGCGGCTGGGCGTGCCGCTCGGCAAGGCGCTGGTCGGCCGCTTCAGCGACGGCGAGACGCAGATCGAGATCGAGGAGAACGTCCGCCGGCAGGAAGTGTTCGTGATCCAGCCGACGGGCGCGCCCAGCGCGGAGAACCTGTTCGAGCTGCTGACCCTGGTGGACGCGCTCAAGCGCGCCTCGGCGGCCAGCGTGACCGCGGTGATGCCGTACTTCGGCTATGCCCGCCAGGATCGCCGCCCGCGCTCGGCGCGCGTGCCGATCACCGCCAAGATGGTGGCCAAGATGATCGGCACCGTCGGCGTGGACCGTGTGCTTACGGTGGACCTGCACGCGGACCAGATCCAGGGCTTCTTCGACATCCCGGTGGACAACGTCTATGCCTCGCCGCTGCTGCTGGCGGACATCTGGCGCAACCACTCGATGGACAACCTGATCGTGGTGAGCCCGGACGTCGGCGGCGTGGTGCGCGCCCGCGCGCTGGCCAAGCGGCTGGACGACGCGGACCTGGCGATCATCGACAAGCGCCGCCCGAAGGCGAACGTGGCCACGGTGATGAACATCATCGGCGATGTCGACGGCAAGACCTGCGTGCTGGTCGACGACATCGTCGACACCGCCGGCACCCTGTGCGCGGCCGCCGCGGCGCTGAAGGAGCGCGGCGCCCGCAAGGTGGTGGCGTACTGCGTGCATCCGGTGCTGTCCGGCGCCGCGATCAGCAACATCGAGAACTCCCAGCTCGACCAGCTGGTGGTGACCAACACCTTGCCGCTGCGCCCGGAAGCCCAGGCCTGCGCCAAGATCCGCCAGCTGTCGGTGGCCGAACTGCTGGCGGAGACGATCCGCCGCATCGCGTTCGGCGAATCGGTCAGCTCGCTCTACGTGGATTGATTGGAAGGGAATCGGGAATAGGAAATAGGGAATCGGAAAAGCCAGAGCGCACCCTCGATTCCCTATTCTCTATTCCCTGTTCACTCAAAAAGTTTCCGACTCCCTTGGTCGCGAGGGAGTCACCCCAGCCGCCGCGAGGCGGATCACAACCTGAAGTAGGAATCGCCAACATGGCACAGATTCATGAAATCAAGGCCGAGAGCCGCAAGGACGAGGGGAAAGGTGCGAGCCGCCGCCTGCGTCGTGCGGAGTTCGTGCCGGCCGTCGTCTACGGTGCGGGCCAGCCCCCGGAAAGCATCCAGATCTTCCACAACACCATCCTGCTTGCCGCCAAGAACGAGTGGTTCTTCTCCTCGGTGCTCGACCTGAACATCGACGGCAAGGTGCAGAAGGTGCTGGTGCGCGACTGGCAGAAGCATCCGTTCAAGCAGCAGATGCTGCACATGGACTTCCTGCGCATCAACGAGAACGAAGCCGTTCGCGTCAACGTGCCGCTGCACTTCCTGAACCAGGAGAAGTCCCCGGCCGGCAAGACCTCCGGCGTGGTGATCTCGCACAACCTGACCGAAGTGGAAGTGTCCTGCCTGCCGAAGGACCTGCCGGAGTTCATCGAACTCGACCTGTCGGACCTCAAGCCGGGCGACATCATCCATCTGTCGCAGGTGAAGTTGCCGAAGGGCGTCGACGTGCCGGCCCTGCACCAGGGTGCCGACCACGACATCGCCGTGGTCACCGCCAACACGGTGAAGGAAGAAGTCGAAGAGGCCCCGGCCGAGGGCGAAGCCGCTCCGGCCGACGCCAGCAAGGACGCCAAGAAGTAAGTCGCACGTCCGCCCGCGCCTTCCCGGCGCGGGCGGACGCCGCGTGCTTGCCGGCTATCCATGGCGGGTCTGCGCCTCATCGTCGGACTGGGCAATCCCGGTGCCGAATATCTCCGAACCCGGCATAACGCCGGGTTCTGGTTTGTGGACGCCCTTGCGGCGGGGCAGGGCGAGCGCTGGGGCTTCGACGGCAAGCTGCACGGCGAGACCTGCAAGGTCCGCATCGGCGGCGAGCCGGTATGGCTGCTCAAGCCGGCCACTTTCATGAACAAGAGCGGCCTCGCCGTGGCTTCGGCGCTGCGCTACTACAAGATCGAGCCGGCCCAGTGCCTGCTCGCGCACGACGAGCTGGACCTGGACGCCGGCACGGTGCGCCTGAAGTTCGACGGCGGCCACGGCGGCCAGAACGGCCTGCGCGACACCATCGCCCACCTCGGCCACGCCAAGTTCCATCGCCTGCGCATCGGCATCGGCCATCCGGGCCACAAGGACAAGGTCACGCCCTGGGTGCTGGGCCGTCCGTCCGCCAGGGACGAGGACGCCATCCTGGACGGCATCGCGCGCGCGCTGGACGTGCTGCCGCTGGCCGTTTCCGGGCAGTTCGACAAGGCGATGCAGCAGTTGCACACACCAGGGAATAGGGAATCGGGAATGGGGAATCGCTGAGCGATTCGCCTGGGCCGGTTCTACTATTCCCCATTCTCCATTCCCTATTCCCGGATCTACCCATGGGCATCAAATGCGGCATCGTCGGCTTGCCTAACGTCGGCAAGTCCACCCTGTTCAACGCGCTGACCAAGGCCGGCATCGCCGCCGCCAACTTCCCGTTCTGCACCATCGAGCCGAACGTCGGCGTGGTGTCGGTGCCGGATGCGCGCCTGCAGGCGCTGTCGGACATCGTCAATCCGCAGAAGGTGATCCCCACCGCGGTCGAATTCGTCGACATCGCGGGCCTGGTCGCCGGCGCCTCCAAGGGCGAGGGCCTGGGCAACAAGTTCCTGGCGCACATCCGCGAGGTGGACGCCATCGCGCACGTGGTGCGCTGCTTCGAGCACAGCGACATCGTGCACGTGGCGGGCAAGGTCGATCCGATCGCCGACATCGAAACCATCGACACCGAGCTGGCGCTGGCCGACCTGGATTCGGTCGAGAAGGCGCTGAACCGCGCCGAGCGCGCGGCCAAGGCCAACGACAAGGAGGCCATCGCCAGGAAGCCGGTGCTGCAGAAGCTGGCCGCCGGCCTCAACGAGGGCAAGGTGGCGCGCAGCCTGGGCCTGGACGAGGAAGAGAAGGCGCTGGTGCGCGACCTGTTCCTGCTCACGCTGAAGCCGCTGATGTACATCGCCAACGTGCGCGAGGACGGTTTCGAGAACAACCCGCACCTCGACGCCGTGCGTGCCCGCGCCGCCGTGGAGGGCGCCGAGGTGGTGCCGGTGTGCGCGGCGATCGAAGAAGAAATGTCCCAGCTGGAAGACGCCGACCGCGACGAGTTCCTCAAGGACCTGGGCCTGGACGAGCCGGGCCTCAATCGCGTGATCCGCGCCGGCTACAAGCTGCTCAACCTGCAGACCTATTTCACCGCCGGCGTGAAGGAAGTGCGCGCCTGGACGATCAAGCGCGGCTTCACCGCCCCGCAGGCGGCCGGCGTGATCCATACCGATTTCGAGCGCGGCTTCATCCGCGCCGAGACGGTGTCGTACGACGATTTCATCCAGTTCAAGGGCGAGGCCGGCGCCGCCTCGGCGGGCCGCCTGCGCAAGGAAGGCAAAGACTACGTGGTGAAGGACGGCGACGTGCTGCACTTCCTGTTCAACGTCTGACGTTTATCGCTTGAGCATCGAAGGCGGCGGCACCTCGCGGTGTCCGCCGCTTTTTCGTTGCGGGGCGGACGCTGCCAGACTGTGCGGGTCGCCCGGGAGGTCGGAATGTCCGCGAAAACCGGTTCGCTGCGCATGCGCCTGGGTCGCCCTGAAGATGCCCGGGCGATCGGCCTGCTGGTGCGCCGGGTGGCGCGTCGCTGGGTGGTGCCGGATCAACCCCGGCGGGTAGGGCGGGCGATGCTGGCGCGTTTCAGCGCCCGCGGCTTCCGCGAGCGGATGCTGGCCGGGCAGCGTTTTCACCTGGCCTTCCTCGGTCCCGTGCTGGTCGGCGTGGCGGGGATGCGCGACGACAGCCACCTGGTGCAGCTGTTCGTCGGCACGCGCTACCAGGGCCGCGGCATCGCCGGAAAGCTGTGGCGGCGGACCATGCGCGACGCCATCCGGCGCGCCGGCACCCGCCGCTTCACCCTGAATGCCTCGCGCTGCGCCGTGCCGGTCTACCGGCATCTGGGCTTCGTGCCGACCGGGCCGGAAGGGCGCTCGCCGAAGGGCGTGGTCAGCACCCCGATGGCGCTTACCTTGCGCCGCGCCGGGACGCGCGGGCCGGCGGCATAATAGGCGCCCTTTCACCAGCCGGAGCCTCCATGTCGGGCACGCAGCACGAAGTCAGTTTCCGTTTCCTCGCCCAGCCGACCGACGTCAATTTCGGCGGCAAGGTGCACGGCGGCATGGCGATGAAATGGATCGACCAGGCCGGCTACGCCTGCGCGGTGGCATGGAGCGGGGCGTATTGCGTCACCGCATCGGTGAGCGGCATCCAGTTCGTGGCGCCGATCCTGATCGGCGACCTGGTGACCGTGCGTGCGCGGCTGATCCACACGGGCCGCTCCAGCATGCACATGGCGGTGGACGTGCTGGCGCGCGATCTGCGCAAGGACGAGCACCGCCTGGCGACCAGCTGCGTGATGGTGTTCGTCGCGCTCGACAGCCCCGAAGGCAAGCCCACGCCGGTGCCGGTCTGGGAGCCGCGCGACGAGGCGGAACGGCAACTGCAGGCGCAGGCAAAACGCCTGATGGACCTGTCCAAGGAGATGGAGCAGCTGATCGACGCGAAGGCGCTTGCGGACGGCTGAGCACGGCCGCGCGCAAGCGATCATTCGCAGGCATTGCGCAGGGATTTTTTGCGTCGTCGGGTGTTGACAGAGCCCGGCCCGATCCACACAATAGCCGTTCTTTGTTGGAGGAATACCCAAGCGGCCAACGGGGGCAGACTGTAAATCTGCTGGCTTACGCCTTCGGTGGTTCGAATCCACCTTCCTCCACCAGACGAGTTCCGCGTAGGCGGGAGTAGTTCAACGGTAGAACCTCAGCCTTCCAAGCTGATGGTGCGGGTTCGATTCCCGTCTCCCGCTCCATTGATCCTGCTCCAATAGAATTCGGTCTGGCAGTTTTCGTGCTCATGTAGCTCAGTCGGTAGAGCACTTCCTTGGTAAGGAAGAGGTCGCTGGTTCGATTCCAGTCATGAGCACCACTTAGTTGGTCTTCGCGGTTATCGCCTTCCTTCTTTTTCGTTATCTGACTCCATCGGGGTTTAGCGCGCATGGCAAAGGGTAAGTTCGAACGCACCAAGCCGCACGTCAACGTCGGCACGATCGGTCACGTGGACCACGGCAAGACGACGCTGACGGCGGCGCTGACGAAGGTGGGTGCCGAGCGTTTCGGCGGCGAGTTCAAGGCGTATGACGCGATCGACGCGGCGCCGGAAGAGAAGGCACGCGGCATCACGATTTCGACGGCGCACGTGGAATACGAATCGCCGACGCGCCACTACGCGCACGTGGACTGCCCGGGCCACGCCGACTACGTGAAGAACATGATCACGGGTGCGGCGCAGATGGACGGCGCGATCCTGGTGTGCTCGGCCGCGGATGGCCCGATGCCGCAGACGCGCGAGCACATCCTGCTGTCGCGCCAGGTGGGCGTGCCGTACATCGTGGTCTTCCTGAACAAGGCGGACATGGTGGACGACAAGGAGCTGCTCGAGCTGGTCGAGATGGAAGTGCGCGAGCTGCTGTCGAAGTACGAGTTCCCGGGCGACGACACCCCGATCATCGTGGGTTCGGCGCGTGCGGCGCTGGAAGGCGACCAGTCGGACATCGGCGTGCCGGCGATCATCAAGCTGGTGGAAGCGCTGGACACGTACATTCCGGAGCCGGTGCGTACGCTGGACAAGCCGTTCCTGATGCCGGTGGAAGACGTGTTCTCGATCTCGGGTCGCGGCACGGTGGTGACCGGTCGTATCGAGACGGGCATCATCAAGGTGGGCGAGGAAATCGAGATTGTCGGTATCCGCCCGACCACCAAGACGACGGTGACCGGCGTGGAAATGTTCCGCAAGCTGCTGGACCAGGGCCAGGCGGGCGACAACGTGGGTCTGCTGCTGCGCGGCACGAAGCGTGACGACGTGGAGCGCGGCCAGGTGCTGGCCAAGCCCGGTTCGATCACGCCGCACACGGACTTCGAGGCCGAGGTGTACGTGCTGTCGAAGGACGAGGGTGGCCGTCACACGCCGTTCTTCAAGGGCTACCGCCCGCAGTTCTACTTCCGCACCACCGACGTGACCGGCGCGATCGAGCTGCCGGAAGGCGTGGAGATGGTGATGCCGGGCGACAACGTGAAGATGAAGGTGACCCTGATCGCGCCGATCGCGATGACGGACGGCCTGCGCTTCGCGATCCGCGAAGGCGGCCGCACCGTCGGCGCCGGCGTCGTCGCCAAGATCACCAAGTAAGTAG
>NZ_FONH01000027.1 GCF_900112865.1 Dyella marensis | reverse complement strand
TAGGTTGGGGTAAGCCGCAGGCGCACCCCAACGTTGCGGTGCGCATCGATGTGTCGACGTTGGGGTTCGCTTCGCTCACCCCAACCTACGCTGCTCTTAGCTCGTCATTCCGGCGCAGGCCGGAATCCAGTAGCGAAAACCTGGGCTGTTCGCGACAACGTCGGTTTGGCTTTTCGCGGCCATCGAGCGGTGTCGTTACTGGATTCCGGCCTGCGCCGGAATGACGGTGGTGGGAGGCGCCGCCGTAACAGCCGTCGTAGCCGGCGTAGGTTGGGGTAAGCCGCAGGCGCACCCCAACGTTGCGGTGCGCGTCGATGTGCCGATGTTGGGGTTCGCTGCGCTCACCCTAACCTGCGCCACCACGCAGGGCAGGCTGGATTGCCGCAGGAACTAGCGATTGCAGCTGAAAGTTGACACTGCCAGCCGATAAAGGCATCTAGGGCTTCCTCGTCAGGCAAGGACAGCGTCATGACTTTCAAACTGTCGGTTGCGATCGTGCTTGCGCTGGAGCTTTGCATGCAGATTCCCGATGCGGACGCCGCTCAGGGAGCGGCTGCGCGAAACTCGGCTCAGGCCGCGCCCTGCTGTGGACCAGTCAGCCCGGCCGGCATGCACATCCTCAAGGTGCTCGACGACAGCAACGTCGAAGCATTGTGGTTGAACGGCCGCCACATCAACTGGGAAACCGGCGAGCCGGACAAGCCCGCCGATTATGTCGGTCCCGAAACCAAGTCCCATTGCAGCGCCTATGTCGCGGCGATTGGCGAACGTCTAGGCATCTATGTGCTACGTCCGCCGCAGCATTCGCAAGAGCTGTTGGCGAACGCGCAGACGGCCTGGTTCGACAGCACGCAAGGCGCAGAAGCGGGTTGGCATGAGGTCGATACGCCAGAGCAAGCGCAAACCCTCGCCAACCAAGGGACGCTGGTGGTGGTGTCATACCGATCTGCCGATCCGCATCGCCCAGGCCATATCGGCATCGTGCGGCCGGACGCCCGGCGTACCCAGGCGGAAATCGCTACGGACGGCGTATGGATGTCGCAGGCCGGCGAAACGAATTACCTGCGCGTCGCAGAGAAGACAGCGTTCAAGCATCACCCCGGCGCGTGGCCGGACGGTGTGCAGTATTTCGCGCATGAGGTTGCGGCAGGGACAGGGAGCTGATGGCCCCTTGAAGCGCCGGCAGCTCCTTCAGGGCATCCCCGGGTTGCCGTAGCCCCTGAAAAACGCCTGCAACGCACGCTCAGTCGTTGCGCGCAGATATTTCTTGGACGGCGCCTTCAGTTTGCCGAACAGGCACGGCATGAGGGTTTCGGCTTCCAGCAAAGCCATCAGATGCCTGGCTGCGTCATGCGGATCGGCTGGCGGCAGCCGCTCCAGATCCATCTGGCGCTTGAGAAACGCAGCTAGGGCTTCATGGCCCCGGCTCGGTCCGATTTCATAGAACTGGGCGCCGGCGTCGGAGCGCCCGGCCACGCCGATGATGGTCTGCCACATGCGCACCGAGTCCGGGGCGCACAGGAAGCCGAGGATGCCTTCACCGAAGCGCTGCAGGGCGACCGGCGGGAGCTCCTCGGTTTGCGAGAGCGCGTCGACGACGGGGTCGAGGAAACTCGTGGCCACGTTGTGCGCCATCGCCACGAACAGCTCTTCCTTGGAAGGGAAGTAGCCGTAGAGCGTGCGCTTCGAGCCGCCCGCCCGGGCGGCAATCTGCGACATCGAAGCCCCCTCGAAACCCGCTTCGAGGAACACCTCGGCCGCCGCCTCGAGGATGGCGTCGCGCTTGGCTTCGGTTCTGACTCGCATGGCCGGACCTCCCGCATCACTGTCTGCCGCCCTTAAGTATACCCGGAGGGCAGAAATGATTGACAAAGTCGATATGGGCGCCCTTTAATATACCGAACCGTACCGTTTAGATTGCCATCGACGTTCACCCAGGAGATTCCCGTGCGCCCCATTTCCGCCTTGCGTCTGCCGCTGCTGGCGGCGGTGACTTCCCTTCTGCTCAATGCCTGCGGCGGCCCGCCGGGCGGTCCGCCGCCGCCGGAAGGGACGCCGGTCATGGGCGTGATCACGGTGAAGCAGGAGCCGGTCAGCCTGACCACGGCCGTGCCGGGGCGGGTGGTGCCTTATCTGATCGCCGAGGTGCGCCCGCAGGTCGGCGGCCTGGTGCAATCGCGGCAGTTCACCGAGGGCGGTGAGGTCAAGGCGGGCCAGATGCTGTACCAGATCGACCCGTCCACCTATCAAGCCAGTTACGACAGCGCAAAGGCCTCACTGGCCAAAGCCGAAGCGAACCTGCGCACCGCACGGCTGAAAGACGACCGTTACAAGGAACTGGTCACGCTCAAGGCCATCAGCCGGCAGGACGGCGACGACACCGCCGCCGCCCTGGGCGAGGCCGAAGCCGACGTGGCCGCCGGCAAGGCCAGCGTGGAAAGCGCGCGCATCAACCTGGCCTTTGCCCGAGTCACCGCGCCGATCTCGGGCCGGATCGGGCGTTCGAGCGTGACCCCCGGTGCGCTGGTCACGGCCAGCCAGGCCAATGCGCTGGCCACCGTCCAACAGTTGGATCCGATCTACGTCGATGTCACGCAGCCCAGCGCCTCGATGCTGCGCCTCAAGCAGGCGATGGAAAGCGGCAAGCTGGAGAAAGCCGATGACAGCGCCGCCAAGGTCCAGCTGCTGCTGGAGGATGGCAGCGTGTATCCGCTGGAAGGCCGCCTGGCCTTTTCGGAAGTGACGGTCGACCAGAACACCGGCGCGATCACCCTGCGCGCGATCTTCCCCAACCCCAAGGCCGATCTGTTGCCGGGCATGTACGTGCGCGCGGTCCTGCAAGAGGGCGTGAACAAGAACGGCGTGCTGGTGCCGCAGCAAGCCGTCCTGCGCGATGGCGCAGGCAAGCCCATTGCCTTCGTCGTCGACCGCGACAACAAGCTGCATCAGCGCCTGCTGGAAACCGAGCGTGCGATCGGCGACCAGTGGCTGGTGCGCAACGGCCTGAAGCCGGGCGATGTGCTGGTGGTCGAGGGCTTGCCGCGCGCGCGCGAAGGCATCGAGGTCAAGACCGTGCCGTGGCAAGCCGTTGCCAAATCCGTCAGCAACGCCACCGCCGCGTCGCTCGGCATGCACTAAGGCCCGCCAATCCCATGTCCCGCTTCTTTATCGATCGCCCGATTTTCGCGTGGGTGCTGGCCATCGTCGTGATGCTGGCCGGCGCCTTGTCCATCGCCATCCTGCCTATCGCCCAATACCCGGCCATCGCGCCGCCGGCCGTGGCGATTACCGCCAACTATCCCGGCGCATCCGCCAAGACCCTCGAAGACACCGTCACCCAGGTCATCGAGCAGAAGATGAAAGGCCTGGACCGGCTGAGCTACATGGCCTCCACCAGCGAGTCCAGCGGCCAGGTCACCATCACGCTGACCTTCAAGAACGGCACCGACCCTGACACCGCCCAGGTGCAGGTGCAGAACAAGCTGTCGCTGGCCACGCCGCTGCTTCCGTCAGAGGTGCAGCAGCAGGGCGTGACGGTCACCAAGTCCACCGCCAACTTCCTCAACGTGCTGGCCTTCACCTCCGAAGACGGCAGCATGAACGAGTCGGACCTGTCGGACTACGTCGCCGCCAACGTGCAGGATGCGATCAGCCGCGTCGAGGGCGTGGGTGACACCACGCTGTTCGGCGCGCAGTACTCGATGCGCGTCTGGCTGGATCCGGACAAGCTCACCAGTTTCAACCTGACGCCGCTGGATGTAAGCAACGCCATCAAGGCGCAGAACGCGCAGGTATCGGCCGGCCAGCTGGGTGCGCTGCCGGCGGCCGCCAACCAGCAGATCAACGCCACCATTACCGCGCAGACGCGGATGAAGACGGCGGCCGAGTTCGAAGACATTCTGTTGCGCACGCAGTCCGATGGCTCGCACGTGCGCCTGCGCGACGTGGCACGCATCGAACTGGCCGCCGAGAACTACAACACCGTCGGCCGCTACAACGGCAAGCCCGCCGCCGGCCTGGCGATCAAGCTCGCCTCCGGCGCCAATGCGCTGGATACCGTGCGCGCGGTCGACAGCAAGCTCGATGAGCTGCAGAAGTTCTTTCCGCCCGGCATGAAGGTGCAGAAGCCGTACGACACCACGCCCTTCGTGCGCATCTCCATCGAGGAAGTGGTGCGCACCCTGGTCGAGGCGGTGGTGCTGGTGTTCCTGGTGATGTATCTGTTCCTGCAGAACTTCCGCGCCACCCTGATCCCGACCATCGCGGTGCCGGTGGTGCTGCTCGGCACGTTCGGCGTGCTGGCCGCCTGCGGCTTCACCATCAACACGCTGACCATGTTCGCGATGGTGCTGGCGATCGGCCTGCTGGTCGACGACGCCATCGTGGTGGTGGAGAACGTCGAGCGCGTGATGACCGAGGACGGCTTGAGTCCCACGGAAGCCACGCGCAAATCGATGGGCCAGATCACCAGCGCGCTGGTCGGCGTGGCCCTGGTGCTGGCGGCGGTATTCGTGCCAATGGCGTTCTTCAGCGGCTCCACCGGCGTGATCTATCGCCAGTTCTCCATCACCATCGTGTCGGCCATGACGTTGTCGGTGCTGGTGGCGATGGTGCTGACGCCGGCGCTGTGCGCCACGCTGCTCAAGCCAGCGCATGCGAGCCATGGCCTGGCCACGCGCGGCTTCTTCGGCTGGTTCAACCGTGTGTTCGACCGCGGCAGCCATCGCTACCAGGGCATCGTGCGGCACATGCTCGCGCGGAAGCGACGCTACATGCTGGTGTATGCCGTCCTGCTCGCGCTGGTGGTGTTCGGCTTCTCCAAGCTTCCGGTCGGCTTCCTGCCGGACGAGGACCAGGGCACGCTGTTCGGCCTGGTGCAGCTGCCGCCCGGTGCCACCAACGCGCGCACGCTCGACGTCATCAAGCAGGTGGAGCATCACTTCCTGGTCGACCAGAAGGATTCCGTCGACGGCATGTTCGCCGTGCCGGGCTTCAGCTTTGCCGGCAGCGGCCAGAACGTGGCCCTGCTTTTCGTGAAGCTCAAGCCGTGGAACGAGCGCACGCGCAAGGACCAGAGCGTGTCCGGTGTCACCGCCAAGGCCTGGAAATTCTTCGGCACCATCCGCGACGCCAAGGTGTTCGCCTTCGCGCCGCCGGCAGTGTCTGAGCTGGGCAACGCCACCGGTTTCGATTTGATGCTGCAGGACCGCGCCAACCTCGGCCATGCGGCCTTGATGCAGGCGCGCAATCAGCTGCTGGGCGAGTTGTCGAAGGACAAGCGCCTGGTGGCGTTGCGCCCCAACGGCCTGGAAGACGCGCCGGAATTCAAGCTGGATATCGACGCCAACAAGGCACAGGCGATGGGCGTGTCGATCGACGACATCAACCACACCTTCTCCACCGCCTGGGGCAGCAGCTATGTGAACGACTTCAATGACAAGGGGCGCGTCAAGAAGGTGATGCTGCAGGCCGATGCGCCGTTCCGCATGCTGCCGGAGGACATCGATCGCTGGTATGTGCGCAACGGCGCCGGTGACATGGTGGCCTTCACCTCGTTCGCCACGGCCAGCTGGGCATCCGGTTCGCCGCGGCTGGAGCGCTACAACGGCGTGCCTTCGGTGGAAATCCTCGGCATGGCGATGCCCGGCGCGGCATCGAGCGGCGATGCACTGGCCATCGTCGAGGCAGCGGTGGCCAAGCTGCCGCCGGGTTTCGGTTATGAGTGGACCGGCTTGTCGTACCAGGAAAAAGCCTCCACCGGCCAGACCGCCATGCTCTATACGCTGTCGATCCTGATTGTGTTCCTGTGCCTCGCCGCGCTGTACGAAAGCTGGTCCATTCCGTTCTCGGTGATTCTGGTGGTGCCGCTGGGCGTATTCGGCGCGCTGCTGGCGGCGGTGCTGACCTGGAAGATGAATGACGTCTACTTCCAGGTGGGCTTGCTGACGACGATCGGCCTCGCATGCAAGAACGCCATCCTGATCGTGGAGTTCGCCAAGGAGCTTCACGAGGGTGGCAAGAGCCTGGTGGAGGCAGCCCTGGAAGCAGCGCGCCTGCGCCTGCGCCCGATCCTGATGACGTCGCTGGCGTTCGTACTCGGTGTGGTGCCGCTGGCCAAGGGCAGCGGTGCCGGCGCGGGTGCGCAGAACGCGCTGGGCAATGTCGTCATCGGCGGCATGCTGTCCGGCACGCTGCTGGCGATCTTCTTCGTGCCGCTGTTCTTCGTGCTGGTGCTCGGCCTGTTCAAGCGCCGCGCCCGAGTCGATACCCATGCGCCGCAGTTGGAAGGGCACTGATATGACGCCGATCCGAACCACCGTTATCGCTTTCGCCGTGGCCTGCCTGGTGTCGGGCTGCAACCTGGCGCCGCATTACGTGCGGCCCGGTTCGCCGGTGCCCGAGGCCTTCGCGGAGGGAGAGGGGACTTCCGCTCCTGCTGCAGCCGCCACGCCGGTGGCGGACCTTGGATGGCGCGAGGTCTTCACCGACCCGGCGCTGCAGGAAGTCATTGCCCTGGCGCTGGACAACAATCGCGACTTGCGGGTCGCCGCGCTCAATATCGAAGTGGCGCGGGCACAGTACCGCGTGCAGCGTGCCGATCTGTCGCCCAGCCTGTCGGTCAATGGAAGCGGCAACAGCAGCCGGACGCCGGGCGATCTCTCGGCGACCGGCCGGCCGCAGGTGACGCGCGACTACAGCGCGACGCTCGGTTTCAGCGCGTACGAACTGGACTTGTTCGGGCGAGTGCGGAACCTCAAGGAACAGGCGCTGCAGCAATTCCTGTCGACCGCGGAGGCACGGCGAAGCACGCATATCAGCCTCGTCGCCCAGGTGGTCACGGCGTACTACACGCTGGCGGCCGATCAGGAGCTGCTGAAGCTGGCCCAGTCCACGCTCGCCAGCCAGGAATACAGCTACCGCCTGCAACAGCGCAGCTTCGATTACGGCGTAGCGTCGGAGCTCACCATCAGCCAGGCAAGAACCACGGTGGAAAGTGCGCGCAGCGACGTGGAGCGCTATACCGCCCAGGTCGCGCAGGACCATAACGCGCTGACCTTGCTGGTGGGCGCGGCGGTGCCCGCCAGGCTCCTGCCGGATGCGTTGCCGGCTACCGCGGACGCCGAACGCAACGTGCTGGCGGCGGTCCCGGCGGGGTTGTCGTCCGATCTGTTGCAACGCCGTCCGGACATCCTGGAGGCCGAACGCAACCTGCGCGCGGCCAATGCCAATATCGGCGCGGCACGTGCGGCGTTCTACCCCGGCATCAGCCTGACCGCATCGGCGGGCAGCGCCAGCGCCAGCCTGTCGGGCCTGTTCGACGCCGGCTCCGGCAGCTGGAGTTTCGCGCCAAGCATCTCTATCCCGATCTTCAATGCCGGCCGGAATCGCGCCAATCTGGATATGGCGAAGGCCAATCGCGACATCGACGTGGCTCGCTACGAGAAGGCGATCCAGACCGCGTTCCGCGAGGTGGCCGATGCGCTGGCCCAGCGCGGGACGCTGGGCCGCCAGCTGCAGGCGCAGCAGGCGCTGGTGGATGCGTCCGCGGATAGCTATCGGCTTTCGCAGGCCCGTTTCGATCGCGGCGTGGACAGCTATCTCGGCGTGCTGGATGCGCAGCGCTCGCTCTACAGCGCGCAGCAATCCTTGATCGGCACGCGCCTGGATCGCCTCACCAATCTGGTGACGTTCTACAAGGCGATGGGCGGCGGCTGGGTTTCGTCCACCGCGGACGCGACAGGCCACAGCTCTAGCCATGATCAGATGAAGACGGCATCGATAAAAGACTGACGGGAGGCGCCTTGGGGCGCCATCCCGATCGCAGCTCCCAAGCCGATACCGCAAGCAGCCCTGGAGGGCGAAATCCATGGCCGAGGACGAGCGTGCCGTCCATGCATTGATCCATCTATCCTTGTCCTTCAGGCGAGTCATCGCCCGATACTTGATGGATGAGTTCGGGCTGAAGGGGCTGCCGGCCGATATCTTTATCTTGATGACGGCTTCGCGGGCCTTGCTGGTCCGCGATCTGGTGATGATTCTGGGAGTGAAGGCGAGCGCGATCAGCGCAGCGCTGAACGACATGCAGGAGCGCAACCTCGTTACGCGCCGCCGGTCGCCGGGAAACCGCCGCACGGTGTCGATTGAGCTCACCCAGTTCGCCAGCTTTGCGGCGCAACAGGCGGCCGAGTTGCAGCGGCATTGGTGGGGATCCCTTACTTCCGATATCGCCGAATCGGATCTGCATGTTCTTTCGCGAACGCTGGCGGCGATGTCGTGCAGCGGTCAGGCACTGCGCTGATGTTTGATTTGTTTGAAACCGGCAATTTCTGTTTTTGATTTGGTTTTCACTGACACAGCACACTTCGCGCGCTTAGACTTTCCGGTACTCATCAATCGGAGATTGGTGACGGTTCGTTGAGACCTCCGATGAAGCTGGCGGTCTGACAGCATGCTCCACTGATCCGCACTGCACAGGCGGCCAAGGGGAAGGCGCAAGCCGGAGCATACGAAGCCTTTGAAATGAGACGCCGCTTGCGTGCGGCGTGGGACTGCGGCCGGGCGATCGCCCGCCGCAGAGCGCTTGTCCTTTTACTCATTCACCCGGAGGCATTCATCCCATGTCTGTCCGCTCATGGCGAGAGCATCCGTCGATGCCCTCGTTCGAATCGATGCGCCCTGACGCGATGGCCTCCATTTCGAGGTGTGCGCGCCTATCTCAATGCGGAGGGACTCGCACTGCTCGATCAGGATGCCGATACCTGCTTTCTTGACGGAACCCTTCCTCACTTGGGAGCCGGGCGCTTCGAGAACTACACCATCGATCCCGCCGTGCGCTTCACGGACTCAGCCCCCGGGCGTTTCTTCGTCGAGGCCAACAGCCTGGTGAAGCAGCCGTATGTTCCGGACATGCCGATATTGATCTACGGCGACGTGTTCGACGATCTGGTCGGCATCAAGCCGGCCAACGACCTGGCCGTGAAGTATTGCCGCGCCGGTGCACAGGTGGAGGTGATGCATACCTTCACCCCCGTGCCCACGCCTGGCCTCGCTCTCGTGCATATTTCCGGCGAGGTGGAAGGAACGCTGCCGTCGCTCGCTTACCTGGTCGCCCGCTTCAACGGCCAGGCGCCGAGAAACGATTGCGGGGCAGCCGCGATGAGCGTGTGGTCGTCTTCGGTACCGCTGCCGTACTACCCGTTCATTACGCAGTGACCCATCAGCCATGAAGGAAGCCGGCTGGACCTTGGTCTGGCCGGTGCTGCAGTGATGGATAGTGACCTGGGATATGCGCGCGACTGAGCATATCGGCAGTGGGTTGCAGCTTCCTGTCACCGCGCCTGCGATTTTCACGCGGTCTGTGATTTAGGCTTCGGAGTGATC
The DNA here is from genome assembly GCF_900112865.1 of Dyella marensis. Taxonomy (GTDB): domain Bacteria; phylum Pseudomonadota; class Gammaproteobacteria; order Xanthomonadales; family Rhodanobacteraceae; genus Dyella_D; species Dyella_D marensis_A. The sequence goes on along the minus strand of NZ_FONH01000027.1, from coordinate 34,866 downwards.
CACATGGCAATCGCAGCTTCGAATACTCTGTCGCCGCTCTCATCGACTACGCCGACCATTGCCAATTCCTCATAACCGGCGTCGCTTTCCCGAAACGGCTGGGCAGGCGCTGCAGTTGCCGTGAGCTTGCCCATGGCCTTCTTTAAATACTTCACCTGCATGCCACGCGGAATCCAACGCATGCCAGCCGGAACACTGGCGTCGGTCATCAGGCCGCCGACAAGCTCGGCGAGATTGCACATCGCGATCGCATGGATGCTGCCGATGTGATTGGTGATCCGGCGATGTCGAGTGATGCTCGCCTCGCACAGGCCGATATCCAGCTTGGCGATGCTTGGCGAAATAGTGGAGAAATAGGGTGCTTTTCCGCAGACCACGCGGGTAAAGAGCCAGCGACCCGCTCGCCACCGACTCAGGCCGCGCCAGCTTCTCAATACCGGGGATATCTTCGCCATGACATGACGCCGCTCTTTGAGGTAAATGCACCGTACGCATGCGTATGGTATGTGTCAAGACATTCATTGCGCCTCGTTTTAGCCAAGGCGAATCTGATTAATCAGTCGAAAGACTCGGCACGCATATGAGCCTTGATCCGTCGCGAACTGATGGCATGAGATCAGCGCCGGCATGTTTCAAACAAAAAACTTTTCTCGCAAAAGGCTAGGACTTATCTGATTCCTGGCCGCATGGCCGTCGCCAAAACTGTGCATGCATCAGCCAGCACGATTCCGTCTGCTGCGCTGTGCAACGACCATCGCGCGTACATCCGGCGGTGGATAGCGCATTCTGGGCGGTGCATGGATGCCGGCCCTAACCAGATTTCCACGGGGGAATGTGGATATGACCGATGCTTCGAACGCGACGTCGCCGGCTTATGGTTTACCTGGCTTCAACGATCCAGCCGAGCTATGGGAAAGCCTCCTGGACCATGCGCTAGTCGGTATCGCGCTGACCGATCCGGAAGGGCGTTGGCTCTACGCAAATAACGCTCTTTGCGACATGTTGAGCTGCACGCGGGACGAATGCATCGGCAGGGCCATCGATGAATTCATCTCTCCAGCGGATCGCGAGCACTTCCTCGGCGAGCTTGACGCCATGCGCCGCGGTGATATCAAGCAGATCCAGACCGCTTTCCGTCATCCGCGCCACGACGGCAGCGTGCTGCACGGGAAGCTGAAAATTTCCCGGCTCGGCAAGGCCGCGGCAGGTGCGGGCTACTTCATCCAGCTCTCGGACATCAGCGCCCAGCAGCAGGCCGAACTGGCACTGGAGGAGGCCCAGCGTCGCTGGAACCAGACCTTGAGCGGATCGCGCCAGGTGGTGTGGGATTTCCACGTGCCGACCGGCATGGTCGAAGTCTCTTCGCAATGGCAGGTCATGCTCGACCTGCCGGATGAGGAGCACGTCCACCACATCAGCCGATGGCTGAGCAGGATGCATCCCGACGATCAGGGCCGCTTGTTCGAAGCCACGGAGAGAGTGCGTATCAGCGGCGAGAGGGAGTTCGATGCCTACTACCGGCTGCGCCACCAGACGCAAGACCGCTGGATCTGGGTGCTGAGCCGCGGGCGCGTGGTGGAGTATGCGCCCGACGGCAGCATTCTGCGCATGATCGGCACGATCATCGATGTCACCCACGAAAAGGAACTCGAGGCGCGGCTGACCGCCACCACGGAACGCCTGACCGCTCAGACCCGCCAGTTGCAGGAGACCCTGGCCCTGCTAGAAGGCGTGCTGAGAGGAACGCCGGACCTGGTCTACGTGAAGGATTGCGCCGGTCGCTATGTGCTGGTCAACCCAGCGGTGGAACAGGTCATGGGCAGGACGGCGGACGACATCATCGGCCGTCTCGATACCGAAATCTTTCCGCCGGACATTGCCAACGCACTGGTGCAGAACGACCGCCAGGTGCTGCAGACGGATCGTCCCTACAGCATCGAAGAGACCGCTGTCGTCGACGGGAACCCGCGCACCTATGCGTCGACCAAGGCGCCGCTGCGTGACAGCGAGGGGCGCTTGATCGGCCTCCTCGGCATTTCGCGCGACCAGACCGAGGCGAAGCTGGCCGAGCTGGAACTGCGGCGGAGCGAGGCGCGGTGGCAGTTCGCGCTCGACGGTTCCGGCGACGGTATCTGGGACTGGGATATGCGCAGTGGGCATGTCTTCTACTCGCACCAGTGGAAAGCCATGCTCGGTCACGCCGAGGAAGACATCGGTTCCACGGTGAGCGAATGGTCGCAGCGCGTGCATCCAGACGACGTTGCGCGCTGCTGGGACATCATCGAAGCCCACCTGCAGGGGCGCAGCCTCGACTTCGTGCTGGAGCACCGCATGCGCACCAGGGATGGCCGGTGGCGCTGGATCCTCGACCGCGGCAAGGTGATCGAGCGCGGGACGGATGGACAGCCGCTGCGGGTGATCGGCACGCATACCGACATCACGGCGCGCAAAGAGAGCGAGGCCGCCATCCTGGCGCTCAACGAGCGCCTGCAGCTGGCGCTCGGCGTCAGCGGCGTCGGCATCTGGGAGCTGCCGGAGGTAACCGGGCAAAGCTTTACCTGGGACGAGCCGATGCATGCGCTCTACCGGATGGCGCCAGGCACGTTCAGCGGCCGTCTGCAGGATTGGCTCGAACGGATCCATCCGGAAGATCGCGCCGCCTTGCTGAAGCGCTGGGAAGACGCGCTTGGCGACGCTCACGCGCATGCGTTCGACACCGAATTCCGTATCCAGTGGCCGACCGGCGAGGTGCGCCATCTGCGGGCGCAGGCGCAGATTTTCCGTGCCGCCGACGGCGCGCCGCTTCGCGCGATCGGGGTGAACCGGGACATCACCGACGAGCGCCGTGCTGCCGAGGTGCTGCTGCACGCCAAGGAGGCCGCCGAATCCGCCGAGCGCGCCAAGAGCGACTTCCTGGCCGTCATGAGCCATGAAATACGCACGCCGATGAATACCGTGCTCGGCATGTCGCGCCTGGCGCTGCAGACCGAGCTGGCGCCGAAACAGCGCAATTATCTGGGCAAGGTCCATGCGTCTGCGGAAAACCTGCTCACGATCATTAATAACGTGCTGGATTACTCGAAGATCGAGGCCGGCGGGCTGGCGCTGGAAGCGGCCGATTTCACGCTATCGTCCGTGCTCGATGCCGTCGCCGCCGTCACGGCGATGAAGGCCGAAGAGAAAGGCCTGGAAATCGCCTACACCACAACGGCCGGCGTGCCGGAACATCTGGTCGGCGATGCGTTCCGGCTCGGCCAGGTCTTGATCAACCTGGTCAGCAATGCCGTCAAATTCACCGCGCGTGGCGAGGTCATCGTTTCGGTCTGCCTGGTGGACAAGCTCGACGGGCAGCGGTCGCGGCTGCGCTTCGAGGTACGCGACACCGGCATCGGCCTGGACGCATGGCAGGCCGATCGCCTTTTCCAGGCCTTCAACCAGGCCGAAAGCGCTACCTCGCGCAAATACGGCGGCACCGGACTCGGCCTGGTGATCTGCCGGCGGCTGGTCGAACTGATGGGCGGCAGCATTGGCGTGCGCAGCAAACCCGGTGAGGGCGCCACCTTCCATTTCACCATCGATGTGGGTGTGCGGCAGGGCCTCGAAGCACAACCGTTCGCGGGCCGGCAGCCGGGCCTGGCCGGCAAGCGGGTCCTGGTCACCGACGACAACGCCAGCGCCAGATCGATCTTTGCCCGGATGCTGCGGCAGTTCCGCATGAACGTCACGACGGCCGCCTCGGGACAGGAAGCGATCGAGGCGTTGAAAAACGCGGCGCGCGACCAGCGCGCCTTCGACCTGGTCCTGATGGATTGGCGGATGCCGGGGCTGGACGGCCTGGAAGTGGCGCGACGCATCCGGGCGGACCACGAGCTGCAGCAGACACCCGCGGTGCTGATGGTTACCGCTTACGGCCGCGAGGAAGTGATCCACCAGGTCGAGCAGTTGCAGTTGGACGGCCTGCTGATCAAGCCCGTCACGGAATCGACCCTGTTGGAGACTGTCGAAAGCATCTTCGCGCAGCGGGATTCGACGGATGCGCCGACCCGCCGCGTCGCGCCCACCGATGCGCTTACCTCGGCTGGCGCGATCCTCGGGAATTGCCGCGGCCAGCGCGTGCTGGTGGTGGACGATCACGCGCTCAACCGGGAGGTGGCCAGCGAGTTCCTGCTCGCCGCCGGCCTTGCCGTGGACGTGGCTCCGGATGGGGAAAGCGCACTGAGCCGCCTGGCATCGCAGCATTACGATGCGATGCTGCTGGACATCCATATGCCTGGCATGGATGGCCTGGCCACCGCGCGGGAGATTCGCCGGCATGCGCGCTGGGCGCACTTGCCGATCATCGCCTTGACGGCGCTCGCGCGGCCGCAGGATCGCGCCGCCAGCATGGAGGCGGGCATGAACGCCCACCTCACCAAGCCGCTCGATGCGGGAATGCTTTATGAGACGTTGGCGAAATGGATGTCGCCAGCTCGCCAGGGCGGATGGGACGATGTGCCGGTTGCGGACGATCAAGCGGAAACGGCAGCTGCCGATTCGCGTGTGCCCCACGCATCGTCGATGGATCTGCGGACGGCGCTCGAGCGCATGGAAGGAAAGCACGACATGCTGCTGTCGGTCATGCGTCACTTCATCACCGACTTCGACGATGCATCGGTGCGTCTGGATGACTACATCCAGGCCCGCCGTACGACGGCCGTGGCCAACCTCGTCCACGCCGTCCGCGGATCGGCTGCGTATCTTCATGCCGATGCGCTGTGCAATGCCGCCGAACGGCTGGAGAACGCGGCGTGGGCTGGGCATGTGGGGAATATGCACCGGCACAAGGCAGCATTCATTCGGGCGCTCGCCCTTGTCATGAGCGAGTTGCAGCAGGTGCTTGCGGAGTATCCGACCGTGGCCGCTTCAGCCCATGAATAACTTTATCGGTGCTCAGCCGCCGCCTTTTTCCTGGATAGCGGAGTGCAGCCCAATTCGATGGTCCCGGTGCCCGCTTCTGACCCGTGGGTACAGTCCCTGATTTGTCCGGCCGGCTTGTCGAATTTCCGGGTGGTCGTTCGTCGACATCCTGAAGGCAGCCCATCGGCGGCCTGTCGCAGGTCGATTGAAAGCGTAGCCACTCATCAGGAGGAGTCCCATGAAAGCGAAGCGCACCATCCGGATCATGAGTTTCATTCTGCTGGCGATGCTTGGTGCATCGCAGCAGGCGCTATCGCAGGACGCGAAGAAAGCCGAGGCAGCGGCGCCCTATCCAAAGATGGCGCCGATCGACCAATACCTGATGGACCGGGACGCTGAAATAGCCCTGGCCCGAAGCGCGGCGCCGGCATCCATTTCCCGCGACGCCACGATCCTGGTGCTGGGCCGCAAGGGCTACGAGAAAGCAGTGGAAGGCAAGAACGGGTTTGTCTGCCTGGTGGGTAGAAGCTGGTCCGGCCCGTTCGACTGGCCCGAATTCTGGAATCCGAAAATCAAGGCGGCCGATTGCCTGAACCCCCAGGCCGCTCGATCGTTAGTGCCCGTCTTTTATCTGCGCGCCAAGATGACGATGGCCGGCCATTCCAAGGCGGAGATGCTGTCGGCACTCACCGCCGCGTATGCAAACAAGCAGCTGCCGGAGCTGGAAAGCGGCGCCATGGATTACATGATGTCGAAATCGTCGTATCTGACCGACGAAGGCGACCACAACATGCCGCATCTGATGTTCGACACCCTGGTCCAGGACAAGGACTGGGGGGCGGGCGCCGAGGGTTCGCCGGTCATGGCCAGTCCCTATTGGTTCTTCTATCCGAACCAGCATGCCGAAACGAAGAAGCTGCCGCCGATTCTCGTGTTCCTGGTCGGAGCCGGGACCTGGTCCGACGGGACGCCGGTAGAAATGCATCATCACTGATGCAGAGTCCTGAGGAGCCTGCCGGGGTTCTTCAGGTCATCAGAAGCGATCCGTACTGGCCAGATAGCGCCATTCGCCCGGCTGCAGCCGGGCCATGGGAATACGGCCGATACGGATGCGCTTCATCGCCAGCACCTTCAGGCCCACGGCATGGCACATGCGCTCGACCTTGTCGGGCGCAATCCGCTTCAAGGCAAAGCGCAGGTGGCTTTCGTTCTGCCAGCTCACCTTGATCGGCGGCAGTGCGTAATGGTCGAAGCGCAGTCCATGGTTGAGCAACGCAAGACCGTTCGGTGCCAGCTCACCTGTTACTTGAACCACGATCTCCTGCTCGATGCGCTCGAAATCGTCTTCCAGGCGACGCTTTACCCGCCAGTCCTGCGTGAATATCACCAGGCCGCTGGCTTCGTCGGGCAGCGGCAACGGGGATTCCAGGCGGGCGAAGTGGCGCTTAAGAGGACGTACGCCGGAGGTGTCCTCGGTGGAGCGGCTTTCTGCGCGAATCAAGGCGCGAGCTTCATCGATCGTAGCGCCGGCGGGTTTATGCAACGCCAGCGTCACGGGCTCGGTGGGTTCCAGCTGAGCATGGGGATCGATTTCGATGTGCTGATCCAGCACCTTGAACTGCGGCTCCTCCACGGTCACGCCGTCCACGCGCACCCAGCCGCCTTCGATATACATTTCCGCTTCGCGCCGCGAGCATTGAGCCAGGGCGGCGACGCGTTTGGCGAGACGAATGGGGTCGGTCATCGGTGTTGCCGTTGAATGCTGGACGCCAGTATAGGGGGAGACAGGCCGTCACTACGCCAGGCAAGTGGGTGGACGAGAGTCTTCGACCGATTGAATCACGCGCTCTCGTCGAGTAGGGCCATGAGCGCGCCGCATGATTTTGCTGCTTGAGCCCGCGCCTGCACCATGACCTTCGACACAAGGCCAGGCTCCTGTCATGAAGGACGATCCCCCCCGCCAGTCCTCCATTGACGAGCGCCACGGGAGCAAGTCATGCCGTTGTCGAATCGAGTCGCGCGCTTCATCGGCCTGGGAGCCGTGCTGGCCCTGAATAACGCGTTGGCCACACATGCGCCGGGTGCTTCCGTGGCCACCGACAACCCGCATCGATCCCCGCTGGATCTTGCCGTGGATACCGCCGCCGCCGACTACTTTCGCAACACGTGCCACGTAGGTTTGTCCATTGTCGCCGTAACGCCGCAAGGTCGCTTTTTCTATGACTACGGGTCTACCGAACTGCACGGCCATGTGCTGCCAAGCCGCCGCAGCATCTATGAAATCGCCTCGGTCACGAAGACCTTCACCGGCGCCTTGGCCGCGCGTGCGGTGGAGCAGGGAAAGATGCGCGTGGATGCGGATTTTCGATCCTTCCTTCCAGGCACCTACGCCAATCTTGCATGGCAGGGCAAGCCGATAACGCTCGCGACGCTGATCACGCATCGGGCCGGAATGCCGCGCGATATTCCGGACTCGGATGCGATCTTTGCGAAGAAGGATTTCAATACGCTGCCCTATGAGCTGAATGCGTTGCAGCGGGGACTGAATCGCGACACCCTGCTGTCCGCGCTGCATGACGTCAGCCTGCGCAGCGAGCCGGGACGCGATGAGGTGTACTCCAACGCCGGCTACCTGGTGATTGGCCTGGGGCTGGAGAAGGTCTACGGGCAACCTTTCGAGACCTTGATGCGCCAACGCTTGCTCAAGCCATTGGGCATGGATTCCACGGGCTTCGCCGTCGAGGGCGCCGCTCGTGCGCGTCTGTTGCGAGGCTACAACCGGGAGGGCCACCTGATGCCCTACCACCTGCGCAACGCTGGCGCGGCCTGGGGCCTGTACTCGAGCACCGAAGACATGGCGAAGTACGTGCAGTGGCAGCTGGATGGCAACGATCCAGTCGTCCAACGCATACGCCAACCGCTGACCGGGAGCGCCCAGGACGGCGAGGCCATGCCGTGGCACCTGGCCTACGATCATGGCCAATCGATGCTTGCCCATGGCGGCGGCAGCGGTGGCATGTCCAGCCAGGTCGTGCTGTTTCCGGGGCAAGCCGAGGGTTTTGCGCTGCTGGCGAACGATAGTTGCGAAGGTACGGAGAGCGCGCTGAAGAGCATGGCGATGACGGTTCATGCGGCGTCTGGCATCGATCGCAAGGCGCTCTGATGGATAGCGACAAGGGCCTTGAGAGCCGTTTCATATTGAACTCTGCTTTCGGCAGGTCCAGGTGCTTCCCCGGCTCTCTCAGGCAAAGAATTGCCATGGACTTCTTGCGTGGCGCCAGGATCGCCTTCGCTCTAGCTGTGGGCGTGGTTGGTTGCTGCCTCTGTCCGACGGCATCAGCCGCCGACGAAAGCGCCGGCTCCTCAGTGGCTGCATCTTTCGCCGCGTTTTGGCAGGCGGCCAAGGGGCGTCCGTTTGCGCAGCAACTGGACGCCTGGGATCGCGATATCGAGGCGCCACGCCGGGACCTGTATGCCTCGGTGGTATGGGAGGCGTCGCAGCATCAGGACTGGCAAGCCCGCAGGTTGCGTTTCCTGCAAGCGCGTTTTGCGGCCTATCCGGCCTTGGCGGTGGATATCCCGACGGAAGAGCGGGCCTTGCGAGGTGTGCTCGATCAGCAGATTCCGCGATTTCACCGCGTATTTCCTGACGCCGACCTGCAGCCCCCCGTGCAATTACTGCTGGCGCCGAATTTCGACGCGAAGAGCGGCGTGCTTGCCGATGGTCGGCCCGTGCTGGCTTTCGCGGTGGACTCGTTGCTGTTGGAAAAGGCCGACCTGGGCATCGTGGTCCCGCATGAGCTTTTTCATCTTTATCACGCGAAGCACGCCGGTTTCAGCAATGACGGCGTCATGCCGGGCGTTGCGCTCACCGTGCCGCTGTTTGAAGAAGGGTTGGCCGCTTATGTAAGCAGCCAGCTATCGCCGGGGCACGACGACGGTGCGCTGTTGTTGCAGGCTGACCTGGGCGATATTCCAGCGAGCCGGTTGGCCGGGATCGCGCATCGCTTCCTTGCCGATGCGCGGTTCAAGGCGATCGACAGCGAACATCCGGAAGCCTTCAAGAAATGGTTCAACGCAGCCGCCGCGCCTTATCAGCCAGGCCTGCCCAATCGCACCGGCTACTGGCTTGGCTTGCAGGTAATCCGCCATTTGCGGCGTACCTGCTCGCTGAAACAGATCGCCGCATGGACTCCTGCGCAAGCGGATGCCAAGGTGAGGGTGGCATTGGGTGAGCTTGCTCGGATTCCGTAGTGATCTTTAATTCTGTCCCATCGACGGAGGATTTATGACCAGACTTGTGGTGAGAAGCTTCGCTGTATCACTCGACGGCTATGCCGCCGGTCCTGACCAGAGCCTGGAGCATCCGCTGGGTGTGCGCGGCCCGGAATTGATGGAATGGTTTTTCCCGACGCGCATGTGGCGGTCGATGCAGGGCGCCGACGGTGGCGAAACGGGTGTCGACGACGAGATCGCCCAGCAAGGCTTTGCCGAAGTCGGTGCATGGATCCTCGGCCGCAACATGTTCGGCCCGGTGCGCGGCCCTTGGCCGGATGACAGCTGGAAAGGCTGGTGGGGCGACGAGCCGCCGTATCACGTGCCGGTGTTCGTGCTGACCCATCACGCGCGCGAACCGTTGGTGATGAAGGGTGGCACCGTATTTCATTTCGTCACCGACGGCATCGATTCCGCTGTGAAGCAAGCCATCTCCGCGGCCAACGGCAAGGATGTTCGGGTTGGCGGTGGCGTGGCAACCGTGCGGCAGTTGTTGAGCGCTTCGCGCATCGACGACATGCATCTTGCGCTGCGTCCGGTGCTGCTTGGCGGTGGCGAGCCGCTGTTCCAAGGGCTCGATATGCACGCGCTGGGTTACCGGTGCGACAAGGTGATTCCCGGTGAGCGCGCAACGCATATGTTTTTGCGCAGAGCGTAGTGATGGCGTTTTTGGCTGATGTCGGGCTCCTTCTGGAGCCCGGTTTCGTCGCGCTTAGCTCGACCTGCAGGCTAAAGCGCCTGCAAAGTGTGCCGACGAGCCATCACACCTGCGCCCAGCCCCCATCGACGCACAACTCGATGCCCGTTACGTACGCGGAGTCATGGGACGCAAGGAACAGGACGGCGTTTGCAATCTCATCGACCGTGCCGCTGCGATGCATGGGCACCTGGGCATGCACCTGGATTTTCGTCTGCTCGATCATCTCCTCGCTCATACCGACCTTGCGAGCCTGATCCGTGTCGATATAACCAGGCGCCAGCGCATTCACCCGAATGCCTCGTTCGGAGAGTTCGACGCTGAGCGAGCGCGCCAGCGAACGAATGGCTGCCTTTGCCGCCGAATAGACGCTCACGTAGGGTCGCCCTTGCGTACTGAGGGTCGAGGTATTGAGGATGACCGAGGCCCCGGCCTTCACCAGGGGAAGCAACTTCTGCACGGTGAAGTAGGCGCCCTTGAAGTTGGTGTCGATCATGAAGTCGAAGTCGTCCTCCGACGTATGTTCGAACAAGGCCGGCCGACCGCCGCCGGCATTGGCGAAGACGATATCGACACGGCCATGCTTCGTCTCGACGTACGCACTAAGTGATTCAATATCCGCGACTTTCGAGTTATCGCAGCGCACGATTTCCGCGCCGCCGCCCAAGTCCCGCTTTGCCGCTTCCAGCGCCGCTTCATCGCGCCCGGTGACGATGACCGTGGCGCCCTCGCGCAGGAACAACCTGGCCGTGGCCAGGCCCATGCCTGCGCTGCCGCCGGTAATGACAGCGACCTTCCCATCCAACTTACCCATATCCGTCTCCTGATTCATAGGTGCGAGAACCGACCTGCCAGCAATCACGCGTAGGACGGAAGCGGCGGCGGTAGACGTAAGATGTGGGGCGTTTTCGAGATGTAGTATTCGCTTATGAGAATGGGCTCCTCACTACCGCTGAACCCGCGGAAATCACCGCGACAGAGCCGTTCCGTCGCCACGGTCAACGCCATTTTCGAGGCAACCCTTCAGGTTTTGCGGGGCGATGGGCCGGCCCGCTTGAACACCACGCGGGTGGCGCGTCGCGCCGGCGTCTCGGTCGGCACGCTGTACCAGTACTTTCCGAATAAACAGGCCTTGCTGTTCGCCGCGCTGGAGCGGCATCTTGCGATGCTGGCCGACGCCATCGAGAAGGCCTGCGATGAAAACCGTAGCGCCACGGTGGAAGCCATGGCCGCCGCTGTAGTGAAGGCCTATCTGCAGACGCGGATGGTGCAGGCCGAGGTCACGCCAGCGCTCTACCTCGTCGCCAGGGAAATCGATGTTCGCCAGTTGGCCGAGCAGGCGACCCAATGCAGCGAAAAGGCGATCGAGGCCATGCTGTCCACCGCCATCGATGACCGCCTCATCGACCCGCATGTGATCGCGCAGACTTTGACGGCAGCGATTTACGGAACGGTGCCAGCCTTCTGCCCGCGCGTTCTGTCCCTGGCCAATAGCCGCGAAGCGGAGCGGCAGCTCACCGTCATGTTCAGCGCTTATCTGCTGGCTCAGCGGGGCGACGCGCCGCCTGTGCTTCCTTAGCACCGCAACAGGGCGCGATGCGGATATCAACCCCGGGGATGGCGAACTCACCCAAAGCCGTCTCGATAGCCTGGAAAACGGCTAGTCCAAGGGGCAGTTAGAATATTCCCCATGCAAACCCCCACCCCCAGCGATTTCCGGCTCTCGGTCGCCCCCATGATGGACTGGACCGACCGCCACTGCCGCTACTTCCACCGCCTGATCTCCCCCCACGCCCGCCTCTACACCGAGATGGTGACCAGCGCCGCGCTGGTGCGAGGCAAGCAGTTGCGCCTGCTGGAACATAGCCAGCAGGAGCACCCGGTGGCGTTGCAGCTCGGCGGCAGCGATCCGGTGGAGCTGGCTGAGGCGGCTAAGCATGGCGCGACGGCGGGCTACGACGAAATCAACCTCAACGTCGGCTGCCCCTCCGATCGCGTCCAGTCCGGCAAATTCGGCGCCTGCCTGATGCGCGAGCCGGTGCTGGTCGGCGACTGCGTAAAAGCCATGCGCGATGCCGTGGACATCCCGGTTACGGTCAAATGCCGCATCGGCGTCGACGACCAGGACGAGTACGCCGACCTGCAGCACTTCACCGAGACGATGATTGCCGCGGGCGTGGAGATCCTGGTGGTGCACGCCCGCAAGGCTTGGCTGCAGGGGCTGAGCCCCAAGGAAAACCGCGAGATCCCGCCGCTGGACTATGAGCGCGTCTACCGCCTCAAGCGCGACTTCCCGCAGCTCATCATCGTCATCAACGGCGGCATCACCACCGCCGAGCAGGTCCAGGCCCACCTGGCCCGGGTCGATGGCGTGATGCTCGGCCGCGCGGCTTACCACGACCCGTACGTGCTGGCCCGGGTCGAGGCGGCGCTCTACGGCGAGCCGCTGCCGGACCGCGACGACGTGCTGCGCCGCATGCGCCCCTATATCGAGGCCGAGCTCGCCCGGGGCACGGGGCTCAAGCACATCACGCGCCATGTGCTCGGGCTCTACCAGGGCGAGCCGGGCGCGCGGGGCTTCCGCCGGATGCTCAGCGAGGGGGCGCATTTGCCGGGAGCGGGCTGGGAGCTGATCGAGCGGGCCATGGCGCCCAGGCGGGCTGTAGCGGCGTGACAGCCGGGGGCGATCGGGTCAGTATTCAGGCCCGGTTCCATAGTCTGAACGAGGATAGCCACCGTTCCCCGGGGTTTTGTTGGCGATATGAAGACAATCCTGCGCATTTCGGCTCTTTTGTTGCTCCTGGCAACCGCTTCGGTGGCTGCGCAGGGGCAGGAGCCGGCCATGACGCTCGAGCAGGCGGTCAACCAGGTCCAGCGGGAGACCGGGGGCAAGATCCTGTCGGCCAGTACCGTGCGGCGCGGTCGCAATGCGTTCGAGCACCGGATCAAGGTGCTCACGCCCTCCGGCCACGTGCGCGTGGTCACCGTGAACACGGAAGCGGGCAAGGCCCCGGCTTCCTCCGAATCCACCAAGAACCCGGCCGGTGACGGCGAGGGCAATAAGGAGAAACACTGATGCGCATCCTTCTGGTAGAGGACGAGGCGCCGCTGCGTGAAACGCTCGCCGCGCGCCTGAAGCGCGACGGCTTCGCCGTCGACGCGGCACAGGACGGCGAAGAGGGCCTCTACCTCGGCCGCGAAGTGCCGTTCGACCTGGCCATCATCGACCTGGGGCTGCCCAAGATGTCCGGCATGGACCTGGTCAAGGCGTTGCGCGAAGTCGGCCAGCGCTATCCGATCCTGATCCTCACCGCGCGCGGCAGCTGGCAGGACAAGGTCGAAGGCCTCAAGCACGGCGCCGACGACTACCTGGTCAAGCCGTTCCATGTGGAAGAACTGCTGGCGCGCATCAACGCGCTGGTGCGCCGCGCCAGCGGCTGGTCCAAGCCGGTGCTGGCCTGCGGCCCGATCAAGCTCGATACCACCGCGCAGACGGTGTCGGTGGAAGGCAAGCTGGTCGACCTCACCAGCTATGAGTACAAGGTGCTGGAATACCTGATGCTGCATGCGGGCGAGCTGGTCTCCAAGGCCGACCTGACCGAGCACATCTACCAGCAGGATTTCGACCGCGACTCCAATGTGCTGGAGGTCTTCATCGGCCGTCTGCGCAGGAAGCTCGACCCGGAAGGCACCCTCAAGCCCATCGAGACGGTACGTGGACGCGGATACCGCTTTGCCATCCCCCGCAGCGAAAACGAAGGCGAATGAACCCGGCCAGCGCCGCGCGCTCTCGCTTGCGGCGCGCGCGGCCCTGGCTACCGGCTTCGCGCTGGCGGCTTTCCTCGGCGTCGTGGGTCTTACGCTCTCCCGCTCCACCGCCGAGACCTCACTGAAGGAATTGCAGGACCGCCTGCAGAACTACGTCGTCGCCTACCTCGCCGGCACCGAAGTCGGCCGCTCCGGCAAGGTGCTGCTGCCCGATACGCCGCCGGACCCGCGCTTCTCCCAGCCGGGTTCGGGCCTGTATGCGCTGGCGCTGGGCGAGAACGGCGCCAAGCTGGAGTCGCCCTCGGCGATCGGGCGCGATTTCGCCTTCCTGAAGCGGCTGGAGCCGGGGCAGGCCCAATTCATCGGTCCCATCGATACGCGCATGGGCCGCATCTACTACTACGCATACGGTGTGGCGCTGGACACCTCCGAGAAGAAGTCGGTGAAGCTCACCTTCATGGTGGCGCAGGCCGAGGACCAGCTCGAAGGCCAGAACGCGGTGTTCCGGCGCAGCCTGATCTTCTGGCTGGCCACGCTGGGCGTGATGCTGATCCTGCTGCAGCTGCTGCTGCTGCGCTGGAGCCTGACGCCGCTGCGCCGGGTGGCCAGCGACATGAGCCGTGTGGAGCGCGGCGAGGCGGAGCACCTGGACAGCAGCTATCCGCTGGAGCTGATCGGCCTCACCGAACGCATCAACGCCTTCATCGATAGCGAGCGCGAACAGCGCACCCGCTACCGCAACACCCTGGCCGACCTCGCGCACAGCCTGAAGACGCCGCTGGCGGTGATCCGTTCGCGCCTGGAAGCCACCGAAGGCAATCCGTCGCCGGTGCGCAGCGACGTGGTCGAACAGGTGCGCCGCATGGACGAACTGGTGGCCTACCAACTGGCGCGCGCGGCCACCACCGGCCGGCAGACCTTCGCCTCGGCGATCCCGATCGCCGGCCATGCGGAAGACCTGGTGCAGAGCCTGGAGAAGGTCTATGCCGCCAAGAACGTGCTGTGCGAATTCGACATCGAGGAAGGCGCCGCCTTCTACGGCGAGCAGGGCGACCTGCTCGAGCTGATGGGCAACCTGCTGGAGAACGCCTTCAAGTGGGCCGGCCACCGCGTGCTGCTGGTGGTGAAGGTGGAGCCGGTCGCCGGCCGCCAGCGTCCCGGCCTGTTGATGAGCGTGGAAGACGATGGCCCCGGCATCGACGACGACAAGATCGAGAAGGTGCTCCAGCGCGGCGTGCGCGGCGACGAGCGCGTGCAGGGCCACGGCATCGGCCTGTCGATCGTGCAGGACATCATCAAGGCCTATCGCGGCGAGCTGAGCGTGGACCGTTCGCCGGAATTCGGCGGCGCGCGCTTCAGCGTGAGGTTGCCGCCGAGCTGAGCGTCAGCACGGCGCGGGGGAGGGGCCGTAGTAGGCGTCCAGCAGCGCCGCCACCACCGGATCGGCGCGCTTGAGCACCCCTGGCTGCGACCAGTGCAGTTCGCTGGTCACCGCGAAGAACTCGTCCGCGCCTTCGGCGGCATAGGGATCGATCAAGGTCTCGCGGCCGCGCGCCACGTCGTTGGAGAGATGGTCGTAGGCGCGCTGGAACGCCACGATCCAGTCGCGCCGGCTGATCTCTTCCGGCAGTGGCGGTACGCCGTCCGGCGCGCCGTCGAGCATGTCGAACTTGTGCGCCATCTCGTGCACGACCACGTTGTAGCCGTCCCACGGCTGCTCCAGGTCCAGCTGCACGTCGGCCAGCGAGAGGATCAGCGGGCCGCGTTCCCAGGCCTCGCCGATCAGCACGTCATCCGCTTCGCTGACCACGCCGCTGTGTTCGTCGTGATGGCTGCGGCGCACCTTGAACTCGCCCGGATAGACCAGGATCTCGCGCCAGCCGCGCAGGCCGACGGCGCCCTGGCGCAGCGCGGGCAGGCAGGCTTGCATGGCGATCAGCAGGCGCAGGCGCTCGTCGAGCTCGGCGCCGGCCAGCGGGTGGAAGCGTTTGCGGGCGAGGAACTGCGTGGCGAGCCGGCGCAGTTCGTGCTGGCGGTCGTCGTCGAGACGGCGCGCCAAGGGGCACGAAGTGAGCGTGCGACGCCAGAGGCTATCGGGAATCTGTGGCGGGTCGAAGCGCGACAGCCACCGTCGCCACCAGGCCCCCGCCACGGAAACGGCTTACTGGATGGAGCCCGGCAGCAGCGACTGCCAGCCCAGGCTGATGCGGCGGCTGCGTTGCGTGCTGGAGGAACCGCTGCCGCCGGTCGGGCAGTTCTCGCTGGAGGAGCCGGAAGCCGGGGCGTTCTGGGAACTGGCGTCGTGCGGCACGCCGAGGGCGTCGCCGCCGTTGCCACTGACTTCGTGGCTGACCACGGTGCTGTCCACACCGGAGCGCTGCAGGCCACCCAATTCCTGGGTATCGGCGTCCATGGCCGATGCGGCTCCGATGCCGCCGACACTCAGCACACACGCGAACAGGAACTGCCTGATGCCCATGGCGGCTCAACCCCTTGATCCGCAAACCAAGGCCCGGATCGTCGCAGAATCGTCACTAGGATACCAGTGCCGGGTTTTGTCCGAGCGGAGCGCGCCAGTCCCACAAGTACTAGGCGCAGTGCGCACTGGGCAGCTACTCGGCATCCGGCCCAGGCTCTAAGATGCCCGGATGCATGCGATTGACCTACCCCTGGCGAGGCTTGCTCCGCGCCGGGTCCACCACGCCAGCGGGCGGCCCTGATGCAGGCGCGGGAACTGCTCGCGCTGCTGGCGCCGGGCGAAGCGCTCTCGGGCGAACGCCTGGCCGAACAGGGCGGGGTGACCCGCGCCGCCATCTGGAAGCAGATCCAGGCCCTGCGCTCGCGCGGCGTGCCGATCGAGGCGCGCGGCGCCGCCGGCTACCGCTTGCCGTGGGCACTGCAGATGCTCGATGCCAGGCAGATCCGCGCCGCCGTGCCGGCGCCCTGGCGCAAGCGGCTGGGCGAGCTGGAGGTGCACTGGGAACTCGATTCCACCTCCAGCGAACTGCAGCGCCGCGCCGCGGAGCTGCCGGACCTGAGCGTGATGATCGCCGAGACCCAGAGCGCCGGCCGCGGCCGCCGCGGCCGCAGCTGGCTGTCCCCGCCGGGGTTGAACCTCTATCTGTCCTGCCTCAAGCGCTTCGACGCCGGCTTCGCCGCGCTGTCGGGGTTGTCGCTGGCGGTGGGCGTGATCCTGCTGCGCGCGCTGGAATCGCTGGGCATCGCCGAGGCCGGCCTGAAATGGCCGAACGACGCGCTGGCGCGCGGCGGCAAACTGGCCGGCATCCTGGTCGAGCTGAGCGGCGAGTACCAGGGACCATGCGCGGCGGTGATCGGCATCGGTCTCAACCTGCGCCTGACCGATGCCCTGCGCGAGCAGGCCGGCCAGCCCGCCTGCGACCTGGCCACCCTGGCCGGCGGCGAGCCGCCCGAGCGCAACCTGGTCGCCGCAGCCCTGGTGACGGCGCTGGCGGAAGGACTCACCCGGTTCGAGCGCGACGGCTTCCGCGGTTTCGTCGAGGATTACGCCGCACGTGACCTGCTGCTGGACGCCCCACTGCGCGTGCAGGGCGCGCAGGGCGTGCTCGAAGGCACCGGCGCCGGCGTGGACGAACGCGGCGCGCTGCTGCTGCGGGCCGCCGATGGCCTGCACCGGATCGACAGCGCCGACGTCTCGGTGCGCCGCGCATGAAGCTGCTGCTGGATCTGGGCAATACCCGGCTGAAATGGGCGCTGTGCGAAGGCGCCGACTGGCGCGCGCGCGGTGCGGTCGGCTGGGACAGCGATATCGCCGCCGCGCTGCGCGAGGCCTGGCGCGAGCTGCCGACGCCGGCTGAGGCGACCGGTGCCTCGGTGGTCGATGCCGCGCGCGAAGCCACGGTCGCCGCCGCTGTGCACGCCTGCTGGCCGCTCGACACTTTCTGGTTGCGCACCCCTGCCGAAGCCTGCGGCGTACGCAACGCCTACGATGAACCGCAGCGCCTGGGCGTGGACCGCTTCCTGGCCATGGTCGCGGCCTACGCCGCGGGCCATGCGCCCTGCATCCTGGCCGGCGTGGGCACCGCGCTCACCCTGGATGCCCTGGCCGCCGACGGCCGCCATCTCGGCGGCCTGATCGCGCCGGGTCCGCAGCTGATGCAGCAGGCGCTGGTCGGCGCCACCGTGCGCGTGCGCCCGGAGCGTCCCGGCGAGGTGCTCGATGCGGCGGCCAATACCGCCGACGCTGTGGCCTCCGGCTGCTGGCAGGCGGCGGCCGCGCTGATCGAGCGTTTTGCGCGGCGCATGGGGCCTGCGCTGGGCGGCGCGCCCGCGCTGCGCCTGGGCGGCGGCGATGCCGCGGCGCTGCTGCCGCTGCTGGAACTGCCGGCGGCTCTGGCCGAGGACGGCGTGCTCCACGGTCTGGCCGTGTGGGCGAATGCGCATCCGGCGGCCACCCGCGCTCTCTAGAATGATCCGCTGCCGTTAATCCCACCTAGGTCGTTGCATGGTTCTGCGTCTGCTGTTCGTCCTGCTGATTGCGCTCAACATCGCCGTGGGGGCATGGCTGTGGCTGGGGCAGGACGATGTGCACGGCCGCAGCGCCAGCGATCCGGACGTGCCCACCCTGCACCTGCTGGCCGAGCGCCCCGCGCCGCCGGCCAGCGCCCCGGCGGCCGCCAGTGCCGCGACGGCCCAGGCACCGGCGGCCCCGGCCGCACCCGCCGCTCCGGCGAGCGCCGCGGCGAAGGCGCCGGCCCAGCCCGCACCGGCGCAGGCCACGCTGGCCCCGACGCCGTCGCGCGCCAACACCTACACCTGCATCTCGATCGGCCCGTTCGCCACGCCGGTGGACCTGCACAACGCACGCAATGCGCTCACCGCCCAGGCCGCGCGCATGCGCTCGCGCCAGGAACAGACCACGCAGTCGCGCGGCTGGTGGGTCTACCTGCCGGCCAGCCCCAGCCGCGACCAGGCACTGGCGCAGGCGCGCCGGCTCAGCGCGGCCAATATCAGCGATTACTTCGTGGTCGGCGCCGGCGGCCAGCCGAACACCATCTCGCTGGGCCTGTTCAAGGATCCGGCCAACGCGCGCAAGCGCCGCGACGAAGTGGCCGCCGCCGGCTTCCCCGCGCAGATGGCCGAACGCAGCGAGACGGTGCCCGAATACTGGCTCGACCTCGCCGTCGCCGACGGCGCGCACTTCGACTGGCGCAGCCGCCTGCGCAATGCCGCCGGCGTCGGTTCGCACAGCACCGGCTGTTTCTGAGCGATTCCGCCGCCTGCAGGCGCCGCAGGCGACCTGTTAGACTGCGCCTCCCCCTCGCCGGCATAGCTCAGTTGGTAGAGCAACCGCCTTGTAAGCGGTAGGTCGTCTGTTCGAGTCAGACTGTCGGCACCATTCCTCGCGCGGCATTTTCCCCTCAGGTTTTCGATGGCGAACCCTTCTCCCTCCGGGAGAAGGTGGCGGCAGCCGGATGAGGGTGCGGGCGGAGCGGTGCGCATCACTCCTGCGCTCCGCCTGAACCCTCGCAACCCCTCTCCAGCGGGGCGAGGGGCTTAATCAAAGCGCAGTCGACATTTTTTTCAGCGCCCGCTCGCTATATAACCATCCGCACGGACTCGGCACGCCTTCTCCTCAAGGAATTGCGATGCAGCTGCGGATAGAACCGAACCTGCGCTGGACGCGCTGGGCCGAAGCGTTGGCGCTGCTGGTCGCCGTGCTCGGTGCCACGGCGTATTCGCTGCTGCTCACGCGCCATACCGGCACCAATGTCACCATGTGGATCGCCAACGGCGTGGTGGTCGGTGCCTTGCTGCGCGTGCCGGACGAGCGCTGGCCCCTGTATCTGGTCGCGGCGTTCGTGGGTTATTTCGCAGGCAAGATGCTGCTGGGCGATCCGCTCCTTTCCAGCGCCTTGCTGGGGCTGGTCCATGGCGTGGAGGTGATGATCGTGGCGCGCGGCGTGCGCTGGCGCTTCCCGCGCATCGAGGACGACACGCCGTTCCTGCGCCTGGGCCAGGTGGCGATGCTGTCGACGCTGGTGGCGTCGCTGGTATCGGCCGGGCTCGCCGCGTTCATGCTCTACGCCTTCAACAACACGGATTTCTGGACAACCTTCGACTGGTGGTTCCGCGCCCACCTGCTGGGCATGGTGATCGTGGCGACGCTGACCCTGGTCGTGCTGGTCCAGGGCTGGCGCATGCTGGGGCAGCCGGGCCATCGCCTGCGGCTGCTGCGCGACCTGCTGCTGCTGGGCGCGACCACGGCCGGGGTGTTCGCGCAGTCGCGCTATCCATTGCTGTTCGTGGTGTTCGGGCCGCTGTTCTACGTGGTGATCCGCCATCGCTTTCCGGGCCTGGTGATCGGCGTGGCGGTGGTCACGCTGATCGTCAATATCGCCATCGCGATGGGCGGCGGCCCGCTGAGCCTGATTCCCGGTTCCAGCCCGGTCGAGCGCTCGCTGCTGGGCCAGTCGTTCCTGGGCATGGTGTGCCTGGTGGCGGTGCCGATCGCGCTGGCCCAGGCCGATCGCCGCCGCCTGACGCGGCGTGTGCGCGACAGCGAAGTGCGCTATCGCCTGCTGGCGGACTACGCCAGCGACCTGGTGATGCGCATCGCGCGCGACGGCACGCGACGCTACGTCTCACCGTCGATCAAGGACCTGCTCGGCTGGGAAGTCGGCGAATTCATGCTGCCCCGTCCTGACCTGATCCATGCCGACGATCGCGAGCGGGTGGCCGAGGCGGTGGTGCAGCTGTGGGATACCGGCAAGGTCTCGCTGACCCGCTACCGGCTGCGACACAAGAAGGGCTACTACGTGTGGATCGAAGCCCTCGTGCGCGTGGCGCCCAGCCCGGATCACCCTGGCGAGATGGAACTGATCTACACCGGCCGCGACATCACCGAAAGCATCGTCGCCGAACAGGCCCTGGCCGACAGCGAGACGCGCCTGCGCCGCATCACCGACAAGGTGCCGGCGCTGATCACCCACGTCGGCAACGACGAGCGCTACATCTTCGTCAGCGGCTATGCGCGCGAGATCACCGGACTGGAGCCGGAAGCGATGGTCGGGCGCAGCGTGCGCGAGACGCGCGGCGCGGCGCTGTACAGCCTGATGAAGCCGCATATCGCCGCGGTGCTGCAGGGCAGGGAAACCACCTTCGAATACGAGTTCGAGCGCGACGGACGCTATTTCTACCTGCAGGCCACCTACCTGCCCGCGACCTCGGTCACCGGCGAGAGCATCGGCTTCTATGCGCTGACCACCGACGTCACGCGGATCAAGCTGGCCGAGCAGAAGCTCTCCTTCCTCGCCCACTACGACACCCTGACCAACCTGGCCAACCGGCGTTATTTCACCGAATGCGCCCAGGCCGCGCTGGACCGCGCCTCGGTCACGCGCGCGCCGATGCTGCTGATGCTGATCGACGTCGACTACTTCAAGCAGATCAATGACGGCCACGGCCATGCCGCCGGCGATGCGGTGCTGCGCGAGGTGGCGCGGCGGCTGAAGGCCTCGGTGCGCAAGTCGGACCTGGTGGCGCGCCTGGGCGGCGACGAATTCGTGATCCTGTGCGACGACGTCGACGCCACCTACGCGGCCGAAAGCCTGGCGAACAAGGTGATTACCTCGATGGGCGCGCCAGTGTCGCTGGATGCGGCGCGGCTGAAGGTCACGCTCAGCGTGGGCGCGGCGCTGTGCCGCGACGTGTTCTCGCTGGACGAGCTGGTGCAGAAGGCCGACGAGGCGCTGTATGAAGCGAAGGAAGCGGGGCGCGCCTGTTATCGCCTGGTGGTCGAAGGGTTGTAAGCAAGACTTCACTTGACCCCCGCGCGGGCGCCTTCGAAGATCGCCTGATGCGACGCAACAATCCTCCCGCGCCATGCTTACGCTGAAGCTTGCCCTGCAAGGCGGCGGCGCGCACGGCGCGTTTACCTGGGGCGCGCTGGCCCGGCTGCTGGAACTGCCCGGGCTGGCGATCGAAGCGATCAGCGGCACCAGCAGCGGTGCGATGAACGCCGCGGCGCTGGCGCAGGGCTGGGCACGCGGCGGCGCGGACGGCGCGCGCGCTTCGCTCGATGCGTTCTGGCAGGGCCTGGCCGGACGCAATGCGGTGGCCGACTGGTGGCATGCGCAGTCGCGGCTGTTCGGCGATGCGCTGCCCTGGCCGCAGCCGGCGACGGCCGGCCATGGCGGCGTCAATCCATTGCGCTCGATGGTGGAGGAGTTCTTCGACGTAGACGTGCTGCGCCATGGCCCGGTGGCGCTGTACGTGGCCGCCACGCGCATGCGCGACGGCGCGCTGGAGGTGTTCTCCGGCGCGCGCCTGAGCCACGATGCCCTGCTCGCTTCGGCCAGCCTGCCGCCCTGGTTCCCGCCCACCGAGATCGACGGCGAGGCCTACTGGGACGGCGGCTTCGCCGGCAATCCCGCGCTGGAGCCGCTGCTCGGCCTGGGCGGCGACGACCTGCTGTGCGTCCTGCTGCAGCCGCAGCAGCGCGAGGCGATGCCGCGCACGGCGCGCGAGGCACTGCTGTTGTCGGCCGAGCTGTCGTTCGGCGCGGCGTTCTCGCGCGAGCTGCGCGACCTGGCGGCGGCGCGCGCACAGGCGGCCGGCCACCTGTGGCCCAGCGCCGCCGAGCGCAAGCTGCGCGACCTGCGCCTGCACGTGCTGGCGCCGCCGGAAGGACTGGCCGCGCTCGGCCATTCCGCCGCGGATACGCGCACCAGCCAGCTGCGCGCCCTGTACGACCTGGGCCGGGACAGCGCAGAGCGCTGGCTGGCGCACCATGGCGCCGACCTGGGACGGCGCGGGAGCTTCCCGCTGGAGCCTGGCGCGGGCGTCTGAAGCGGTTTTACCCCGGCCGACCCGGCGCGGAAGCCGCGGAAGCGTTCTTGTAGACTTGGGCGATGCCGCGCGCATGGGCGCGCCGCGCATCCCTTAAGACTTGAGCAACGACCGAGGAAGCATGGGTAATCAGGCTGTATCGCTGATCGGTGCGCCCACCGATATCGGAGCGGGGCACCGCGGCGCCTCGATGGGCCCGGAGGCCTTGCGCGTGGCCAACTTGCAGGCGCGGCTGAAGGCGCGCGGCATCGACGTGGTCGACCGCGGCAACCTGCAAGGTCCGCTCAATCCGTGGGAACCGCCGCGCGAAGGCTATCGCCACCTCTCCGCGGTGGTGGACTGGAACCGCGCCGTGTACGAGGCGATCTACGGCGAGCTGAGCCTGGGCCGCCTGCCGGTGATGCTCGGCGGCGACCATTGCCTGGCGATCGGCTCGATCACCGCCGTCGCGCGCCACTGCCGCGAGCACCACAAGAAGCTGCGCGTGCTGTGGCTGGACGCGCACGCCGACTTCAACACCGCGCAGATCACCCCCTCGGGCAATATCCACGGCATGCCGGTGGCCTGCCTGTGCGGCATGGGCCCGGAAGAGCTCACCACGCTGGGCGGCAGCAAGCCGGCCACCGCGCCGGACGTGTTCCGCCAGATCGGCATCCGCTCGGTCGACGAGGGCGAGAAGCGCCTGGTGCGCGAGGCGCGCGTGAGCATCTTCGACATGCGCCAGATCGACGAGTCCGGCATGAAGCGCGTGATGGAAGAGGCGCTGGAAGGCGTCGACGCCGACACGCATCTGCACGTGAGCTTCGACGTCGACTTCCTCGATCCGGCCATCGCGCCGGGCGTGGGCACCACCGTGCGCGGCGGCCCGAACTACCGCGAGGCGCAGCTGTGCATGGAGATGATCGCCGACACCGGCCGCCTCGCCTCGCTGGACATCGTGGAACTCAACCCGGCCTTCGACAAACGCAACCAGACCGCCAAGCTGGCGGTGGACCTGGTCGAATCGCTGTTCGGCAAGTCCACGCTGATCCGCTGAGCCAAGACCACAAGAGCAAAGCAGAAGACACATGCGAACCCGTGTACTGACCGGCATCACCACCACCGGCACGCCGCACCTGGGCAACTACGTCGGCGCGATCCGCCCGGCCGTCGCCGCCAGCCTCCGCCCGGAAGTGGATGCGTTCTATTTCATGGCCGACTACCACGCGCTGATCAAGAGCGACGATCCGGCGCGCATCGAACGCTCACGCCTGGAGATCGCCGCGACGTGGCTGGCCGCGGGGCTGGATCCGGATCGCGTCACCTTCTATCGGCAGTCGGACATCCCGGAGATCCCGGAGCTCACCTGGTTCCTCACCTGCGTCACCGCCAAGGGCCTGCTCAACCGCGCGCATGCTTACAAGGCGGCGGTGGACAAGAACAGCGAGGCGGGCGAGGACGCCGATGCGGGCGTCACCGCCGGCCTGTACATGTATCCGGTGCTGATGGCGGCGGACATCCTCGCCTTCGACGCGCACAAGGTGCCGGTGGGCCGCGACCAGATCCAGCACATCGAGATGGCGCGCGACATCGCGCAGCGCTTCAACCATATCTACGGCCGCGACTACTTCGTGTTGCCGGAAGTGGTGATCGAGGAACAGGTGGCGACCTTGCCGGGCCTGGACGGACGCAAGATGTCCAAGAGCTACGACAACACCATCCCGCTGTTCGCCGGCGGCCAGAAGCACCTGCGCGACAGCATCATGCGCATCGTCACCGACTCGCGCCTGCCGGGCGAGGCCAAGGATCCGGACAGCTCTTCGCTGTTCACCATCTTCCGCGCCTTCGCCACCGAAGCCGAAGCCGGCGCCTTCCACCAGGCGCTGCTCGATGGCATCGGCTGGGGCGAGGCCAAGCAGGTGCTGTTCGAGCGCATCGAGGCCGACGTGGCGCCGATGCGCGAGCGCTACGACGAGCTGATGGCCAGGCCGGAGCGGATCGAAGCGATCCTGCGCGAAGGCGCGCTCAAAGCGCGCGCCATCGCCGCGCCGAAGATCGCCGCGTTGCGCGACGCGATCGGCCTGCGCTCGGGCGCGCTGGTGGCGGCGGCGCCTGCGCCGGCGGTTGGCAAGGCGGAAGGCCGGGCGGGCAAATTGCCGCGCTTCGCCAGTTTCCGCGAGGCCGATGGTAGCTTCCGCTTCCGTCTGTTCTCCGCCGAAGGCGAAGAGCTGCTGCTGTCCAAATCGTTCGCCGACCCGAAGGCGGCCGGGGCCTGGCAGAAGAAGCTGAAGGGTCCGGGCGCGATCGCCGCCGTGCTGCAGGTGCAGCCGCGCGCGCTGCATCTGGAACTGGACGGCGAATTCGTCGGCAGCACGCCCGAATACGGCGACGAACCGGCCCGCGACGGTGCCTTGACGCGTTTGCGCGAAGCGCTGGACCAGTTGTCCGCGCAGGAGTGATGCGCGGCGGGTCGCGCGGAGGCGATGAACCGTTTCCTGGAGTGACCTGACCGATGCGTTATCTCTCGATCCTGCTGCTGGCGCCGTGGCTGTTGATCCTGGCCTGGGCCTATTGGGCTTATCCGAAGAGCCTGCCGCGCACGAAGGGGCGGCGGGTGTTCGACGTCTTCGCGCTGGTGGTGGCCGCGGTGGCGGCCGGGTGGGCGGCGATCGCCGGGTTCGAGGGGGCGGCGGTGCCTGCCGCGGGGCAGTTCGGGCCGTCGAGCGGAGCGATCTGGCAGCAGGTGCTGCCGGCGCTTTATGGGTATGGGGCGTGTGTCGCAGTGTTGCTGGGGGCGCTGCTGTTTCGGGCTTTCACGTGGGGGCGCAAGCGCTCGCGGTCGTGATTTCCGCATAAGGAAGTCCCAATTTGGGATTGTGATAGTCCCAAGTTGGGACTATCATCGCTCCATGAAAGTCATCGCGATCGGAACGCTAAGGGCTTTTTGGGAACGCCACGCCGATGCCGAGCAGCCTTTGAAGGCCTGGCATGACGAAGCCAAGGCGGCATCCTGGTCCAGTCCGCAGGACATCAAGCACCAGTACGCTCATGCCAGTTTCGTTGGCAGGAATCGCGTGGTCTTCAATATCAAAGGCAACAGCTACCGCTTGATCGTTGCTGTCGCCTATCGGTTTCAGGCGGTCTACATCAAGTTCATCGGTACCCATGCCGAGTACGACAAGATCGATGCGGCGACCGTGGAGGATCTATGACTATGCGCGACATCCACCCCATTCGCACCAAACAGGATTATGAGGAAGCGCTGCGCGAGGTTTCCTTCTACTTCGACAATGAGCCGGAGCCCGATTCCGCCGACGGCGATCGCTTCGAGATCCTGACGCTGCTCGTCGAAGACTACGAGGCGAAAACCTTCCCGATCGAGGCAGCAAGCCCGATCGAAGCGATCAAGTTCCGGATGGAGCAACAGGGGCTCACGGCCAAGGATCTCGTGCCTTCCATCGGCAAGCCCAATCGCGTCTATGAAGTGCTGAATGGCAAGCGCGGACTCACCATGGAGATGGTGCGCAACCTGCACAAGAATTTCGATATTCCGCTGGAAAGCCTTATTGGCGCGTAGCGCTGGAAGCTTGCATCACTCCCACTTGTTCAAATGCGGCCCGAACTGCTCCCGCTGCCTCTTCACCACGCAGAAGCGGTGCCCGCTCGGTGCCTGCATCACCCACCAGCGGCCGCGCACGCATTCGAGGCGCTTGGCGCCCAGTTTTTCCAGGCGTGAGGCTTCGGCTTCGATGTCGTCGGTCTCGATGTCCAGATGCACGCGGCTTTCGTGTTCGACCCGCTGCAACAGGATGATCGGTTCGTCGGCGAGGGTGGCCAGTTCGGCGTACTTGCCGTCGCCTTCCGAGTCGTAGGTGACGATGGGTTTGCCCAGGGCCTGGCTCCAGAAGTCGGTGGCCTGCTTGAGGTCGACGGACTGGCAGTCGATGACCAGCGTGCTGAGGCGGCTGTGATGCATGGCGCGGTCTCCGGGCGGGAAAGCACGCGGCACTATAGGCGTGACGATGTCGAGCCAAAAAGAAAGGCGCCTCGCGGCGCCTTTCTTTCGTCCGGTGCGACTGCCTCAGTTCGGCAGCGACAGGTCGTCCAGCAGCGCCTTGAGGAAGCGCGCGGCTTCGCCGCCGGTGGCGGCGCGGTGGTCGAAGGTGAGGCTGATCGGCATGCGGCGATGCACTTCGATGCCGCCCATCACCGCCACCACGTCATGGCACAGCTTGCCGGCGCCGATGATGGCGACGGTCGGCGGCACCACCACGGGGGTGGCGTAGCGGCCGGCGAACATGCCGAAGTTGGACAGGCTGATGGTGTAGCCGCTCAGCTCGGAGGCCGGGATCGAGCGGTCTTCCACCTGCGCGCGCAGGCGCTTGATCGCCGCGCGCACGCCGGCGCCGTCCAGCACGTCGGCATTGCGCAGGGCCGGCACGAACAGGCCGTCCTCGGTGTCCACGGCGATGCCGATGTCCACGTGCGGATGCAGGGTGCGGGTGAGGTTCTTGCCGTCGAACCAGGCGTTGAGCGCCGGCACGGCCTTGCACGCGGCGACGATGGCGCGGATCAGGCGGGCGGTGATGTCCTGCTTGCCGATCCAGCCGTGCAGGTCGGCATCGTCGACCAGGGTGGTCGGCACCACGTTGGCGTGGGCCTCGGCCATCACGCGGGCCATGTTGCGGCGCACGCCCTTGAGCTGTTCCGGCTGGCCGCTGGCCTGCACGCTCGGCGGAGCGGTGCGCACCGGCTTGCCGGCGAGCGATACGGCCGTGCGCGACGGCGCCGCGCCCGGCTCCGGCAGTTCCGGTGCCAGGTGGCGACCGGCCGAGGCCGGCACCGCGCGCGCCGGCGCGGCGCCGAGCGGGGCGGAGCCATTGGCGGCGGCGGTCTTCACGTCCTGCAGGGTGACTACGCCGTCGGCGCCGGTGGGGCGCACGCGGGTGAGGTCGACCTTGAGCTTCTTGGCCAGCGCGCGCACCGCCGGCACGGCCTTCACGCCGCCGGCGCTGCTGACCTGCTCCACGTGCACGGTGTTGCCGCTGACCATGGCGCCGACCACGGTGCCTTCGTCTTCGCGCTCGCCCTTGGCTTCGACTTCGCCGCCCTCGTCGGAGGCGACCACCTTGGCGGCGTTGTCCGGCGCGGGGCTGCCCACGCTTTTCTTCGGGCCGTGGTGGTGGCCGGTGGCTTCGGCCTCGGCGCGCTGCTTGGCGTTCGGATCGGGCGCGAAGTCGGCCAGCGCGGCGCCGGTCTCGATGATGTCGCCCGGCGCGCCGTACAGCTTCTGCACCGTGCCGGTGTAGGGCGACGGTACGTCGACCACCGCCTTGGCGGTTTCCATCGAGCACAGCGGGGCGTCGAGCTTGATGTAGTCGCCTTCCTTCACGTGCCACTCGACGATGGTGGCGTCGGGCAGGCCTTCGCCGAGGTCGGGCAGGTGGAATGTCTTGATGTCGGCCATGAGTAGGTTCCGGTAATCAGGCTTGTTTTCTGCTCGTCATCCCGGCGCAGGCCGGGATCCAGTAGCGATACCGCTGGATTGTCGCGAAGGTTTTGTGTGCTTCGCACGCATTTTTCACTGGATTCCGGCCTTCGCCGGAATGACGCTTCGTGGAACTGTCGAGGTTACGAGACCGCCAGCGTGCGCTTGGCCGCTTCGACCACGCGCTCGGTGCTGGGCATGTACTTCATTTCCAGGCGGAACAGCGGGATGTGGGTGTCGTAGCCGGTGACGCGCTCGACCGGCGCCAGCAGCTCGTACAGGCATTCCTCGGCGACGCGCGCGGCGATCTCGGCGCCGAAGCCGGCGGTCTTGGGGGCTTCGTGCACGATCACGCAGCGGCCGGTCTTCTGCACCGACTCGGCGATGGTGTCGAAATCCAGCGGGGTCAGCGTGGCCACGTCGATCACTTCGGCGCTGATGCCTTCGGCGGCCAGTTCGTCGGCGGCCTCCAGGGCCTCCTTCACCTGCGCGCCCCAGGTCACGATGGTGACGTCGGTGCCGTCGCGCAGCACGAAGCACACGTCCAGCGGCAGCGCCTCGCCGTCGTCCGGCACTTCTTCCTTGTACTGGCGATAGATGCGCTTGGGCTCGAAGAACATCACCGGATCCGGATCGCGGATCGCCGCCAGCAGCAGGCCGTAGGCGCGCGCCGGCGAGGAGGGCATCACCACGCGCAGGCCGGGGATGTTGGTGAACAGGTGCTCGTTCGCTTCGGAGTGGTGCTCCGGCGCGCGGATGCCGCCGCCCCACGGGGCGCGCCACACGGCCGGCACGGTGATGCGGCCGCGGGTGCGGTTGCGCAGGCGCGCGGCGTGGCAGGCGATCTGCTCCATCATCGGATAGATGAAGCCTTCGAACTGAGCCTCGGCCACCGGCTTCATGCCCTGCGCGGCCATGCCGACGGTGACGCCGGCGATGGTGGTCTCGTCCAGCGGGGTGTCCAGCACGCGCAGCTCGCCGAACTTCTCCTGCAGGCCCTGGGTGGCGCGGAACACGCCGCCGTTGACGCCGACGTCCTCGCCCAGCACCACGACGCTCGGGTCGCGGGCCATTTCATAGGCGAGCGCCTGGGTGACGGCTTCGATAAGAGTGATCTGTGCCATGGCTTAGTGGGCCTTCTTGTCGAGCGAAAGGGCGAGGTCGCGCTGCTTGGCCAGGTCCGCCGGCACTTCGGCGAAGGTGTAGTCGAACATCGCGGTGACGGGCTGGGTCTTGGTCTCGAGGTAGGCGTTGACCTCGTTGTCCATCCACTCGTCGCACTCGGCTTTCCAGGCTTCTTCCTTGGCGTCGTCCCACACGTTCTTCGCCACCAGCCAGGCGCGCAGGCGCTTCATCGGCTCCTTCGCCCAGGCGTCCTTCACTTCCTGCTCGCCGCGGTAGCGGCGGGCGTCGTCGGCGGTGGTGTGGTCGGACAGGCGATAGGTGACCAGCTCCAGCACGCTGCCGCCCTGGCCGTTGCGGGCGCGGTCGAGTGCGTCTTCCATCGCCTTGCGCACCGCGATGATGTCGTTGCCGTCCACCTGGATCGAGAACAGGCCCGCGGCGATGCCCTTCTGCGCCAGCGTGGGCGCGCCGGACTGGATCTTGCGCGGCACCGAGATCGCCCACTGGTTGTTGACGATCACCGCCACCATCGGCAGGTTCTGCGCGCCGGTGATGTTGATGGCGCCATAGAAGTCGCCCTTGGACGAGCCGCCGTCGCCGATGGTGCACACGGCCACGCGCTTCTCGTTGCGGATCTTGAAGGCCAGCGCGGAACCCGCCGCGTGCAGGCACTGCGTGGCGATCGGCACCGACCAGGCGAAGTCATGGCGCGCCGGTTCCTTCTGGTAGTCGTTGCCGCGCTCGTCGCCGCCCCAGTACATGTACACCTCGCGCGGCTGCACGCCGCGGTACAGCTGCGCGCCGTATTCGCGATAGCTGGGCGCGAACACGTCCTCGGGCTTCATCGCGCTGCCGATGCCCACGTGCGCGGCCTCGTGGCCCAGGCAGCTGGCATAGGTGCCCAGCTTGCCGGTGCGCTGCAGCGCCACCGACTTGGCGTCGAACACGCGGGTGGACATCATCAGCTTGTACAGCTCGACCATGTGGTCGAGATCCTTGGCGAAGGCGGGCAGGTCGTCACGGACCTGGTTGCCCTCGGCATCGAGATACTGCAGGTATTCGATTTCGAACTTGGCGGCGATGGACACGACTCGCTCCGGGAGTGAGTAAAGACGAAAACGGGTGAGGGAGTTGGGAGCCGGCGCGACCCATCCAGTGGGGTCAAGCGCGCGTACAGGGCCCTGGCAAGACCGCAATTGAAGCAGGCGGGCATGTTGCGCCGCAAGGCATGGTGCAGCATGCGCGAGGGTAGGGGGCTTGCGTTAAAGGCAGGTAATATGGCTGCTTTCCCCGTGATCGGAACGCCATGACCGACAATCGGCGCGACCTGGAAGCCGGCATCGAGGTCGACCTGCAGGGCCGGCTCACCTACGGCGGCTACCTGCGGCTGGACGCGCTGCTGTCCGCCCAGCAGCCGCTGAGCCAGCCGCCGCATCACGACGAGATGCTGTTCATCGTGCAGCACCAGGTGGCGGAGCTGTGGATGAAGCTGATCATTCACGAGCTGAAGGCGGCCATCGAGCATCTGCACCGGGATGACATCGATCCGTGCCTGAAGATCCTGGCCCGGGTCAAGCACGTGCAGCGGCAGTTGTACGAGCAGTGGGGCGTGCTGGAAACGCTGACCCCCGCCGAATACCTGGAATTCCGCGACATCCTCGGTTCTTCCTCGGGTTTCCAGTCGCTGCAGTACCGCCAGATCGAATTCCTGCTCGGCAACAAGAACGAGCAGATGCTGGCGGTGTTCGCCTACGATCCGGCGGCACAGGCCGCGCTGCGCGAAGTGCTGGAAGCGCCGAGCCTGTACGACGAATTCCTGGCCTATCTCGCGCGCCGCGGCCATGCGGTGCCGGCCGAGCTGCTGGGGCGCGACTGGACGCAGCCCTACCAGCGCAACGAAGGCCTGCTGCCGGTGCTCAAGCGCATCTACGAGAACCGCGCGGAGCATTGGCCCGAGTACTACATGTGCGAGCAGCTGGTGGACGTGGAGGGCCAGTTCCAGCAGTGGCGGTTCCGCCATATGAAGACGGTGGAGCGGATCATCGGCCACCGGCGCGGCACGGGCGGCTCGTCGGGCGTGGCGTTCCTGAAAAAAGCGCTGGAACTGGAGTTTTTCCCGGAATTGCTGGACGTGCGGACGGTGCTGGGCACCTGAGCCGAGGCGAAGCGGAACAAAAAAGCGGCCAAGCCGCTTTTTTTGTGAGCGGGGCTTTCGGATCCTCCCGCGCCGGATTTTTCGCAAGATGCTGCGCCGCATTTGACGCAATGGCTCCGGGCCGGTTACATGTCGCGCGTTTTGAATTTCCGATCTGTACGCGATGTGCGGATCAGTACATTTTTTCCAGCACGACAGGGGATCGCATGACCGATACCACCACCACGGCGCCCACGGTGCCCGACTACCCCCAGACCCTGGGTCATCCGCGTCCGCTGTGGATGCTGTTCATGACCGAGTTCTGGGAGCGCTTCGCCTTCTACGGCATGCGCTGGGCGCTCACGCTGTACATCGTGGCGGAGTTCTTCGGCGGCAGCCCCACCGGCCAGGCCTTCGCCAGCCGCACCTACGGCGCCTACCTGGCGCTGGTCTATGCGGCGGCGGTGTTCGGCGGCTACGTGGCGGACAAGGTCATCGGCTATCAGCGCTCGATCCTGGTCGGCGCGGTGGTGATGTCGGCGGGCCTGTTCATGATCATGCTGCCCAACCAGGACATCTTCCTGCTGGGCCTGTCCACGGTGATCGTGGGCAATGGCCTGTTCAAGCCGAACATTTCCTCGATGGTGGGCCAGCTCTACGGCGTCGGCGACCCGCGCCGCGACCGCGGCTTCACCCTGTTCTACATGGGCATCAACGCCGGCGCGCTGGTGTCGCCGCTGCTGACCGGCTGGCTGGCCAGCTATTTCACCGACACCCCGGTGCAGCAGAACTACAAGCTGGTGTTCCTGGCCTCGGGGCTGGGCATGCTGGTCAGCCTGGTGTGGTTCTGGATCGGCCGCCGCCAGCTCAAGGGCGTGGGCCGTCCGCTGCCGGACCAGGCCAACCGCATGCGCGTGGTCTACGTGCTGATCGGCTGCGTCATCGCGATCCCGCTGGTCTACCTGGTGATGGCCAAGGCCGGCGCGGTGGTGCTGCAGTGGCTGCTCAGCATCCTGTTCGTGGGCCTGTGCGTGATGCTGATGATCGACGGCGTGCGCGAGGGCAAGGTGCAGCGCGACCGCGTGATCGCGATGCTGGTGATCTTCGTGTTCAACGTGCTGTTCTGGATGTTCTACGAACAGGCCGGCAGCTCGTTCAACTTCCTCGCCGAGAACATCGTCGACCGCAAGATGTTCGGCGGCTGGGAGTTCCCGGTGGGCTGGTTCCAGTCCGTCGCGCCGCTGGCCCTGGTGCTGCTGGCGCCGCCGATGTCGATGCTGTGGGGCTGGCTGGACAAGCGCAGGCTGGAGCCGTCGATCCCGCGCAAGTTCGGTTTCGGCCTGCTCGGCAATGCGGTGGCCTTCGTGGTGCTGATGTATGCGCTGTCGAGCCTGGTCGATGCACAGGGCCTGATCCCGTTCTGGCCGCTGGTGCTGGTCTATGTGCTGCAGACGGTGGGCGAGCTGTGCCTGTCGCCGATCGGCCTGTCGATGGTGACCAAGCTGGCGCCCGGCCGGCTGGTCGGCCTGGCCATGGGCGGCTGGTTCCTGTCCACCGGCATCGGCAACAACCTGTCGGGCATCTTCGCCGGCCACGTCAGCGGCACCACCGGCATGACGGTGGCCTCGGCGCTGAGCGGCTTCACTTTCAGCTTCTGGCTGCTGGGCGTCGCCGCGGTGATCCTGTTGCTGGTGGCGCCGCTGATCAACCGGCTGATGCATGGGGTGAAGTGACGGCCAGGCCGTCCTTTCCCGGCATACGAAGAGGCGGCCCCGGGGCCGCCTCTTTTTTTATGCCACCGTCGCCTCGGCGCCGCTTTGCGGCTGTCCGCTGCGCGGTGGCACCGGCGGGCCCAGCAGCTTGTCCAGGATGCGCGACAGCCAGGCCTGTTCGTCCGCGTCCAGCTTGGCCAGCACCTCGCGCTCGCGTGCCCGCGCCATCGGCGCGACCACGTCGTGCACTTCCCAGCCGGCTTCGCTCAAGGAGAGCACGGAACGCCGCTTGTCGCCCTCGTGGGTGCCGCGGTTGACCCGGCCGGCTTCGACCAGGCGGGCCAGGGCGCGGCTGACCGCGACCTTGTCCATCGCCGTGCGCTCGGCCACTTCGCGGGCGGAGAGGCCTTCGAACCGGGCCAGCACCGCCATCACGCGCCATTCGGTGACGCTGAGGTCGAAGCGCGCCTGGTAGTCGTCGGCGATGGCCTGGCTGACCGTGTTGGACAGGATCGACAGGCGGTAGGGCAGGAAGCGCTCCAGCTCCAGCGGGGCGTGGTCGGGTCGATGGGCGTCTTGGGGTTCGGCGGGCACTGCTGCACCACTCCTTGCAAATGGTTTCATATGTAACTATAACGCTCAGGTGATACCGGCGGTCGCATCCTTCCGGCGATGCCGCGACCGGCGGGGCGAATCCGACTCCCACGCATCCAATCCAGGCATCCGACCCAGGAGATCCCCATGAGCGCGCAGCCCAATCTTGGCATGCAGGTGACCACTTTCGAGAACCCGATGGGGATCGACGGCTTCGAATTCGTCGAATTCGCCGCCCCGGCCGGCCGCGGCGCCGAGCTGCACGAGCTGTTCGGCAGCATGGGCTTCACCGCGGTGCTCAAGCACAAGCGCCGGCCGATCACGGTGTATCGCCAGGGCGGGGTGAACTTCCTGGTCAACGAGGACCCGGATTCCTTCGCCGCCGAATTCGCCGCCCAGCATGGCCCCTGCGCCGCCGGCTTCGCCATCCGCTTCAAGCAGCCCGCGGCGGAGGTCTATGCCAAGGTGCTGGCCAACGGCGGCGAGGCGGTCGGCGACAAGGAAGCGAGCAAGGCGGTGGACGCGCCGGTGGTGAAGGGCATCGGCGACTGCATGCTGTATCTGGTCGACCGCTACGGCGACAAGGGCAGCATCTATGACGGCGACTACGCGCCGATCCCGGGCGTGGAGCAGAACCCCGCCGGCTTCGGCCTGACCTTCATCGACCACCTCACGCACAATCTCTACTTCGGCAACATGCAGAAGTGGTCCGACTACTACGAGCGCCTGTTCAACTTCCGCGAGATCCGCTACTTCGACATCAAGGGCGCCAAGACCGGCCTGGTGTCCAAGGCGATGACCGCGCCGGACGGCATCGTGCGCATCCCGCTCAACGAGTCGAGCGATCCGAAGTCGCAGATCAACGAATACCTCGATGCGTACCACGGCGAAGGCATCCAGCACATCGCCTGCTTCACCGACAACATCTACGAGACCGTCGAGGCGATGCGCGCCAAGGGCGTGAGCTTCCTCGACACGCCGGACACGTATTTCGACGTGATCGACCTGCGCATCCCCAATCACGGCGAGGACGTGCCGCGCCTGGCCAGAAACAAGATCCTGATCGACGCCGACCCGGAGACCAAGCAGCGCAAGCTGCTGCAGATCTTCACCCAGAACAACATCGGCCCGATCTTCTTCGAGATCATCCAGCGCAAGGGCAACGAGGGCTTCGGCGAGGGCAACTTCCAAGCGCTGTTCGAGTCGATCGAACGCGACCAGATGCGCCGCGGGGTGCTCTGAGCTTGAGCTTTAGCCCCTCTCCCTTCGGGTCGCCGGAGGGAGAAGGGTTCCAATTGAAGGTTGAGGGGGTGCCGCAGCGTTTGCGCGCACAGCGACATTGAGCCCCTCTCCCGCCGGGAGAGGGGTT
>NZ_FONH01000031.1 GCF_900112865.1 Dyella marensis | reverse complement strand
CATGTGTTAGGCATGCCGCCAGCGTTCAATCTGAGCCAGGATCAAACTCTTCACTTAAGTTTTCGAACATCCGAGGATGCTCTATCTTTCTGAAGCGTTGTCCTAACCATAAAACGTCAAGCTTTTGAATTGACTCTTAGGTTAGACGCTTGCATTTGTTTGGACAGATTGTCCATCCAACGCAAGACGCCCACACAAGTCACCTGCGCACACTGTCAAAGATCAATCACTTGCGATCCGTTCTTCGAATCGCCCCGAGACGTTTCGTCCCGGGTGAGCCGCCCATTCTACATCGTCTTTCCGGTCCGTCAACACCTGCAGCGAAGAATTTTCATCGTGCTGTGTTGCCGTGGAACCCGTCGTCGAAGGCGTTTCGTCGAAGGGGCGAGAATCATATCGTCCGTGCGCGAATCTGTGAAGGGGTTGCGCGGAAATTTTTTCCGCCAGATGACAATCGATGCCCCGCTACACTCGCGCGCATCCACCCACCTATAAGAAGGACTCGAGGTAGCGATGAAAAGCCTGCTAGTAGCGCCCCTGTTGTTCGCTCTCGCCGCAAGCGCCACCGCGGCGCCGCTGTCACAGCCCAGCATCACGCTGCATGGCAAGCGTTTCTCCACCGAACTGGCGCTTACGGATGCGGAGCGCGCGCGCGGCCTGATGATGCGCACGCAACTCGCCGCCGATCACAGCATGCTGTTCGTGTTTCCGGATACGGAAGAGCGCTGGTTCTGGATGAAGAACACGCTCATCCCGCTCGACATCCTCTACTTCGATGCCGACCGCAAGCTGGTCTCGATGCAGTTGGATGTGCCGCCGTGCAAGATGGATCCGTGCGCGACCTATCCGAGCAATGCCCCGGCGCGCTACGTGCTCGAGCTGCCCGCAGGCACGGTGAGCCGCCTCGGCGCTGCCGTCGGCGATGAGCTCGTCGTGGAAGGGATGACCGGCAAGGTGCAGTGATCGGCCGTTGCGGCCAGGTCGTGTGCGCAGGGCACGCCGATGCGGAAGGGAATCAGCGAAGCGGGATGCAGCTTTTCCAGGGCATCCCAATCGTCTTCGAACGGCACGAACTGTTGCATGTGAGGCTCCCTACTACTGATGTGCCCCTCTGCGAGGGGCACGGGAGCATCAGAACACGCGGCCCGGTCAATGCAATGGCAAATTCGGGCCGCGTGCAGGCAAGCGCGGAAGAAACCTCAGTCGACCTCGACCATCTCGAAATCGGCCTTGGTCGCGCCGCAGTCCGGACAGGTCCAGGTATCGGGCACGTCTTCCCAGCGCGTGCCGGGCTCGATGCCTTCGTCGGGCACGCCCTCGGCCTCGTCATAGATAAAGCCGCAGACCACGCACATCCATTTCTTATCGGGAGAGCCCTGACTCATCGTTATTGCGCTGCTTGAAAAGGGAACAAGAGCCGCATTCTCGCAACTCGGCCGGCCGTGCGGAAGCGTACGGCGGCAATCCACCACGATCCCCATGCATCCGAAG
The DNA here is from genome assembly GCF_900112865.1 of Dyella marensis. GTDB lineage: Bacteria > Pseudomonadota > Gammaproteobacteria > Xanthomonadales > Rhodanobacteraceae > Dyella_D > Dyella_D marensis_A. Next base: position 32,447 of record NZ_FONH01000031.1, on the reverse strand, counting down.
CTTCGATATCCCGGCCTTTACGCCATCACCGACGGCCCCCGCGACGACCTGCTGGAGGCCGTGGCCCGCGCCCTGGAAGGCGGCGCCCGCCTGGTCCAGTACCGCGACAAGACCTCCGACCACGCCCGCCGCCACGCCGAAGCCGCCGCGCTCCGCCAGCTGTGCGCCGGGCGTGGCGTGCCGCTGATCGTCAACGACGACCTCGAGCTGGCCGCCGCCATCGGCGCCGACGGGGTGCATCTGGGCGAGCAGGACCTTGCCCTGTCCGCGGCCCGCACGGCGCTGGGTGAGCAGGCGATCATCGGCGTGTCCTGCTACGACTCGCTCGAGCGCGCCCGCGAACTGGCCGCGGCCGGTGCCGACTACGTCGCCTTCGGCGCCTTCTTCCCCTCGCCCACCAAGCCGCTGGCCCGGCGCGCCGCGCCCGAGCTGCTGCGGCAGAGCGCCGCGCTGGGCGTGCCTCGTGTGGCGATCGGCGGCATCACGCCGGACAATGCCGCCTCCCTGGTCGGCGCCGGCGCCGACTACCTGGCGGTGATTTCCGCCCTGTTCGGCGCCGCCGACGTGCGCGCCGCCGCGCAAACCTTTACCGATCTGTACACCTCTTCCGGAATCCCGCGATGACCAACCACGAACTCTTCCAGCGCGCCAAGCAACTGATGCCGGGCGGCGTGAATTCGCCCGTGCGCGCCTTCAAGTCGGTCGGCGGCGAGCCGTTCTTCACCGCGCGCGCCGACGGCGCCTACCTGTGGGACGTAGAAGGCAAGCGCTACATCGACTACGTGGGCTCGTGGGGGCCGATGATCGTCGGGCACAACCATCCCAGGGTGCGCGAGGCGGTCGAGCGCGCGGTTAAGGACGGTCTGTCCTTCGGCACGCCCTGCCCGGCCGAGATCACCATGGCCGAGACCATCACGCGCCTGGTGCCGTCGGTGGACATGGTGCGCATGGTCAATTCCGGCACCGAGGCGACCATGTCGGCGATCCGTCTCGCCCGCGGCGCCACCGGCCGCAGCAAGATCGTGAAGTTCGAAGGTTGCTACCACGGCCACGGCGACAGCTTCCTGGTGAAGGCCGGCTCCGGCGCGCTCACCTTCGGCGTGCCGACCTCGCCCGGCGTGCCGAAGGCGGCGGCGGATCTCACGCTCACCCTTGCCTACAACGACCTGGCCGCGGCCGAGGCGCTGTTCGCCGAGCACGGCGCGGACATCGCCGGCCTGATCATCGAGCCGGTCGCCGGCAACATGAATTGCATTCCCCCGAAGGACGGCTACCTGCAGGGCCTGCGCGCGCTGTGCACGCGCCACGGCGCGCTGCTTATCTTCGACGAGGTGATGACCGGCTTCCGCGTGGCGCTCGGCGGCGCGCAGGCGCACTACGGCATCACGCCGGACCTGAGCACCTTCGGCAAGATCATCGGCGGCGGCATGCCGGTGGGCGCCTACGGCGGCCGCCGCGAGCTGATGGAACAGATCGCCCCGGCCGGCCCGATCTACCAGGCCGGCACGCTCAGCGGCAATCCGGTGGCGATGGCGGCGGGCCTGGCCATGCTGGAACTGATCCAGGAAGCCGGCTTCTACGACCGCCTGGCCGCGCGCACGCGCCTGCTGGCGGACGGTCTGCAGGCGGTGGCCGACGGCGAAGGCGTGCCCTTCAGCACCAACCGCGTCGGCGCGATGTTCGGCCTGTTCTTCACCCAGGAGAAGGTCGAGAGCTACGCCCACGCCACCGCGGCCGACACCGCCGCGTTCAACCGCTTCTTCCACGGCATGCTGGAGCGCGGCGTGTACCTGGCGCCATCGGCGTTCGAGGCCGGCTTCCTGTCCAGCGCGCACAGCGACGAGGATCTCGCCGCGACGCTGGAAGCCGCGCGCCAGACCTTGCGCGCATCCCGCGGCTGAAACAAAGCCGGCGCCACGCTCGAGCGTGGCGCCGGTCAATAGATCAACGCTTGCCGACGAAGTCGGCCAGCGCCGCGCGCAGGCGCGCCAAGCCTTCGGCCAGGTCCGCATCGGTGATGTTCAGCGGCGGCACGAAGCGCAGCACGTCCGGGCCGGCCTGCAGCACCAGCAGGCCGTGCGCGGCAGCGTGATCGAGCACCTCGCCGGCGCGGCCCTTGTACGCCTCCGCCAGCACCGCACCGAGCATCAGGCCGCGGCCGCGCACCTCGGCGAACAGCTTCAGCTCGCCATCGATTGCCGCCAGGCCGTCGCGCAGCGCCTGCGCCTGCTTCGCCACATTGGCCATCAGCTCGGCCGAGGCCAGCTTGCGCAGCGCCACGCGCGCCACCGCCGCGGCCATCGGATTGCCGCCGAAGGTGGTGCCGTGCGCGCCGTACTGCATCACCTCGGCCACCTTCGGGCCGGCCAGCATCGCGCCGATCGGGAAACCGCAGCCCAGCGCCTTGGCCAGGGTCACGATGTCCGGCGTCACCCCGTCCTGCGCGTGAGCGAACAAGGTGCCGGTGCGACCCATGCCGCACTGGATCTCGTCCAGCACCAGCAGCGCCTCGTGCGTGTCGCACAGCTCGCGCGCGCGGCGGATGAAGGCGGGCGAGGCGGGCAGCACGCCACCTTCGCCCTGCACCGGCTCAAGCATCACCGCGGCCACGTCGCCCTGGGCAAAGGCCGCTTCCAGGCCGGCGACGTCGTTGAAATCGAGATAGCGGAAGCCGCCCGGCAGCGGCTCGTAGTTTTCCTGGTACTTCGGCTGCGCGGTGGCGGTCACCGCGGCCAGGGTGCGGCCATGGAAAGAGCCGCGGAAGGTCAGGATCACCCGCTGCTCCGGCGCGCGCCCCTTGGAGGCGGCCCACTTGCGCACCAGCTTGATCGCCGCCTCGTTCGCCTCGGTGCCGGAATTGCACAGGAACACGCGCTCGGCGAAGCCGGAGGCCTGCACCAGCTCCTCGGCCAGGTGCAGCGGCGGCTCGGTGTAGAACACGTTGCTGCTGTGCCAGAGCTTGCGGGCCTGGGTCACCAGCGCGTCGACCAGGTCGGGATCCTGGTGGCCGAGCGCGTTCACCGCGATGCCGGCGCCGAGGTCCACATAGTCACGGCCTTCGGTATCCCACACGCGCGCGCCCTTGCCGTGATCCAGTACGACCTCGCGGGGTCGGTACACCGGCAGCCAGTAGCGCTTGCCGAGATCGATCAGGGACGACGATGAATCCTGCGCGTGCATGAGGGGCTCCTGGCGTTGCCGCGGGGCAAGGCCATCGAATGGCGAGTGGGGATACGCCCGCCTGGCGGCAGGGCGTTCCGCATCGTAGAACCAGCGCCCCCGCATTTCCACGCGCCGTGCGCCGGCGTTGTTCGCGGCGGCGTTACAGCGACACGCCGGCGATACACCCCCGGGCCGGGACATGGCGCCTTGCCGCACGCCATTCCGCGGCGGGACGCCGCGCGACAAGCGATACATCGGCGTTACACCCACGCCCTGAGCGTTTTCGCAAACCCTTGAATTTCCTGGGCGACAGGCATGCCTGAAGGCTGGCACGCCACTTGCCCTATGAATCATCGACCCAGTTCAAAGCCATCCCTCTCGATGGCGACGCGGGCGGTAACCCGGCGATCCCTGTGGCCGGGCACCAACGGAGGCCCCCGGCTGACCCCTGTAGGTCGGGGGCCCTCCGTCTCTTTTTATCTCCCTCAGTTTCCGCAATGGAATCCTTCTCCCCTTGGGAGAAGGTGCCGGCAGGCGGATGAGGGTTCGGGCGGAGCGGTGCACATCACCCTTGCGCTCCGAGCGTACCCTCACCCCCACCCCTCTCTCCCACGGGGACTACCTTCGGGTCGCCGGCGGGAGAGGGGCTCATCAGTCAGCGCAATTGTTCCAGCGCGAGCCCATGCTTCTTGCACAGGCGATAGATGGTGACGCGCGAGACCTTCAGCCGCCGCGCGCATTCGCTGACATTGAAATGGCATTCGCGCAGGCAGCTGATCACCGCCTCGCGTTCTGCCGCCACGCGAGCGCTGCCCAGGGTCGCGCGGCCCGAGGGCATCTGCGAGATGTGGGACAGATCCAGGTCTTCGGGCGTGATCAGCGCATCCTCGGCCACCACCGCCGCGCGTTGCACGCGGTTGAGCAGCTCGCGCACGTTGCCCGGCCAGCCGAAGTGGCGCATGGCCTGGCGCGCCGCGCTGCTGAAGGTGCGCGCGTGGCTGCCATGGTGTTCGCGGAACGCATCGAGGAAATGCTGGGCCAGCAGCACCACGTCGTCCTCGCGCTCGCGCAGCGCGGGCATGTGGAGGCGCAGCACGTTGAGGCGGTAGTAAAGGTCCTCGCGAAAACGCCCCTGCTCCACCGCCCGCTCCAGGTCGACATGGGTCGCCGCCAGCACGCGCACATCGAGCGTGATCGACTGGCTGCTGCCCACGCGCTCCAGCGTGCCTTCCTGCAGAAAGCGCAGCAGGCTGGTCTGCGCATCCGCCGGCAGGTCGCCGACTTCGTCGAGGAAGACGGTGCCGCCCGCGGCGGTCTCGAAATGGCCCAGCCGCCGCGCATTGGCGCCGGTGAAGGCGCCGCGCTCGTGGCCGAACAGCTCGGACTGCACCAGGTTCGGCGGCAGCGCGCCGCAGTTGATCGCCGCGAACGGGCGGCCCGCGCGGCGCGACAGGCTGTGCAGCGCGCGCGCCGCCACTTCCTTGCCGGTGCCGGTCTCGCCGGTGATCAGCACCGGCAGGTCCACCGGCGCGTACTTGCGCACGCTGGCGATCACCGCCCGCGTGGCCTTGCTGTGGCCGGTTATGCCCAAGTCGTCCGGCTCGACGGCCACGATGTCGCCACCGAGGTAACCCAGGGAATCGAGCAGCCGGTCGACATCGACCGGCGCGGTGAACACGTCGACGCAGGTATCGATGACCCCGCCCAGCGCCGGTTCGCCTACCGGCATCTCCGCCGGCATCAGGGCCAGCCACGGCAGGCCCGGGTGCGCGTCCATCACCAGCGCCATCGCGGTCATGCCGGCGGCATCGGCGTCGCGCAGATCCGCCACTGCCACCACGCTATTGCCGCCGCGCGTGCCGATGCCACCGACCGCGGCCGCGTCGGCGACGCGCACGTACCAGCCGGCCCGATTCAGGCGCATCCGCTCGGTGGCGCTGGGTTGGCCGAACCACACGACGCAACGCTTGGCCTCTGCCTTGCTCACAGCCATGGGCCTATCCCCCGTCGCCGTTCTCGGACGTGACGCGGTCTCCCAGCCGCGCCTGCGGTCACGTTCCGCAGGACCCTTCCCCCGGGGCTGCTACAGAAGTGTGATATGCATCACACGTTATACGTTTGTGCAGGCCATGGGCACCGTCCAAACGGACGGCACGGGGTCAGCCAGATGGGGGAGCGGGCGCGCGGCCCGCTTGCGCGAAATGTGCTTACCAGACGCCGGTATTGGGCATCGATGCCCACGGCTCCTGCGGCGGCAGGCGGCCGTCGCGCTGCAGCAGCTCGATCGAGATCAGGTCCGGCGAGCGCACGAACGCCATGTGGCCGTCGCGTGGCGGGCGGTTGATGGTGTAGCCCAGGTCCTGCAGGTGCCGGCAGGTGCGGTAGATGTCGTCGACCTCGAAGGCGAGGTGGCCGAAATTGCGCGCGCTGCCATAGTCCTCGTCAGAGTCCCAGTTGTAGGTCAGCTCGACTTCCGCTTCCGGCGAAGCGGGCGCGGCCAGGTAGATCAGGGTGAACTTGCCGGCGGCGCTCTCCATCCGGCGCGTTTCCTGCAGGCCGAGCCCGTCGCAGAAAAAGCGCAGGCTGGCGTCGACGTCGCGCACGCGGACCATGCTGTGCAGGTACTTCATGGGTTAGTCCTCTTCAATCCAGAAACAGCTCAATCCAGGAATAAATCAGGCAACAGCGACTTCGACGGATCGACGGCGTAAGGCGCGAAGTCGCTGACGCCCGCTTCGCGCAGCACCTCTTCGTCGATCAGGAAGCGCCCATGGAAACCCGCCGCCGGCCGCACCAGCACCGCGTGCGCGGCGTCGGCGACGATCTCCGGCTTGCGGCAGCGTGGCACGTCCACGCCGGGAATCATGTTCAGCGCATCGGTGGCCACGATGGTGCGCGGCCACAGCGCATTCACCGCCACGCCCTGCGGGCCGAATTCGCCGGCCAGGCCCAGCGTGACGAAGCTCATGCCCATCTTGGCCAGCGTGTAGCCCGTATGCGGCGCCCACCACTTCGGATCCAGCGACGGCGGCGGCGCCAGCGTAAGGATGTGCGGGTTGGCGGATTTGAGCAGGTGCGGCAGGCAGGCCTGCGCGCACAGGAAGGAGCCGCGCGCATTGACCTGCTGCATCAGGTCGAAGCGCTTCATCGGGGTATCCAGCGCGCCGGCCAGCCAGATCGCGCTGGCGTTGTTGACCAGGATGTCGATGCCGCCGAAGGCCTCGACGGTGGCGGCGACCGCCGCCTTCACGTCGTCCTCTTCGCGGATGTCGCACTTGAGCGCCAGGCCCTTGCCGCCGGCTTCGTCGACCTGCGCCGCGGCGGTGTGGATGGTGCCGGGCAATTTGGGATTCGGCACGCTGCTCTTGGCCGCGATGGCGACATTGGCGCCGTCGCGCGCGGCACGCAGCGCGATGGCCAGGCCGATGCCGCGCGAGGCGCCGGTGATGAACAGGGTCTTGCCTTGCAGGCTGGCCATGGCGTTCCTTCCCGATGGAAAACACGAAGACCCGCAAGTGTAGGAGCCGCCGTCACACGCGCAAAGCGCGTGGAGGATCGGGCATGTTTCAAACGCTCAGGCTTTCTGGAAGCGGGGAAGCATGTGCTGCAGCTCGGCCAGCCGCCGCACCGGATCGGTCAATTCGAGCATGCGTTGATGCTCTTCCAGCTCCAGCGGCAGCAATTCGGCGAGGCGGAAACCCAGCCAGCTCGCGTCGTCGTAGTCGGCCGCGGTGGCATGGCGCCACTGTGGCGCCATGTGTTCGAGCAGGCGGCCCAGGATGGTCTGCAGCAGGGCGAATTCGACCGGCACCGTCGCCTGGCGTTCCACCGGCCAGTGCTCGACCTGGCCGGTGACCAGGCCGTCGGAGCGCACGCGCGTGCGCGTCACGCGGAAGCGCTGCTCGCCCTGCGCGACGATGCCGAGCAGGCCATCGTCGCCATGGCTGAAGTCGGTGATGCGCGCCATGGTGCCCACCGCGGCGGGCACCGCCGGCTCGCCCACCTCCAGGCCCTTCAGGATCAGGCATACGCCGAAGCCGCTGCCGCGGCGCGAGCAGTCGCGCACCATGTCCAGATAGCGCCGCTCGAACACGCGCAGCTGCAGGTGCCCGCCGGGGTAGAGCACGGTCGAGAGCGGGAACAGCGGCAGTTCGTCGGGAAGCGGCGTCACGGTCATGGGGCGGCAGTTTAGCCATGGCGATCACTGGACGGCGGCAGCCCGTCCACCGCACAGTGTTCCGACCTACGAGGAGTCTTAACTGGTATGTCCGCCGCCGAACTGCCGCTCACGCTGGTCGACCCCATCGCCCTGCCCGCCGCGCCGGTGCTGCATGTGCAAGGCCTGGTCAAATCCTTCGACAAGCGCGAGGTGCTGCGCGGCGTGGACTGGAGCGTGCCGGCCGGACGCGTGATCGGCCTGCTCGGCCGCAACGGCGCCGGCAAGACCACGCTGCTGCGCTGCCTGCTCGGGCTGTCGCCGATCGACGGCGGCCAGGTGCAGCTGCTCGGCGCGCCGATGACCGAGCCGGGCGGCGAGCGCATGCATCGTATCGGCTTCGTGCCGCAGACCTTCGACCTGTTTCCGTGGATGAAGGTGCGCGCGTACCTGGATTTCACCGCCGCGTTCTACGCGCGCTGGGACCACGCGCTCGCCGCCCGCCTGCTGCAGGGCTGGGAGCTGGATCCGAAGCAGAAGATCGGCCAGCTCTCGCAAGGCCAGCGGCAGAAACTGGCGATCGTGCGCGCGATCGCGCCGCAGCCGGACCTGCTGGTGCTGGACGAGCCCGTCGCCAGCCTCGACCCGCAGGCGCGGCGCGCGTTCATGACGGAGCTGCTGGAGCTGATGCGCCATCCCGGCAAGACGGTGATCTTCTCCACGCATATCACCGCCGACCTGGAGCGGGCGGGCGCCGACATCGCGCTGCTGCGCGACGGGCGCATCCAGTTCATGCGCCCGCTGGCGGAACTGCGCGAGCGCTTCGTGCGCGCCGTGTTGACGCGCGCCGAGGGCTGGGCCGAGGCGCCGGCGATGGCCGGGGCGCTGAAGGCGACGGTCGCCGGCAGCGAATTGCAGATGCTGCTGGAGGACGCCGATCCGGCCGTGCTGCGCGCACTGGCCGAGCAGGCCGGCGCCGAGCTGCGCGTCGAGACACCCACGCTCGAAGACCTGTTCGTGGAACTGGCATGAGGGCGGTCTGGCAACTGTGGCTGCAACTGTGGACGCGCCTGCCGGTGCTGGCGGTGCTGGCCATGCTGATGTGTCTGACCGGACTGGTGCTGGCCCTGATCGCGATGCTGGACGCGCGGGTGGCCTATGTCGGCATGGGCTTCGTCGCCTTCGCCTCGTGGTTCTGGCATATCGGCCTGGGCCAGGTGCTGCGCGGCGTGTGCCGGCCGGAGAGCTTCCTGCTCCCCGGCTTCCGCGCGCGGCTGGCCTGGCTGGGCGTGGCCGATGTCGCGCAATGGGTGCTGCTGCCGGGGGTGTTGCTGGTGCTGGCCGGGCCGCCGCATGGCGCCCTGATCGTCGCCGGCCTGGTCGTGGTCGCCGCGCTCGGCCTGGCGCTGGGATGCGGGCGCCGCGTGAGCCTGGCGATCTGGGCGGTGTTCATCGCGGCCGGCTGGATGCCGCGGCTCGCTTCGCAGGTGGTGACGGTGGCGTTGGCCTCGCCGTGGACCGCGCCCTTGCTGATGCTGTGCGCCGCCCTGCTGATCCGCTACGCGCTGGCGCCGCTGCTGCGCATCCAGGACGCCGACACGCCGACCTCGCCGCTGGAGAACGCCAGCATCGGCCGCAACAGCCAGTCGGCGCTGGACGACGCGCAGGCGCGGCGCGGTGCCTGGAATCGCTGGCTCGGCGAATTGTTCGACCGCGCCGCGCAGTACGCGCTGGAACGCAGCCTGCAGGCGTATCGCCGCCGTCCCAGCGCCGCTGGCCGGCTCGCGCTGGTGCGGCGCCTGCTGTTGCCGCACGACAATCCGCAGGCGCTGGCCCTGCGCCTGGTGCTGGTCGCGGGCATGGTGGTGATCTATTTCCTGGCGGTGATGCATCGCCAGCATTTCGATGCGGCGGTGGTCGGCGCCTATGCCGTCCTGCTCACCATGGCGCGCTTCCCGCAGCTGGGCCGCGGCATGTTGCGCATGCGGCCGAACCTGGCCGACCTGTACCTGACCCTGGCGCCGGCCACGCGCGGCGAATACCAGAAGATCATGGTCGACGCGCTGATGCTGCTGGTGCCGGTCAGCGTGCTGACCGCACTGGCCTACACCTTGCTGGGCAGCGTGCTCGCGCATGCGGCGGAGCCGGCGCGCATGCTGATCACCGCCGCGATCGTGGCCACCTCGGCCAGCCTGGTGGCGCTGGCGGTGCACCTGATCGGGCCGGAAGGCAGCTTCGGCCGCGGCGCGGTGAACCTGGTGCTGATCTTCGGCGCGATGGGCGCGTACTGGGGCGGCTATTGGATGCTCGGCGCGTTCGGCCTGGCCTGGGGCGCGCTGGCACTGGGCACGGTGACGATCAGTTTCGGCGGCGGCGTGTGGTATGCCGCGCAGCGCGAGTATCAGCGGCGGGCGCCGAGGTTCGACGCGCCGCTGGGCTGATATCGGTAGATCGATCAGCCGCGCAGGGCCTCGACGAAGCGGCGCGGCGCGTTCTCGAAACCGCCGTTGGACATGAACACCACGTGGTCGCCGGCGCGCGCCTGCGTGCGCAGCGCCGACACCAGCGCGTCCACTGTCGGCACGGCGGTGCCGCGGCCCTGCAGGGCGTCGGTGACGCGCTTGGCATCCCACGGCAGTTCGGGGCGATGCAGGAACACCACGCTGTCCGCAGCGGCCAGCGACGGCGCCAGCCCGTCGGCGTGCGCGCCCAGGCGCATCGAATTGGAGCGCGGTTCCAGCGCGACCAGGATGCGCGCCTGGCCGACCTTGGCGCGCAGGCCGGCCAGGGTGGTGGCGATCGCGGTGGGGTGGTGGGCGAAGTCGTCGTACACGCGCACACCCGCCACCTCGCCCACCACTTCCATACGCCGCTTGACGCTTTCAAACGTGGCGAAGGCCGGCAGCAGCGCACGCGGATCGGCGCCGGCCGCCGTGGCGGCCGCGAGTGCGGCGAGTGCGTTCATCACGCTGTGGTTGCCCAGCAGCGGCCAGCGCACTTCGCCGATCAGTTCGCCGCGGCGGCGCACGGCGAAGGCCGAGCCGTCCGCCTCGATCAGCTCGGCCTGCCAGTCGCCCTGCCCGATGCCGAAGCTCTCCACCGGCGTCCAGCAACCCATCGCCAGTACTTCGACAAGGCGCTCGTCGTGCGCGTTGACGATCAGGCGGCCGTTGCCCGGCACGGTGCGCACCAGGTGATGGAACTGGCGCTGGATCGCGGCCACGTCGGGGAAGATGTCCGCGTGGTCGTATTCCAGGTTATTGAGGATGGCGATGCGCGGGCGGTAGTGCACGAACTTGGAGCGCTTGTCGAAGAACGCGCTGTCGTATTCGTCCGCCTCGATCACGAACGGCTTGCCGCCGCCCAGCCGCGCGGAGATGCCGAAATTGCCCGGCACGCCGCCGACCAGGAAGCCCGGCGCCAGCCCCGCGCTTTCCAGCAGGTGCGCCAGCAGGCTGGTGGTGGTGGTCTTGCCGTGGGTGCCGGCGACGGCCAGCACTTCGCGCCCGGCCAGCAGCGTCTCGCCCAGCCACTGCGGGCCGGAGACGTAGCGCAGCTGTTGGTCGAGCATGTATTCGATGGCGGGATTGCCGCGCGTCATCGCATTGCCGACCACGATCAGATCGGGTTTCTCGCGCCCCTGCAGGTGCTCGGCGGTGTAGCCCTGCATCAGGGTGATGCCCAGCGCCTGCAGCTGGTCGCTCATCGGCGGATAGACGTTGGCGTCGGAGCCTTCGACCGGCAGGCCGAGTTCGCGCGCCAGCGCGGCGACGCCGCCCATGAAGGTGCCGCAGATGCCGAGGATGTGCAGACGCATGGAGAACCTGTCGAACGCGTGGCGCGGCGCGGGGCCGTCACGAAGAAGAGGAAAGCCGGATGAAGAACGGGCCGCTCGTGGCGGCCCGTGTGTCGGATCAGCCGTTGGCGGCGGCCGATTCCTGCGCGAGCGCACGCTTGACGCGTGCGGTGACTTCGTCGAGCTCGCCCACGCCGTCGACCACCTGCAGCTGGCCGCGCTTGGCGAAGAAGTCCGCCACCGGCGCGGTCTGCTCGGCGTAGACCTTCAGGCGGTCGCGCACCACGACGGGGTCGTCGTCCTTGCGGTGTTCGGCTTTGAAGCGGATCTCGACGCGGCCGATGATCACCTCGTCCGGCACATCCAGCTTGACCACGGCGTCCAGCGGCTGGCCGATCTTGGCCAGCAGGTGGCCGAGCGCTTCGGCCTGGGCCACGTTGCGCGGATAACCGTCGAGGATGAAGCCGTTCTTCACGTCGTCCTGCGACAGGCGCTCTTCCAGCATGGCCAGCAGGATGTCGTCGGAGACCAGCTTGCCCGCGTCCATCACCGCCTTGGCTTTCAGGCCGGTCGGCGTGCCGGCCGCCACGGCCGCGCGCAGCATGTCGCCGGTGGAAATGTGCGGCACGCCGAGTTCAACCTTGAGGCGCGCAGCCTGGGTACCTTTGCCCGAGCCGGGCGGGCCAAGAAGGACGAGTCGCATAGTGCTCCAAGGGTTCCGGGTTGCTGTGGCACGCTGCCGCCAGCCGTCGGAAAAAGAAAATTGACAGTCACGTTAACGTCTGTGGGGGGTGCCGTCAAACGAGATGGCGCGCCCATTTGCGCCAAGTCACTGTTGCAAAAGCATTCTCTACCCCACGTACGATTGCCGCACTGCACGATCATCCTAGGAGCCAGCCCATGAAGCGTTCGTCTCGATCCTCCTCCGGCCGTCTGCTCTACGCCCAGTCGGGCGGGGTCACCGCGGTGATCAATGCCACCGCCGCCGGCGTGATCGAGGCCGCCCGCGCCAAGGGCGTGCAGGTGTATGCCGCGCGCAACGGGATCCTCGGCGCGCTGCGCGAGGATCTGATCGATACCTCGAAGGAAACCGCGGCCGCCATCGCCGCCCTGCGCCACACGCCCGGCGGCGCTTTCGGTTCCTGCCGCTACAAGCTCAAGTCGCTGGAGGCCAACCGCGCCGAGTACGAGCGCCTGATCGAGGTGCTGCGCGCGCACGACATCCGCTGGTTCCTCTACAACGGCGGCAACGACTCGGCCGACACCGCGCTGAAGATCTCGCAGCTGGGCAAGGGCATGGGCTACGACATCCGCTGCATCGGCGTGCCCAAGACGGTGGACAACGACCTGGCCGTCACCGACTGCTGCCCCGGCTTCGGCTCGGTGGCGAAATACACCGCCGTCTCCGTGCTGGAGGCGAGCCTCGACGTGGCCTCGATGGCCGACACCTCGACCAAGGTGTTCATCCTGGAAGTGATGGGCCGCCACGCCGGCTGGATCGCCGCCGCCGCAGGCCTGGCCGGCGACAGCGCCGACGCGCCGCCGCACTTGATCCTGTTCCCCGAGCGCGTGTTCGACGAAGCGGCGTTCCTGGCCAAGGTGAAGGCCACGGTCGAACGCGTGGGCTGGTGCACGGTGGTGGCTTCGGAAGGCATCCGCAACGCCGAGGGCCAGTTCCTCGCCGAAGCCGGCGGGCGCGACGCCTTCGGCCATGCGCAGCTGGGCGGCGTGGCGCCGGTGCTGGCGGCGCTGGTGAAGGACAAGCTCGGCTACAAGTACCACTGGGCGTTGCCGGATTATCTGCAGCGTTCCGCCCGCCATCTCGCCTCCAAGACCGACGCCGACCAGGCCTACGCCGTGGGCAAGGCCGCGGTCGAGTACGCACTGGCCGGCCAGAACGCGGTGATGCCGGTGATCGTGCGCAGCGCGGATGCGCCGTATCGCTGGAAGATCGAATCCGCGCCGCTGTCGAAGATCGCCAATCGCGAAAAGAAAATGCCGGCCTCCTTCCTCACCCGCGACGGCTTCGGCATCACCGCCGCCGCGCGGCGCTACCTCGCCCCGCTGATCCAGGGCGAGGCGCCGCTGCCGTATGGCAAGGACGGTTTGCCGAAATATGTGCAGCTGAAGAATCTGGCGGTGGCCAGGCAGTTGCCCGCGTTCAAGCCGTGACGGGCGCCTGGCCGGCGCGCAACGCATGTTCGGCCAGCAGCGTATCCGCCAGCGCATCGACGGCCGCCTCCGCTGCATGCAGCGAGGCGGCCAGGCGCTCGCCGCCGAACTCGTCGTATTCCACCGCGACACAGCGCACGTCGGTGATGCCGATGTAGCCGAAGGCCGTGCGCACGGCCGGCTCGACGTGGTTCATCGCCTCGATGCGGCCACCCGGGCCGTAGCCGTAGTCGCCGCGCGAACCCAGCAGCACCAGCGTGCGCGGCCGTTCGTCCAGCAACGGCCAGTACGGTTCGCCGGCACGTGCACGGTCGAAGCCGAAGCTGCGGCCCACGCGCACGATGTTGTCGATATACGCCTTGAAGCCGCTCGGCACGCCGAAGTTGTACATGGGCACGCCGGCGACGATCAGGTCGGCGCCGATCAGTTCATCGATCAATGCATCGCTTTCAGCCAGGCGCTGGTGCATCCAGGGCAGGCGTGCCGGTTCCGGCGTGAAGGCGGCATGGATCCAGTCGCCGTCGACCGGCGCGGGCGGGCGCTGGCCGAGGTCGCGGTAGCGCACGACGTCGCCGGCACGGGCGGCGCGCCAGCGAGCGGCGAAGCGGGCGCTCAGGCGACGGGTGTGCGAGCCATGGGCATGCAGATCGGAACGGCCGCCGCGGGCGCTGGCGTCGAGGTGCAGCAAGGTGGTCATGGAAGTCCTCATGCATGAACTCCATTCACGTAATGGAGAATGAGGCGCATGCTATGGAGCCTTTATACGGCTGAAAAACGATGGTTTCTCATCCGATGCATGAAATGAATTCATCCGTGGCGCGGCGCCTGCCGCCGCTGGGCGCGCTGCGCGCCTTCGAGGCCGCCGCGCGGCATCAGAGCTTCCGGCTCGCCGCGGAGGAGCTGTCCGTCACCGCCACCGCGGTGAGTCACCAGATTCGCCTGTTGGAGCGCCTGCTCGGCGTGGCGTTGTTCGAGCGGCAGGTGCGCAAGGTCGTGCTGACCGCAGAAGGCCGCCTGCTGTTTCCCGCGCTGCGCGAAAGCTTCGACCTGATGGCGGCAGCGGTAGCGCCGCTGTTGCGGCCGAAGCGGCGGCGTATTCTGACGGTCTCCGCCACGCCGGCTTTTGTCGCGCGCCTGCTGGTGCCGCGGCTGGCTGCGTTCCAGTCTCGTCATCCCGAGCTTGATCTGCGCTTGCATGCGTCCACGCAACCGGTGGATTTCGCCGCGCAGCAGATCGATGCGGCGATCCGCTACGGCAAGGGCCCTTATCGCGACCTGCGCAATGAGCCGCTGCTGCATACGCATTTCGCGCCGATGTGCAGCCCGGCGTTGAAGCTGCGCACGCCCAAGGATCTCGCGCGCCATCCGTTGCTGCATTTCCAGTGGCAGCCGAGCTTTCGCGAACCGCCGGATTGGACGGCGTGGCGGCGCGCGGCGGGCCTGCGCACGCTCGACATCGCTCGCGGCGTGACCTTCAGCGACGAAACTCATGCGATCGATGCGGCGATCGCCGGCCAGGGCGTGGCGCTGCTCAACACGGCCCTGGTCGCCGACGAGCTGGCGCGCGGCACGCTGGTGCAGCCGTTCGGGCCGATGCTGGATGGGCTGGATTACCAGCTGGTGTATCCGCTGGCCACGGAGAACGATCCGGCGCTCGCGGCGCTGCGCGAATGGTTGGTCCATTTGGATTGAGTATTCGGGCCCGCAAAGCGCAGCTTCTTTAAATCAAATTGAGTTGAGCTGATTCTTCAAATCAAATTGACTTGAGTCGGACGCTAGGGAAGAAGAAAGCGCACGAGACTGCCGCGATACTCCAGATAGTCCTGGATGTCGTTATGCCCCGCCTCCGGCACCACCTGCTGCAGCGGCGGCGCGGGGAAGCTGGCGGCCAGCGCCGCGGTGTTTTCGGCCGGCATCAGCTGATCCTGCCCGGCGCGCACGATCAGCACCGGGCAATGCACCTGCGGCGCGTAGCGCCACGAATCGAAGCGGTCGCGCGCCATCCAGTCGATCGGAAACCAGGGATAGAAGCCTTGCGCGACGCGCACCAGGCTGTCGAACGGCGTCACCAGCGCCAGCCGCTCGACCGGCCGCCGCGCCGCCAGCTGCACTGCCACGCCGCTGCCCAGGCTGCGTCCCAGCACGGCAACGGACTGGTGATCCTTCGCCACGCGGTCGAACCAGGCCAGCGCATCGGCGACCAGGGCACGCTCGGTGGGCTCGCCTTCACTGGCGGCATAGCCGCGATAGGGCAACAAGTAGATCGTGCGTCCGGGAAACCACTGCGCCAGTGACTCGCGCGCATCCTCGACGCGCTCGCCGTTGCCGCCGAAATACAGCAGCGCGCGCGGCCTGCCGGGATTCACCACCCAGCCGCGCAGGGTGACGCCTGCGTTGACCAGCGCGATATCCGGCGCATGCGCCACGCGCCAGCTGAACTCGGGGTGGTAGAGCATGCCGCGCTGATTGAAGTACAGCACGGCCGCGGACGCCACGTAGAACAGCAGGGCCAGCGCAGCCATTGCGCCGATCGTGCGCCAGAACACTCAGCGATCCCTGCCCGCCGGGTCGACCCTTTCGATACGTGTCACTCGGCCTGCCTTCAAGGTGATGCGGATGGCCGGCTCGCTGGCGCGGGACGACAGCGCGTCCGGCAGCACCAGCTCGCCGCTGTACCACTCGGCGAACACCGGCTTGCCGGGCGCCACGCCGAACAGCTCCGGCAGCGTGGCGCGATGGCATTCGCCGACATAGACGGCGGCGTCGAGGCAAAGCCAGGTATCGATATCCACCAGGTAGAGGCGGTCGTCCTCCAGGCGCCAGCGACCGCTGTAGCCGCGCTCGTCGTCGCTCGCCGCGCGCAGCGGCGCCGGCATGAAGCGCGGCCGCTCGCGCCCGGCGTAGCGCTGGGCCAGCGGGTCGCTTTTCAGCTCATAGGTGCGGCCGTGCCATTCCAGGCGCTCGGGCGGCGGCAGCGCCTGCGCCGCGAGCGGCAGCAGCAGGCAGGACAGCGCCAGCCATCCCCTCGATCCACGCGCAAGCCTCGTCGCTGTCCGCCTCATGGAAACCAGCTTGCCACAAGGTCCTGCGAGCGCCTCTACACCTTTCGGCAAGGACCCGCGAGCCGCGTCACGCTTCGCGCGCCCGCTGCCGCCTGGCCTCCATCGATTTCGGGACCGCCGTCTGCGCCATCATCGCGGCGACGAAAACGTATTTAAATCAGCAACTTTTGTCCGAACCGAAGGCACCTTCGCGTGCCACTCGGGGCTGACCACCAGATGAAGACGATGTGACGGATAGGCCTCATCGTTCAGACGTAGCTTTCTACGATCTTTCCAACGACGACTCTTCGTCGGAGGAGCGCATATGAAGACCCGAAGCACTCAGTTCCTCGGCAAACTCTTCCTCACCCTCGGCCTGCTGCTGGCCGGCAGCAATGTCGCGCTGGCCGACAACGACCATGGCCGCGGACACGACCGCGGCGGCGACCGCCATGGGCACTACGACGGCGGCCGGGATCATCGCGACTGGGACCGCCGCGACCATCGTGACTGGGGCCGCCGCGACTGGGACCGCCACGATCACTGGCGCGGCCCGGACCGCGGCTGGCACGACGATCGCCGCTACTACGGCGGCGGCTACCGTCCGCACCATCGCTGGGCGCGCGGCGAGCGCTACTACGGCCCGGTCTATGTGGTGAACGACTACCGCTACTACCGCCTGCGCCCGCCGCCGTACGGCTACCACTGGGTGCGCGATGACGGTGGCTACCTGCTGGTCGCCGTGGGCACCGGCATCATCCTGGACATGGTGCTCAACTAAGCGGCGCTCGAAGTTGCGGAAGGATCCTAGTGAAGGCGGTGTCTACGGACACCGCCTTTTTTTGTGCGCCCTTGCGCATGCGTTGCGTCGCACAACATAAGCCCCGCCGACCTCTGCCTATACTCGCCGGACCCGCCCGCAAGGGGCGGCTACTACAACCGGGATGGGGAGGCTTCGATGCTGCAGCAGTATGGCTTGTGGATCGTGCTTGCATGTGCGGTCGTGGCGGTTCTGTATGGCGCGCTCTCGGTGCGCTGGGTCTTGGCGAAATCACCGGGCAACGAGCGCATGCAGGAGATCGCCGCGGCGATCCAGCAAGGTGCACGGGCCTACCTCAACCGGCAGTACGCCACCATTGGTGCGGTCGGCGTGGTGCTCTTCATTGTGATCGGGCTGGCCCTGGACTGGGGCACGGCGATCGGCTTCGCCATCGGTGCGGTGTTGTCCGGCGCCACCGGCTACATCGGCATGAACGTCTCGGTACGCGCCAACGTGCGCACCGCCGAGGCGGCGCGCAGCGGCCTGGCCGCCGCGCTGAATGTCGCGTTCCGCGGCGGCGCGATCACCGGCATGCTGGTGGTCGGCCTGGCCCTGCTCGGCGTGGCCGCGTACTACGCGGTGCTGCGCCATCTCGGCTACGAGAGCATGCATGCCCTGCACGCGCTGGTCGGCCTGGCCTTCGGCTCCTCGCTGATCTCGATCTTCGCGCGCCTGGGCGGCGGCATCTTCACCAAGGGCGCGGACGTCGGCGCCGACCTGGTCGGCAAGGTCGAAGCCGGCATCCCCGAGGACGATCCGCGCAACCCCGCGGTGATCGCCGACAACGTGGGCGACAACGTCGGCGACTGCGCTGGTATGGCGGCCGACCTGTTCGAGACCTACGCGGTGACCCTGATCGCCACCATGCTGCTCGGCGGCGTGATGGCCGAGCAGACCGGCTCCAACGGCGTGCTGTATCCGCTGCTGCTGGGCGGCGCCTCGATCATCGCCTCGGTGATCGGCACCTTCTTCGTGCGCTCGCGTCCGGGCGGCAAGATCATGAATGCGCTGTACGCCGGCGTGGCCGTTTCCGCGGTGCTCGCCGCGATCGCGTTCTGGCCGATCACCAGCCAGCTGATGAGCGAGTCCGCCTACGGCGTGGGCAAGCTCTACGGCTGCGCGCTGATCGGCCTGGCGCTCACCGGCGCGATGGTGGTGATCACCGAGTACTACACCGCGACCGAGTACGGCCCGGTGCGCCACGTGGCGCAATCCTCCACCACCGGCCATGCCACCAACATCATCGCGGGCATCGGCGTGTCGATGAAATCCACCGCGCTGCCGGTGCTGGCGGTGTGCGCGGCGATCTGGGGTGCGTTCGCGCTGGCCGGCCTGTACGGCATCGCCATCGCCGCCACGGCCATGCTGAGCATGACCGGCATGGTGGTGGCGCTGGACGCCTACGGCCCGATCACCGACAACGCCGGCGGCATCGCCGAGATGGCCGAGCTGCCGCCGGAAGTGCGCGGCGTCACCGACCCGCTCGACGCGGTGGGCAACACCACCAAGGCGGTGACCAAGGGCTATGCGATCGGCTCCGCCGGCCTGGCCGCGCTGGTGCTGTTCGCCGACTACACGCACAACCTCAGCCAGCACCTGGGCGTCAGCGACTTCCGCTTCGACCTGTCCAACCACTACGTGATCATCGGCCTGCTGATCGGCGGCCTGATCCCCTACCTGTTCGGCGCGATGGCGATGGAAGCGGTGGGCCGTGCGGCCGGCTCGGTGGTGGAAGAGGTGCGCCGCCAGTTCCGCGAGATCAAGGGCATCATGGAGGGCACCACCAAGCCGGACTACTCGCGCGCGGTGGACATGCTGACCAAGTCCGCGATCAAGGAAATGCTGGTGCCCTCGCTGCTGCCGGTGCTGGTGCCGGTGCTGGTGGTGTTCGGCTTCAAGTGGCTGGGCGGCACCGAGGCCGGCGCGCAGGCGCTGGGCGGCGTGCTGATCGGCACCATCGTCACCGGCCTGTTCGTGGCCATTTCGATGACCACCGGCGGCGGCGCCTGGGACAACGCCAAGAAGTACATCGAGGACGGCCACCACGGCGGCAAGGGCTCGGACGCGCACAAGGCCGCCGTCACCGGCGACACCGTGGGCGATCCCTACAAGGACACCGCGGGCCCCGCGGTGAATCCGCTGATCAAGATCATCAACATCGTGGCCCTGCTGCTCATTCCGCTGCTGTGAGCCCACTGCGTTTAGACGTCTAAATAGATCCATCGGCACGAAAAAGCGGCCCGCGAGGGCCGCTTTTTTCTTTGCCCGTCACATTCGCGCAAGCAGACAGCAAGCCCGGCGTAAGTTCCAGCGAACGCCGGGCCCCGCCGTGCGGCACCGCATGTCGATGTAACTCGTTGACGTGAAACCACTGTGAAAAATACCTAGACGTTTTTTGTTACGAGCCTGTTGACGATTTCGTAAGAACTGCCTTAGAAGCGCTGTAGGCCGGAAGTCATCCGGCCAGGGGGAAAACGCAATCCCGACGCGCATTTCTGGTTCCTGGGGAGGAACCGGAGCAGGTTCTTGCGGCCTGTCGCCGCCCGGGGGCGTCCCTCATTACACCGCTCGGCATCCCACAAGCCGCGCCTTTCGAATCTTTCTCCTGGGGGAGTCTGTTGTAATGACCATCACGACCTTCAAGGCGTCGCGTTCTCTGCGTTATTCCGCGCTGACGCTCGCCATGGGCCTCGCGTTCGCCAGCACCGGCGCACTCGCGCAGTCCAATACCACCGGCTCGATCTTCGGCCAGGTAGCCGCCAAGCAGGGCAGCACCGTCGTCATCGAGAACACCGAGACCGGCTTCAGCCGCACCACCACCGTGGACGACAGCGGCCGCTATCGCTTCTCCACCCTGCCGGTGGGCAAGTACAAGGTGACGCTGCAGAACAACGGCAGCGCCGTCAGCACCCGCGACAACATCGTGGTGGCGATCTCCAGCGGTACCGAGGTGTCCTTCGGCGCGGCCGTCGCAGGCAATGACGCGAAGAACCTCGAGGGCGTCTCGGTGGTGGCCTCCGCGCTGCCGGCGATCGACGTGTCCTCGGTCGACACGCGCACCGTGCTCACCTCCGAGCAGCTCAACAAGCTGCCGATCGCGCGCAGCGTCGGCGCCGCCGCCCTGCTCGCGCCGGGCGTGGTGGAGAACTCCAGCTACAGCACCACCGGCTTCGGCAATATCCCGAGCTTCGGCGGCGCGGCTTCGTCGGAGAACGCGTACTACATCAACGGCTATGCCGTGACCAACCCGCTGCAGTCGCTGGGCGCCACCACCCTGCCGTTCGACGCGATCGACCAGGAGCAGGTGCTCACCGGCGGCTACGGCGCCGAGTTCGGCCGTTCCACCGGCGGCGTGATCAACATCGTCACCAAGCGCGGCTCCAACCAGTGGAAGGGCGGCGTCTACGCCATCCTGCGCCCGGAAGCGCTGCGCGCCAATCCGCGCAACAACTACTTCCCGAACACCGGCTACTACGGCCCGAATACCGCGCTGCACACCGACGGCTCTCTGTACTGGTACCGCAACAAGAACCAGTACTCCTATAACACCTATGGCGCCTATGCCAGCGGCCCGCTGATCAAGGACAAGCTGTTCTTCTACGTCGACGGCGAGATGACCAAGCAGGACGGCACGTCCGTCGCGTCGTTCTCCAACTCGTCCAGCTCCACCGCCAAGACCGGTTGGAACGACTACACCTACAAGATGCCGCGCTGGACCGCGAAGATCGACTGGAACATCACGGACAGCAACATCCTGGAGTTCACTGGCGTCCAGGACAACATCGTCTATGACTCCAGCCGCTACGCCTTCAACTACAACGACTACTCGCACGGCGAGGTCAAGAACGGCGGTGTGCACCAGAAGGACAGCAGCCGTCTGTACATCGCCAAGTACACCAGCTACATCACCGACGACCTGACCGTGTCGGCGCTGGTCGGCAAGCAGAACCTCGAACATCTGCAGCAGCCGTTCGGCTATGACCCGAGCTGTCCGTACATCTCCTCCTCGGCGACCGTGCAGGCCCCGGGCCTGACCTACGGCGCCTGCCAGCAGGGCGCGGTGTCCTCGCTGCTGATCCCGGGCGCCAACGACAAGACCCACGGCTGGCGCCTGGACGTCGAGTACCGCCTCGGCGATCACACCCTGCGTGCCGGTTACGACGCGCAGACGGCCGAGTCGCTCACCGGTTCGGCCTATCCCGGCGGCTACGCCTGGGTGTACGGCTGGCAGACCGACCCGAACATCGGCATCGACGCCAGCCATGGCGTGGCCTCGCCCGCCTCGGCCGGCGGCCTCGGTGCCCAGGGCTACTTCGTCTCGCGCGCCTACAACACGCAGAACGCGAAGGTGAAGACCGAGCAGCAGGCGCAGTTCATCGAAGACCGCTGGCAGATCACCGACCGCTGGCTGCTCTCGCTGGGCCTGCGCAACGAGCAGTTCTCCAACTACAACGGCGACGGCAAGCCCTACGCCCGCCAGCGCCACCAGCTGGCCCCGCGCATCGGTGCGGCCTGGGACGTGTTCGGCGATTCCTCGCTGAAGCTGTTCGCCAACGCCGGTCGCTACCACCTGGCGATGCCGAACAACGTCGCGGTGCGCGGCGCCTCCGGCTCGCTGATCACCAACGAGTACTTCACCTACACCGGCGTCGATGCCAAGACCGGCGCGCCGACCGGCCTCACCCCGGTCGCGGTGGATCGCAGCAAGGGCTATGCCTGCGGCAACACCAATGCCATCTCCAGCAACCTGGAATGCGGCGAGGCGCCGGATCCGCGCACTGTGGCGGCCAAGGGCCTGAAGTCGCATTACCAGGACGAGTACATCGCCGGCCTGGAGCAGCAGATCAGCCCGACCTATAACTGGGGCGCCAAGCTGACCTACCGCAAGCTGCGCAGCGCGATCGACGACACCTGCGCCCCGGCGCTGGGCGGCTCCTGCTTCCTGTTCAACCCGGGCACCACCAACACCTTCCTGCAGGAACAGGCCGACGGCAGCTTCAAGTCCGTCACCTACACCCGCGAGCAGCTGGGCCTGCCGGAGCTGAAGCGCAAGTACTACGCGCTGGACCTGTTCCTGGAACATCCGTTCGCCGACAAGTGGTACGGCCGCGTCGACTACACGTTCTCGCGCAACTACGGCAACACCGAAGGCCAGCTGGCCTCCGACCTGGATACCGGCAACGGCGGCCAGGCCGACGTGTCGACCACCCAGGACTGGGACCTGCCGCAGCTGATGGTCGGCTCCAACGGCCTGCTGCCGAACAACCGCAAGCACCAGATCAAGGCGTTCGGCTACTTCCAGGCCACCGAGGAATGGCGTTTCGGCGCGTCGCTGATCGCCGCCTCGGGCCGTCCGAAGAACTGCACCAGCCACTACCCGACGGCCGACAAGGGCCTGTACAGCGGCGCGGCCTACTGGTTCTGCGGCCTGTCCGGTTCGGGCACGGCGCCGGGCAGCACCGGCTACAAGCCGGCGGCGTCCGACTACGCCTTCTCGCCCCGCGGCTCGCACGGCTCGGCCCCGTGGACCTACCAGCTGAACCTCAACGTGGCCTACCAGCCGGCCTGGCTGAAGGACCTGACGCTGCAGCTGGACGTGATCAACGTGCTGAACCGCCAGGTGGCCACGGCCTACAACTATCGCTACGAGACCAGCGCACGCAACACGCCGAACCAGCTGTACCTGCGTGAGCTGAACGTGTCCGACCCGCGCTACTTCCGCATCACCGCGCGCTACGACTTCTAAGCCAAGGCATTACACAACAACCGAGCCCGGCGTCCGGAACGACGCCGAGGCTTCGGGTCTCCCCGAGTGCCGCCGGTCTGTACCGGCGGTTTTTTTTTGCGCGAGGGAAATACCGGAAATGTCTGGTAGTGGGTGAGACGGCGCAGGGATGAAGTAGCCGGCTGCGTCGAGCACGCGGGCTGGGTGACCGCGCCGCTGCCGCCGCAACCCATAATGCCCACGCCCCGAAGCCGAGAGACATGCCCATGCTCAACGCCATCCGCCGCTGGCTGAAACGCCAGGCCGCCACCGTCGACCGCACCGCCATCGCCACCGACATCGACGACAACGGCGAACTCGAAGGCAGCTACCTCTTCATGTGCACCATGGCCTCCGGCATCGCCACCATCGGCCTGCTGTGCAACTCGGTGTCGGTGATCATCGGCGCGATGCTGGTGTCGCCGCTGATGGGGCCGATCGTGCGTCTTGGCCTGGGCATCGCCACGCTGGATATCCGGCGCGTGTTCCGCGCCCTGGGCACGCTGCTGGCCGGCATGGGGCTGGCCCTACTGGTGGCGATCCTGATCGTGCGCCTGTCGCCGCTGCGCACGCCGACGCCGGAAATCCTCGCGCGCACCACGCCGAACCTGTTCGACATGATCGCCGCCACGCTGTCCGGCCTGGCCGGCGGCTATGCGATGGTCCGCCAGCGCGGCGGCACCATCGTCGGCGTGGCGATCGCCACGGCGCTGATGCCGCCGATGGCGGTGGTCGGCTTCGGGATCGCGGTGGCGCAATGGCGCATCTCGCAGGGCGCGCTGCTGCTGTTCGCCACCAATTTCGCCACCATCGCGCTCAGCGCCACCTTGATCTGCACCTGGTACGGCTTCAGCGGGCGCGGCACCCGCGCCGCGGTGGCCTGGCAGATGCTGGTCGGCTTTGCCGTGATGCTGCCGCTGGGCTGGCCGCTGGCGCATGCGCTGGGCGACATCGCGCGCCAGGCCCGCCTGCTGGGCACCGTGCGCAACACCCTGACCGCCACGCTCAGCGCGCAGAGCGTGCGCGTGCTCGACCTGCAGCTGGACGACGAGCAGCGCGCCGTCGAGATCACCTTCGCCGCACAGCATTACGACGGCGCGGACGACCAGCGCCTGCGCAAGGCATTCGCAAGTGCACTTCCGGCCGGCCTGGAACTGCATCTGTCGCCGGTGATCATGGCCGACCCGACCCGTACCGAACTGTCGCGCTCGGCGCTCAGCGCCGGCATCAATCCCATGACGCCGGCCGCCGGTGCCATCGACGCAGCCACCGAAGCGGCGGCGAACTTTCCGCTGCCCTTGCTGAGTTCGCAGATCGACGCGGCGGCGCGCCGCCTTACCCTCGCCGTCGCACCCGGCGCCGATGCCTCGCTGGGCTCGCTCAAGCAGATGGAAGACACCCTGGCCACCCGTCTCGCCGGTTGGCAGGTGCGCATCGTGCCGCCACCCCGCCCGCTGCCGCCCGTCCTGTTTCCGCGCGGCTCGGCCGGACTGGGCGAGGCCCAGCTGGCCACCCTGGGCCTGATCGACTGGGCCACGCAGCGCTGGAACGCGCGCCGGCTGCTGGTGGAAGGACGCGCCAGCTCCGACGGCCATGGCACGCCGGAGTTGGCCGCGCAACGGGCCGACGCCGTGCGCGACTGGTTGGAAAAGCATGGTTTGCAGGCCACCGTCGGCAGCAGCTATCCCCTGCCTGACCAGGCGCAAGCCGAGGCCCGGCAAGGCATCGAGTCGTTCCGCAGCGTCTTCGTGCAGGTGCTCGGCCAGTGACGGGGCTCGCGCGAACTGCTTGAATGGCCGGACCGTGTCCCCCAAGGAACTCCCGGTGAAGAAGTTCTCCTTGTCCCTGCTGATGGCCCTTTCCATGACCGGCATGACCCACGCAGCCACGCTTCCCGCTCCGGCCTCGCCCGACCCCAACCTGTGGCTGGAAGACATCGACGGCGCGAAACAGCTCGACTGGGTGCGCCAGCACAACGCCGACACGGTGAAGAAATACGCGGACACGCCCGGGTTCAGGCAGCTCGACGCGCGCATCCTCGAAGTGCTCGATTCCAATGCGCGCATCCCGTTCGTCAACAAGATCGGCGACCACTACTACAACTTCTGGCGCGACAAGGAACACCCGCGCGGCCTGTGGCGGCGCACCTCGCCCGCGAGCTACGCGAGCGAGCAGCCCACCTGGGAAACGGTGCTCGACCTCGACGCGCTGTCCGCGGCCGAGAAAGAGAACTGGGTGTGGCACGGCGTCGACTGCCTCAAGCCCGCCAACCGGCGCTGCCTGCTGATGCTGTCGCGCGGCGGCGCCGACGCCGACGTGGTGCGCGAGTTCGACCTGGCCTCGAAGCAGTTCGTCAAGGACGGCTTCGTGCTGCCCGAGGCCAAGACGCAGGCTACCTGGAAGGACCAGGACACGCTCTACGTGGCCACCGACTTCGGTCCCGGCTCGATGACCGCGTCCAGCTATCCGCGCATCGTCAAGGAATGGAAGCGCGGCACGCCGCTGTCCGCCGCGGCCACCGTGTATGAAGGCAGGCACGAGGACATGAGCGTGTCCGCCGAGCGCGATCACACGCCTGGCTTCGAGCGCGACTTCGTGCATCGCCAGCTGGCCTTCTACGACAGCGAGACCTTCCTGCGCGGCAAGGACGGCAAGCTGGTCCGCATCGACGTGCCCAGCGACGCCAGCACCGACGTGCAGCGCGAATGGCTGCTGATCACCCCGCGCAGCGACTGGACGCTGGGCGGCAGGACCTACAAGTCCGGTTCGCTGCTCGCGGCAAAGTTCGACGACTACATGGCCGGCAAGTACCAGGACGGCAAGCAGCCGCTGACGGTGCTGTTCGAGCCCACCGACACCACCGCGCTGGACGCCCATTCGTGGACGCGCCACCACCTGATCCTCAACGTGATGGACAACGTGGTGAACCGCCTGGAAGTGCTGACCCCGCAGGCGGGAGCATGGAAGCGCGAAAGCCTGGGCGGCGCGCCGGAACTCTCCACCATCGCCGCCTCCGGCATCGATGCGGACGACAGCGACGATTACTTCCTCACGGTGACCGGTTTCCTGCAGCCGACCACGCTGTATGCCGGCACGCTGGACAAGGGCGAGCCGCGCGCGATCAAGCACAGCCCGGCCTTCTTCGACGCCTCGAAGTATCGGGTCAGCCAGCATTTCGCCGTGTCCAAGGACGGCACGCGCGTGCCTTACTTCGAGATCGCCGCGAAGGACCTGCAGGCCAACGGCAAGAACCCCACCCTGCAGTACGGCTACGGCGGCTTCGAGATCTCGCTGCAGCCGGCCTACAGCGGCGGCGTGGGCCGCGCCTGGCTGGAAAGGGGCGGCGTGTACGTGATCGCCAATATCCGCGGCGGCGGCGAATACGGTCCGCGCTGGCACAAGGCCGCGCTGAAGGCCAACCGGCTGCGGGCGTACGAAGACTTCGCCGCGGTCTCGCAGGACCTGTTCAAGCGCGGCATCACCTCGCCGGCACACTTGGGCGCGATGGGCGGCAGCAACGGCGGCCTGCTGATGGGCAACATGCTCACGCTGTATCCACAGCTGTACGGCGCCGTGGTCAGCCAGGTCGCGCTGCTGGACATGCAGCGCTACACGCATTTGTCCGCCGGCGCCTCGTGGATGGCCGAGTACGGCGATCCGGACAAGCCGGAGGAATGGGCCTGGATCAAGACCTTCTCGCCCTATACCAATGCCAGGGCCGGCCAGAAGTACCCGCCGGTGCTGTTCACCACCTCCACCCGCGACGACCGCGTCGGCCCGGTGCATGCGCGCAAGATGTACGCGAAGCTGGCCGGGCTAGGCTATGACACGGCCTTCTATGAAAACATCGAGGGCGGCCATGGCGCGGCGGCGGACAACAAGCAGTCGGCCTTCATGAGTGCGCTGGGCTATACGTATCTGTGGGAACACCTGAAGTAGGTTGGGGTGAGCCGAAGGCAAACCCCAACGGACCTCGCAAGGCAGGCGCCACGTTGGGGTTCGCTGCGCTCACCCCAACCTACTCCACCGTCCCGGACGGCCGATTCGCATGAAATCCTTCCACAAGATCCGCCCCGAACTGCGCGACTGGATCCTCGCCACCGCCCGCGGCGGCCATACGCCGCTGGAAGTGGTCAAGCTGATGCAGGAAGCCGGCTACGACCAGCAGCAATGCCATCGCGCCGTGTCCGAAGTGCTCGGCGTGCCGCTGGCCGCGCTCAACGCGACGATCCCGCGCGCAGGCGCCAGGCGCACCACCCATCCGGCGGCGCCTTCGAGCGTGGCGGATGGCCATGCGGTACGCGTCAGCGCCAGCCTCGACAGTCCGGTGGTGCGCGTGCTGGACGGGCTGCTCACTGATGATGAGTGCGGCGACCTGATCGCCCTGGCCTCGCCGCGCCTGGCCCGTTCGCTGACCGTGGATGACAAAGGGCGCCACCAGACCGACGAACGCCGCACCAGCAACGGCATGTTCTTCAGCCTCGGCGAGACGCCGCTGATCGAACGCATCGAGCGGCGCATCGCCAGGCTGGTGGATCTGCCGGTGGAACACGGCGAAGGCCTGCAGGTGCTGCACTACCAGCCGGGCCAGGAATACGAACCGCATTTCGACTGGTTCGATCCCACCCAGCCGGGCTTCAATGCGGTGACCGCGCGCGGCGGCCAGCGCATCGCCAGCATCGTGATGTACCTCAATACGCCCAAGGAAGGCGGCGGCACCGGCTTTCCGGCCGCCGGCCTCATCGTCACCGCGCTGCGCGGTTCGGCCGTCTATTTCGCCTACGACACCGGCGACCAGAGCTCGCTGCACGCCGGCCTGCCCGTGCTCCGCGGCGAAAAATGGATTGCCACCAAGTGGTTGCGCGAGCGTCCCTACCAGCGCTGAGGCCGCTGCGGCAATGACGCGGCCCTGAATCCACGGCCCTCGCCTGCTGCGGCGCAGCAGCCTTTGCCGTATGCTTGGAAGCTTTCCCCAAGCCATTCCACGCATAGGAACCACCATGGGTCTGCATCTCGTCTCCGCCGGCCGCGACGTGCCGAACGAAATCAACGTCATCATCGAAATCCCGAAGGATTCCGAGCCGGTCAAGTACGAGGTGGAGAAGGAAAGCGGCGCGATCTTCGTCGACCGCATCCTGTCCACGCCGATGCGCTACCCCTGCAACTACGGCTACGTGCCGGGCACCCTGGGCGGCGACGGCGACCCGCTGGACGCGCTGGTGATCCTGCCGCTGCCGCTGGTGCCGGGCTCGGTGATCCGCTGCCATCCGGTCGGCATGCTGAAGATGACCGACGAAGCCGGCGCCGACGAGAAGCTGGTGGTGGTGCCGGTGGCCAAGATCTTCAACGGCTACTCGCACATCAAGGACATCAAGGAAGTCTCCGGCCACTGGCTGGAGCGCATCGGCCACTTCTTCGAGCACTACAAGGACCTGGAGAAGGGCAAGTGGGTGAAGCTTGAGGGTTGGGGCGGCGCCGAGGACGCGAAGGCGGAGATCGTCAACGGTATCGAGCGGTATAAGGCGGAGAAGAAGGGCTGAGTTCTGGTCTTCTCGGCGTTACGAAGAAGCCCCGCACTGCGGGGCTTTTTTTTTGGCCGGGCAGGTTGAAGCTCCGCTCAGCGGGATTCGACGCTGCGCTCCGCCCGGCCCCTCACCCCAACCCTCTCTCCCACGGGGACTACCTTCGGGTCGCCCGGAGGGGAGAGGGGGTAGGTGGTCGCTAGATCGTGTCGACGACGCCACCATCCACCCGCAACGACGCGCCCGTGGTCGCCGATGCCTGCGCCGAACAGGTGTACACCACCATGTTCGCTACCTCTTCCGTGCTGGCGATGCGCTGGATGATCGAGCTGGAGCGGTGGGCGCGCACGAATTCGTCGCCGATCTGCTCGTAGCTCTTGCCTTCGCGCTCGGCCTGCTCGCGCACCATGTCCTTGAAACCGTCCGAGAGCGTCGGCCCCGGCAGCACGCTGTTGACGGTGACGCCGCTGCCCGCCGCCACTTTGGCCAGGCCGCGCGCGATCGACAACTGCGCGGTCTTGGTAAAGCCGTACTGCACCATGTCCACCGGGATGTTGAGGCCGGACTCCGACGAGATGAACACCACGCGGCCCCAGCCGCGCTCGATCATGCCGCGCATGTAATGCCGCGCCATGCGTACGCCGGACATCACATTGGTCTGGAAGTAGCGCTCCCATTCCGCGTCGTCGATCTCGAAGAACGGCCTCAGGCCGAAGATGCCGGCGTTGTTGACCAGGATGTCGACGCCGGGCACGGCGGCGGTCAGGGCCCTGGCGCCGGCGGCCGTCGACAGGTCCGCCGCGGCACCTTCCACGTTGGCGCCATGCAATTGCTTGCGAAGCTGCTCGACCACCTTCTGCACGGTGTCCGGATGGCGGCCGTTGATCACCACATTGGCGCCCGCCTGGGCCAGGCCGGTGGCGATGGCCAGGCCGATGCCGGCGGTGGAAGCGGTGACCAGGGCGTTCTTGCCGGAAAGATCGATATGCATGCGCTTACCTCTCGGGATGGGGCCAGGCGGGAACGCGCCATGGTGACGCAGCCGGCGTTGCGGCAAGGTGACATTGACCGTCGGGCCGGGCCCTCGGATACTCTACCCCAGTATAGAAA
Source organism: Dyella marensis (assembly GCF_900112865.1). Taxonomy (GTDB): domain Bacteria; phylum Pseudomonadota; class Gammaproteobacteria; order Xanthomonadales; family Rhodanobacteraceae; genus Dyella_D; species Dyella_D marensis_A. The sequence goes on along the minus strand of NZ_FONH01000031.1, from coordinate 2,904 downwards.
CCGGCGAGCCCCGCATGCCGCATTCCCCCCATGAGAAAAAGCGCGTCCTCGGCCGCGTGCGCCGCATCCGCGGCCAGCTCGAAGCGCTGGAGCGCGCGCTGGAAGCCGGCGCCGACTGCGCCCCGGTGATGCAGCAGATCGCCGCCGTGCGCGGCGCGGTCAACGGCCTGATGGCCGAGGTGATGGAGGCGCACATCCGCGAGGAATTCGGCGCGCCCGCCCCGTCCGACCAGCGCCGCGCCGAGCGCGTGCGCGAAATGACCGAGCTGGTCCGCTCTTATCTGAAGTAGGCGGGCCGCGCGTCCGCCGTTCCCTTTCTTGTCGCCTGCTGGAGAGCTGTCCATGAAATCACGCGCCGCCGTCGCCTTCGGGCCGGGCAAGCCGCTGGAAATCGTCGAGATCGACGTCGCACCGCCACGCAAGGGCGAAGTGCTGGTCCGCATCACCCACACCGGCGTCTGCCATACCGACGCCTTCACGCTGTCCGGCGACGATCCGGAAGGCATCTTCCCCGCGGTGCTCGGCCATGAAGGCGGCGGCATCGTGGTCGAGGTGGGCGAAGGCGTCAGCAGCGTGAAGCCGGGCGACCACGTCATTCCGCTGTACACGGCCGAATGCCGCCAGTGCAAATTCTGCCTGTCCGGCAAGACCAACCTGTGCCAGGCCGTGCGCGCCACCCAGGGCAAGGGCCTGATGCCGGACGGCAGCACGCGCTTTTCCTACAACGGCGAGCCGGTCTACCACTACATGGGCACCAGCACCTTCAGCGAATACACCGTGGTGCCGGAGATCTCGCTGGCCGTAGTCAATCCGCAGGCGCCGCTGGAAAAAGTCTGCCTGCTCGGCTGCGGCGTCACCACCGGCATCGGCGCCGTGCACAACACGGCCAAGGTGAAACCCGGCGACACCGTGGCGGTATTCGGCCTGGGCGGCATCGGCCTGGCGGTGATCCAGGGCGCGGTGCAGGCCAAGGCGGGGCGCATCATCGGCGTCGACACCAACCCGGGCAAGTTCGCCCTGGCCCGCGAGATGGGCGCCACCGACTGCGTGAATCCGCGGGATCACGCCAGGCCGATCCAGGAAGTGATCGTCGAGATGACCGACGGCGGCGTCGACTTCAGCTTCGAATGCATCGGCAATGTCGAAGTGATGCGCGCCGCGCTGGAGTGCTGCCACAAGGGTTGGGGCGAGAGCGTGATCATCGGCGTGGCCGGCGCCGGCCAGGAGATCCGCACGCGTCCCTTCCAGCTGGTCACCGGCCGCGTGTGGCGCGGCAGCGCGTTCGGCGGCGTAAAGGGCCGCACCCAGCTGCCGGGCATGGTGGAGCAGGCGATGCAGGGCGAGATCCGGCTCGATCCGTTCATCACGCACAACTTGCCGCTGGAGCGCATCAATGAAGCGTTCGAGCTGATGCACGAGGGCAAGTCGATCCGCACGGTGATCCATTTCTGAGAACTTCGCCGTCTTCTGACACGGCAGCCATCACGTTTCACAGTCGGGCGGGGCCACAGCATCGTGGTCCCGCCCTTTTCATTCCAGGAGTTCCGCGATGTCGCGCTTCCCGATGACTTCAGGCAGCCAGCGTTTCCTCACGATCTATTCCGGCGTGCTCACCGCCGTGTTCGCCGTCACCATGCTCAGCGGCTTCGTCGATGCGCCGAAGAAACTTTCGGTCGAACAGCTCGACGTCCAGCGCATCAACCTACGCGAACCGGACGGCACGCTGCGCCTGGTCGTCTCCAATACCGACAAGGCTCCGGGCATCTACATCAAGAACAAGGAATACCCGCATCCCAGCCGCAAGACCGCCGGCATGATCTTCCTCAACGACGAAGGCACCGAGAACGGCGGCCTGATCTTCGGCGGCGAGAAGAGCGCCGACGGTACCAAGCAGAGCTATGGCCACCTGTCCTTCGACGCCTACGAGCAGGACCAGACCCTGACCCTGGACGCCAGCCAGGACGGCGACGCGCACAGCAACCGCATCACCCTGATCGACCAGCCGCCCTTCCCCATCCTCGAACTGATCCAGCTGCTGGAGCAGATCAAGAATCTGCCGCCGGAAGAACAGACCAGGCGCATCGAAGCGTTCTACGCCTCGCACGGCGGCAAGCCGAAGACGCGCATGTCGATGGGCCGCGGCCAGGACGGCACGGTCGGGCTGGGCATGATGGATGCGCAGGGCCGCCCGCGCCTGCTGCTGATGGTGGCCGCGGATGGCACGCCCAAAGTGCAGACGCTGGACGAGAACGGCAAGGTGACCGGCGAGCTGCCCGTCGCTGCCGCACACTGACGCGCTACGGCTGGGCGTAGAAGATCAGGCGATTGCCGAACGGGTCGTGCGCGGCCAGCTCGCGCAGGCCCCACGGCATGGTCTCGACGCCGGGGCGGCCGTAGCGGTAGTTCTTCGCGCTCAGCTCGGCATGCAGTGCATCGATATCGTCGATCGCGATGCGCACCACGGCACCGGGACTGGCGTCGCCGTGGTGTTCCGACAGATGCAGCGCGCAGTCGCCGCGCGATACCTGCGTGTACAGCGGCGTGCCCGGTTCGAACCGATGCTCCCAATCCACCGCGAAGCCGAGGAAGCCCATGTAGAACTCGTGCGCCTTGGCGATATCGAACATGCGCAGGACGGGAATGACGGGGCCGAGCTTCATGGGCGGCGTCTCGCATATAGGCGGAGGCGCCATCGTACGCTCAGCATGAGGGTACGGGCGGAGCAGTGCACATCACTCTTGCGCTCCGCTCGTACCCCTCATTCCAACCCTCTCCCGGAGGGGGAGGGGCTCCGCGTGGCGGCACGCCCAAACGCTGCGGTCATTCCTCAATCTTCAAGGTGGAACCCTTCTCCCCCCGGGAGAAGGTGGCGGCAGCCGGATGAGGGTGCGGGCGGAGCGGTGC
>NZ_FONH01000034.1 GCF_900112865.1 Dyella marensis | reverse complement strand
CGGGAGAGGGGTTGGGGTGAGGGTACGGGCGGAGCGCAAGAGTGACGTGCATCGCTCCGGCCGAACCCTCATCCACCTGCCGGCACCTTCCTCGCTCCTCAGAGCCGCGCACATCCATGTGCGCTCCCCGCGTGCTCCCGGAGGGAGAAGGGTTCCACTTTGAAGGTTGAGGAATAGCCCGCGTAGGTTGGGGTCCGCAGGCGAACCCCAACGGGACGTGCAGGGTGTCGCGGCGTTGGGGTTCGCCTGTGGCTCACCCCAACCTACGTCCGCGTTTCGCGATGGGTGTCGCACCAACCCCTGATATACCCCCCTCCCGTCAGCCCCCGTTTCGCTTTCTTACGCCACGATGGCCAATGAGGGAGATCCCGGGCGTTTTTTCTGACCCCGAGCGCAGTTATTCGCTTGATTGTTCCCAAGCAGCCGGATGAAATACCGCAGCTTTGTCCGACGCATGCGCGCCATGACGGCAGTACGCGGTCCCATCTCTAGTCGAACCCGGGGTTTCCCACACCTATGTCTTTCCGTCTCGCACGCATCCTTTCCGTCGCACTGCTGAGTGTGGCCGCCGCCTCCGCGGCGCAGGCCGCCACCAAGGCCAAGAGTTCCAAGAGGCCCGCCACACCGGCGGCACCCACGCTGATCTGGCGCGGCGACCAGGCGACCGCGCGCGGCCTCGTCACCGACGTGGCCAAGGCCTACGAAAAGGCCGGCAAGGGCAAGATCGAAGTGCAGCCGTTCAACACCGTCTCGGGCCTGGATGCCGTGGCCAAGGGCACGGCGGATTTCGCCGGCTCCGCGCGCGGCCCGGACGGTTCGTCCGAGAGCAGCCTGGTGTTCACGCCGGTGGCGTGGGATGCGCTGGTGATGATCACCTACCCGTCCAACCCGGTGAACAGCCTGACGCTGAAGCAGGTGCACGACATCTACTACGGCAAGATCACCAACTGGAAGGAAGTCGGCGGCAACGACCAGGAGATCGACCTGTACGCCGTGGCCAGCCCCGGCGACGGTGTCGAATACAGCCTGCGCAAGCTGCTGTTCGGCCGCGGCAACCAGCCGGTGGCGGCGCCGCGCCTGTACGTGAACACCGCCAAGCTCGAAGAGGCGGTGACGCTGGATCCGAAGGCGCTGGGCGTGACCACGCTGGCCGGCGTCACCGGCAACCGCAAGGTGAAGACGATCAATATCAACGGCGCGCCGCCGAGCCCGGCGACGGTGAAGGACGGCAGCTATCCGCTGTTCATCCCGGTCTACCTGATCACCAGCGAGACCAGCCCGAAGATGGCGCAGCTGAAGGTGTTCATGGACTTCCTGGGCACCGACGCCGCGCGCGACGTCGCCCGCAAGCATGACCTGGTGCCGTACGACGAGGCGCCGGCGCTGGCCGAGCTGGATGTGTCGCGCCGCCCGAAGATCCTGGCCGAAGTGGGCGCCCGCCCGATGACGGACGAACCCGCCGCCAAGCCGACGCCGGTAGCCGCGCCGGGCGCGATGTACGCCTCGCGCGTGGCGACCTCGCCGACCTCCGAGCTGACCCAGCAGTCCAAGCAGGACCTGCAGGCGCGCAACGAAGCCAATGCCGAGAAGAAGGCCGAAGCCGTGGCCGCGGCCACCGGCGACAAGACCTACATCGTGGCCAAGGGCGACACGCTGTCGGTAATCGCCAAGAAGAATTCGGTGACCGTCGCCGACCTGCGCAGCTGGAACGATCTGAAGAGCGACAACGTCAAGATCGGCCAGGTGCTGAAGGTGGGCCTCTGACGCGCAAGCTGCGCATCCGGGCCCTCACGCTGGACCTGGACGACACGCTCTGGCCGGTGCTTCCCGCGCTGGAGCGTGCCGACCAGGAGCTGGACGCCTACCTGCGCCAGCACTATCCCGACGTAGCGCGCGCCTGGCCGATCCCGGCCATGCGCGCCCTGCGCGCCCAGGTCGCCGGGGAGCGCCTGGACCTCGCCCACGATTTCACCGCCCAGCGGCATATCACCATGCAGCGCGCGTTCGCCGCGTGCGGCCTGGCTGAAGCGCCGTTGGACGTGCTGTGGGATATCTATTTCACCGCGCGCAACAGCGTGGAGCTTTACGCCGACAGCCTGCCGGCGTTGCAGCGGATCACCGCCGTTTTTCCCGTCGCCAGTCTGACCAATGGCAATGCGGATCTGGACATGATCGGGATACGCGCGCATTTCGCGCATCACATTTGTGCGCGGGATACCGGGGTAGCGAAGCCGGATCCGCGGATTTTTTCCATGGCGGCAGAGCGGCTGGGCATAGCGCCGGGCGAGATTCTGCATGTGGGAGACGATCCGGTGCTGGATGTGGCTGGAGCGCGTGAGGCTGGGTTGCGCACCGCCTGGATCAATCGGGAGCGGGTGGCGTGGCCGGAAGCGTTGGGGGCGGCGCCGGAGTTGGATCTGGCTGATATGACGGCGTTGGCGGATTGGTTGGAAGCGCAGTAACGCCGACGTAGGTTGGGGTGAGCCGCAGGCGAACCCCAACAATGCGATGCGTTTGGAGGCGGTGATGTTGGGGTTCGCCTGCGGCTCACCCCAACCTACGCCGGTGCGGGGACACCAGTCGCCCGGCTGCTTAAAAGCGCGCATCATTGCGAGCTACGCCTAGTGAGCCGCGCGCGGTGTGCGGCGAATGGAGTCCCATGTCCCTGATCGAACGCAAAGCCGGCGACCGCCAGAGCGTCGCCATCGAAACCACCGACGCCACCCGCCTGGCCGCCACCCGGAAGCGCCTGAGCGCCGCCCAGCGGAAGTGGCTGGAGCAGACCGGTTTCGAAGCTGCGCCGGGCACGTTCGCCTTGCTGGCCGACGCCAGCGGCAAGCTGCAGCGCGTGCTGGCCGGCGTCGATGCGGCGGATGCGCTCAATGCCATCGCCCACCTGCCGAAGACGCTGCCGGAAGGCAGCTACCACCTCGCCGACGAAGGCGTGCTCGCCGATAAGGCGCAGGCCGCGCTGGGCTGGGCGCTGGGCGCCTACGAATTCACCCGCTATCGCAAGGCCAAGCGTGCGTCGGCCACGCTGGCCGTGCCGGCCGCCGAGCTGAAGACGCTGGCGCCGCTGGCCGCAGCCACCACGCAGGTGCGCGACCTGGTCAACACGCCGACCGAGGACATGGGCCCGAAGCAATTGGCCGAGGCGGTGAACCAGCTGGGCAAGACCTACAAGGGCAAGGTGCGCGAGTGGGTCGGCGACGAGCTGCTCAAGGCCAACTTCCCCACCATCCATGCCGTGGGCCGCGCCAGCCATCGCTCGCCGCGTCTGATCGAGCTGAGCTGGGGCAAGAGCGGCGATCCGCTGCTGACGGTGATCGGCAAGGGCGTGTGCTTCGACACCGGCGGCCTGGACCTGAAGCCGGCCGATGGCATGCGCTGGATGAAGAAGGACATGGGCGGCGCCGCGCATGCGATCGCGCTGGCGCGGCTGATCATGGAAGCGAAGCTGCCGGTGCGCCTGCAGCTGCTGATCCCGGCGGTGGAGAACGCGGTCAGCGGCAACGCGTTGCGTCCGGGCGAGGTGGTGGTGACGCGTGCCGGCCTCAGCGTGGAGATCGACAACACCGACGCCGAAGGCCGCCTGGTGCTGTGCGATGCGCTGACCTACGCGGGCGAGCAGCAGCCGGACCTGATCGTGGACTTCGCCACCCTCACCGGCGCCGCGCGCGTGGCGCTGGGACCGGACCTGCCGGCGCTGTTCGCCAACCGCGACGAGCTGGCCGAGCAGGCGCTGGCCGCCGGCCAGGCGGTGCACGATCCGCTGTGGCGCCTGCCGCTGTGGCGGCCGTACCGGAAGATGCTGGACTCCTACATCGCCGACTTCGCCAACAGCGGCGCCTCGCGCCATGCCGGCGCGATTACCGCGGCGCTGTACCTGGAACGCTTCGTGGCCGACACCACGCCGTGGCTGCATCTGGATACCTACGCGTGGAACGACGGCGACCGCCCCGGCCGCCCGCGCGGCGGCGAGGCGATGGGCGTGCGCGCGATGTTCGCGCTGCTGCAGAAGCGCTACGGCTGAAGCGTAGGTTGGGGTGAGCCGCAGGCGAACCCCAACGTAAGGTGCCGCTCCGTGGCAACGCCTGTTGGGGTTCGCGTTGCTCACCCCAACCTACGCCGGCCTTCGTGGGCCTTCTTCTGCGGCGAGCGAGGTAGGTTGGAGTGAGCCGCAGGCGAACTCCAACGTGCGGCCAGACCACGCAACCACGTCTGCCGAGGCTCGCGCGGCGCACGCCAGGCGACGCCCACCCGGCGCCACACGCCGTTGCGCCCGCTCACAGCGACACCACGCGCGGCACACGGCCATCGGATCCATGTCCATTCAACCCAGGCCCATCGCGCCCCAGCTCGCGTGCGATCTCCGCCAGCACGCGCGATAGGCGCAGCAGCACGTCCTCGCTGCGGAAGCGGCGCAGGCGGTAGCCCTTGTTCTCGAGCATGCGGGTGCGCGCCGAGTGATAGGACGGCGCGGCCTGCACGCGGCCGTCGTCGATCTCCACGATCAGGCGCGCCGGAACGCAGGCCATGTCGACCAGGTAGCCGGCGATCAGATGGTGGCGGCGGAAGCGGTAGCGAGCCGCGTCTTCGCCCTGCAGCGCCAGCCACAGGTGGAGCTCGGCCTGGACGCACTGCAGGCGGTGGTGGTCGATCTGGCGGCGGCGGCGATGCATGGGGCGCTCCTTGCGAGAGGGAGCGTCCAGTTAGCCGTCTCCGGCACATCGCTCACTATCGGGCGCCGCCGCGCTTGCCGGTCGGCCGCCGCTGTCGCCGCATGACGGCGCCCGGCGACCGCGCGTAGGCCGTCGCCAGTGCCGGACGGCATGACCTTCGGCGATGTTGCCTAGGACGCTTCGCTGCCATGCTTAGGATTCCATTCACAGGGAGCCCTCCATGCCGACCCTCCGTCCCCGCCTGCTTTCCCTGGGGCTCGCCACCCTGCTGGGCACCCACGCCACCTTCGCCGCCGAGACCCAGCCCAAGCAGCCCGAACAGCCGCCGCTGAGCAAGCAGACGCAGCGTTCCGGCGGCCAGATGCCGGCCGAGCAGCAGCGGCTGAACTTCGATCACGCCGAGCTGCATTTCGCGGTGGACATCCCCAAGGAGACGCTGGAAGCCACCGCGCGCCTGACCTTCACGGCGCGCGAAGCGACCGACGTGCTGCTGCTGGACCTGGATCCGGAGCTGAAGATCAGTGGCATCGCGCTGGACGGTAAGGCCTTGCCGACAAGCGCCTGGAGCAATCCTGACGGCCGTCTGCAGATTTCCCTGACCAAGCCGCTGGCCAAGGGCGGCAAGACCACGGTGGAGATCCGCTACGGCGGCAAGCCGCACGTCGCCAAGCGCGCGCCCTGGGATGGCGGCTTCGTGTGGGCCAAGACCGAGGACGGCCAGCCGTGGGTCGCCACCGCGGTAGAAGGCGAAGGCTGCGACATGTTCTGGCCGTGCATCGACCACCCGATGGGCAAGCCCGACCTGGTCGACACCTACATCACCGTGCCCAAGACGCTGGCCGCGCCGGGCAACGGCGTGCTGGTGGACATCAAGGACCAGGGCGCGAACCACACCTATCACTGGCGCGCCAAGCATCCGACCACCTACGCGATCTCGCTCAACATCGGCCCGTTCGATGTGCTGAAGGGCGACTACAAGAGCCGCTACGGCAACAGTATCCCGATGCAGATGTGGTATCTGCGCGGGCACGAGGCGCAGGCGAAGCAGCTGTTCGGCGAGTTCCCGCGCATGCTCGACTTCTTCGAGCAGCAGATCGGTCCCTACCCGTTCGGCGACGAGAAGATGGGTGTGGTGGAGACACCGCATCTGGGCATGGAACACCAGACCATCAATGCCTACGGCAACGGCTATCCGCGCGACCAGTACGGCTTCGACTGGCTGCTGCAGCATGAGTTTTCGCACGAGTGGTTCGGCAACCAGGTGACCAATGTCGACTGGGACGACATGTGGATCCACGAAGGCTTCGGCACCTATATGCAGCCGCTGTACGGCCAGTACCGGTATGGCGACATGCCGTACTTCTCGATGCTGCAGACCGAGCGTACCTCGGTGAAGAACGAGCATCCGATCGTGGCTGGCCGCCATCAGTTCGAGCACGAGGTGTACGACGCCGACACCGGTCCGGCCAACGACATTTATTACAAGGGCTCGCTGATGCTGCACACGCTGCGGCAGATGATCGGCGACCAGGCTTTCTTCGAGGCGGTGCGCCGGTTGGTATACGGCCGGCCCGATCCGAAGCCGGGCAATTTCGCACCGCACTATGCGACCACGCGCGACTACATCGACATCGTCAACCAGGTCACCGGCAAGGATCTGAACTGGTTCTTCAACGTGTACCTGTATGAGGCTGCGCTGCCGGCGCTGGAAGTGAAGCACGAGGGCGACACGCTCTCGCTGCACTGGAAGGTGCCGCACGACAAGCCGTTCCCGATGCCGGTGGAGGTGCAGGTGGGCGACACCATGCATACGCTGCCGATGACCGACGGCAACGGCACGGTGGCCGCGCCGGCCGGAGCGCTGGTGGTGGTCGATCCGCGCAGCAAGGTGCTGCGGGAGCTGCCGCATATCGGCGAGTTCCAGCAGTGGAGGAAGGAGCAGGTGGAGAAGAAGATGAAGGCGGAGAAGAAGAGCTGAAGCCTGCTCGCCCCTCCGGCGTAGGTTGGGGTGAGCCGCAGGCGAACCCCAACACCGCGAGGCGCCTGAAGGTGGCGAATGTTGGGGTTCGCCTGCGGCTCACCCCAACCTACGCTGCAGTGTCCGGCGCTCCAAACAACCGCCGCAGCGTCCGCAATACCACTCGCACCCCGCGCACGATCTTCGGCAACAACCACAGCATCAACAGCACGAACAGCGCCAGCACCACCAGCAGCGCCAGCGGGTGCTGCCACATCAGGTAGAACATGCCGGCCCAGGTGAGATCCTCGCCCACGCTGGCGCCCCAGTTGCTGAAAGGTTCCGGCGAGGTGTTGATCAGCGCGCGGCCGCCGGACTTGGCCAGGTGCGTGCCCGAGACCAGCGCGCCGCCCAGCAGGGCCGCGGCGATCTGCATGCCGGGCGAGGCGTCCTTGAACACGCCCCACGCCAGCAGCGTGCCGGCGGGGATGCGGATGAAGGTGTGGATCGCGTCCCACACGCTGTCGAAGGCGGGGATCTTGTCGGCGAGGAATTCGCCGAGCATCAGTACGCCGGAGACGATCAGCACCCAGTTATCGCTGAGCATCTCCAGGCCAGGCGGCAGATGCACCACGCCGAGGCGGCCGAGCAGGCCGGCCAGGAAGACGGTGGCATAGAGCCGTACGCCGCTGGCCCAGGCCAGGCCGCCGGCGAGCGCGACGTTCGATAGCGTGTCCATGGCGGGCCTTGTACCACAGCCCTCTGGTGCAGGTTGGGGTGAGCCGCTGGGGACTGCGAAGGCTGGATGCTGTAGCGAACGTCCGCGTAGCGGATGGCCCGAAGGGCGGGCTGCCGATGCAACCCGTGACCCCAACATCGCCACATCGAGCTGCCTCGCATTGTTGGGGTTCGCCTGTGGCTCACCCCAACCTACACGAGCTTAAACCCTGCCCTCAACGCGTGCCGGGCGCGGGGTTCTTCGCTTCCGTCGTCGCCGCCGCGGTGGCATTGGGCGAGAACTTGCCGCCGTACGGCAGCACCTCGGCCGCCAGCTTGGCGTCGCCCTTGATCAGGCCCACGGCGTCGAACAGGATGTGCGCCGTTTCTTCCAACTGCGGATCGGCCGCCTTCTTGGCGTCGTCTTCCTGCTTCTGCTCGGACTTCAGGCTGCGCTCGTTGGCGTTGAGGCCGTCGTCCAGGCCATCGCGGTCGTCGGCGAAGCTGTTGCCGTCGATCGCCTTGTGGCGGGCGCGGAAGTCGGCCTGCAGGGCTTCCTGGTCCTTGCGCTCGGCCTGGCGCTGGGCCAGGTTGAGCGAGATCGTGGTCTTGTCGCGCATCTTCCGGTACTGCGCCAGCTCGTCGAGCATCAGCTTCCAGCCCGGCGACTTGGTCGCGCGCGCATCGTGCTTGGCCTGCAGCTGGCCGAGGTAGGCCTTGAGGTCGGCCACCGGCTTGTAGTCCGGCGCAGGAGCGATCTGGGTCCAGGCCAGGGCGTTGTCGTAGGTCGACTCGCCGAAGTCCTTCTCGTCGCCGCTCTTGGGGAAGTTGATGTCCGGCGTCACGCCCTTGAGCTGGGTGGAACCGCCGTTGATGCGGAAGAACTCGGCGATGGTCATCTTCAGCTCGCCCAGCTGCGGCTTCTCCTTGGTGCGGCTGGCGAAGCGGTCGAGGTCGACCAGGTTCTGCACGGTGCCCTTGCCGAAGCTGGGCTGGCCGATGATCAGGCCGCGGCCGTAGTCCTGGATGGCGGCGGCGAAGATCTCCGAGGCCGACGCCGAGCCGCGGTTGACCAGCACTGCCATCGGGCCGGTCCAGGCCATGCCCGGATCGTCGTCGCCCTGCACGTCGACCTGGCCGCGTGCGTCGCGCACCTGCACCACCGGGCCCTTGTCGATGAACAGGCCGGTGAGCTCGTTGGCTTCCGTGAGCGAACCGCCGCCGTTGTTGCGCAGGTCCATGATCACGCCTTCGACGCCGGCCTGCTTCAGCTCGCCGAGCAGCTTGGCCACGTCGCGGGTGGCGCTCTTGAAGTTCTTGTCGCCTTCGCGGCGCGCGCCGAAGTCGGAATAGAACGTGGGCAGGTCGATCACGCCGATCTTGCGGCTGACGTTGCCGTCCTTGATCTCGATGATCTTCTTCTTGGCGGCCTGCTCCTCGATGCTGACCTTCTGGCGCACCATCGAGACCACTTCGTGCTTGCCGTCCACGCCCACGTCGGCGGGCAGGATTTCCAGCCGCACGGTGGTGTCTTTCTTGCCGCGGATCAGCTTGACCACGTCGTCGTTGCGCCAGCCGATCACGTCGACGATGGCGCCGTCCGCGCCCTGGCCGACGCCGACGATGCGGTCGCCCGCGTGGATCTTGCCGGACTTGGCGGCGGGGCCGGCCGGCACCACCTGGCTGACTACGACGTATTCGTCGCGCACGCCCAGCACCGCGCCGATGCCTTCCAGCGACAGCTTCATGGAGATGTCGAAGTTCTCCGCCGCGCGCGGGCCGAGGTAGTCGGTGTGCGGGTCGGTGGATTCGGCGTAGGCGTTCATGAAGGACTGGAACGCGTCCTCGCCGTCGAGCTGGCGCACCCGCTCGATGTAGTTGGCGTAGCGCTTGTCCAGCGTCTTGCGGATGTCGTCGTCGCTCTTGCCGGCGAGCTTCAGGCGCAGCCAGTCGTTGGTGGTGCGCTCGCGCCACAGGGTGTCGAGCTCGGCCTGGTCCTTGGGCCAGTCGGCCTTCTTGCGGTCGTAGGCGTAGCTCTCGTTGGTGTCGAGCTTGAAGCCCTTCTTGAGCAGCTCGCGCGCGTAGCTCATGCGCTCGACGGCGCGCTGCACGTAGAGGTTGAACACCGAGAACGGGCCGGACAGGTCCTGGTTCCAGATGGCGTCGTCGAACTGCGTCTTCAGCGGCGCGAACTTGGCCATGTCGGCCTGGGTGAAGAACACCTTCTCGCTGTCGAGCGCGTCGAAGTAGGCCTTGAAGATGCGCGCCGACATGGCGTCGTCGAGCGGCTGCGCGTCGTAGTGGAAGCGGGTGAGGAAGCGCGCGGAGAGCTGCGCGGCCTGCGCTTCGGTGAGCGTGGGCTTGAGCGGCAGCGACGAGGCCTTGCGGCCGCCGGCGGTGCCGCCGGTGAGGTCGGCGGCCGACTGCGCCTGGGCGCCGCCGACGGTGAAGGCGAGCAGCAGTGCGAGCGAGACGGTACGCAGTTTCATGAAGTTCTCTTTAGGCATGCTCGGTGACACCTGCCGCGTGGGCCTGCAGATCGGCGTGGTAGGACGAACGCACCAGCGGACCGGACGCGACGTGGCCGAAGCCCATCGCCTCGCCGGCTTCGCGCAGCGCCTCGAATTCTTCGGGAGTCCAGTAGCGCACGACCGGGTGGTGATGCGGCGTGGGCTGCAGGTACTGGCCGATGGTGATCATGTCCACGTCATGGGCGCGTAGATCGCGCATGGTCTCCAGCACCTGCTCCATGGTCTCGCCCAGGCCCAGCATGATGCCGGACTTGGTGGGGACCTCCGGATGCTGCGCCTTGAAGCGCTTGAGCAGGTCCAGCGACCACTGGTAGTCCGCGCCCGGGCGCACTTCGCGGTACAGGTGCGGCACGGTTTCCAGGTTGTGGTTGAACACGTCCGGCGGGAAATCCTTCAGCACTTCCAGCGCGCGCTCCATGCGGCCCTTGCCGCGGAAGTCGGGCGTGAGGATCTCGATCTTGATGTTCGGCGCGGCATGGCGCGTGGCGCGGATGCAGGCGGCGAAATGCTCGGCGCCGCCGTCGCGCAGGTCGTCGCGGTCGACCGAGGTGATCACCACGTACTTCAGGCGCATGTCGCGGATGGTCTCGGCCAGGCGCGCGGGCTCGAGCGGATCGGGCGCGGCCGGGCGGCCGTGGGCCACGTCGCAGAACGAGCAGCGGCGGGTGCACACCTCGCCGAGGATCATGAAGGTGGCGGTGCCCTTGCTGAAGCACTCGTGGATGTTCGGGCAGGAGGCTTCCTCGCACACCGTGACCAGCGAGTTCTCGCGCAGGCGCGCCTTCAGCTGTTGCACGGCGTTGCCCTGCGGCAGGCGCACGCGGATCCAGCTGGGCTTGCGCAGCACGGGGGTGTCGGTTTCGAAGCCGGCGCGGTTGCGCGCGATCTTGTCGTTGCCGAGCTGTTTCTCGACCGCGGGCGTACCGCTGACGACGCTGATCGGGATGACCTTGGAAGGGGACATGTCGCTCATGTAGGCAAGCTCAGACCGCTACGCGAGCGGGTAGTTCGGGAAGGACGGGAGCGGCGGACTCAGCGGTGAAATCGAACTGGCGGCAGAACTCCTCGACCAGTGCGTCTTCGACCTCCGCCAACCGCGACGGACCGCCCAAGTCTAGCACCTGGGTGACCTGCAAACCCTTGTAGCCGCAAGGGTTGATGCGGTGGAACGGGGCCAGGTCCATGTTCACGTTGAAGGCCAGGCCGTGGAAGCTGCAGCCCCGGCGCACGCGCAGCCCCAGGGCGGCGACCTTGGCGCCGGCCACGTAGACGCCGGGGGCGCCTTCCAGCCGCGCGGCGCCGATATTCCAGCGCTCCAGGGTGTCGATGATGGCCTGCTCGATCTTGCACACCATCTCGCGCACGCCCACGCCGGCGCGGCGCAGGTCGATCAGCGGATAGGCCACGATCTGGCCGGGACCGTGATAGGTCACCTGGCCGCCGCGGTCGACCGGGACCACCGGGATGTCGCCCGGCGCCAGCACGTGCTCCATCTTGCCGGCCTGGCCCAGGGTGAACACCGGATCGTGCTCGAGCACCCACAGCTCGTCGGTGGTGTCGGGGCCGCGCTGGTCGGTGAACGCGCTCATGGCCTTCCAGGTCGCCTCATAGGGCTGGCGGCCGAGGCGGCGGATTTTCAGCGGCTGGGACATGGGGACGACCGGGCAACGGAAGGGATTGGGAACAGGTGCGGCCGGGTTTCCGGGCTTGCAAGGGCGCCGGGCGCGTCTCCGCGGCACCGATACGGCAGCGCCCAAAACGCTGCGGGCCGGGAAATCCCGGCCCGCAGCGCGGCTTACAGAGTGAACCGAATATCCGGGTCGGCCCGCAGCGTGGCGTGCGCCAGGTCGTACTGCTCGCGGCTGTCGCAGCGGAAGCTGACCGTGACCGAGAGGAAGTTGCCCTCGCTCGAGCTGCGATGCTTCACCGTCTCGTGCAGCACGTGCAGGCCGATGCCTTCCAGGATCGCCGGCACCCGCTTGGGCAGGTCCGCGGCGGCGTTGCCCATGGCGGTGATTTCGAATTCGCCGGGAAACTGGAAGCCCTGGCCTTCGTTCTGCGCCTTGATCGAATCGATGTCCTGCATGGCGATACCTCGGCTTACTTCTTCGCTTCGTCAGGCTTCTTGTCGCTGTGGAACCACAGCATGATGCTGTCCCACAGGCGGCCGAAGAAGCCGGCCTGCGGCGCATCTTCCAGCGCCACCAGCGGCAGGTTCTGCACCGGCTGGCCGTCCAGGGTGACACGCAGCGTGCCGATCTGCTGGCCCTTGGTGAACGGAGCGATCAGCGTGGCGGGCACGTCCACGGTGGCCTTGAGCTTGTCGTAGTCGCCGCGCTTGACGGTGACCAGCACGTTCTCGCTCACGCCCAGCGGCACCTGGTCCTGCTTGCCCTTCCACAGGCGCGGCGTGGCCAGCGGCTTGTTGGCGTCGTAGAGCTTGTGGGTTTCGTAGAAGCGGAAACCGTAGTTCATCAGCGCCAGCGCCGCGTCGGCGCGCGCCTTCTCGCTGCTGGCGCCCATCACGATGGCGATCATGCGCGCCTCGCCCTGCTTGGCCGAGGCGGCCAGGCAGAAGCCGGCGGCGGCGGTGTGGCCGGTCTTGATGCCGTCGACGCTGGGATCGCGCCACAGCAGCAGGTTGCGGTTGTGCTGCTTGATGCCGTTCCACTCGAAGTCCTTCACCGCCGAGATGGCGTAGTCCTCGGGGAAGTCGTGGATCAGCGCGCGCGACAGCAGCGCGATGTCGCGGGCCGTCGTGTAGTGGTTGGCGATCGGGTAGCCGGACGCGTTCTGGAAGTTGGAATTGACCATGCCCAGCTGCTTGGCGTACGCGTTCATCAGGTTGGCGAACGCGCCCTCGCTGCCGGCGCTGTGCTCGGCCAGCGCGATGGCGGCGTCGTTGCCGGACTGGATGATCATGCCCGAGAGCAGGTCCTTCAGCGGCACCTGGCTGTTGAGCTTGAGGAAGCTGGTGGAACCGTCGGTGCCGGCGCCGCCGCTGCGCCAGGCGTTCTCGCTGATGGTCACCTGGTCGTTCATGTGGATCTTGCCGTTGGCGATCTCGGCGGAGACCACGTAGTCGGTCATCACCTTGGTGATCGAGGCCGGCTCCAGGCGCACGTCCGGATCCTTGGCGGCGAGCACCTGGCCGGTGGCGTAGTCCATCAGCACCCAGCTCTTGCCGTCGACGTCCGGCGGCGGCGGCACCGGCGCTTCGGCCACCACCGGCCGCGGCACTGGCGCGGGCTTGGGCGGGGTCTGCTGGGCGACGGCGGCGGTGCCCAGCACCAGGGCGGCGGTGACGGCAATCGGAGCAAGGGTACGGCGGAGGAAGTTCATCGTTCTGAGTGGTCCGGTTTCGATAGGGCTGGCGCCGGAGCGCCGGAATGGCAATGCGTCAGTCTACCGCGACCTGCGGACGCGGCAGTCCCATGTCCTGGATCCTGGCAGTCACTTCGTCGGCGCTGTCGACGTCGGAGAGCGGGCCTACCCGCACGCGCCGCACGCTGCGGCCGTTGATTTGGGCATCCACCACCTGTACCGGCGCGAAATTCGCGCTGCGCAGCTGCTGCGCGACGCGCTCGGCATTGGCGTTGTCGGCGAAGGCGCCGACCTGCAGGTAGATGCCGGGCCTGGGCGCGCCGGTGGGCAGGCCGGTGCTGGCGGCAATGGCGGGCGGCGGTGGTGGCGGCAGGTCCTGCAGCGGCTCGCCCGGGGTGATCGCGCGCACTTCCACCAGGCCTGTGCCCTTGGGGTACACGCCGATCTTCACTGCGGCGGCGTAGGAGAGGTCGATCAGGCGGTTGTCGTGGAACGGGCCGCGATCGTTGATGCGCACCACCACGCTCCTGCCGTTCTCCAGGTTGGTGACGCGCGCGTAGCTGGGCAGCGGCAGCGTCTTGTGCGCGGCGGAGAACTGGTACATGTCGTATTCCTCGAGGCTCGAGGTCTTGTACCCGTGGAACTTGTTGCCATAGAACGAGGCGATGCCGCGTTCCACATAGCCGTTGGCGTTGGGCAGCACGGTGTAGGTCTGGCCGAGCACGCTGTAGGGCGACTTGTTGCCGTACAGCGCGCGCGGCTCGACCTTGGGCACGGGCTCGACCAGCTTGCTGATGTCCGGCGGCGGACCGTCCGGCACGCTGTCGCTGTTGTCGCGGTAGCGGCTGCTCTGCGGCCGGCTGACGTCGTCGTCGATGCCGCTGCGGCGCGAGCCACCGTCGGCGGAGCGATACACCCCGCCGCTGCTGCCGCGTCCCGGCGTATAGCCGCCCGGCTTGGACGGCCGCGGCTTGCTGCCGCCGCAACCGGCCAGCGCCATCACGATCACCGCCAGCACCGGCAGCGCGAGCGAGGATTTCATCGGGTCGCCTCGCGCTCCCGCACGCCTTCGGCGATCGCCTGGGCGAGCTGGTGCACGGCCAGCGCGTAGAGCGGGCTGCGGTTGTATTTGGTGATCACATAGAAATTCTGGAAGGTGAACCAGTATTCCGGCCCGTTCGGCCCTTCCAGCGTCTGCAGGCTGCTGGGCTGGCCGGGATTCATCGGTTGCAGCGGCGCGTAGCCCCAGGCCATCAGCTGTTCCAGCGGCCACTGCGGCTTGGAATCCTTCACCTGGATCGGCCGCGCGGCGGCATCGGGCTGCGCGCGCGCCACCACCGGGCCGCCGCTGACCCAGCCGTGCCTGGCGAAGTAGTTGGCCACGCTGCCGAGGATGTCCGGCAGCGAATCGTGCAGGTCGATGTGGCCGTCGCCGTCCTCGTCCACGCCGAAGTCGCGGATGCTCGAGGGCATGAACTGGCCCCAGCCCTGCGCGCCGGCGTAGGAGCCGACGAGCTTGTCCAGCGGGCCGCCGAGCATCGAGTCCGGCAGGCTCAGCAGCACCTTCAGCTGCTCGCGGAAGAAGGCCGCGCGCGGCGGGTAGTACAGGCCCAGCGTGACCAGCGCGTCGAGCACCTTGTACTTGCCGGTGTTGCGCCCGTAGAAGGTTTCCACGCCGACGATGGCGACGATGTATTCCGGCGCCACGCCGTATTGCTTGCCGATGCGCTCGACCAGGTCGCGATGTTCCAGGTAGAACGCCACGCCCTCGTCGATGCGCTTGTCGGTAAGGAAGATCGGCCGGTAGTCCTTCCACGGCTTGGCTTCGGCCGGGCGGCTGATGGCATCGAGGATGCTCTGCTGTTTCTTCGCACCGTCCAGCAGGCTGTTGAGCGTGGATGGATCCTTGCCGGTTTCCTTGGCCACTTCGGCGACCAGTTGCGCCTGCCCCGGGTGAGTCTGGGCCTGGGCGGACGTCAGCGCGGCAGCGGCGGCGAGGCCCAGGGCGGCAATCCATTGCAAGGGTCGGGGCATGGCAATCTCAGTCATCAGGCTACTTCGCTGGCAGAACGATGTGCGCGCAAGAGCCTAGCATGCATGGCAGCGCAAACCTGGGCGGAACGCGGGCATGCGCGTGGGCGGTTCAGCGCAACGCATCGTCGGCCTGGCGCTTCAATCGTGCATCTTCCGGTTGGCATGGATCGACATCAGCACGCCGAAGCCGGTGAGCAGCGATACGGCCGACGTGCCGCCATAACTGATCAGCGGCATCGGCACACCCACCACCGGCAGCATGCCGGCGACCATGCCGCCGTTGACGAACACATAGACGAAGAAGCTCATGCCGATCGCGCCGGCGAGCAGGCGCGAATAGGTTTCGCGCGCCTCCATGGCGATCCACAGGCAGCGGCCGATGATGAAGGCGTACAGCGCCATCACCGCGACCACGCCGACCAGGCCGAACTCCTCGGCGAACACCGCGAAGATGAAGTCGGTGGTGTGCTCGGGCAGGAAGTCCAGGCGCGACTGCGTGCCGTGCTGCCAGCCCTTGCCGAACACGCCGCCGGAACCGACCGCGATCTGCGACTGGATGATGTGCCAGCCGTTGCCCAGCGGATCGGATTCCGGATCCAGCAAGGTGCGCACGCGGTTGCGCTGGTATTCGTGCAGGAAATGCCAGGCCACCGGCACCATGCCGCCGACCGCGGCGAGCAGGCTGCCGATCTTCCACCAGGCCATGCCGGACAGGAACAGCGCGAACGCGCCGGCGCCGGCCACCAGCACGGCGGTGCCGAGGTCCGGCTGCTCGGCGATCAGGCCGGCGGGGATGCCGATCAGGATGGCGACGGTGACGATGTCCTTCCACGACGGCGGCAGCTGGCGCGGATGCAGGTACCAGGCGACCATCATCGGCACGGTGAGCTTGAGCAGCTCCGACGGCTGGAACGACATCACGCCCAGGTTGAGCCAGCGCTTGGAGCCGCTGCGGATCTCGCCCACGCCGGCCACCACGATCAGCAGGAACACGCTGCCGGCATACAGCCATGGCGTCCAGCCGCGCAGCACCGAGGGCGGAATGCGCGAGATCAGCAGCAGCAGCATGCCGCCGATCACGAAGCGCGCGGCCTGGCCGGTAATCATCGCCATGCTGCCGCCGCTGGCGCTGTACAGCGTGACCAGGCCGGTGGCGGCCAGCAGCAGCAGGCCGAAGGCCAGCGGCAGGTCGATGCGCGGCCGGGTCAGCAGGCGGCGCAGGAAGCGGGTCAGGCGGACCTGGAGTTCGTCGATCATTGATGGCCTCCGTCGTCCTGCTGCCCGCTGTCGTCATGGTCCGAGGGCAGCTGCGCCGGCACGTCCGCCGGGGTGGCGACCGGCGTGTCTTCCGGCACCTCGGGCGCGCTGGCGGGCAGCGCCGGCGCGGATGCTTCCGGCGCCGTGCGCGCGGGTACCGCGCCGCCCTGGCTGGCCAGCCAGGCCTCCATGATCTTGCGCACGATCGGGCCGGCGTCCGACGCGCCCCACGCGCCCTGCTCGAGCATCGCGGCGATGGCGATGCGCGGCGAGTCAGTGGGCGTGTAGCCGATGAACCAGGCGCGGTGACGGGTGGCCAGGTAGGCGGTGTTCTTGTTGTTGTCGTAGTCGTTGCTGCGGCGGGAGAAGCGCTCGGCCGTACCGCTCTTGCCGGCCACCACATAGGGGAAGCCGGTGAACTGGCCCTTGCCGGTGCCTTCGGTAATCACCGCTTCCATGCCCTGGTTCACCACGTTCCAGTAGTTGTCCTTGTGGATCAGGCTGGGACCGCTGGGCGGGTTGGGCAGCGGCACGCGCGATTCCTTCACCGCCGAGGTGGCCATCACCAGGCGCGGCGCATACGGCGTGCCGTGGCCGGCAAAGGTCGCGGTGGCGTGGGCCAGCTGCAGGGTGGTGACGTTCCAGTAGCCCTGGCCGATGCCGGCCAGGATGGTCTCGCCGGGGAACCAGCCGAACTTGCTGCGCGTGGCCTTCCATTCGCGCGAAGGCAGGATGCCTTCGGCTTCGCCCAGCAGGTCGATGCCGGTCTTGTGGCCGAAGCCGAGGCTGCCCATCCAGGCGCTGAGCCGGTCGATGCCCAGGTCCAGCGCGAGCTTGTAGAAGTACGTGTTGGTGGAATGCTGGATGGCACGCACCATGTTCACCACGCCGTCGCCGCCACGCTTGTCGTCGCGGTAGCAGCGCTGCTGGCCGGGAATGCAGAACTCGCCGGTGGACAGCACGGTGTCTTCCGGCCGGCGCACGCCGTATTCCAGGCCGCCGAGGGCGAGGAAGGGCTTGACCGTGGAGCCTGGCGGGTAGGCGCTCTTCAATGCGCGGTTGAGCAGCGGCTTGTCTTCGGCACTGGTGTAGGCGGTGTAGTCGGTCTTGCTGATGCCGTTGACGAACAGGTTCGGGTCGTAGCTCGGCACGCTGACCATGGCCATGACCTGGCCGTTGCGCGGGTCGATCGCCACCGCCGAGCCGGGACGCCCGGCGAACGCATCCATGGCGGCCTTCTGCACGCGCGCATCGATGCTCAGGTACAGGTTCTTGCCGGGCTTGGGCGCATGCGTTTCGAGCACGCGCTGCAGGCGGCCGTCGGCGTTGACCTCGACCAGCTCGTAGCCGGGCTCGCCGTGCAGCATATCCTCGTAGGAGCGCTCCAGGCCGCTGCGGCCGACGTGGCTGGTGCCCTTGTAGCGGTCCGGGTCGAGGCGGTTGAGATCGTCCGCGTCGATGCGGCCGACGTAGCCGATGACATGCGCGAACAGCGGCCCGTACGGATAGCGGCGGGTGAGGTACGGCACCACGTCCAGCCCGGGGAATCGCCAGCGGTTGATGGCGAAGCGCGCGATCTCGTCCTCGGTCAGGTGCAGCTTCAGCGGCACGCTGTCGAAGCGGCGGTTCTGCCTGAGCTGCTTGCGGAAGGCCTCCAGATCGTCGTCGCCGAGCGGGATCACCTCGCGGATGCCGGCCAGCATGGCCTGCATGTCGGGCACCTGCTCAGGCACGACTTCCAGCCGGAATGCCGGCACGTTGTCGGCCAGCAGCACGCCGCTGCGGTCGAAGATCAGCCCGCGCGCCGGCGGGATGGCGCGCGGCTTGACGCGGTTGTTTTCCGAGCGCAGCGCGAATTCGTCGTGGCGCTGCACCTGCAGAAAGCTGTAGCGCACGGCCAGCACCGACAGGCCGAGCAGGATCAGCGCGAAGCCGACGAAGGCGCGCGCCCGGAACAGGGCGGCCTCGCCCCGGGAATCCTTGATCGAGCGACGACGCAGGGCCATGGCGCTATTGCAGGCGCAGACGCAGGCGCAGGTCGTCCATCAGCAGGAACAGGAACGGCCATAGCGCGGCGCCGACGAACGGCGAAATCCACCAGCTGGCGGGCGGCAACGATTCGCCGGCGAAGGCGCGCACGATCAGCAGCACCACGCGGTCGTTCAGCAGCAGGGCCAGCACCGCCAGGGTCTGCTGCCACATCGGGAAGAAGCGCAGGCGCGAGCGGAAGCGCAGCGCGATGAAGACCAGCGCGCACAGGCGCATGGCCTGCTCGCCGAGCAACACGCCGTCGAGCAGGTCGGCGCACAGGCCGATGCAGAAGGCCAGGCCCAGGCTGACCCGCTGGTCGCCGGCCTCCAGCGCCCAGTACAGCAGGAACAGTGCCGGCCAGTACGGCTTGAACGGCTGCAGCGCGCCAGGCAGCGGCACGAGCATGGACAGCAGGGCGAATGCCAGGGAACCGGCGAACCAGAGCAGGCCGACGCGTTGCTTGTTCATGGCGCGGTGCTCGTGGGGGCGGGGGCCGCATTCGGCAGCGTGGTCGCGCGCGGCGGCGGCGCCACGGTGGCGGCGGGTGCGGGGGCCAGGTCGGCCGGCGGGCCGGCGGGCGTGGCGGGTTCGGGCGGACCGGCGGGTTCGGCCTGGTCGTGCAGCAGGAGCACGTCCTCGCTGCGATCCAGATCGGCGGTGGGACGCGCGCGGCCTTCCAGGAACATGCCCGAGGCTCCCGGTTCCACCCCGCGGATCTCACCCACCGGGAAACCGGGCGGGAAACGTCCGCCGAGGCCGGAGGTAAGCAGCTTGTCGCCCGGGCGCACGTCGGCCGCCATGGAGATGTTGGGCAGGCTGAGCTGGTCGCCGTCGCGCGAGCCGTAGGCCACGGTGCGCAGGCCGGTGCGCTCGACCACCACCGGGATGGCGTGATCGGGATCGGTCACCAGCATGACCAGCGAGGTGCGCGGCATCACCTCGACCACCTGGCCGATCACACCGCGCGCATCGATCACCACCTGGCCCTTCTTCACCCCGTCGCGCGCGCCGGCGTTGACCAGCATGCGGTGGCGGTAGCTGCCCAGGTCCACGTCGATGACGCGAGCCAGCTGCACGTTCAGTTCCAAGCTGTGCTGGGTGGCGAGCAGCTCCTTCAGGCGCTCGTTCTGCTGGGCCACAGAGGCCATGCGATTGAGCTTGGCGTTGGCCAGCAGCAGGTCTTCGCGCAGGCGCTGGTTCTGCTCGGTGAGCAGCTGGCGGTCGGCGAAGGCCACGCTGAGGTTGCGCATGCCCGCCGCCGGCATGCCGGCGAGGCGATAGACCGGCTCGACCACCGCCGAGGCGGTGTAGCGGATCCGCCACATCCAGCCGTTCCGATGGTCCAGGACCATCAGCACCATGGCGAAGGCGAGATAGAGGATGAGGCGAAGGGTGCCGGCAACGGTGCCGGCAAACAGGGGCGAGGAGTCCTCGCGAGCGAGTGCCATCCCCTGCCCCCGTCAGCGCTTATTCGGCGGCGAAGAAGTCGCTGCCGTGCTGATCGATCAGCTCCAGCGCCTTGCCGCCGCCACGGGCCACGCAGGTCAGCGGCTCTTCGGCCACCATCACGTGCAGGCCGGTCTCCTCGGAGATCAGGCGGTCCAGGTCGCGCAGCAGGGCGCCGCCGCCGGTGAGCACGATGCCGCGCTCGGCGACGTCGGAGCATAGCTCCGGCGGGGTCTGCTCGAGGGCGGACTTGACCGCGGCGACGATGCCGGACAGCGGCTCGTGCAGGGCTTCCAGCACCTCGTTGGAGTTGATGGTGAACATGCGCGGCACGCCTTCGGCCAGGTTGCGGCCGGAGATCTCGATCTCGCGCACATGGGTCTGCGGGAAGGCGCAGCCGATCTCCATCTTGATGCGCTCGGCGGTGGATTCGCCGATCAGGGTGCCGTGGTTGCGGCGGACATAGTTGATGATGGCCTCATCGAAGCGGTCGCCGCCGACGCGGACCGACTGCGAGTAGACGATGCCGTTGAGCGAGATCACCGCCACTTCGGAGGTGCCGCCGCCGATGTCCAGCACCATCGAGCCGCGGGCTTCGTGCACCGGGATGCCGGCGCCGATCGCGGCCGCCATGGGCTCCTCGATCAGGAACACGTCACGGGCGCCGGCGCCCTCGGCCGATTCCTTGATGGCGCGGCGCTCCACCTGGGTGGAGCCGCAGGGCACGCAGACCAGCACGCGGGGGCTGGGGCGCAGCAGGCGCGAGCGGTGGACCTGCTTGATGAAGTGCTGCAGCATCGCCTCGGTCATCGAGAAGTTGGCGATCACGCCATCCTTCATCGGGCGCACGGTGGCGATGTTGCCGGGGGTACGGCCGAGCATCTTCTTGGCGTCGCTGCCGACGGCGGCCACGGCGCGGGGGCCGCCCGGACCACGGTCCTGGCGGATGGCGACCACGGAGGGTTCGTTCAGAACAATGCCCTGCCCACGCACATAAATCAGGGTATTGGCCGTGCCGAGATCGATGGAGATGTCGTTGGAGAAAATCCCGCGAAACTTCTTGAACATGGGCCCGCCGTGCGTCGATCTGGCTAAAAAGTAAGCGCGCCAGTCTAAAGAGGCGGCATCTTGTGCGCAAGGACCATATCGTTAAGAAAGCCTTGTATGGCGGGGTGATATGAGCGTTTTTGGTGGCAATGCATGAATTGGAATTTTCAGTAAGACGTCGCGGTGGCGCTCGGATATCGGTAAAATTCGCAACTTTGGCCGGGCAGCTTGCCCTGGCCATCGGTCGACCGCGCTCGCGCGGCCTGTTCACTAGCCCGGGGACACCTACGAATCATGTCTGCCGTTATCTGCGGTTCGTTGGCATACGACACCATCATGGTCTTCCAGGACCAGTTCAAGAACCACATCCTGCCCGACCAGGTGCACATCCTGAACGTGTCGTTCCTGGTGCCTCGGATGCGTCGCGAGTTCGGCGGTTGCGCCGGCAATATCGCCTATAACCTGAAGCTGCTCGGTGCGGATCCGCTGCCGGTGGCCACGGTGGGCCAGGACTTCGGTCCGTATCGCGCGCATATGCAGCAGTGCGGGATCCGCCTCGACTACGTGCGCGAGTTCGGCGATCAGTTCACGCCGCAGTGCTTCATCACGACCGATCTGGACAACAACCAGATCACCGCCTTTCATCCGGGCGCGATGCTGAGCGCGCACGAGAATCATGTGCGGGATATTCCGGAGATCAGTTTCGCCATCGTCGCGCCGGACAGTCGCGATGCGATGCTGCAGCACGTGGATGAGTTTTCCGCGCGCAACGTGCCTTTCATCTTCGATCCGGGCCAGGCGATGCCGTTGTTCAACGGCGACGAGTTCCGGGCGATGATCGAGAAGTCGACCTATGTGATCGTCAACGACTACGAGTCACAGCTGCTGCAGTCGCGCACCGGCTGGAGCGCGGAGGAGATCGCGCAGCGGGTGAAGGCGTATATCGTGACGCTGGGGCCGCGTGGTTCGCTGATCCATACCGACGGCATCACGCACGAGATTCCGCCGGCGCGCGAGCGCAAGGTGGTGGATCCGACCGGTTGCGGCGATGCTTATCGCGCCGGACTGATCTTCGGGATCATGCGTGGGAAGGATTGGCCGACGATCGGTCGGATGGCGTCGCTGATGGGTGCGCTGAAGGTTGAATATCCGGGTACGCAGAACCAGCACTTCGATTACGCGCTGTTTGCGGCGGAGTTCAAGGAGCAGTTCGGGTATGGGTTGGATTGACTTCGGTTGATTCGGGCTTGTTGATTCGAGCTGATGAAAGGCCTCCCGGTGGGAGGCCTTTTTATTTGGGCTTGGGGGATGGGCTTAGCGTTCGGCGGAGTTCGCTCGATGTCATTTCTCGCGTGACTAATGTCGCTCGCCTGATCGAGCGATGCTCGATCGATGAATCGCGGAACGCGCGTGGCGGCAGAAAACGCTGAACGTTGAGGACGCGCTCGCGTCGTCCCAGGGCGGTGTAGGCGACGGCAAGGCTGGATAAGCTCGCGCGACATGTATCGCGTGATGTGCGATGCAGCTGCGGAGCATCTAGCTCTCGACTAATTGGCATCGAGCGCGACAGCGTCGACTTGGCGTGGTGTTGCGGTGTGCGAATGCAGAATGAAAGAACGTGCTGCACACGGCGCTTGTTAATCGCACTGCTTTAAAGCCATGGCGAATGGCGAGCTAATCGTGGTGTTTATGCGGAGCTAATGGTGGCGCTATGTTTCAGGCAAGAAAAAACCCTCACCGGAGGGTGAGGGTTTTTAAGGATAAAGCCCCTGGCGATGACCTACTCTTGCATAGCAAGCTACACTACCATCGGCGCAGCTGCGTTTCACTGCCGAGTTCGGGATGGGATCGGGTGGGGCCACAGCGCTATCGTCGCCAGGGAAGGGGTGGGGGCAGCGCAGATTGGTGCGCCAAGCCCCGCAAAGGGGTAAACGAGTGACAAGCGTTTGGTGAATCGGGATGTTCGCTAAGGATTACGTGCGAAGCGTCTTGGGGTTATATGGTCAAGCCGCACGGCTCATTAGTACGCGTAAGC
>NZ_FONH01000041.1 GCF_900112865.1 Dyella marensis | reverse complement strand
TGGGGTGAGGGTACGGGCGGAGTGGCAAGAGTGATGTGCACCGCTCCGGCCGTACCCTCATCCGGCTGCCGCCACCTTCTCCCGGAGGGAGAAGGATTCCGAATTGGAGGGGTGAGAGTGAGGCGGGGCTTGGCTGAAAATGCACACTATCGGCTATGCAGGGACGCAGGAATCCTCCATTGCCGACAGGAACTCACAAGCACTCTCGTGATCTGCGTCAAACCTCCACGGAAGCGGAACAAAAGCTCTGGTTCCGGTTGCGTGGCGGTCGACTGAAAGGCTACAAGTTCCGCCGCCAGCATCCGATTCCACCTTACATAGTGGATTTCTACTGCGAAGCGGCGCACTTGGTCATCGAGCTCGATGGCTCGCAGCACAATAAGGCGGTCGATCAAGTCCGCACGACACATATGCAAGCACGAGGTCTGACGATCTTGCGCTTCTGGGACAACGAAACATTGCAGCAAACGGACGCGGTCCTGGAATCCATCCTTCGCGCCGTCAGTGAACGGATCTCCACACCTTAGGCAAACCACTGGTGCGATCGATGGAAACCAAGGGCTACCAATCCGGCTTCGGCAACGAATTCGCCACCGAGGCCGTCGCGGGCGTGCTGCCGCATGGGCAGAACTCGCCGCAGCGCGTGGCGCACGGCCTGTATGCCGAGCAGCTGTCGGGCAGCGCGTTTACCGCGCCGCGCCACAGCAACCGGCGCAGCTGGCTGTACCGGATCCGGCCGGCGGCGGTGCATCGGCCGTTCGAGCCGCGCGCGCACGAGCATTTCCACAATCGCTTCGATGAAGCACCGGCCACGCCCAACCAGCTGCGCTGGGATCCGTGGCCGCTGCCCGCGCGGCCTACCGACTTCGTCGATGGCCTGGTCACCCTGGCCGGCAACGGCGGTCCCGCCGAGCAGGCCGGTTGCGGCATACATATATATGCGGCGAACCGCTCCATGCTCGGGCGCTTCTTCTACGACGCCGACGGTGAGCTGCTGCTGGTGCCTCAGCAAGGACGCCTGCGCGTATGCACGGAGCTGGGCGTGCTCGACGTGGCGCCGCTGGAGATCGCGGTGATCCCGCGCGGCGTGCGCTTCCGCGTGGAGCTGATCGACGGCGAGGCGCGCGGCTACGTGTGCGAGAACTTCGGCGCGCTGTTGCGGCTGCCGGACCTGGGGCCGATCGGCGCCAACTCGATGGCGCTGCCACGCGACTTTCTCACCCCGCAGGCCTGGTACGAGGATGTCGAAGGCGACTTCGAGCTGATCGCGAAATTCCAGGGCTCGCTGTGGACCGCCGCGATCGACCATTCGCCGCTGGACGTGGTGGCCTGGCACGGCAACTACGCGCCGTACAAGTACGACCTGACCACTTACAACACGGTCGGCTCGATCAGCGTCGACCATCCGGACCCGTCGATCTTCACCGTGCTGACTTCGCCGAGCGATACGCCCGGCACGGCCAATGTCGACTTCGTGATCTTCCCGCCGCGCTGGCTGGTGGCCGAGCACACCTTCCGCCCGCCGTATTTCCATCGCAACGTGGCGAGCGAGTTCATGGGCCTGATCCAGGGCGCCTATGACGCGAAGGAGGGCGGCTTCGTGCCCGGCGGCGCCAGCCTGCACAATTGCATGAGCGGCCATGGCCCGGATGCGGCGAGTTTCGAGAAGGCCTCCGGCGCCGATGTGAGCAAGCCCGATCATCTCACCGGCACCATGGCTTTCATGTTCGAGACGCGCAAGGTGATCCGGCCGACCCGGCAGGCGCTGGACGCGCCGCAGCTGCAGGGCAGCTACTACGAGTGCTGGCAGGGCATCCGCAAGCACTTCAAGGAAAGCTGATCCGCGCAGGCGCATCGGCTTCATCTCACTGATTCTTTTTGTTGAACGCCGCCGCTCAAGGCGCGGCGATCGGAGCGAAGGCATGAAACTGGGCAGTCTCAAGGAAGGCGGGCGCGACGGCACCCTGATCGTGGTGAGCCGCGACCTGTCGCGTGCCGTCAAGGCCACCGGCATCGCCGCGACGCTGCAGGCGGCGCTGGACGATTGGTCCAACCTGGCGCCACGCCTCAATGCGCTGTACGGCGAACTGCAGGCCGGCACCGCGCCTGACGCGTTCGCGCTCGACGTCGCCGCGATGGCGGCGCCGCTGCCGCGTGCCTATGAATTCGTCGACGGCAGCGCCTATCTGCCGCACGTCGAGCGCGTGCGCCGTGCGCGCGGCGCCGAGGTGCCGGAATCGTTCTACGTCGATCCGCTGATGTACCAGGCCACCAGCGCGGGTTTCCTGGCGCCGCGCGATCCGGTGCTGGTGCCCAGCGAGGACTACGGTATCGACCTGGAAGCCGAAGTGGTGGTGATCACCGACGACGTGCCGATGGCGGCGACGCCGGCGCAGGCCTCCGCGCATATCCAGCTGGTCGGCCTGGTCAATGATGTCTCGCTGCGCGGCCTGATTCCGGCCGAGCTGGCCAAGGGCTTCGGCTTCCTGCAGTCCAAGCCGCGCTCGGCGCTGTCGCCGGTATTCGTGACGCCGGACGAACTCGGTGATGTCTGGCGTGAAGACAAGCTGCATCTGCCGATGCGCACCTGGATCAACGGCGCGTGGTTTGGCGAAGCCGAATGCGGCGTCGACATGCAGTTCAGTTTCGCGCAGCTGGTCGCGCACGCGGCAAAGACGCGCCCGCTCACCGCCGGCACCATCGTCGGCTCGGGCACCATCGCCAATGAAGACACCGGCAAGGGCGCGTCCTGTCTCGCCGAGCAGCGCACGGTCGAAACGCTGCGCGATGGTCAGCCGAGCACGCCGTTCCTGAAGTACGGCGATGTGATCCGCATCGACGTGACGGATGGCGATGGTGCATCGATCTTCGGCGCGATCGAGCAGCGGATCGCGTCGCCATCGTCCTGATACGACATCGAGGCGACACAAAACCTTCACGTAAGAGCCTGCATTGCAGGCTCTTTTCATGTGCGCTGCATGTTTAGGAAATGTAGACGTTCACAGCTCGTCCCCTAACGCGCGCTGTACGAGTTCGGCCATTCGCGACGCGAATCGCGCCATTGCCTAGGAACATTCTCTACTATCGACCTGGTTTTCGTCCGGCATAGACGGTTTGACGAAACAGGGGGATGTCGGTTTCAGGTTCGCGTGTGCGCGGCCTCCACATCTTTTTGCAGAGTCAGGCAACGCTGTGTTCCAACGTATCCTGCTTGTGTGTGTGGGCAACATTTGCCGTAGCCCCACCGCCGAATACCTGCTGAGGGATCGCTTGCGCGATACCTCGGCGCAGATATCGAGCGCAGGTCTCGGCGCGCTCGAAGACCATCCCATGGATGCCACCGCGGCCGCGCTGCTGCACGAGCACGGCATCGACGCGCAGGCGCATCGCGGTCGCCAGCTGCAGCCGTCGATGCTGCGCGACATGGATCTCGTGCTGGTGATGGAAAAAAGCCACGCCGCCCGCATCGCGCGGCTCGCGCCGGAATCCAGCGGCAAGGTGCTGCTGCTCGGCAAATGGCTAGGGGAAAAGGAGATTCCTGACCCGTACGGGCAATCGCGCCCGGCCTTCGAGCACGTCTACGGACTGATCGACCAGGCCATCGCGCGCTGGCTCCCGTATCTGACTCCCTCCCTCTCCAAAGCGGCCTCCTCATGACCGATCCCCGCGCCGTCACGCAGCGAAACGACGAAGAGCTCGACCTGGGTGCGATCCTCGGTACCCTGGTCGACAACAAGTGGTTGATCTTCGCCATCACCGGCCTGTTCCTCGCCTGCAGCCTCGCCTACGCGCTGCTCGCCACGCCGATCTACCAGGCCGATGCGATGGTGCAGGTGGAGCAGAAGGTGCCCGAGTTGCCCGGCATCAGCGCCCTCAGCCAGACCCTGGGCGCTTCCAACTCGCAGGCCAATACCGAAATCGCGCTGATCACTTCGCGCGCGGTGATCGGCAAGGCGGTCGACGACCTGAAGCTGGATATCAATGTCTCGGCCCGGCATTTCCCAATGATCGGCACCGGCATCGCCCGGCGCTTCGCCAACGCCAATCCGGGCGTGCTGGCCGCGCCGTGGCTGGGCTTCAACCGCTATGACTGGGGTGGCTCCAAGCTCGACCTGCAGCGCATCGAGGTGCCGGATGACCTGCTGGGCAAGGTGATGACGCTGGTCGCCGGCGAGAACGGCGGCTATACGCTGCTCAATCCCGAGGGTGACGAGCTGCTGCAGGGCGCGGTCGGCCAGATCGCCACCGGTCATGGCGTGACCTTGCAGGTGGGCTCGCTCAAGGCCAACCCGGGCACGCGCTTCGACGTGCGGCGCGAACGCGCGCTCACCACCATCAACCAGTTGCAGCAGGCCATCCAGGCCACCGAGAAGGGCAAGGACTCCGGCATCATCGGCCTGTCCTACCAGAACGCCAGTCCCAAGCTCGCCGTGGCGCTGCTCGATCGCGTCAGCGAGTGGTATGTGCGCCAGAACGTCGAGTGGAACGCGGCCGAGGCGGCCAACAGCCTGAAGTTCGTGCAGGAGCAGCTGCCCAAGGTGCGGCAGGACCTGGACCGCGCGCAGGCCGCGCTCAATGCATTCCAGATCCAGGCCAAGTCGGTTGACATCACCATGCAGACCAAGGCGCTGCTGGACCAGAGCGTGGCGGTCGAGGCCAATATCCAGCAGCTGCGCATGCAGCAGGCCGATGTGGCGCGCCGCTTCACGCCGCAGCATCCGGCCTATCGCGCGCTGATGCAGCAGATCGGCCAGCTGGAGCAGCAGAAGGGCGACATGGAAAAGCAGGTCGGCGCCCTGCCTGACACGCAGCAGGAGCTGCTCAAGCTCACCCGCGACGTGGATGTCAGCAACCAGACCTATACCGGCCTGCTCAACCAGGCGCAGCAGCTGGACATCGCGCGCGCCGGCAAGGTCGGCAACGTGCATATCGTCGACAACGCGCAGGTCGACGTCACCAGCCCGGTGAAGCCGAAGAAGGCCATGGTGGTATTCGGCGGCACCTTCGTCGGCGCTTTCCTGGCCTTCGGCCTGGTGTTCGTGCGCCAGATGCTCAACCGCGGTGTGGAAGAGCCGTCGGTGATCGAGCAGCTCGGCCTGCCGGTGTACGCCTCGGTGCCGGTCAGTCCGACCGAGCACGAGATCGCGCTGTCCGATCGCGCGCGCAGCGACGGCAGGCATCACCTGCTCGCGATCAGCTCGCCGGCGGATCTCGCTACCGAGGCCTTGCGCAGCCTGCGCACCAGCCTGCATTTCGCCCGGATGGAGGCGAAGAACAATATCCTGATGATCTCCGGCTCCAGTCCGGAGGCCGGCAAGACCTTCGTTTCCGCCAACCTCGCCGCGGTGATGGCGCAGGCGGGACAGCGCGTGCTGGTGATCGACGGCGACATGCGCAAGGGCACGCTGCACAAGGTGATGGGCGGGCGGCCGAACAATGGCTTGTCCGAACTTATCTCCGGGCAGATCGACATGGAGACCGCGATCCGGCCGATCGCCTCGCTGGAGAACCTGCACTACATCGCGCGCGGCAAGATTCCGCCGAACCCGTCGGAGCTGCTGATGAACCAGCGCTTCGCCGAAGTGATGGATCAGCTGATGCCGCGCTACGACCTGGTCCTGATCGATACGCCGCCGATCCTGGCGGTCACCGATGCCTCGATCATCGGCCATATGGCCGGCACCTGCCTGCTGGTGGTGCGCTTCGGCCTTAACCAGGCGCGTGAGATCGCCCTGGCACGCCAGCGCTTTGCGCAGAACGGCGTGGAGATCAAGGGTGCCATCTTCAACGCGGTCGAGCGCCGCAGCAGTGGCTACTACTCGTACGGCTACTACGAATACAAGAACGGCACGTAAGCGGCGCTCGCATGATCGGCGCCGAAACGGCGACGCCGATCGCGCGAAATGAATGGCGGTGTGGCGCGCGAACGAAACTGCGATGCGCGTCGTGAAATTGGCCGTCACGCTTCATGAGCCTGTCAAGAGCACAGGCGAACATCTGGACGTTTGGACGGCTAAACGTTGATGCGTTTCGCTGTATGCGAAACGCATCGCGCGTGAATCGCCGTGCTTCAGGTGTGAGTAAAGAAGCGCTTGCCACAGTAGGTGGCTCTTGTGTTCGCAGTCGAGCCGCAAGGCTCTCCCCTTCACGGTCCATCGACACAGGCCTCAGACGCCGGACCGCCACTATCTGGAAGATCGGATGCAGCAAGTGATCAATGCCAAGATTGCCATCATCGGCCTGGGCTATGTCGGCCTCCCGCTCGCTGTGGAGTTCGGCAAGAAGTACGACACGGTGGGCTTCGATATCCGCGCCGCGCGGGTCGAGGAACTGCGTGCGGGCAAGGACTCGACGCTGGAAGTGGATGCCGCGGAACTGGGCTCGGCCACGCGGCTGCGCTACAGCGATGCGCTGGAGGACCTGCGCGACCGCAACGTCTACATCGTGACGGTGCCGACGCCGATCGACGCGGCCAAGCGGCCGGACCTGGGGCCGTTGATCAAGGCCAGCCAGATGCTGGCATCGGTGCTCAAGCGCGGCGACGTGGTGGTGTACGAGTCCACCGTCTATCCCGGTTGCACGGAAG
>NZ_FONH01000043.1 GCF_900112865.1 Dyella marensis | reverse complement strand
GCCGCAGGCGACTGCGAAGGCAGGATGCCGTAGCGAACATCCGCGTAGCGGATGGCCCGAAGGGCGGGCTGCCGATGCAGCCCGTAACCCCAACATGGGCGTGATCGTGCGAGGTTTGTTGGGGTTCGCTGTGCTCACCCCAACCTACGCGGTGCGGGTGAAACCGTCGGCGCTCCATGCTTCGCTGCCCACGCCGTGGTGCACGAAGAACAAGCCTTCCGGATCGTAGCGCCGCTTCGCCGCCGCCAGTCGCGGATAGTTGGAGCCCCAGAAGCGCTGCTGCCAGTCGCGCAGGAAATAATCGCTTTCCGAAACGTAGGAGCCAGCATCGGGCGCCACCTTCAGCAGTTCTTTCATGGCCAGGTCGATTTTCGACGCCTGCTGGCGTGCCTTGGCCAGTTCCGGGCTGCGCCCCGGCAGGCCGGTGAACGCCGGGCCGCTGCCGTCGGCGCAGATGGCCAGCGCGAATGCCTCGACCATGCCCGGATTCGTCGCCGTATCGCGCGCCCGTTCGATCGCGTCGGCCGGTGCGCCGGCCAGGCCCTTGTTGAAATGCAATGCATAGTCGAAGTGCTGCGAAGCCGCGAACAGAGCATCGGCGAGCACATCCCGCCGCCCCGGCTGCAGCAGCGAGGCAGGCATCCAGGCCGACTGGTAGGCATGGATAAACCAACCCACCTGGTCATGGTCGCCGCGCCAGATCATGTGATGCGCCGGGGCGCCGGGGCGGTCGTCCGGCACGATGTATTGCGGTGCGTGCTCGCGGAAGAACGCCGCGTCCCAGAAATGGCGGGCGGGCAGGGCGATGGTCTGGACCGGTTCGACGATGCTGTATTCGGGGCGTGCCTTGATCCAGTCCAGGAACGGCTGCCAGGTCTGCTGCGCCTGCTCCTGGGTCAGGCCCTGGAACACCATCGATATTTTCAGCGTGTCGCCGTCGCGGAAGCCGACCTGCTCGCCCCAGTGCGGGTTGAACAGCGCCTCGCGATAGAACGCCACGAAGCGGCCGACCAGCGCGCGGAAGGCGTCGCGCGAGGAGGCTTTGATGCACCCCATCGCCGCGCCGAAGAACTCCGGCAGCTCGAAGGTGCGCAGGGTCAGCCGCGTCACCACGCCAAGGCTGCCGCCGCCGCCGCCCTTGATGCCCCAGAACAGTTCCGGATCGTTGTAGGCGTTGACCACGCGCACTTTGCCGTCGGCAGTAACGATCTCCGCCTCCAGCAGATTGCCCGCTGCGCTGCCGAAGCCCTTGGAGAAGCTGCCGAAGCCGCCGCTCTGGATCAGCCCGGCCACGCCCACGGTGGCGCAGCCGCCGCCCTGCACGTAGCGCCGGCCCTGGGTGGTGACGGCGTCATAGGCGTCGATCCACAGCGCGCCGGCCTGCACGCTCACCGCCGGCAGCGGCTGGGCGTGGCCCGCAGCGCCTTGCGGCACGAAGGCGTCGTGCAGGCTGACCTGGTTCATATGGCGGGTCCACACCAGCAGCGAGTCCGGCGCTTCCGAGGTGCCCTGGTAGCTGTGGCCGCCGCCCTTCACCACCAGGCGCAGGCGGTGCTGGCGGGCGA
Organism: Dyella marensis; assembly: GCF_900112865.1. Taxonomy (GTDB): domain Bacteria; phylum Pseudomonadota; class Gammaproteobacteria; order Xanthomonadales; family Rhodanobacteraceae; genus Dyella_D; species Dyella_D marensis_A. The sequence goes on along the minus strand of NZ_FONH01000043.1, from coordinate 3,374 downwards.
AGTTCACGGCGGCGGCGACGTCGGCCGCGCTTTCGGCGGCCACGGCGTAGGCGCTGGGTTGCGAGATCCAGGCATCGGCCCAGCCGCTGGTCTGGGTCAGCGCGGGGTCGTCGCCGAGGGCGAACGGGTTGTCGAGCTGCTTCAGCGCCTGGGTGCAGGCGGCCGAGGGGCATTCGGCAAACGGCGAGCGCGGCAGCAGCAGGCGCCCGCCCACCTGCCGCCGCAGCTCGTCCCATTGCGCCGGCGCGGGCCAGCCGGGCTGGCCGGGGCGGACGCGGTGGAAGGCCAGCGGGCCGGCGAGCAGTTTGATGGCCGCGGTGGGCGCGGCGCCGGCGCGCAAGGCCAGCGGCAGCAGCGGCAGGGCGAGGGAGGCTTTGAGCAGGTCGCGGCGATTCATGGCTTGAGGCTCGTCGAAGGCGCGGCGGCGCCGGATGCCACGCATGCTGGGCCGTTTACGGGCCGTGCCCCAGCGCCAGGTGATTGATCGCGGGGTGCGAGGGACGGATGGCGGACCCTGGTGACGAACCGCGCCGCCCGTAGAATGCCCGTCATGCAGACCCGGCCCAGCTTCGACGCCAACTTCGACTACCGGGATTTCCAGCGCTGGCGCCGGCCGCTCGAGCGGGCGTTCTGGGTGCTGGTCACCCTGCTCAATACGGTGTTCAACAGCGTGGTGGCGCGGATGGACAACCCGCACCTGCCGGCCTGGGAGCCGTGGACCTGGGAATGGAGCAGCGGGCTGCTGGTCCTGGCCCTGATCCCCGCCGTGCTGGCGGTCGAACGCCGCTGGCCGATCCGCCTGGACAGCTGGCGCGCCAGCCTGCCCTGGCACCTGCTGGCGAGCGTGCCGTTCAGCCTGCTCCACGTGGGCGGCATGGTGGCGCTGCGCGGGCTGGTCTATGCGGCGATGGGCAGCCATTACGACTTCGGCACCTGGTGGCCGAACTTCGGCTACGAATACCTCAAGGACATCCGCACCTATTTCCTGATCATCGCCCTGGTCAGCCTGTCGCGGCTGTGGCTGATGCGTTGGCAGGGCGAGGCGCGCCTGCTGGCCGAGCCCGACGAAGGTCCGCCGGTGGAGCCGGTGGAGCGGCCCGAGCGCTTTCTGGTGCGCAAGCTGGGCAAGGAATTCCTGGTCAACGCCAGCGAGATCGAATGGCTGCAGGCCTCCGGCAACTACGTCAACCTGCACGTGCGCGGTCGCGACTATCCGCTGCGCAGCACCATGGCCGGGATCGAGGAGCGCCTGGACGCGCGCCGCTTCGTGCGCGTGCACCGCAGCTATGCGATCAACCTGGACTACCTGGCCGAGATCGAGCCGCTGGACGCCGGCGAGGCGCGCCTGCGCATGCGCGACGGCGCCGTGGTGCCGTGCAGCCGGCGTTACCGCACGTCGCTGCGCGAGCGCTTCGGCGAGGCGCCGGCCGGCGCCTGAGCGGTTGCGCTGCTGCGCGCGCCGTTTCACTCTTGGCTTCTTTCCAACCCACGGGTACCGCCGATGAACCTGCCGCGCCTCCGCCCCGCCGTCCTGGCCGCTTCGTTCGCTTTCGCCGGCGTGCTGGCCGGCTGCTCGCAGTCCGGCGACCAGGCCGCCGCGCCGGCCCAGGCGCCGCAGGCCGACGAGTCCGCGCAGAAGCTGGAGACCTACCGCCAGCTGCTGCGCATCCACAACGACGAGATGGCCACGTCGATGGGCAAGGAAATCGTCAGCCGCTATCCCGACAGCGCAGCCGCCAAGGAGGTGCAGCAGACCCTGCCGGAAGTGGAAAAGCGCTGGAAGGAAAACAGCGAGAAGAACCGCCTGCAGGGCCTGTGGCTGTACCAGGTTTCGCCGATGCAGGGTGGCACGCAGTCCACCGCCACCATCTACAGCAGCCAGCCCTCCGGCAACGATCGCGTGCGGCTGGTGCTGCGCCGGCATACCGAGTGGGGTCAGAACGCTTTCCTGTATGCCGGCGGCGAACACGGCTTCGTGTGCAAGGCCAACTGCACGCTCAAGACCGTGGTCGACGGCAAGGACACTGGCATCAAGGCGTTCGCGCCGAGCACCGGCGAACCGGCGCTGATGATCCGCGACGACAAGGCCTTTATCGCCCTGCTGGAGAAGGCGAAAAAGATCTCGATCGACGTGACCCTGCAGGACGGCGAGAAGAAGCTGACCCTGGTGTACGAAGTCGGCGGCTTCGATCCGGACAAGTGGCAGCCGGTCGGCAAGGGCAACGCCAAGAAAAAGTGACGCGTGCACCGCGGACGGCGCCGCGCGTTCGAATGCGGGTCTCCTCACGATGGAGGACATGCCATGTTCGCCACACGCTTTTTCCTTGCCGCCATCGCTACGCTGGGCGTGGCGGCGTGTTCCAGTGTTCCCTACGCGCAACGCATCAGCGCGCGCCAGGCTGCATATGCCGCGGCGGCGCGCGAGCCGGTGCGCAGCTTCCGCTTCTTCGAGCTGTATTCGTGGGAGCCGCTGGGCGATAGCCAGCTGGCCATTTATACGCGGCCGAGCGAGGCGTACCTGGTCAGCGTGATGGGGCCGTGTCCGGATCTGGAATTCACCAACGCGATCGGCCTCACTTCCAACTTGAACGAGGTGCAGGTGCGCTTCGACAAGGTGCTGACCGGGCGGCGCGACTTCCCCTGCACGATCGGCGAGATCCGCCCGGTGGACGTGGGCAAGCTGAAGTCGGTGGAGCACGAGCAGCGCAAGATTCAGTCGGCGCAGCGCGATGCCGCGGGCGATAGCAAGCCCGCGCCATGAACGAGCCGCAGATCTTCTGTCCGCGCTGCGCCTGGCGCCCGCAGGGCGAGGATCGCTGGCAATGCTCGCCGCGCATGGGCGGCTGCGGCACGGTGTGGAATACGTTCTGGACTGCCGGCGTCTGTCCCGGCTGCAGCTACCGCTGGCAGATCACCTTCTGCCCGTCGTGCCGGCAGTTCTCGCCGCATGAGGACTGGTATCACTGGCCTGAGGGCAGTGTGGAGGAGCGCGAGAGGGAGTTGGAATTGGGCCGCAACTGAGCCCGCGTTTTTTCCACAGCGCTTCAAAGTGGAATCCTTCTCCCTCCGGCGACCCGAAGGTAGTCCCCGTGGGAGAGCACGCGGGGAGCGCACATGGATGTGCGCGGCTCTGAGGAGCGAGGAAGGTGGCGGCAGCCGGATGAGGGTACGGCCGGAGCGGTGCACATCACCCTTGCGCTCCGCCCGTACCCTCACCCCAACCCCTCTCTCCCACGGGGACTACCTTCGGGTCGCCGACGGGAGAGGGGCTTCATATCAATTGAGAAACAGCTTCTCCGCCATCTTCGCCAGCGGCTTCTCCACCCAGCCCTGCACCCGCGGCGGCAGGTCCAGCGGCTTGAGCAGCATCTTCA